>DATKVB010000025.1:0-291128 GCA_035530295.1 bacterium | reverse complement strand
CCGAGGTGGCGGGCGATCGACGAGACGCTTTCGCCCTGGCTGATGGCGCGCTGGATCTCGCGGGCATCCAGGGTGCGCTTGGTATAGTAGCCATAGGCGAAGGTCCGCACGGAATACCCGCGGTTGCACGCGGTACACTTGAAACGGGGCACCTTGCCGACGACCGCGGTCATGTAGGAGCCCGCATGCTTCCAGTGGCCGGCGTAGAACTCCGGTGTGTCGTGGTGGTGCGGGCAGGCAGGATTCGGGCAGAAGGGTGGGTTCATGGATACCTCCACCACCTGCTACGTGCACACGAACACCGGTGCTTGCAGAAGATGCAAGGTTCGACGAACTAACCATCCTAGAGCCCCAGTCTGTAGGCTGCCTCGTTCCAGCGTATCTCCTTGCGCAACTCCTCTGGGTCGGTCTTGGCGCCGATGAGCAGGAATTCGATGCCAGCCATCTCGGCCCAGTCACGCATCCACTCAGGTCTAACGGCGCGGGAGTATCCCGTGTGATGGGCGCCACCCGCGATGATCCAGCACTCCGCGGCGCGGGCGAGGTCGGGGCGAGGCTTCAGGAGAACGCGGGCGACGGGGAGCCTGGGCATGGGCTTGGGCTCGATCGTGTCGACCTCGTTCACGATCATCCGCATACGACCGCCCATGTCGACCAGGGTGGCGTTGATGGCCGGTCCGGGCTCGCCGCAGAAGACCAGGCGTGCCGGGTCCGCCTTCCCGCCAATACCGAGGGGGTGAACTTCAAGGCGAGGCTTCCCGGCAGCGATGGTCGGGCAGACCTCGAGCATATGCGCGCTCAATGCCGCAGGACCTGAGGGGTCGAGGTCGTAGGTATAGTCCTCGAGGAAGGACACGCCGCCCAAGCCGGCAGCCATCACCTTCATCGCACGGACGAGGCAAGCGGTCTTCCAGTCGCCCTCGGCGCCAAATCCATAGCCATCGGCCATGAGTCGCTGGCTCGCGAGGCCGGGGAGCTGCGGAAGTCCGCGGAGATCCTGAAAGGTGTCGGTGTATGCGCCGAAACCGCCGGTTTCCAGGAAAGCCCGCATGCCCAGCTCCATCCGGGCCTGCTCGCGCACGCGTACCGCGCCTTGGCCCGTTGCCGCCTCGGGAGCCACCTCGTACTCACGTTCGTAGACCTTCACGAGCTCGTCCACCTCGGCGTCGCTCGCCTTCTCGACGAACTCGACGAGGTCGCCCACGCCGAATCCGTTCACCGACCACCCGAGCTTGATCTGGGCCTCGACCTTGTCTCCCTCGGTGACTGCGACCTCGCGCATATTGTCCCCGAAGCGGGCGACCTTGAGCGCCTTGCCATCCCAGAAGGCTGCCGCGGCGCGCATCCAGCCAGCGATCCTCTCGACGACTGCTGCATTCTCCCAATGGCCGACCACGACCTTGCGCGGAATCCTTAAGCGCGCACCGATGAAGCCATGCTCGCGGTCGCCGTGGGCCGACTGGTTCAGATTCATGAAATCCATGTCTATCGAATCGAGGGGAATGTCGCGATTGAACTGCGTGTGGAGGTGGCAGAGGGGACGGTTGAGCTCGGTAAGGCCGGCAATCCACATCTTCGAGGGGCTAAAGGTGTGCATCCAGGTAACGATGCCTGCGCAGTTTTGGTCAGCATTGGCGGCACGAACGACCTTGAGTATTTCCTCGGAACCGAGCACGACGGGCTTCCAGACGAGCCTGCACGGCAACTTCGAATCGAGGTACTGGACCATTTTCCTCGAATGCTCGTCGACGGTCTTGAGGACCTGGTCACCGTACAGATCCTGGGAACCGACGACGAACCAGAACTCGTACTTCTTGAGGTTGATCATCTCCTCATCTCCTTTTCTACGAAGGCGCCGAGCGCCTTGTATTTCGCGTATATCGCGTCGTATGCGGCGCTGCGTGCCGGGTCGGGCGTATACGTCCGCTCGATCGGGGCGCGCATCGAATCTTGCGCCTCGAGAGCGCTCGGATAGAGGCCTGCGACGCTCGCGGCGAACATGGCGCCGCCCAGTGCGCACGACTGGTCGCTCGACGAGACGGCGATGTCAATGCCAAGGACGTCGGCGGTTATCTGCATCACGAGGGGACTCTTGCGGGCGACTCCTCCCACGGCAACGACGCGCTCGACGGGGAGTCCCTCGGCGCGCATCCGCTCCACGATGGCCCTGCTCCCGAAGGCTGCGGCCTCGATGAGAGAGCGGTACAACGAAGGCGCGTCCACTCCCAGGCCGAGGCCAGCTATCGCTCCCGTGAGTGCCTGGTCCGCGTCCGGAGTCCGGCGCCCGTTCAGCCAGTCAAGCGCGACGACGCCCGACAGCACAGGGTCGACCTTGGTCGCCTCTGCTTCGAGTGCCGGGAGAATTCTGTCCTCGAATGCCGCGGCGTCGACGCCTGCGCCGAGGAGACCGGCTCGAGCCGGCCATGCGAGGATTCGCCTGAGCCATGCGAAGCAGTCGCCAAAAGCCGACTGCCCGGCCTCGTAGCCGATCATGCCCTGTACGACTGATCCATCCACCTGGCCACATATCCCCGCCACGAGCTTCTCGGGGCGACCCGCAGCCGGCCTCGGCCCGATCATGATATCGCAGGTGCTCGTACCCATGATCTTCACGAGGGTGCCGGGGGCTATGTCGCCGCCCACAGAGCCGATGTGGCAGTCGAAGGCGCCTACGCCCACGACGACGTCCGTGGACAGGCCGAGGCGCCTGGCCCACTCGGGACAGAGCATGCCCGCTGGCTCCTCGGCAGTGTAGGTCTGCGAACCCAGGCTCGCGGCGAGCTCCGAGAGGCGGGGATCGAGCCGATCAAGGAAGGCCGGGCTCGGATAGCCGCCCCAGGACGCGTGCCACATCGCCTTGTGCCCCATGGCGCATCTGCTCCGCCGTATATCCGAGGCGCGCGTGATGCCGGTCAGCAAGGCGGGCATCCAGTCGCAGTGCTCGACGATGGTGGCCGCAGCCCTCGCCGGCGCCGTGCGGTTGTCGACGAGGCGGAGCGCCTTGGCCCAGAACCACTCGGAGGAGTAGACTCCGCCCTCGTACGCGGTGTAGTCCACCCCCCCCCAGCCCTTCGCCAGAGCGTTGATGCGCTCTGCCTGGGCGATGGCCGTGTGGTCCTTCCAGAGCATGAACATGGCGTCGGGATCGTCTGAGAACTCAGGCGCCAGGGCGAGCGGCGAGCCCGACGCGTCGGCGAGACATGGCGTTGAGCCGGTCGTGTCGACGGTTATGCCCCGCACCCTTGGCGCGGCCTCGGTTCCCGCCTGCGCGAGCGCGGCAACGATGCACTCCTCGAGGCTCTCGATGTAATCGAGTGGATGCTGGCGAAAGCGGTTCGCCTGTGGATCGCAATAATCGCCCTTCGCCCACCGTCGGTAGGCGCTCACCGCGGCTCCGCACGGCTCTCCGTCAGCCGCATCCACGACGAGGGCGCGCACGGAATCGGACCCGAAGTCGATGCCAATCACATATGCCTGGCCCTTTTTCTTGCCATTCACCTCAAGCCTCCTCGCGACTCAAGGCACCAAAAGAGCGGTGTCCCGAATCATTGGCAATCAGTCTATTCTTCCAGCGGCAGATTCTCTTTGAAGAACAACTCGAGCGGTATCTCTGCGAAAAGGTGCGCAGCTGGCGTCCCCCTCACCACGGTGTTGAAAAGAAGCTCGAGGGCCTCCCTCGCCTGCTCGGCGGGGCGCTGCGAGACGAGGCAATCGATCGAGCCGTCGCGAAGCGCGCGGACGTTGTCCGGGACCGCGTCCCACGAGACGATGGCGGGCCGGGGCTGGAGCCCCCTCGCCGTGAGCCAGTCTCCTACGATGTGTCCGGAAGAGTTGGCCACGAGGACGCCCCCGACACCTTCGGCGTCGCCGAGGCCCCTCTCGAGTACGCCCTTCCCCGCAGACGTCCTGTCGAGGCCAGGGCATTCGACCGCGTCGATGCGCCGCGAAAGTCCGTGATCACGGAAGAAGGACCGGAATCCATCGATGCGCTGCGCAATGTGCCGATCCTCGGCGTGGGCGGACAGGGCCACGAGCCGCCCAGGCCCTGGAGAAAGGAGAGACATGACACGTCCGGCCAAGTAGCCGCCGCGGAATGGATCCTGTGCGACGACGGCTGCGGGTGAAGCCCCCACGAGGTCGCCATCGAAGAAGACATACGGCACCGGGCCGGCGATCTTTCCACCTTCAGAATTCCTACCCAGGCGGACAAGGGCCGGGCCGAGGACCTCGGGCATGACAGGAGCCAGGAGAAGGCCGTCGCAGGGATCCTCGACGGCGCCCTCGAGGAGTCCCCGGTAGGAGTCCTCGTCATAGCGGTCAAATTCATCGACGCGTACGGCGCAGCCGTACAGAGCCAGGGCGAGTTCGGCACGTCTGATTCCCTGGAGACAGAGCGCCCAGTAACCCGAATCCTGTTCCGAGCGCGGTATGATGACGCGGAAGGTGTAAGTCTTTTTGAGCGAAAGCTGCCTTGCGAGGAGGTTTGGCTCGTAACCCAGGGAAGATATGATCCCGCATATCCGCTCTTTCGTTTCTGCCGAGACCCCTCCTCTATCGTGGAGGACGCGATCGACGGTGCCGATGGACACTCCCGCCAGGCGAGCTATTTCCTTTACGGTGATCTTCTCTTCCATAATCCCTTCCCATCAGCGCACAGGATCGACCGTTAACGTACACGGAGCGATATCGTTTTACCACTACACCGTGGATACGTCAACCAATAAGAGCGCAAAGCTCCATCTCCAATCCCTTAGACGAACCGGTTATCGGCTCGCCTCCTTCTCCCTGCTGCCCTTTTGCGCTTCGGAGACTCGCTGGAATATATGGAATGCGAAGACGAGGACATCGATGGATATTTTCGTTTGCCAGGAGTCAGTGCTACCTGGAACACAACATAGGCTTGAAGACTGCCTTCCACAATGGCGCCGAACAGCATCCCGAGCAGCAATGCGCCGCCACCGCGGACTGTCCCGTTGCCGCAGAACGACTATGCCATTATTCCCGGACGCCCAGTTTGGCTGTACTTAAGAAGAAGAGGGGAGTTGTTGGTCAGGATCTTGGTGCTTTGGGCTGATTGGGGCAACAAAGGCACGAAACAGCACAAAGGCCGGAAGGCCTGGATCAGTCATATCGGCGCGCTCGTCATGCCGTGCAATCGGTGCCGTTGGCTATACGTCCTGGGTGTGCCGCAGGGGACAACCATCGCTGACATCGATGCCGCTTTGGGGACCGGCAATTGATCGGATTTCTGGAGTTGGCGGGATTCAAATCGCTATAAAAAGATGTTGACAAAATCAGAAAAGGGAGTGATAACGATTTGCGTGTACGTACACGCTCTGAAATGTATACCATCACTGTCAGCACAACAGGGCCCGATAGGTAGCCTGATCTTTGAGGGAACTGCACCGGGAGCGAGCGGGCAAGGAGGAATTTATTGTTTCCAGGTTCTGGTTTCAGCATTATCGCTATCAAAATACTCAAGCAGGTTAGCAAATGTGCGGCGTTGCCGTCGCCAAAGGTGTAAGTGTCTGAGATCAATGGAGGTACGAAATGGCGTTTCGAGCGAAGACAGTCTTAATGGTTATCGTGCTGTTGCTGACGATGGTTGGCGTCGTGGTCGCGGCGCCCTTGATCAAGGTCGGCATTGTGAATCTGCCACCCGAGGAATCTGGCTACCGGCAGGCCAACGTCGAAGACATGAACACGGTCTTCTCCAGGGCGAATGGCTATGACGCGAAGCAGACCAACACCGGCGACAACAGCGAGCAGATCGCGGCGGCGCAGGGGTACATACGGGATGGCGTGAACTACCTGCTGATCTCGGCGGCAAACGCTTCAGGCTGGGACAACGTGCTGAAGTCCGCGAAAGCCGCCGGAGTCACGGTGTTCCTTTTCGACCGCCTCATCCAGACGGACGTTTCAAACTACCAGGCTGCCCTGGTTTCGGATATGGCCGCCGAGGGAACCACGGCGGTGGATTGGCTACTGGGCCAGAAGCTGCCCGCCTACAACGTGATCCTCATTCGAGGTCAGTTGGGTTCGGCGGCCGAGCTGGGCCGCTCAGGCGCGCTGCTCAAGGCCCGCGATGCAGGCAAGCTCAAGATCGTGGCTGACGGAACCGGCGGAGACAGCTGGAGCCTCGAAGAAGCCCGCAAGGTGGTTGAAGCCGCGATAACCTCCGGCAAGGATTTCAACGTCATCTATGCTGAAAACGACGGCATGGCGCAAGGCGCCGTTCAGGCGCTCGACGCGGCAGGCATCACCCATGGGAAGACCGGCAAAGTCAAGATCATAGGCTTCGACTTCAACCGCTTCGCTCTGCGCAACGTGCAGGCTGGATACTGGAACTGCGATATCCAGTGCAGCCCGCGCCAGGCGGCCGAAATTTCAGGTTGGATCAAATCCGGTTCGAAAGCCCCGAAGGGAATCATCTACCAGAAGGAAATCTACGCGGACACCGCTGCGATCACCGACGATCTCATTCTCAACAAGGGTATCAATGCCGATCCCGGCAAGGGCGTGATAACCAAGTAAGGCTTTTCTTCATCTGAGGTTATTTCTATCACACATGCGGTGCGGCGTCCGGGATATTCCGATGCGTCGCACCGCAATTGTCATGCGTGGCGCGTCGGGAGAAGATTAGTTGCAAACGCAGAATGTTCTTGAGATGCAGTGCATATGCAAATCGTTTCCGGGGGTCAGGGCGTTGCACGATGTGAGTTTCACGCTCAGAAGGGGCGAAGTCCACGCTCTCATGGGCGAGAACGGCGCGGGCAAGTCCACCTTGATAAAGGTAATGACCGGGGTGTACGAAAAGGATGCCGGAAGGATACTGGTTGAGGGGGAGGCTATACATTTCAGGTCGCCTCAGGACGCCCAGGATTTCGGGGTCGGCACCGTCTATCAGGAAATAACGCTCTGTCCCAATTTGACCGTCGCGGAGAATATGTTTATCGGTCGAGGCCGTTATGCATTCGTCAATTGGAAACGGATGAAAGAGAAGACGGCTCGGCTGCTTGACTCGCTGGGCATTCCGGCGCGGCCGACTCAAGCGCTTTCGAGCTGTTCGCTCGCCGTCCAACAGATGATCGCGATCGCCCGGGCTATCGACATGGACTGTAAGATCCTCATCCTGGACGAGCCAACGTCCTCGCTGGACGAAGATGAGGTGCAAAAGCTTTTCTCGCTCATGCGCGAGCTGAAATCGCGTAGCGTGGGGATCGTCTTCGTAACCCACTTTCTCGACCAGGTTTATGAGATCAGCGACAGGATCACGGTACTGCGCAACGGCGAGTTCATCGGAGATTACGACGCGTCTTCGCTGCCCCAATTCGAGCTTGTCTCAAAAATGATGGGGAGAGCACTGGACGATATATCACAGCTCAAAAAGCATGAACCATCCGAGCGCGACTGCAGCGAGCCCGTATTCGAGGCGGCAGGACTCTCGAGCGCGGCCGGGGTAAGGCCCTTTGACTTCACGATACGAAAAGGCGAAGTGAATGGATTCATCGGGCTGCTCGGCTCAGGGCGCAGCGAGTGCGTCCGTGCGATATACGCCGCGGACAAAGTCATTGGCGGCGACGTCAGAATGAATGGGAACAAAGTAAAAATAGGCGAGCCAATACACGCGATGAAACATGGAATCGGTTATCTTCCCGAAGATCGCAAGGGCGATGGTATCATCGCCGACCTCTCCGTTCGCGATAACATAATCCTGGCAGTTCAGGTTCTGAACGGATTCCTCAAGCCTTTTGCAAGAAAACAAGCCGAGGCGTTTGCCGAAGAGTATATACAGCGCCTGAATATCAAGACCGCGTCGACCAGCACTCCAATCAAATCGCTTTCCGGCGGCAACCAGCAGAAGGTAATTCTGGCCCGATGGCTACTCACCCACCCCGAGTACCTGATTCTCGATGAACCTACGCGGGGAATTGATGTTGGAACCAAGGTAGAGATACAAAAACTGGTGCTCAAGCTCGCTCTGAATGGCGTCAGCGTGACGTTCATCTCTTCGGAAGTTGAGGAAATGCTCCGCACGTGCTCTCGTCTGATCGTCATGAGAGATCGAGCCATCGTGGGGGAGCTCGCCGGCGAGAACATAACAGAGGGCGATGTCATGCACGCGATCGCCGGAGGGGGCGAACAGCTATGATCAACGTGAAACTCCGCGGAGTTCAGCTATTTCTACCCCTTTCGGTCCTGGCGATCCTGATCCTGATCAATCTGATCAAAGGCGCGGATTATTTCAGCATTTCGATCATTAACGGAGCGCTGTACGGCAATATCCCGAACATCCTGTTCGGCGCGTCGGAGCTCGTAATCCTGTCGATCGGAATGACGCTGGTTACATCGTCTTCAGGCGGCCAGGATATCAGTGTTGGCGTGGCGGCCGCGATAAGCTCCAGCGTATTTGTCCGGATACTCTTGGGCGCCGGCGGCATCACCTGGTTGACCATATTTGTTGCATTCCTCGCGAGCTGCGTGGTCGGGATCCTCATCGGGGCCTTCAACGGCACTCTGGTCGCGATATTCAGCGTTCAGCCCATGGTCGCGACGCTCATCCTGTATACCGCAGGCAGATCCATAGCGTTTCTTGTCGATGGCAGATTGTCTCCGGTATTGGCAAACGACCTCACAAGTCAGATAGGTAGCGTAATACCGGGAATCCCAATACAGATGCCGATAGTCCTGACTGTCGTCTTTGTCATATTGTTCGCGGTCCTCCTCAGAACCACGAACCTCAAGCTTTATTCCCAGGCCGTGGGAATCAACCAGAAAGCCGCGCGGCTTAACGGCATCAACCCGGTGAGGATCAAGATCCTGACCTACATGATTCTAGGCGTCTGCACGGCCGTTGCAGGCTTTATCGCCGTTACCAAGGCCGGCCGTCATGACAGCGTCAACCTGCTCAAGTATGTTGAGATGGACGCGATCCTCGCGGTCGCAATCGGTGGAAACGCTCTGGGCGGCGGCAAGTTCAGCATAGCCGGGTCGATCATCGGTGCGTATACCATAGAAGTCCTCAACCGGACGTTGCTGAGGCTCGAAGTGGACACCGAAACAATCAAGGCCTTCAAGGCGGTATTCATAATCATACTCATGGTAATCGCATCACCCGTGGTCAGGGAATATGTCGCGAAAAGCGTAAAATTGATGCGAGCAAGGCTTGACGGCGCGGTTCAGACGCAACTGGCAGATGGGACGGATGCCGCGAGGGTATCCGAGGCGGCCATTCCCACAGAAAAAGAAGTATAACGTGAAACCCATGAACCAGACAAAGAGAACGGAAGTGATTTCCAACTCGAATCTCCTGCTCATCATTGCCGCAGTCATATTCGTGCTGATGTATGGGTTTGCCATCCTTCGTTACCCGGGCAGTTTCCTGCAGTATCAGACATTCTTTGACATGTTCAGCCTGAATGCTCCGCTCATTATCCTGACTCTTGGTCTGAGTATCGTCATGATAGGGGGCGGCATAGACATTTCTGTCGGCGCGGTTACGGGCCTTGTAACCATGTGTTGCGCCGTGTTCCTGGAATTCGGTCCGAGGAACATCGGTGGCTCGATGCTTCTGGCGCTGGGTATAGGAATCGCCTTCGGCCTTCTGCAGGGATTCCTCATCGCGTACCTGGAAATCCAGCCGTTCATAATAACACTTGCAGGAATGTTCCTGGCCAACGGGCTTCTGACAACCATCCACAAAGACCCGCTCAATGTGACGTTGCCGGATTTCGTGCGCCTCAGGGATTCCGAAATTGTGATTCAATGGCTGGGCATTACCAACCGGCTTGGAAAATTTATACCTCTCACGATCAAACCTGGGGCTGTTATCGCATTGGCCCTCGTAGTCTTGATGGTCATCCTGATGCACTGGTCGCGTTTCGGACGCAATCTCTACGCCGTCGGCGGCAATAGTCAGAGCGCGCTTATGCTCGGAATCAATGTAAAGAGGACAAAGTTCTATTCGTATGCGCTGTGCGGATTACTCACTGGCATCGCTGGCTTTGTCTTCATACTGACGACAGGAGCCGGCAATGTCGGCAACGCAACTGGATTTGAGATGAAAGCAATCGCTGGATCCATAATTGGCGGCACGATGCTTTCGGGCGGTGTGGGGAATCTGATCGGCTCGCCCGTCGGCGCGCTGACGCTTCTCACGATCAACGAGCTGATACGCGCGGCGGGCGTCAATTCAAATTTTCAGGCCATAGCGAGCGGCATGATGCTGTGCATCTTCATCGTGCTGCAGAGTAGCGTCTTGTGGTTGCGCGGGAAGGGCAGGTTCAGGCTTGTCCTGCCTGCGTGGCTTTCTAGAAGCGGGGAAAATGGATAGCGCCCGGCGGAATCGCCGAAATAGGCTCCCGTCGTCAAATCGAGAGGATTGTTTCTGCCTACTAGCCTGAAGGAGCGCGGCTGGGAAGGTGATGTCCACGGCAGGGAGAATCGGACACCTGCTACTTCTCGGCAGCGATGATCTTGCCTGTAGCGAGCCGCTCATCAGGCTGGTTCAGCGCCTCGCTCTTCGAGCTCTTGCCCGAGGACACGCCGGTCGTGTACACGTCCGTCTCCGAGTGCCTGAACTCGACGCAATAGATGTGACGTTTCTTCTTGGCGCTCGGGATGACGCTCCGATTCTAATCCGTCCCTTCGGGCCGGTTGCCGAGTGGAATCGATTGTAGTGCGCGCTATGGCGCGGCGGCATCTCACATTCTCCTTATCAAAAGAAAAGCCGCCGTGACGGACGGCTTTTCTTTTTGGAGAATAGGGGATTCGGCTTCCGCGTCGGCGCTTCCGACGCCTCGCTCCAGCCCGCCTCGTTCGCTTCCGCGCGCTTCCTTGCGCGCTCATCCTCGCTATCGCTCGGCGCTCACCCGGTTCGAATCTCCTATTCTCTTCTTCGAAAAATAAAGGCCGCCCTAAGGCAGCCTTTATTTTTCTGGAGAATAGGGGATTCGAACCCCTGACCTATAGATTGCGAATCAATTCCGTATCATTTCTTGACGTATCAAGCCGAATACCCGAAGCTCAATAATTCATTATACACTATAACTATTCGGCGTCAATAGTATCTATATCGTATCTATTCGGATAATAAAAACGGGTAACAACCGGGTAACAAGGTCTATTTGTTACCCGGTTTCCAGAATGGCTACCGAGCCGCTACTCCGGCCTCGGCTCCGATCAAAAGTTTTTTTTGTTCGTCTTTACCGTAGTCGTCCCGATGCGGTAGTATGATAGGAGACGAACGGGAGAGGCCAGCGTCGGGCGTACCCTTGACGATTAGGTATTGCGCCACTATATCTATATGACGGCCAAAGATTCGGCAACCCTAGACAAAGGCGCGTCGAGATACATATATTTATAGCATGGAAAAGGAGGCGACGAGATGACCAACGAACAGCGACAGCGCTATGAAAGCCTCGCCGCCCTTTTCGGCTCCGATGCGGCCCGCGAGATAGTCCTTTTCGACCTGGCCCTCGAGGCGCTCGCCGCCACACCTCAAGGCGCCGCGCTGCTCGCCGACAATCCGCCCGCCGTATACGCCCGAATCATGGCTCGTATCCGACTTCGCACGAACGAGAAAAACCCGGCGGAGACCATGCGCCGCCTCAAGGAACAGACCGGCCTCTCCGCCGCACAGCTCGCCGAGGAAATGCACCTCCCGCGCGGCCTCGTCGTTAGCTTGCTCTCTGGCAACCCGAAGGCCCGAGTCTACGACCTTCGGGTTTTCATGGTTCGAGCACAGTCAACCTACCATCTTTTCAAGCTCGAGGGCTCCGGCCTTCGCCTCGTCCGGCGCAATGGCGCCCCGATGGTTTTTGATCCTCGGCGAGCCGTAGCCGTTTAGTTTGTCCTAAAGCCGCAAGGCTTATTTATAAAGGGAACCGCGCCGTTAGCAATGGCTTCGACGCCCCGCCCCGCGTGGAAAACTTTTTCCACCCCGTCGTTTAGGTAGACGGCCGCCCGCAATATGCGGGAGGTGCCAAAATGTCCCAAGCCCTTCTCACTCGCCGCGAAGTCGCGGCCCAGCTCGGCGTTGCCGAAGTCTCCGTAAAACGCTGGACTAGCTCCGGCGCCCTCCCTTGCGTCCGCATAAGCCCCCGAGTTGTACGCGTATCGAGTGAAGCCCTCGAGGCCTTCCTCGCCCGACGTTCGACTCGTGACCCGCTCGAGGTGTCCGGGGCTGTCGACTCGAAAGCCGAGGCCCTTTGATGGCCGCCGCAAACAGCACCCGCGCGGCCGAACTTTTCGACGAAGCCGCGCCACTCCTCCGCGAATTACTGTCCTCGGCTCCCATGTTTGGCTCGGCCACGCTGACCCTAGTTTTTCATGAGGGAGAAATCACAAGGATTGATCGCGCGGCTAGCGTCCAGACTAAACCGAAGCCGAAAGCGGGCCGCTCATGACCGACGCCGAAGCCCGAGAGGCGGCCGAGCGTCTCCGCCGCGAGCATTTCGCCGCATGGAACCCCGAAGCCTCCCCGTATGACTCCCTTGATCACGGCCACGAAGCCCGGCGGCTCGCTATCGCCCTAGCCGACGAATTCGGCCAGCGCAACGGATGGAAGCGCGCACATCGGTTTAACCTCGAGGCCCTAATCGCCGGGGCTCGCCCGTCCTCGCGATGGCTAACACCCCCGACCCCGGAGCAAGTCGTTGACCACGCATGGCATTTCGTCGACGAGCAAGGCCACGCCGTCGCGGTTGCCGGATTCAACTATGATGATGGCCGGCGGGCTCGCGAATTCGCCGCCGAGCATGGCCTCAATTATACGGAGGTAGCCGACTTCCCGAATTTCTATATTGTTGCCGAAACGCTCTTTTTCGTGCTCGTCCGCAAGGTCGCCGTGAGAGAGGCCGACAAATGAACCGCCGCCCTCAAATCAACTTGAGCGACATTCTAGAACTCCACGCACAAAGCGCCACCATACTGGCCGCTCTCAAGGCGTCAACACGTGACATTTTCATTCTCGGCGGGATACTAGCCCGCGTCGACCGGAACGAGGGGCGAGCGAAAGCCCGAGCGCTCTCCGTTGACGCTATGCGCCACGAAGCGAGCGAATCGGCCGACTTTGTACGCGTCGTGAAGCGCGGCGACTCGTTCGAGATACAAATCACGTTCCCCCCAATGGCTGCTATCCGCGACGCCATGGCCGCACCGAGCTGGCCCTTCCCCGTCCTCGACGGAATAATTCGGCACCCGACAATAGCCCCGACGGGCGCTATCATCGCGACGAGCGGATACGACGCCGCTACCCGTTTTTATGTCGACCTGGCCCCCGGCCTCGAAGGGCTTACCGTTCCGATGACGCCGACTTGCGAGGAGGTCGCGAGCGCCCGCGCGCTTATCGGCGACGTATTCGCGGACTTCCCTTTCGCTGACGAAGCTAGCCGCGCCGGGGCGTTCGCGCTTTTTCTGACCGTGCTTTGCCGCCCGCTGATCGACGCCCGCCCGCCAGTTTTCTTAATTGTTGCCTCGGCGCCTGGAACAGGGAAGACACTCCTCGCGCAAGCCGCAATCACTCCCGCCACGGGGGAAGCCTTGTCACCAATTACCGAAACAAAAAACGATGATGAATTTCGTAAAGAAATCCTATCTATGCTCCTTACGGGGCCGGAAGCTGTCATCGTCGATAACGTAGCCGGGCGGATTGATAGCGGGCCGCTATCCGCGCTAACGACGAGCGACCGCTTCCAAGGCCGAATCCTCGGCCGTTCAGAGATGGTCGACTTGAAGGCCGGTATCCCTTTCGTCCTCACGTCGAACAATCCGAGCGTTTCCAATGAGATTTCGCGTCGTTGCGTTCCGATACGGTTATCCGCTGACGTGGAACGGCCGTGGCTTCGCGAAGGCTTCCGGCACGCCGACCTTCTCGGGTACATAACGGCGCATCATGCCGAGCTTGTGCGCGCGGGCCTCATCCTTGCGCGAGCGTGGTGCGCTGACGAGCGTCCGCTCTATTCTGGCCGACTCCTCGGCTCGTTTGAGCGATGGCACGCCGTGATAGGTGGAATCCTCGAATCGGCCGGAATCCATGGGCTACTCGCGAACGCTAGTGAATTTTACGAGACAGCCGACGACGAAGCCGCCGCATGGATCGCCTTTACATCCGAATGGTTTAGCGCCCGGCATGAATCCCCCGCCACCGTGACCGAGCTTTACGAGTCCGCACTAGCCGCCGGCGTCATCGAGGAAGGCCGGACGCATCGCGGGACACTGACCGGACTAGGACGAGCGCTAGCCCGGATGACAGGGCGAGTCTTCCAAGGCCGCCAAATAACACGCGGCCCAGTTTCCGGCGGAATCCAGCTCTGGCGCTTGAAGGCCGTCAATCCATAAAGAAAGGGGGACATCATGGGACATAGTGGACTTCTACCATACCGGGATGTTTTGAATGTTATCTATATATGTAAAAGTACACGTATGAGAAACAGTCCCCCCATGTCCCTATTGTCCCCCTTTTCCACCCTCGAGGCTCTTCGTTTTCATATAAGGAGGTCGCCAAAATAATATAACGGGACAGTAAACAACGCTCGATCACGCCGAGCCATAGCGTGAAGAATCTATTATTTTCTAGGAGGTAACCATGAAAGGAAAGTTACTTTTATATGACGAACAACGAACAGACCGAGACTATCGAGGGGCGCCTAGTCGCATACGTGGCTTCCCTTCGCCAACGATTCGAGGCGCTCAAGATGCAATTCGATGATAGCGCGGCAACAGGCGCAGGGCTTCCGGCTATCGACCTCTACGCGCTCGACGAGCGGCGCTTGCGGAAACTTGAAGCCGACGCCTACGCGTTGGCCTATGAGGCCGCCGACCTGGCCCGCCTCGTGCGCGAGGTGAACAGCGACCGAGACGCCGCGAGATGATGAAAGCCGGGAGGCACGGGAGACGCCTTCACCCTCCCGGCATTAGTTATCTTTATATATCGCGGGTCCTCTTTAGACTCTGGCTAACTGGCGGGTAGCTTTCGGCCCCGACGTGCTCGGACTCACAGCCCGCGCGCTAGGTTGACAGTTGACAATTAATTCCATTTGTCAACCTTTTTATATGACTTTTTATATCATGCGACATACATTTGATCGCTATTTTTTCTAGTTAAGTTTTAGTAAATGGCCGGCCACCGCAAGAGCGACGCCGCCGCATAGTGTTTTTTATAGGAGTGTTCAATTATGAGCACGAATACCAATTTTTCTTCACTCGCCGAAGACTTCACCGCCTCCATTCAAGCCCTCGCTCGCGGCCGTGTTCCCGAGGTCGACGCCTCGCTCGTCCCCGGCCTCGCCCTCGAGCAAGTAGCCTTAGCCCAGCGGGCCGCCCGAGCTGACGCTACGCCGAACGCCGAGAACCTCGCCGACCTGCTCGAGTCGCTCAAGACGATTTTCGGCCTCGTCGATAGCGTCCGCGCATCGGTCGATGAACCGCCCGCGACTTTCGGCGCCTACGGTCTCGCCGGTCTGAACTTGAACGACGCCCTCGCCAGCGCTCGCCGTGAACTGGCTAGAGCCGCCGCGCGGTCAAACATCGCCGGCCGCGCCGCCGCGTTCGCTCGCCCGGAGGTTAGGTAGTATGACGACGACACGATACCACTCATACCAATGGCCTGAACGTAGACTTCCCGTTAATTCAACGCCACTCGACGGCGAGGCGGCCTACCTTGTCTCGGATTTCTACCTAGAGCGCGGAGGGCGCCGCGAGACCTGGCGACAGAACACCGTTGCTTTCTGGTACATCGAGGCAATGGGCTACGGCGAAACGCATCGCACAACAGGCTACGCGCGGCCGGGCGAAGTTGTTACGGCGAATCTTCTAATGAGCGACGAGCCCGACATTGACCGAGGCCCCCGCATAGCCCAGCTCTTAGCCGAGCGCCGTTTAGTGGAAATCGGCACGATACGCCGCCCGAATATAGAACGATGTTACGTCGAACTGTCGGCCGCCGGGGCTCGCATCGTCTACGATTTTGAAAGATTTTGCCGCTCACAAATCGTCGAATATTTCGGCCACCCTGTCGAAAGCCCGGAGGGCGTCGAGGTTGTTCAACCCCGCCGAAAAAGCGAACAATTCCCCAGCGGCCCGACCGTCACCGCTAAAGATCGCAGGGGCGTATGGGAGACCTACAGCTGGCCACGCCTCTTGCGAAGCGACCACGTCGGCGAAGATCGCACGCCCTCGCCCGAGAATGTTCTCGTCGCCGGCCGCCTTTATCCTGACGACAGACTCGAGCTGATCCCCGAAGTCCGCGCCGAGATGGCCCGCCGTTGCGTCGAAAGCATCGAGGGCGTAGGAAGCGCGCCCTACTTCGCCGAGACCATCGCCCAGCTCGCCGAGGAGCCGGAGCCCCGAGCCACCGAGCCACAGCTTGCCGAGACGCCGGCGGAGGCCCCGGCGGAAGCGACCGTCCCGAAGCCCCGAAAGCGAGGCGCCGCATGAGGCCGGAGAATGTCCCCGCGACCGTCCATGCGCTCGACCGATTCGGCCGGACGCTGGCGTTCCGAACCGTGCTACTCGCCGAGTCCGCGCCTATCATAGCCCGTTCGCTACTCGCCGACCTCGAGGCCGCTGATATTTTCACGGCGCGCCTCGAGTATCGAGCGCCGAACGCGGCTATGGTCGAATCGTGGACGCCCGGCCAGCTCGTCGAGGAGGCCCGCGCATGATGGCCGAAACGCTCCGCATCATTGACGCGACCGGCACCGTCGCCGTGACCCCGCTCAAGGCCGGGCAGGACGCCCTCGAGGCCGCCGCCGAGCTTGTCGACGACTCGCTATTCACCGGCCATGCGCCGGCGCTCGTCGAGTACCGGGCTGCGAGCGGCGCCGTACTATGGCGCAAGACGCCCGCCGACGTGCTCGCCGCGACCTGGAGCGAATCGCAATGCTCGCTAGGGCACGAACTCGAGTACCTCGAGACCGCGCAACGGGCCGCGAGAGGCGAAGCCGTGTAACCGGCCATTGACCTAGAAAATATGCGGGCGTCTATCCCGGCGCTCGTATAAGTCCTCCTGCCCGTCGACGTGTAGGGATGCGCGCCGGCGGGCTTCTTTTTCTCCGCTTTATCCGCGATACTATAAAAATGGCGTTTTTATATCAGATCGATGACGGCGATTATATTCTCGCGCTCGTACCGCTCGAGCTTGACGCCGAATCGTTCGAGGCGTTCATGCAAATGGCCCACGAAGCCGCGCAACTCGTCGGTTAATAATAAGGCACACTTCTCGCGCGGGCCGCATAGATGATTGCACTATAACCGGGGGAGACAGCACGCGCCACCTCGTCCGCGAAGGCGCGAAAGAAATAAGCCGTCTCGTCTATCCTGCCCCCCTCTTGTTTATACCAATCGCTATTTTAGCTCCTTTGCCCATTGTTGCCAGCGTTGAAGACTTAATATCATCTTGTCAATATCTATCTGTTCATCTTTATTCTTAACGAGAACGTAGGAATCTCGTTTCGCTCCTCCGGCTCGTAGCTCTTTCGCCTCAATACCCTTAGTTTTCTTCTCGAGGCGAAGCTCCGCGATTCGATTAGTTATATCCTTCAAGTATTTTTTCCGCGATAGATCATCTATCGGAGCGCTTTCGATTGTTTCGGCAAGGCCGGTAATCATAACTTGCGGCTTGCTTATTTTCTTCTCTAACCATGTCTCAAGGCCGTTTGCCTTAGGGGTATTGTCTATGTAGTTCCTTGCATCTTTAACCCGGACTCGGTACCCCTTCAAAGTATCCACAATTTTATTTTTCCATTCTTGAACCTCAGAAAACTTTTCACAATTATTCAGCTCCGTCATTTTGGTAGTAATATCTTCCTCAAAATCAAGTAACTCTATTATAGCTTTTTTATGTTTGCCTTTGTTATTGAATATGAAAAGCCATACACCCAAAGATGCAAGAATAATACCCGTAACCAATAGCGAGATATCCCCATTAAAGCTACCCATGAAAATAAGGCCAGAAAAGGCAAGAATTACACCGAAAAAAACGCCCGCCTTTCGCATATACATGCCTCCCTTAAAATAGGAATATATAAAGTGTAGGGCATGATGCTCTATTCTGATAGCCCATAAAAGCCATTTAGAAGAATTTAATACGCATCCGTATGAAATCTCTTTACACGACTAAAAAAAGGGCGGCCGATTTCTCGACCACCCCGCGCGGTTTATCCTTGCGTAGGCTTGCCGCCTCGCTCGCACCCCTTCGGGCACATTTTATAACCGCGACGCCGCTTGCCGCCGCGAGCTAAGAGGGCGAAGTGCCGAGCACCACACACCGGGCATTCCATGAGACCCGTAGTCTCGTCTACGAACCGCATAATTGATTTATTTGAAGCCATGGAAACACCTCCCAAAAAAAGAGTTGAATCCTTGCCTCGCCATGCCATGCCCTGCCGCGCCCTTCGATTATCCTACCACCTCCGCCAACGTGCAAGACCTACCGGCCGCGCTCATAATTCCACCCTCCCGGCCGTCTCGAGGGCTTCCTTGAACGCGTCGACCCGCCCAGCGTCGAACGCTACGGACTCGACGCTCGCTCCGCCGTCCCTGTCGGCCCGGTATACCTCGAGGGCGTGCTCGTACAGCGCCCCGAGCGTTTCCGCCGCGCTCACGCTTCCGCACCCTCGATGCTCTCGTCCTCGTCGTCGCCTACCTCGTCCCGTGCGAAGTCGTCCGGCTCGAGGTTCGCAAGCTCGTATTCTAACTCTTCGATAGCCACCGCCGCGTCATCCGTGAACCTCCCGACCATGTTCGAACCGTTCCAGTCGACCGAGTGCCCGGCATGGATACGCGCTAGAAGCGGCCGGACGTGTTCGCCGAGCTGGCATATACCGAGCGTTGAAAGATCGCAAGGAATCGGGAACCGTAGCACCTTGTGATGGTAGACCGCCGCCGGAACCGCGTTACCTATCTCGCCGTTCCAGTCGACCGATACGCGCCCCGCCTCGTCCAGCTCGAGGAAGGCACCTTGCGCCTTAACCTGGCCCGGATACTTCTTATACAGCGGCGCCCTGCCCGCCGGAACCGTCTCGAAAGTGAGACCGTCGACGCCCTGCTCTTCCCTCACGGCCGTGACTTTTTCGCTCGCGTTCGCTACCATAGAAACCGCCTTCTTGCGCCTCGGCGTTGCTTTGAACACGCGCGCCGGGGCGCTCTTTCATCGATGCGGCGCCCATACGGGGCCGGACAGCCCGACGACGGGTCGAACGTCGACGGAACCACCGGGCGGGCTTGCATGGCCCCGCTATGCGCCGCTGGCGGGCTTGAGGAATGGTAGAATCTTTGTCTCTTGTGCCTTTGCTAGCGCCTCAAGATCGGAGGCCGTAGCGTGGGAGTAATGATCGGTCATAGCCTCCGTAGAATGGCCGGTCAATAATCTTAGTCTTTCATCGGACACGGAGCCTTGAAGCATCGAGTTACCCCAATGCCGGAGGCTATGAAAGGTTATCCCCTTCTGACGCCATGATGCGAGCGCGGCCTTTTTCGCCTCCCTGTCGCTCATCGCGTATTCTCCCGCCAATGCTACACGTATAAGGGCTTCATCGAACCCGCGTTCCAACCATCGAACATCAACAGGCGCGTCCGGCAATTTCCCATACATAAGATAGACGCCGGGGCCGTGAGGATTAGATTCATCGAGCTTAACGAGTAGTTCGCGTATCATTTGAGGAACAGGAATCGGTCGCCCTCGCCCTGTCTTCGTTGATTTTAACCCGTCGACCTTGCCCCATGAAGAATCAACTAGAATCGTTGAGGCACCGACCTTAGCCATAGTCAACGCCTGAATTTCACCGATACGCATAGCGCAAGAAGCCGCAAGAAGCATAGCCACCCTTACGCGAAGGTCGATAGGCTCTAATGATAGAAGCGCCGACACCTCGTATTCAGTAGGAATACCCTTTTCTCTGGTATCATTCCCCATAAACTGAACGCCCCGCGCTGGATCGGCGGGAATTCGGCCTACCCTTGCGGCCTCGTGTAACGGCACCGTCGCCGCCATTAGGATGGCGTTTATTGATCGGTTGCTTAGTTTTCCGTTTTCCTTGAGGCTTAGGGCGAAGCCCTCTAGCATGAACAGCTTAACGCCGCCGAGGCTTATCCCTTGGAAGTATTTTGATATATAGTTTTTTACATATCCAGCACAATGGCTAGCATACTCTCGGCCGATACGTCGATTTCGCACAAGTTGATTTTTGATATAGTCCGACTTTTCCCAGTCCCAAAAATCCGCGCAGTAATCAACGAAAGAACAACGCGCATCTTTCACCGATACGGCGCCGCCCCGCTGGCGCAACTGTTCACCTATAAGCATGGCGCCAGTTCGAGACGTTGGAGGAAAGGATTTAAAATCTAGGCCTAGCTCGACAGCTACGGAGGCGACAGAGCGAGGCGAGGAGTAACACCCGGCCAGCTCGTCCCACAGCTTAACATAGTAGCGAAACTGGCCTTTTTTAGTAGCAGGACGCTTAAAAACAGAAACCGGCTTCCGAGCCATGTCTCCCCCTTCTACCGCGTTTTGGTAACAAACGGGTATCAAGTTCGAGATTGCTTCGGAATCCGGTTTTCCGGTCTTCCTATAATTTCTTGTACGATATAGAAATGATACTGGAGAATAGGGGATTCGAACCCCTGACCTATAGATTGCGAACCTATCGCTCTACCAACTGAGCTAATTCCCCGTGCAACGGGTGCACTATAAACTGATCGGCAACAGAAAATCAAGAGTGGTGGCGCACGGATCTTCAGACCGGCTGGCTGACGAAATGCGATGCGCGGTTGACCGCAGGGCCATTAGCAGGCATACTCATTCCATAATTACTCACACTCTGAGCATAGGTTGCAATGGTATCTGGCCAATCGGACGTGAGCGACAAATGTGGAGGCGCCCGGTGCGCGACGGATCCAGAACCAACACAACAACGATAGAATTCTCGCTCCTTGGTTTGCTCGCGGACCATCCAATGCACGCCTATGACCTGCACAAGGAGTTGTCCAGGCCGACAGGGCTGGGTCTGATATGGAGCGTCAAACAAGCCAAGCTGTACGCGGTCGCTGGCGATCTTGAGTCGCGGGGTCTCCTGGGTTCCGACACAGACCGGCAGGGAAACCGACCTGTCAGGCGCGTATTCCATCTGACAGAGAAGGGCCGCGCCGCCTTCAAGGCATGGCTCGAATCGCCAGCCAACTGGAAGGACATGAGGCTGGATTTCCTTGCCAAGCTGTACTTTGCCAGAGCCTCCGAGGATACCGTCAGAGCCTTGTTGCGGTCCGAGCGGCAGGTGTGCGATGCCCGCCTGGAACGGTTGCGCGGTCAGTTGCATCAAACCGATAACGGCGGGTTCGACGCACAGGTCCTCAACTATAGAATCGCGCTGATCGAGGCGACCATCGCCTGGATGGATGAGTGCGGCAGACGACTGCTATCCACGGGCAAGGGGCGCTGACATGATATATCTTGACAATGCGGCGACAAGCTTTCCCAAGGCTCCCGGCGTCGAGGAGGCGATGGTCGGCTGCCTGCGTGAGGCGGGCGGCAACCCAGGCAGGGCAAGCCATCGTGGCGCACGGGCTGCCAGCGAGCTGTTATTCGATGCTCGCGCATGCGTGGCAACGCTTCTGGAAGCCTCGCACCCGGAGCGTGTGATATTTACCAAGAATGCCACCGAGGCCTTGAATCTAGCCATCATGGGAACAATATGCGACGGCGATATAGTGGCTGTCAGTTCGCTCGAGCACAACGCGGTCATGCGTCCGCTGCGCTGGCTGGAATCGAACCGCGGCGTTCGCCTGCATGTGCTGACGCTTGATGCGAATGGCGCTCCCGAGGCTGGTGCTCTCGACGTACTGCTGGCAGCCAAGCCACGGCTGCTCGTGCTGACGGCCGCGAGCAACGTGACCGGCGCCATGCCACCCATCGAGGACATAGCGGCTCGCTGCAAAGGTGCCGGGATACTCGTTGGCATAGACGCAAGCCAGGCCTGTGGCCACCGGCCTTTGTCGATGCGGGATATTGCGGCCGATTTTGTGTGCTTCCCGGGCCACAAGGGCCTGCTTGGCCCCACAGGCACGGGTGCCATGTACGCGGCTCCCGGATTCGATCCGGAGCCGCTGATCAGGGGCGGCACTGGCAGCGTATCCGATTCCGAGACGATGCCGGATTTTGTTCCCGACTGCTACGACGCTGGCACCGCCAACACGGTCGGATTGGCGGGGTTGCTGGCATCCACGACATTCGTCTTGCGGCATGGCATAGAGGCTATAGCCAGGCGTGAACATGAGCTGACCGCACGGCTGATCGATGGCTTCTCGCGGTTGCCGGGGATAAGACTGTATGGGCCCGCCGTGGGTGTTGCGCGCGCTCCGGTTGTCAGTCTGACGCTGGACACGGCAAGCGTCTCGGATATCGCCCGCGAGCTTGACCTCAGGGACATAGCAATCCGTGCCGGTCTGCATTGCGCGCCGGCCGCGCATCGTTCAATAGGCTCATTCGAGCACGGCGGTACGATCAGATTCTCTCCGGGCTATTTTACCACCGATGCAGAGATCGACGCGGCTATCGCGGCGGTCGAGGAGATAGTGGCTGCAGGCGCGAGCTGAAAATGGAAAGGGGCATGATGACTGATCAACCGACTGAACCAGGCAAGGGCCTGACCACTTATACCAGATTCTCTGGATGTGGCGCCAAGCTTGGCCCAGGCACGCTCGAGAAGGCGCTATGCGGTCTCAAGCAGCCGGTCTACCCTGGCATGATCGCCGACTTCAACGGCTATGAGGATGCTGGAGTCTTCCGTCTGGATAGCAAGCTGGCGCTGGTGCAGACCGTTGATTTCTTTCCGCCCATTGTTGACGACCCATTCCTGTTTGGCAGGATCGCGGCAGCCAACGCGCTATCCGATGTCTACGCGATGGGCGGCAAGCCGCTGACCGCTCTGGCGATAGTCTGCTTTCCAGTCAAGTCGCTGGGTCTCGATGCGCTGAGCCGGATGATGGAAGGCGGGCTCGATGCCTTGGTCGAGGCGGGATGTGCGCTTGTCGGCGGGCACAGCATCGACGATCCGGAGCCAAAACTCGGGTATTCGGTCACCGGGCTTGTCGATCCGGCTTCGATGTGGCGCAACAACGCAATTCGCCCCGGTCTGGCCCTCATACTGACCAAGCCCATCGGGACGGGACTCGTGAACATGGCACTGAGAGCGACCATGGCAGATGCCGCGTCGACGCAGGCATCAGAGCAATCAATGGCACGGCTCAACAGGCGGGCCGCGGAGATCCTTGCGGGATATGGCGTCGAGGCATGCACGGACGTTACCGGTTTCGGGCTGGCCGGCCACGCGGCGGAGATGGCCAATGGTACATCCTGCGGGCTTCGCCTGTCCGCGGGAGCCGTGCCACTACTACCCGGCGCGCTTGAGTATGCGGAGAACGGGCTGGTGCCAGAAGGCACATGGCGCAACAAACAGGGCCGCATGAAGGCGATGCGCGGGCAGGAGGCTCTTGATCCGGCCATCATCGATGTGCTCTTCGACCCACAGACTTCCGGTGGTCTGCTCGCGGCCCTGCCCGCTGGCAACGCCGCCGCGGCCATCGCCGCGCTCAGGGCCGATGGCATCGAGGCGGCGATCATCGGGGAATGTGGCGGCCCGGCCGGGACGGTCCAGCTTGGGCGCTGAGGTGTCCGCGCTGATCATTACCTTTGAATCCAGCCACATGGCCATCAGAGCGGAGCGCGCACTCAAGGTCCTGGGCATCACCGTGGATCTGATACCGGTGCCGCGTCAAATTTCAAGCGCCTGCGGCTTCTGCCTGATTGTGCCATCGGCCACGATCATGGCACACGGTATTGATCCAATCCGCGCACAGACGGAGCCGGGCCGGGAGTCGCTTTGGTCTGTATGCGAGCATGGCCAGACCACTGGCACAAGAAAGGAAAAACACTATGAACGAATCCAGTAAAATGATCGATGCTCGAGGCCAGGCATGCCCAGGTCCGGTGATCCTCCTCAAGAAGGCGCTTGAAGCGGGCGAAAAGGGCTTGATCGACATCCTGGTCGATAACGAGGCCGCGCGGGAGAACGTTACCCGCTTCGCCAGCAAGAAGGGCTGCGCCATCATAGCATCGACAGGAGCCGTGCCCGATATACGCGTCACCGTATCGCCATCGTCCGCTAGCGGCGCAAAGCCCATGGAAGCCGGACCGAGCGAAACCACTGTGCCGGCAAAGGCCCCAGCATCGAGAGCGGACGAGAGGCCACTGGTCGTGCTCATCGAGTCTGACCGCATGGGCATAGGCAACGACGAGCTTGGCGCATTGCTGATTCGCGGCTTCCTGTACGCGCTGACCGAGCGCGATGAACAGCCCGACGCCATCATTCTTATGAATCATGGAGTGCTGCTTGCGGTTGAAGGGTCCGACTCACTCGAAAACCTCAGGCGTCTTGTCGATCTAGGCGTTGAGCTGCTGGCCTGCGGAACCTGCCTGGAATTTCTGGGTGTCAAGAACAAGCTGGCGGTCGGGCGTGTGTCCAATATGTACGAGATTGCCGACAGGCTCTCCTCGGCGCGCGTGCTATCAGTCTGAACACAGTGGCAGCATGGCCGATTCAGCCTTGATGCGTGGGTGATTTCCTTTGCGGTGCGGTATCTTCTGATCAGCCAGGTTGCCATCCTGGAGCGAGCCTGGAAGGAGCTATCATGAGGAAGTCGACTATAGCGGCCATCGCGTTGCTCGCAACGGCGGCAATCGCGCGGGCCGATGGACCACGGTATGTATACGAAATTCAGGAGCTGGGCAAGCCTGCCGGCTCGGCCGCCAGCCAGATATGGTCGGAGAATGTCGGCGTCGTGGCCGAGGCAGCACGGCTCTATGTCCCGGTCACCTTCAGCAAGAAGTCAGGCAGCGTGTCCTTTACACTGGACGCTACGTTTTCTTTTTCAAGCGGAACCAGCGTCGAGCTTGAGCGATCCGCCCAACGGGTCCTGGTGCGCCACGAGGTGCTGGTGCGGGGCGCACAGGAGCTGCCCAAACCCGACCGGCGTTCAACGCAGCGATTCAGCCTGTCAGACATAATCAGAAAAGGCGGCAAGGATTCCGGCTCGCCCCTGACCTATGCTCTCAGAAAGGCCATCAGCGAATCGCCATACAAGACCGGCAAGGCCTGGATCGAATCGGCGACATACGACAGCAAGGGTCGCTTCATCATCGTAGTCGGCCTCAAGAAGTCCTGAAGAGAAGATCGAGCGTCGGTTTCCGATCGTTGTGTGCGTGGCCATTCCATAGCTCTTTTGCTATACTAGTAACTCGGAGGACATGCATGGACGAGATAACCTGCAACTGGAAAAGCGATATGGCGTTCGAAGCCTCGGTAAATGGACACACTATAATGCTCGACGCGACCGACGAGGTGGGCGGCCACAATCTGGGACCTCGTCCCAAGCCGCTGACATTGGTTTCCCTGGCCGGCTGCACCGGCATGGACGTGATATCAATACTCAAGAAGATGCGAGAGCCGGTATCATGGTTCAACGTACGGGTCCAGGCTGAGACGACGACCGAACTGCCCAAGACCTACTTCAAGATGAAGCTCATCTATGAGTTCAAAGCCTCTGACGGCCTCAAGGACGAGAACGTCCGCAAGGCAATCAACCTTTCCAAGGAACGGTACTGCGGTGTCAGTGCCTTGCTCAGGAAGGCGGCGGAACTCGAGGACGAAGTAGTCTATCTGTGATCAACGGCTGCCGGTCGTGTCAGCCGGCGCGCCGATCATGTCGGCCGGCGCACCGGTCATGTCAGTCGGCGAGCATCCCGCCTATTCTGCCAAAGAGTTCCGACCACGGTGAACCGGTACGCCAGAACGCCAGCGGCTGTCCGAGCGGTGCATCGACCATATGGTCGCCCGCCCGGTACCGCTGTCCGCTCCACAGATGGGCCCATTCCTCGTTTGGAGCTCCAGTCGGCAAATGGACAAGCCTCGATACCGCGCCTTCCTGTATGACCGGTGCGACGAGCAGGTCACGGCCGAACAGGAATTGATCCTTGATGTGGAACGACGCGTCGTCATTCTCATAGTGGAAGAACAACGGCCGCATCGCCGCTACGCCATCACGGGCGTTCTCGGCAAGCACGGCCTTGCGGTACGGCTTGAGCGCGACAAACAGCCTGCCGAGTCTTGCCAGCACGTCGAGCGTGTCGTCGTCGGTATCGAACTGCCAGTTGTCACCGGGACGGTTGCCTTCGTGGCTGCGCATCATTGGTGTAAACGCTGCCAGTTCAGCCCAGCGCAAGAGCAGTTCCCGCGTGCGTTTCATGCCGAACAGGGTGGTGTAGCCGCCTATGTCGCTGTGATGAACGCCGTGGCCGCAGACAGACAGCGATAGCGCCGCGGTAATGACCGAAGGCAAGCCATCGTCTTCCGACCAGTCTACGTTCTGGTCTCCGGCCCACATGTTCGGGCACCAGCGCTGGCTTCCGGTAGCCCCGGCGCGCATGAACCAGACAACGTCATCGAGCTTGCCGGCCTCGGCGACAGCCTCGTAGCAGACGCGCGCCCACATGGCAGGCCACGGGTTGTGTGCCAGCATAGCCGGCGTGCCATCGTGGAGGACGGCATCGGTCGGCAGATACTCCCCAAAGTCAGCCATCCAGCCGGACAGCCCAAAATCGACCAGGTTGCGCCGCGTCTGGTCCTTGTACCACGCGAACGCGGCCGGATTCGTGAAGTCAACGATGCCGGCAAAGAACTCGCCGAAGTCGACCAGGTAGTCATCGCCCTTTGAATTCTTGGCCAGGAACCTCTTGGCCGCCGCTTCGTTGAACAGCGAACGCCCTGCAGCCACGTACGGATTGGCATATCCGAGGAATCGTATGCCTTCGTCGCGCCAGCGCTTGATGGCGGCTGGCAGATCCGGGTAGCGCTCGGGGTCCCACACCCAGTTCCACCGGAGCCTCTGGCCAAAGCTGGTCATGTTGATGCCTTCCCAGTCCTGGGCCCAGATGCCCGCGACCGGGATGCCATGGGCCTGGGCTCGGCGCAGTCGCCGCTCACAGACATCGGTGCCACCCTGCATGCCCAGGATTATGCCATCGTGTGTCCAGTCAGGCGGCTCGGGCTGGTGTCCAAGCAGGTCGGAGACCGCGGCGGCTACCTCCAGCATCGACGCGCCGGTGCCGAAGACGAGGCGTTCAGGCAAGGCCCAGAACTCCAGTTCATGAAACGCAGGGTTGCTGAAGTCGAAGACAGCATAGGCCGGGCACTCGACATGGGCATAGTAGTGCCGTGTCGACACAAAGGTGGGCTGCGGGAAGAAGGTCCACCAGTAGTCACCACCGGCCCTGTCCGCTACATCGGCCTCCCAGGTAACGCGCGTGCGCTTGTTGCGGCCCACGCCCTGTTCGCTTGTCCACAGTGGAAAGCGCCGCCCCCGCAGGTTGAAGTGCGAGAACTGCTCACCTCCCCCGAATACCGATTCGCCGGGCTCCGCAGGCAGCCTGAACCAGAACCGGTTCGGCACCGCTGGCAATCCTGTGTGCGCCCCCGCCGGGCGTGGCCCTCGCGGGGTACCAGCGATGGCGGGAGAAGCAAGGATTGAAGGCCTCGCGACCAGGCGTCCATCCTCCTCCGCCAACGAGAGGTTCAGAGACAGCTCATTGCCGCGCGTCAGCGTTATATGCGGATGATGGCCGGATTCGTCAACCGAGAAGCCGGTGAGCCCCACGCGCTCGATGAGCCTGTCACGGATGTCGAAATTGCCGCGGTACATGTCGATGCTCTCCACGCCGCGCCCGATGTAAGCGCATGGCTCTGCCGTGGTATGAACAAGCACCTTGATGCCGTTCAGGATTACCGAGAAGCCGGAATCATCTCGTTCGAGCGTCAGCATGGGACCCCCTTGAAAAATGCCCGCCCGCGTTGCAGCGGACGGGCCATAGTGCCTGTCAGTGACGACGGCGAAACTCAGCCCTTGACGCCGCCGGCGGCTATTCCGCGAATCAGGAAACGTTGCATCGCAAGCGTGAAAATGAACACCGGAGTCAGCATGATCGTGCTCGCGGCGCACATCTGCCCCCAGGTCAGCGTGTCGCCTCCGATGAGGCTGCTTATGGCGACCGGAGCCGTCCTGGCATTGACGCCGGTCAGGATCAAGGCGTACAGGAACTCGTTCCAGCTGTTGATGAAGGCAAAGACAGCCGCCACAACCAGCCCAGGAGCGACCAGTGGCAGGAACACCAGCCTGAAGACGGTCCACCGCGTACACCCGTCGACCATCGCCGCTTCCTCGTAGCTCTTGTCAACGGCGGCGAAAAACGGAATAAGCATCCATATTACGTAGGGCACATTGAAGCTGGAATGCGCCAGCGTTATGCCCGCTATGGTATCGCGCAGTCCCAGGGTCCTGAAGAGCAGGTAGAGCGCCACGACCAGTGACATCTGCGGCAGCATGCGGAACACCAGGAAACTGTAGGCCAACGCGTTGCGGCCCCTGAACCTGAACCGCGATATGCCATAGGCAGCCATGGCACCGACACCCACGGACAGTGCCGTGGACAGAAGGCCAACGATAATGGAGTTGCCCATCGCCTTCATCATCTGTCTGTTCTTGAGCACCAGCATGTAGCTGGCCGTCGTCAACTGGCTCAGTGCGAATTTCTGCCCTGACAGGATGACGATGTCACGGCGGAACCCGTTCAACAGCGTGATAACGATCGGGTACAGTTCCACCAGCAGCAATGCAACGGCGAAGAAGACCACGCCGACGGTGATCATTTTCCTTCTAGTTGACAACCGGAGCGTCATCGGTCACCTCCACGTTCCTCGAGCTTCTCGAGGCTCATGTTCTTGCGTACCAGGGTAACCGCGAACACAATCGATATGACAAGCAGGAAAATGGCCATGGCGCTGGCCATTCCAACTTTCATGTATCCAAAGGCCTGCCTGTGGGTATAGAGACTGAACAGCGTCGTGGACATGCCAGGACCGCCTTCGGTCATCACATAGACTTCGCTGAAAATGCGCAGCGCGTCAATGATGCGCAAGAGGACAGCGGTCATAATGGTCGGGTACAGCAATGGCAGAATGACACTGAAAAGGCGTCGCCAGAAACTGGCGCCGTCTATCTCGGCGGCTTCCAGCACGTCTGTCGGTATGCCGGCAAGCCCGGCATACAAGAGCATGAACACAAAGGGCCACATCCGCCATATGTCCTGGACTATAACGGCGACGTATGCAAAGGTTGGGTCTCCCAGCCAGGTAATCTCGGGAGCCCCCAAGGCCAGAAGGAAATTGTTCAGGGCTCCATACCGCGGCTGCAGCATGAACCGCCAGGTCATGCCGGAAACGACGGGCAGGAAAAACACCGGCAACAGGATCAGCGCCCGGACAACCCTGCCACCGGTGAACTCCCGGTTCAAGAGCAGCGCCGCGGCCAGGCCGAGCAGCAGCTCAAGGGGTATGGCTATGAATATAAAGCCAAGCTGCAGTTTAAGACTGTTCCAGAATTCCTTGTCCTTTACCAGATCGACGTAGTTGCCTGCGCCGATGAAATGCCGTTCTCCGCCACCGGCAGACAGCGGCCAGTCGAACATCGAGACGACCAAGGAAAAGACAATCGGAAAAATGAGAACGGCAAAGACGATCAGGAGTGCCGGCAGTAAAAAAGGAACGGGAGACCCATGGCCTCCCGCCCCTTTCAAGGCGACTCTCCTTCCGGGGCTAGTAGCCAGCCTTCTTGAGGATATCATTGGTTTCCACAACTATGGCGTGCACGGCGTCCTTGGTAGGCATGGCGCCCGTGATACCCATGATCCAGTATTTCTTGACCACATCCTGAACCTGTCCGATCTCCTTGAAGCGCGGCCGTGAGGCAGCAACCTTCATCGACTCGGCGAGCGCGGGGAGCCAAGGCTTGCTCGCGGTGAATGCCGGGTTGGTCAGCGATTCGGTGCGTGCCGGGATGGTGTTGGCCTGAACGAGCTTGTCGGCGACAGCCTTGCTCGACCACCAGTATATGAACTCGGCGGCGGCTTCAGGGTTCTTGGAAGCTTTGGGGATGGCGATTGCCCAGGCGCCGGTTATGGCGTTGGCTCCGGCGGGGCCGGCGGGCGGCGCGGAATAGGCTATCTTGCCCGCTACCAGCGACTTGGCCGGGTCTTCATAGGCGGCAATCTGCGCAGGCCATATGAACATCGAGAACACACCCTTGGGGTCGGCGGCGAAGGCTGCCTGGCGCTCCACGTGAGCCATGGTCTCTGCTCCCTTGGGAGAAATGGCCATCAGCTTCTTGTAGAATTCCATGCCTTCGACAGCCTTGGGCTCATCGAGGACGACCTTGTAGGTTCCACCGGTGTAGTCGATGAAGTTGGTACCATAGGAATACCACATGAACATCGCTTCGGATAGCACCCCGGCCGGGCCGCCATTGAAGGGACCAAAGCCCGCGGCGATGTTGTTTTCATAGAAGAACGTGCCCATCTCCAGCAGTTCCTTGAAGGTCTTTGGAACCCCAAGATCGTAACCGTACTTGGCCTTGAACTGCGAGCGGTAGGTCGGATTCTCAATCAGGTCCTTGCGGGTCATCCAGACGTACAGGTTGCCGTTGATAGGCACACCAAGCTGGACGCCGTTCCAGGTGCCGATGCTGTACATCTTGGGCGTAATGGATTTCGGATCGGTCTTGGGATAGATAGTGCCCTTGTACCACTTGTCGAATGGCAGGAGCAGCGACGCAAAGACCGGCACATTGCCCTCGTCTATGCCGACGACATCGTAGTCAGTGCTGGTCTCGGTAACCGCGACGGCGGTTTTCGTGAGCACCTGCGGCGGCTGCAACATCTCAATATTCACCTTGATGTTGGTGGCCTTCTCGAATTCAGGCAACATCTCGACCAGTGCCTTGGGATACGGGTCGTCCCACAACAGCACGTTGATTGTCCTCTGTGGCTGGGCGGCGGCCCCGGCAGCCGTTTCTTTGTCGCCCATGGCGAACGCCGACATGGCGGATACCGCCAGCAAGACGATGACGAAGAGCGTGATTCTTGACTTCATCGTGTCCTTCCTTTCAAAAGCATGGAGATTCCGAAAGCCAGCGGCTTTCCGATCGACTCGATGCCGCGCCGCCAGAGGCGATGCGACATCCACGGAATATGCATTAGTTACCAAGTGAAATAATACACCAGATTGGTCGGCTGTCAATGAAAAAGCAGTGAGCCGAGCCAACTTCTGTGCCTTTGGAATTGCGCAAATCCAAAACACCTATCATAGTGATCGCTGGAATGGAATCAGAGGATGGCATGATAGACAAGAAGCGATACCGGCCGCGCACTATGCGATGGTTCAACCTGATGCTCCGGTGGTCACTGGGAGCCTTCGTCGCCCAGTATTTCAGGATCCGCGCCGTGGGCCGCGAGCTATGGAAGAGCGTCAAGCCTCCATTCGTGCTTATCCCTACCCATCATGGCAATCTCGATCCGTTCATGGTCAATTATTTTGTTCCCGGCCAGGTCTATTGGGTGACCAGCGACGGCAACATGCGGTCATCGATCATGAAATTCCTTCTGAGCCTGGTCGGCTCGATACCAAAATCCAAATTCATACCGGACCTCGAGACAATAGGCTGGATAGTCGACGTGATCCGGAAGCGGGGCGGAATAGTCGGCATCTTCGCGGAAGGACAGGCAAGCTGGGACGGGCACACGCAGGAAATAGTCCCATCGACCGCGAAGCTCATCAAGCTGCTCAAGGTGCCGGTCGTCGTCGCCCTGCTCAAAGGCTCCTACTACAGCCAGCCGCGCTGGGCCTGGAACCACCGCCCCAGCGCCATGGAGATAGAGTTCAAGCTTGTCATAAGCGGCCAGGAAGCCAGGTCGATGACGCCCGAGGAGATTCTCGCGTCGCTTGCCAAGGCCATGGAATATGACGAGGAGGAGTGGCTAGCCAATCACCCGGTGCGCTGGCACGGCTCAGGCAGGGCTCGGCACCTGGAGTTATCGCTGTACCTGTGCCCGGTCTGCGGGCAGGCGGGTACGATGCGCAGCTCCATAAACAGGTTGTATTGTCGGGCATGCGGGCATGTGGTGAGGCTTTCGCGCGATTACCGGTTCACATCAGTTGGAATAAGCCAGCCACACTTTGTCTCGATCCGTGCCTGGGACCAGTGGCAACGCGGGGCCTTCGCGGACATGCTGCGCCTCGCAGCGGACAAGCCGGATACCCCGATATTCACCGACAACGGCGTGCTCGCGATGCGCGGCCACCGGACCAACCCGCTCCGGAGGCTCAGAACGGGCTCGCTGATACTCTACCCCGACCGTATCGAGCTGGCTACGCTGTTTGGCGAACGCCTGCGTTTTCCCATAGGCGAGCTGGAAGGCGCGGGAGTCCTCAAGCAACAGCTCCTGGAGTTTTACCAGGGCAAGTCGCTCTATCAGTTCAGGTTCCCGCGCCGCTTCCAATCAGCGCGCAAGTGGCTGGACGCGATAACCATCCTGAAAGAGCGCCTGCCGGCCTGATCAGTCCTCTATCCAGAATTTCAGAGGATGCCGCATGGCCCTCTCCTTGGCAACCAGCGCGTAGGCGACCAGGGTATACACGAGGTATGCCACCGATATCAACACCATCGTCCAGAACGGGCCGAGCGTTCCAAGCATGCCCGCCTGCGCCGGCAGGTTTATCGCCAGTATAAACGGGATGGCGAGGGCGAAGGTCATGCCGGCCGACAGCATGTAGTCGTTCGAGACCTTGGTCTTGAACTCCGGATCGACTATCCGCAGCAGGGCAAGACCGGTAGACAGGGTTCCCGTTGACACGCCATAGAGCATTACCATGCGCTCGTATCGATGATCCCTGAAGATGCGGGAACTCATCCACGGCAGTGTCAGCGTCACTACAAGGCCACCGACGGTCGATACGACGAGCAGGGGCAGCCAGTAGTGCCACACAAACACCAACGAAATGGCCGCGAGTGAACCGGTCACCATGTAGTCAACCGCGATGCCCGATATTCTGGACAGTCCATCGTTGTCCAGTATGTGCCCCAGCTTGAGCCTGTTGATGATGGCCCGCACGATCATCGCTGTCAGCGCCGAGAATATGAAGTTCATGCCCCACAGGTTGGCGCCCAGATCGCGTCCGGCCTTTCCCGCAAGTCCCAGCAGCGCCGTCAAACCGAGCAGCAACAGGTACGACAGGATGTACGTAAACGCCACGATCGCCAGATGGAAGCTCATCGGGTCGATCGCCTCGATATCGGTGGTGTTCCGGGAACCGACAGGACGCTCGGTACCCTCAGGCAGGACGCCGGTCAGCAGTGCCTTGTCTGCAAGACTGCGCAAGGCCGGCAGATAGCCCTTGCGGACGCCATAGTTGACCAGGGCAACTCCGACGACGCAGGCCCACAGATAGCCCAGGGCCGCCATCGTCAGCCCCGCCGAGCCCGCGCCTTCAAAACCCATCGGTTCCCAGGTCTTGCCAATCGCGTACGCCTGACCTGGTCCCATAGCGAAGCCCAGCGGCAATGTAAGCCCGAAGGCCGGATTCAGTCCCGGGCTTACCGTGGAGAAGAGCAGCCAGGTCAGGATCAATCCCAGAAATGCCTGGATGGCGTACTGTGACAAAATGATCGTGGACATCCCCCACACCGACCTGTTGTTGTCATGCTTGACGGCGGGTGGCCGGGAGCGCAGGGTCATCGCTATGAATGAGATGCTCAGCAGGTGGTATACCAGATCGCCAAGCCGGTGCTGGGAGTAGCCCAGGGCGGGCATCAGGTAATTATAGACGGGCAACAGGATGAAACCTGCAGTAAGCGCGTTTGGCACCATGAAGCGCTGCAGAAAGCGCAGCTTGGTGCGGATAAAGGTCGCCCCCAGGAGAGCGGTTGATATGACACCAGCATCTATCACGATCTTCCATGAAAAATCCATGCTACTTCCTTTCTTGACGGCTCCATGCTTCCACCTCATGTGCGCGCGAAGCGCGGGCGGATGCTACTATTCGATTGACTCTACCACATGATTGTCTGGTTGTGATGTCAAGATTCGATCAAATCAGGACATCAGGCACGCTTTTGGGTGGCCGAGCGATATTCACTTCTCAACGGTATGCTTCCGTAGTAGACTTCGCAGCCATGGATATGACCCAATTCGCCGAGGCGTTGCGAGCTTTGGTAGAGAAGACGCCCCTGTTCGACAGCGATGACCTTCAGGCGGTTCTCGTCGTCAACCCGAAGGCAGGTGGCTTCTCGCGGCCAGCCAATGCCGCTGCAGCCATGCGTGACCTGATGCATGCCTCCGCCGAGGCCGCGGCGCTCAAGCCGCGCGACCGCACGAGTTCGCTGTCGTGGCGAGTCAGTACTACGAACGGGCCACGCCACGCGACGAGGTTGGCGGCTGACTTCCTGGACGAGGCGGCGCTGAAGCCGGGAATCGCATGGCTTGTCATCCTGGCCTGCGGCGACGGCACCAGCCTGGAATTCCTCGATGAGCTTTCGCGGGCGCCCGATGAGGTGCGCACCCGTTTTACCGTGCTACGGTTGCCTTTGGGCACCGGCAACGATGGCTCGGATGGCAGAGAGCTGAGCGATTCGCTGTCCAGATTGACAGGGGCAGGCAGGATAGAGGTGCAACCCGTGCTCCGTGTGGTTCCGGCGCCCGGAGGGCCAGCATCGCTCCGCGCACCTGGCGGTGAGTGGCGGTCATGCAACATTGCCAGCGTCGGACTGGACGCCTTTGTGACACACATGACCAACAGGCTCAAGTCCAGGATGCCCGGCGATTCGTACAAGCTATGGCTGGATCTGGCCTCTGTCGCCTATGACAAGATCTATCCGCCGCGAGAGATGACCATCACTGCATTTGGCGCCGATGGCAGGAAGCTGGCTGGCCATCAGGGCCAGTTCCTCCTGGTGGCGATGGGAGTCAGCGGACACCGCACCTACGGCTCGAACAAGCCTATTCTGCCCGATGAAGACAATGTCTGCGCCATTCATCAGATGCCGTTGCTCCGGAAACTTGCCCTGAAGGGACCAATATCGTCCGGCCAGATTCGATCATTCCATGAAGCCGTGCTTTTTTCGGCCGATGCCCTTGAAATTGGCTATGCCGACCGTATATTGGTTCAGATGGATGGTGAGGCCGAGCCTCTGGTCGCGGCTGATTTTCCGTTGCGCATCGAGAAGACGAGGCCGCTGATTCACCACATTGCGAGGGCATAGCTGTCCGCGGAAGCGGCCACTGTGCGATGAAAGGTATAGTATGAGAACCAAAAGCATGCTTATTCAAGCCTTGTTGCTTGTCATCACGGCCAGCGTCGTGTCGGCCCAGGCCAAGCCGCTCGTCGCGGTCTTGTCGACCGACAGCCCGCTGTTCAACACGGCAGCGCTCGACCCCGCCAAATCAGGCGCGCGCCTGTCCGCGGGCGACCCGCTCCTCATAGTCGGCTCCCAGGACAAGAAAGCCGTCGTCGATGGGCAGCCGGCACTATGGTACCAGGTCAAGACTTCAGAAGGCGCTACCGGCTGGATTCCCGGCTCCAGGATGTCGTTCACGTCAACGGCTTTCAAGCGATCGGACTTCTCCAACCAGGACCAGTACGCCGCCTACGTGATCATGGCGGCCAGGACCGGCGAGAAGGTCGTAGCGGCCAGGAGCTACGAGAAGATCGAGAAGGGCGACATAGGCTATTTCGTGTCGTATCACGATGGCGAACTCCCGGTGACAGTCGTATGGGAACGCAATATCTCCGCCACCCCAAGCGAGGACTACCTGCCCAAGGACTTTCCGGCAGAACTCAAGCCATTCGTCTACTATGTCGAGTGGCCGATCATAGAGCTGGTTGGTGATCAGGCGGCCGCCTCGCTCAAGACCCTGGCCAAGACGCTTCCCAAGGCCTACCCCACAGACGACGGCTTCTATGCCGATGCCATCGACGAGGCATTCCCATGGTATACGCCACCGGAGGCATCGTACGCCTCGGCCGATTCCGGCTCTGGTGACTATTCGGGGGACGAGAGCGATGGCGCCATAGACCCGGACTATGTCGAAGGTATTGAATCCTACGGCTTCATCACCGTCGGCAGCACCGTGATTCTGGGCAAGCATGACAGCGTCAATGGTGGTGACAATTGGGCCGCCGAGATGGACAAATTCGTTGGCCAGGAGGCAGTGGTCACATCGCTGCCAGGCGCCGACAGCCAGGGTTTCCTGGTGGTCAGGGTCAACGGCAACGACTATGCATGGCGGGCGCGCAACCTGGCCGTCAAGGACAGAGGTGAACCCGGCAGCTATGGATACGAGACAGGCGACTCGGTGATCCTTGGAGCGCACCGCTACATCGACGAGGACAACAACTGGGCTGCCGATATGCTCGACTATGTTGGCGAGACCGCCACCATCACCAGTGTAGAAGGCACCGATGGGACCAATTGCTACATCGTGCATGTGGATATAGACAACGGTGACTGGTACTGGCGCGTGGAGACGATGACACCGGCCGAATGAGCGAAGCCGTGCCGGTATGGACGATTCTCCTGCGGCACGGTATAGTCGCCTCACTATGGAAAAGATGAAGCGCACCGTAACCTGCGGAGCCCTTGCGAAGGCTGACGCTGGAAAGACGGTAACCCTGAACGGGTGGGTCAATCGCAAGCGGGATCATGGCGGCATTTCCTTCGTAAACCTCCGTGATCGTTATGGCACCACCCAGGTGGTAGTGGATGCCGACGCACCCGAAACCCTGAAGGCCATCGCAAACGAACTCAAGAACGAGTATTGCGTAGCCATCGAGGGCACGGTGCGCTTGCGGCCCGATAGCATGATCAATCCCGATATGGCCACTGGCTCCATCGAGGTTGTCGCGTCGAACATCGGGATACTTACCAAGTGCGATGTCCTGCCCTTCCAGATCGAGGACAAGACCGACGCCAAGGAAGATCTACGGCTCAAGTACCGCTACCTGGATCTCCGCTCTGGCGGCATGCAGCGGCGCATCAAACTGCGCAATGACGTGGCATTCGCAGTCCGCGAACACATGATTGGCCAGGGATTTTACGAGATCGAAACGCCCACGTTCATAAAGAGCACGCCTGAAGGCGCTCGTGACTACCTCGTGCCGAGCCGGCTGTACCCTGGCAAATTCTATGCACTGCCCCAGAGCCCGCAGCTGTACAAGCAGATCCTGATGGTCTCCGGCTTTGACAAGTACTTCCAGATTGCCCGCTGCTACCGCGACGAGGACGCCCGTGGTGACAGGCAGCCCGAGTTTACGCAGATCGATATAGAGATGTCCTTTGTCTCCCGTGAAGACATTCTGACCATGGTCGAAGGTCTCATGCAACACGTCTTCAGGAAGACCATGTCTGTCGAACTGCCACGGCAATTCAGGCGCATAGCCTACGATGACGCTCTGGAGCTGTATGGTACCGACAAGCCAGACCTGCGCTTTGGCATGGAGATGCAGGATTTCGGGCCGTATGTCGCAGGCTCAAGCTTCCAGGCATTCAAGGATGCGCTTGCGACCGGAACCGCCGACCAGGCGGCCAGCGCGGCGCGCGGCATAACCGTGCAGGGCGGAGGCGTCAAGGCGCTGGTCGTGCCGGGCAAGGCCGACTACTCACGCAAGCAGATAGACGAACTCGAGGCGGCAGCCAGGATATACAAGGCCAAGGGCATGGCCTGGATGAAGGTCGCCCCTGGCGCCGATGGCATCGACGGGAAACCCGGCGCACCAGCACTCGAAGGCGGTGCCTCCAAGTTCTTTGCCGACAATACCGCGCAGGTCATCGCTGGCCTTGGTGCCAAGGTTGGAGACTTGGTGCTGATGGTCGCCGACCCCAAGAGGCGTATTGCCAACATAGCGCTCGGTGCCGTACGCACCAAGCTGGGCAAGGACTTGGGATTCTGCGATCCAACACGCTTCGAATTCGCGTGGATAGTGGACTTCCCGATGTTCGAGTGGAACGAGGATGAGAACAAGTGGGACACCGCGCACCACATGTTCACCTGGCCACAGGAGCAGTACCATCCGACGCTGGAGAGCGACCCCGGCTCCGTCAAGGGAGACCTGTACGACCTCGTGCTCAACGGATTCGAGCTGGCCTCCGGTTCAATCCGAATACACGATCCGACACTGCAGAAGCGCATATTCAAGATAGTCGGTTTCGACGAAGCAGAAGGCGACAAGAAGTTCGGCTTCCTCACCGAGGCGTTCAAGTACGGCGCCCCGCCCCATGGCGGTATAGCGCCAGGGCTGGACAGGCTCGTCATGCTTATGGCCGGCGAGACAAGCATCAAGGAAGTCATAGCCTTCCCCAAGAACTCCTTCGCCGTCAGTCCCATGGACGACTGCCCGAACGAGGTCGATCAGAAGCAGCTCGATGAACTGCACTTGTCCATCCGTTATCCGGAAAAGTGACGAGTACGATCTGCAGCACTATTCATACGGGCCCTCTGCGGGGCCCGTTTTTCATGGCGCAGGATGCCGCTTTGCTCTATTATTGGTGATGCAGGGAGACAACACGATGGCCACTGAACGCACCTTCTCAATGCTCAAGCCCGGCGTCCTGTCCCGCAGGATCACGGGCGAAATAATAACAAGACTGGAAAGGAAAGGCTTTGATATCGTCGCCGCCAAGCTGATGCGGATCCCCATAGACCTCGCCGAGACTCACTATGCCGAACACCGCGACAAGCCATTCTTCAAGGAACTGGTCGACTACATCACCAGCGGGCCTGTGCTTGCGTTGGTATTGCAGGGAGAAGCGGCCATATCGATGCTGCGGACCATGTGTGGTTCGACAAAAGCCAGCGAAGCCACTCCTGGTACGATACGGGGCGACTACGCGATGCATACCGGGCTCAACATCATACACGCATCGGACTCGCCGGCAAGCGCCAGGCGCGAGATCGACCTGTTCTTCAGGCCCGACGAGATCCTTGGCTGGCAAGATGGCAACGATACATGGATATGAAGCCGCGGCACTCGACGGCATGGCTGCTGACACGAGGGAGGTTCGACATGCGCATGATTCCCAGGCGTTTCATGGCCACTCTGGTGCTGGCCCTTGCTGCTGGATCTTTGCATGGTCAGCCATCGGTGCTGCCAAGCAATGACAAGGCAGCCTTTACTGTATTGTCAATCAAGGATGGCCTGCCCAATTCTTCGGTATCAGGAATCGTGCAGGACCGCCGGGGATTCCTGTGGTTCTCTACGCAGGGCGGGCTCAGCAGGTATGACGGCCAGAATTTCGTCTCGTACGAGAACGAGCCGTTCAATGATGCAAGCATTTCAGGCGACCTTGTCCAGACACTGTTCCTTGACCGGTCGGATACACTGTGGATTGGCACCTATGCCGGCCTCAATCGATTCATCCCCGAGTCACAGTCATTCGTGCACTATCGGTACAGTGATTCCGATCCGCGGTCGCTTTCAAATGACCTGTGCATAGCGATTGCGCGCGATGCCCAAGGCAACCTCTGGGTTGGCACGCTGAACGGGCTCAACAGGCTTGATGAGAAGACAGGCACCTTTACCCGCTATTTCAGCGACCCATCCAATCCCCACGCTCTGCCCAACAACACCATCCGGTCACTATTCCTGGATTCAAAGGGCAGATTCTGGGTTGGCATGTCAGGCGGAGGTCTATGCTCATACGACGCCGGGCGGGACCGGTTCGATGATTACACGGCTCCGCGCGCGGGAGCCCCTGGCATACCTCCCAGTCTGTCGCTCCAGGATATCAAGGAAGACAGTGATGGAAACCTGTGGCTGGCGGCCTGGGGAACCGGATTGGTGCGCTTCAATCCCGACAAGAACGCGACCACGGTCTTTCCTCTGCCCGACAACAGGATATACGTCATCAATACCAGCAGCCACGACATCGTGAGGGCCGGAACATGGGGCGCCGGGCTGTATGTGCTCAATTCGGTGACTGGCATGATGGAATCATACACGGCCTCGAGTGGCATCGGCGCCTTGCCCAATCCTGTCGTGTATTCGTTGCTTGAAGACGCTTCCGGAGAGCTGTGGGTGGGCACCAATGGTGGTGGCGTGGCAAGGATGGACCGCACCAGGAGCAGCTTTACAGCGTTCGTGGCGGACAGCAAGGATCCCGACGCGCTGCCGACAGGCAAGATCATCTCCACGCTGGTCGATTCCGCCGGGGAACTGTGGACCTCGGTCTACAGCGCGGGGATACACCGCTACGACCCAAAGACCAAGAAATGGCGACACTACCGGCATGTGTCCTCCGATCCCACAAGTCTGGCCGACGATATCTGCAACTTCCTGTATGAGGATCGCGAAGGGCGGTTATGGGCCTGCACCAACTCTGGTCTGTCACTCTTCAACCGCGACAGAGGCACGTTTACCACATTCACGCACCAGCAGGGAGTCGCGGACAGCCTCGCCGACACCATCATCTATTCGATGATCGAAGACCTGCAGGGCAATTTCTGGATAGGCACGTATACTGCCGGCCTGGATTATTGGGACATGAAGGCCAATACGGTAACGCACCACGCCTTCGATCCCAATGATCCAAACTCCATATCGGACAACCTGGTCAATTCGATCATCTATGACGCCGCGGGCCGTCTATGGGTCGGGACCAACAACGGCCTGAACCGATTCGAGGACGGTCACTTCATTCGCTACCGCTACGATCCGCAGAACCCCAAGGGGCTCTCCAGCAATTCAATCCAGCGCATCGTGCTGGATTCCAAAGGCGTGCTCTGGATAGCGACGCGAGGCGGCGGCATCAATCGTTACGCGCCAGAGACAGACAGCTTTGTCCACTTCCTGAAGAGGGACGGATTGCCCAACAACATATGCTACAGTGTATTGGAGGATCAAGCCTCGAACCTGTGGTTCGTCACCCAGACTGGCATAGCGCTGTACAGCCGCGATACAGCCTCGATCAAGCGCGTCTCCCTGTTCAAGGAACTGGAAAATACGACATTCAATACGGGGTCATTCGTCGGAACCGACGGCAAGTTGTACTTTGGCTCCATGGGAATCCTGGCCGTTTTCAATCCGCTGCGGTACGAGTCAAACCACCACATTCCGCCAGTCTACATTACGGGCCTCTGGGCCGCCAACCAGCCAAAGCTGGAGACACCGGTCGCCGAATCACCTGGCGGCAAGCCCATCAGGCTGAACTACTTTGAGAACTCACTGGAGTTTCGCTTCGCCGCGCTTGATTTCCGCGACCCGCGGGCAAACCAATTCGCGTACAAGCTCGATGGATTCGATAAAAACTGGACCTATACGACGACCAGGACCTTCGCAACCTATACCAACCTGCGGGGCGGACACTACACGTTCCGAGTCAAGGCGGCCAACAACGACGGAATCTGGAACGACCGGGGCGCGTTGATCGACCTGGTCATAGCGACCAATCCTCTGTTCAGCTCATTCGCCATAGCCCTGTACCTCGGGCTCATTGCCATGGCCGGATATGCCATCGCGACAATACGCAGCAACCGCATCCTGTCCAGCAAGGTGATGGAACTGACCGAGACGCAGTCAGCATTGCGGTCGGCCAGCTCCGAATCGGCGAGGCTCGCCATTGAGGCGGATCGCGCCAACAAGGCCAAGGGCGAATTTGTTGCCACTATGAGCCACGAGATACGCACGCCGATGAGCGGCATCATAGGCATGGCGGAACTGCTGTCCCGTACCAAGCTCGATGGCCAACAGAAGAACTACGTCGCGACTATCGAGAAGAGCGGGGAGACCTTGCTTTCCATATTGAGCGACGTACTTGATTTCTCCAAGATAGATGCTGGCAAGGTAACGCTGGAGTCAATACCGTTTGAACTGGGAGCGCTTGCCGACAGGCTCCTGTCGACGTTCCAGTGGCAGGCCAGGAGCAAGCATCTAGATCTGCGCGCGACGATAGCGGAGTATGTTCCGCCACTGCTCCGGGGAGACCCGCTGCGGCTCAGCCAGGTGCTTATGAACCTGCTGTCCAATGGCATCAAGTTTACCGAGCACGGCTCGGTGGAACTGATGATAGTGACCGAACCAGATGGCCAACCTGGCATGGCTACCGCCGAAGGCACGGCGCGGGTACGCTTCAGCGTCGTTGACTCCGGCATCGGCATAAAGTCCGAGAGCCTGCCTACGCTCTTTGAACCATTCGCGCAGGAAGACCAGTCGACGACACGCCTGTATGGCGGTACGGGCCTTGGCCTCTCCATATCAAGCCATCTTATTGAACTGATGGGGGGAAAGCTGGAAGTCTTCAGCACGCAGGGACAGGGATCAACCTTCTCCTTCGCCGTGACCATGCCTGTATCGGACGAGTTGCCGCGTTCGACTGCCTCGGCGGAGGCTGATGGAACAGGTCGGATACGGTTCGATGGCTCGGGCCTCAGGGTACTTGTGGTGGATGACGATGATATAACGCGGCGTGTCGCGATCCATTTCCTGCAAGAGCTCAGCGTCGAGGCTCATGGGGTTGCCTCCGGAAGCCAGGCAATAGCGACACTTGCCACGGAGCCCTTCGGAGCGGTGCTGATGGACTGCTCTATGCCTGGCATGGATGGATATGAGACAACGAGGTGCATCCGTGAAGCGGGCGGCGGCACGAGTGATCCCCGCATCCCGATAATCGCCATGACGGCACACACCCAGCCCGAGGATCGCGAGCGTTGCATCAATGCAGGCATGAATGAATACCTGGCCAAGCCGATACGCTCTGCCGCGGTCAAAGCCATGCTTGCCAGATTCTTTCCGCAACGTGCCGAGCGCATGACGGAGAGTCAGCCTGACGAGCAGCAGCCAGCCGAGAGCGCCGCCGCGGCGGATGCTGACATATTCGACATGGACGCGTTCTCCGCGCGCTTCACCGGTGATGAAGACGTGGCGACCGAAATTCTCGACATATTCCTCAGGCAGTCGCGGGGTCTTCTAGACGAAGGCACCGCGGCGCTGGAAGCCGGCGACCTGCAGACCTTTACCGCGCGCATACACAGGCTCAAAGGCGCCGCAGGAACGATAGGCGGGGCTCGCGTCGTCGCCATCGCTGAGACAATACTCGACGCATGCACCGCCGCGCGAGGCGGCCAGACATTGGCACCAGAAACCAGGGGTGCGTTGCGGGCGCTCGCGGGCGACTTTGGCCATGAACTGGACGCATTGATGCTGGCGGTTTCTGACTACCGCCGCTCATCGCGCCGCAACTAGAAGAGGGGACAGGGCCGCGGCCCTGTCCCCTCTCCAATCTTCCGCGTCCCTGCCGCCTATTTTCCGGCGCAACCCGTGCAGCTGCCACACGAATCCAGCTCCGTGCCATCGTCGCACGAAGCGCATCCTGTTGCCGTGGTGCCGCCCCGCTCCAGAATCAGCTGGCTGGCCATGGTTCCGCCGACAGGCTCGATCAGGCTGGTCAGATCACGGCCGCCCCTGAACCGGAGCACGTTGACCATGAAGATGTTCAGCTTGTTGATGATGTTCGGCGGAAGCTGGTTGCCATCGACCTCCACCGATATGGTCGGATAATTGCGGTCGCGCGCCCACGGCGCGAACAGGCCCTCGATGACGCGGCCAATGAGGCAGGCGAACGGCGATATGTTGACGATGCCTGAGTATCCACGCTGCATGGCAGTCGCCGCGACACCGGTGGAAACCGCTATCTCGGAGTTGAGCTCCAGGTTGACGAAATGCTCCTGGGTGTTGGCCATGATCTCGTTCATGTCGTGCGGCGTCTTGGCTATCAGGCCCGTTGGCTCGAGTATGGAGAGTACCTTCTTCTCAACCGAGTGCTTCCACCACTCCTCGACATGCAGCTTGAGGAGGTCGAGCGATGGCTTTGAAGCCCATCGGGTACCGACCGGCCGCAACTTTATAAGCTTCTTCAGGGCGTACTCCCGCACGAAGTCCAGGTAGTGAATCCACTCGCTGATGCCGGCCACCTTGACAACGATACCGCGATCGCTCATCAGGTCGGTCAGCTCGCCTACGGCGAAATCATCACGCCGCACGTATATCTCGCCGACAACCAGCACCTTGGGGCAGTCGTCGATGCCGCGCTTCAGCGGTATCTGCTTGACCTCGCCTGCGATGCGCTTGAGCTCGTCCCATATCTTGTCTGGATGATTCTCGACGACACCCATCATGCCGCGCCACGAGGCTTCGAACGCGGACTGGGCCTGTTCGGGATGGGTCGCGGTCGCCTTGAGAGCGGTCTGGATATCCTTCATGTAGTCGGTAACGACCAAACCCTTCCACATCTCCTTGGCGAAGCTCGGCCCAAGCTCCGTGTACGAGTTGTCCGCGGACAACGTAAAGACAACGATGTTCTCCAGCCGCATGTCCCTGAAGAGGTTCTGGTAGAATACGTAGTACTGACCGGTGCGGCATGGACCAGTCGTTATGGGCACGAACACCAGATACAGCTCGTCCTTGCGGTACTTCTCCGAGGCTATGAACTGCAGCACACTGCCGAGCAGCAGATGGCTCGGTACGCATTCCTTGCCGGAAGCGTGCGCCCTGGCCACCTGGATTGTCTTGCTTGTCGCGACCGGCAGGGCTTCGGCATTCAGGCCCAGCCCGCGAATCGTGGCGGCCATGAATTCGGTTGAAACGTTGCCCATGTTTGACAGGAGGATCTTGACCCTCTTGTTGTTGCGAACCGGCAACTTCTCGCCCGTGGCCTTGTTGATGACGCGCAGGTCTTCCTTGCCGCCGTACTCGAATTGCCAACCGTTGTCGTAGCGCTCCGCCTCTATTTCAAGCTTCTTGGCGCGGTAGCCGTCCAGGATATCCAGGAAGGCCTCAACGCGGGTGTCGATGCCGGCATCGGCGGAGTGCGAATCAAGCTCCAGCACCAGGAACGGCTTCTGGCCCATGATCCACTTGAGGTAGTGCAACATGAATGAATCCGGCGCGCACGAGAAGTTGGTTATCCAGGTAACGTATATGTTGGGCTGATCCTTGAGCAACATGGCCGCGTGCATGTCCTGCTGGCCATAGTACCAGTACATGTTCGGGAAAATGCCCTTCTCTTCGGGCAAGGGCAGGATGTCGAACGGTATGACCGAGTACCCGCGGGTGGTGAACTTCCTGGGTATGCCCATATTCGCTTCGGGCGTGAAGGAGTTGTACGGGCGACCAAGGATCGCAATCACCGGGCGGTCGGCCTTCCGGGCCTCTTCCAGGGCCTCGGTGCCGAGAGCCTGGGCGGCAGCGAAATACTCGCGCTGCTTTGCCAGGGCCTTCTCGAAGGCAGCCCTGGTCTCGGCCTCGCCGATTCCCAGTAGGGCAGACATCGTCGTGAAGTGCTCCAGAGCCTTGGCCTCGCCGAACTTGAAGCTGACAACCAATGGCAGGAAGCGCTTCTCATCCACATCGGGGAAGGCTTTGACAATGTAGTATGGAAGAGCCTGCGTTATCGGGCAGGTGTTGGCGTGAACATCGTCCTCGTAGCTGGGCATGTCCCTGAAGTGCGTCAGCAAAACGTAGTCGACGCCCTTGTCCAGGCAATCCTGCACGGCGCCGTGCGCTATCTCGGCGGGGAAGCAGTATGCACTCTCAACCCGGACGACGCCTTCGTGCGCCACCTCCGTGGACAGCACCGTCTTGATGCCGAGTTCGTGGAAGAACCACGAATACAGCGGATACAGGCTGTGGGTGGAGAACGCGCGCGGGATACCGACGGTATAGTTGCGCCTGGCGACGAATGACTCCGCCGGGGCGGCGAACGTCTCGAACATCAGCTCCTGTCGTTTTGACACATAGTCGAAGACCGGAATGTCATGCACGGCCTTGCGGGTGTTGGTGTACTTGTTGCAGCGGCCACCGAACATGTACGAGTGCTCGTTGACCTTCAGAACCTGAATGGGGCACAGGTTGTCGCAGGCCTTGCAGGTAAAGACGCGCTCGTAGCCAATTTCGCGGGTTATCAGAGCGTCGAGGTCGACAGGCGTGTTGTCCAGAAGACCTTCGGCGCGCTTGCGCTTGGCCAGGAGGGCCACACCGAAGCTGCCCATCAGCTCGGGAGACGGCGGGACCAGGATCTCCTTGTCCAGCATCATCGCAAAGGCGAGCGGCACCGCCTCATTCTTGGCTACGCCGCCCTGCAGGAACACCTTCTTGCCTATCGTGCGGTTGCCGACGACGCGGTTCAGGTAGTTGGCCACGATCGACACGACTATGCCGGCGGTTATGTTCTCGCGGGTGGCGCCCTGCTGCACAGCCTTGCGGATGTCTGAATTGATGAAGGCCGAGCAGTGCTCGCCGAACTTCAGCGGGGCATCGGCCGACAGCGCTATCGGCGCTATGTCCTTGGCACTGTGTATGGAAAGGTCGCCCGATGAAGACTCTTCGAGGAAGCTGCCGGTTCCGGCCGAGCATGCCTCGTTCATCGCGTAGTCTATCGGCACGCCGTTCTTGAGCAGCACGTACTTGGCGTCCTGACCGCCAATCTCGAATATCGTCTCGACGCCTGGATCGAAGTACGCGGTGCCGACAGAGTGGGCGATGATCTCGTTGTAGACACCGGGTGTCTCGAGGAACACGCCCAGAATCTCGCGCGATGAACCGGTGGTCGCCGCCAGTTCTATGTTCACGGTGCCGCCATGGGTGTCGGCGGCTATCTTGTCGCGGATGGAGACAAGGCACTCCTTGAGCGCCTTGACCGGGTCGCCGTGGGTCCTGCCGTAGTAGCTGGCCACGACCTCGTCGGTCTCCGCGTCGAGCAACGCCACCTTGGTCGTGGTGGATCCACCGTCGACGCCTAGTATGTACCTGCGGCCGGCGACCACGCTGCCCTCGCGTGCCTCGAAGAAGCGCACCTTGTCGCGCCACTTCTTCAGGTCGGGGAGCGTATCGAACCGAACCACGTTCGGCTTCAGAAGGGACTCGGGCGGAGGCAGGGGCGAACCGGCTCCCGCGGCCAGCACCGCGGCGCCGTAGGCCTCGAATACCTCGGCGGTCTCCGGTACGATAAATTCTATAGAAGGAGCGCGCTCCCTGATGAAGCGCACGATGTGCTTGTTCAGCGTCATGCCACCGGTCAGCACGACGGTGCCGTCGTTGACCTTGGCACGTTTCAGAAAATCGACCACCTTGCCGGCCATCACGTTCGACAGCGACAGCACGATGTCATCCTTTGTTGCTTCGCGTTTGTTCAACCGGTGGGTACAGTCACTCTTCATGAATACCGAGCAGCGTGTGCTCAGAGACAGCACCCGCGCCGTCTCAGGCACCTTGGACACGTCCTCCAGCGACATGTCCATGCGGCCAAGCTGCTGCTTCAGGAACTCGCCCGTTCCCGACGCGCACTTGCTGCCAGAAAAGTTGTTGACGATCTTGCCGGTGTCGTCGAGCGAATATACGACAAGATCCTCTCCACCCATGCTCGCGACCGCGTTAGGCTTCAGATGCGACGCGTTGAGGGCCGCCTCGACGCACAGCGGCTCGAGGGTCCCGGCCGCGTTGAACAGGTAGCGGCCTTCGTTGCCGGTGACCAGCACCTTGGTGCCGACCGGAATATCGCGCTGCGACATGATCTTCTTGACGGCAGCGTGGAAGTCGCCCTCATGTGGGGTAAACGCGGACCATAGGACGTTCTCGCCTTCTGTCAGGACGACTTTGAGGCTTGAAGAACCAATATTGATACCAAGGGATAACATACGATGGGACCTCTTTGGCGGATGTGCACACAGGATTTCCGGTCACTTCGACCCCTCGTCGATCCCGGAGAGTGACTATAATATACTCGAGACGTGGGGCGCATCAATACTGTCAAGGCCCCTGTGGTGCAAAATAGCGCATGCAATGCGAAGCATGCATATTTCCAACGGCATTTTCACGATTCTGGCCATAGGCCATCCAGGATGCTGTTCAGCCATCATCCCGAGCGACACAGGGCTTCCGTATAGATAAAAAGTGCTTGCAAACCTGACAATAGACTGCGTACCAAACGAACCAAAGCAAAGGAGCATATCATGGCTGAATACACGGCAAACAAGACACTGGATTGCAAGGGGCTCAAGTGCCCTATGCCCATCGTCAAGATGAGTCAGGAAATGCCAAAGTCCGCCATCGGCGACATCATCGAGGTGATCAGCACCGATCCTGGCGCTCTGTCCGATTTCCCTGCCTGGGCCAAGACCACCGGAAACCAGGTGATCGAGACCAAACAGGAAGCCGGTCTCATCAAGATATACGTCAAGCGTCTCAAATAGGAGCTTGTATGCACAACGTTCCGGCCGCGGCGCAGATCGTCGCGGCGGTCTCGGCAGCCAGCACCAGCGCGGCCGCGAGTGCCCAGCCCGGCCCGGAGGCGGTCAGCGCGGTATCCGCTGCGGTGGCGCACACGGGTCTTGCGCTCCTGTTTGACTGGCTCGAGTACTTCATAACGGTGCCGATGGTATACATCGCCTTCTGCCTTGTCGCCATCGTTGTCAGGATGGTCAAGGTGGCCCGCTCGCCTGCGCCATTCCAGCTGGCTCTCTATCCGGCCGTCGATCGACCTGTGCTGGCGGCTCTGGGCGACGCCTTGGGCATGAGCCAGATACGCAGGCGCAAGCCCGTGTTCTGGTTCTTCTTGATGATGTTCCATGTCGGGCTCGTGCTGTTGCTGCTCGGGCACCTGGATATCCTGCCGCAGGTGAATATCGTGCCACCTGAATCCAGGCACATGCTGGGCGCCGGCGCGGTCGGCCTTGCGGTAACCATTCCTGCATTCTATTTCATGTTCAGGAGATTCCGCGGCATGAATCGGCAGATATCGGTACCGTCAGACTACCTGCTGCTGCTCCTGCTCGTGTTCCTGTTCCTGCTCGGCGATCTGATGAGCTGGGGAAACTCCTGGACGGCGCACGGCTTCGTGATGACCAAGGCCGATTTCGCCTCATACTTCGACGGTCTGGCCAGGTTCACCTTTGCCGATCCGCGCCAGGTGCTGCACGGTTCGCATTACCATTTCGTCGCTTTGCATGTGCTGCTGGCCAATCTGCTGTTCCTGATTCTGCCATTTACCAAGATAGCCCATGCGTTCTTTTCGGTGCCGCTCAATGTGATCAGGAGGGCCGTATGGACTACGCGACAGAACAAAAGCTAGAGCTGCTGTTCAAGTCAAAACTGCACGGCGTGATGCGCATGTATCTCGATACCTGCGCGCGCTGCGGCCTCTGTGTCGAGTCATGCCATGTCTATGCGTCGATGCCCGAAACCAAGTACACCGCGGTCGGACGGGCGGAGGTCGTGCGCAAGATATTCAAGCGCTACTTCAAGCTTGAAGGGAAAATTGCACCGTGGCTCGGCGAGGTGCTGGAGTTCACCGACGATACGATGGAAAGACTCAATGAGGCGGCATTCTCGTGCACCGGATGCAGACGATGCATGATGCATTGCCCGTTCGGTATCGATACCCAGCAGATCATGAGCATAGCCAAGGCCCTGCTGATCGGCGCCGACAAGGAACCCAAGATACTGTCGATGCTCGCCGACATGTCCATAGCCAAGGCCGATGGCCTTGATGAGACACGCTCTTCGTATGCCGAGGCCCTGGCGAACCTTGACTCCGAGGTCAGGGCGCTGTGGCCCGCATCGCCCGTACCCGCGGTGCCCTATGAGAAGTCCGCGGCGGATGTGCTGTATGTGCCGCTTGCCGGGTCCCATTCCATAGTGTCTGCGGCGGCGATCATGAACGCCGCGGGCGAGAACTGGACCCTGTCTTCATTCGAAGCGGTCAACTTCGGCACATTCCTCGGTGATGCCCGCAGGGCCTCCGCCATATCGACGCGCATCGTCGACGAGGCGAAGCGGCTGGGCGTCAAGGAAGTGGCCGTGGTCGAGTGCGGCACGGCCTTCCGCGTCCTCAAGCAGCAAATTGGTGAACAGCCGTTCAGGGTCAGCGCCTTCGTTGAATTGATAGACCGCTACCTGGAGGATGGACGCATCAAGGTGGACAAGTCGATGCACAAGGAACTGACCACCTACCATGACCCATGCCAGATAGCCCGCAACGTGGGAGTGATCGAGCAACCCCGGCGCGTACTGCGCGCCGTCACCGATTACTTCACCGAAATGACTCCGAACAAAGCGGAGAGCTGGTGCTGCGGAGGCGGAGGCGGTCTGGTTGCCATGGGTGAACTGGAGTTCCGTATGAAGTCATCAAAGGTCAAGGCAAATCAGCTCAAGGCGACGGGAGCCCGCGTCGTTACCACAGCCTGCGAGAACTGCCATAGCCAGCTCTCCGATCTGAACGAATACTACGGCCTGGGCATGAAGGTCGAGTTCCTGTCGCACCTCGTGGCGCGGGTGCTCGTCAAGCGGTCCTGAGCCATGACAGCCGTGTATGCGTCGCCCACCACGGCTGTCATGCCCTTCTACCGGGCGCCGTCACGCTTGTCACGGTACATGGACTTGTCGGCGCGATCCATCAAATCAGGCATACTCTGAGGGCTGGCGGGATCAAATAGCGCCATGCCCGTGGAAAACTCAAGACGCCAGGGCCTTCCTGATCTGCTGTTCCATGCATCGGCAGCTTGCCGAACGCGGTCGACAAGCGATGCGGTTGCTTCGGCGTTGGCCTGGGAGAGCAGCGCCACAAACTCATCGCCACCATAACGAGCGACGATATCGTCGGCTCTAAAACACCCATCAAGAATTGTTGCGGCTGCCCGAAGGGCTTCATCGCCCTCGGCGTGGCCATGGCGGTCATTGATGCTCTTGAAGTGATCCAGATCGAAGAAAAGGATAGCGAAGCGCTCATTACGCCTCATGGAACCGCGCAGGTGTTGATCCGCCAGCTCACCAAAACTCCGACGGTTGTGCAAGCCGGTAAGTTCATCGACGCGGGAGGCTTCCTTGAGCAGCGCTTCCCGGCTCTTTTCTTCCGATATATCCTGTACGGTGCCAAGAGCAAGCCTGACTTCTCCATTGGCTTTTCTTTCGAACACGGTATCCGTCAAGCGATGCCAATGCCAGACGCCTGACTTGTCGCGCACGCGGTACTCAAGGCGGGTCACCTTCCCATCACCCATCTTCCTCAATATCCTGGCCCTCGCGGCGAACCGCTTCCTGTCTTCCGGATGCAACAAGGTAGCAAAAGACTCGTCACCTATGGCCTTGATCTCATTAGCGCCAAACCCAAGGATCGAGGTGATGGCATTGGATTCATATATAGTGGTCCCGCGCTCCAGATCATACACATAGACAATGAAAGGCGACAATTCCAGCACTTTGGCCAGAAATCGCTCCCGCTCTTCCAGAGCGGCATGGACTCTGCTCAACTCCCGGCGGGCGTCGATGAGCTCGTTATTCATTCTTGAGAACTCTTCAAGTAATTGGTCTTCGTTCATACCGCCCCACCGAACGGATCAAGCCCGATGAGGCGATCACCTGTCTCCAGGGCTGTCTGGCAGTCGCCAGCGCTCGCATCCGCGCCCACATCTTTCCATAAATCAGGGGAAACGTTGAAAGGTATTCCACCTACAATCACAGGGGATCGAGCCTTACCGTCCGATTTAATGGCCCGTACGGCGCTGGCTACCCATCGGACATTCGTGAGCATGGACGCAGACAGCGCTATCATGTCGGGCTTGAGTCGATCTACTTCCTGCACAAGCGCGGCCACAGGCAGGTTTGCGCCAAAAAAACGTGTATCCCAGCCATCAGCCTCAAAAAAATCAGCAACCATACGCAACCCAATCTCATGCAGTTCGCCCTGTGCACACGCGGCGATCATGCGCTTTCCGTTTGGCCGCGGGCGAGCGATCAGCAATGGGTACAGCGTCGACATGATGTACTGAGTGGCCGCGGTGGCAAAATGCTCCTGCGCTACCGATATCTTCTTCAGATGCCAAAGCCTGCCCAGCTCCCGCTGTGTCGGCTGGAATAGATCGAGGTACAATGCTTTGATCGAAGTGCCCTTGCGGACTTCAGCGTCGACGATGGCCTGTGCGAGGTCGCGCCGCCCCTCGATGAGGGCCTGCAGGTAGGATCGAGCCATGCCGCTTTCTGGCAACCCTTCTTTCAGGTATCGGTTCGATGCCGGCTCGGATCTTCCATATTCGAATATGGCTCGCTGCACCACATCCTCGAAAACCGCCGCGTCTTTCCTGGACAAGTACCTGGCCGCCGCCTGACCGGCGCACCGGAACGATAGCGTAACCATATCATTGGAAAAGCCAAATCCATCGAAGAGCACCCTGAGCCATGACAGGTAGTCGACCAGGAAGTTGCCGTCATGGGCAAAGGCTATGGCCGCGAAATTCCTGATATGGTATGCCATGTCCTCTTTGGCCAGTCTCAGGCCACGTGCATCGAAGCGCACCTTCAGATCGGGCTTGAGCTCAAACAGCAACGCAAGCGCATCTCCGGCGGCAGCATTCGCCACCTCGAAAAGAGCATCGATTCCATCTGAGTCAACATCCATGAGAAGCGCTCCTTGATTGACACAATAATACCACATTCGGTGCGCGACGCTACAATACTGGCTGCACAATCGTATATACTGGCAGTCATGAACCTCTACCGCATCCAGAACATCAATTGCCCGCTCGACCACGACGAGCACTATCTGCGTGGCCGCGTCGCCCGCGAGATAGGTGTCGGCCCCGCGCACCTGGCTGAGTTCCGCATAGAGCGCAGGTCGATAGACGCCAGGGATAAACGCGACATCAGGATTGTCTACACCATCATAGCAGGGCTCGAGTCTCCTTCACGCAGCCTCGGCTCCAAGGCAATCGCGATGCCGCCCTTTGTGCGGTATCGCTTCCCGGGACCGAATCCACAATCTGCAGTCGGAGACGGAAAGCGCGCCATCATCGTCGGCTCCGGCCCCGCCGGGCTTTTCTGCGCGCTGACGCTTGCCGAGGCGGGATGGCGGCCGCTCGTACTGGAGCGCGGCGACCAGGTGGAAGCCCGAGGCGCGGCCATTGCGTCATTCTGGTCCGGAGCCGGACTCGACACGGATTCAAATATGCAATTCGGCGAGGGCGGAGCCGGCACCTATTCCGATGGCAAGCTGACAACATCCGGCAACGATGAGGCGGGGCGTAACCGCAGGGTGCTCGAGGATTTCATCGCGGCCGGAGCACCGGCGGAGATACTATTCTCCAGCAGGCCGCACATAGGCACCGACTACCTCGTCAAGGTCGTCAGGAATCTGCGAACCCGGATTGAAGAGCACGGCGGAAGCGTCAGGTTCAGGTCGAAGGTGACAAAGCTACTCCTCGACGGCGGCCGCGTGTCCGGAGTGGAGCTCGACGGTGGCGAACGGATCGATGCCCGCACGGTAGTGCTGGCCATTGGTCACAGCGCGCGCGATACGTTCTCGAGCATAGCGGCCGCGGGCATACCGATGGAGCGCAAGCCATTCGCGATGGGGCTCCGCATCGAGCATCCGCAGGAGATGATCTCGCGGGCGCAGTATGGTGAACACTGGAATCACCCCGCACTCGGCGCGGCTGACTACAAGCTGACGCACAATGCCGCCGACAGTCGTGGCGTCTACTCGTTCTGCATGTGCCCGGGAGGCTATGTAGTCGACGCCAGCTCCGAGCCAGGCATGTCCGCGTGCAACGGCATGAGTGATTTTGCCCGCGATGCCGCGAATGCGAACAGTGCCATAGTCGTCTCGGTGCGCCCCGACGATTTCGGCGGGGATGACACAAGCCCGGCTGGCGTACTCGCCGGCGTCGAATACCAGCGGCGCTGGGAACGGCTGGCGTGGACCGCTGGCGCGTCGGCCTTGCCAGTGCAGACGCTCGGCGACTTTGTGCGGGGCTCCGCATCCAGCCGCTTGGGTGACATCGTTCCGTCCACCCGTGGCACATACGCGCTGGCCGATCTCAACACCTGTCTGCCTGACTTCGTGGCCAGCGGCATACGCGAGGCGCTCCAGTCATTCGACAAAAAGATAGCGGGCTTCGCCAGAACCGACGCGGTGCTGACCGGAGTGGAGACACGCACATCGTCGCCGGTGCGGATTTTGCGTGGCGATGGAATGCAGTCCAGCGTCCGCGGCCTGTTCCCTTGCGGAGAGGGCGCCGGATACGCTGGCGGCATCATGTCCGCCGCCGTCGATGGCATCAGGGTCGCGGAGGCCGCTGCGGAATTCATGGGTGGCGAGTCCTGATCATCCTTTCAAGCACGACCATTATGCGGTAGACTGAGGTGGTTATGTCCAAGACCACCTCAATCAAATCAGGCGAGCGCAGAAACGCCACCATACTCTTTGCCGACCTTCAGGGGTTTACCGCGCTATCGGAGCGGATGGATCCCGAAGAGATGGATGCGCTGATGAGCCGCGTCTTCGGCATGTTCGAAGACATCATCGTCGCGCACGGTGGAGTCGTCGAGAAATACATCGGTGATGCTCTGGTAGCCGTCTTCGGCGTGCCGCAGCTCCATGAAGACGACGCTCAGCGAGCGCTTGAATCGGCTATGGCCTTTCTCGAGCGTAACCGCGCTCTTGAAAACGCCCTGACACCGCATGGTACCAGGCTGTCGTTCAGAATCGGCGTCCACGCGGGGCTGATAGCCACCGGCGACCGTGGATCGTTCAAGGTTGTCACCGGACACCCGATGGCCATAGCCCAGCGCCTGCAGGATGCGGCCGAACCGGACAGCATACTGGCCTCCGACGCCGTCAAGGAACGCTGCGATACGGAGTACGACTTCGAAGGGCCGCTGACGCTGTCGCTCAAGGGCACGACCGAGGCACTGATTGCCTGGCGGCTCAGGGGTTCGGCGCTGGTCGGGCTCCACGACGCGGGGCCGTTCATAGGCCGCAAGGATGCGCTCGACGAACTCATGCGGCTGTATGTCAGGCACGATCCGGCGATGACCAATGGCCGGTACCTGGTGGGCGAAGCTGGCATCGGCAAGACCAGGCTGGCACAGGCGCTTGTGGAGCGCATCAAGCGTTTCCCGGATTTTATGTCGCCGGTCCTGATGGCCAAGGCGCAGAAGTACCGACCAGAGCGATACGCCGTCATCATCGATCTGGTACTCGAGTACATTGGCGTGGATCCCGCTTCCGGTGCCGAGGCGATGTCGTCTGCACTGGCCGCTGTGCCAGGCATCGAACCGAACCATGCCAGACGCTTCACGGGTCTGGCGCACAACACCGGCCGGACTCCACAGGATTCCGATGTGGTGCTGTCCCTGTTCTCCATCTTTTCGGCGATCATGCAACGCCACGCCGGCGCTGTATATCCGGCGCTCCTCTTTATAGACAACGTCCAGGACATGGACAGACCGTCACGCGAATTCCTTGCCTACTACTTCAAGAACGGGGCATACAAGCCCTTTGCCCTGATGGCTGGCCGCGACCATCCCGCGTCTATACGCGATGTGTTTCCCGAACTGAAACCGCTCAGGCTGGGACCGCTGTCGCAGGAAGAGGCCAAGGCCCTTGTCCACGCTCACTGGAAGGAAGCGCCGGAACGGTCACTCGAAGCGATCATTGCCCAGTCGGGAGGCAACCCGCTGTTCATACGCGAGTACGCGCTGTTCGCGATGAAGCACAAGGACCTTTCCAACCTGCCAGGCACAATCCAGAACATGTTCATGGCGAGCCTGGACCGCTATGAACCGGCCACGCGCGCCTTCATCACCGCCATGTCAGTCTTCCTGCAAGGCTTCGACGAGAAGGACGCCGCCAGGGTATACGAGGCGTATGGCGGCGATCCTGGCTACGCCACCAAGGCACTGGATATCATGGCCCGCGCTGGCATCCTGACCAGAACCGGAGACCGGTTTGCCTTTGCGCTCGATGTGTTCAAGAAAGCCCTGTATGCGAGCATCCTCAACCACAACAAGAAGATCCTTCATGGCATTGTCGCGGACATCATGCTCGAACGCGGCCCGAGCAACCGCCTGCGATTGCTGTATCACCTGATGAAGTCGGAACGCTGGGCAGAGGCATCCGATGTGATACGTGGCGATCCGGCCCGCAATTATACCTATGAATATCTGGACTACATCGATGCGCTCTACAAGCGTCTGTCAAGAACCGCTCCGGATGACGCTATCCAGTTGCTTATAGCCAAGAGCGCCCTGTACTTCAATGCCGGCAAGATAGATGAGGCCGAATGTGAATTAAAGCGGGTAATGCGCTTCGCCGTCGACGAGAAAGACGATCTGTGCATGGGCTTTGCCTACCACATGGTATGTGCCCACAATTCCATGTCATACGGATTCCAGAAGTCCAGGTTTACTGGTCAGAAGGCCTTGTACTACTACCGCAAGGCTGGGATGGCCTCCAAGAGCATCCAGAACGTACTGCGCCACATGGCGTTTGCCGAACTGCAGCGCAACAATTTCGAGGAAGCACGCGCGCTGGTGGCGCAGATGTCCGAGCTTCCGGACCGCGACGCCTTCGAGCTGGCGAGCGCCCAGTCGGAGGGCCGCCTGCTGGCCGGCGATTACCATGGGGCGCTGCGCATACTCGATGCCACTCCTCGTCCCCAGGACGAAGATTACGGCTTTGTTGCCCGCTTCTTTGGCATGGACCTGCGCCTCAAGATACTGTGGCAACTCTGTGACTTTCCCGCTCTGGAGCCGGCCGCCAGGGCCCTGCTCGAGGCGGGCGACCTCAGCGACACGATCATGTCGCAGGCGCAGGCCATGCTCGCGGTTTCGGCAGCGCTGCGGGGCGACAACAAGACAGCCAGTGAAGGGTTCATGCAATCCGAGTATTACTCTGACAAGGTGCGCAACGATTTTGACAGGGTCGACTCACTCAGGACCATGGCTAATTGCCTCTTCATCGCGGGCAACATCCGCAAGGCGGAGAGCGTCGCCAGGGAGGCTCTGGTACTCGGGCTCAGGCACTCATGCTTCTTCCCGACGTTTACCGTATTGATGCTGCTTGTCCAGATATCGGCTGGACGCGGCGATCTTGAGCAGGCGCGGTTTTTCCTGGTGGAGGCATCATACTTCTCGTCGACGGGACTCCTCTTGCCAAACAAGGATACGATACTCTACTACTACTGGGCCAGCAGGCTGCTTGACGACGATCCGGCGGGCAAACGGGCATCCATAGCCCATACGCTGTTGATGGATGAGATATCGCGTCTGGGCGACCCGCGACTGGTAGCCAATTTCAGGTCGACCCGCGGCTTTGGCGACATAGAGCGCGCTCTTGCGGGTACCGACGAGGAGCAACCATGAGCGATGATTCCGGCATGGAGACCACCGCCAGAATGGCCGTCTACAGCGTCTTGAATACCGTGGAAGACTACCTGCTCGATGGCTACCGGAGCGGCACACCACTGCCCGAGTTCGACATCCAGGAGGCCTCGGATATCACTGCTGATGACCCTGCAACCATGGCGGCCATCAGGGCCCGGCAGCCGGCCAATGACAGCCTGGAGGCCATAGCCGCCGAGGCGACGCGGTGCCAGCGCTGCAGGCTGTCCGCTGGCAGAAACCGCGTCGTGCCGGGCCAGGGTTCGGATAGGCCCTTGGTCATGGTTATCGGCGAAGGCCCCGGCTCCGAGGAAGACAAGACCGGCCTGCCGTTCGTAGGACCCGCGGGACAGCTCCTGAACAAGATGCTCGCGGCCATCGGTCTTTCGCGAGAGACGAACTGCTTCATAGGCAATATTGTCAAATGCCGCCCGCCGATGAACCGCGATCCGGCCCCGGACGAACAGGCCGCGTGCATGCCATTCCTCGACCGCCAGATAGCCATACTGCGGCCGCGCGCCTTTCTGGCGGTGGGCAGGATACCGGCCCAGGCCCTGCTCGGCGTCAAGGAAGGCATAGGCAGGTTGCGCGGCAAGGTCTATGAGTTCCATGGCCTGCCTCTGGTAGCGACATACCACCCCAGCGCCCTCTTGAGGGACGAGTCGCTCAAGCGCCCCGCATGGGAAGACCTCAAGCTCCTGAAATCCATTATCGATGACAGAAACCGATAGGGGCGTGAGCGCCTACGTCTCGGTGGCCTTCGATGTGCCGGTCGACAGGCAGTGGAGCTACAGCAATCCGGCCGGCATCGACGCTCCGGTGGGCTCAAGGGTCGAGGCCCGGCTCGGCAGCCGCATCGCAGTGGGCTGGGTCGTCGAGTGTGCCGACACCGTCGATATCGATCCAGCGCTTATAAGGCCATATACCCGACTCGTCGATGCCGAGCCGCTCTTCGGACCGGAGACGCTGGCCTTGGCGCGCTGGATAGCGGGCATGTACTTCTGCTCGCTGGGCGAGGCGCTGTCGGCGATGATGCCTTCTGCCGAACGGGAAAGCAAGCGGCGCGCTTCCGCGGGGCGCGTGGTATCGGGCGATTCCGGCTCCTTCGACGACGTGCGCATAGCCGCCCAGCCATTGGTGCCATCGGCCGAGCAGCGCGCCGCTCTCGATCGCGTACTGTCGGCGCCGGCCGGCCGCTGGTACCTGTATGGCCCGACCGGGACAGGCAAGACAGAGGTCTTTCTGGAGGCCGCCGAGGCGACCCTGGCCGAGGGTCGAAGCGTCATATACCTGGTGCCGGAGATAGCCCTGACCAGACAGGTGGTCGATGCCGTACGTGACCGGTTTGGCGGATTGTGCGCCGTCATCCACTCGGGCCTGACCGCTCCGCGCAAGCTCGCCGAGTGGCGGCGCATTCTTGCGGGCGAGGCGCGCGTCGTCGTCGGGGCGCGGAGCGCGGTGTTCGCCCCCGTCCGCAACCTCGGCCTCGTCGTGCTGGATGAGGAACATGAAGGCTCATACAAGGCCGGCTCCGCGCCGCGCTATCACGCCCGCCAGGTGGCGATGCGCCGCGCCGCGACAGAAGGCGCCAGGCTTGTCATGGGCTCGGCGACGCCGAGCGTTGAATCATGGCGGCTGATGGATGAGGGCGGCATGGAGCGGCTGTCGCTGTCAAGGCGCCTGGCCGGCGGGGAGATGCCGGTCGTCGAGATAGTCGACATGCGCCTCGAGGAAGGCGCCCTCTCGAGGCGCCTCATCGAAGCGGTACGGGCAGTCAAGCGCGATGGGGGGCAGTCGATACTGTTCCTCAACCGGCGCGGCTTCTCATACTTCTGGAGCTGCAAGAGTTGCGGCGCCGAACTCAAGTGCAGACATTGCTCGGTGGGCATGACCTATCACAAGGAACGCGGTCGCCTGGTATGCCACTACTGCGGATACCAGACGGCGCCGCCACAGGCCTGCCCGGTCTGCGGCTCGCTTGACACAGGCTGGGCCGGCTTCGGCACAGAGCGCATCGAGGAAGACGCCGCGCGGCTCTTCCCGGACATGAGCATAGCCCGCGTCGATGCCGACACGATGAGCCGCAAGGGCGTGCTCGACAAGACGCTTGATGACTTCAGGGATGGCAAGATAGACGCGCTCCTGGGCACGCAGATGGTGGCCAAGGGACTCAACTTTCCGGGGGTGCGGCTGGTCGGGGTAATCCTGGCCGATACGACCCTCAACCTGCCCGACTTCAGGGCGGCCGAGCGGACCTTCGCGCTGGTGACGCAGGTGGCCGGCCGCGCCGGCCGGTTCCAGAAGGGCGGACGGGTGCTGGTGCAGACATACAGGCCCACGAGCACGGTGCTGACCAGGGCGGCTGCGCACGACGCGGCCGGATTCTACGCCGATGAGCTCGCCATCAGGCGTGAGCTTGATTTCCCGCCGTACGCGCGGCTCTTGAGGATAGTGATCCGTTCCAAGGACGCCGCACTCGCGGCGGGATCGGCCGCGGAACTCGCCGGCCGCATAGCGGCGACAGAATTTCCTGGCGTCGACGTACTTGGACCGGCGGAGTGCCCCATTGCGATAGTCGCGGGCAATGCGCGCCGGCAGATCATCCTTCGTTCCGCCGATCCTGCGCCCGCGCGGTCGGCTTTCGCCGCCGCGCTGTCCGGCTGGAAACCCCACGCGTCAGTCTACATCGAGATAGATCCGGATCCAGTCAGCCTGCTGTAATTGAAACCATCACAGCCGGGCCTTGACCCTGGTCTGGCCTTCGACGGCCTCGGTCAGGCCAGGACTCAGGGCCAGAGCCTTGGTATACAGCGTATACGCGCGGGCATTGTCACCGAGCGCCTCGGCGACAGACGCATAGCGGTACCACCATCGGGCGATGCCGGGCTCCCGGTAGACCGCCATGCTGTAGGCGATGTCCGCGTGGTCGAGCTTCTTCTGCCTGACATAACTCTCCGCCAGATAGAAGAACGCCGTCGGCACACGATCCCCATACTCGCCGGTATTGTCCAGGTAGCGCTGCAGATAGCGCACGGTGCTTGCGTCGTCGTTCAGATAGTAGAACGCCTCGCCCATCACCTCGACGATGCGCGCGTCGAACTTGATCTTTAAGCCGGCGTTGCCAAGGTCTATGACTTCACGGTAGCGCTCAAGCCGGAAGAGACTCCAGCATTTGACCGTATATGAATCCATGCGCGTCGGATCACCCGCCAATTCCTTGTCGCATATCACTATGGAATCACGATACTTGGCCGTGGCCTCCGCCTTTTTCCCCGCCGCCTCCAGGTCACGCCCCTGCTTGTATAACAGGAGGGCATCTGCCTTGGCGGCGACGGACGCGGGCGCTGATACGGCAGCCGGAGCGGTTATCGCCGGCTGCGCGGGGCCCGGTTGCGCTGGGCTCGGCTGTTCCGGAGTCTGCACGACCTCCTGCGCTGAAGCGGAGGCAATGAGCAAGAAGACAAACGCTATGATGGCTACGGCTCTGGATCGCATGCAAGACTCCCTGAACGTCGTTATGACTGAGCCATTATGGCCAAAGACAGGCCGCGCATCAATACATCGCCGTGATCCAGACGCAGGGGCACCCCGCGTATCAGTCCTCGCGCCGCGCATAGTTCAGCCAGCAGCACGGTGCCCCCCGCGGCTCCGCGGATCGTATTGTGCGACAGCAGCTCGAACTTCCAGCCCATGACCGGACACGGCCGGAGCCGGCCTATGGTCACGCTCATGCCCCTGCCTGCCATCCTGTCGAGGCGAGGCTGTGGCCTGTCCTGGGCATCGCCATAGAGAATTGGACACTCCGGCGCGCTGGGCAGGCCCAGGCCATCGGTATCGGCATCGTAATCGAACCAGGCGCGCATGATGGCTGCCCGGTCGGCCGGGCGCTTGAGTCTAACGGACACCGCCTCAAGGTGGCCATCGCTGACCGCGACACGGTGACAGGTGGCGCTGATGCCGAACGTGGCGTTCTCGACGGCACTGCCATCGGGCATCATCGCGCCCAGGATCTTGAGCGGTTCCGACTCCAGCTTCTCTTCCTCACCGGGGATGTATGGCACGGCGTTGTCCAGCAGGTCCAGGAAGGGTACGCCAGGATAGCCCGCCCCTGATGCCGCCTGCAGGGTAACCACCTGTACCGACTCGAGTCCGAACGCCTGATCCAGCGGTTTCAGAGCCATCGCAAGGCCAATGGTCGAGCAATTTGGATTGGTGACGATCGCTCCGCCATTCGGGTATGGCTGGCGCTCGACCAGGCGCAGGTGGTCGGCATTTAGCTCGGGTATGACCAACGGCACATCGTCGCGCATGCGGTGGCTCCGCGCGTTGGATACGACGAAGTGACCGCTCGCGGCCCAGTCTTCCTCCACTTGAAGTGCAACGTCTGCGTCGAGAGCGGAAAAAACAAGACGGACCTCTGGTATCGGAGCGCTCGAGTGGACCATCATCTCGGCGGCCTCCTGTGGCATTGGCTCAGCGAGCACCCAATGCGTCGCCTGACCATACGGCTTGCCCGCCGACCGCCCGGACGCGCACAGGGCCACCGGTTCGAACCAGGGGTGCCCGAACAGCATAGAGACGAGCCGCTGTCCTACCGCGCCGGTCGCACCCAGAATTGCTATGGGAATCTTCTCATCGATACGTGCCTTGTTCATAGTAAACTCCTGTCACATGGATACATGCGCATGCATGAATGCGCTGAATCTGGAAGAGGATATGACACGCCGGGACACCTGACCGGACTGAACCAGTCAGCCAGTCGACACGTTGTCGCCCGGAGCGTTATTTCGTTGTCGTGCGCGTGGAGGTATGCGTGAGGGTGGGAAGAGTCGTCGTGGAAGCGGAGGCGGTGAGTAAAAAAGCGGTGGAATTGATGAGGGCGTTGAATCGGGAGTAGCCGGTTTCTGGCCGGATACGCCATCGTTGACGTTGCATGGTTCGCTCCTGTCGGGACTAGTGTCCCGCAAGAACAGCATACCAGAGCTCAATTGCGTGACGCAAGAGGTTACTATCGACAGCATCGACTATTCTGCTCGCGCTTGCCGTGAACAGACTGCCCTACCAAGGATTAGCCCGCACCAGGCAAGATATTAATTATCAGACAGATAAATAAATATTGACATCCTATCGGGCTTATGCCAACATGCTTCTATTCGGACAACAGTCTTCCTCTAAAGAAGACCAAGGGCTCGAAGCTTGAAGCAGGAGAAGGAGCTGGTATGAGCGAAGGAACAAAACGTTATCTGCCTCTGGCCACATTGCTCATCATTTCCGGAGCGATGTTCGCCGGGCACTTCGGTGTCGGGGACGTGATATTCCCGGCAGTCCTCGGCCGCGACTCGGGAGCTACCTGGTTCCCCGCCGCGCTCGGCTACTTCATCATGAACAGCATAGGCGTCTGGCTCGCATACATGGGTGTAGCGCGCCAGGACAAGACGATGGCTGGCATCTCAAGGGACGTACTCGGCAAGACCATTGGCGGCGTCTATGTCATCATCCCCGTCCTGATCCAGATTCTGTTCATCCTGCCTAGGGTATCATCGGCAACCCACGAGATGGCCATGGCCTCATTCTTCCCCGGCGTGCCGCTCTGGGCCACCCTCCTGGTGTACTTTCTCCTTAATTTCTATCTTGCTTCATCACGCTCCAAGGTTATTGACAGGATAGGCAAGCTCCTGTCCCCAGCCCTCATCCTGTTCATTCTTATCCTGCTCGTCGTGGGCGTGGTTGCCCCGAACGCCAAGGTCGCCGCGGAAGGCACCAAGAATGCGATCGGGGGCGGCTTGCTCAACGGCTACAACACGATGAACGCGCTCGCGGCGTTCCTCCTGGGTGGCTGGATACTCAACGAACTCAAGATGCGCAAAGTCGAGGACAAGCCATCGCAGACGGCCAACCTGATACGCCTCGGCCTCTTCACCGCAATCGCGCTCGGTATCACCTCGACCGGCTTGGTCTATCTGGGCGCTTCCACCGGAACCCTGTTTCCCAAGGCCGAGATAGGCGTCCTGTCAGTCGAGATAGCGGGTTCATTGCTCGGCGTCATCGGCAAGGCCATATTTGCCGTGCTTATCGCCTTGGCATGCATCACGACATCGGCGAGTATCACATCGATGGCGGGCGACATGTTTTCCGAGGTCAGTGGAGGCAAGGTCAAGTACCTGTGGGTGACCATGGCCGCCAGCATCACGGGCTTCGCCCTTGGCCTTGTCGGCCTCTCCCGGATCGTACGCTTTACGGTTCCGTGGCTCCTCCTCGTGTATCCCTCGGTCATCGTACTGATCATCACCTCGCAATTCAGCAAATTTCAGCAATTCAGGATGACGGTAGCCGCCGGTGTCGCCACTTCAGTGTTCTTCAGTATCGGTGACTTCCTCGGCGCCATGGGCTTCCCTGGCAATCCCATGGGCAAGATCGTGGCAAAACTGCCTCTGGGAAACATCAGCTTCGGCTGGCTCGTGCCGACCGTTGTCGTGATGATCGTAGTGCTCTTCGTCTCAGGCGAGGTAAAGAAGCTGTCGACACCAAACGCGCCGGCAAATTAGAAGGACCGTACCGATGATCGAACACAAGGATCCGAATCCCAAGGGCCAGCTGGACGAGTTCGAGATAATCGTCATGGCAGAGGATTCAGTGATGTATGAGAGTCCATACCTGGGCCAGCATGGCATCTCGATGCTGGCTCGGGCAACCGGTGGTGGGGTAACGAGACACATCCTCATGGACGTGGGACAGAACCCGACGGGGCTCTTGCACAATTTCAGGCAGATGAACATCGACCCTGCATGCATCGACGCCATCATCATAACCCACTGCCACTATGACCACACGCAGGGACTTGCCGAGATAGTTGCGGCAATAGGAAAGAAAGACCTGCCCGTCATCGCCCACCCCGCTATGTTCCGCCTGAACTTCATCACGGCGCCTTTCCTGAGGCATGTCGGCGTTATGTCAGGCGATTCGGAGGACAAGCTCAGGGCTGCCGGCGCCGAGCTGTACCTGGTTACCGATCCGCTGGAATTGATGCCCGGCCTGTTCACAACCGGCGAAGTCAAGCGGCAGACAGACTACGAGGAGGTCGGCATTGGGGGCCTCGCGACAATCGAGGATGGCAAGGTCAAGGCGGACAGCATGCCCGACGACATGTCCATAGTCGCACGGGTTCGCGGCCACGCGCCGATCGTGATGACCGGCTGCAGCCACGCCGGTATCGTCAACATCGTCAAACAGGTGTCGTCGATGTGTGGGACCCACGAGTTCGAGAACGTGATGGGTGGTTTCCACCTGATCGAGGCATCAGAGAACCGCATCAAGAAGACTGTCGCGGGGCTATCCGAGTACCAGATGAAGGCGATCATGCCAGGCCACTGCACCGGCTTCCGGGCCCAAGCCGCGATGTATGCCGCCTTCGGCAAGGTATTCACACCGCTGCAGACAGGCATGCGCATCAAGGTGTCCGCTGGCCATCAAGCCGATCATTGAAAAAGCAAACGCCGGGCAGGGACGAGTCGTCCCTGCCCGGCGCATTCTCTTTGGTCCTATCCGATTGGCCTGAGTCTATTTGCCCTTTAGATACGCATTTATGGCCGCCGCAGCGCGCCTTCCTTCTCCCATCGCCAGGATGACGGTGGCGGCGCCAAGCACGATGTCGCCACCGGCCCAGACGCCATCGAGGGCGGTCTTCTGGTGTTCATCGACCAGCACGTGCCCCTTCTTGTCCACCGCGAGTCCAGGCGTCGTTTTGGCAAGCAAAGGGTTTGACTCGTTGCCCACCGCGACAATCACCGTGTCGAACGCGACATCATGTTCGGAGCCGTCGATTGCCACGGGGCTTCGACGCCCCGACGCATCAGGCTCGCCAAGGCGGTACGACATCACCCGCAGGCCCGTCACGATGCCTTTGTCGCTGCCCAGTACCTCGGTCGGGCTGGCCAGGAAGTCGAAGACCACGCCTTCTTCCTGCGCGTGCCCGACTTCCTCGGCGCGGGCGGGCATCTCTTCGCGCGTGCGCCTGTACAGCACGTGCACCTCGTCGGCACCGAGTCGCAGCGCCATACGGGCCGAGTCCATCGCCACGTTGCCGCCACCAAGAACGGCGACACGCTTTGATGGATAGATAGGCGTCGCAGCCCGCTCACGATCCCAGGCCCGCATCAGGTTGGCGCGTGTCAGGTACTCGTTGGCGCTGAACACGCCGACTAGGTTCTCTCCCGGGATGTCCATGAACTTGGGCAGGCCCGCGCCAACACCGATGAAGGCGGCATCGAAGCCCTCCTCCTGCAACAGCTCGGCGAGCGGCACCGTGCGCCCGACCAGGGTATTCAGCTCGAAGCGCACACCCATGCGCTCAAGCTTGGCCGCTTCCTCGCGCACGATGGCCTTGGGCAGCCTGAACTCCGGTATGCCATAGACCATGACACCGCCGGGCTTCTGGAATGCCTCGAATATGACCACCTCATGGCCATCGCGGCGGACATCAGCCGCGACGGTCAGGCCGGCGGGGCCGGAGCCAATCACTGCCACGCGCTTTCCTGTCTGAGGTTGCACATGGGGCATGGGCGCCCCGCCGGCCGCACGCTCGCGGTCAGCCACGAAGCGCTCAAGCCTGCCTATCTGCACAGCCCTGTCAACGCCCTTGAGGGCCTTGCCCAGGGTGCATGGCGCCTGGCATTGTTTCTCCTGTGGACAGACCCTGCCGCATATCGCCGGCAGCAGGTTGGTCCTGTGTATCACGGTGGCTGCGCCTTGATAGTCACCCTTGGCAACGAGGCCGACAAATCCTGGTATGTCGATGGAGACAGGACAACCTGCCACGCACGGAGCGTTCTTGCATTGCAGACAGCGAGCCGCCTCGATACGGGCCTGGGCCTCGGTATAGCCAAGGGCGACCTCGTCCATATTGTGGGCCCTGACCGCCGGCTCCTGGCACGGCATGTCCTGAACCGGCAGGGCCATCCTGTCCTTGTTGGTAAGCGTCTTCTGTTCGATGTCGGCAAGCAAGGCCCTGGCCTGCGACGCGAGATCGGTGGTATTGCCGCCGTTCATCGGGATCCTCCGTCTGTCCTGGCCCCCAGAGCCTCCGCCCTGGCGGCTTCGGCCAGGGAGTCCAGGCGGCAGCCACCTTCATGGAACTCCTTGTGGGCCTCATCCTCGATGCCCTTGTATGCGCGGAGCCGGGTCATCATACCGTCCCAGTCCACCTGGTGCGCGTCGAACTCAGGCCCGTCGACGCATACGAACTTGGTCGCTCCGCCGATACTGACGCGGCAGCCACCGCACATGCCGGTGCCGTCTATCATGATGGTGTTGAGCGAAGCCAGGGTCTTTACGCCAAATGGCCGCGTTGACTCGGCGCAGAATTTCATCATGATGGGAGGACCGATCGCGACGACAATGTCTGGCTTGTTGTCGCCCTGGCACAGTTCCTTGAGCGGTTCGGTGACAAGAGCCTTGCGCCCATAGGTGCCGTCGTCGGTGACTATGATGAGCTCGTCAGCCACCGCCCGCATCTCGTCCTCGAGTATCACGAGGTCCTTGGTCCTGGCCCCCACTATCACAGTCAGGTGGTTCCCCGCCTGCTTGAGCGCCTGGGCTATGGGATGCAGAGGCGCGACGCCTATGCCGCCGCCGACGCAGACGGCCCGGCCAAACCGCTCGATGTGGGTGGGATTGCCCAGCGGCCCCAGTACAGCTTCCAACGAGTCGCCAGGCTCGAGGAGCGCCAGTTTATGCGTGCTTACGCCAACCGTCTGGAAGATTATCGTTATGGTGCCGCGGTGCGGGTCGGCGTCGGCTATGGTCAGCGGGATGCGCTCACCCCACTCGACATCGGTCTGTATTATTACGAACTGGCCCGCCTTGCGCTCGCGAGCTATTTGCGGCGCCTCTATTTCGACTTTATACACCTCATCGGACAGGCGTGTTCTGGATACTATCCTGTTCACCACTCCTCCTTGTCATTGGCATGTGGCACAGCGCATGGCGCCGCAACATGGCAAGGCAGTATGCGCCCAAATTCCGCTACAAGGCAATACGAAAAGGCTTGGCCTGTCCCGACGGGATCGATCATCTCGTCCGGGAAACAACAAAGTTTCATATTCTGATCATTCTGGCCGTATGTTACCCTTGCGCAAATAGGGGAAAAAACATACTATATTGCTGTTCCAAGCAACACGTGCCTTACTCCTATTGAACATCGCAATACAACCGCGACACGTCTTGCCGGAACTACTACACTCCAAAGGATCCCGTATGGCCAATAAGAAGAACATGGTGATGATAGACGGCAACACTGCCGCCGCTCACGTAGCGCACGCGTGCTCGGAAGTGATAGCGATCTATCCGATCACGCCGTCTTCCCCGATGGGCGAGCTCTCTGACGAGTTCTCGGCCCAGGGCCGCAAGAACATCTTCGGTACCATTCCGCAGGTAACGGAGATGCAGTCTGAAGCCGGCGCGGCAGGTGCCGTTCATGGCGCGCTGACGACCGGTGCCCTGACCACCACGTTCACCGCGAGCCAGGGTCTGCTCCTGATGATCCCCAACATGTACAAGATTGCCGGCGAGTGCACATCCGCCGTCTTCCATATCGCCGCCCGCGCCGTGGCGGCCAGTTCGCTGTCCATCTTTGGTGACCACCAGGACATCATGGCCGCGCGCCAGACAGGCTGGGCCATGCTTGGCGCCGCCAGCGTCCAGGAAGTAATGGACATGGCACTGATAGCCCATGCCTCGACACTTGAGGCCCGCGTGCCGTTCCTCCACTTCTTTGATGGCTTCCGCACCTCCCACGAGGTTCAGAAGGTCGAGGAGATTTCGTACGACGTCATGAAGCAGATGATCGACGAGGAACTGGTCCGAGCGCACCGCGCCCGCGGACTCACACCCGAGAAGCCGGTCCTCCGTGGCTCCAGCCAGAATCCCGATGTCTACTTTACAGGCCGCGAAGCCGTCAACAAGTACTATGAGGCGACCCCCGCGATAGTGCAGAAGAACATGGACAAACTGGCCAAGTTCACCGGACGCCAGTACCACCTGTTCGACTATGTAGGCGCCCCCGATGCGGAACGCGTCATCGTGATCATGGGTTCCGGCGCCGATACCACCGACGAGACCATCAAGTACCTGGTCAAGAAGGGTGAGAAGGTTGGAGCGCTGATAGTCCGGCTGTATCGGCCGTTCAGCGTCGAGCACTTCATGGCCGCGCTGCCCGCCACCGTCAAGAAGATTTCCGTACTGGACCGCACCAAGGAGCCAGGCTCCATTGGCGAGCCACTGTACGAAGATGTCCGCACAGCCATCGGCGAGTCGATGGAGACGGGCAAGGCTCAGTTCGGCTCATGGCCCAAGGTCGTCGGTGGCCGTTACGGCCTGGGCTCCTGCGAGTTCACCCCCGCCATGGTCAAGGCCGCGCTTGACGACCTCAAGAATGACAAGCCCAAGAACGATTTTGTGCTCGGCGTGTACGACGACATCGGTGGTTCCACCATCGAGTGGGACGAACACTTCACCCTCGATGCCGAAGGCACCGTGGAGTGCGTATTCTACGGCCTCGGCTCCGACGGTACGGTCGGCGCCAACAAGAACTCCATCAAGATCATAGGCGACGAGACCGAGAACTATGCGCAGGGCTACTTCGTCTACGACTCCAAGAAGGCCGGAACCTATACGATAAGCCACCTCCGCTTCGGTCCGCGCGTCATCCAGAAGCCATACAACATCGGCAAGGCCGACTTCGTCGCATGCCACAAGTTCAGCTTCATGGAAAAACTCGACATCATCGCGAACTGCAAGGACGGCGGCAAGTTCCTGCTCAACAGCCCCTACCCCGCCGACAAGGTCTGGGACGAGCTGCCGGTCGAGGCGCAGAAGCGCATCATAGAGAAGAAGATAAAGTTCTACGTGATAGACGGCATGGCCATAGCCGAGAAGGCCGGCATGGGCAATCGCGTCAACACCGTCATGCAGACCGCCTTCTTCAAGATCTCCGGTGTGCTCCCCGAGGCCGAAGCGGTCAAGTTGATCAAGAAGTACGCCGAGAAGACATACCACAAGAAGGGCGCCGATGTCGTCGCCAAGAACATCGAAGCCATCGACCTGGCTCTTTCCGAGGTGCGCGAGGTCAAGTATCCTGGCACTCCCACCAGCAAGCGCAAGATGCTCGCGCCGGTTCCGGCCAATGCTCCCAAGTTCGTAAAGGAAGTACTGGGCGAGCTGATCGCCCTCCGCGGCGATAAGATCAAGACCAGCCAGATGCCCGCCGACGGCACCTTCCCCACCGGCACCACCAAGTACGAGAAGCGCAACATCGCCGAGAAGATCCCGGCCTGGAATTCCGACATATGCATCCAGTGCGGCCAGTGCACCGTCGTATGCCCGCACGCCGTCATCCGCCTCAAGGCCTACAAGCCGGAAGCGCTCAAGGGAGCGCCCGCAACGTTCAAGAGCGTCGACGGCAAGGGCAAGGATCTCGAGGGCATGAAGGTTACGTTGCAGATCGCTCCGGAAGACTGCACCGGCTGTGGCGCCTGCATCAACATCTGCCCCGTCAAGGACAAGGTGGTCGAGGGTCGCAAGGCGATCAACTTCGTCGACCAGCCCACGGTCCGCGAGGAAGAGAAGAAGAACTGGGACTTCTTCCTGTCGATTCCAGAGACACCCAATCCGAACCTTGCCACCATCAAGGGCATCGCGATGCAGAAGCCACTCTTCGAGTTCTCCGGCGCCTGCGCCGGCTGCGGAGAGACTCCATACATCAAGATGATGACCCAGCTCTTCGGCGACCGCGCCGTTGTAGCGAACGCCACAGGCTGCTCGTCGATCTATGGCGGCAACCTGCCCACCACCCCGTACACCAGCCGCACCGATGGCCGCGGACCTGCCTGGTCCAACAGCCTCTTCGAGGATGCCGCCGAGTTTGGCATGGGCATGCGCCTGAACGCCGACAAGATGGCGGAGTACGCCAGAGAGCTTGTGGTCGCCAACAAGGCCACCATCGGCGCCGCCCTGGCAGACAGGATCCTGGCCAACGCCCAGGCCGAAGAGCAGGCCATCGAGGCGCAGCGCGCCAGTGTCGCCGAGCTCAAGAAGGTGCTGGACGGCAAGAAGGACAGCTGGGCCAAGGAACTGGTCAATGTCTCCGATCACCTGATAAAGCGCTCCGTGTGGATCATCGGTGGAGACGGCTGGGCCTACGACATCGGCTTCGGCGGTCTTGACCACGTGATTGCCTCGGGCCGCAACGTCAACCTCCTGGTGCTCGACACCGAGGTCTACTCCAATACCGGCGGACAGATGTCCAAGGCCACGCCCTTCGGCGCCGTGGCGAAGTTCGCGGCGGCGGGCAAAGATATCGGCAAGAAAGACCTGCCGATGATAGCGATGAGCTACGGCTACGTGTATGTCGCGCACATCTCGATGGGCGCCAACATGACCCAGGCCCTCAAGGCCTTCAGGGAAGCCGAGAGCTACGACGGCCCGTCCATCATCATCGCGTACAGCCATTGCGCTATGCACGGCATCGACATGATGAAGGGCATGGATCAGCAGAAGCTGCTCGTCGAATCCGGTATCTGGCCGCTCTTCCGCTACGACCCGCGCCTCATCGACCAGGGCAAGAATCCCTTCCAGATCGACTCCAAGGAGCCGCAGCTGGACAAGGTTTCCACCTTCATGGCCAACGAGATTCGTTTCCGCACGCTGCGCGCCGCTGATCCGACCCGCGCCGACATGCTCGAAGGCAAGGAGAAGGCATTGGTCGAGAGGAAGTGGAAAGAATATAGGTACCTGGCCGATCGTCCGTTCTAAGGAACGAACGATCGACCAGGCGTTATCGCGGGCCCGGTAGGGCCGCGATAACCCGCTGCCCCGAATCAACCGGACGCTGCGCGCCGGTTATTCTTTGGTGGTGAGTTTCAAAACAGTCCCGCCCGCCGGAGTACCGGGGGCGGGTTTTTTATAGCCGCCACCATCCTCAACATTGGCTTGTCATTCCTGGCACGATTATCTATGCTACAGCTAACGCCGATTTACCTGAACTTGCTGGGGCGTTTAATAAATACCCGCTAAACAAGGAGCATCCCATGATTACACTCCCACCATTCGAGTACTCAACTACATTCAACGGCATTGATATCAGCGGATCGGTGCTGTGGTGCAGGGCCAATGATGTAGAGGTAGCGCTTACGAGTCCCTATTCCGGAATACGGGCAGGGCTTCATACCCCATGCTTCGCGATGCATCCCCAGAACAGAAATCTTGATAGCAATGGAGCAATCTCGGAAAAAGGTTACAGAACCATTGCCAGCTGTCTGCTTATCGCGTACGAAGAAGCCAATTTTCTGTACACGAACAAGGATGTCCTGTATGGGCGCCTTACGCAGTGCAAAGCCATCCTGAGCGAATCCTTGAGCAGACTGGATGCATTGCGGCATGAGTTCCTGCCAGAGAAGATGCGCATGAAAAGTCTCCTAAAAACTCATGCGCTGTCACAGAGAGAGTACATGCGTTTCATAGAGGCGCACGATGCTGAAGTCGTATCGATGAAAGAGACGCTCAGAGGAGTATATCGTAGCGTGTATAGCGATTTCCCTGGCCGTAGATTCCCCCATCGGGTGGAAGAACAGGGCATGGCGTTTGTGATTAAATATTTTTATCAAGCCTCAAGCTGAACTCGTGTCCTGGCGCGAGCATTCATCAGCTCCTTTGCTTTCGCGCTGATCGATCGGCCGGAGTAAATATTTATTTATATCGAATACTCTTTGGTCGATATGATGAGTACAGTCCCTCGAGAGATTCGTGTAAGGCACAAGCCCTGCCAATGGGCACGAAAACGCCGGATTTTCCGGCGCACATCTCTACTACTTGGTGTGGAATACTCGATACACTAGTACAGAAACGAGCTTCATGTACAAAATCGGTATCCTGGTTCCTCGCTTCAGGGGACACAGATGTTAAAAGTGTCTGCGGTACAGAATCATTTCCCGGACGCCAGCAAGCCTTACGTGGCGCACACGAGCTACAAGGAGATCATCGACTTTGATGGTCTCGTAGACCGGATGGCCACCGGGCGCACCACCATCAGCAAACCGGATCTAGCGGGAACCTTCGCGCTCCTTTCGGAAGAGCTGCACAAGGCCTTGGCCGAGGGCTATATGGTCAAGATGTCTTTTGGATCACTGTATCTCTCGGCCTCCGGCACCTTCGACCGTATCGATGAGCCTTTTTCCTATGGGCAGGAAGGATCGAACCATGACCTTCGTCTGCACTTCAGGGCCAACCGCGCTGAGGAGATCAACATCGCCCGCGATGCCAGGATTCAGCGCGAGCTGTATCAGGACAAGACCGGCCCTGTCGTCTTCTCTGCCACCTCCATACAGACGGAAGAAGAACTGGTGGCCACGCAAGGCGACTTCTTCCGCATAGAGGGTAGCCATCTCAAGTTCGACAAGAGCAATGCCGAGCTGGGCGTCTGGTTCAAGAATGGCCAGGAGCACCGTTCCGCCCTGTACGCCGCCATCAATGCTGGCGCGGTGATAGCGCAGGTGCCACAAGACCTGGAGCCAGGTCAGTACACCCTGATTGTCCGTACCTCTCCTCATGACAAGGACATCAAGGAGTCTCGCCTCCAGGCTCCTGTTTCCATAGTATGATGATCCAATAACAGCCCTGCGTCCGCCCAGCCGGGCGCGCCCAGCCCGGGCGGACGCCGCTGTAGACTTTCCATATCCAGCCATGATTCCATCAATATCCGCACCATATATTGCCAATATCCTGGCCAGATATTTTTCATATCCGGGCCATTTACCATGCAAATCCTGGCCGGATTCGTCTTGCTCACAGTATCTGTCCGCCACGCCGTCCGGGCGGGGCCGCGCGCCATGTCTGGCCACCGGAAAACCGTGGCAGGTTCTTGTTTTTTGGCACGGCGGGGTTGCACGGCGAGCACACCCGGATGCATTATGGTTCCATGAGAGATACTTTCGAATTCATTTCCGCGTCCCTCCCTTCGCTCAATCTAATGTTGATACTCGGCCTGACACTGTTCGGCGGCGCTTACGGTGGCAGACTGTTCCAGCGCCTCAAGATACCGCAGGTGGTGGGCTACATCGCCATCGGCATTGCGCTCGGGCAGACTGGTCTGCATGTGCTCGGCCCGGAGCTGTCGGAAATGCTGCAGCCATTCAGTTCGTTCGCGCTGGCCATCATCGGCTTCATGGTCGGCGGTGAGCTGAAGATTGAAACGCTGAAAAAGAACGGCAAGCAGTTCGCGTACATCCTGGTATTCGAGGCGCTCGTCGCCTTCATCATCGTGGCGATCCTGACCGCCGCCGCGTGCTGGCTCATCTTCCGGAACGCGCCGCTCGCCATTGCGCTCGGCTTGCTGCTCGGCTCTATCGCCTCGGCAACGGCTCCCGCCGCGACGACGGATGTGCTGTGGGAGAACAAGTCGCGGGGTCCGCTGACATCCATGGTGCTCGGCATCGTGGCCATGGACGACGCGGTAGCGCTTCTGCTGTTCGCCGCAGCCACGAGCATCGCCGGCGCGCTGCTCGGGCAGAAGACCGCGGGATTCATCGCGGCTGCGCTCGCGTTCCTGTACGAGATAGGCGTCGCGATTGCGATCGGGCTGCTGGCCGGGCTCGTGCTCAAGCGCGTCACGGCCAGGTTCGTCGACGAGGCCCGCGTGCTTGCGTTCTCGATGGGTTCGCTGCTGCTGGTCGTCGGCTTCTCCCAGGCGCTCGGCGCGGACATGATACTCGCGTCGATGACGATGGGCTTCTTTGTGGTCAATTTTTCAAAGCGCAAGAGCGCGGAGACATTCAAGGTTGTCGACAGCTTCGCCCCGCCCATATACGTGCTCTTCTTCGTGCTTGTTGGCGCCAAACTTGACGTTCGGAACATCACGCTTGTCACCGCCATAATCGCCGGCGTCTATGTGCTCGGCAGGACCGCTGGCAAGTTCCTCGGATCGTGGATCGGGGCGGTGCTGTCATCAGCGCCGATACGGGTGCGCAAATATCTGCCGTTCTGCCTCTTCAGCCAGGCGGGCGTTGCCATCGGCCTGTCGATAGTGGCAGGCCAGACATTCCCCGGAACCATAGGTGACACGATACTCGCGACGGTGGCCGCCACGACGTTCCTCGTGCAGGTAATCGGGCCGCCATTTGTCAAATATGCCATAACCAAGGCCGAGGAAGTCGGGCTGGACATCACCGAGGAAGACCTGCTGGCGGACGCGAAGGCATCTGAGATGATAGACCAGGACGCCCCGAACATACGCGAGACTGCCCACTTGAAGGAAGTGCTCGAGACCTTCAGCACGCACGATTCGATGTATTATCCCGTAGTGGACGAAGCAGGCAAGTTGCAGGGCGTGGTCACCGTCGACAGCATCAAGAGCTCGTTCGCGGTCGCTGATATCGGTGACATGCTCCTGGCCTGGGACATCATGGAGGAGCCGGGCGAGACCTGCGGACCTGACGACGACGCGACGCGAGCCAGACGTGAATTGCTCGCCGGCAGCCTCGAGTACCTGCCTGTCATCGCCCCTGACGGCACATCGCTCGGCCTCGTGGACAGGCTCGGCATCCGCAGGTTCATGGCGCGCAGGATGCAGGAGTACAACCGCAAGTTGGTCGAGCTCGACGCTCCGGCCTGAAGCCTCCATGAGCGCGGCCAGGAGGCGTTCACTGATGGATATTTTGCATGACGAAGAAATAGAGAACCAAATATTCGATAGCGTGGATTTTAGCAATAAGGAAATACTGGCAAAGGAAATATCCGATTCATCATTTATTCATTGCAATCTTGATTCGGCCAATATCAGCAGGAGCAGGTTTGAGAAGGTGGTTTTTGATGAATGCAACATAAGCAATGTCAACAATGACATGGCAAGATTGACAGATGTTGAATTCTCAAATTGCAAAATTGTCGGGCTTTCTCTTTACAGATGTGATCAGACGGTATTTGATCTGATATTTCGTGATTGCAAAATAATCGTCTGTAATTTTAGCGACGCAAAAATGAAGCGAGCGAAATTCATAAACTGCGAAATTGAAGACTCGTATTTTCAGAACACATTTCTATTTGAATCAAATTTCAGTGGCACAAATTTCAGGAACACGCTTTTTGACAAGAGCGACCTGAGAAATTCAACATTTGAAAGAGCAACGGGGTATTCGATAGATCCACGAGAGAATAACATCGCCAAGTGCGTCTTTTCCATACCTGAAGTCATGGGACTGCTCAATGGATTTGATATTACAATAAAGTAATATGGCGTCAAATTCGACATGTCTACGCCATCGCTTTGGCGTGTGCAAACCAGAAGGGCAGCGTACAATATCTTTCGAGGAAGCCTATCGGCACATGGCGGGATTATCGGGTACTCACCTCGCTTCTGGAGTGTATGAGGCGCTGGTCGAACGCAGGGCAGAGATAGAACGTATTGCGGTTGAATACAGGGGACCTTGAGGCTCCGCCCCTGCGCTGAGCATACCACGCGGACACGTGCACAGTTGAGAGCGCCTTTCAGCAGACTGCCTTGGCCAGGAAGTGCCCCAGGTGTGGATCCGCCTTCGTCGTATGGTTGAGCAACCAGTCCACGATCAAGATTCGAACCCGGAATGCTACGTAGACGCCATTGTGACCACCTGCCTGGAGTTCACGAACCAAATCCGCGAAGACCAGCGCGAACCTGTCATGTTGAGCTTTGTGGTCCTCATAGAATGTATACGAACACGACTTCATGAGATCTTCCTCTGTACGGAAATGTATGTCCACGTATTTGGCGAGAAACTCGACCACAGAGCCAATGCGGCTGAAATCCCCGGCATCGATCATGCGCATGAGGACAGCGACAGACTCAAAGAGCTTCTTGTGATGAAGGTCGATGGTCTTGTGCCCGACCGAGAACTCGGGTCCCCACACAGGGTAGACCTTCATCTCGACAGCCTGTTCAAGCAAGCCTGTCCGCTCGAACTCGACACAGCGCCGTAAGTACTCGATACATGCACCATCGTCCGGCAGTATGTCGGCACATCGTTCCAGAAGAGGGTGCGCCTCGTCTACCCTTCCATAATGATACCATGCGACAGCCCGGTCGAAATCGGGGAGCAAGCGCTTCTTGGTTTCCCGACGTGTCTCTGGATCACCGCCATAGGCTTCGTATACTGACAAAGGGATCTTCTTGCCGCGCGCGACGATTCGGTCGAGGAAGCGGAGTTCAAAGGACGCAAGGTCTTTGAGTCTGGCGTATGTTTGCTCGCTGAGCATGATGTCCACGCCATAGGTTTTTGTCATCGCTTCAAGCCTGGCTGCCACGTTCACCGTATCACCTATCACGGTAATGTCCACGCGGTTGGCGCTCCCCACTGCGGCGAAGGCGACAATACCGGTATTCAAGCCTATTCCGGCCCTGAGCGGCGGAAGCCCCTCCATGAGGCGTCCCCTGCTCAGCTCTTCGACAGCCTTGACTATTTCGACGCAACACCGAACAGCACGGTCGACGGGCCCGATGAACACCGCCAGCGCCGCATCGCCGACATACTTGTCAATGAAACCGTCATATTCCGTTATCAGCGGCTCAATAGTACCGTACCAATCATTGAGGAACCGGACTACTCCTTCAGGCGTCAGCACTTCCGATATCGCCGTGAAGTTTCTAAGGTCGATGAACGCAATCGTGGCCACTAGTTCAGCGATGTCGCCAGCGCGGACCTCCCGGACATCGTTTCTTCCGAGCAAACGCAGCGCTGATTCTGGTACAAATCGGGTGCAACCGGCGCCGTGGTCCTCATGCATGGTTGCCATCATTCATCTTGTCTTCGGCAATGCCATGCAGATCAGCCAGACAACCGGCGATGTTACCCGACAGGACATCGAGCTCCTCGATCATCAATCGCTCGTGCTCGTCGTCAGTCGTCTTGCTCTCTTTGATCATCCTGGCAGCCAGCGCATGCAAACGATCATGGTTCATCTGGAGGCTTTCAATATCGATGCGACCTTCAAGCGCCGCGAGCCCTCCATCCCGGTACAGCCACTGCCCAAGGTCGCACGCATGGGAATCGGCGACCACCGCGGGATCGAGATGAAGCGCACCGGATTTATGCAGTAGCACCTTGGAGACCCATTGCTTGTGTTGGAGGCGTGCTGTCGCGGTATCAAGCTCGCCATACCGGATCGTGTCGCTCGGGCCATGGGAAACGATTCCCGAGAGCGTCCGTATGATGGCATCCGCGGATTTGCCGCCATCCGCGTTCAACTTCGTTGCCTCCAGAAGTTGAAGGTTCAACTGGACCAGGCCCTGATCAAGGGCTTCAATTGCCGTAGCCGTAGTCGTAGCGCTGTCCTTGGTAGCCGTTATGCCGTTCCTGATTGAGATCACTGCAGCGGCGATATCCCGCGAGCCGGCCGCGATCTCATCAGCGGCAGCCTTTGTCTGTCCTACCGCAGATACGATCTCGGCAGCTCCACCAGACAGTTCAGTGATCGCCGAAGCTATCTGATCAAAGGATTCCAGCGTACTGCCGACGATGGAGTCTATTTCGGCGAATGAATGTGCCCCTTCATTGCCGGCTTCCCGCGCATCGGAGATGGAGTCGTCTATGGATGCCAGCAAGGTGTCTATCGCAGAAGCTTTCTCGCCGGCCGTACTGGCCAGCTTCCTGATCTCGTCCGCCACGACTGCAAACCCGCGGCCGGCATTGCCAGCATGAGCGGCTTCGATGGCGGCATTCATGGCCAGCAGATTGGTTCTCTCGGAAATATCATGAATGGCTTGGACCATCTCTGTCATTTGCGCGGCCCGTTTGGCGAATTCATCGATTACCCTGTATATCCTGTTCGCCGCATCGGCGCTCTCACGGGATGTGCTGGCCAGTTCATGGTTTGCCTTCTTGCGGTCATCCACGACTCGGGCGATGCTGGCCGCAGAGGCGGACATCTGTTCTATTGCCGCCGAGGACTGGACGACAACCGCAGACTGACGGGCGGCAAGGTGCGCGAGACTTGAAGAGCTCGCGCCAAGCTCTTCCGCAGCGCTCGCGGACTCCTGGATTTCCTCCGTCACACGAAGTCCCGCCCTGGAAATGTGCGAAGAACCGATTTTGATCTCGGTAATGGATATCAAGACCTCTTCCAGTCTCCCTGACAGGCCGGAGGCCGCCGAGCGAGCATCGCCGGCCAGGTGACGCGTATCGGAAACCATCTCTCCAAGAATCGTATCCGGGGGAAGATCACCACGAGCCATTCCCTGGAGCCGTTGGCTCATCAAAGCATCGTGGCGCCGAATTCGAACAATCGAGAGCGCCGATATGGTTATACAGAATATGATGCAGCCGATAACACCTATGGAGTTGGGAATCAAATCTTCTCCTCCTGCACTTACTACATACGATTGACATGATATAGCAACAGAGCAACGATGTCATGTGAGATTCTGATTAGATGTAAGGCTCATTCAGCCTCAAGATAGGCTTGTCTTTCCCTGAACAGCTACCTACCGTCGGGTTTTCTGGACGCGAGCAAGACCAGCGCCGAACTGGGCATCTGGTTCAGGAATGGCGAGGAACATCGGGCGGCGCAGATCCCCGCCAGCTTTCAGCCTGGTCAGCGCACGCTGATCATCAGCACGGCTCCCCATGACGAAACATCAAGGCGTAGCAACTGGCCGCACCGGTATCCGTGGTGCAATGATCAAGAGACATTCGGTGCTAGCTCATTCCGGATGGGCGCACCTCACCGTCAAACGTCTTTACCACCGTTCCCCGTGTCCGAGTTCAACAGTTCGGTCAATCCGTGCTACGATGTCGCGGGACAAGCTGGCAACAGGAAGGCGCATCATGCTCAAGAAGACCAGATCGGACGCGACGCTCATACGAAACCTGCCAGACTTTACGCGGTTCATGCCGTTTCTAATGCCAAACAAGGGCGGCTCTGTAATCAACTACGAGCAGGACCTGGACGTGACCGCTACGCTCGACCTCATCAAGACCGTCAACCGGGAGCTGGTCAAAGAGCACGACATACTGACGCTGTTCGGCGTCGTCATCAACGCCGCGGTACGAGCGCTTGCGCAAAGGCCCAGGCTCAACCGGTTCATTTCGGGCTACCGCTTCTGGCAACGCAACCAACTCCTCGTCAACTTCGTCGCCAAGAAGGAGCTTACCGACGATGGCAAGGAGGTCAACGTCAAGATCGAGTTTAGTCCATACGAGACGCTCGCGACGACAGCCCATAAGGTCCGCCACGCAGTCAAGGCTGCAATATCCGAAGATGGGGCGGACAACGAGAGTGTCGTTACTGCCATCATGAAGCTTCCAGACTTCCTGGTTAAGCTTCTGGTGAGTGGCATGAACTGGTTCGATCAGCACAACATCATGCCGCGATCGCTGACCGACAGCGACCCCATGTGGTCCAGCATATTCATGACCAATGTCGGTTCGTTCGGTCTCGACGCGCCGTACCACCACCTGTTCGAGCGGGGCAACTGCCCGGTATTTCTAGCCGTGGGCAAGGTGCGTGACGAACGGAGCTTGGATGAGCAGGGGCGGCTGGTGACGCGCAAGATGGTCAGGCTGCGCTACACCTTTGATGACCGCATCGCCGATGGTATCTACATGGGCAAGGCGCTCAACCTCGTGCAGCATTATGTGGAGAGCGCGGTCGAGCTGCTGGAACCGCCCGTGCTTGGTCTCGAGACGCTGGCCGAGCTCATGCTCAGGGACTATCCTGTTCCGGTACCGAATTCCGCAAGGCTGTCTGACTAGAGTCGCCATCGCGACCGGCTGGCTGGATGGATGGATGAACCATCGCTCGCCCGCGGAGCTGGACCCCTTACTCGTCGGGTATTCAGGCCAATTTCATGCTATACTACTGGTATTGACCCCGGAATTGCTTCCCATGGATATACCGCCTCGACCGGGGTCTGGAGGCAATCATGAGGAAGATATTTGCCGCTATCGCACTCGCCGTCATGGTGGTGTCGGTAGCTGCGCAGCCTGGCACAGGGCAGCCCGTCTTTACGGCGAGGGTGGGCATTCCCACTGACACCCTGATCAACATCGTTGACCTGTACCACTGGGGCATAGCGGTGGAAGGCGGCGCGACATTCGCGCTCAACGACTGGTTCGCGATTGGCGGACTCGCTGGCTACGGCTTCAGCCTGGGCAAGCCCCCGTTGGTACCCGAGTACAAGCACCAGGTGCACGTAGCCGCGAGGCTGGCCTTCGGGAACCTGGACCGCCTGTCGGCGTCGCTGCTCGGAGGCGTCTTCGTGTTCCTGGAGGACGAGGTGTCCGTCTACCCGAACATAGGCATCAGCCTTGACTACGGTCCAGTATCGCTCGGGCTGTCCGCCGGCTCGGTAAGCGCCGGGATGAACTTCAGGTTATGACGAACCGGCAGTTACGGGGCACTCTTCGACATGGGGGCTGGTTCGCCCCGCTTCTCCGGATCCCGTGACGTCCATTCCCGGAAGGAAGTCCTAACGTAGATAGCGAGGTAAACGCCATGATGAGACTTCGCGCGTCGTTGTCGATACTGTTCCTTGCGATGACCCTGTTCTCTCCCAGGGCGGATGACGGAACATGGAGCCAGACTTTTTCAATCCTCGGCGGCAACATCTATTCGGAGACGGAAAATCCGGATATATCGCTGGAAAAGGAGCTGCTGGTTTTTGATGGCGAGAGGACCAGGGCATGGTTCTTCCTCAAGAACACGGCCGACCGCCAGGTAACCGTCGAGTGCGGCTTCCCTGTCCGCCATGAACTGGATTGCGAAGATGCTGGAGATATGATCCGTATCAGGAAGCAACGATATACGGAGGAAGACATGTTGCCCAGCATGAGGTTCTTCCAGACCAGGCGTTTCTACGACCCCGGGAATGAGGACGACGCGGAGGCCTACGGCGATTACTATCCCTATGCCATCCTCAAGAACGAGCACAACAATGGCCGGGAGTTTATCGATGCGAAGGCCGTGAATCCCGAGCTTTCATTCGTCATGGAGCAGGATGGTCATCCCGTGACGATCGTGAAGGTGCTCGTGGAACGGCATGCCGGGGACGACGGAGTCTCGATCACGTATCACCTGTGCCACGACCTGGTCTTCGCTCCCGGGGGTGAATCCACGGTCAGCGTTGAATACGTCCAGGCCCTGCAGACCGGCGACGACGGCGGATTCCACCAGCGCTATGGCTGGACATACGTCATTGGAACCGGCGCTACATGGAAAGGTCCCATCGGCAGTTTCCTCTTCGTAAAGCCCGCCACATGGAATGGAGACCCGAAGGGGCTGGTCAAGGCATGGGAGAATGAATGCGTGGCTGTCTACAGCGCCGTGAATTACGAACCGGGCAGGGAGGACAGGTTCTATCTCGATGCGGAATTCTCCCTGGAATATGACCAGTACCGGTTCATGGATGAGGAATTTCCTAGACTAAAGAAAATGTGGAGCACCAAGACGCCGACAGTCAAGCCACCTTCCAGTCCTGCCCAGGACTACGTGCGGTCAGTCTCCGCGTCCTCCTTCCTTCCCGACAAGATCAATGTGTTCACGGAACATGGGGTCATGCTGAACGCAGGATTCGGCCCTCTTTCTGCTTTCGACGGTGTCGATGAAACAGCCTGGTGCGAGAAGGACCCTAAAGACGGTCTGGGTGAATACCTTGAATGCGAGATTACCCGGCCGGCGTGGGGGCTGGTGATACACAACGGATTCTCGCGGTTCTTCTCCGGAGACTGGATGTTCCAGCGCGACACCTTCGAGAGCGGTATACGCGATGACGCTCTGGGGTTGAAGGACTATTTTTCCATGAACAACAGGGTCAGGGAACTAGCGATTTCGACACCGGGTGGAGCAACTCTGTATACCCTGGTCCTGGAAGACAGGCGGGATCCCCGGTGTTACCCGGGGATTTACCTGAAGCCGGGGAAATACCGGTTCACCATCAGGAACGTGTTTCCGGGCAGCAAATGGAAAGACACCTGCATAGGCGAAATCCGGTTCCTTGCGGCGGGGAATCCCGGCCTCGAGGCATACTGGGAGGATCCGTTCTTCAGGAAGTACTTGCCGAAGAATACGCTCTGACCGGATTCTCCCAGACGGACGCCGTGGGCCCATTTCAACTCCCTGGTACGTATCTGCGCCGCTTGTCTATGCGCGCACTGAAATTCCGGGAACAGAACCGGCCCACCCTATGATTCCGGAGAATCCGTGTCGCTATGAGGGTCCATCGCAGCGTTTGATGCACCCTCTCCGCTCATCGCCAGCATGTGGGCTTGCTGGCGGTATGTGGCAAATATGTCCATCAGCTCGGGCGAAAAGTCCAGATCCGTCTCCACGTGGACCACGCCCGGAGAAACCTGGTCGACCTTGGTCGACTTGCCATGTACAAAGAACTGGTGGGCCTGAAAAAACAGTCTGATGGAGTTCTCGTTTCCGGGGGCAATGTCCGGCGGTGCGGATTGAAGCAGGAATTCAAGATGGTTCGAGGCGATGGAGACTACCGCAAGTTCAAAACGGTTTCCGTACGCGTGGAGCACGGCATGGTTGTTGAATCCCAGGAGCCTGGCGAATTGAGGAGCCATCCTGATAGACTGGTTGGCATACCGTTCGTAATCATCCTTGAGGCATGACAGGAGTGTTCGGTACTCCTCGAGTATCCGCCTGTAGTCATCGGGGATTGGCTTGATCTCGGTTTCCAGCATCGAGATACCCTCCCGCTTTGTCATCTCCGCTATCCTGGTGATGGTACAGCGCGCGAAGATACGCAGGGGCCGCCGCATCCCAGGCTGCTGGAAGGCCATGGTGACGCCGGCAAAGGATCCTTCGAATTTCCTGAAGAGCGCGACCTCGTGTTTGGTCAGGGCCACAAGCAGGAGCAGGCGCGACGAGGATGCCTTGTAGAAGGCCGCGTGCAACATGTACTCGTCTATCGTCAGTTTGGTCTCGGCGACCACAAGGCCTGTCGTCTTTACGGCAAAGGCGGTAAAATCAAGCGGTTCGATCCAGGGATCGGCACTGTCGGCCGCCTCATTCTTGCCCATGCATGGATAGTACCCGTGATGCATGCATATGGCAACATCCAATCGAAATGAGCCCAGCGTTCGCTTGATAACCCGCGGCCAACCGGATATGCTCCACCATAGCGAGGATCGATCAATGAAACGAGTCATGTTCCTGGTAGTCTACTTTCTGACGCCGGTGGTGCCTATCGTGCTCTACCTGTGGTCTGTCGGCACGGGCTTTGACAGCTATTCGATATCGGTGACACTGGGCATCACTGCTTTCATCCTGCTGTGCAATCAGTTCATCCTGGCATCAAAGCCATCGTTCGCCGTTGCCGCGCTGGGTGCGAAGAGGCTTCAGACAATGCACAGCACGGTGCCGGCCTTTATCCTGATTTTCGCGGGTGTGCACAAGATATTGAAGGAGTCGAATGGTTTTTCCGAAGATACGCTGCAGTCCCGGTTCGGTGCCGCGACATGGCTGCTCTTTGCCATCGTGATAATCTCGACTGTGCTGTTCATGGCCAACACCTTCTGGTTCAAGCTAGCCATTGTCAAGAATTTCCGGGCGTGGGTCTACGCCACCTTTAAACTCAGCTACAAGGGAGCGCGGCTCATGCATAACCTGACGGTTCTGGCCGCGATCATGATACTGGTACACGTACTGCTCGCCTCCAGTGGAAGCCTTGCCGCCAACCCGGCGGGCATAGCATGGATGTGCGTATGGATGCTGCTGTCACTGTCAATGTACGGCCGCTACCGGATGCGCGGCAGACCAGTTCCGAAGATAGCGGCCTAGGTGGCCAGGTCAGGAGCTCACATGTTCAGCGCGACGAGAATAAAGGAACTGATACGTCGGAACGGCACGATGAGCGCCATGCTCGTTGTTGTCATCCTGGTGGGCATGGGCGAGAAGATGGCTGAACGCTTCCTGCCTTTGTACTTGCTGGCACTTGGAGGCAGCGCGTGGTCTGTCGGACTGCTCAATTCCATGGACAATCTACTGTCGGCGCTCTATTCATTTCCGGGTGGCTACCTCGCCGACAAGTTTGGCTACAAGAAGTCGCTGCAGCTCTTTACCCTGGTCGCGATGTTCGGGTACCTGATCGTTATCCTGGTGCCCGCGTGGCAGGCGGTGCTTGTCGGATCGATCTTCTTTATATCATGGACGGCGGTTTCCCTGCCCGCGATCATGAGCCTTGTCTCCAAGGCCATACCCAAGGAACGGCGCAGTTTCGGTGTGTCGCTGCACTCGTTCTTCAGGCGCATACCAATGGCCCTGGGGCCGATCATCGGCGGCGTCCTGATAGGCGTGTATGGGCGAGTCACAGGCGTCAGGATAGCGTTTACAGGTGCCTTCGTGATGGGCCTGTTGGCACTGTACATGGTGCAGCGATTCATGGCGGAGGACACCAGCGTAGCTGAGACGGCACAGCGCAAGAACGGCAAGCTCAGCTCACTCTTTGGCCCGGCGCTCAGGAGCCTTCTGGCAAGCGATATCCTGATACGCTTCGCCGAACAGATTCCATACGCGTTCGTGGTGATATGGGCCGTGGACAACAACCACCTGACCGCCCTGCAGTTCGGGCTGCTGACAACAATCGAAATGGTTACCGCGATGCTGGTCTATATTCCGGTCGCCTGGATGGCAGACATCTATGGCAAGAAGCCGTTCGTGCTCATCACCTTTGTCTTCTTTACCATGTTCCCGCTGGTGCTGCTTGTATCCCACTCGTTCGGCATGTTCGTCATAGCCTTCATCATCAGGGGGCTCAAGGAATTCGGGGAGCCGACCCGCAAGGCTCTTATCATGGATCTGGCGCCTGAGGACTCCAAGGCCAGAACCTTCGGGACGTACTATCTGGTGCGGGACATCGTTGTGTCGATAGCCGCTCTGTCAAGCGCGTTGCTCTGGAACATTGCGCCGGCGGCCAATTTCATAACCGCCGCCATGTTCGGAGTCGCGGGCACCGTGCTGTTCGCCATATTTGGCCGCGACGTGCACAGGGAAAAACCGCAGGAGTCGCCTTTGTCGTGATGCCTATTCGATCCGCTCCAATATCTGGTTGAGCTCTTCGCGGTAATCGAACAGCGCCTTCCAGCGCAGCTCCGCCTCATTGAACAGGGGCTCAAGCGCAGCCTTGGAATCGTCTGTTCCGTTTCCTGTCCGTGTGCACGCATCCAGGAATGCATTGTAGGCCCGATGAAATGCGTGGTGCGCGGCATCCAGCTCCGACAGGCGCCCGGCGTTCTCAGGCAGGCTTGGGGCGATGCGCTTGAGCAGTGGATCGAGAGGGCATTCCGCCGTCCGGCTGCGCTTGGGTAGATTGTCCAGCCCCACCCGGCCTTCAAGGTACAGCCTGCTGTCAACGACGCGCCGCTTGTGATCGAACATGATGCGCTTTATCTCCGGCCTGTACGATGCATGCTCCGCCGTCGCGTCGAGCGAGAAATAGCGCAGCTCGGTGCTGATCTCCTTGAAGCTCAGCTCGCTCTCCTGGCCGCGCTTGCCGAGCGATTCGACCTTCGTGGCGGCGTTGGCAAACGCCTGTGACATCGCCTCGCCATCACCGCCCATCGCGGCCGCGAGCCGCGCCGTCTCGTCGAACAACGCGTCGAGCTCCTTCATCGATTGACCCATAGCTGCAAAGGCTTGCTTGTTCTCCGATGATATGGTCCGAAGCTCCTGTACACTCTCAAGCATCTGGGTGGTGCCGGAGGCTATCTCGCCGGTACCATCGGATATGCCGGAGAACGCCATGATGAAGCGATCACTGTCGCCCTTGAGTCCAGCAAAGACCTTCTTGAGTTCTTCATTGGCATGGGCGGCGGCCTTGATGCGCTCGCCGAATCTTGAAAGCGATGCCGCTATCTGCTTGGCCCCGGAGCCAGCGCTCTCCGCAAGGCCGCGTATTTCCTCGGCCACAACGGCGAAGCCCTGGCCATATTCGCCCGCATGCGCTGCCTCGATGGCGGCGTTCATCGCGAGCAGATTCGTACGCGACGCCACTTGATTGATCATCCGCGACAGGTCGGCGATCTCTGATACGCCGGATTCCAGGCTGCCTATGATGCCGACCACCGAGTCGACACCTTGGCCGCCGCGCTCGACGGTTGCGGCGAGGTTGGACGCTGCATCGGTTTGCCTTCGTGCCGTATCCGCTATCGAGCGTATCTGGCCACTCGTCTGTTCTATGGCGGCACCGGCCTCTTCAACCGCGCTGGCCTGGTCCGATACTCGCAGGGCAAGCCGGTTCACGGCCTCGCTGACCGAGCCCAGCCCGGTTGACGCCACGGCTACCCGTTCGGAAAGAGCCGAGACCGTTTGTCCCATCGACTCCACAGGATGACGGGCCGATTCTATGACCTGTATGGCCCCTGATATGTCAGATGCAAAGGCCTGCGCATTCTGCAGATTCTTGGTGGTCACTTCATCCAGGCCGAGGAGAATGATCTGGTAATTGCCGGCAAGCGTCTCATCGAGCTCCGCGGCGGCTTCAGTCAGGCCGGAGTGGGCACGCAGTGAACCGATGCGCCCTACCAGGTCTCCCTCGGCAAGGCTCCTGATGCGCGCGACAAGCAGCCGAAGCGGCCCGCTGACCAGCGAGCCAACGGCCAGCATCGCGATTAGAGACGCGGCGGCGGCGCCGACAATGGCGGCCGCTACCATTGATACGAGTGGCGCTCCGGGCACCAGGACATAGAAGACGGCGGCTTCAAGCACGGCGCCCAGGACGGCCGCGGCCGCGATCCATCGATGTAATTCGTTCCTCATAGCGCATTGTATGGCTGATATTCGATATAGTCAAACATCCGTCTTGACTGTGGCGGTATGAGCGCGAATACTCATATGGTTCTCGTAGTTCATCGAAGCTTGCATCTCGGTATCCAACGCCACCACCACTTGTATGGATGGCCTTGGGCAACCGCTCCTGGTTGTGTCGAATTTCGAAAGATGCAGGCTTCGATGAACCAGTAAAGGGGTACCAACGTGAAACGCACCGCAACGATCCTGATGCTGAGCGTGATGATTCTGGCCGCGCACGCCCAGTCCATAGCCAAGCCGACAGCCGAGATAACTCAGTTCCAGGTCCAGGCCATAACCCTGCGCGATGTAACGTTCCGCTTTGAGCTGACCGTCAGCAATCCGTATCCGCTCGGTCTGAGTTTCTCGGGCATGACACTGGATTTTTCGGTTGAGGGTTCAAAGGTCTTCAGCGCGGCCAATCAGGGTGGCTTCGGCGTGCCCGCCAAAGGCAAGAAGTCAAGCACCTTCAATGTGACGCTAGCCTATGCCGACATTTACAAGCTCGTGCAGAATTACTCCACCAAAGAATGGCTCAATACGGTCATCAATGGAACGCTGTCCATTCCACTGCCCAAGATACCAGGCCTGCCTTCCACTGTCAGCTTCGCGTACAAGCTTGAGAAGAAGATCCCCGCCATAAAGCCAACGGTCGCCATAACAGGCTTCTCGGTAACGCCGCCGAGCGCATCGGAGGTCGCGGCCGCCCTGGTCAAGGCTGGCAGGAAGGCCGATCCGGAGAAGGCCCGCGGTGCCATCGCCAGCATTCTTGCAGGCAAGAAGCCGGCGACTCCGGTGATAGATCCAGCCGACCTGGATCTGCCACTCAAGGTCAGCTTTACCATTCAGATCAGGAACGACGCACGAGGGTCGTTGACGTTCAGCACGCTCGGCTACGAGCTCTTCATCAACAACGAGAGTCTGGTCGTGGGTAACAGCAGCTCCATCAAGCAGGATGGGCAGCAGGTGCTTGTAACCGTAGCCAACACCTTCAGCACCAAGCGCCTGACATCCGGTGTCAAGGCGCTCTTCGCCGACGGCAAGGGCAGTTTCAGGGTCAAAGGCAGCGCGACCATGAAACTGCCTGACGAGGTGCGCAAGGAGCCGATACCCCTTGGTTTCGACGAGGGCGGCACCTTCTCGATCAAGTAAGGAGAACTCAGCGCGCTGACCATGCCGGGGGCGCGATGCCAAACCAGGTAGCGGCATTGCCCCAGCACACCTTTGACACAAGGTCGCCGGTGTAGCCATCGTCGTCGGGGACGCGGCCTTCCTCCATCCAGGTGCCAACAAGGTTGCACAGCAGCCTGCGGAAGTATTCGTGGCGAGGATACGACAGGAATGATCGGGAATCGGTCAGCATGCCGACCCATCCGCCCAGCAGCCCCAGCGAAGCCTGGGTGGTGATTTGCCGCCGCATTCCATCAAGCTGATCGTTGAACCACCACGCGGCACCATGCTGCACCCTGGCTTTTCCGTTTCCCTGCAGGCATCCGGCCAGAGCGGCAAGAGCCTCGTTCTTGGCGGGGTCAAGCGAATACAGCACGACTCTGGGCAACTGCTTCCTGTCCAACAACGATGCCAGGAAGCGGGCCAGCGGCTCGATCACCGGTTCGTCGGTGATGCCATCGCCGCCACCGTCGGGGCCATACGACGCAAACAGCGTGCCGTTTATGTTACGAAGGGCGCTGATGTGGATCTGCATTGTCCAGTCGCGCATCACGTTGAGCCGAGCCGTTTCGCGGAGGAGCGCTGTGGTCAGCTTGTCCCGGCTGCCCATCGCTATTGACTTGCCAGCCAGGAGGCTGGCAATGATATCGTCAAGTTCACGCTCGCTCGCGTTGGCATAGACGGCATTGGTCAGCGCGTGGTCCGATATTCTGCAACCGACATCGTTGAAGTAAGCGTGCCGTGCTTCAAGCGCGCGCACCAGATCCGACCACCGTGATATCGATACGCCGGCGGCGGCGCCCAGCTTCTCGGCATAGGCTTTCCATGCCACGGGATCTGCGGTAGCGGCAACCTTGTCGGGGCGGAACGTGGGCAACACACGGGTCTTTCTGCCAGCGTCGGCGGCTATGGCCTTGTGCCAGCGAAGATCGTCCGCGGGGTCATCGGTCGTGCACACGACGGCGACCTTGAACCTGTCCATGTATGCGCTTGGCCTGTCCTGCCGCTCGCGGATTATCGCGTTGGCCCGCGCGTGAATCGCGGCGGCGTTGCCTGGCGTAAGGACATCATCGATGCCGTAGTAGCGCTTGAGTTCCAGATGCGACCACTCCAGGAGCGGATTGCCCGCTGCGCCGCGCAGGGCCTGTGCCCATGCCGCGAACTTCTCTTCCAGGGGAGCTGTTCCCGAGCAGACGCGCTCGTCCGCGCCGCTGGCACGCATAAGCCGCCACTTGTAATGATCACCGCCCAGCCACAGATCAGCCAGGTCGGTGAACGGCTTGTCTTCCGCTATGGCCTGCACGGGCAGATGGCAGTGATAATCGAATATGGGCAGATCCCTGGCCCGCTCGTTGAAGAGCCGTGCGGCCGTGGCGTTGTCAAGCAGGAAATCGTCGGCGAGAAATGATTTCATGGATTTTCCTTTATATGTTGTCGGTCAGGTATGCGCCATCGACCGGCAGGCTTATGCCACTGACAAATCCGCTTGCCGCATCGCTGGCCAGAAATATCGCGGCGCCGCGCAGCTCTTCTATCGAACCGAACCTGCCAAACGGCGTATGCGCCAGGATTGCCTTGCCACGGGCCGTCAGCTCGCCGGTCTTCTCGTCTATGAGGAGCGAGCGGTTCTGGTTGCCTATGAAGAATCCCGGCGCAAGCGCGTTGACCCTGATCCTGTGCGGTGCCAGCTCCTTTGCGAGCGCCTCGGTCAGGTTAAGCACGGCAGCCTTCGCGGCCCCGTATGCCCATACGCCGGAGAGCGGCTTGTAGCTAGCCATCGATGTCATCGTTATCACGTTGCCTGGCATGTCGTTGCGTATCCAGTATTCGGTAAACACCCGTGTCGGCGTCACGAGGCCGGCCATGATGTTGAGCGACAGGATCTCCGCAAAGGCCTGCTCATCAACTTCGACGAATGCGCCTTTGCCGCGGTTCCCGCCGACCCCGTTGACCAGGATGGTGGGCTTGCCTATCAGCCGTTCTGTCTCGGCCAGTGCTGCCTGCATGGCCGCGCGGTCGGCGGTATCCACGGTTACCGACTCGATGCGACCCGAATCGGGGCCGGCCTGGTCCCTGATGCCCGCCGCAGCCGCCTGCATCGGGTGGTTTGTGCCACGCCCCCACAGGCACAGGTCGGCACCAGCCTTGGCAAAGCCTATGGCCAGCGAGCCTGGTATGGCTCCGGCCCCTCCAGTCAATACGATCCGGTGGCCCTTGAGCGAGAACATCTCATCGATATATGACATCTGCAACTCCTTCTGTACTCGTGGTAGCTGCTACTGAGCCGCAGGCATGATCAGGTTTGGAACGAACATCACAATATCCGGTATGAAGGTGATCAGGAGCAGCACGATAACCATCGCCGCATAGAACGGTAGCATGGCCTTGGTCGCCTTTTCTATTGATATCTTTCCAACGGCGCAGCCCACGAACAGGGCCGAACCTACCGGAGGCGTGCACAGGCCTATGGCCAGGTTGAGCATCATGATGATGCCAAAGTGCACCGGTGACAAGCCAAGGACTCCGACCACGACCGGATACAGTATCGGGGTGGTGATCAGGATGAGGGGAGCCATGTCCATGATGGTACCGAGCAGCAGCAGAAGCACATTGATCATGAGGAGCAACACGACCCTGTTCGATGATATCGACAGCAGGAACTGTGTGGCCAAGGCCGGTATGCGCAGATATGCCATCAGCCAGCCGAACGAGCTGGCGGCAGCTATCAGCGCCATCACCATAGCCAGCGTCTTCAGCGATGAATACAGTATCTTGCTGAAGGCCCTGAGTTTTATTTCCTTGTAAACGAAGAATGTTATGACAAATGCATAGACACAGGCGAACGCCGCGGACTCTGTTGCCGTAAAGATGCCCGATATCACGCCGCCTATGATGATCACCGCGGTGAACAGCCCAAGCACGGCATCCTTGGTTATGGTCAGGGCCTCGCGCAGGCTGTAGGTCTTTTCCTTGGGATAGTTTCTGCGCACCGCTATGATGTAGCTTATTATCATCAGCGCGACGCCCAGTGTCACGCCCGGTATGAAGCCGCCAAGAAAGAGCCTGCCGACCGATACGCCGCCGGCTACCAGGCTGAATATCACCATGTTGTGGCTGGGTGGTATCAGAATGCCCTGGCACGCCGAGGTTACGGTCACGGCTACCGAATAGTCGTCGTCGTAACCCTTTTCCTTCATCATCGGTATCATGATCGTGCCGATGGACGATACGTCGGCCACCGCCGAACCCGATATTCCGCCGAAGAACATCGATGAGAGCACGTTGACCAGAGCCAGTCCGCCCCGGACACGGCCTACCAGCAGGTTTGAAAAGCTGATGAGCCGCCGGGATATGCCGCCCTGCCCCATTATCTCACCGGCCATGATGAAGAACGGAATGGCCAGCAACGAGAAGGAACGCACCCCCTGCAGCATCTGCTGCATGATGGCCATCAGCGGTATCTTGAGATAGACCGCCGTAACAATCGACGAGAACATCAACGAGAACGTAATGGGCACGCGGAGCAGCAGGAGCACCGCGAAGCCGCCAAGCAGGATGATGCTCGCTATGGCGAGATTAGTCATGGTGGCCTCCGAAGGTTTCGGCAAAGGTCGCTTCACCGCTCAGGAACTTGTCGATTTCCTTGTCCATGGCCTGGATTCCGAACAGGTCGATCAGGCCCTCTATTATTATCGTAATGGCGGCTATCGGCATCACAAGGTATACGATGCCAGCGGGCATGCCCGTCGCGGCCATCCTGGAGTGCATGGTGAACTGCACCAGAACACTCCCGTATGTAAGCATGACAACGCCAACGGTGATGGTGACGAGGTCACGGATCTTCCAGAGCACTACATTGAGCCACCGGGGGGCGCGACTTTCGGGAAACAGCGCGAGGCTGATGTGCAATTTCTGTTTGACACCGAGTCCGAGCGATATGAATATGAACCAGACCTCAAAGAGCAGGGCCACTTCCTCGGACCACACAAGGCCCACGCGGAACACGTATCGCAGGAAGACGCTGATGGCTATCAGGACGACCATCGCGACCATGAGGATCTTGGCCAGGTACACGGTCCCGATATGAATAAGGTTGAAGAAACGGATGATTGACTTGAGCATGGCGGCTTTCCTGGATTCCGCCCCGCCTGGACAACCGCGTGCGCGGCGTCCAGGCGGGGCAGCTAAGGCAAGGGTTCTACTTCACCGCGCGGATACGCTCGATGAGCTTCTGGACTTCTGGTTTCTGCTTGGCATAGATGGGGGCCATCAGTGCGGCCCAGGGCGCCTTGTCCTTGATCTCCACGATGGTGTTGCCGGCGGCGCGGACCTTGTCAATGGAGACCTTCTCGTAGATGTCCCACTGCTTGCGCTGATAGTCGATCGAGTCCATCGCGGCCTGCCTGATTAGCGCCTGATCGGCCTTGGAGAGGCGATCCATGGAAATCTTGCTGGCGATGATGATTTCGGGGACCCGGGTGTGCTCATCAAGCGTAATGTACTTGGCCACCTCGTAATGGCTGGTGGAGTAGTAACTTGGCCAGTTGTTCTCGGCACCGTCGATGACGCCGGTCTGCAAAGCGGAGTAGACTTCCCCATACGCCATCGGCGTCGCGACCGCGCCAAAGGCGGAGACGAGCCCGATCATCAGTTCGCTCTCCTGGACGCGGATCTTCAGGCCCTTGAGGTCGGCGGGCGTCCTGACGGGGCGCTTTGAATTGTAGAAACTGCGCGCGCCTGACTCGTACCATCCAAGTCCGATGAAGCCGGAGGGCTCCAGGCTCTTGAGAAGCTCATTGCCGATATCGCCCTTCAGCGCCTTCCACATGTGCTCCACATCGCGGTAGAGGTACGGCATCTGCAACGCGTCCATCTGCGGAGCAAAGGCTGAAAGCGGAGAGATGCTGACGCGTGTCATATCGATAGCGCCAAACTGCACCTGCTCGATGACGGCCTTTTCCTGGCCCAGCTGCGAGCCCGGGTATACCTCTATGGTGATGCGGCCATTGGTCCGCTCCTTTACCAGGCGGGCAAATTCCATGTCGCCATAGGTAGTGGGGTACGCCGCAGGCTGGGTCTCCGCGAGCCTGAGCACGATGTTTTGCGCAAACGCCGCCGGAATCGCGGCCGCGATCAGCAGTGTACAGATCAGAGCACGGGAAAGTCGCATAGAATCCTCCTTCAGAACGTGTGATTGCCCGATGATGTACCCGTTTGGCGGAGCATGGATGAGTATTTATTTGCGTTCTTCGGTACTTTTGCCACTCCTATAGTCCGTCGGGCTCTGTCCTTCCAGGCGCCTGAAGACGCGCGCGAAGTAGGCCTGGTCGACAAAGCCAAGCAGTGATGAGACCTCCTTGACGCTATAGAGTCCGCTTGACAACAGGGTCTTGGCTCGATCGATGCGCAGGCGGGCTCCATACTCCATGAAGGTGCAACCGGTGACCTGCCGGAATTTGCGGCTCAAGTGCGAGGCGGAGACCCGCAGCTCCACGGCGACCCGTTCCAGACCCGCGCCATCATTCAGATGTGCTACCATGTACGAGCGGGCGCGCTCTATCAGATGATCATCGCCCGCCGCATCCGGGTTGGAGAGCACCACGGCGGGATCAACCAGTACCAGCGGCGAATCCTTGCGCGCCAGCGAGGCGGCAATCGTCGCCTCCTCGAGGAAACGAGCCTCCGGATGCGCGCACGGCACCGTCGCACCGGCGACAATATCTATACCCAGGTCTGTGCGGGATCGTGCCAGAATCTCCAGCAATATGTTCTCGGCACTCGCCTTGGGTTCAGCCGATCCGTCCCAGGATATCGCGAGCAGTGCCACGCCGGATTCCGTGGCCGAGGCCAGCGCATACCATCCGAATTTCTTGAGGACAAGGCTGGCCAGGCGTTCTATCCGCGCCAGAATGGCCTTGCGAAGCGCTAGACTTTCCAGCGCGCTGACATAGAGTACCGGCACCGGCTTCAGCGCCCCGAAGAATGATACCGCGTCGGCGAATTCGTGCGCCGAATAGAACTCCTCCAGCCTCGCGTCGCTGATGGTGCCGAGCGCCAGGTCGGAGCACAACTCCGATTCGAGGTACTCCGTCAGGCGGCCGAGTCTGCGGTCAAGCGCGCGCTCGCGCTCTGCCTTGAGCTTCCTGATGCTTGACGCGGCCATGGCCTTGTGCAGGCTCTGTATGACCTCCTGCTCCTCTGCGGGTTTTACCAGATACTCCTCTATGTTGAGCCGCACCGCCTCCCTGGCGTAATCGAACGAGTCGAAGGCCGTCACGATGACTATGACCACGTCGGGCAGGGCGGCGCGTATCTGGCGGGCGGCGTCTATGCCGTCAAGCCCGGGCATGCGTATGTCGAGAAACGCCGCGTCGATGGAATTGCCGATGGCCTTGAGAACCGCCTCGGTGCCACTGACCGCTTCAAGGATTTCGACTCCGTCGAAGCCATTCCGCTCTATGATAAGCCGGAGGGCACGGCGCTCAAGCTCCTCGTCATCGGCTATCAGCAGTCTGAACATCTGCGCCGTCCTCATGCTGGAATGGAATGGATATATGCACGACAGTGCCGCGACCCATTGAGCTGACTATGCGGCACAGGGCCTTGCCAGGATAGCGGAGCGCCAGGCGCCTCGTCACATTGGCCACACCTATGCCGAAGTGGTCGGTGGATGATCTCTGGCCATCCGCATTCATCGCCACCCTGAGGGCGACCAGCCGCGCGGGTTCGATGCCCACACCCGTGTCCACAATGCGAATCAGGATCCTCCCCCGCCGCGAGCATATCGCCACGATAACCTTGCCTCCGGACTCCTTTGGTTCTATGCCGTGGCGCACGGCGTTCTCCACCAGTGGCTGCAGTATGAGCCTGGGCACGATGATGCCATCCACCTCGGAGATGGAGGTTACTACCCAGTCGAGCCTGTCGCCGAACCGTATCTGCTGGAACGACAGGTACTCGCGCAGGACTGACAGCTCCTCGCCGATAGGCACCAACGCTCCCGTATCTGCGAGCGCGTACCGCATGAGCCGGCCGAGTCCATGAGCGAGTCTGACTGTGCCGGAGGCATCCTCGAGCAGGGCGGTGCGCGCTATGGTATTGAGCGCGTTGAACAGGAAATGGGGACGAATCTGATCCTGCAGGTTGATAAACTGAGCCTCCTGCAGCGCGTGCTCCATGTTCAGAACTATCAGCTCCTCATCATGCAGGCGTTTCTCGAGCAATGCCTTCTCGCGCAGATCGGATATGCGCTCGCGGACGGTGCGGCTCATCGCGTTGAAGCTTCTGGCCAGCGTCTCGATTTCGTCACCCGTAGCTACCTCGACTGGCTGTACGCTCAGATCGCCGGCGGCCATCCTGGCCGAGGCATCTGCAAGCCTGCGTATGGGCACACTGATCGATGACGCGAAATACAGCGCGAAAATGGTTGAAAGCACTCCGGCAAAGGACAGAAGCGCGAGCGTCACGACGCGATACGTGGAGACCCGCGAAACCTCGTCCTTGAAATCGGCCTCTCCGTTCTCCAGCAACATCGATTGCAGATTGCTCAGGTAGCTGTCCACATACCCCGCTATGCGGTCGGCCTTCGCGAAGTCGGTATAGTAGTCGCCCTGGAGCGTCGCGCGCTTGTGGACAGCCGAAGCCACCAGCCGCGCGTACGCTTCGAGTCCCCGCTCCGATGCCTGGACCTCAAAAAAATACTGCAGCTTCTGTTCGCCGACCGGATGCACGTCGTCGGCCATTTGCCGCAGGCGCAGAAGCCCGTCACGCACGCTCTCAGCCTGCTCCGGAGCCAGTTCCCGGAGGTACCGTTCTGTCAGCACCCGGTGCTGGCCGAACGCCACCCTGAAACGGTGCACCATGTGGTAGCGGCTCAGCTCCTCCTCGAATCCGCGCGCCGTCCTGAAGCTAGCCGTCTGCGTCACTATCTCGACACAGGCCACGAGCACTATGATCACGGCATAGAAGAGCAGCAGCTTCGAGCGAATGCCGAACCGGTAGACGCTGACCATGCTTCAGTTCAATCCAGGAACAGGGGTGTGATATGGCGCTCCCACAGATTGGCCGTGACATTGCGCTCTATCGGCTCCCGGTAGTGCTTGAGAGCGTCTCGATACCGTGTGCCCATCTCGGCGGCAAGCTTGAATGCGACATGCAGCAGCTGCCTGAAGTTCCGGTCGTACGCCGGATTCGTCTGCACATGGCGGAGCGCCGCCTTGAACTGGTCCGATGTCCATGCGTCGACAACCTGTGCCGATGGCAGACTGACCCGATCTATGTCTATCACCGTTGAGTATGGCGCGGTAAGTTCATCGAAGCGCGGCAAGGCCAGATGGTACAGCTCCTTGACTATCGCAAGACCTTCACCACCACCCTCCGCAAGTCCCACGAGCTCCTCGAGCCAGTTTGTGCCCGCGGTCTTCAGGTGCACTCCGGCGTTGTGCCTGCGGATGATGTGTCCAATGCCCTTGTACAGGCTGAACTTGTCGCTGCCTGAATGAACCGATAGCTTGAGGTTGTCCGGCAGGCCAAACGCGTGCGCGGCCCAGGTGGCTACGCAGACATCGGCCTCGAACTCGGCAAGAAAGCCTGATACATCGCCGACATAGTCGACACCCTTGTTGAAGCGGCCCGAGAACTTGGGCGCTATGGTCTGGATGGCGACGCCCTCGTCCGCGAGTGCTGCGAGTATCACGAGGAGTTCAGTCGGACTCTGGGGCTGGGCAGTCTCGTCCATCGACACCTCGGCTATGAAACCATTGGCGCCCTTGCTTTTCTCTATGTGATGATATATGCGCGCCGCTTCGTGCACCGCGTTGATGTATCGGCTGGCGGCACCGGCAAGGGTCTTTGAGTCGAGCACTATGGGCTCGATCAGCCCGGGTATGGCAAGCTTGCCGCACAGGTCGCCGTGTCTTTTGACAAACGATTCGACTGACGACGGATCCGCGGCCTGGCTTATGAAGTCGGCGACATCGATGGTAAAGAAGTCCGAAGACGCCATGAACCGGTCGACGGTCGCGAGTCCTATATGGTCGGCGTCGACGTGCCATTCGCCATCCCATCCGCTCGCCTTGATCGCGGCTTCCGCGGCCTTCATGGTATCGCGCGGTTCCGTGCCTATGATCGTGTGTTCGCGGTTGCTCTTGTTCCAGACGATTGCGGCCTCGACGCCGGCGCCGCGTGCCTTCCTGACGGCCTCGATCTGAGCCCTGCCTTCATGGCCGAATCGATCACCCGTTCCAATTGAATAGCGTCCCAGTTTCTTCATGGCAAGCTCCTTGGTGTCGGTGTTGTTCTTGGTCGCATTACAGTATCGAATCGGCCACGCGAAGCCAGTTGCCGCCCATGATGCCGCGAATGTCCTCTTCGGCATAGCCGCGTCTGACCAGACCCGCCGTCAGTTCTGGCAAGTGAGTACAGTCCTGCATAACGAGGCCATGAGCCGCGGTAAAGCCATCAAAATCGGTACCCAGACCCACGTGGTCGGCGCCTATCACCGAGACCAGGTGATCGACATGATCAAGCACGCGGTCGACCGTGACCTCGGCGGGAACCGGGTCTACAAACACGCCGGCGAAGGTGACCGCGACGAGGCCACCGGTGGCGGCTATGCGTTCGGCCTGGTCGTCTGTCAGGTTGCGGCGGTGAGGCACGAGGACCCGGGAGTTTGAGTGCGAGGCGACGACCGGGCGCTGCGCGACGGCGAGTACCTCATCCAGGGCCTGATCACACAGATGCGACACATCGACTATCATGCCAAGTCGTTCCATCTCCGCTATGACCGTGCGGCCGAATGGCGTCAGCCCGTCGGGTCCCGGATGCTCGGCGCCGCGGCCTATCGCGTTGATTCGGTTCCAGGTCAGGGTCATGAGGCGAACGCCGCGGGCATAGAAGGCGCGCAGCTCGTCGAGGCTCTCGCCTATCGCCTCGCCGCCTTCGATCGTCAGGAAGGCCGCGAGCGTGCCCTCGGCCTTCGCGGCCAGCACATGCGAAGCCTTTGTGGCCAGCCTGGCACGGTCGCAGCGGTCGAATGCCGCCTCCATCGCCTCAAGCATCTGGTATGTGTGCTCGCGGGCGCTCGAGACAAACGAATCATCGGTAAACATGGCGAAGAACTGGGCAGTTACGCCGCCCTCGAGCAGACGCGGAAAGTCAACATGGCAGGTCTGGTTTCTGGCGCACAGATCAAACGGAACACCCATCTTGCCATTGAAATCGAATCCAGCGGCGTAGGAGGCGGTGTCGCAATGTCCATCCATGACTATTAGGCTGTCATGGAGCTCCCTCGTTGTCATATTCATGTCACAACTCCCTTGCGATAAGGTCATCCCACGTTTCGCGCCTGACCGACAGCCTGTGCGTACCGGCGTTGGTCAGCACCATCGCCGGCCGTGGCAGCCTGTTGTAATTGCTCGCCATCGAGTGATTGTAGGCTCCGGTCGTAAATACAGCCAGCGTATCGCCAGGCTCCGGTGATTGCAGCGCTATGTCGCGTATCAGGATGTCACCGGTCTCGCAGCACTTGCCTGCTACAGTCACCACGTCGTCCCTTGCGGCGTCATCGCGATCGGCGATGGTCGCCTCGTAGAGCGCTCCATACAGGGCAGGCCTGGGATTGTCGGGCAGGCCGCCATCGACGCCGATATACGTCTTGATGTCGGGGATGGTCTTCCTGGAGCCGACGGTGTACAGCGTGATGCCGGCCTCGCCGACGACCCATCGGCCAGGCTCGATGACGACCCGCGGCATAGGCAGCTTGAATCCGGCGCATGCCGCGGAGATGTCGGCCATCATCGCGTCGACGAAATACGACAGGGGCCGGGCCGACTCGTCGTCGTGGTAGTGTACGCCATAGCCGCCGCCCAGGTTCAGCTCGCGGGTCTCGAGGCCATAGTCATCGCGAACCTCGGCCATCAGCTTTGTCACGATACCAATGGCCTTGCGGTGCGACTCATTGGCCAGCAGCTGCGATCCTACATGAAAGTGGAACCCCATGAGGTCGATGCCTGGCATGGCCAGCGCGGTGCCTATGTACTCGTCACGCACACGAAGGTCGAGTGGAATGCCGAACTTGGAATCGAGCCGGCCAGTCGATATGAAATCATGGGTGTGGCTGTCGACACCTGGCGTTACGCGGAACAGGATTCTGGCCCTGCGGCCTGCGGCAAGCGCGGCCTCATTGAGCACGGCCAGCTCGTGCAGGTTGTCCACGACTATGCGGCCAACCCCATATTCCACCGCCATGTGTATCTCGGCGGTGGTCTTTGAATTGCCGTGGAAATAGATGCGGTCAACGGGAAAGCCTGCCTTGACGGCGGCATACAGCTCGCCGCCTGAAACAACGTCGAGACCGATCCCCTCCGACGCGACAATGCGGCAGATATCGAGCGTCTGCAGGGCCTTGCTGGCGTACAGGGCTCCCGAATTGGGGTAACGATCCAGGAATGATGTCCGCAGTTCCCGCAGCCGCTCCCTGATCATCCTTTCGGAAACCACATACAGGGGTGTCCCGTATTCCCTGGCGAGCCCTACGGCGTCGCATCCGTCAAACAACAGGTGTGCCATGCATGGAGCCTAGCACGGTCGCCCTGTATCGGCAAGCCAGCACGAATTTCATGGGCTACTGGTACCAGGGGCGCATTCATAGCGCAGGCGGTGGCGGCATGGGTGCTGCTTGGACGGGCGCTCGTGGCTCCCCGTATCGTAGGGCGCGTCATGATCCTGGCCGGCGTGGCCATTGCCCAGCTCAAAGGCCGCGGACTACCGGCATGCCGCCTCGACGATAACGAGGGTGCCAGCGTCGGCGTCAAGCACGGCCTGGACACCGAGAGGGAAGCTGTGCGTCGGTGTCGAGTGCCCGGCCGCGAAGCCTGTCAGGGTTGGCTTGCCTGACGGAGCGATGACGTCGGCGAACACCTGTTCAAGAGTCAGCGAGCGTTCCGGGTCCTTGGCATCGCAATGGGTCCAGTGGCCCAGGACAACTCCGGAGCACCGGTCGAAGTACCCCGCGAGTCGAAGGTTCGTCAGCATGCGGTCGATGCGGTACGGTTCCTCGTCCACATCCTCAAGAAAGAGAATGGCACCATCGGGTATGAGTTCGTATGGTGTGCCGGTCAGGGCCGCCACCAGGGAGAGGTTGCCGCCGACCAAGGGTCCGCGCGCTCTGCCGCCGACCAGCGCCCGCGGCCCGGAAGACGACTCGCCACCATTGTCTGGTAGCGGCGACAGCAGCCCGAGCGGCTCGACCGAGGTAAGCGCCGCCATCCACGAGGCGGCCGAGAACTCGTCAAAGCCGTCGACCATGCTGATAGCCATCGGTGTGTGGAATGTCGGAAATCCTGCGTACCGCCGGAACGCCATGTGCAGGCCCGTTATGTCGCTGTAACCGGCGAAGACCTTCGGATTCGCGGCGATAAGATCATAGTCGAGCCTGTCCAGGATGCGTGGCGTGCCATATCCGCCCTTCATGCACACGATGCCGTCGATGCAGGGATCGGCAAAGAAGGTGTTGATATCCGAGGCGCGCAGCGCATCGGGAGCGGCCAGGTATCCATATTTGTGCAGGCAGCTCTCGCCGGCAACGACACGGAATCCCAGCGCCTCAAGCGCCAGCCTGGACGACTCAACTCTGGACTGGTCCTTGAATGAGCCCGACGGCGCTATCATGCCTATGGTATCGCCAGCCTTGAGGGCCTTTGGCAGCATGTGCTTCATAGCACAAAGAAGAGAAAGGCCAGTACCTCGGCCCAGCTGCCGGACCTGAACACCACCTCGTGGGCGCCGGGCCTGCTCGCGCCTGGATAATACGAGCCGCGGTTCGCCAGAAAGTGCTGTTTGAAGAAGATAGACACCTCGAAGCTGCCCGGTAGTTCCACCATCATGGTCTTTGGGTCGGCCGACAGCGCTTCTATGGCGGTGGCGGCTATGCGCTCATGGGCCAGGGCCGGGTGTATCGATATGGAGGCGTTGCCATTGCCCTCGGAGACGGCCACAGTTCGGATGTTCGGCTGCACCGCGGCCGCCGTCTGGCAGAGTGCCCTGTCACCGGCGAGCATCAACACCGGTACGCCTACGAGGCCGGCGGTGTACGCGTTGATCATGAACTCCGATGCCAGGACTCCATTGATACGCACCGCCACATTGTTCAGATTCATCGTGTGGGCCAAAGGGTTGCCATCGGTGCCGGCGGCGGAGTGGTATCCTATGAAGAAGACGCCGCCAAAGCTGGAGTCGATGCCGGCCATCATCGAGAACGGATCACGAGTCCACGACCGCATGATGCGAACCCGCGTGGGCAGCGCGGAAGGGTCTATGTTGCGGCCAGAATCGTGGGCGTCCTTGACCAGAATGTCTCCGACGCCGGTCTTGATGGCGGCTTCGCAGGCGACCGCCACCTCGCTGGTCATCTCGGCCCTGAAATATGCGCCTTGAGCCTCGCCCAGCTCGGTCTCCTTCCAGTCAGCTATGCCGCAGGTGCCCTCGATGTCGGCGCTTATGTACAGCTTGTTCATGATTCCTCCTTATGACTCCAGCAGCCTGAGGGCACAGGCGACCTGCATGGCAACGCCAAGCGGCAGGCAGTCCTCATCGATGTTGAATGTTGACGAGTGGATGGGCGAGACGATGCCACTGGGCACATTGCCGCATCCCAGATGGTAGAATGCCCCGGGCCGTTCCTTGCAGAAATACGAAAAATCCTCGACACCCATGCTCGGCTTGCCCTTCCAGGTCAGCGAGTCCGGCCCCAGGATATCGAAGGCGGCCGCGGTCACGACATCGACGACCGATTCATCATTGACGAGCGCCGCATAGCCATAGGTTGCGACAACGGCACCGGAGCCGCCCAAGGACGACGATACGCCCTCGACCACGGACTGCACCCTCTCAATAAGCGTATCGCGGATTCCGTCATCGGTGGTGCGCAGCGTGGCGCGCATCGTCACCTCGTCGGCCACGATGTTAGACTTGGTGCCTCCGTTGATGGTGCCTATCGTCAGCACTGCCGAGTCCAGTGGCGACACATACCGTGACACCAACGAATGCAGGGCCGTCACGACGTGAGCGGCTATCATGATCGCGTCAACGCCTTTCTCCGGGTAGGCGGCATGGCACCCCAAGCCGCGCACCGTGATCTGCAGATCGGTGCTGGAGCCGTTGAGCGCGCCCTTCTTCGTCTCGATCATGCCAACCGGCAGGTACGGCATCACGTGCAGACCAAGCACGTAATCGACGTGCGGGTCTTCCATGCATCCATCGCCGATCATGGTCTGAGCGCCGCCCACCGATTCCTCGGCGGGCTGGAACAGCAGCTTGACGTTGCCGTGCAGCGTGGCACGCCGCTCCGAGAACCAGCGTGCGGCCCCCAGCGCTATGGTCGTGTGCGCGTCATGGCCGCAGGCATGCATGACGCCCGCGCGCATCGACGCGTACTCCACACCGGTTTCTTCCTGAATTGGCAGCGCGTCTATGTCCGCCCGAAGCGCTACGGTCTTGCCCGCGTTCGCGCCACGGACCAGGCCAACGACAGCGGTACCGGTACGCCTGTGTTCGATGCCCATCTCATCGAGGCGGGCCTCGATAAAGGCGGCGGTCTTGAATTCCTCGAGTCCGAGTTCAGGATTCATGTGTATGGTGCGGCGCGTGGAGACGAGCCACGGACGCATGAAATTGGCATCGATACGCAGATCGGCGGCATTGATCATGGACTACCTCCCGGCACACTATCCTGTTCGGTGACGACGATGCCGGCTTCGTAATAGATCCGGGGCACGCGCCGCCCGATCGAGCATAGCACATCATTGCGGTTGGTTCCCGCCCATGATGCCATCTCAAGCACTGGTATACTCTCTTCGGGGGGTCCGCCGGCCGGCCCGCCCAGCAGCGTTACATCGTCACCCTCGGCCACATCGGGCACGGCGCTTACATCGACGACACACTGATCCATGCATATGAGCCCGACGACAGGTGCCCTGACGCCCCGCACCAGCACGCTGGCGACATTGGACAGGCTGCGCTTGTAGCCATCGGCGTACCCGACCGGCAGTGTGGCTATCAGCGCTCCGCCGTCCGGCGCCCGCCACGTGTAATCATAACCGACGCCCTCCCCCGCCGTGATTCGCCTGACCCTTGATATCCGCGTCGCCAACCGGAACGGCGTACGGATGTCGGCAGTCGCTGACAGCGGGGTATTGAGCGGTTTTGCGCCATACAGCACGGCGCCGGCGCGCACCATATCCATGCGATACTCGGGGTACCGCATGAGACCGATCGAGTCGCAGACATGGCGCAGGGCAAAGCGCAGCCCAAGCGCGGCGGCTTCATCAAGCAGCGCGGAGAACCGCTCGAACTGCGCCGCGTCTGATTCCCGGTCGTTCAGCGCCAGATGGGTGAAGATGCCTTCTACTGACAGGCCCGGCTGATCAGCCATGCGTACCAGGAGCCTGGCGGCCTCGCCAGGCGCGAATGATTCGGGCTTGAGGCCAAGCCGATTCATGCCCGTGTCAATCTTGATGTGCGCCAGGGCATGGGTTCCTGATGAGCGCGCCGCGCTGGCCAACGCCCTGGCCTGCTCCAGATCGAAAATGGTACAGGTGATGCCCGCCTGAACCGCGTGCTTGAAATACTCACTGGGCGTATGGCCCATGATCAGGATAGGCACCTCGGCACAGGCGGCCCGCAGTTGAAGCGCTTCGGGCAGGCACGCCACCGCGAGCATGTCCGCTCCCTCCCGCACAAGCACACGCGCGACCGGAACGGCACCGAGGCCATAGGCATCGGCCTTCAGCACCGTGGCGAGCCTTGCTGCCTGTGAGCCCTTCGGCGAACCATCTGGCATGTCGACTAGCATTGAGCAGACCTGCCTGAAATTGTGCGCCACGGCATCAAGATCGACGCAATACCTCGTATGCCTCAGCATGATTGCCCGCCCAAAGACCATACGCCCCTCATGGACCAGCGGAATCGCTTCGTATAGAATGCCGTGCCTGAGCGCCCCGCTATCGGCAAGGAGACCTGGATGCAGCCACTCATAGGAATTACCTCTTTTTCGGACCAGAAACCACGGGCCCAGTATATATCGCTCAACAGCACCTGCCCATACTCGGTCTCGGCGGCAGGCGGACTGCCGCTTGTCCTGCCCGGAGCGCCGTCCGAAGGCCAGCCAGGCCTTGAATCGGCCGCGACCGCATACGTGGCACGACTGGACGGCCTCCTACTGTCAGGCGGAGGCGACATCAGCCCTTGGCTCTACGGGGAGCAGCCTGCCCGGACAGTCACAAGAATGGACCTTGCGCGCGACCAGTGGGAACTGGCATTGTACGCCGCCGCCGCGCGACAGAGTATCCCCATACTCGGCGTCTGCCGCGGCTGCCAGGTCATCAATGTCGCCAACGGAGGCACGCTGTACCAGGACCTGCCCAGCCAGGTGCGGGATTCAGGGGGCCACTCCTTCGACGTGCCTATGGACGAGCCGTCGCACCACATCGATATCATGCCCGGTTCCCGGCTTAGCCGCATGTTGCCGTCCAGACGCGTCTTGGCCAACAGCTTCCACCATCAAGCCATAAAGGATGTCGCCGCAGGCTTTGGTGTCTCGGCGCGGGCCCTCGACGGCGTCGTCGAAGGCATCGAGATCAACGATGCAGATAGTTTCATCGTCGGCATCCAGTTCCATCCCGAAGGCATGACCAGGCGCTTTCCAGAATTCCTTGGGCCGTTCATTGCCCTTGTAAACGCCGCATCACGCTGAGCTGGACATCTCCTCCTTGTATCGGGCAAGCTCGGACGCGTTGGCCAGCACGAAATGCCCGGCACCCACGTCTACCCACGAGGGCGTGTCAACCGCATAGTCATGGCAGGCCGGGTCGTAGACGGTGACGACCTTTATGCGCTCGGCTCTGGGGTCAGGCTGGGGTATCGCCGATATCAGTGCCCGCGTGTATGGGTGCAGCGGGTGTCTGAACAGCTCCTCAGTTTCAGCCAGCTCCACGAGTTCACCCTTGTTGATTACCGCTATCCTGTCGGTGATGAACCGCACGACCGACAGATCGTGGGCTATGAACAGGTAGGTCAACCCCTTGGCTTTCTGGATAGTAGCGAGCAGATTGAGTACCTGCGCGCGTATAGACACGTCGAGCGCCGATATTGGCTCATCGGCTATGACGAGCTCGGGTTCCATGATAAGAGCGCGCGCTATGCCAATGCGCTGACGCTGGCCTCCCGAAAACTCATGCGGAAAACGTGACGCGAACTCCGGCAACAACCCCACTTCGAGCAGGGCCTTCTCCACCAAGGCCAGCCGTTCCGCCTCCGTGCGCTTGACGCCGATATTGTACAGGCCTTCGGAGACGATGTAGTCGACCTTGGCGCGCTCGTTGAGGCTGGCCATCGGATCCTGGAATATCATCTGGATAGTGCGCACTACCTCGAGATCAAGGTCCCTGGATATCGGACCGCTTATCTTTCTGCCCTTATAGAGTATTGAGCCTGAGCTGACATCGTTGATGCGGACTATGGCCCTGCCGATGCTGGTCTTGCCAGAACCCGACTCTCCGACCAGTCCGAAGGTCTCGCCTCTATATATCGAGAAGTTGACACCCTTGACCGCCCTGAAAATACCGTGCTTTGTCTTGAATCCAACCTCAAGATCCCTCAGTTCGAGCAGGACCTCGCGTTCTGCGCCGTTCACAGTACACCTCCGCCGAGCTTGGCGCCGCCGAGCTTGGCGCGCATTCCGAGAATCGCCGGCGGCGGATCGATGGCTGGTGCCCGTGAATCGAGCAGCCATGTAGCGGCTCTGTGCGTTGGGCTTATTTCGAACATGGGCGGCTGGCGCACAAAGTCGATCCTGAGCGCCTTGGGGTTGCGCGGGGCAAACGCGTCGCCCGTGATGGTGTTGAAGAGATTGGGAGGAGTGCCAGAAATCGAATAGAGCAACTGCCCCTTTATGCCCTGCTGCGGCAATGATGATAGCAGCGCCCAGGTGTACGGATGCCTTGAATCATAGAACACTTCTTCCGCCGTGCCTGTCTCGACAATCTGGCCGGCGTACATCACCGCCACGCGATCCGCAACATTGGCCACGACGCCCAGATCATGCGTAATGTAGACCGTCGTAAACCCCAGATCACGCTGCAGCGCCTTGATGAGCGCCAGAATCTGGGCCTGGATCGTCACATCGAGGGCGGTCGTCGGCTCGTCGCATATCAGTACCCGAGGTTTGCACGCGACCGCTATGGCGATGACAACGCGCTGGCGCATCCCGCCGGAAAACTCGTGGGGATACTGGCGGTGCCGCTCATGCGGGTTGTCTATGCCAACCCGTTCGAGCATCTCTATGACCGCGTGGTCGGCGGTCTTGCCTGACATGCCGTGGTGCAGCTCAAAGACCTCGCGAATCTGTGACCCTATGGTCTTGAGCGGATTGAGCGCCGTCATCGGGTCCTGGAATACCATCGATATCTTCTTGCCGCGTATCGCCAGCCAGTCGCGTTCGGATCTGAGCCTTGCCAGGTCACGGCCCTCGAATGACACAGTGCCTGAGTCTATCCAGCCATTCTGGTCAAGCATGCCGATGAAAGACTTGGTCAGGACCGACTTGCCTGATCCCGATTCGCCCACGATCGCGAGAGTCTCGCCTTCATATAGTTCCAGGCTGGCTCCACGGATGGCGGTCAGCGTCCTGCCGCGCAGGCTGAACTTGATGATGATGTCTTTTGCCTGAATTATCGGATCGCCTTGAGCCATCACATTGTCCTTACACGTGGTTGCGAGGGTCTGACGCGTCGGAGAACGCATTACCCAGCACGTAGAATGATATGGTAATAAGCGACAGCACGATGGTCGGGAACACCAGCTGGTACCGCAGCTCAGGAGACATCATGATCTGCCTGCCCTCGTTGACCAAGTTACCAAGCGAAGGGATGCTGACCGGCAGCCCCAACCCTATGTACGTCAGGAATACTTCCCAGCCTATGGTGCCCGGGATGGATAGCGCCGTCTGCAACATGATCACCGACACCAGGTACGGCAACAGGTTCTTCATGATGATGCGTCGCGTAGGAGTACCCAGACAGCGCGATGCAAGATTGTATTCGCGGTCGCGGATGATGACGATCTGGTTGCGCACGAAGCGCGCAAGGCCAAGCCAGCCGGTGGCGCACATCGCTATGACCATGGTCTTGAAGCTCGGACGCATGATATACGCGAGCAGCATCAGGATTATCGTGGTCGGAATGTTGTTGATGACGTTGTATATCTCGGTAACCACCGCATCAAGCCGACGCACGTATCCCCACATGGCGCCAAAGCTGATGCCAATAAGCATCTCGGCAATGCCGACCAGCAATCCTATCTCCAGCGATGTCCGCGTTCCGCTCCATATCCGTGACCACAGATCCTGCCCTATCGTGTTGGTACCAAACCAGAATTCCTTGCCCGGCGGTACATTGCGAAACTGCATGCCGGTCGCAGGGTCTATGTGTATCTTCGTCGGATTTCGCTGACCAGGCAGCATGGGCTGGATAAAGGTAAACGCGAGCAGCGCAACAAGCAGCACCAGGAATCCAAAGGCTACCCGATTCTTCAGGAAGACCCTGAAGGTCGACCGCCAGTACGAGTAATTGGAGTATCCGCCCCGCTCTCCAGCGTTGGGGTCAAACTCGGCGGGCTCGAAGAGCGAAAGCTCATCCTCAGCGCCTGAGCCTGAGTCGACGGCGCACCGTATGGCGTCCGGGCTCATCGCACCTGCCAGCAGCCTGTCGCGCATCATCGTGATGCCTCGCTCTTGGACAACTTGATGCGCGGATCGAACAGCGCCATAAGCAGATCGCCCAGGAACAGGCCAATGATGCCGACCGACGAGAATATCAGCACCAGTGCCTGCACCATAGGGTTGTCCTGACGCTGGATCACGTCGACCAGCAACCCGCCCATGCCCGGTATTGAATAGAGCGATTCGATGTATATCGAGCCTGATATCGTCATCAGGATGGAGGCAGGAAGGTATTGGGCCATCGGGACGTACGCGTTACGCATAACATGCCGCACCATGATCGCCGACTGCGACAGTCCCTTGGCCCTGGCCAGTTTGATGTAATCCTTGTTAAGCTCATCAACCATGTATCGCCGCATCCACATCGCGTAGCCCGCTATGCCTCCCAGCGACATCGAGACCGCGGGCAGTATCCAGCTCTCGGGTCTGTACTTGTCAAACAGCAACGGCAACTTGAAAAAGCTTGTGCCATAGAGCTGTATAAAGAGAAGATAGACGGCGAGCGGCACCGCGTTGACAAGCACTACATACCCGGTCCACACCTTGTCCAGAATGCCACCCTTGTGCTTGGCCATCGAGACACCCATGCCGAGCCCGGCCACCAGAGCCAGCGCGGTAGCGGCTATGCCGAAACGCATTGAATAGGGAACGCGCGGCCCGATCACCTCGAGCACCGGTACATCCTTGCGGTATATCGACGAAACGCCGAGGTCGCCGTGGAGCAGACCTCCGTAGAAACGGCCCATCTGCACATACCATGGGTCGAGCATGCCCATCTTGTGCAGCACGGCCTCGCGCTGGCTGGCCGACAACTTGTCATAGCCATCACCAAAGTACCCCTCGATCGGCAGCAAGCGCATCAACATGAAGACAGCCGTGACCACAATGAACAGCGTCACGATGGACTGGGCCAGACGTTTGAGCGTATATAGCAGCATCGAACAGTGGCCCGGCTATCGGCTCCGGGCGCTCCTCCTACTACAGGAATTACGGGACGGGTCGCAATGCTCCTGCATCCTATCATGGAATCCACCACCGGGCACCTGAAATTGAAAAAATATTCTTGTAAAACTACGGATATAGCCAAAACAAAAAATCATGAAATGTTTGACTTCACCGCCAAAGGGTGGAATACTGATTCGTTACGACGGTGTTACCGCCTTCTGATTTCGTCACTCTGAGGAAACGACCCATGAAAAAGAAGCAGGCACTCGCCCTGGCTGTCATCGCTCTGCTCGCGATAGGACAGGCGTGGTCACAGAGAAAATCCGGTGACTATTACGAAGTCTATTCGGGTGAGGTAACCACGCTCAACTACCTCATTTCAGGCTCGGAGAACGAGCACTTCATGTTTGCCAACATGATAGACAACCTGATAGAGTACGACCAATATGGCGTGCTGAAGCCGGCGCTCGCCGAATCCTGGTCGTCGTCACCTGATGGCCTCGTCTGGACCTTCAAGCTCAGAAGGGGCGTGCAATGGTTCAACTGGCAAGCCAAGGCTATCGCCGAGGTGACGGCTCAGGATTGGGTCGACTCGGCCAAGTATATCCTGACCAAGTCAAACGCATCGCAGACATCGGCCCTTGTCGCCGATTACATCGCGAACGCCAATGACTACTATGAAGGCAAGATCACCGACTTCTCGCAGGTCGGCGTCAAGGCGTTGGATGCCTACACGCTTCAGTACACGCTGAAGGCACCCGTGCCGTACTTTCTTTCAATGCTCAGCTACGTCTCGTATCTGCCGGTCAATGGCAAGTTCCTCGAATCGATGGGAACATCTTTTGGCCGCGACAACAAGAGCATTCTTGCGAACGGCGCCTACATCATGACCGAATTCGAGCCCCAAGTTACCAGAGTGCTGACAAAGAACAAGAAGTACTGGGACCAGAAGAATGTCAACATTCCACGGCTCATCTATCGGTACAACAAGGAATCGGCCACCCTAGCGCCTGAACTGTTCTTGCGCAGCGAGATTTCGATGGCTACCATACCATCAACCATTCTGGATAGCTGGATGAAGGATCCCGCCAAAAAGGCCCAGATCCATCCGGCGCGCCTGACATCGTATACCTATTTCTATGGCTTCAATTTCAAGCCCAAGTTCTCGGCGGACTACGAGCCGGAAAACTGGGCCATCGCCGTAAATAACAAGAATTTCCGCGAAGCCATCTTCAGCGGTTTGGACCGGAAAGCTGCGATGCTCACCTCCGAGCCCTACGCTCCTGGGCGCAGACTTCAGACGACCATTACCCCGAGTGGCTTCGTCAACGCGGGCGGGCTGGACTACGTGGCGATGGGACCGCTGGCAGCGATCGCCAAGACCGATTCATTCAACAAGGCCAAGGCCCTTGAGTACAAGGCCGCGGCGATAAAGGAACTGGCGGGCAAGGCCACGTTCCCGGTCAAGATAATGATGCCATTCAACGCGAGTAGCGCTGAGTGGGCCAACCGCGCCCAGGTCATCGAGCAGCAGCTCGAAAACCTCCTTGGCAAGGACTTTGTCGACGTGATACCGGTATCCTTCCCGCCGACCGGCTTCCTCAACGCTACCAGGCGCTCGGGCAACTACGCATTGGAGGAGCTGAACTGGGGACCCGACTATGCAGATCCGCAGACCTACACCGACCCGTTTGTCAGCGGAGCCAATTATGTCTTCCTTGACAGCTCGCCCAGCTACCTCGGAGCTGATGGCAAGACCGCCTATGACAAGCTTGTCGATGCCGCCAAGGCAGAAACCCGCGACATGAAGAAGCGCTACGACCTGTTCGCAAAGGCAGAAGCGTTCCTGATCGGTGAAGCAATCATCATACCGTACGCACGCGGTGGCGGTGGATTCGAAGCTTCGAAGCTCGAACCATTCACCTACCCCTATGCGCCCTTCGGACTCTCTACGCTGAAGTACAAGGGCCAGATCGTGCTGCCCAAGGCGCTTTCCACCGAGGAGTACACCAAGCTCGAGGCAACCTGGACAGCGGCACGCGAGGCTGCGCTCAAGAGGGCAAAATAACGCGATCGCGGGCCAGCAGGCCGCGATCGCTCCGGCTGAGCCCGCATCGCCGGCTGACGCGGCGATGCGGGAGTTGGTGTTCAAGCGGACGAGCTGACGCTCGCCGCTTAACAACGGGGTGACGCGTGCATGAGGCTTGGCTGCGCGGGAGGGCTGGCGGCTCGGCTTTGCGGCTGCGCGCTCGCCGATTCATTGCTGGGCGTGCGCGCATGAGGAAGGGGGATCGCGGGCTTGCGCCGCGATCCTTTTTCTTCAAGCCAGGGCAGGAACGTCAGTTATAAAATCGGGAACCGATACCGGTGGCCGAATAGAGTATGGCGGCAAGGAGGCCGAGCTCAATGGCGGCCCAGACAAGCACGGCCGATACAGCGACAGGTCGCCGGGCTGCAGGGCGGGATGCCGGAGGCCGTGGGGCTCTGGGGACGATGCCGTCATCACGCGGTGCAAAGAGCGGCGCCAAAGGCTCCGCACTGGATGGTACTGCCGGGTCGTGCCGGCCGCCAAGTCCAGGTACTAGTCCGCTTTCTGAGGGTCTACCGGCGAAGCCGTCTCGGCGAAGCAGGATGAACCAGGCTACAGCGAGACAGGCGAGCATAAAGAATGGCATGAACACGGAAGCATAGTACAGGTTGCCGAATCCAAAGAAAGCCAATACGAATGCAAACAGCGTGGCAACCAGAGCGATAGCAGTTCCCATCAAGATGGTTCTTGGTTCGACGAGGCGGCTCAGTTTATCGCGGATCATCCGATGGTCCTTGCGAACAGGGCGGCCCTGTCATCGGTGCCTGAGGCCGAGGGATATATCAGATAGGCCGCACCTCCCGATGCGGCTAGCCAGCGGGCTTCCAGTTCGTGGCGATCATATACGCGGCGTACGGCCTCATTGGATGGCGATGCGGGTTCGTTCATCACTGCGTCCCCGGCGTCGTCAAAACCCACCAAGGTCGTCAAATGCCCATTGCTGCGCGGAATGGGTGCGCCGCCGAGGATCTTACCATGATCATTGTCCCAGGAGACGCTCAATATGACTGGGACTCCGGCCTGTATCCATGGCTCAAGGCGATCCAGCCCGGCAAAGCATGCTACATACGCCTCAATGCCTGGGATTGAGCCTGCATACGCTACGTTGAATGACCAGTTACCATACCCTTCGTACGCGTGGTCGTAGACGCCGCCAACCGCAGCGCGTACCCGGTGCTCGCACTCTTCAGTATCGCCAAGCCAGTGACCGAGCACCATCGCAACCGACGTGGGGCTACACCAGACGGTGCCGCCATCGGGGTAGATCATCTGGGAGCATCGGGGCACACCGGGCACAACATGGCCAGCCAATCCGCATGCAGACAGGGTTCCTTCGCCGCTCCCGGATGTGACCACCGGCTTGGCATCGGTATAGGCAAGCGCAAAGGCATGTATGCCCTGGATACCCGGAGGCGCAGCGCCATGAGCAGAATCCACTCCGAGCCTGAACCTGAATCGAGCCTGGAATGCATCAGCCAATGAAGCAACAACCAGTGTATCGGTCTCGACACGGGCCACGTCATCGTCGTGCTCCGCACTGGAATGGCGCTTGACAATCGATTCATCGGGCGCCCAAACTCCCATGGAACGCCACGATGTCCAGACGCTCCCGGATCGGACCCTCAGCATTATCTCCAGCCATGAACCATCCGGCAACGACGCATTCCAGGAGGGCACACATCGAGAGAAAGCAAACGTCGTCGACACCTCGGGGCTTGTCAGTTCCTCAAACAGACCGTCGCGTTCGCGATCCCATTGTTCAAAGGCGCCATCGATGGCGCGATTCAAGAAGAATCCGGTTCGGTATGACATACGCCGATTCTACACCACAGAGGCGCATTGCAGAAACAGGATCCTGGTTCATCGAAGCTTGCAGCGGGCTTCATGAGCTACAATATCATCGGCCTCCCACGATGCGATGCCACCACCCATGGTATCGTCTTCCAGTCAGCACCAAGGTTCGACGAACTAACGAACAGAATGCGCGGACGCGTTGAGCATGTGTCCGGCGGCAGACTATACTGGCCTCATGCTGACTAATTACCATACCCACTGCGAGTTCTGCGACGGCAAGGCTACGGCCGCCGTCATGGCCCAGACAGCCAGAGACCAGGGATTCTCCATACTTGGCTTTTCTTCACACGCGCCATTGCCGTTCGACACCAAATGGAACCTGCGATTGGCCAGATTGCCGGAATATGTCGATGCCATCCGCGCGCTTGGGCGCGAGCATTCTCTGATGGGAGAACATGCGCCAGCCATGCAAGTGTTGGTTGGCCTTGAGATCGATTATATTGATGGCCTCTGCGGCCCATCAGACGGGAGGTTTGCCGATGCCGGACTGGACTACACGATAGGCTCTACACACTACGTGACACCGGGTGAAATAAGCGGTCCGGCATCTCTCGAACCAGGACCTACAGGCAATCCGGCTTTCGGTTTTACCGTCGATGAATCCGAGGCTCGTTTCTCGAGAGACTTGGCGCATTTCTATGATGATAACATATACAGATTGGTTGACGACTACTTTGCCGCGGTCGCGGCAAGCGTCAGGGCCGGTGGTTTCGACATCCTCGGGCACATGGACCTGATACGCAAGAACAACCGGGGTGAGTCGCGCTTCAGTGAACGTTCGGAGCGCTACCGCGCTGCCGCTATGATGGTCGTCGACGCCCTTGCCGGTACCGATATCATAGTCGAGATCAATACCGGCGGTATGGCGCGCGGCAAGACTGACTCGCCATACCCGTCACTCTGGGTGCTCAAGGAACTGCGGGCGCATTCCATAGCGATATGTGTCAACGCGGACGCCCATGCTCCCGAGCACTTGATGGCTCATCGTGATGCCGGACTCAGCATCGCCGCGAAGGCTGGCTATGATAGGCTGACCGCAATCGGCCCAAACGGCAGATTCACTATGCCGCTGGACCGATGATTCCCAAGGATCCTATCTGTTGCGGCGCTCTTCGCTCTTCTGGCAATCGATGCACAGCACCGCGTACGGCAAGGCCTCGAGCCGTTCCTGCGGTATTTTTTTAGAGCACTTCATGCAGAGGCCATAGCGGCCCTGCTGTATGCGGACAAGAGCCGCTTCTATTGATCTGAGACGCTTGAGATCCTGAGAACCAAGAGCCTCTATCATCTTCCGGTCGACATCATCCGATGCCACATCGGCGAAATCCTTAGGATCCATCTCTTCGACGATGGCACGGAAATCCGCATTCGTGGCTACCAGTTTGTCGAGGATCTCCTGCTTCATCGATGTAAGCGATTCCCGCATCTTCTCGGTGAATTCCTTGTCCATTGGACCCTCCTCGCTGATCTCGTATCCACTTCGTCAGAATGCCCGCTCCCATGTGCGGACGACGCTCTGTCCATTCGGACGAGCGAGTTACTATTCATGGATCGCGGTCATGTGTCAACCGGTCCGCACCCCGTGTTGACACGTCCGCTCACGGTCCGTACTATTATAGGGCTCAAGTATACTACCAAGGACGCTCCGTGCAATGGAGACGTCGTAATTCTTTTTAGGAGGCATCGTGGCCAAGGAAGAAGCCATAGAGGTAGAGGGTATCGTTCGCGAAGCCCTACCAAACACCATGTTCAGAGTAGAGCTCAAGAACGGCGGACATCTCATTCTGGCTCATCTATCGGGCAAGATGCGAAAGCATTATATCAGAATCGTTCCAGGCGATACGGTCCGTGTGGCCCTGTCTCCGTATGACCTTTCGCGAGGACGCATCATCTACCGCGAACGCTGATTCCTGCCATCCTTCATCAGTACCCATGTAGCGCCTCTGCCGCCTTTGTCCCGTGTGGCATACCCTGAACGTCCGGCGGAGGCACGCCTGCTGAGCCATCTTGTGACGAATGCCGCTAGTACCGGTTCGGACTCCGAATGCAATCCCTTCCCATGCACTATCAGGATTTTTCCGCACCCTGATCGTTCCGCCGTCGCAAAGAACGATTCCAGGGCCAGCTCTGCCTCCGCTGTCGTCATGCCATGCAGATCGAGTACGGCATCTATAGGCATGCACTCGATATCCTTCCTGGTTGGATGAACCGGGTCAGTCGGCGCGGGATCACGCTCCGCGGGATCGGGCACTCCGTACGCATCGATCCATGCCGTCTGGGCCTTCGCGGACTCCTTGGTGGAACGAACATCCTGCTGTTCGAGGCGTTTTGATGCCGGGGGCACGCGGGCCATCGTATCCCATTGCTTTAGAATATCGCCAAAATCCACCAGCGACTCCTCAATATACGACCGCGTCGCCACGGGTTATCCATGCCAGGCCGCCACCATCGAGTTCAACCAAAAGCCAGACATCGGCTGATTGCAGCACGCGGCCAGTCTTTCCAGGCTTGAGTGGAAATCCGCCGGCGGATGTCTCTGATGGCACGGACCTGCCCACGCCGCCGAGTGCCACGATGCGTTGCCCCCGTCGTTCCAGGGCCGATGCCCCCGCGAGCGCCAACAGCACTACGCCGAGGACAAGGGCCGCCATTGGCGCACGAGGTATGTTCCATGAACGCACCAGTGCCACCCGGATACCATACCAAGCGGCAGCGAGCGCCATGCTGACAATCCCAAGAGCCAGCGGCAAACCCAACGGCGGTAAAACATACGGAGGTGGCGGAAGGTTACCAAAAGATGCGGCAGCAATGGAAACAAGAGCCGATGCCTCCGGTGGCGGGAATGCTGACTTCTGTAGCCTGAGCAGCATGCCATACGCCTCGGCCCGGTCACCGGCCATCAGGCTGGTCGCCGCGGCAGCCAGTGACTCGCCTGGTTGCAGCCGCGCGGCCGCAAGGGCTCCGCGCGCCCTCCCGACTCCCGCCGCCACAGAGGCCGCGTCATGTGCGGCTGGCCATGCGTCCTTCGCGGCCGCAAGGACTACCGCGTCCCATGTGGTGCCGCGCGCATGAGCAACCGCCTTTCTTGCCAGCTGTCTGTCTTCCACGGTGGGGGTCCATGCCGGGCTGGACTCGGCGACGACCCTGATCTTCACGGAGGGAGCCCTGGCGTAGCGGATTGTTGCCGTCAGCGTGTCGAACCATGGGTAAGGCTGCGGCTCGATCGTATAGACGCCGACAGAACCCAGGCTCAGGCTGCCGCGGGCTCCGATGTAGCGCTCATTCCCGCGTGTCCCGGTGAACATCGGGCCGCCGCTGACATCGACCCTGACCTCGCCAGGGCCCGCGACCGAAATCCGTGGGCTATTGGCAAAACCGAAAAGTCCTGTGCCGTACGCCCTGAGTTCCCAGGACATCACGGTTCCCGGGGCGGCAATGGAATCCGGGCGCGGCGCCATCAGTTCCAGGCGCCATGAACCGCCGACCGCCGCGGCGGCACTGGCCCCCGCAGGCAAGGCCCTGATACGGACGTGCCTGGCGTCCAGTTCAAAATCGCCGCGCCCGTCGTGCAGAGTCATCGCGGGCAGGCTGATTGTTCCAGAATCCATTGAAACAACCATGAAGCTGCCTGGTCGGCCATCGACCGGCTGAACAACGGCTCCTGGTACCGCGAAGGTCGGGCAGATGACAGGATTGCCATCCGGTCCCATCGCGGTCGCGACAAACGCCTCTCTGTTCCAGACAGAGTCTGGAAGCCGCCAGGTGCCATGCCGTATGACCGGCGCCTGTGTCGCTCCGACGATGTCCACCGACCAGGTGCCAAGCTTTATGGCGCGGGTCCCAACGGTCACCGCCAGGTTCCTGATCTCAATCCGTCCGGGAGCTCCGGCCACGAATCGATAGGCGACCATGGTCGTAGGCTGGCCGCCGCTCACCGGCCCTGGCTTGATGTCCGATCCGGTATACAGCGCCGAGCCAACCACGACCGGCTCGACGGCAACGACGCGGCCGGCCTGGACATCGGTGAGTTCTACGGTAACGATGAATACGGCGCCAGGAGCGGGATTCTCTGGTTCTATGCGAACAACGCGCCCTTGCTGGGCGGCAACAGCCATCACCGAGACGATGGTGACAAGGGCCAAGGACCATGGCCGCGTGGATGGCCGCACCATCATTGATCCACCATGGATCCGGTTTCCGGATGGCCCGGAGCGAAGAGTGTCCGCTCGTTCATGGTGGACAGGGTGAGCGACTCGATGTCTCCCGACGCGCCGCCCACACCAAACCGATCACGTTCAACCGTTCCGGCGTCTGGTTTGTCCGATTCGGCAGCCAGAGCCAATTCGTATGCCCTGGACAGCTCATGTCCCAGTGCCGGCTCGGACTTGCCGCCGGCATAGGCTTCGAGCGCCTTCCTGAAGGCGTCGGTAGCCTCTGCGAACCTGGCGCCCAGAAACGCGTTGACGCCGATATTGTACCACGACCTCGCTGCGACGCCGCTATCTCCGCTCGATATGGCGGTATCGAAGAGCACGCGGGCAGACTCTGACTCTCCAAGCGTGACAAAGACGTTGGCCAGGTTGTACGACGCAACCGGATCGTGTCCGGCGCCAGCTCTCAAGTACAGTGCCGCGGCATCGTGGTCATACCCGTCGCGATAGAGCCTGTTGGCTTTAGCAACCATGAAACCGCGTACGGAGCCGCATGAGCCGAGCATGACCATCAAGCCAGCCGCAACGGTCGCCAATGCGAGTACGCGCACAAGCAAGGTTCGGCTACGCATCCCTGCGACTCCTGCCGATATCGTGCTTGGTCTGACGCGGCCACTCTGGCGATAGCGCGAGGGCCAAGGCCATGCCCAGCATCACGAGGGCGGCCAGCGCAAGCGCTGAGGATGCTTCAGCATCGACGCGCACATCATGGCGCCGGCCAATGGATCCCGCCGCGCCGACGCACAGTTGCGCCACCCGGGAGTAGGCGCCAGGTTCGTCAGCCCGCACGAACAGTCCCTTGCCGGCCGCCGCCCATTCCGCCATGGAATTCTCGGCCAGCTGCGTCGAGACGGAGGAACCGGCTTGATCAAGCACGCGCGCGCCAGCGGCATCGACAACGGGCCGCATTCTATCGTCTCCAAAGCCTATCAACACGAGTCTGGCACCTGCCGCGGCGACCCGTGCGCTCGCCTCCCGCGCCGATCCACCGGTATCGTTGCCATCGCTCAGCAGCATAATCAGGCGAACAGAGCCACTATCGGTGAGCGGACGGAGAGCCTCATCGAGAGCCGCGCCGACATCCGATCCTGAGGCTGTCGTAACGGCGGGACCGACATAGCGAAGGGCATCATTGAAGGCGTAGCGGTCACGCGTGGAAGGGCACAGCGTCACCGCTCCACCACGGAAGGCTACGAGCGAAAGGCTGACTCCATCGACCGACGAGGCCAATCTCGATGCGAAGGCTATGGCGTCGTCGAGGCGCCGGCCCGTCCCTTCGGGGGTCAACATGGAGTTGGAAGCATCGATCACAAGGGCGAGTTCCGCGCCGTCGACCCGTTCCGACACATACCGTGGAATCCTGATGGCTCCGGACAAGGCCAGCACACAGGCCACCCAGAAGAAGGCACCGCACCACGCGGACAGGCGGCGCCTTGCCACATACCGGCGCCAGGCCTGTGCCGAATCATGCGGGGATCCCAACGCCGCGGGCAGTGATCGCAACGCGCCCAGGAATCGAGCCTGCAACAGCGCGTATGGTACGAGAAGCGCGAGCGGCCAGAAGGCTCGCAGGCTGTCCAGGGTCATGCCAGCCCTCCCAGCACCAGACGCCGGAGCGACCACGCGAGCGCCACCAGCATCATCGCCGCCACAATCAGTGGGCGTCCAAGCGGGCGTCGTACTGGATTCCTCACAAGTCTTGATCGATCGGATTGAGTGTCCAGCTTGACCAGTTCGGACAGGAGCGCGCCCAGTGTTTTGGAGTCTACAGCGGATCGATACTCGCCGCCGCCAAGCCTGGCCAGCGACGACAGCGCCTCCTCGCTGAACCCCGACCGATATTCGCCGCTCATGCGCTGGCCGGTGGCCGGATCCACATAATCGATCGGTACATCGCCCTTGGTGCCAAGGCCGACCACGATAAGTGTGGCTCCGAGCCGAGCGAACGCGGCAGCCGCGTCGTTGGGATGGATGAGCCCGACATTGTCCTCGCCGTCGCTGAGCAGTACCGCGGCGGCTCTCTTCGAGCCAGAGGCGATGATCTGCCGCAATGCGCTGGTCAAGCCCTGACCGATGGCGGTGCCATCGCCCAGTACGCCTGGTTTGACAGCTTCCAGCCTCTGAGAAACGGTCGCGTAGTCGGTCGTCGGGGGACAGACTAGAGCAGCCTCGGCACCAAACGCCACGATCCCAACGGCGGCTCCAGCGGCGCCTTCCGGATTATCAACAAAGGCCTTGACCAGTGCCTTCGCCGCATCGAGCCTGGTGGGTTCAAGATCCATCGCGGCCATGCTCGGCGATGTATCTAGAATGAACACCACATCGAGCCCCGATTTGGTCACCATCGATGGACGCTCCTCCTGGGCCGGGCCCGCGGCCGCCACCGAGAGCGCCATCCACGCCAGGCCAAAGAGCAAGGTTGAAAGTGACAGGGCAGTCCGCCACGGTCCGGGCGCATCGATCGATGTGGGCCCGCCCCATATATCGAGCGGCACCATGATGCGCCTGCGTGACGCGTGGCGGCTCACATAGGCGAGCAAGGCCACGGCGGGCGGCACCAGGCAGAGCGCAAGGGCGGCCGGATGCTCGAACGATATCATGCTGCGCCGCCATGTTCGTTCGGTTGAATATTCTGGCGCCGCGGATCGGTAGCCTGGTCGAGCGCGTCGGCCAGGGAGCGGGCTCGCGCCGTTGCGGAGGCGAGGCGTGGGCCGGAGCGGCCGGCAAATCTGACTTCGTCCCCAATGGAGACGAGCGCGGATGCCTCCGCCCCGACACCACCCGGAATGGCGTCAGGACCCAGGGCGGCCAGTTCAGACGCGGTAAGAGCGCTTAGGTCAAGACGTGCGCGGCTTCCGGCAAAGCGCCTGAGTCCCGCACAGAACACGGCCCAGTTTTCGGCGCTTCCGGTCTCATGCTCAAGGCGTTCGAGCATCGTGTCGAACTCCCTGCGAGCCTGCGCGTAAGCCCAGCGGTCAGCGAGCGCGCGCAGCCAGGGAACCAGCCGCGTCGCGAACAGGATCACTCCCAGTGCTACCAGGATCACCGCACCACCAAGCATATACAGCTGTGTGTGCAACCCTGGAGGGTCCAGCTGCGGCAATGGTTCAGGCGTGCGTCTGTCTGTGGCCACCAGCGATGACTGGCATTCAAAACGCACCGATGGAACGAGGAGCCCGCCAAGCGTCAGTGCCGGCAAGGCGCCAGGGCCAGGTTTCCACGCGACAAAGCGCACGGAGATGAGGGGGCTAGCGGCATCGCGTCCAATGCCGCCACGCCTGGTCGCCGTAGCCGACAGTATCTGCGGTCCGAACCGACCCGGGTCGGCGAACCCCGATGACAGGGTTGCCTCGGTCCACGTCGCCGCAAGCGGTTTCACCGATAGCTGAACCGTTACCGGAACGCCTGGAGCGAAGGTCGGAGGATCGAAGCGTATCGTGTCGATGACAACCGGAGAAGCGTGTCCCGTCGCCCCGCCCTGCGCCATGGCCAACTGCACGCCGGCAAGCAGCGCAACAACGAGCAGCGCGACGAAAAGCCATCCGGGGCGCCCATTCTTCATGCACTTCTCCGACGGCCAAAGAATGTGACCAGCGCATCGACAGGATCGGTCGACGCATCCATCTCGAGGTATGGTACACGCGAGGCAGAAAGCGCGACAAGCCATTCCAGCCTGGCCGCCTTGGCGAAGCGCGATCGTTCATCCCGATAGGCCCTTGAACGTGGCACCACGAGACGGGGCACACCGCTTTCAGAATCCCCGGCCCGTATGGACAGCGTGGTTTCGGGCGGGGCCGCGTCGATCGGGTCATGCACGCGGATGGCTATGACATCGTTCCTGCGCGCCAGGAGCGCGAGAGGCAAAGCATATCCTGTTGTCAGAAAGTCCCCGATGACCAGCACCAGGCTGCGGCGCTTGAGGACAGAAGCGGCCGCGGCAAGGGCGCCGGCCAGATCAGAACCGGCATGGCGGCCGTCCGCGCCCGGGCCGGACGCGCAGCGCTCCATCAGCGCGAGCGCCGCACGCTGTCCGCCCTGCGGGGCTCTGGAATCCAGCTCAACCGTTCCACCGAAGAAACAGGCGCCGACGCGCACACCGTTCAGCGAGCACGCATACGCGAGCAGCGATGCAGCCAGCGAGGCCGTCTCGTGCTTGGTCCTGCCTGTTCCACAATTCATCGATGCCGATTCGTCGACTATCAGGTACAGCGACAGGTCCCTGTCATCCATGTATGTCTTTACGAATGGCCTGCCGAACCGGGCTGTCGCATTCCAGTCTATCCTGAGTGCGTCATCGGTGACTTCGTACTCACGTATGGAATCGAAATCCATGCCACGGCCCTTGAAGGCGGACCGGAAGTTGCCTGACATCAGGGCCTCGGACAGGGCGGGCGCCGCAAACACGAGCCTGCTGATCCGCTCCCTCTGCGACGCGTCGTCCATCATGGCACCGGAACAGCCGAGAGAATGCCCTTGACTATGGCATCGGATGTAACGCGATCTGCATCAGCCTCATACGACGGGATGATGCGGTGACGAAGGACGGCCGGAGCCGAGCGCTTCACATCGTCGGGCAGCACATAGTCGCGTCCAGCCAGCAGAGCCGCGGCGCGGGAAGCCCGATACAGGGCTATGGAGCCGCGCGGGCTCGCGCCAAACTCTATATAGCGGGCCAACTCGCGCAATGCCTGTGGCAGATCGCGGGAATCACCGACGGCTCTGGTCGCCCTGACTATGGCTACCGCGTAGGCCGCGGCGTCGCGCTCGAAACGGACAGAGGCAACGGCCGACCTCAGCACCGCGAGGTCGCCGGCAGACATCGCGGGAGCCTCCGGTATACTGGCGGGGCGGCCCGCTGCTGGATCGGCGTAGCGGAGCGTCACATCGAGCTCTTCCGCGGCATCGGGATACCCGACTATCACCTTGAGCATGAACCGGTCAAGCTGGGCTTCCGGCAGCCTGAAAGTACCCTCGTGCTCTATCGGGTTCTGGGTGGCCAGCACGAAGAATGGCGAAGGCAGCGGCAGGCTTCTGTCGCCCATCGTCACCTGTCGCTCTTCCATCGCCTCGAGCAGGGCCGACTGCACTTTTGCTGGTGCGCGATTTATCTCGTCAGCCAGCACTATATTGGCAAAGATGGGGCCTTCCCTGGGCACAAATCGCCCGGTCGAGGCATCGTAGAACAGCGTGCCGGTAATGTCTCCAGGCAGCAGATCAGGGGTAAACTGGATGCGCTTGTATGTGAGTCCAGCCGCCGACGCGAAGGCCCTGACGGCCAAGGTCTTGGCCAGGCCAGGCACGCCTTCGAGCAGCAGATGGCCATCGGACATCACCGCCGTCAGGATGGCATCGACCATGTCTGATTTGCCTATCAGGCGTCTGGCCATCGCCGACCTCGTCCTGGATACAATCTCCGATGCCTGTTGGCACAGAATGGAAACCTGGCCATCTTCCATGCAGTTCCTCCGGATTACCCGATCGGCGCGTCGACCGGACGGCTATGAACCAAAGCGCTCCCTGGTTGCCCAGAGTCCAAGCGCGGGGTTTCGTATGAAAAACAGGTCCTCGCCATCGATGTGGTTCCATCCATCAGCGAGCCGTTCCGGATCGTATCGCCGGGTCAGTGCCGCGCAATCGTCCCAGCGGTAGCCAACGCCTTCGACCTCGGCCCTGGAAAGGCCGCCCGCGGCATAGGTCACGGAGAATCGACCCTCTGTTGAGCCGTGGGCCAGATGGGCGGCTCCGGCCAGATCACCGGCCAGCTCACCCGATTCAACAAGCTCCCTCGCGCGGGCCGCTCCGCAATAGCCATAATCCCTGATGGTCTCGTCTATGGCCTTGTCTTCACCGAAGCTGTCCACGCCAGGAGCAAGGACGATCAGCGAGCCGCCGTCGGCCATGGCCAGCCGGGTTCTGTATATCGCCTTGTTGCCGAGCCAGGTCGACTTGAAGTCGTCCGGATCCAGATAGACGACAACCTTGCCGGCGGGCTTGTCCAGGTAGTTGATATTGACCTGGGCGGACAAAGCCGCCGCCTTCTCGAAGGCTTCGCGGCCGGCGCCGACGAAGAGCCCCCTCGCGACATCGTCCGCGGCGTTCTGGCCGTTTGCCGAGGCCGCGTCCTTCGGCCCGACGACGGTAAGCGCGTAGACGACCGGTATGGACGAGGCGAAGTGTTCCTGGGCATAGTCGAGTACCGCGCGCACGGGTGTGTCGACTCGTCCAAGTGTCCGCTCGATGCCATAGGCGGCGCCGATCCAGTGGGATCTATCGATTCCATCCTTGCCGCCAACACCGACAAACAGGTTCTTGGAGTAGTTGGCCATGCCGACGACTTCATGCGGTACAACCTGGCCAATGGAGAGCACAAGATCAAATCCGCCCTGCACGACCAGCCTGTTGATCTGGGCCGGCCAGTCAAACGAACACAGCCCCCCGGATACCTCGCGGACAAAATGCTCGGGCACCCGCCCAAGTTCCACGACATCGTGGCGCCAGTCGTGCGGCCTGAACAGGCTGAAGGGCACGCCAGGGAACATCGAGGCAACGGCGGCCTCGCCCATAGGCCGGTGCGTTCCAAGCGCGGGCATCACGGCGGCCAGGGCATCTCCATAGTATTCGTATGCCGCGCGCAGCAGGACTCCTGCGCGCGCGTGGCTTCGGGTGCCATCGGGCGGCAGCGCGAGCACGCGACGACGCGGCCCTAGAGCCTGCAACGCGGTCGTGAAGGCTCTTGCAAGTTCATCGTCGCTTATTGATTCAGCGGCGGAACCGCGAGCCAGTATGCAATCGTCGATTCGCATCGTCCATCCTTAGTCGCTTACTAGAAGCTTTCTTCTGGCTTCTGCACTCCAGCCACGTGAGCCATAAACAACAAAGGCACACAGGCAAGGATACTGTCCAGGCCCGCATGCCTCCATGAAGACTGGTCCGGAACGCAGCCGGGCAGCCCGGTTACGCCTCGGCTATCAACAGGGTCTTGGCATCGAGTTTTATGCTCAGATCCTCGGGATTCATGCGCGCATGATCCTTGACCACCACAAAGTGTATATATTCAGCCTTGGGTTCGAGCACGATCAGTACCGAAATGTCATCGAGGAAGTTGCGCAGAATGACGGGCACGTTGCGCTTGTCAAGCAAGGGCTCCTCGCCGGCCATCGTGCACGAATACCATATCTCCAGTTTCATCTCCGCCGCAAAGGCGCGCACTTTCTTGAAGTGTTCGGGCTCCGCGCGGGCAAAATCAAAACCATCGGCTATGATGGCGTCGGCATGGAAATCGCCGTCGTTTATCATGGCGCGCAAGGACTTGAGAATCTGATCGGTGCTGACGCCTTCCTGGTTGAAGTTCATGATGACGCGATTCTTCATCAGGTCGTCATGAATCGATGAGTAGTCGTCAAGATTCTTGCGTTTGGCTACTTCGGAGAAAATGTTCTCGTACCAGGAAATGACATAACTGGTGTGGGTCGTAAAAGACACATGGATGACTTTCTTGCCTTGCATCAGCTTGTCCAGGGCCAGCTGAACGAGCACACTCGTCTTGCCGATGCCCTTGCGGCTCGCTATGACGCCTATGTTGCCAGCCTTGAGTCCGCCCTCGATGCCTCGTTCGAGGACGCGAACGGGGCTCTTCTTGATCAGCTCCTCTTTAAGCATGGGAACTCCTTACGGTATGGGTTGATTTGAGTTTAAAAAACGACTATTGACGATCGCGGCCGCGGTGGACCGCACCAACGGTATCACGATCATCAGTATACGGCCGTTCCGCGTAAAACGCAAACGGGCTGGAATACCATCCAGAGCCCGTTTGCTGCGCAAGGGTCTATCGACCCTGTTCCTTCCTGCGCATCTCTTCATAATCCTTGCGCAGTTTCTCGGAAACGTTTGTCGGCACCTTGCCATACTTGAGGAATTCCATGGAGAACTCGGCCTTGCCCTGGGTCATCGACCTGAGGTCGGTGGAGTATCCGAACATTTCGGAGAGCGGCACCTCGGCCTCGACCCGGCAGAACGATGCTTCCTCGGTGCTCGCGGTGATCAGGCCGCGCCTCTGGTTGATAGAGGCGAATATGTTGCCCAGAAATTCCGATGGGCCCTCGGCCGAAACCTTCATGATAGGCTCCAGAATCACCGGCCTGGCCTTTTCATAGGCTTCGCGGAAGGCGCCTATCGCCGCCAGCTGGAACGCTATATCCGACGAGTCGACCGGGTGGCTGGCACCATCATTGATGACGCAGCGAATGTTGACGACGGGGAACCCGATGAGCGAACCCTTCTTGGCGGCTTCCTTGAACCCCTTGTCGCATGACGGGATGTACTCGTTGGGCACCGCGCCGCCCTTGACGCTGTCAACGAATTCGTAAATGGCGCCATCGATCGGCTCGATGTATCCACCGATGCGGCCGTACTGTCCGGAACCACCGGTCTGCTTCTTGTGGGTATAATTGAACTCGGCCCGCTGGCTGATCGCCTCGCGGTACGCGACCTGCGGCATGCCCGTTGTCACTTCGCACTTGTACTCGCGGCGCATGCGCTCGATGTACACGTCAAGGTGCAACTCACCCATGCCCTTTATTATGGTTTCCTGGCTTTCCGGATCGACAAAGGTCTGGAACGTCGGGTCTTCCTTGGTAAAACGGTTCAGCGCCTTGGACATCTGGTCGGCGCTCTTCTTGTCCGCCGGCGTGATGGCGAGCGAAATGACCGGATCGGGCACGAACATCGACGTCATCGCGTAATTGATCGAGGGAGAACAGAAGGTATCGCCCGAGGCACAATCGATGCCGAAAAGCGCCACGATGTCACCGGGAACGCCTTCGTTGATGTCTTCCATCGATGCCGCGTGCATGCGCACGAGTCGTCCGACCTTGAACTTCCTGCGGGAACGCGTATTGAAGAGCTCATCACCCTTTTTGATCGAACCCTGGTACAGGCGGACATAGGTAAGCTGACCGTACTGGCCATCCTCGAGCTTGAACGCGAGCGCCACGGTCGGCAGGTTCTCCTGTACGACGACGACGACTTCCTTTTCGTTCTCGTCAAGATCAAGAGCGATGTTCTTGACCTCGGTCGGATCGGGCAGATAGTCGACAACGCCATCGAGCAGCAGCTGCACGCCCTTGTTCTTGTATGCCGATCCAACAAAGACCGGCACGAATTGCTGAGCGATCGTGCCCGCACGGATGGCGGCCTTTATCATTTCCGGCGTCTCGCGGCCCTCGAGATAGGCTTCCGCAAGTTCATCGGAGAACATCGACGCGCTATCCAGCAGCTCCTCGCGATATTTGGCGGCGTCCTCCTGGAGGTGGGCCGGAATTTCGGCGTAACGGATATCGATGCCGCCGTCACCATCGAAGTAGACGGCCTTCATCAGGACGAGATCGATGAGACCCTCAAGCTTGTCCTCCAAGCCAATCGGCATGGTTATGAACGCGGCATTGAGACCGAGTTTTTCGACAATCTGGTTCTTGACGCGGAATGGATTGGCTCCGGTGCGGTCGGCCTTGTTGACAAAGGCCAGGCGGGGCACATGGTAGCGCTTGAGCTGGCGATCCACCGTCAGGGTCTGTGACTGCACGCCGGCGACAGAGCAAAGCACGAGCACGGCACCGTCGAGCACGCGCAACGATCGCTCCACCTCTATGGTGAAGTCCACGTGACCGGGTGTGTCGATCAGGTTGATAGTGGTGTCTTTCCACTGGACGTTTGTCGCCGCGGACTGGATTGTGATGCCGCGTTCGCGCTCCAGATCCATTGAGTCCATCGTCGCACCGACACCATCCTTGCCGCGGACCTCGTGGATCGCGTGGATCTTGTTGCAATAGAACAGGATACGCTCGGACAATGTTGTCTTGCCCGAGTCGATGTGGGCGCTGATACCAATGTTGCGCATCGTCGTGATGTCGAAAGCCATGCTCTTGCCTCTACCTTTTGCTACAGGGTATGGTCCGGGCGCTTCAAACGCGCCGTCCTCGAGTTACGTCGTTCTGTAAGTTGGATCGTATGCCCACTTCCGCAGGCCCGAAGCCACTTTGAACTCCGCGTTTTTCGCGGCCGGTTCGCTTCAGCATCGGTTTTGCGCGGAAAGCGCGGTTGATTGAAAAAAACGTACTCGCGTTGCAGTATAGTGATACAACCTGTCTGAATCAAGGGGCTGGTGCCGGGTGGAATGGTCAGCGCGGCCAGGTTCCACCCGCAGCCCGGTCATTCTACTGGAGGCTCAGATTGCCCAGATACGTCTCGTACGTCGATTGGGCATCCTGCAATCCCTTCTTCGCGTCATCGATCCTGTTCGCCAGCCTGTCCAGCTCCGTCTCCGCGTCCATCAGCCGCTTGAGGTATTGCTGGCCCTGCGTGGAATCGCGACCAACGGCGTCAAGGTTCTGGCGTATCCTGGATTGATCGCTGCCAAGCTCGGTCTTGCGGCTCTGCAGGTCTGACAAAAGCCGCTTGGCGTCTTCCATCTTCTTCTTGAGGTCTATTGCCTTCCGTAGCGCCTCGCGGGCCGCCGCCGGTATCTCGGAAGAGGACGACCAGTACAGGAACGAGTCACTGGACAGCGACGACAGCACAACACGCTCCTGGCTCGGAGACCGCTCCTTGACCTCGAGCTTTGCCTGCCCTCCCGCGGGCACAGACAGAGAGAAGCGGTACACGGACGCCGTCTGCTCTTCCGGCTTGGCAGGGGCGACCAGATCGGCGCCGGACGTCACTGGATGCTCCACAATCAGCTTCCTGCCCGTGGCTGAGGCGTTCCTGAACGCGTAGGTCCTGCTGTAGGTAACCCGGCGCGAGACCGTCATCACACCTTTGACTATCTGGACGCCAACGGCCTCGGTCGAGCTGGTCGCGGCGATATCGCCGGTTACCGACAGATCCTCGCCATACACCACAAGGCGCTTGTCAAGCTCCGGCAGGAACTCGAGCAGCGCGTCTCCTGCGTAGGTGCCGCCATCGAAGACTGTGATGGGCCCTGCAGGCAGCTTCATGCCGGTGGAGTTCGTGATGCGGGCTCCGAGCATCGGATGCGCTCCGCCCGAGCTGGGCGCTCCGCCCGAGCTGGGCGTGCTGCCAGGGCCGGGCGTAAAGATCGATACCTTTTCGGCGGCAAGCGCGCCTGCCACAAGCGGTATCATAGCGCTCTGTCGACGCGGCAGGGTCACCGGCTTCTGCACCGTGAACTCGAACTGGTCGCCGGCCGGTCGCGCAGCCGCCGTCTCCACACTTGACTGACTCAGAGACGGAGCGGACGCGCCATAGGCGGATTCCGCCATCTTTCTGGCCATCGGCGCCGGCGAGGCCATAGCGCGCTCCATCGACGGAGCGGCGGCCTCGGCATAGACATCCGCCTCGGCGTCGAAGCCTGAGTCGAAGGTCCTGGCCACGGCGGTTCCCGCTATCGACAGCGGCATGACCGGCCTGGACAACCACAACGGCGCGTACAGGTTCTGGATGAATGACACTGGCCTGCCGCTGACCAGTGAAAGGCTCACATCGTTCCAGTCCTGGTCGCTCGGATTGTCGACGATTGCCCAGCCTTGCAGCCATGGCTTGTCGCCGCGCAGATCGAGCCGGTAGGAGACCTTCCAGACCGGCGTCGCGATGACGTACCCGACGGCTGTCTGTCTGGCACCGGTGCCTGGCAAATGCACCGAAAGCGTACGGCGGTCGGCGTCGCGCGCCCCCAGCACCATTGAGAGCGCCTTGTCGAAATCGTCGGCAAGCGCGCGGTCGGCGAAGGTAAAGGCCGTGATGCCATCGACAGGCACGGCCTTGATACCCTGCGGCGTCGCGAGCACCAGCCATGGCCTCTGGACGCCGTTTTGGCCGGTCGGCCGTTGCTCCACGGTCACGATGCGGCCGGTAATCCGCTCCGGCGTGTCGATGGCCAGCTCGGCACCGCGCAACCGCGTCAGCAGCTCGGCGACCCCGGGGAATCCTGAAATATCGACTTTAAAACTCTGCAGCGATCGATCGAGCGTCTCCAGCGACGGGTAGCTGACCGATGGCGAGCCTGGCTTGCCCCCACCCAGGTCGTAGATGACCAGGGACTTCAGCGCGTCGTCGACCTCGGCCGTCCTGAATGGCAGCGCCAGTGTCGCGTCTCCACTGATGGTGCCGCGGTGTTCGAAATACCCGACACCAGATGAAAAGAGCGCCACCCTGGCCACTGGCAGATCCTGGGTCGGCTGTGCCTCGGCCCGGTCGGCGGCAAGCGCGGCCAGACATAACACCATCGTCATAGCAACTAGACGCCGTTCCATGCGCATGTGATCACCTCCATACATGTTATGGAGGCGCACCTCCATATCGATACTGCAGAGTATAGCGCACCGGCCCAAGCATAGCTCAATCAGGCCAGTGTTTCTATAAGTAATTACATGGTATGGAATTATCCAAGAATTCCTTTGACTCGGCCATGACAATGGCGTTAGAATGCGGCGGTCGTAGCCGGACGCTACGGCAAGGAGCAGCCATGAATCTACCGTGGGCGGAACCTTACCGCATCAAGACTATAGAACAGATACACCGATCGACACCTGCGGAGCGCGACGACTGGATCCGCCAGGCCACGTACAACATGTTCAATCTGCGGAGCGAGCAGGTGTACATAGACCTTCTGACCGATTCGGGAACCGGCGCCATGTCAAGCGCGCAGTGGGCGGAGATCATGCTGGGCGACGAGAGCTACGCGGGCGCCAGCTCCTACTACAAGCTCAAAACAGTCATAGAAGAGCTGCTGGGATTTCCGTTCTTCCTGCCATGCCACCAGGGCCGGGCCGCGGAGAACGTGCTGTTCACGACGATCATCGGCGTCGGCGATGCCGGGGCAGGCAAGGTCGTACCTGGCAACAGCCACTTTGACACGACCAAGGGCCACATCGAGTTCCGCAAGGCCCACGCCATCGATTGCACCATCGACGAGGCCTTCAATACGGAGATAGAGCACCCGTTCAAGGGCAACGTGAACCTGGACAAGCTCGAGGCCGTCTTCAAGGCACATCCGCGGCAGGATATACCCGTCTGCATGCTGACCATCACCTGCAACAGCTCAGGCGGACAACCAGTCAGCATGGACAACATCCGGGGTGTGTCGGCGCTATGCAAGCGCTACGGGATTCCGCTGTTCTTCGACTCCGCCCGATTCGCCGAGAACGCGTACTTCATCAAGACGCGCGAAGCGGAATTCGCCCAGTCGACAATACCAGCCATAGTCAAGGAGATGTTCAGCTACGCCGACGGCATGACCATGTCCAGCAAGAAGGACGGCATAGTCAACATTGGCGGGTTCGTGGCGTTCCGCGACGAGCAGCTCTGGCGGGCCGCCAGCACCTTCAACATCATGTTCGAGGGTTTCAATACCTACGGCGGCATGGCAGGGCGCGACATGGGCGCACTGTCTGTTGGACTCCGCGAGGCTTGTGAACTTGATTACCTGGAGTCGCGTGTCGGACAGGTAGCCTACCTCGGGAAGCTTCTGACAGGCCATGGCATCGCGGTCCAGCGGCCCTACGGTGGCCATGCAATATTCATCGATGCCAAGCGGGTGCTGCCCGGTGTGCCCAAGGAAGAATTCATAGCCCAGACCCTTGGTATCGAGTTGTACCGCGAGGCCGGCATACGGAGTGTCGAGATTGGCACCCTCCTGGCCGACCGTGACCCGGATACCGGCAAGGAACGCTATCCCGCCCTCGAGTTGCTGCGGCTGGCAATTCCGCGCCGGACCTATACCAATGCCCACATGGACTACATCGCGGCCGCGATGGCCAACGTCAAGGACCGCGCCCCGAAGATCCGGCACGGCTACCGTATCGTCCGTGAGGCCCCGATCATGCGCCATTTTACGGTAGAACTGACGCCAGTCGTATAGAAGATCGAGCAAAAATCCCGGTTGCGCGTTGCTCCTTACGGCATTACGATAATCCTGCCATACGGGCAAGGAGCACGCGCATGAAGGATATGGGAAGAATGCTACTTGGTCGCGACCCGTTCGAGGAGCTGGTCATCGGCAACACCGCCATCGCGCGAGGCATGGTGGAGAGCGGCGTCAGGGTCGTTACCTCGTACCCCGGATCGCCGACGCCGGAGATAGCCGAGGCGATCAGGTCCATGCCGGCGGCCGAGCGGCCGATGTACTTCGAATTCTCGACTAACGAGAAGGTGGCTACCGAGGTGGCCTTCGGCGCCGCGTTGAACGGCAGGCTTTCGGTCGTATTCTTCAAGAGCGTCGGCCTCAATGTCGCGGCCGACAGCTTTGTCCAGCTGCCGCTCCATGACATTCCCGGCGGCATGGTGGTGATACTCGGTGACGACCCTGGCGCCAATTCAAGCCAGAACGAACAGGACAACCGCCACTATGCCCGCATGTCCTATTGCCCCCTCTTCGAGCCAGCCGGCGCATCCGAGGCCTACCATATGTTCAAGAAGGCGGCGGCGCTGGCTCAGGAACTGCGGACAGTCGTCATGGTCAGGCTGACAACCCATGTGTGCCACGCCAAGGAGAAGGTGAGCTTCGACTCCTGGGTTCCAGCTCCGGGCGACGCGGGCCCGCGCTTTGACCCCGACAGCACAAACTACATACCGCTGGCCGCCACCGTGTTCCCCATGAAGCGGCGGGCTCTGGAGCGGCTGGCCACAATAGAGGCCCGGCTTCCTGCATTGGGTCTGGATACCCTGATCGACCATGGCAACCCCGATCGTGGCATCATCGTAGCGGGATTACCGTTTGCATCGGTGATGGATGTCCTGGACGAACGAGTGCCCGGCAGCCACAGCCCCGATGTGCTCAAGCTGGGCTCGGTCTACCCGTTGGACGGAGCCGCCGTGCGTGCCTTCCTGGAATCCCATGCAGAAGTGAAGATCATCGAGGAGCTCGATCCTATCATCGAGGCGGACGTCAAGGCGCTCGCGTACGACTCGGGCCTGCGCTGCCACATCATCGGCAAGCAGAACGTCGATGAGGCGATGGGCGAGTATACGCCTGGCAAGGCGCGCGCCATACTCTGTGCTACCTGGCCGGACCTCTTTCCGCCGGCCGATACCGCGCCACCGGCCCCGGCCCTTCCTTCGCGGCCGCCGCAGATGTGCCCGGGCTGCGGTCACCGCTCCGCGTTCTACGCGATCAAGAAGGCGCTGGCGCCTACCGACATAACGGTGGCCGACATCGGCTGCCACACCCTCGGATCGCTTGAGCCATACCTGATGGGCCGCGTGCTGCTGTCGATGGGTCACTCGACATCGACGGCATCGGGTCTGTCGCTGTACAACGACAGCCGCCGCGTCGTCTGCTTTCTGGGCGACTCGACGTTCTTTCACGCGGGGCTGCCCGGCATCATCAACGCGGTGTACAACGGCCACCGTGTCCTGCTTGTGATCATGCAGAACGGCACCACCGCGATGACCGGCCACCAGGACCACCCAGGCTCGGGCAGGAACTTCAGCGCCGAAACGGAGAAGATATCGATACGGGCCGCCCTCGAGGGCCTCGGCGTGTCCAATATCAGGGAAGTCGACGCGTACCAGCAGGCAACGCTGACCGCGATGACCAAGGCCGCCCTGGACGAGCCCGGCTTCAAGGTGATAATCGCGTCGCACCCGTGCATGCTCAAGTTCACCCGCGAGGCGAGGCGAAAACCGGGCTGGGCCGCCCGCATGGTCGAGATACGCCAGAACGGCTGCGAACGCATCCATGAATGCGTTGAGCGCTTCGCCTGCCCGACATTCCAGCGGGCCGACGACGGAACGGTCACGACGCACCCGGATCTATGCATAGGCGATGGCTCGTGCCGACAGACCTGTCCCGTTGGCGCGATTGTGCCAGAGGGCGCCCAGGGTGCCGACGCCAAGGCCGCAAGGAGCGCACCATGAGCAGACCATTCAACATCTACCTGTGCGGCGTGGGCGGCCAGGGCATAGGCCTGCTTTCTGAGCTGCTCTCGAGGGCAGCCGACCATGCTGGCCTGGCTGTGCACGGTTGCGACACACACGGCCTGGCCCAGCGGGGCGGCATGGTAACAAGCCACCTGCGCCTGGGCCCGGCCCGGTCGCCTCTGGTGCCGGACGGCCAGGCCGATCTGGTCGTTGCGCTTGAACGCACCGAAGCCCTGCGCGCGGCACACGACATGCTGCGTCACTCCGGCACGCTGGTCTGGTACGACGCGGCCTGGCAGGCTCTGGATGTCAGGCTGGGTAGACATCGGGCCATCATCGAGGACGACGTCCGCGCCGCGGCCAGCGCGAAAGGCGCGGCGGCATGGCGCGTATACAGGGATGATCTGCCCGATTCACGCATGCAGAACGTCGCCATCGTGGCGGAGATCCTGCGGCAAGGCCTTATTCCTGGACTCGAGCGAGCCCACGTGGAATCGGCGCTGGCCGACCTGATGGGCGGCGCGGCTCTGGAGGCAAATCTGGCGTTGCTGTCGCGATAGCCGCCGCGGGCTCAGGCATCCCTGACAAGCGCAAAGACTATGGCCAAGGCTACGGCGACAGCACCAGCGGACGTCCACGCCATCGCGCCCACGCCCAGATTGACGTAGAGCCACGGCCCGGTGAATCCAGCCAGCGTGCCTCCCAGCATCGTCATCGCGGCGCTGAGCGTCATCACCTGCCCGCGCTGCGCTGGCGCCTGTTCGCTGAGCAGCGGAAAGTGCGACACGATGTTGAACTCGAAACACATGCGGGCCAGCGCGATGATGATGATGGCCTGGATGACGCCGGTGTCCAGAAAGGGCATGGCCACGTATGCCACCAGCGATCCGAATATGCCTATCATCACGCTGCGGCGCTTGCCGATGCGATCGGTGACCAGGCTGACCGTGACACTGGCCGTCAGGTCAAAACAGCCGAGCACCAGCGCCACGAGGCCAAGCTGAGCGGCGTCCAGGCCATAGCGTCCCGCCAGCCAGGCTCCATGCATCAGCATCACCTGCATCGCCGCGAAATAGCTCAGCGTAGCGGCGACGATCGTCGCGTATGTCGACCTTCTATTGGTATTGACCACGAATATCGACAGGAACCTGCGCCACAACCCAGGTTTGCCCTGCGCGGTGGCAATCCCATCGGCATTCATGCCAGCATTTTGGCGAGCCCTGCCGGGCATGGCGCCAAAGACAACGCTCATCGCGACCAGCGCCAGAGCCAGCAGGTAGAACGGGGTGCGCCATCCGGTGGCGGCTATCAGAAGCCCGATCAGGGACAGACCGACAATGCCGGTCAGTGCCCATGAATATTCTATCATGCCCAGCCCTCTTGCACGCTTCGCGTATGGCAGGTGCGTGCTGACATAGGCCTGCAGATTGGGCACGAACGAGCTGCCGCCCAGGCCTATCAGCATGATCGAGGCCACGACCATCCAGAGCGCATGGCTGGCAGCCAGCCCAAGGCACCCGGCGGCCGTGATCAGCAGCGTCACGCGTATAACCAGACGATAGCCGAACCGGTCCGACAGGGCTCCACTCACAGGAGCGAAGACGCCCATGGCGCTGCGCAGCCCTACCAACCGTCCCAGCTGCACCACGCCAAGGCCCAGACCGGAAGCTATAAGCGGCAGGAACGGGTTGAATATCTGTGAACCGATGTCGACGGCTAACTTGGCCGCGATGCTTGTGCCTATCAGGCGGCGGAACGACAGAGACTCGGTACCCTGGCTCACCGAAGGCTTTGCCGCGTCATTCATCATCGTAGCCTTCGTCGTCCTCGGTACCCACGAAGGTCGGGTCTACGTTCGAGGCCTTCTCCTTGACGGACTGGGAAAAGTTGAACTTTGGGGCCATGGACGCGGGCTTGGCCGGGACCAGAAGATCCTCACCGGTCTTCAGGTTGCGCACGACACGTGCCTTGCGGGCGGCCTGATGCCGGAGGCTGGCGCTGCCGAGCTTGCCCACCGACACCCGCTCGCCGAGCAGCATGCCAGTCTCTATCATGGACAGGAAATCATCGATGATGCCGCGGGCTGTGCTCTGGGTGACGCCGTTCTTTCTGGCCACGTAATTGATGATGGCCTTGGCCGTGAACTGATCCACCTCGTCCGCGCCGTGGAGTGACAGGGTCCGGTTCAATTTGATGAAACCGTTGGTCAGGTAGACCGTCGCCTCGCGCACGCGGCGTTCCTGTTCATCGGGGCTGATGCCGGCCGGGCAGACGGCGATGCGGTACAGGGCCGAGGAGCGTTTAAGGCTCGTACCATCGAATGTCGCCGGATTGTCGAGCACAGCCGGGCCCGAGAGGTTGGCCTTGTCGCCCCGGACAAGCTCTGGCACGTCGGTCCGCAGCTTGATCGAGGCGTACTCGAGCCAGCGATCCTTGCCGCGCCGCGGCCCCAGGCTTATCAGAGAGCCAGAATATGTCAGGAATATGGCGGCGCGGTCATCATCGACGGCGAGTTCGCCGACCGACACCATGTCGAGCGCGGCCGTCTGGCCGGTGAAGAGCCTGAACTTTTCGGCCCACAACACGGCCAGGCGATCACGCGCCTCTGCGTCTCCTGCCTTGCCCGCATCGACCAGCATGCCATCGAGCTGCGACCGTATCAGATCGGGTAATTCATCATACGCGCTCTTCTTCATGGTTCCTCCAACTACAGTATATCCGATTCTTGTCGATTATTGGCTATTATTTAGTTTTTTTCCGTATTTTTCCATTGATAATTCGATTATTGTAGTACATTGTATCAGACAGGAGGAATCATGGACACATTCAATTCACTGAGTCCCGAGATTCAGCAGCATCTGAAGCAGATAGCCAAGACCTCTGGACTTCCCCAGACCGACGAGAGTCACGAACAACTGGCGGTGGCGTGGAAGGACAAGGAGACTATCTTCGAGAAGACGTTGGCAGACAACAAACTGCTCGACATGGCCTTCTATGGCAGAGCCGAGCCGCGTGGGGCGCTGGTCCTGACGTGGTCGGGGTCGATCATCAACATCGGTCCACTCGTGGACGGGAACCGCCGTTGCGAGTACACTTCGATTGGGCTGAGGGCCGATGTGCCGCCCGCCGCGACCGATGAGGCTTCGGAGTTGTCGGCCGATCTCGAGGTGGACGAGCCGGTGCAATTCCTGCGGGGGCCGATCAAGACGAGCTCGCCGGTATACAAGATAGCCATAGCCAGCGAGGCGCTCGAGCCCGAGGCCGAGGAAGCGATGCTTACCCAGGTGAGCCAGGACCTGGCCGAGGACTTTGCCACCGTGAACAAGACGGTCATAGGCTAGCAGAGAGTCAGGGCGTACAAGGACGGAACGAGGCATGAAACCGCGCAACCCGATGGTAACGGCGTTCATGAGGCCGGATCCGCCGCCCGCGGCGGGTTACGCGGCCCTGGCGGACGCGGCCACCGCCGTCTTGATGGGAGAACCGCCTGACATTCGCCCTGCCGATTCGCGGGGCCTGCCCGGCGGACTGCTCAGGCTCAACCCGGCCCTGCCGACAATCATCGTGCCCGACCTGCATGCCCGTACCGGCTTCTTCCTGAGCCTGATGGAGAGCCCCCTGCCCGGCGGCGGCACGGTGCGCGACGCACTGGCGGCCGGCCAGTTGCAGCTTCTGTGCCTGGGCGACGGCTTTCACGCGGAGGCACGCGCACTGGACCGATGGAAAGCGGCATTCGAAGAGTACCTGGATGGCTACCGGCACCATGCCGCCATGGACCAGGAGATGGCCGAGAGCATGGCCCTGATGGAGATGGTGATGTTGGCCAAGATATCGTTTCCGAGGCACTTCCATTTCCTCAAGGGCAACCACGAAAACGTCCTCAACGAGGAGGGCAACGGCAACCACCCGTTCCGCAAGTTCGTGCTGGAAGGCGACATGGTCCTGACCTGGCTCAGGCAATTCTATGGCGACGATTTCCTGAACCGCTACGCCGCCTTCGAGCGCGCCCTGCCCCTGTTCGCCATAGGTGGCCGATTCCTGGCGTCCCATGCCGAACCGGAACGGCCCTATACGGAGTCCGAGATAGTAGACGCGCGAAGCCTGCCCGAGGTGGTGGCAGGCCTCACATGGACGGACAACGATGCCGCCGAGCCAGGATCGGTGACCAGCCTGCTCGCGCGCTTCCTGCCCACTGTCGCCAGACCGCGCTTCTTTACCGGGCACCGCGTCATCCCTACCCTGTACCGGGAGCGATCTGACGGCAGCCACTTGCAGATACACAATCCCAGAAAGTATGTCGTAGCCTGGGTAATGCCTGACCGCGACGTTGAACCATCGCTCGATATCGGAGAAATACGCGATATCAGCTGCCGGCTGACCGGCGGCTGATACCCAGGAGAAGAACATGGCCGAGCTGCCCGAGTACATAGGAAAATACAGGATCGAGTCACTGGTCGCGCGCGGAGGCATGGGCGCGGTGCTCAAGGCCGTGCACCCGACGCTCAAGCGCTACGTGGTGCTCAAGAAATTGACCATGCGGGGCAGCTCATCAATCGCGGAACGCTTCAAGCGAGAAGCCCGCATACTGATGGACTTCAAGCACGACAACATCGTGCAGGTGTTCGATCACTTCAAGGAAGGCAATTCCAATTACATGGTGCTTGAGTATGTCGATGGCACGTCTCTTGACCAGCTGATAAAGAAGCAGCGATCGCTGTCGAGCGAACTCTCGCTCTTCATCGTGCTGCAGGTCTGCAAGGCGCTTGCCTATGCCCACTCCATGGGCGTCATACATCGGGACGTGAAGCCGGGCAACATTCTCATATCCAGGAAGGGCGATATAAAACTGGCCGACTTCGGCATCGCGGCCTCCGAGGATGACAACGACGCTGGCCTGACCAAGGAAGGCATGACGCTTGGAACCCCATGCTACATGCCGCCTGAACAGATAGAGAACTCAAAGAATGTCGACAAGCGGGCCGACATCTATTCTGTTGGCGTCATGCTCTACGAGATGGTAACGGGCAAGAAACCGTATCCCGGAAACTTCTCGGCCGAGACCCTCGTGATGATACGCAAGGGCCGGTATCGGCGTGCTGGCAGGATCAATGGCCGCGTGCATCCCTTTGTGGACAGACTAATCCGCAAGCTGATGCAGCCCGATCCTGCCAGACGCTTTCAGAGCATGGACAAGCTGGTTCTGGTCATAGAGAGATACCTGCGGCGCTACAGATCCGAACCCATAGTCAACGCCCTGGTCGGGCTTATGCACGGGTCCATTGTCGATGAGCCTCGCTATCCAAAGGCACGGCGCAAGCGTTCGGTGCTGCCGCTCTTGTTGATCATCCTTGGCGCCATGTCGGCCGGCGGCTGGTATGCCTGGCACGCGGGGTACGTCTACCGCTGGGCGATGCCCGACTCGTATGGCCAGCTGCGCCTGACCGTGCGTGTGCCCAAGTCCGACAAGCGCGCCGAGGAGCTGTTCGTCCGGGCCAGGCTGTTCATCGATGATGGCAAGGACATGCCCGAATCCAGCCTGTCGCCTCTGACGCTGGCGTTCATGCCAACAGCCGATTCTGACCCGTACTATTCTCTGGAGTCAGGGCGACTGTTCCTGGCTCCTGGAGCGTACCGGCTCAAGCTTATAGTCGGCGGCACGGTGCGCTGGGAATGCTTCAGGGTCATGCCATTCTCCGCGCCAGGAGGCACAGAGGGAATGGACCTGCATATGCGCACCGAGGAGGAAGGAAAGCGTCCGCTGTCGGTGACGGCGACGGCGCGTGACTCGGTCGATGGCCTGGATATTCCGGCCAGGCTGATGGTCATGGCCAATGGTTCCTGGGTGCCGCCTGAGGAACTTCCCGAGGGCTGGCTGACGACGGGCGCCGTACGCCAGTTCCGCGTCGAGTCAGACGGATACGAGCCGCAGGTATTCTCGCTCAAGATAGCCGCTGACCATGACAGGCTCATACTGTCGGCCCTGCTCCCACCCCTGGGTGGACAAAAGTAAAAGGAGACATCGATGTCGCTTATGCTGAAACGCATTTTTCTGGCCGTTTTCGGCCTACTGGGAGCCTTGGCGCTCTGGCCGCTCCTTCTTGCCCTGCAGTTTTACCAGCAGGAGTTCCCGAGCTATCTCCTGTTCTCCCTGGCCCAGGGTGTGCTCCTGGGGCTGGTCTTCGGAGCGCTGTTCGGCTCCTTCGAGGGCGTCGTCGTATCGTCGAGGTCAAAGGCCTTCAAGGGGCTGCTCTTCGGGGCCGTCTTCGGCTCGATTGCCGGAGCGCTGGGCGTGATGGCCGGCCAGGTGTTCCTCTTCGCCGCGGGCTCGTCACTGTGGCGCACCGCGAGCGCGCGCAATGGCGTGGGCCTTGCCGTGGCCAGCGGCGTCGCGTGGACGATAGTCGGCATATTCCTGGCCCTGACCGAGGGGCTCCGCGCGCGTTCGACACGCAAGATCCTCGTAGGACTCGCGGGCGGAGTGCTGGGCGGGCTGGCCGGCGGAAGCGCGCTTGCCGGCCTCTCGTTCTTCTTTCCCGACGAACCGCTGTCCCTGCTCGCGGGGCTTGCACTTTTTGGCCTGTCGCTGAGCATCTTCTGGTCGGTGTTCGAGAACCAATTCTCGTCGGGCGCCTTGATGCTCCTCAACGGCCCGCTCAAGGGCAAGGAATACAGCATACTGAGCCGCACCATGAAGATAGGCGCGGCGCCTGATTGCGACATCGTCCTCAAGGGCTATCCCGATGTCGAACCACTGCACGCCACGGTCCACCTCGCCAAGGGCAAGGTGCTACTCCAGCAGGAGAAGGCCGGGGCACGTCTCCTGGTCAACGACGAACCGCCGGCCGGTCGTTCGCTCAAGCCCGAGGATGTGGTGGCCGTAGGCAAGGCCAAATTCATATACGGGTACTTCGGATGATCCGCCCCGAGAACAGGAGCATCGCCATGAAGAGTCTCAAATACGCGCTGGCAATCGGTCTGCTGTGCGCCGCCGCCGCTGTGGCCGGAGCCCAGGGCATGTCCATAACGCAGATAGGCACCGAGAAGCTCCTGGGCCTCCAGACAACCAGGCTGTACGTCTCGGCACCAATACTCGGTACAACGCCCGGAACACAGCCACCTCTGTTCGAGGTCTGGGAATCGGCCGACGCCAAGGACTGGCAGCCGCGGCCCGTGACAAACGTATCGCTTCAACCAAACGCTGACGCCGGCATATCGTTCTTCCTGTTGCTGGACAACTCCGGCAGCATGTGGACAGACATGGACGGCAAGGAAACCACCGTCGCGGCCGACATGCGCATTGAACGCGCCAAGGTCGCCGCGCGCTCGTTCCTGGGCGCGTTATCGCCGAAGGACCGCGTTGGCCTTGCGGTGTTCAATACCAGGTTCTGGAGCGCGGTCGCGCCGGGTGGCCAGAGCGCCGATGCCGCGCGCAGTCTGGAGGAGATAAGCCGTCCAGCCCCGGCTGACGCCTTTACCGAGCTATACCTGTCCATTGGCCGCAGCCTTGGCGACTTCGCGGCCGAGTCTGGACGGCGCGTGCTGATTGTCCTGTCCGATGGCGAGAACTACCCGTACGCTCTGAATACCGGCAAGCCCAATCCAGAATCGGGCACCGCGACCGCGACCCCGGCGGGCGTCATCGACCAGGCAATACGCGATGGCATCACCGTGTACGCCGTGAGGTTCGGTTCACAGCGCGACCCGCAGATAGCGAACATAGCCCGTGAATCCGGCGGCCGCGCCTTTGACGCGAAGGATGGCGACGAGCTGGCAGACGTGTATCAGACGATACGGCAGGACGTACTTGCCGAAATATCGGTTGACTACCGCGCGGGCATGGCCCGCGGCGAGAAGCGCTGGGTCCGCGTGGCCACCGGCACCACCGACGGGCGCAAGCTTTCCGCGACACGCTACTACTTTACCGGCACCGTGCTCGGACAGAGCGCGCAAAGGCCGCCGGTCTGGTACCTGGCGTTCGTAGGCATAGCGGCGCTGGCATGGCTGGCGCTCGTGCTGTTCAAGCTTGAGCGCGAGACCGACCGTGCCGGCGTGCGCCTCCTCTTCGGCCCCGGCGGCGGCCCCGCGTCGACACGATTCTTTGAACTCGCCGGCGCCCAGACCGTCATAGGAGCGGCTCCCGATGCCGACATCAGCATAGCCGGCAATCCATCGCTCAAGGCGTCACACGCGACCATCCTGTTCGACGAGGCCAAGAACATATACACGGTGGTCTCGGACACGCCGGTTACCGTAAACAACCATGAGGTGACGCGAAAGCGCCTCGAGTCGGGCGATGTCATAAACATGGCCGGAACGGTTGTCGTATTCGACGAGACCCTGGCAAAGAAGACACGGAAGAAATAGGGCACGGGCATGCCGGAATCGACGATGGATACGGGACGAAAACAGCCGCGCATGCCGCCATGGTTTTCACTTGACCATGCGGCCGTCATATATCCGGCCAACATGAACGCCAGGACAACGGCCTTCTTCAGGCTGCAGGTTGTACTGGACAGGCCGGTGGATGTCGACATGCTGGCCACGGCCATACGGGCCATAAGCCGCCGCCTGCCCTACTACCATGTCGAGATGCGCCGGGGAATGTTCTGGTACTACTTCGAGCGCAACCGCGAACCGCTGGCCCCCATCTCCGATTCAAAATACCCCATGCAGCTGCCCGAGGCCGGCATCCCCGGCGCCCACCTGTATCGCGTCAGGGTATACCGTGACAGGATTGCCCTGGAGATAAGCCACATCATCACCGATGGTACCGGAGGCATGATACTCCTCAAGACCCTGCTGGGCGAATATTTCAGGCTGTCCGGACTCGATGTTCAGTACGGAGACGGAGTCCTTGACCCCCTGGGCAGCCCGGAACCAGGAGAATGGGAAGACTCATTCGCCCGCTATAGCGTCCCTGGCATGCCCGCCCCGCCGATGGAGAAGCCAGCCTGGCACATACCCGGTGCGATACTGCCGCTGGGCCAGCTGCGCATCACGACCGGCAGGTTGTCGGCACGGGCCGCCCTGGCGGTGGCGAAGAGTCACGCCGCGACCCTGACCGAGTACATGGCCGCCCAGTACCTGGCTGTCTTGCAGGATATCCAGGAAGCCGAATCTACAGGCACAAGCCGGTTCAGGCGCCTGCCAATCAAGCTGGAAATCCCCGCCAACATGCGCCTCGTGTTTCCATCGGTGACGATGCGCAATTTCAGCCTCTTCCTGACGCCACAGCTTGACACGAGGCTTGCGCATTACAGTTTCGATGAGATTCTCAAGTCGGTGCACAGCCAGATGGTGCTGGGCATGCACAAGGGCGAGCTGACGCGCATCATCACGCGTAATGTGGAAGCGTCGCGCAGCATCCTCGTGCGCATGTTGCCGCTTCCCCTCAAGAACATGCTGATGCGCGCACTGTCGCAGATCTATGGCGACAGGCTGTTCAGCGGCGTGCTGTCCAACATGGGCAAGGCGAATCTGCCCGAGCCGATCGCGTCCAGGGTAAAGTGGCTGGACATCCTGGTGAACTGCGCGCCCACCATCAAGACATCCGCTTCGATGACAAGCCACGGCGATGTCCTGTCCATAAGCTTTGGAAGCCTGTGCGACAGGAACGACGTGGAGCGCCTGTTCTTTAGACGGCTGGTCAAGGCCGGCCTGCATGTCTGCCTGGAGTCAAACCTCAACGATCCCGCATGATGACGATGCGGCCTTCCTGTTCCAGCCGCCGTATCTCCTCGACAATGCGGAACCCCGCCGCGTCGCACTCGGCCAGCCGCATACGACCCAGCTTCGCGAATTCAGCCCGGAGGCGTTCACGACGGTCTTCGGGAAATCGGCCAAAGAGGCGCTCGCGCAACTCCTCGGCCACCGGCTTCATAGCGAGTATGATGTCGCGCTCGTCGGCCGCTTCGAATACGGCGCGTATCGATTCGTCGTCGAGGAGCACGATGTCCTCGAATACAAACATGCTGCGCTTGATAGACTCGGCCATTTCCGGATCGGTCCGGTCCAGGCTCGTTATGACGCGCTTCTCCACCTCGCGTGGAACCATGTTCAGCATGCCGACAGCCTTGTCGATGCCTCCGGCTTCGGGGCCTGCCCTGTCGATGGCAGACAACTTGACGTCCAGTATCCGCTCCACATCGGCCAGCACGTCTGGAGCCACCCCGCTCATAGACGCGACACGGCGCATTATCTCGGGCTGCACGGCCTCGGGCAGAAGCGACAGCAGCCGCGCCCCGATTCCATCATCGACATGGCACAGGATAAGGGCGCATACCTGGGGGCGCTCACCCGAGAGGAACAGAGCCAGCGCCTCGGCCGGGGCACCCGCGAGCGAGGCGAATGGCCTGGCCGCGGGTCGGGCGAGCGAAGCGTCTGACTGCCCGAAGAGCATACGGTCGGACAGATCCTCCTGGCCACCCTTGAGCTCGTCGATGCGGGCGGCCATGGTTTGCATCGCCGCCGACACGCTGGCATTGATAGCGGTGATGCCGCCGCGCACCTCTTCTGCCATGCGCGCCATGGGATCCTGCCTCGACTCGACGGCACTCTTCGAGGCGGCACCGGCGTCAGCGAAGGCGGCGGTTACCGCGGCGCTGCCCCGGCGAACATCGCCCCGGCGAACATCCACAAGCCCGGCTACCCTGGCTCCACCGAGCCGCAACCAGCCAAGGCCTCTGTCAAGGTCGGGAACCGGCACGATGGCTCCCTTGCGGAGCGAACGCAGCGCATCTATGGACAATGCGCCAGCGTCAAGCATCAGCTCGGCCGGCATCGGGGCGCGCCACGCGGTGACGGCGCCGGGGCCTGACTCCACAGGGTTGCGCTTTTCGAACCAGTACCTGGCCGACAGCATGCCGATGATCGGCTCCAGCACCAGGAATGGATAGGCGATGTCCAGCTTCCCTTTGACCGAGCCAACGCTCAGCACGAATGATGTCAGCACTATCATCTCGCGCGGCGGCACGACCTGGCAGAAGCGCGCCTCGGTCTCCACCTGCTCGAGCCTGGGCTTGATACCATCGACGAAGGACCATGCGGCTCCCAGCGCGTCCAGAGTCGAAGTGACGACGCGCTCCAGCTGCGACACCTCGATGTCGGTAAGGCCGCCGATTGCCAGCGGCTGCGGATTCGCCGGTGGCGTCGGCAGCGGCATCGCGCCAAAGGTCCGCTCCAGAATGGCGTCGCTGGCCGCCGCGTCAAGGTGCATGACGACCTGGCCCCGCAGCGGTTCCATAGTCGCGATAGCCAGGGCGCATGGCGATGCGAGCGGCGCCATGAACTCGTCGTAGGTAAGCTGGTCAACGGTCTCAAGCGACAGATCGCATGGAAGGCGCAGTGACGCGGACAGCCGCGTGGAAGCAAGACGGGAGAATGACTCGGCGATGTTCTGCATGGTGCGCAGCTGTTCCCTTGAGAACTTGTCTGGCCGCCTGAAGTCGTACCGCTTGATTCTCCTGCCTTCGACCCTGCCATCCCTCGATCCCAGAATGGATGCGGGCAACGGAACGATGGCATCGTCGCTGCTGGCGTCGCTGATGGCGTCGTCGATGATGGCGGCGCTCATGACGCGTTCCTCGGGCTGACAAGCTCCGTGACCCGGATGCCAAAAGCCTCGTCGATGATGACCACTTCTCCCCTGGCCACGACTTCTCCGGCGGCGACCAGGTCGACCGGCTCGCCGGCTATGGACTCGAGCTCGATGATCGAACCCTTGGCTATTGTCGACAGGTCGCGCACCGAGAGGCTCCGCTCGCCCAGTACAACCTGCATGCGCACCATCGCATCCTCTATTGTTCCTGTCCTCATAACCGCACCTCCTGGCCATCTGCCATCATCCGCGTCACCACAAACACGCTGCTTCCGCGCTTCTTCCTGAGGAGTCCCGCCGCCACGACGACGCCACCCACCTCGAGGTAGACTGACTGATCCGCCGGCACGGCCATGTCAAGGCGACCGGCGCCTCGAGCTCGATCAACATCCATGGCGCTCATGCTCGAGCCGGCAACCACGATGTTGGCCTCAAGCGACAACTGGCCGATCGCCACGCAACCCTGACCCGGTCCATCATCGGTTTCCATCATGTCCTCCCTGATACCTGGACTATAGGACGGTTCTCGCGCGCGGTCTTGCACTATGTTCAGTTTGTGGAGGCCGCCACTGATACTATTTTGCGGAACCTGTACGGTACGCGCGGGGCGAAAGGCCCATGATGCGCAGGAAGTAGCGGTTGAAGAAAGACAGATTGTTGTAGCCCACCGCCTCCGCTATGTCGATGATCGACAGGTCAGAGGACTTAAGCAGGGCGCAGGCGCGCGCGACACGCTGGCGGTTAATGAACTCGAAGAGCGGACAGCCTGCCTTCTCCTTGAAGCGCCTCGAGAAGTCGGTTACGTTGATGGCGCAGCGCGATACAAACCAGTCCAGGCTAAAGGACTCGGCATAGTTGCGTTCGATGTAGCGTATGGCGTCATCGATACACCAGACACCATCGGGCTCGACCCACTGACCCGACGCTCCCAGAAAGCGAGCGCCGCGCGCCGCGATTCGCCCCGCGATGATTACGAACTCCAAAGCATAGGCGCCCGCCAGCGCCTCCGAGCCGGGCTCGGCGACAGCCAATTCGGCGATTATCATCGCGGCGAGGCCAGACAGGATGCGCGCATCATCCGCTGCCAGTCCTGACCAGAACCTGGCGTCGACGACGAGGGTGGCTCCGGCTGGCGGATCGACCCTGATTGAACGCGATGCCTGCGCCGCGGCTTGCCGTTCGCCCGTGATCGCCTGAACACCTATCCGCGTACCACCCTGCCAGTACCGAACCACATGGGCCCGATCGCCCAGCATGAGTATGAACTCGCCATCATTTGAAGTCCGACCCAACCGCATTGAACGAGTATAGATCCTGAGCGGAGAACCGGCAAAGCCCGACGGGCTCTTAACGAAGCAGCAGGTACAGTCCGCCGGCCGCGGAGGCGCAGACCAGGAATATGCGGTAGGGCTTTTCGGGGATGTGCCGCACAAGCCTGATGCCGAGATAGGTTGACGCTATGGCCAAAGGGACCAGCAGCACGTCGGCACCGAGCGTTGGCAGGCTGACGGTGTGCCACAGAAACAGGTGGAACGGCAACTTGACCAGGTTCAGGAGGAAGAAGAACCACACCGAGGTGCCGATGATGTTGCCCTTGCCAAGCCCGCTGGAGAGCAGAAACAGACCCATGATCGATCCGGCGGCGTTGCCCACCATGCTTGCAAAACCGGCGAGCATCCCGAGCGGAACGCTGACCCTCCAGTCGGCTTTGATCATGGAGCGCTGGCCGGTAATCTCCCGGTAGCCCATGATGATGGCGCTGACCATGATCATCGAGCCCATCACAATCCTGAAAGCCGTATCGGGGATCAGCCGCCCGACCACCGCGCCCGCGCCTATGCCAATGACTGCCCACGGCAGGGTCCTGCGCAGGTGGGGGAGACTGGGGTCGTGCCGGTAGTTCCAGATCGCCGGCAGGTCGGCCGCCATCAGGACACCGAGGAGGAGGCCCGACGAGTAACGCCCCCCGAAGGCCGCCGCCATGAGAGGGACAGCGATCAGCGCTCCGCCATCCAGCCCGGCCTTGGTCAGGCCGATCAGGACAGCGGAGACCGCGAAGACAAGCCATTGCGCCAGGGAAAATGAGCCAATCAGATCAAACATCGAGCTCAGTACCTCTTTCTTCCCTTGCGCCCGCGAGCGGACAGGCGTATCATACTGGTTGCAGAGTACCATCAAGGAGGCATGTATGCGCCACAAACGCGGTGCCCCGATCCATGGTTCGCGGCCGTCGATATGATTCCGATCGGGCCGCTCATTCTATAGCGAACGAAGGCCGGGCAACAACCCGACCTTCGTTTTTTTTGTGTGCGCAACCCTGTTCATAGGTTCTCGTCATTCTACGATTACTTCGCGACGTTCTATGGTTCCCCCGCGACGTTCTATGGTTCCCCCGTGTCGTTCCATGATTACTTCGCGACGTTCTATGGTTCCCCCGCGACGTTCCATGATTACTTCGCGACGTTCTATGGTTCCCCCGTGTCGTTCCATGATTACTTCGCGACGTTCTATGGTTCCCCCGCGACGTTCCATGATTACTTCGCGACGTTCTATGGTTCCCCCGCGTCATTCTGTGGTTCCCCCGCTTGTAGATAGTCGCACGCCAGCATGCACGCTATGACCGGCAGGCACAGGGAAGCCACTATCAGAAGAGTCAGAATTTAGGTACTATTGCATTAGATGATCATGGAGGGTTGATGATGAAAGCTGAATTCACCGCAATCATGGAAGCAGCCCCAGAAGGCGGATACTGGGCAATCTGCATTGAAGTACCCGGAGCCAATGGTCAGGGCGACACTATCGCAGAAGCCAAAGACAATCTAAGGCAAGCCATCGAACTGATTCTTGAGGATCGCCGGGAGGATATTCTTCGAGGCTTGCCGTCCGATGCCATTCAAGAAGCCGTGTCAGTGGGATGAAGCGAAAAGATCTTGAACGCGCCTTGAGACTCGCCGGCTGCTATCTAAAACGAGAAGGCAGTTCGCATTCGCTCTGGATCAATCCAAAAAACGGAGTGATAGAGGCCGTTCCTCGTCATACGGAAATAAAAGAACCACTCGCCAGGAAGATACTCAAGAGCCTCATGGCAGACTGAGCTAGAACCAGAAACATCCCGTATAGGCATAAAGACTGATCCATGAAGCCACCGAATTCATGGACGGGGAGCGAGGCCGGGTGTACGCTGGTCCGGGAGAACGACATGAGCACACCGAACTGCCCCTTCTGTCATATTCCAGAGGAACAGCGCTTCTACGATGGCACCCTGGTATTTGGCATCTGGGACTCGCACCCGGCATCGCCAGGTCACGCGCTTTTGATACCCAAGCGCCATGTTCCATCCTGGTTCGACGCGACGGCAGCGGAGCGGGCCGAGCTGCTGGCCGCTATCGACGCCGCCAGGGAGGCCATCGAGAGGACCCGCTCGCCAGACGGCTACAACATCGGCATGAACATCGGCGCGGCCGCCGGCCAGACCGTGTTCCACCTGCACGTGCATGTCATTCCACGGTACGCGGGCGACGTACCCAATCCGCGCGGCGGCGTCAGGCGGGTGGTTGGTGGGAGAGGGAAGACTGAATCATCGACAGGCTGACGATCTAATACCATCCAAGAATCTGTGACAATAATGGCGTTCTGGCGACTCGAGCCCTCCGCTATTGAAGCTGCTCGTCTGTGAAAGAGTGATATAGAACGCCGAGGCTCGTGCTATTGATTCTGAATTGACTGCGGGCCTTGACGCGGGAATGCGGCGTACTTGCCTTGGACAGTTTTGGTGCGGGATCATAGTAGATCGTTCCCTGAATGAAAGCAGCCATGAATTTTGAAAAATCAGTTCCTTCCCCCAAGTGAGCTGGAGCGAGATAGCGAATATTCAGCCTGCTTTGGATTTCGCTCTTCTCGTATTTTACATATGCAGCCAATGCATGTTTTCTTGCCCAGTGTGCGATGAGTCGTTTGAAAGTCCAGATTGCCACCGGTTCTCCGGAATCGGTGAACAATGCCAATCCGCCATTGATGCCCGTAAACTTGTCGTGAACTACATCATAATCTATTGTCGAGAGCGTGAGCCCGGTCAGATCATTTCGACTATTCGCTCTGTGTATACCAGTAAAATATATCGTATCATTTCCCGCATCATGCCCATATTTCCGGACAAAGGCTGCGGCGCCATTTTCTCCATAATATCCTGCGTCTGGTTCCGGAGTCATTAGCGTTATGCGATTTCCCCCAAAGGCCTTGAGCTCCCATCCTAGGTAATCGGGCTCTGAAATGCCGTTCGGGATGATCCCAAATAATGATTCAAGAGTGTATCCTCCAGCGTTCGGCGCTTCATAATTCAGCATACGCCCTTCGGCGTCGAGTCTCTGAGATGGATGCCAGCCAGCATGGACGATTTGCGTGAGCTTCGCGATAAGCATGAGCTTTCTTGAGAAAGCCGACTGATTGCCAAGCGGGAAGTCGACGAATAGCTTCTTGCCGCAAAGTTGTTCAAATTCAGCTTCTATCGACCTGGCGACCTGCCTGCCCGGTGCTGCCAGATACCCGATGATGCGATCGTCTGGGGTTACGCCGAGAATCAGAAATCTGCCGTCCTTATCTGTCCGTTGCTCTCTTGCAATGGGCCGCAAATATTCAGAAGGTGCTGCAACACAGCCCTTCAAAAAGCCGGAAAGCCTGACTTCCGGATACTGCGGGTACAGGATGAGCTGTGCATATATGGCCCTTTCCAATCGACCGGATTCGGAAAGCCAGAAGAAATTTACGGATGCTTTTAGATTTGGATTGGCTCCGGCGCTTCCTTGAAGGATCTCGCCGAAGGGCAACAGCTGTAATGCCTCAAAACTTGGTCCCAAATAGATCTGATTCTTGCTATTGTCATTGTTGCTCAGCGCCTTCATGTATGCGCGGGTAACCCCTAGCGAGTTCAAGTGTCGGGCCAATTCTCTGTAGTCTGTCATTGCCATACCCGATTATCGGAAAGAAACTGGCACCGATTCAGTATTGCCTATGGGGAAATAATAATGCATACTGTACTGGATCTCTCCCCGAGGTGGTGAATATGGCAGATATAGAAGACACCAGCGTCAATACGCTCCTCGAACAGGCACTTCGATTCAAATCCTTGTCCGATATAGCCAAATTACTGCACGTGAATGTCACTACGGTGCGGCGCTGGCGCAACGGGGAGACCGTACCGAAGTTCTATGTCATAGAGGCTCTTCACTCAATCATCAGGGAAGCCATACAGCACGAGAACGAAGGAAGACATGATTTTACCTTCATAGATCTGTTCGCCGGCATTGGAGGGCTGCGGACTGCCTTCGAATCAGTCGGAGGCCACTGCGTCTTCACGTCGGAGTGGGATGATTATGCGCAGAAGACCTACGGCGTCAATTTTCCCGATGAGTCTCCCATTCATGGAGACATAACGAAAATATCGGCCGATGCCATACCTGACCATGATGTTCTGGTCGCAGGCTTTCCTTGCCAGCCTTTTTCGATCGCTGGGGTCTCCAAGAAGAACTCCCTCGGAAGGGCGCACGGATTTGCTGACAAGACGCAAGGTACGCTGTTCTTTGATGTCGCACGCATCATCGCGGAGAAAAGACCGAAGGCATTTCTGCTGGAGAACGTGAAGAATCTCCACTCTCACGATCACGGCAATACGTTCAAGGTAATATTGAGTACACTCAGGGACGACCTTGGCTATTCAGTACAATACAGAATCCTGGATGCGCAGCAATGGCTGCCGCAACACAGAGAGCGAATCGTTATCGTCGGCTTCAGGGAGCCAGTCCTGTTCGACCTGGACTCGTTCGCATTTCCAGACAAGCAGAAGACCGTTCTTGGAGATATTCTTCACAGGACAGATGGCACAGAGCCTTTTCTTGATCATGATGGGTCCAGCTATTTCGATCACGGCACGAGAAAGGTTCAGGACAAATACACCCTGAGCGACAAGCTGTGGGCATACCTGCAATCCTATGCTGACAAGCATCGTTCGCTCGGCAATGGCTTTGGGTATGGTCTTTGCACCGAGACTTCGGTTGCCCGTACCCTCTCCGCACGATACTACAAGGATGGATCGGAAATTCTCATAGCGCAGGCGGGGCGGAACCCAAGAAGGCTTACGCCGCGCGAATGCGCACGGCTCATGGGATTCCCTGATAGTTTCATTATTCCAGTTTCTGATACCCGGGCATACAAGCAGTTCGGGAATTCGGTCGCCGTACCTGTCTTCGCCGCCGTGGCGCGCTTCATCAAGCCGCTGATCATGATCGACTAACGGTCGCTGATGAGCCATACTCGTGGCCATGGATACCGTTTCCCGTTCAACGCGCAGCCGCATGATGGCGGGAATCCGCGGAACAGACACCAAGCCCGAGAGGATGATCCGAAACGCATTGTTCTCTGCGGGTTTCCGCTATCGCAAGAACTGCGGCGATCTGCCCGGCAAGCCCGACATCAAGTTGACGAAGTACCGGGCGGTCATCTTTGTCCATGGCTGCTTCTGGCACGGCCATGACTGCCGTTTCTTCAGGATGCCTGGCAGCAATGCCGAGTTCTGGGCAAACAAGATCGGACACAACAGGGAACGCGACGCAAGGGATATCATCGCCTTGATCGCGGCTGGATGGCGCGTCTGTGTCGTCTGGGAATGTGTAACCCGGAGCGCCACCTTCCTGGAGAGACGGCCTGCCATTATTGAATTGCTTACTCAGTGGATTGCAGGCGGCGAACCATTTCTGGAACTCTATGACAGCAAGGCCATGAACAAGAAAACAGACATGGATGGGCAGGCAATGTCTGAAGTCGGTATGAACATTGATGCCGGGCTTTTTGTAGCGGAACGGAGTGTGTCATACCATGCCCGCAAATCAGACTGATTGCTGGTGGCCGCCTCAATCCACCAGCGGCGGTGCCGGTGTCCGAGCATTCGACCAAGCACTGCAGAAGACCAGCAAATGTGCCACTTCCATTCATTTCTCCCCGGCTGCCCGCAGGAAGTCCATGAAGTGCCGCATGTCTTCTTTGACGTGCGGGTGGACATCCTTGAGCTTCTTGAGCAGGAAATCGATGCGGTCCCAATCGTATTCAAACTCGAAGTAATACCGTTTGAAATGCCTGAATTTGAGCAGTTCGCCCAGATCGCTCCTCGTCTGGTCCGAGAGCACCCGTTCACGGATCGTGGGTACCTGGAGCGTCATACGATCGAGCAGGGTCTGATGCCATCGCTTGTCATCCAGATGGTTCTCAAAGTTCTGCGAAACGCGCAGGAACATGGTCTCAAGGCAGGTATAATAGTTCTCGATCATGGACGCCATCATGAGGGCCGTCGCGGGCGTCCTGCCCAGAATGGCTATGTCGTGGCGCTCGGTGGCATCGATAAAGTCACGGATGCGATCCGCAACTTCGATATTCTTGGCAATCTCGGCCAACAGCAGTTCAACTTCCATCATATACCAGCCTCCCACGCTCGCGGATCGAAGTTGCATGGACTGGTTCTATGCGTTCCAGTTCGACCAGATCAAGCGGCAGGGTCGTCAGCGCCATCGCCTTGCCGTAGAGCTCGAAGAACGTCGCGGTGTCCGGGACGCCTTCCACGGCAATGTCGATATCAGAAATTTCAGAAAACCTGGTACGATCAAGCAGCGAGCCCCACTGCCAGATGCGCAGGTAGCCATAGTCGCTCTGCAGCATCGCCATGATGCCGTTCGCCTCTGCCCAGGCCCGCTCGAAGCGCTGGTCGAGAGCGGCCGCCCGGGCTTGCGCCTTGCGCTCGAAGAAGCGGCGGGCGTCCTGGGGGTCTACGGAAAACGCGGTGTCCATGGCTTGATAGTAAACCCGGCATGCTTCCAATGCAATGCGGACATGACCAGGGTTTCGGGGAGCCGCGGGATCGCCGCGCCGCGTACCCGCGGAGCGGAAGCCCGCGGCAGGGGGCGCATCTGGCACAGGCTGCCGCTCCACAGAACATAGCGCCCCCTGGCTCTTGCCGCGATGCGTTTGCGACTGAAATACGCCGACCAGGTTGGCCAAAGCCGGGGACGAGGATGGCCAGGTTCTACGGTTAGTAGCCGAGGGTCTGCGTAGAGAGGCGCAGGCGCGGGCAAAGACGGTCATGCGGCCGATGGCATCGGCGTTGTCCGTTGCCTCCGACAGCTGTTCGAGGCTGACACGATGCGATGGCCACGTCCGTACCTACTTTGAGAATTCCAGTACTATCCTGGTGCCGTTGTCCCGTTCTATGCGTATGGTGCCATCCAGCTGCCGGGCCAGCGCGTTGACAAGCTGCAGGCCAAAGCCATCGTGTCCTTCAAGCGTGATGGAATCGGGGATGCCAGTGCCATCATCCTGGATGGATATCTGGATCAGGGCGCCGGTCATCGCCGCTGAAACGGTGAGCACCCCATGCTCTCTGCCCCTGAACGCATACTTCATGGCGTTGGTTATCAGTTCGTTTATGATGATGCCAAGCGGCTGCATACGTTTGGCATCGAGCATGAAGTCTTCAAGGCGCTTCTCTACCCTCACATGCTGGCTATTGGGAAAATTGACCACAACCTCATCAACCAGGGTTGTCAGGTAATCCTTGACGGATAGCTCGGAGTAATCAACCGAGCGGTACAGCTTGTCATACAAGAGGGACATGCTGCGGATCCTGTTGCCGGCATCTGACAGGGCGCTTATGGCCGCCGGCTCCGCTATCATGGCGGATTGCAGCGACAAGAGGCTGCTGATGGTATTCATGTTGTTCTTTATTCGGTGATGGACTTCCTTGAGTATGAGTTCCTTTTCGGCCAGAAGGCCATCGGCCCTGGCGATCAGCGTTACGTGGTCATCGATTATCTTTTTTACAAACCGGTAGAATGTGAAATATGAGAAGATTGATATAAAAATGAAGAGCGCGCATGAGTACAGGCTGACGAAATAGAATGCCTGCAATGTGGCATCCTTGAATATTCCTGCATCCGGTGTCGCGGTCAAAAGGAGTCTGCCCTGATAGAGGGGGATTGAGTACTCGTGTTTGTCACCGTGGACATCGATCGCCCCGGCATCCTCTATGGTATAGGCTGTGACTATTTCGGATTTGTTTTCTACGAGCACATTCGCTTCGAATATGCACACATCGTACCCTGCATACGTTCCTTCTTCCTGTATGGGGGATACAACCAAGGCGAACAGCTTGTCGTTCTCTTTGACCAGATAGAAGCCTGCCACGGTCTGCGCGTGCCTTGCGTAGATCGAACCGTCTCCCCACGAGGCTATCATGGTTCCATCTGGCACGTAACGGCTTGCCCCGACCAGGCCACGCAATGCCGCAGCGCCATCAGCGTATTTGGGCCCGGTGAAGTCCTTCAGTTCCTTCAAATCCGCGGCGCCTCGATGGTAGTCCACAAGCTTTTGTTTGATTGCGGTCCTGCTGCCCAGCGATCAGGTCCAGGATCATTTGATCATCTGAGCTGGCCTTTATCCTGACCTCGCTCCTGAAATAATTCTCCTGCTCCCTGACGAATGAGGCATTGAGTGGTATGAAGAATATGAAATACGACAGGAACACCGACGCCCCGAGCGATATGAAGAGCAATGTGTAGAATGACTTAAGCAAACCGTGGACATCTTTCTTCGCTGTCTTCATATAGAAACTCCAATGCACCTTGTACAATGTATCGCATCAGCCCGAATACTTCCATAATCGAAAGTTAGTTCGTCGAAGCCTGCATCTTTCAATTTTCGACACCTCCTGGAGCGGTTGCCCAAGGCTAGCCATACAACGGCCAGTGCCTTTAGATGCCGAGATGCAAGCTTCGATGAACTATGCCCGGCCTTTTTAGCCGAGACCGGGAATCGCCTTGCGCTCGTTGGCTCCTGCCAACTTCGCTTCAGGCCGCCTCGGTCGCTCGCGGCGCGTCCCTGCGCCGCGCCCTTCGCTCTGCTCGGGACGCTTCCTCGGTTCGATTCCCGGTCTCGGCTTATTAAAAAAGGCCGCGCGCCCCGAGGGGCGTGCGGCCTTTTTTAGCCGAGACCGGGAATCGAACCCGGTACCTGCGCATTACGAGTGCGCCGCTCTGCCAAGTGAGCTATCTCGGCGATTCGGGCGAGACTATACCTGAAAAGGTGATGGCAGGGCAAGGGCCGGGGTCTACTTCTTCCGTTTTGAGTTGACGAAGCGGATGAAGTCGTTGATGTTCTTGACAACGATGCGGTCCGCATACATTTCCACCCGGCGCTGGTTGGAGAAATGCCCCAGGATAGCCTGGGTATCCGAGGGATTCATGCCTGCCCAGTGCGCAACATCATCGATGGTTACCTTGAATTCGCGCTTGTCACCCAGTGGTTCGCCCTGGTTTATCGAGCCCTGCGTCTCGTCGAGCATCAGGAATACATCGGCTATCTTGGCCTGGGGATCCTCCAGGGTCATGATCATGAACCTGCGTTTCTGGTCATATATGCGCTTGGTAAAGACCTTGAGCAGCCGGAGCGCTATCTGGGGGTTGCCCATCATCAGGATCTCGAAGTTGGCGCGATTGAACTCCAGCACCTTGACTGTTTCTTCGGCTATCGCGGTCGCCGATCGAGGAGCACCCTCGAGTATGGCCATCTCGCCGAATATCTCCGGCGCTGACAGGATGTCTATGTTTTTCTCTATATCGCCGACAATCTTGGTGATTCTGACCCTGCCCGTCTGGATCAGATAGAAGCTGTCTCCGGGTTCATATTCCGAGAATATGATCTCTCCGGCCTGGTAGGTTCGGGCAAAGCGGCTGAATCCGGCAAGGTCCGCCATGGTCAGGCTCCTCCCAAGGCACTGAGAGCCTTCTTGGCTTTGATGCGGGCGCTTGAGTCGTCGTCACCGGGCATTGACAGCACCTTGGAATAGAATGCCCTGGCCTTGTCCTTGTCGCCCTTCTTCTCCCACGACTGCCCCATGATGAACAGGATGTCAGACATATCAGCATGCTTTGGCGCGCCCTGAACGATGGCGGTGAAGTGCTTTATGGCTAGTTCCCATTGTCCGAGCGCGAACAGGCACCGGCCCATATCAAACTGGGCCTTGCCGACATACTCCCGGTCTTCACTGTCCTCGGCGATGCGCTTGAGCTCCTTGAAGGCGTCCTGGTATTTCTCCTGGGAAAACAGGCTGACGGCGTTGTAGTAATCCTTGGCCGTATCGGAGAGGCTGGCCCCTTCGGCTGGCCGCACCACGGACTTGGGGGCGGAAGAATCGGCGGCCTGGCTTGAAGGCGCGACTCCTGCCGAGGCGACGCCTGCGACAGGAGCGGCCCCGGCTAGAGGAGCGGGCCCCTTGCCGTCGCCATACCGGGTCAGGGCCGCTTCGGCCGATTCCAGATACCGCCCGGCCTGCTCAGCCAGCTTGCCCGCGGGATAGTATGTCAGATAGCGGCTCAGCACGTAACGCGCCTGTGAATACATTCTGTTGCGGAGGTAGTATTCGCCGGTCTTGAAGAGGCCCGTCTCGGCGTTGACCGCCATGGGGTTCTCCATGAGATTCTCGACCTGTTTGTGTATGTGCCGGAGCTGATTGGAGAACACCTTGAGCATCTTGATGATGATCCTGGTGTTGGACATCGAGAACGCCTCGAACTCGGGCACCGTAAACGCGAGCACATTGGCATCCTCGAGCACCACGGCATTCTCCTCGCGCGGATAGCGGCCCAGAGCGCTCTTGACGCCGAAAAACTCGCCGGTCTGGATGATCTCGCGAATCAGCTTGCCTGTCTCGATGTCATTGTAATTGAGGCTTACTCTGCCACGCTGGAGTACGAAGATCCTGTCTCCCTGGTCACCCTGGAAGTAAATCACCGAGTTGGCGTGGTATGTCCCTACCTTGGGCATCGTTTCCTCATTGCTCCCGAATTTAAGGCTGTGATCTGCACCAATCAGCCATTTGGTGATTATAGTACATATCTTCCCTGACTGCCATGCCGATATTCAGTATTCAGCCACATCGCGTCGCCAAAGCGGGGCTTCATACTTCAAAAGGCAAATAGTCCAGAACCTTCTTGAAGCCAACTTCCTGGCGGATCGTCCGGTACAGGCTTGCCGGGGTACCCTTGGCAAGCATGGCCCTGCCATCGACGGTAACCTCTTCATACGTGCCGTCATCGGGGATCAGCTCCCCAAACCGCTGGTCGGCCAGCACCGGCATACCGTCCACCGACAGGAATTCGATGTCACGCATGGTCGCTGATGCCAGGTTCTCGTAGGGGTCATCGTGCCTGGCCTTGAGCACCAGGATATCCGCGTTCATGCCAGGCTCAAGGGCGCCGATGCGGTCGGCCATACGGAATGCTTTTGCTGGATTCGCCGTCACCATGTTGAATATCGACTTTGCGGGCAGGTCTTCACCGTACATCTGTTGATAGACCAGGCGCGCGTACTGCATCTCGGCAAGCAGATTCACTGAGCCCGTCGCGGTGGAGTCGGTGCCGATCGATACGTTGATGCCCGCCTGCAGCATCTTCCTTATCTTGCAGGTAACATTGAACATCAGCTTGTTGGACGCCGGGCACCACGATACCGAGGCTCCAACCTTGGCGGTCTTCGCTATGTCCTCATCGGAGAAGCCGATGCAGTGGATGAACACGCAATGGTCGTCCAGACACTGCAACTGTTCAAGGATGCCGATGCCATCCTGTGACTCGAAATCGAAACCTTCCTCGAGGTGGGTGATATAGGGCCAGTCGCGCTCCACGGCCCGCGCGTGCTCTATCTCTATCCCGTCGCCCCAGTTGAGGTCGTACGAAGAGCACTCGTGCGAAAGGCAGTAGTTCTCTATGACGCGGATCGGCAGGCGGGGCAGGTACGCGCCGTTTATCTCGTGTGGAAAGTGGTCATTGGCGGTCGCCACGCCGGAGAACAGGTTCTTGTAGGCGGACAGAAAGTACATCTGCTCGACATTGATGTTGGCTCGTTCCTCATAGACCGCGGACGATTTGAGGTCGGCGTCCCAGGGCCCCCAGTTGGTGTAGAACTTGTCGTCCTTGGGTCCGACGCGCGGCAAATAGTTGCCCCTGAAGTGGTCATGAATGTTGATCAGGGCCGGGTAGACAAAGGACGCGCCAGCGAGATCGAACGATGGACCCTTGGACAGTGCCGAGGCGAGTAGTTTTTCATTGATCGACACTGAACCTTTGCGGCGCAGGCCATCGCCGGTCGCGATATCGGCATTCTTTATCGAATAGTTCATCACTGTAATCCATCCTTGCCTGGGAAAGCCTTCCGCCACCGCCAGCGAACGCCTCTTGCTGCCATTCGTGTCTGGTTCTTATTATATTTCGGCCTGAACAGCAAAAAAATTGAACATGAAGCACCATCACCTGGGTATTTCCGGCCAGCACACAGGCAAAATTCTGTCGGACGTGTACAAATGATGATCCATGGATTAAAATACTATGGTATCGGGCGCTTTTCAAAAGCAAGTCAGCTTTTGCAATTCGCTCGATCGAGATAATATTCGATACATCAAAAAACGCCCAGAGCCACGCGGGCATGAGGAATACCGGGAATGATCAATATTCGGGAATATGAGTTGCTATCGCTTGAGACCGGGGCCTACCGGGATATCGAGCTCGATATACTGAAAGAGACCCTGGCCGCCTGGAAGGAGAGTCCAGGCAAGCCGTTCGAGCTGATCGAGCTGCGCGATGGCATCATTCTTGCCGGTTTCTGCCTCTATTACAGGTCACCCAACACCGACTACACATTTGACGTTCACACGTTTGTCATAGGCAGGGACTACCGTAGCGGCGCAGTCGGGCCGCGGCTCATGGCATTGCTTGAAGAGAAGCTGTTGGAAACAAACACATACGCCGTCATCAGGGTGGAGACCTCCAAGGTCAAGGAACAGGCGATTGGCGAATCCTTCTACCAGAATTCTGGATTCCAGACCATAGGCCACATTCCTGGCTTCTATGACAGCGACAACGATTACTACATATACGTCAAGGCTGTTTCGTCCATCAAACCGCGGGATTCGGACAACCTCGCCATCCCCCGGGAGCCGGGCGAGGAATGAGGAACACCACGCGTGTCGCGGCAATAGAAGCCGGCGGCACAAAATTCGTGCTGGGCATCATAGAAAGCGGCGGTCCCCTCGAGACTCCCAGAATTCTGGCTCGAGGCAGGATCAGTACACGGGATCCAGCGGCAACGGCCGACGAGGCGGCCGCGTGGTTCCGCACAGCCTTCGAATCATTCGGACCAATGCAGCGCATGGGCATAGCATCGTTCGGGCCGCTTGCGGGCAGATTCGGCGCAGCTGACTGGGGACGCATAGGCAAGACCCCCAAGCCGGGCTGGTCCGGTTTCGACCTGGCGGGGGCGATGCGTGAGAGGCTGGGCATGACCATTGCCATGGACACCGACGTCAACGCCGCGGCGCTGGCCGAGGGGCGATGGGGAGCCTCACGCGGGCTTGCAGACCACGTCTATGTAACGGTGGGCACGGGCATCGGCGGCGGCGTGGTATCCAACGGCGCCTTGCTGCATGGCGCCAGCCATCCCGAGACGGGCCATGTGCCGGTGCCGCGCGAATCCGGCGACCAGTACGCGGGGCATTGCCCCTTCCATGGCGCCTGCCTGGAGGGCATGGCATCCGGGCCCGCCGTAGCGGCCCGCTGGGGAACGCCGGCGGAGACCCTGCCCCCCGGGCACCCCGCCTGGGATATGGAGGCCCGTTACCTGGCCTCGGGCTTCATGCCGCTGGTGCTGGTACTGGCCACGGAACGCATCGTGCTCGGCGGCGGCCTTGGCTCGGCGCCTGGCCTCGTGGAGCTGGTCCGCGCCCACCTCAAGGCACGCCTTGCAGGCTACGCGCCGCGCCTGGACGAACCAGGCGCGATGGACGCGTTCATCGTGCCGCCGGGACTTGGCGTAGATTCAGGACTGCTCGGAGCCGCGGCTCTCGCGATCGGCTGAAAACACATAGCTATTTTGCAAGGAGTTCCCATGCCATCCGCCAGAAGACATAATATCATGCCGCTGTTCGCTATCGTCGCCTCGACGTTGCTTATAGGCGCGTCACCGCAGTCCGCGTTCGACATCCTTGGCGCCGTGCCTCAGGGCGCGGCTATGGTCGTCACCGTGGGCAATCCCGCTGTGTTAATCGATAATGCTGCCGGATTCCTGCGCAATGCCGGCCTCGAGTCGCAGGCTGACTCGCTCGGCACCGCAATGGATTCGCTATCCAAGGGCCTGCAGGACGATTCCGCCGGCGATGATGGTGCGACTGTCGCTGCCGGCATCGACCTGACGCGACGCCTCCTTGTGGCCATCTACCCTGGAGATGGTGACAAATTCCAGACTCTCGTGTTCCTGCCGCTAAAGCCTGCGCTTGCCGCTGCGGAACAGACCAGGGTCGGCGACGCTCTGATGAATCTGGCGCGGCGGACCTTTTCCGACGCAACCGTGGGCTCGGGATTCCAGGGCTATGTGGCCCTGGGCTTTGGCGGCATGCGGGCTCCGACATTCGGCGCCGCAGAGACAATCGATCTTTCGATACTGTCCGCCTACCCCGCGCATAGCATTGCCGCATGGGCGGATACGCGCATCGGTTCGGCGTATCTTGATCGCGTGCCTGGTTTCCGGGATATCCTGTCCGGCACTTCCACCAGCCCGGATATCGATGCCGGCGATCAACCCGACACAGTCAATCCGAATGACAACACCCAGCCCGACATGAGCGCCGAGGCTGATAGCCAGGATTCGACCACGAACGACGCGGCAGCGCTCGGAACCTTGGGAGCCAGCGCCATAGCCGAGGGTATGGCGGCCGCTGTCACCGAACTGACCGGCATTGACATGGCTCTGACCGTACAGAAGGACCGTGCGTGGTTCAGAGTCGGCGCCAGCCTGGCCGATGGCGGTACGCTCGCCACGATGGCCGCGAAGGCTGCCAGAGGAGACAGGTCTCTGCCGTACCTGTCGTACTGTGACAGCGACGCCCTGATGTCATTCGCATGGTCAACGCCGCAGGACTGGAGCGCACCGTTCATGGAGGCGCTGTACAGCCTGATCATGCCGGGGTCGGACCTGGTCAAGACATCGCTGGAATCGATGCGCGCCTATGCGGCGGCCGCGGGCATGAACGGCGGCGCGTCCGTCGATGTCGGATTATCGGATGAACTGATCAGGACGCTGACATCGGGTTCATCAATCGATGAACAGGAGACGCTGGCGCTCGTCTCACGAGGCTTGACTCTCGACGCGGCCGGAGCCGTCGAGCTCAAGGACAGGCAGGCATTCCGCGACGTATCGGCAAACATGATGGCAGTGGTCAAGGATCCGGCTTATGCCAGCGTACTTGCCGCTTCGGGCTTCTCCCTCGACATAGAGCGCACCATAGGCATGCTCGACGGCCTGCCATTCGACTTATACCGCTACCGTTTTGGCGACGCGCCCTACGCGGCGCTGCTCGAACGATTGGTGGCGCCTGTCTATGTGTACCGCGATGACAAGGCGTATATCGGACTTGGGGCGCCGGAAAAGCTCAGGCCGCTGCTGGCTCGCGGTGCGGCGCAGAAGCCGCTGCAACGGGATCAGTCATTCATGTCGCTGCGGGCAGGCGCCCCGGCAGACACGAAGGCCATCTGGTATGTCTCGACCAAGGCACTGAACAGGCTGATAATGCGCCTGAAACCGGCTGACAGCGCGCCCATGGCCTACGACGCCAGAGCCCTGGTCGGGATTCTGGGCTGGTTCGACGCGACGCCCGCGACACTCGGCATTGGTATCGGCATAGGCGCCGAGGACATCAAGGCCGTGGTCGAACTTCTAAAGCAAGGCGAGTGAGGACCACCGCGGTCCCCACTCTGGATATAGGCCGGGTATCGATTCCCGGCTTCTGCCATCGTCAGCCCAGGAACGGGTAGCGCCAGTCGGTCGGCGGCGCGAAGTTCTCCTTTATGGTCCGCGGGCTCGTCCAGCGGACAAGATTGAGGAATGACCCGGCCTTGTCATTGGTACCCGATCCGCGCGCTCCGCCGAAAGGCTGCCTGCCCACCACGGCTCCCGTTGGCTTGTCATTGATGTAGAAGTTGCCCGCCGCATGCCTCAGGGCATCCGTCGCCTCGACAATGGCGTGACGGTCGGTGGCGAATATGGCACCGGTCAGCGCATACGGTGATGTAGAGTCGACAAGCCTGTACGCCGCGGCCATGTCGCCATCATCGTAGGCGTATGCCGTAAGCACCGGCCCGAATATCTCCTGGACCATGCTTTCCGAGCGTGGATCGTCGCTGACAATGAGTGTCGGCGCGATGAAAAAGCCTTCAGACTTGTCGTAGGTGCCACCGGCAAGGATGCGGCAGGCCGGGTTGGCCCTGGCGCGCTCGATGTACCCGACGATGGTGTCGAAGGCAGCCTCATCGATTACAGCATTGACGAAATTACGGTGATCGGCCGGCTGCCCTACCCGCAGTCCCGATATCTCGGCGGCAAGCCTGTCCAGCAACGCCCGCGACGACGACTCAGGCACGTAGAGCCGCGACGCCGCCGAGCATTTCTGCCCCTGGTACTCGAAGGCGCTCCGCACACACGCAGCCACCACGGCATCCATGTCGGCGTCGGGATGAACCAGGATGAAGTCCTTGCCGCCGGTCTCGCCGACCAGTCGCGGGTACGCCCGATATGTAGAGAGATTCTCCGCTACCGCCTTCCACAGACTGTTGAATACCGGCGTGGAACCGGTGAAGTGGAGCCCGGCAAAATCGGGGCGGGACAGCACGCCGGCGCTGATGTCGCGGGCCGATCCGGGAATGAAGTTTATGACGCCATCGGGCAGGCCCGCCTCGCGGTACAGCTGGTAGAGGTACCAGTTCGATAGCACGGATGTCGACGCGGGTTTCCAGACCACCGTGTTGCCCATGAGCGCCGGCGCAGATGGAAGGTTGGCGGCAATCGATGTAAAGTTGAACGGCGTCACCGCGTACACGAAGCCATCGAGCGGCCGGTAGTCCGCCAGGTTGCGCTCGCCGCCACCAGACCGTGGCTGCTCAGCATACAGGCGCTCCGCGAGCGCCGGGTTGATGCGGTAGAAGTCGGCTGTCTCGCACACCGCATCTATCTCCGCCTGATACACGTTCTTGGACTGGCCGAGCATCGTGGCGGCCGAGAGCCGCTTCCACCAGCCAGCCGTGATCAGATCCGCGGCCTTGCGGAATACGGCGGCGCGCTCCTGGAACGGCGTCTGGGACCACATCCGGTAGGCCTCGGCAGCGGCGTCCGCCGCGGCGAGTGCTTCCGCACGTCCAGCCTCGTGGTAGCGGCCAAGCACCAGCGATCGGTCATGCGGGGCGCGGATCTCCTTGACCCTGCCTGTGCGCACTTCCTTGCCGCCGATGATGGCGGGAATCTCGACGGGAGTGGCGGCCATGGCCTTGAGTTCGGCGTCGATCGCCGCGCGCTCCACAGAGCCGGGCGCGAACGAGCGGACCGGCTCGTTGAGCGGCAGGGTCGGGATGGGCTCCTGACCATAAAGCATAGAATCGTACATGCCATACTCCTTTCCAAACGACGGGAGGTCGCATCCTTTCGAATGCGGCCCTTCGGCTCCGTGCCATGGCGATGATCCGTGTATGGACGCATCGCTGTAGGCTCGACGAAGCTCGAAGTATGGTGCTGAGAAAGATGTGCGGTTCCAGGACGCTGCGCGGTCCATGGTGATGGTGGATCGGAACTCCAGGAACCTGTCCGCCGACGGCGGCGGTGGCATCCAAGGATCCATATCCGTGATATACCACCTGATATATCAGTATACACACCCAGAGGGAATAGCGGAAGAGACAGGATATCGATCGCCACGCCACGGGAGCCTTTGCGGCCCCCGCAGTTCAGAATTTCGGAGTCTTGATCGCTAGTTGCCAACCCGTATACGGCGCCAGACATCGTTGTACAGCTTCAGCGTCTCCTGCCCCAGGTCTTCCTTGAACTCGCTGTTGGCCAGATCCTCGAACTGGTAATTCGGCTTCACCTTCATCAGCGCGCGGGCAGGCACATTGGGCGACGGTATCATCAGGTAATCCGCGATGCGCGCCGCTATATCCGGGCGCAATATGTAGTCTATGAACTTGTATGCCGCGTCTACGTTCTTTGCGCCCTTGAGAATGCAGAAGTTGTCCATGTACATCGGCGTGCCCTCTTTGGGAAAGAAGAAGTCAACGTCGGCCCGCTTGTCCTCCGGATACTCCAGGAACACATTCTCGGCATAGCCCTGCACAACCCAGAACTCGCCCGCGGCGAAGCTCTTCGCAAAGGCTTCGGCATCGAACTTGACAAGGTTCGGCTTCCAGCGCTCGACAACCTGCCTGGCCTGTTCGAGATGGGCCGGGTCAGGATCATTGACCGAGTAACCGAGGTACTTGAGCGCGGCGCCCAGTACTTCGCGCATGTCATCAAGCATAGTCATGCGGCCCTTGAGGTCGGTGCGCTCGAAGATATTCCAGCTGTGTTCGTAGCCGGATACCTTAGTCTTGTTCACCGCAACGCCGGCGGCGCCCATCATGTATGGCACGCTGTACTTGTTGCCCTTGTCGAAGCCTATGCGCGCTATCGCGGCAGGGTCGATATTGCCGAAGTTCTTGAGGTTCGCCTTGTTTATCGGTTCGACCAGCCCCTCGGCCGCCATGATGGAGACGTAGTCGCCTGAAGGCACGACGAGGTCGTAGCCAGAGCCACCGGCGACAATCTTGTTGTACATTTCTTCGTTCGAGGCATACGAATCGACGACGACCTCGATGCCTGTTTCCTTTGTAAAATCGGTTATGACATCATCGGGGATGTAGTAGATCCAGTTGAACAGGTACAGCTTCTGCGCGGTCCCGCCGCATGATGCCAGAACCATAGCGATGATGGCGGCCATGGCCGCAAGCGCAATTCGCCTCTTCATGTTGGTACTCCTTCCGTCCATGCCCCGGACTGGGGCATGTGCCATGCGGACCTATTTGGCCGCGATGTATTTGAGAAAATTCCTGGTCGACCAGGTAAGCACGACCGTACCCACGATCATTACCACCGACAGCGCATTGATCACCGGCGATACGCCGAAACGTATGGCCGAGTAGACGTACAGCGGCAGCGTGGTAGCGCCGGGACCGGTTACAAAGAAGGTGATGACGAAATCCTCCAGCGACAGGGTAACCGCCGTCAGGAAACCGGACACAATGCCAGGCATCGATATGGGCAATATCACCCTGAACAGGGTCTGCGTCTCGCTGGCTCCGAGGTCGCGAGCAGCCTCGATTATGGAGAAGTCGAACTCCTCCAGCCTGGCAAGTACCAAGAGGAAGACGAACGGCAGATTGAAGGAGACATGCGCCACGAACACCGTAAACAGGCTGAGCCTGAGTCCGATGCCGGAGAAAAATACCAGCAGCGACACGCCTATGATGATCTCCGGCAGGATCATCGGCAGGAAGGTGATGGTCCGCAGGTAACTGCGCAGGCGAAACTTGTACCAGTTGACAGCCACGGCTCCGAGCGTGCCGATGACTGTCGCGACGAGGGCCGATGACAGGGCAACGATGGCGCTGTTGGAGAAGGCATGCCAGAGTTGCGGTGAGTCGGTGAAGAGCTTGACGTACCAGCGTACCGAGAATCCGCTCCACGAGCCAGACTTGGAGGCGTTGAACGAGTAGACGATCAGCACGAGGAGAGGCAGGCTCAGGAAGGTGATCGTGGCAATGAAGACGCTCTTGGAGAAGGATGCCCGCTTCTTCATCGCGTGCCTCCGACAGGTGCTGGTTCCTGTATGACTCGTTCTTCGCCGCCGGAACCGCCGAGCACCTCTGCCCCATTGGCCCTGAGCAGCAGCAGCACGCCGACAGTCGTGACCAGCGTAATCACCAGCGATATCGCCGAGGCCAGGGGCCAGTCGCGGCTCTTTGTCAGCTCATCGGCAATCAGGTTGCCAAGCATGTACGATTCGGTTCCGCCCACCAGCAGCGGCACGGCATAGGCGCCGAAAATCGGTATGAAGGTGAACAGGAACGCCGTGAGGATCCCGCCCTTTATGTTTGGCAGAAGCACACGGTTGATGGCGCTGAGCTTGGTCGCGCCAAGATCGCGAGCCGCCTCGAGCAGCGCGAAGTCGAACTTGTCGATGGTCGAATACAACGGCAGTATCGCATAGGGCAGATACGTATATACGAGCACCAGCATCACGGCCCCGCGGTTGTACAGGAAGCGAATGCTCTCCGTGGTCAGCCCGGTGGCCAGCAGTATGTCGTTCAGGAATCCCTCATTGCCGAGTATGGCTATCCATGCGTAGATGCGTATCAGAAAATTGGTCCAGAACGGTATCATCACCAGCATCAGGAGCAGGTTCTGGTGCTTGCTCCTGGCCATGTAGTACCCGCACGGGATGGCAATGAGCAGGGTAATGGCGGTGGAGCCTATCGCCATCACGATGGTGCTCAGCGTTACCTTGAGGAACGTCGGGTTGGCAATCGCCCGGTAGGCGTCCAGCGTCGGCTTCCACTCGATGCCGCCACGCTTTCCCGGCGTCATGAAGCTGTATGCGACGATGATCACGAGCGGGGCCAGAAAGAAGACCGACAGCCAGAAGAGCGCGGGAGCCGCATACAGGCGGCCGGGCCCGCGTCTCATCGCTTCACCTCGACGATATACGCGTCCTCGGCACTGAATGACAGCCAGACAGAATCCTTCCAGGCGATTTCCGGGCCCTCGTCGGACCAGTCGGCGTGCTGCTTTATGACCTTGAGCACGGCGCCGCTCGGCGTCTTGACGTAGAACTTGCTCTGAAAGCCGGAATAGATGGGCTCATCGACCAGTCCCTGTGCCGCGTTGATGCCGTTGCGGGCCGACCTGGGCTCGTCGAAGCCAATACGTATCTTCTCCGGCCTGATGGTCCAGCTGACCCTGGAGCCAACCGGCGGCGGCTCGATGTCCGTGACCTTGATCGTGCCAAGACCTTCCACCCGAAGATCGACCATCTCGCCGGCAACAGCCAGCACGTCGGCCTCGTAGAGGTTGGTTTCGCCTATGAACTTGGCGACGAAATCGGTGGCGGGAGCCTCGTAAATCTCCTGCGGTGTGCCAATCTGCAGCACCTCTCCCTGGTTCATGACGGCTATCCGGTCCGAGACCGACAGCGCCTCCTGCTGGTCGTGCGTAACATAGATGAAGGTGATGCCTATCTTGTCGTGGATGGCGTCAAGCTCTATAAGCATGTGCTGGCGCAGCTTTGCGTCAAGAGCTGAGAGGGGCTCGTCCAGGAGCAGTACCGACGGCTCGTTGATCAGCGCCCTGGCTATGGCCACGCGCTGTTTCTGCCCGCCTGACAGCTGGGAAGGCTTCTTGTTCGCATGGGCCTGCAGTTCAACGAGTTGCAGGTATTCCTCGACCCGCGACTTGATGGCGGATTCAGGCGCCCGCTTGAGACGCATGGAAAAGGCCACATTCTCGAAGACCGATAGATGCGGGAACAGTGCATAGTTCTGAAAGACCGTGTTGACATGGCGGCCGTCGGGCGGCAGCGGCAGTACATCAAGGCCGTCGAGCAGTACCGAACCGCTTTCCGGGCTTTCAAAACCCGCGATGATTCGCAGCAAGGTGGTCTTGCCGCAACCTGATGGCCCCAAGAGCGAGAAAAATTCGCCCTTTTTGATCGATACGCTCACGTCGTCCAGCGCCTTGAAATCGCCAAACGACTTGCGTACATGTTCGATGACTACGTCGCTCCCTTTCACCTGTTGTACCTTATCCCCTCCGTATTCCATGATGCCGCCATTCGACGCGGCGGCTTTCATCGGCTGCAATCGTCAATAAACGTTCGCACAATGCGGCATATCCAGGTTCTTGTCAATCGGCAAAACGCGGCGATCATGCATACTTTATGCGGTGTCTATGCACTATTGCGCCAAGCCTAATCATCATCTATGCAACAGCACTCCATTGCTGCTGCCAGCTGCCCCAAATGCACCTTGCGCAACGATTCCATCGTCGGCACAATGCCAGTCATGAACAACACAGAGCGTTCCCGCGAGGCCTTCGGGCAACTCTACGACATCATTGTCCGCCTGCGAGCTCCGGAGGGCTGCCCCTGGGACAGGGAACAGACGCCCGCGAGTGTACGTGGCAACCTGATCGAGGAAGCCTATGAATGCGTCGAGGCGATAAACGAGGGCGAGCCCGCCCACATCATGGAAGAGATAGGCGACGTCTTCCTGGTCTCGGCGATGCTCGCCGTCATATACGAGGAAACCGGTGCCTTCACGACTGCGGATGCCATCACATCGACAAACGAAAAGCTGATACGCCGCCATCCCCATGTCTTTGCCGATGCCAAGGCCAACAGCTCCGACGATGTGCTCAAGCAATGGAACGATATCAAGGAACACGTCGAAGGCCGGCGCAAGAAGGACTCTGTACTCGATGCCGTCTCCAAGGCATTTCCTCCGCTGGAGCGCGCCTACAAGCTGCAGAAAGCCGCCGCCAAGGTCGGCTTCGACTGGCCAGATCAGACTGGTCCCTGGGACAAGCTCGAGGAGGAGCTGCGCGAATCACGTGAGGCGTGCGCGGCCATCGAAGCCAAGGCAGCCTCGGGCGGCGACGACAGCGCCGAGCGCGCCATGCTGGAGGACGAAATCGGTGACCTGCTCTTCTCTGTCGTCAATGTGGCGCGCAAGCACCATGTCGACCCAGCCATAGCCATGCACCGGGCCGTGGAGAAATTCTCTGCACGCTTCAGGCACGTTGAAAAACGGATGGCCGCCGCAGGCGAGGCGATGGAGCACGGCAAGCTTGCCATGATGGACGCGTACTGGGACGAAGCCAAGCGGCTGTAGGCGTCATTGACGCTCGGTGTCCATTGCCCTATGATTGCTTGACAATATTCAGTATATTGTCAGCAAGGAAGTTGCATGGAATACCCGAGCATAATACAGGGCGGCATGGGCGTAGGAGTCTCTGATTGGCGACTGGCGCGTGCTGTCTCCATGCAGGGTGCGCTCGGCGTCGTATCCGGCACAGCTCTCGACACCGTGTTCGCAAGGCGGCTGCAACAGGGTGACCAGGGTGGAGCCATGCGCAGGGGCCTTGCAGCCCTTCCCGACAGCGGCCTCGCCGACCGCGTTCTCGCCGCATGGTTCAATCCCGTCGGCACAGCGGACACGCATGATTTCTCGAGCATACCGCTTCGTGAGGTAGTCCGCGAGTCAGACCAGCATGCCACCACTGGGTCGTCTATCGACGATCTGACGGTCGCGGCAAACTTCGTCGAGATATTCCTGGCCAAAGAGGGCCACGATGGCGTCGTAGGCATCAATTTTCTTGAAAAAGTATCGCTGCCCAATCCGGCGGCCATCTATGGAGCCATGCTGGCCGGCGTTGATTACGTTCTGATGGGCGCAGGAATCCCTGTAGAGATCCCCGGCCTGCTCGACAGGTATTCCCGTGGCGAGCCCGGTGAAATCCGCGTCTATGTGGAAGGCGCCCAAAAGGACGAACACTTCGTGGCGCGCTTCGATCCCGCCACCGTGCTTTCATCACCACCAGCGACGCTGAAGCGGCCGCGTTTCCTTGCCATTGTCTCCTCCTACGTGCTGGCCGCGACCATGGCCACGAGGGCCTCGGGACGTGTCGATGGCATCGTGGTGGAGAACCAGACGGCTGGTGGCCACAACGCGCCACCGCGAGGCGTGCTTGCCCTCGACGCCGCTGGAGAACCGATATACGGCCCCAAGGACAGCGTCGACTACGCGAAGATGGTTGGGCTCGGCATACCATTCTGGCTGGGCGGATCGTACAGCATGCCTGATTCGCTGCCGGCATCGAAGATAGAAGGCGCGGCGGGCATCCAGGTGGGTACGCTGTTCGCGTTCTGCCGCGAATCCGGCATAGTGCCGGAATTGAAGAAGCGCTTCCTTGACGCGGTCGAGGCGGGAAAAGCGCTCGTCTTCACGCACCCTGACGCATCACCAACAGGATACCCCTTTAAAATTGGCCTCTTGCAGAACACGCTCTCGGACATCACGCAGTTCCTGGCCCGCAGGCGAGTCTGCAACATGGGCCTACTGCGCGAGCCGTACGAGGCAGCTGACGGCGCCATAGGATATCGGTGCCCGGCCGAGCCGGAGGCGGTATTCGCGGCCAAGGGTGGCGCTGTAGCCAGGGCGCTCAACGCGCGGTGCCTGTGCAACGCTCTCCTGGCCAACATCGGCCTGGGCATGAGCTACGCGGGAAACCGGATGGAGAAGCCGCTGCTCACCGTTGGCAAGCACCTGGATTCGCTGCGCCAGCTACTGCAGAGGTTCGGCACCGACTATACGGCTACCGACGTACTCAGCTTCCTGCGGGCGAAGTGATAGAGGCGCGGCGGCTCCGTGGAACCGCCGCACTGATTCACAGCCTCCGGCTAGTCAGCCTCGGGCTGGATCACATGGAAGAGCCCTATGTGCTTCTTGTCCAGTATCACGTTGTGGGCCTTGAGCCGTATGGAATTCAGCCTGATGAAGCCCTTGGAATCGGTCTGGTCAAAGCCGCCTTCCACGTCCATGCTGCCCAGCTCCTGATTGTAGAGCGATGTCGGCGACGAGCGTGCTATGGCGAGCACATTTCCCTTGTACAAGGACAGCGTCACGGTGCCATCGATGGCCTCCTGTGACTGGTTGAAAGCCGCCATCAGGAAATCCATCTCCGGGGCAAACCAGAACCCGTTGTACAGGTACTCCGAGAACTTTGGCTCAAGCATCAGCTTCAGGTGCATCACTTCCTTGTCCATCGCGATGCCTTCGATGTCGCGATGGGCGGCCCACAGGATAGTGGCTCCGGGGCTCTCGTATATGCCGCGGGACTTGATGCCAACAAAGCGGTTCTCCACCATGTCCATGCGGCCGATGCCGTTGATGCGGCCCAGGTCGTTCAGATACAGGAACATGGCCAGGTTGCCGGTGACTTTCTTGCCATCGGAGCGGTTGAACACCGACACCGGCAGGCCATCCTTGAACTCGATGTCTATGAGCGTCTCTTCATCCGGGGCTATACGCGGGGAATTGGTCCGCGAGTATATGTCTTCCGTCGCCGCGCGGGCTGGATCCTCGAGGATGCCGGCCTCGTGGCTGATGTGCATCAGGTTCTCGTCCTCGCTGTATGGTTTCTTGACCGTTGCCGATACCGGTATGCCCTGTGCCTCGGCATACTTGAGCATGTCGGTCCTGCCCTTGAACTGGGCCAGGAATTCCGGATCCTTCCATGGCGATATGATCTTCAGCTGCGGCCCCAGTGCGGCATAGGTCAGCTCGAAACGTACCTGGTCATTGCCCTTGCCGGTAGCGCCATGGGCTACATACTGGGCGCCTTCCTGATTGGCTATGCGCACCTGGTGCTTGGCTATGACTGGGCGTGCAAGTGACGTGCCGAGCAGGTAACGTCCCTCGTACAGGGCGTTGGCCTTGAGCGCCTGGAATATGTAATCGGTCACGAATTCTTCACGGAGATCCTCAAGGAAGACCTTGGAGGCTCCAAGCATCATCGCCTTGTCGCGTGCCTTGTCGAAGTCCTCCTGCTGACCGACATTGGCCATGAAGCATATAACCTCATAGCCCTTGTTCAGCAACCACTTGAGTATTACCGAAGTGTCCAATCCGCCCGAATAGGCAAGAACTACTTTTGTCGCCATGACTTGACTCCTTGTCGCCATATGATACTGTATCTGTATACAGTATCATATCATCCACGCGACGGTCCGTCAACGGAGCAGGAGGTGGTTGGCACTGTGGCCGGCCGGAGTGGCCGGTGGATTAATAGATGCGTCTGCGGTGATACCGGCGCAGCAATGTGCTCCAGCCCTTCAGCGAGGCGGTGCAGGCGGCCAGACGTCCGGCGTCGCCTGCCTCCATCGAACGTATCACGATGTTTCGCGTCATGTCGGTACTGCCGCCCTGCTCGTCAAACAAGTCAAGAAACTCGAGCCAGTCCTCGTTGGGGCGACCGGCGACCTCTGACCTGATTGAAAACAGGCCAACCTGCCCCGAGGCTGACGAGAAAGCCTCCATCACATCGTCGAAGGGAACGTCATCGGGAGGTTCCCATGCCAGTTTGACGAATGGATGATCTATGGTGGACATGAGGGCCGCGGCTGTCCTGCATGAATCGAGTATCGTGGTGGGCTCGATGCCAAAGCAAAGTGTAACGCCCAGAGGTCCTGCCTCGTCGCCCAGAGACCTGGCCACGTCGAGGAAGGCTGCGTTGTCTGCGGCGATTGAGGAGCCACGAGGCGCGGCCCAGAGCCTGAGCACCGGCGCGTTCAGCTCCCGGGTCGTCGCAAGAGCCTTGCCAAAGGCGGCCCTGCCGTGCAGACCGGCCCGGAAGAGCGTTGCGTATGACACGGTGCTGAGCCCCGCGCGCAGCGTGGCCATCATCGCGGTGCCCGCGGTGTCGATGTCTCCGGGCTCCAGAAAACCGTCCGCGGTCCACTCCACGCCATGCACACCGGCGGCAGTGGCTGTCTCGAGGACCTGATCTATGCCTGCCCCGATCAGGGCCGACGAGGAAAGCGCCGTGCGTATCATCGCACTGGTCATTCTAGCGAATGCCCGCAGTCATTACAACCAAGAAAAGCCACGATCAGGTGTCTTGCGTGACTCCTGATCGTGGCAACAAGCGCGCAGCGGACTTCTCTGGCGAGCTACCGAACGCTGTGGAACATCAAGCCCGGCAGCCAGGTGATGATTTGCGGAAAGACCACCATGATGACCAGCACGACACCGACTATGCCCACGAACGGCAGCACACCTCTGATGATGTCACCCATGGTCAGGTTAAGCTCCTTTGGAGCCGTACCCTTGAGTACAAAAATGGACATCGCCATAGGCGGCGTCATGAAGGCCATCTGCAGATTGACCACGACCATCATGCCGGCCCACAGCGGATCAAAGCCAAGCTTGGCAAAGATGATGGAGAATATCGGCACCACGATGAAGACGATGCCTATCCACTCTATGAACATGCCGAGAATGAAGACAATCAGCATGACAACCGCGAATGAAGCCCATTTGCCTCCAGGAACTGCCAGTATCATCTCGGCCACGACATCGCCCGCGCCGGCATTCATGAAAATGCCTACAAACGCGTATGACATCGCGGCAATCATCACCACGAAGGCGCTCACCTTCAGTGTTTCGATAGAGGCGGTCAGCAGCATCTTGAAGCTGAACTTCTTGTATGCTACCGCAAGCAGGATGGACACCGCGGAACCTACGGCAGCGGCTTCGGTAGGTGGCGCTATGCCAGTGAAGATGGTACCGAGCACAGCCGCGATCAGGAGCACCGGTGGCAGCATCGACTTGAGCAACCGCAACACCTTGGCCGGTGTAAACGGTGTCATCTGATCCCTGGGTATGGGCGGGCCAAGCTTGGGATTTATGCCGCATCGTATTGCCACGTACACGATGTACAGGAACGACAACAGCAATCCCGGGCCTATCGCGCCCATGAACATCTGGCCTATCGACAATCCCGCCTGCGGGGCGTAGACAATCAGCATGATGCTGGGTGGGATCAGTATTCCCAGTGTGCCCGCTGCCACGATTGATCCGGACGCGATGCCCCGGTCATATCCGCGGTTGAGCATCGGGCCGAGCGCCATCAGGGTCAGTATGGTGACCGAGGCCGCGATCACGCCAAGGCACGCCGCGAGGATGGTGCCAAAGACGATCGTCACTATGGCCAGACCGCCACGCAGGCGCCCCAGGGCATCGTACAGGCTCTCGTACAGCTCGTTTGTTATTCCCGAGTGTTGCAGTATAACGCCCATGAACGTGAAGAGCGGCACTGCCAGGTACGGATAGTTGAGCGACAGGTCGTAAAACCGCGCAAACAGGATAGAGAACGTTGTCGTCGGCCCAAAGACCAGAATACCCACGAGCAGGGCAACGCTGCCTATTACGAACGCTATGGGAAAGCCGGTCAGCACCAGCACGAATACCCCACCCAACATGACAATGGCTATTACTTCGGGGCTAAGGTTTATCAATTGGGGTACCTCTCACCAGCATATGCATGTCACGCGCCAGCTGAGCCAGCCCCTGCAACAACAGGAGCAGCAAGCCAATGGTGAAAACGGTCCGGTATGGCCCGGCAGGCGGATACCAGAAGCTCGTAAACATCACCTCATGAATTCTCCATGCCTTGACGGTCCATGTGAAGGAATACCAGAGCAGGACCGTCACCAATGGGAAGAACAACAACAGCGACATCAGCACATCGATGAGCGCTTTGATCCGCGCCGGCAGCAATGAATAGATGAGGTCAACCCTGGTGTGCGCGCTCCGCTTGTAGTCGAACGATGCTCCCAGCAGATAGATGATGCCACCAGCCATGCTGAGCGTGTCATACGCCCAGATGGTCGGCGAGCCGAAGAAATGCCTGGATATCGTCTCGTACGTGCCGGCGAACACAAGAACCAGGGCAAACCACTTGCCTACCGATCCCGCGGCCTCGCTCAGCGAGTCTATGAATTTCAAGATCCATCGAATGATGGCCATGCTCCGCTCCTCTGCTCTATGGCTTCGACTATTTCATCGAATCGTATGCTACGCCGAATGCCTTCATGGAGTTGTATATCTCGGCGAATATCGGCTTCTCGGAGGCCGACTTCTCGGTGTAGAACTTGTCCGCCTCTGCGGTAACCGCGTCGTCGATGGCCTTGGGAACCTGAACGACCAGGTTGCCAGCCTTCTTGAAGCTCTCCATCGCCTTGATCGACTCGGATATGAGGTACTCGTGCTGCTGCATGGTGTAGTCGGCTATGACGCTCTTGACTATCTGCTGCAGATCGGCGGGAAGCTTGTTGAAGGCATCCTTGTTCACGAAGAATACCTGCGGGTCGGCGGCAGCCCTCGACGGGGAGATGTATACATACTTGGCCACTTCATTGAAGTGCATATTCCAGTCGGATGCCAGGGTGGAATACTCGAACGCGTCGATGGTTCCGCGCTGCATGGCTTCGTAGACCTCTCCGCCGGGGATGATAACCGTAGCCGCGCCAAGGCGCTTCAGAATTTCGCCACCGTCGCCCATGCACCTGGCCTTGAGTCCCTTGATGTCAGCCATGGTCCTGAGCTGCACCTTGGAATGGAAGAAGACTTCCTGCGGCAGCGGCGAAAGGGCGCCGGGGAACGTCATGACGTTGTAGCCATCCATCATCTTGTTCATGAGGTCGGCGCCGCCGCCGAAATCAAACCATGACCGAAGGGCTTCGCCGGGAAGAACGCCTGGCCTTGAACTGATGAGGCCAGCGGCTGGCCACTTGTCCAGGTTGTACATCGGACAGGTATACGCCATCTGCAGGACGCCATCATTGATGGCATCGACTTCCTTGTACGCCGGCACTATTGATCCACCGACGAACGGTTTGATCTCAAGGCGGCCGCCAGAGGCTTCGGTTATAGCCTTGCAGACCATGTCATGGTATATCTGGGATGGGTCCGATGCCGGTCCATGGCCAGAAGACTTCCAGACGATCTTCTCGACCGCCGCGGTTGTCGCAGCGGCATCCGCTTGCTTCGCGGGTCCGCACGAGGACAGCACCACTGCGATGGAAACCATCGCGAGGATCGCTACTACCGTGATCTTCTTCATAATCCGCTCCTTGGCAAAGTTCTAAGCCAGCGCTCAGAGGCGCAGGCTGTAAGCACCAGCTACTATCAATCCAGCGCCAGCGAGGTGCCGGTCCTGTTGTGGAAATATCGCCGCTCCGAATCTCCAAGAATCTTCATGGCCGACAGTCCGGTACAATGCGAGACGCCAATCGCACCGATGCCACTGTCCTGCAAATACCGTATCGAGGCATCCAGACCGGCGCCCGAGGCCTCGACAAGGTGCGTTCCACCCAGTACCGCGCGGATTGGCTTGCCAAACCGCTCCCGGACCGAATCAAGCATGTTTCTCATCCCTGGGTGGGAACAGCCGAGGATCGCGACAAGCCCCCGGGGTGTATCTACCACGACCATCACTTCGTCATCGAACCTGTCCGGCACGAATCCGGTGCCGGTAGCCAGCTTGAATCGCGTATTGATGACCTCGTTGGCGTGTATGCGCGGAAAGCCGCCAAGCACAAAGACGCCGGGCACCAATTCGCGCATCGAGTCTGAGAGGGGGCTGTATCGGAGGCTCGAAGACCTGATGAAGTCCAGATCGAAGTTGTTCCCGAGGAATTCGTATGATCCATTACGCTCCGCGTACTTCTCGTTGAAGAACCCTGGGCCCGTCACAAGCTCGAATTTTTCTGTCAGCTCGACCAATGAGCGCAGACCGCCCGAATGGTCATAATGGCCGTGGCTCAGGACTACGTACTCAAGCTTGCCCAGATCGATTCTCAGCTGAGCGGCATTGGACATGAAGGCTCCGGATTGACCCGTATCGAAGAGAACCATGTGCTGCCCGGTCTCGATGCAGAACGAGAGCCCATGTTCGGAACGGAGCGCCAGATGCTCTCCGGGAGAATTTTCGATCAGTGTCGTTATCCTGTTCACCGCTATGCCCCCTCGGTTGTATTCATCGATTTCTTGATATCCGCGAGAGCATTGGTCAGATGCGCTTCCATCTTGCCTTCGGCCAGGGTGGCGTCGTGATGCTTGATGGCGTCAAGGATCGCACAATGCTCCAGTACCGACTTCTTGATGCGGCCCGGCACGCTGAGGCTTGAAACCCAGCCTTCATCAAGCGATTGGGTCATCGTCTTCATGATCAGGTACAGGGCGCGATTCTTGGTGGAACGCGCAAGCTGCAGGTGGAATTCTTCATCGAGCTTTATCATCTCGGCGGGATTCTCGGCCGCTGCGCGTTCCTTGAACCGATTGCATATTTCCTCAAGCTTGTCGATGTCAGCCTGGTCGGCCTTGGTCGCGGCATACGCTGCGGCCTTCGAGTCTATGATGATGCGCATCTCAAAGACCTCGGCCAACGAAGCCTCGTTCTCCTTGAGCCATCGCGTAAACGCGCCTTGTCCCGGGCGATCAGGGTCGGCGATGTATATGCCCTTGCCCTGATGAACCTTCACATGTCCGGAAACCTCCAGCAGGCGCACCGCCTCGCGTATGGACGATCGGCTGACACCAAGCATGTGCGTCAGCTCATTCTCCGAGTGGAATTTGTCACCTGTCTTGTAGTGCTTCTCCGCAATCATCGCCTTCAGTTCCTGCACAACCTGATCTGACAACCGGATCTTCTTGATCGCCACGATGCACACCTCGATCCTATCTGGACAGCTACTCATCAGACAAGTTATAGTCTGTATCCGTTGTACTGACCTGTCAACCTGTTTTTTTGAGCCACAGCGGGTATTGCTGGGCTTGTCGAGAAGCAAGGAGCTGCCATGAAAACCCTACCGGATGCCCGTGCCGACGCCCAGGCCATATTCCGCGCCGCTGTTGCCCGAGTCGACCCCATTCCAATGATAGAAAGGGCGCTCTCCATTGTCGCGGGTCCCTCCGGCCCCGTGCTGAAGGCCGCAAATGATATGGAGGAGCTGCGATACCAACTGTCAGACTTCGACAGGATATACGCGACAGGCATGGGCAAGGCCACCGCGCGCATGGCTCGCGGGCTTGAGCAGGTCCTGGGCCCACGACTCGCGGGTGGACTCATTGCCGTAAAGGAAGGCCATACCGAGGCGCTATCGACCATCAGGCTCATGGAAGCCGGCCATCCGCTACCTAATGAAGGCTCGATCGCCGCCGCACGCGCCATACTGGATCTAGGCGCATCGATGGGCACTGAACTGACCGCCAGGGACCTGATCATCGTGCTGGTGTCGGGAGGGGGATCATCGATACTGTGCGCGCCCGCCGACGGCTTGTCGCTGGATGACAAGATCGCCACGACGAGTCTCTTGCTGGCATCGGGGGCAACGATCAACGAGATCAACTGCGTCCGCAAACACCTTTCTGCGGTCAAGGGCGGCAGACTCGCCGCAGCACTCGCGCCGGCGACGGTCTTGACCCTGGTGCTGTCCGACGTCATAGGAGACGATCTCGACGCCATAGCCTCGGGGCCGACCGTGCCGGACACGACAAGCTTCGCCGACGCGCTCGCGATATGCGACCGGTACGGCATCACCGGCCGCCTGCCGGAGCTCGTTGCCGCCCGGCTGCGGAGCGGAGCCGCCCATACCGCTGGAGCGCCTGCGGAGACGCCAAAGCCGGAAGACGCCACCTTTGACAGGGCGCGGACTCTGCTCGTCGGTACCAACAGACTAGCGCTGGCAGCCGCAGAAGCGGAGGCGAAAAATCGCGGCTACGGGACGCTCGTGCTCTCGTCACACATCACCGGCGAGAGCAGGGAAATAGCCTTGGTATACCTGGGCATCGGCAAGGACATCGTCGCGTCGGCACTGCCACTGGGCCGTCCGGCATGCGTTATTGCCGGCGGCGAGACAACCGTAACGCTGAAGGGCAGCGGCCTCGGCGGCAGGAACCAGGAAATGGCGCTGGCTTTTCTGGCGGCGCTCGGCCGATCGCCCAAGAATACCGGCGGCCTTGTGTTCCTGTCGGCCGGTACCGATGGCAATGATGGCCCGACTGACGCCGCCGGCGCCATAGTCGACGCGCAACTCCTGGAGACCGCCCGCGCGGCGCTGCTCAACCCGGATTCTGCCCTGCGCGACAACGATTCATACACATTCTTTGCCGAGGCTGGTGGACTCGTGATGACGGGACCGACCAATACCAATGTCTGCGACATCCAGGTGCTGATATCGATCTAGGCAGGTGTTGCTCACCGGGCGTCCGTGGTGTATGGTGGCCTTCTCCGATTACCGCGGCCTGCCGCGTGCGCGGTCGGACGGGAGGTCATCGAGTGATACGCCTGGAAACCGCCGAGGACGGATTCACCGTAAGCCTCGACGGGCGAAAAGCGCTGGTGCATACCGTGCGAGCTCCACTCCTGGAAATGGGTTCAGCGGAGCCTGTCGTCCGTCAACGTCGGGGCAGCTTCTCGATGCGGCAGCGCCGCGTCACACGTACCCGTGCCAAGCTCTGGAAACAGGTCGCTTCGCGGGATGACTTCCTGGACATCGAGTTCGAGGACCTCGTCCGCATGACCGTGCGCGAAGTGTCGGGGGCACTGCATGTATCATTCTCCCGCTACGATTCCAGCTTCAATCGCCTGTGGTTCAGGCTGCCCGCCGTCGCGGGGGAGAGCATTTTTGGGTGCGGCGAGCAGTATTCCCGCCTCGACCTCAAGGGCAGCTTCGTTCCGCTGTGGTCTGAGGAACAGGGCATTGGGCGGGCTCATGACCTGATTACCGCGCTGGCCAATCTGCGCGGTGGCGCTGGTGGCTCGTGGCACTCGACATATTTTGGCCAGCCTTCCTTTGTCAGCAGCGAACGCTCCTATGTACATGTGGACACCACGGCATACTGCGTATTCGATTTCAGGCGACCACGGACAACGACCATAGCAACCTGGGCGGTACCCGATGAGATAGTCGTGGGATTCTCGGCGAACACGCCCGCCTCGGTCAGCTCGCTTTCAGCCCTGATTGGCAGGCAGCCGGCTTTGCCTTCGTGGACATGGGACGGCGCCTGGCTTGGCACACAGGGTGGATCGGCCGAGATTGAACGCAAACTGTCAGCCGCACGGTCCGCTGGAGTCAAGGTGGGTGCCATCTGGGTCCAGGATTGGTGTGGCAAGCGCGAAACCAGCTTTGGCAGACAACTGATGTGGAACTGGCAGGCCGATCGAGCCACCTACCCTGATCTTCCAGACCAGATTGCCAGGCTGCGAAGGGATGGCATTCGCTTCATGGGCTACATCAACCCGTTCCTCGCGACTGATGGTAGCCTGTACGCCGAGGCCTCAAAGGCCGGCTATTGCGTCAAACGCGCCGATGGCGGCGATTATCTGGTCACGATCACGACCTTTCCTGCCGCGATGGTGGATCTATGGAATCCAGCGGCGTTCTCCTGGATAAAGGAAATCATCAAGCGCGAGATGCTCGGCATAGGCATGGCCGGCTGGATGGCCGACTTCGGAGAATATCTGCCGGCTGACGCCGTGCTCCATGGCGGCCGTGATCCGATGCTGGCCCACAATGAGTATCCAGCGCTCTGGGCCAAGGCAAACGCGGAAGCCATAGCCGAGGCCGGTAGGCAGGGCCAGGCCGTCTTCTTCATGCGCTCCGGCTGGTCAGGTTCGGCTCGACACGCGCCCGCATTCTGGGCAGGCGACCAGCTGGTCAACTGGAGCCGCGACGATGGCCTGCCCAGCGTAATACCCGCGGCATTGTCGCTGGGGTTTTCCGGCGTCGGACTCTGGCATAGCGATATAGGCGGATATACGACAGTCGCATGGATCAAGCGATCGCGGGAATGCCTGATGCGCTGGACGGAGCTGGCGGCGTTTACGCCGATAATGCGCACCCATGAGGGCAATCGTCCTGAATCGAACGCGCAGTTCTGGTCTGACGCAGGCACCCTGGCCCATTTTGCCCGCATGACAGCAATCTGGTCGGGCCTGGCGCCGTACCACGCGGATACGATGGCCGCGTACGAGTCATCCGGTCTTCCGCCTATCAGGCATACCTGGTTGCACTATGAAGATGAACCGGAACTGAGACGGCTTCCATACCAGTACCTGTACGGCCGCGACCTGCTCGTTGCGCCGGTTGTCAAACCAGGCAGGCATCTGAGCGAGGCATGGCTGCCATCGGACCAGTGGGTGCATCTCTGGACATCACGTGAATTTCAGGGCGGCCCTGTGACGATTGAGGCTCCGCTCGGGTATCCGCCGGTGTTCTACCGCGCCGGCTCGCCATGGGCTCCGCTGTTCGAGGGTTTGCGCAGGTCAGTCAAGAAGCTTTGACAGCCCGCCGCATCTCAGTCGCCGGCACGCTCCACGAGCACGATCGCCTGAGCCTCGACAGCCTCGAGCCGTCCCGCGGCGTCGACGCCCTCATGGGTCTTGGCCTTCACCGAGACTGATTCCAGCGGCAGGCCCAGGACAGCGGCCAGAGCGCCGCGGATGGTGTCTATGAGGGGAGCAAGCCGCGGCCGCTCCAGTATCACCGTCGTGTCCACGTTGACCAGACGCCACCCCGCGGCAGACAGCAACTCGAGCGCCCGCTGCGCAAAAACCCGCGACGGAGCGTCCTTCCAGCGCGTGTCAGATGGCGGGAAGTGGCGGCCGATATCACCAGCCGCTATTGAGCCGAGCATCGCGTCGACGATGGCGTGATAGAGCACGTCACCATCGGAATGCCCTACCTCGCCAAGATCTGACTGGACTTCGACACCGCCAAGCATCAGGGGCCTGCCTGGAGCGAGTCTGTGTATGTCCCAGCCCTGGCCCACCCGAACTGTCATGGCAGATCCTCCGGAAACGTGATCTTGGTATTGGAGCGCTCGCCTTCGATAACCACGGCCGTACCACCGGCCATGGCCCAGACCTCTGCATCATCGGTGGCACCCGAGGCCGAACCTCCAACAGAAAGGTAGGCCGCCAGGAGCCCGCGGTACTGAAAGCCCTGTGGCGTCTGCACGGCGCGAAGGGCAGACCGCTCCAGATGCTCACGGATGGAGCCATCGGGGGCCACACGCTTGACGGTATCGGCGAGCGGCAGGCCTGGCACGCAGGCGCCGGAGCGAGCGACTTCGGCCAGCACACGGCCGAGAATATCGTCGCTGGCCCAGGGACGGGCCGCGTCGTGTATCAGAACGATTTCAGGATCTACGGCGCGCAGAGTCAGCAGCCCCGACTTTACGCTGTCGGCACGTTCCGCACCGCCTTCGGCAAACAGCAAGCGCGGACCGGCCTGGATGAGAAGCTCCTCACCCAAGGCGGCCCTGGCATCTGATTCGCCGCCTGGAGGGACGACAACGACAACGGCCGCGCAGTCGGACCTGGCCATGAAGAGACGAACAGAATGCGCAAGCACCGGGAGGCCGTCGAGGAGTCTGTACTCCTTCTTGATGCCGCCGAAGCGAACACTCCTCCCGGCGGCCGCTATGACCGCCGCGAAACGCACCGAATCAGCCTTCGAGCCTGGCGCGTATCAGTTCTGAAATCTCGTCCTTCGTCTTGCCAAGCGAAAACGAGACCTCGTCCTGGAGGAGGTTCAGAGCCGAATCATAGAGCTTGCGCTCGAGTATCGGCAATTCCTTTATCTTGGATCGGTGGTACAGCGAGCGGACGACGCTGGCTATGTCCATCACCGAACCCTTCTTGAGCAGATCAAGGTTCATCTGATAGCGCAACTTCCAGTCAGATGGAATCGGGGCGTACTCCTCTGAAATGAACTCCAGCGCGCGTTCCGCCTCGACCTGAGGAACAATGGGTCGGATGCCGAGTTCGCGAGCCTTGTCCACCGGGACCATGACGGTCATGTCGGAGAACTCGAGGTAGATGATATAGTAGAGAACGCTCGTTTCCTTGAAGCGCTTTTCCTGGATCTCTATGATCCGTCCGACGCCTTGGCTTGGATACACGATACGCTGGTCTACGCCGAATTCGGTGGTTTGGGGCATACTCATACAGCCTCTGATTTTACTCGTAAGACCCGATAAAGTCAAACCGCCCATCCGCCAGTACCACTACCCCACGCGCGCCAAGGATGACGCGCCCGCTTTCAGCGGGCACGTATATCACTTCCTCTCGGCAACAACGCGTACTCGCGTTGATGACGCGCCCGCTTTCAGCGGGCACGTATATCACTTCCTCTCGGCAACAACGCGTACTCGCGCTGATGACGAAAGAGCTCCCACATGAGTATGGCGCCGGCGGCGCCGACATTCAGTGAATCCACGGCACCTGCCATCGGTATTACGACCGTCCTGTCGCACGCGGCGACCACTTCGGCGGGCAATCCCCAGCCCTCATTGCCCATCACCAGCGTTATGGCACGGTCCGCAGCCGCATCACCAAGCGCTTCGGGAGGCTCCGCCCCGTCTACCAGAGCTGCCGCGGCAAGCATATTGCCGGTGTAGCCGCCTGCGAATGGGCCGCGAGCCAGCGCAATTTCCCCGATACCGGGAAGCAGTATGACAGGCAATCCCAGTGAGCAGCCCATCGAGGCGCGCAGCGACTTGCGGCCGTAAGGATCGGCGCAGCCTGGTCCCAGGTATATGCGCGACGCGCCGAGCGCAGATGCGCTCCTGATCAGCGCGCCGAGATTATCCGGATCGGTCACATTCCAGAGTGCCAGCGCGTGCCCGGCGGGCACGGCGGCTTGATCCGGGTTTGCAGGCCGCTCGGCCAGCGCGAGTACACCGCGGTGGAACGCGAAGAGCACCAGGTTTTCCATCTCGGCTCGGCTCATCGCCGCGACGGAGAATGTGCCGGCCGAAACAGAGCGCCATTCCTCCTCATCCGACGGCACACAGAGCAATGACCTGACGCGTAAGCCACACGCAAGCGCCTTTTCCACAACAATGCGGCCTTCCAGCACGATGAGTCCATCACGTCGGTATTCACGGTCACGGAGGCCGGCAAAAGCAGAATGAGGGTCGGAGGTATCGATCATGGCCTGGAGTATACCGTATCGATCATGAGTCTGCGTACTTGCCCCTCGCCGCCTATCCCAGTATGTTTAAAATTCACTACCCTGTCAGGTATCGAACCCGCGGTGCAAACCAGGAGGTTCGGTCACGGAGGATCGATGCGACACGAGAACATAAAGCGGCATGCAGCGCTTTTTACCGATTATGCCGAGTTGCGCGTGCAGGAGAACAGGACCATACGCATAAGCCTGCTCAATGGCGATGTCGTGGGCAACGCAAGGAGCGCGCAGACAGGCGTCTCGGCGCGCTCCTTCAAGGATGGTGTCTGGGGTTTCGCCTCGACCCCCGAACTGGATGACGGTTCAATACGGTCGGTCGTCGGCCGGGCGCTTGACAATGCCCACTTCCTGGCAGCCCGGGAAGGCACACCCCGCGGGCCATTGCCATCCCGGCCTGGTCGATCCGCTCACGATCTGTCGACGAAGAAGCCACGCCACAGCCAAAAAGAACTGATAGACTTCATTCGGGCTATCGACGGATACTGCGCCACGCACTATCCTGGATTGTCATCCCGCTCGGTCAGTCTGTCATGCCTCGATATGGAAAAGACGCTGGTCACCGCCGACGGAGCCGACGCCCATTCACTCGTGCCACGCTCGATTCTGGCGGTTTCGCTTACAGTCGATGCCGATGGCGAGCCGGTCGACCTGTACGAGGTCTATGGCGGCCTCGGTCAGTTCGAGGACGTCTTTTCCGATCCAGCCGACCTCTTCCCGAACATCGATATCCTTGCGGACAACCTTGCCCGCAAATCCAGGGGCGTCTATACGCGGCCCGGTACCCACGATGTGGTGCTCGATTCCGACCTTGCCGGCATCCTGGCCCATGAGGCTATCGGACATACGGTCGAAGCCGACGGTGTGCTTGGTGGCTCGGTGGCGGCCGACGCGATGGACACGGTCGTCGCCAGCCCGCTGGTCACCCTGGTCGACTTCGCCAATACCGCACTGGGTCATATGTGCCCGGTGCCGCTATGGACCGACGATGAAGGTGTGGAGGCGCGCGACGCCGTTCTCATCGACAAGGGCGTTCTGCGCTCGTACATGCACAACAAGGATTCAGCACGGCACTTCGGCGTCGAGCCGACCGGCAATGCGCGGGCTTATGGGTTCTATGACGAGCCGCTGATACGCATGCGCAATACGGCGATACTGCCTGGCACGTCGAAACTCTCGGACATGCTTTCAAGCATTGACGACGGCTACTACTTCCTGCGGTCATCAAACGGACAGGCCGATTCCACCAGCGAATTCATGTTCGGCGTCGTGATGGGCTTCGAGGTCAGGGGCGGCAAGATAGGCGACGCGATTCGTGACACCACCATTTCCGGCATCGCGTTCGACATGCTCAAGACCGTAACAGCGGTATCGAATGACATGAGCTGGTCGTGTGGCGGCATGTGTGGCAAGAAGCAGATGATTCCCGTGGGCATGGGTGGTCCTGCCATACGCTGCAGACTCAATGTCGGAGGACGAGCATAATGTCAGAAATCAATGGAATTGATATAACCAGAAGGGCCGTGGAGGCGCTGAAAGCAGCAGGAGCCGACAAGGCGCAGTCGAGTATGTCCCGTGGCGAGCAGAGCGAGCTGAATATCGACGCCGGCACGATGAGCCTCTATCGCACCACGGTCAATGTGTCGGTCGGGCTGACCGCCCTGGTCGGCGACCGCAAGGGCACGATATCAATCAATCGATATGATGACGATGCCATCAAGGCCGCCGCGGCCGATGCCATCGCCATGGCTCGATCGAGCGAACCGGATCCGGCCAACGACATATCGCCGGCCAGGCCACTGGAGCGCTTCGAGCGGGGATCCCGCGAGCCCGACAGCGCGGCGATGTACGACCGATTGCGCGAGTTCATAGACTATGCGCGCGCGACATTCCCCACAACCAATCTGGAGCAGTGTGTGCTTGATTTTGGCAGCGGCACATCGTGCTATACCAATTCCAACGGCGCTGAATTCGAGGAGCGCTCCGGCCTGTACAGCTTCTCCGCCATGTTCACAAGCAAGCAAGGCACAGCGGCATCCAGCTTCAACTATTCCGGGGCAACCCACCTGTCTCTCGATACTCCGCTCAGGGACTGGGGCAGCATCAAGGAGCTGATGCGACAGTCCGCCGAACAGACCACGGTCAGACCGGTGGACGGGGCATTCGAAGGCGATATCATCCTGACGCCGGATTGCCTTGGAGACTTCTTGAACTTCATCGACGGGGTCTACCTCGGCGATTATGCGATGATCACCGGCAACTCCCCATGGAAGGACAAGCTGGGCAAGCCTGTCGTGTCGCCGCTCCTGACCGTGCGATCGGATCCGAATGGACCCGAAATAGAGGCCGGCTATTCATATACCGGCGACGGATTCAGGGCAGAGAATTGCGATATCATCAAGCGAGGAGCCCTGGAGCATTTCACGCTGGGGCTGTACGGCTCGAACAAGACGGGCAAGCCGCGCTGCCCGTCCGGCGGTGGCGCCATCGTCGTCGAGGCGGGCGAAACCGCTCTGGCCGACATGGTGCGCGACGTGAAACGCGGCATACTGCTGGCGCGCTTCTCGGGCGGATCGCCATCGGACAACGGTGATTTCTCGGGAGTGGCCAAGAACTCATACGTGGTGGAAGACGGCAGGATCCTGCGGCCTATCGGCGAGACAATGATAGCCGGCAACATCGCCTCGCTCTTCCAGTCGGTGCGGGCCATTTCTTCGGAGCGCGTCAACTATGGCTCGGCCATCATGCCCTGGATACTGTCAGGCGGCGTCAGCATATCGGGGAAGTAGTAACTGGCCAGCCTGGAACCGTGGTCAGGCGGTTTTCGGCTGCGACAGCTCCAGGTCCATGCGCTTGAGTTTTTTCCTGAAATTGGTCGTCGCGTCGTCAAGGATTGTCTGCAGGTAGGCCATCTGTCGGCCCATAGCCTCATCGTACAGGTCCGCGTCGGTTCCCCAGCGTTCGGCAAAATGCATACGCACCAGGCCACGCACGCCGCGGAACTCGCCGTCCAGCCTGTCAACCGTCAGCGAGTAGAAGCCCATAGTCTTGCGAAGGATGTCGAACTCGGTGTCATAGCCGGCGAAACCCGCCTCCTTGAACTCATAGTACAGAAACAGGAGCTTCTCCAGATACGCGCGGTCCGCCATCTGACCTATCAAGTCGGCACTGGCCAGGATGGTTCCGGCTTCGCGCTCGGCATCATCCGTCCATGACTGCTCGGCAAATTCGCCCTTGAGCCCGGTCGCGTATATCAACCGCGCGACGCTCGCGGCGGCCTCGTCCTCCAGGCCCCATCGCGCGGCATTGGCCAGCGCGAAATCGCTGGAACGGCGAACATGCACGGCGGTAAAGCGGGCGCCGGTTCCGCCATCCTCGGTTTCGGCGCGGATGTATCCCACATCGTGGCAGAGCGCCGCCGTCAAGAGTGCCCGCGTCCGCTCCACCGCGCCAGGACCGCGCCGCAGGAACAGCCCATCGGTGATGCGCGCCGTAGCCAGGACCACGGCCATCGTATGGCGAATATCATGGTATCCGGTATCGCATGCGCGGTAGCCGGGGAATCGACCGGCAAACAACTCCACTATATCGACCGCAACTGCCTCGATTTCATTCCAAGCCTCGGTGTCGTACCAGAACAGGAAAATTCGCCTGGCCTCTGCCATGACGGCCTCAGGGTTTTCACCGTCGACAAGCCTGGCCAGCTGTACTGAACCGGAGTCTCCCATTGCCGTCGCCTCCATTTCATCTTTCAGAAGATATCACAGGAACGACGCAAAACCTACCTCAAATCTCGGCGGATATCGCCTTATTCTTGCCATCACGCTTGGCCACCAGGAGAGCCTCGTCGGCGCGTCCAATCAGGGAGTAGAAATTCTCGCCGGGACGCATCGTGGCGATACCGGCGCTCAGCGTCACGGTCTTGCCTGATTCGGCGGCACAGAGCGCGGTCGCGGAGGCGCGGAACTTCTCTGCCACCGCCATCGCACCTGCCGCGTCGCAGCTGGAGAGAATCGCGACGAATTCTTCTCCGCCCCAGCGGCACAACGGGTCACTCTGCCGCAATCCTGATCTGCCTCCGGCCACCACCAGCTGCAATACCTGGTCACCCACCGGATGGCCGTGCATGTCATTGACGCGCTTGAAGTCGTCAATGTCGAACATGGCGACTGACAATGGCTCCCCGGTTCGACGCGCATCCTTGATGGCGTGATCAGACATCACGCTGAACGAAATGCGGTTGAGGGCGCCGGTAAGCTGATCGTACGAGGCGGTTCGTTCGAGTCTGGACTGGAAGCGATCGATTGTCATCACCGTCATGATGACGACCGTGCCGATGATCAAGGCGAATACTATCAGATTGAACAACAATGCCCGGTTGGCCTCGGCCATCGCCGCATCCTGCGTGCGCTCAGCGAATATCATCCAGCCGATTTCGGGCAGAGGTTTGACCAAGAGGAGGCGTTCCGTTCCATCACGGACGTAGCGGAACGATCCACCTCCGGACGCGAAGGCCCGCGCGGCGACGGCCCTGAGGGCTTCATCTTCCTGTACGCGCGCGGCTGCATTGACGCCATACGGGGCGCCTATCAGTATTCGGCCATCGGCGTCCGCGAAATAGACCGCCGTATCATGGTTCAGCCGCAGTGCATCCACCATGCGATTCAGAGCCGAGACGGATATCCCGACTCCAGCGGCGCCGAGGAACGCTCCTTCTGTATCGACAACGCGGTAGTTGATGAATATGGTCAGCGCGTCGCCGTGGGCCATGTCCGGATCAAGATTTATTTCATACGGTTGCACCATTGATCGAACCCTGAAATACCAGGCATCCCTGGGTTCGTCCGGCTCGACGACTTTTAGAATTCCACCGGGCTCGTAATACCGCCGGGTATGTTCGGATACGAAGAACGCCGCAAATGCGCCATACCGCAATTGTATCTCTGAGAGATACCGGAATATGGCACCGCTATCGCGCTCCCCACCCGAAACCCACGAATGCAGAAATGTGTCGCTGGCCATCATCGATGATATGAAGGTTGGCTCGACAAGTTCTTTCTGGAATGCCTCGTTGATATAATCGGCAACCGCCGGCAGGGAATCACGCTCTATGGATTCGCGGATCGAACTGCGCGCCGCCAGAAAGGCGAACAGGCTGGTTCCCAGGAATCCCGCGATCATCAGTGTTGTTATAAGCGCTATGAGGCGGCCCTTTTCTCCAAGGCCGGTTCGTGGTAATTCTTCCATGCTCAAGAACTATCACACAAGACTGCCGCGAAAGCAAGAGTCATCGTCGTCCGTGACGCGTCAAATCGCCTCGCGATTTGACCTTGGCATGAGCGAGCATCCGTGCTCGCCATGAACCCAGGCGGGAGTCTTCATTCTTTCAGCAACCTTCGCTGGTTGTCGGGCAGATCCAATGCGAGCGTCCCGCACGGGTTCATCGTCGTCCGTGACGCGTCAGATCGCGAGGCGATTTGACCTTGGCATGAGCGAGCATCCGTGCTCGCCATGAACCCAGGCGGGAGTCTTCATTCTTTCGGTAGCCTTCGATCGCTGTCCGGTAGATCCAATCCTAGAGTCCCGCCTGGGTTCATGACGTTGGATGGGTCGAAGTGGTGCTTGAGGGCGCGATAGACGGCCATCGCCTCCGGGCCCACGTCGCCCTCGAGCCATGGAGCAAAGGCCTTGCCAATGCCATGGTGGTGGCTCATCGTGGCACCGAACTTTTGTATGTTATCAAGAATTCCAGACTGGTAGACCAAGTACTCATCAAGGCTCTCCATCCTGGCTATGAAGATGAAATACAGGTTGCAGCCCTGAGGGTAGAAGTGAGACATATGCGTCATGCATATCGTATCGGGCCGCGAATGGCAGTAGCCCCGGACACCGGAGTGCACCGCCTCGAGATTGGTCCAGTTGACGGTGCACTCAAGGGTATCGATCATGATGCCGAAGTCCTGTAGATCTTCACGCATGTACGGGTCGCGGAAACGTCCGTGCTCCCATGAACGCGTGACCAGGCCCGTGGTGCTCATCGCGCCATGGCGCCGGCAGACCCGCGCTACCATGTGCTGGATATGGCGGGTAAAACCCGCCTCGCCATCCGCCGTGCCAAGCATCAGACAGCGTTCGCCGGGCTTGTAGCCACGCGCGGCCATGAACGAGTCAAGCACTGTGCCATCGACGCCATACAGCTTGAGCGCCACATCGGATTCCTCGGGGTCCGAGAGCCTGAACACACTGGGCAAGCCAAACTCTCCCTGCATTACCTCCCTGGCGGCCTCCTTGGCGCTTTCCCAGTCGCGGAATACAAACGAGTAGCGGCGCGTGTTCTCTGGCATGTACATGCGGACCTTCAGCGTTACGCCGTACAGGATACCAAAGGCGCCCTCGCTGCCCATCATCAGCTGATCGAGATCGGGCCCGTTGGCGGCGGCCGGAAACTCGCGGGTACGCAGATCCCGGCCACCGGGGCAGACGTAGTCCTGGGCCAGCACGATGTCCTCGATCTTGCCGTAATAAGTTGAATTCTGCCCGGCTCCGCGAGTGACTGTCCAGCCTCCCACCACCGAGTACTCGAAGCTCTGAGGCAGATGGCCACAGGTATAGGCCCTGGTTGCCCGAAGGGTCTCAGGCGCGCGGCGCAGAACTCGCTCCAGCTCGGGGCCGCTCATGCCGGCCTCGACGGTTATGGTGTGGTTGCGCTCGTCAAATGCTATGACCTTGTTCAGATGCACCCGCATGTCCAGGCTCACACCGCCTTTGACGGCCTCGACGCCGCGCGTGACAGAGGAACCGCCGCCGTATATGTAGACCGGTATGCTGTTGCGCTCGCAGTAGTCGACTATGGCACGTAGGTCAGCCCTGGTTCGCGGCCATAGCACGATGTCGGGAAGATTCTCCATGATGCCGGCACGCAGGCGCGCGAGGTCAATCATGGTCTTGCCATAGGCAACACGCAGGCGATTCCAGGTATCGGTGTGGGCATTGTCGCCGCCGACTATGGCTGTCAGGGCGGCAATGTGCTCCGGGTCGAGTCTGCACCGCGCGACTTCAGGCACGATTTCCATGCCCGTATTGTGCGGGTGGCGGAACCAGTCATCATCGAGCTTGAACGTCTGCTTCATCAGGCGATACAGCGCCCGGTTCGGGTGCTTGTATGCGCGGGGATCACCCCACTTGAGAACGGCGCGAAAGCTCTTCTCCGGCATGTCACCTTCAAACCAATCCGGCTGAAACTCCATGTTGCTGCTCATGCGTAGCTCCTCTATGGCCGTTCGGGATATCCGGTGATATCCCTGATGCTCTCGTACAATGGCCCCAGGGACCTGTACATTTTCCTGTAGACACGTCTGTACAACGCGGTATAGAGGGCCGCGCTGGAGGCGTCCGGCTCGAACACCCGTGATGTCGACGACATGGCGTGCGCGGCCTCGGCGACATCGGCATACCAGCCGAGCCCGGCAGCGGCGCACATCGCCGCGCCCAGCCCGCTCGACTCATGGGTCGAGCCCCGCTCGAGCGGCAACCCAAGCACGTCGGCGGATATCTGGCATATCGCGTCGCTCTGGCTCGCACCGCCCGAGACGCGCAGCACCGATACGCGCCGCCTTGATACACGCTCGATAGCTTCCAGGCCTTCGCGCAGGCCGAACGCCAGGCCCTCGATGATGGCGCGATACAGGTGTGACCGTTCGTGCACATCGCCAAAACCTATGATCGCCCCCTTGGCTGAAGGTTGCTTGAGCCCGGCTGTCCAGTACGGTTGCATTACGAGCCCATGACTGCCTGGCTCCGTCGAGCACAGCAACTCATCGAGCATGGCCTCCGCCGGGATTCCGCATGCCTGGGCCTCCATCACTTCCTGGTACGCGAACTGGTTCTTGAACCAGGATATCATCCAGTAACCGCGGAATATCTCAACCTCGGGATTGAAGCGACCGGGTATGGGCGCCGGATACGATGGCATGAAGGCGAGTGGTTCCAGATAGCGCCTGCTCGTCGTCTGGACCGTCGCCGTCGTGCCAAACGACAGACTGGCGCTTGTCCCGTCGACAACACCGACGCCGATGGTCTCACAGCCCTTGTCGCTACCCGCAGCGATAACCGGAAGCCCCGCTGGCAAACCGGTCTGCGACGCGGCTCTGGCGGTCAGCATGCCAAGCACCGTGCCGGCTGGCGAGAGGCGCGGCAGCTTGTCCCGCTCCACCGGGAACATCCTCGTGTTCAGGTGGCGGGGTGAAGCCCACGACTGGCTTCTGTAGTCGAAGGGCATGTGGCCGATTTGCGACGCGACCGAGTCGACGAGTTCGCCGGTCAGCCGATGGTTGATGAACCCGGAGACCTGGACGAAGGAGCGTGTCCTGGCCCAGACATCCCGTTCGTACGTCCTGATCCAGTTGCACGCCCCGGACTGCTGCGTCTTCTTGACGGCCTCCTCCATGCCGATGATGGCCAGCCCCAACCTGGTCAACGGATCGGGGTGGTACAGCACCGGCGCCTTGCGGGAGTCAAGCCACAGGATCGCGGGCCTGAGAGGCATGCCATCATCGCCAAGGCACAGCATCGAATCGCGTTGCGTCGTAACCGCGATCGCGCCTATGCGCGCGACAAGATCAGGCGATTCCGCGACAAGGCTGCGGCATGCGGCGACCAGCGAGCGCCACCACACTTCGGGATCCTGCTCGGCCCAGCCCGGCTGGCTGCTGAAATACGGCTCGTACTCGACTTTGTGCCTGGCCCGCAACACGCCGGCCGCGTCGAACACGAGCGCCCTGACGCTCTGAGTACCGCAATCGATTGACAGCACAAGGTCAGCCGATGCGCTCATGGATCGGCATCCTGCGCCACACCAGAGGTAGGCGCGGCAAGATTGTCGGTCGCGATGATGTCCACGCCAAGACCCAGCAGATCCGGCACGACGATATCGCCGCGTCGCATGGGAAGCCGCACGACTATGGGATCGAGCGCCGCCATGGCATCGAGAATTCGCGACAACGGCAGGTCGGCACTTGACCTGACAGGCAGGCGTCTCCGGCTTGAGCCCTCGACCGTGACGGTCGTGGTCAGGGTGCGCATCGGCTGTACCGCTTCCTGCGCTCCATAGGTGGCGCCCTTGGGGCACGCGTTGCCGGAGACACTGGCGACACCATCGTCCACGGTGACGACCAGGCGGCATCCCCGCGGGCAGGCTATGCAGGTGAACTCCTTGCACTCCATCATCGGGCCTCCATGCGCAAGCCAAGGCCCTCATCATCGCGGCGAGCTGCCAGGGCGCCCATAAGGGTATCATGCGGAATGACAAAACGCTCCATCTCGGGTGGCCGTACCAGCGGGTAGCTCGCCTTGAAGCATGTCTTGCCCCCTGCCTCGGCGGTGACGACAGCCCCCGACGGCATCGTGCGCCGCGCCCTGAAATACATCACGGCATCCGTTAGTGTGCTCGTGTCGATGTATTGTGGCACCGCGTAGAGGAATCCCTGATCGACCCGGACCGGGACCAGCGTTCTGGTCGCCATGCCTGTGACCGGCGCATCGCGTCGACGAGCCACATAGCGCGCGGCCGAGGCTCCGGCATGCTCCCCGGATTCCGATACATAATCAGCCAGGTCGTTGACGTGTACCGCGTTGCCGCATGAGAATATCCCATCGACAAGCGTGTGCATGGTCTGGTCGACGAAAGGCCCCTTGGTTGCAGGATCGAGGGGAACACCGAGCGACTGAGCCAGCTCGTTCTCAGGTATCAGGCCGACGGACAGGATAAGCGTATCGCATGGTATGTCATGCTCCGTGCCGGCTATCGGCCGCATCGAGCCGTCGACAGACGCGACCGTTACGCGCTCCACCCTCTTTGTGCCGTGGACAGCGGTCACGGTCGAGGACAGCTCGAGCGGAATCCCGTAATCTTCGAGGCACTGGTGGATGTTGCGTGACAGGCCTGACGGTTCCGGCTTGACCTCATGGGCCGCCACAACATCCATGCCTTCCAATGTCATCCGCCTGGCCATGATCAGGCCGATGTCGCCGGACCCGAGTATGACGGCGCGTCTGCCTGGCAGGACGCCCTGGATATTTATCATGTATTGTGCGAGTCCGGCGGTATAGATGCCAGCGGGTCGATCGCCCTGCACGAAGACCTGCCTGTCGGTGCGCTCACGGCAGCCGGTCGCCAGAATCAGGGCCAATGCCCGTACCGCAAAGACGCCGCCCCGATCGACGCATGTCAGCTCGAAGCCGTTGTCGACTCGTCTCGTGCTCGACACGAAGGCTTCCTGCATCACCTGGGCGCCAAGCCGCTCGAGGCGGTCGACGTCGCGCAGTGCATATTCGGGTCCCGAAAGCCTCTCGTGGTAGCGCACGAGGCCGAATCCATCGTGTATGCATTGTTTCAGGATGCCGCCGAGCCGATCCTCGCGTTCAAGCACCAATACGCGCGCGCCCGCCTCCAGTGCCGCGCATGCCGCTGCGAGTCCCGCGGGACCAGCGCCAAGCACCACGATATCGGTATCTACCGAGTGGATCACGGCCGCGGGCCCTTCGTCGGCCCGACGCCGAGTTCCGAGCCCGGGCCTTTCTTGGTGACCGACCACAGCGGCCCGCCCGTCTCGCGCGCCAGTATCTCCATGACGCGCGGCGTGCAGAATCCGCCATGGCATCGCCCCATGCCTGCGCGCGTCCGTCGCTTGACCGCATCCATGTTCGTCGCCGGCAGAACCGCCGTCGCCGCGTCGATGACCTCACCTTCGGAAATCTCCTCGCATCGGCAGACGATCCGTCCATACGCCGGCCGCTGCGCTATCAACTCCGACCGGCGTTCCGCGCTCATGCGCTTGGGCTCCGGAGCCGCAGGCCGATCGGCGAGCCAGCCGGTCCGCGGCCGCACGGCCTTGAAGGTTGCGACCCGCTCCAGGGCCATGGCCGCGATGTCCTGGGCAATCGCCGGGGCCGACGCCAGTCCCGGAGACTGGATGCCGGCGGCGTGCACAAGGTTGGACACCCGCTGACTCCGCTCGATGATAAAATCTTCATCATACGTGCACGGCCGCACTCCCGAAAAATAGGTTATCGCCTGCGCCATCGACAGTCTGGTATTGAGGCGAACGTGCTTCGTCAATTCTTCGAGCTCTTCCGCGCGCGTCTCGTAGTCTTCGCGGCCTGGCATCTCATGCGCCGTGGGGCCAACGAGTATGTTGCCTTCGACGGTCATGACAAGCCCGCCCCCTTTGGTCCTGGTCCGTGCCTGCGATAGCGATGGCCGTCCCATGATATGGTGCTGCAGCGGAGCGGTAGTGGCGTCCAGTATCACATCGGTGCCCCTGCGCTGGTGCAGACTGAAGAACCGGTCACCAGCCATGCCAGCGATGACGTCCGCCCAGTTTCCCGCCGCGTTCACCACCACGCCTGCCCGCATCGTTCCCCGATTGGTGACGACCCTGGCGATGCTGCCTGATTCCAGCTCCATGCCGGTCACCCAGGTGCCGAGCTCGATGTTGGCGCCGTTCAGGATGGCACTCTCAACCAGCGCGATGGTGGCCTTGTACGGTGATAGTACACCTGCCGATGGCAGAAAGAATCCACCATGCTGATCCATGGCCACGTTCGGCTCCTCGGCAAAGACGCGCGCGCGGCTCCAGTATTCCCAGCCATCGACGCCATTGCGCCTGGCCCGATCGGCAAGCAGCGGGTATGCGGCAACCTCAAGGGGCGTACTGAACAGCATCAGCGAACCCGGCCGCTTGAACTCTATGCCGAGCTCCCTGCAGAGCGGTTCCCAGAGTCTGTTGCCCCGGACGTTGTAGTGGGCCTTCTTGGTGCCCGGTCTGGCCGCGAACCCATCATGAATCATGCCGTCGTTGCGGCTGGAGGTGTGCACCGCGACGTCGTTCTCCTTCTCCAGCAGCACGACCGAGACGTCCCAGCGGGATAGTTCGCGGGCAATGGCCGCGCCGACCACCCCTCCGCCTATGATGGCAACATCATAGTATCGGCCCGCCAAGGCGCCATCGCGTCCCGCGACGGGGTCGAGCCTGTCTTCCTTGATCCCGGGCACCTGGATATCATTGACGACGTTGCGGTATGGATACCGGGCGGCTGTCCATCCCGCCTCGATCTTGAGCATCCATGCCGCCATCTCACCCTCAAGGACTATGGAGCCGCCGCGTTCCGTTGCCGTGATATCGGTACCGCGGCGCTCACGCAGTCGTCGCTCAAGCGATCGTGCCGATCCGGGATAATGATCCATTCGCTGACGCTCGACGCTTCTTGGTATTACCAGCATACCAGAGGTATACGCCGATAACGCCGAAGAATCAAGAGTAGTTCCACGAAGCTTGTTATGAGTTCAAACTCCATACCATAAGAAGTCTATCCCAGGCCTCTCCGATACCATCGATAGTATCCTGAGGCTGGCTGTAACAAGCTTCGAGGAACCAGTCTCATGTCAGCGCACACAATGGCGATCATTTCCGCACTCGGTCCCCGCATCGAGGACATGCCCCCGTACCACAATATACATGCCGATTCTGAGCATCAGCCCCGCAAGAAATCCCCGGAGTTGCTCGAGCTCCGCTATAGGCCTATCGATGAAGAGGGTCAGGCACACTGCCATTCCAACGAGCATGGCAGGCAGGACGGCATAACCCAGTTCCGCAAGTACGCCATGCCAGGATGAGTCGGCACGACGCGCGACACCGATGATGACGCCGAATGGAGGCAACGATATGATCACGCCGAATGCAACAGCTATGAGGAGCTCCTGCGCGCCATAGACCAGATCCAGCCTCTCAAAACATCGGCGCAGCCCGGAATCATAGAAGGCAAGCGCTCCGGCCACCCCGGCCAATGCATAGAGGGTCAGAACGGCAATGGCCTTCAGCCAATCGGTTACTGAAACACGAGAGCCATGCAGGGGACATGCTGCCCTGGAGACGCATGCAATGGGCACTGTGACAGTGAGTCCCCAGATAGCCGCCGCGATTCCCCGGGGTTCCATGCCTTCGCCTCCCATAAAGTACGTCCATGCCAAGGCATGGTTGATGCCATTCCAAATGATGCCTCCAACCAAGACAGCCAGCAACGCTCGAACCAGCTCGGAGATCGGCAGCGAGTGCCCCCGCTGGCCGTCATTCCTCGAGGCAACTGCCATGAAGCTGCCAACGTCAGGCGCTCCGGCATCCGTAGCGATGCTCTCGCTTGATGCAAGGGAGATGGCAAAGTTGAGCATGTCCTCGATGAACTTCTGGAAGGGTTCTGTCTGGATGAGCTGATCGGCGATTTCTGGCCGCAATCCTGCAGTGCCCACATAGACTTCAAGTTCATGCCGCATCGAAAGTCGCACGGGCTCGCATGACTTTTCCATTACAAATCTGACAATGCCGGGAACCAGCGTCTTCGCGGGCATGGCACTGCCATGCAGCCATTTATAGACCAGTGTCCTGTCCCTGTAAACGTACAGTTCGGCGAGAGTCCTCGGAGATTCCTTGATGTGGCGCAGGATGATGCTGAGAATTGCTCCTAGCGAGAACTTCACAGGCATCATGCGGCTCCTCGAAGTACCGATCGGTGCGATCCGCTCAGGCGCGGCTCGATAGTTGAGGTAGAGAACATATTCCGAACAGTATAGTGCTCCAGATATGGAATTCATGTCGGAATTCAACTCTCATTCCACCATTGATGACGAGCTGTCCGCCAGACTCGACCATCCAACTGCCTATACAAAGAGGAGCACTTCATGAAACTCGCCAGAGCGGCTATCTTCATGTGCGTTTTCGCCGGGGCACTCTCGCTGCAAGCCTTTGCCCAGGATCAGGCACGGGGCGGCCGTGGATGGCTCGCTTCGGGAATGATCGCGGGCGCGCGCGGGCAATACCGTATTCCCGAGACCGCGTATTCAGTAGGGTACGATGGTGACTGGTTCACGATACTGGCCACTGGTGACAGAATTGATCTTCCCAAGCTAAGGCCCATGCTCGGGTATGGTGCCTATATTGGCTTTGCAAGCAGCGAAAACCTCCGGGACCCAGCCTATGTGGTCAGCGCAGCATGGTCCATAACAAGAGGCGAAGGCGACTCGACCATAGGCATCCTGGAATTCGTTGATCACGAGATTGGGCTCGACATGGAGATGCTTTTCCCCATGCGCAAGGGCTTCGCGATAAGTGCGCAATTGGGCTGGGATTTAGAGTTCTTTTCGGTGATGAATGGCTTCCTTCCCTATGGTGGCGTCCGGGAAGATCTCCTGCTCTCATCATTCTTTGGTCTGGATTGCGGCATTGGTCTGGCATACATAGTAGAGCGCCGCCTGTTGATAGAGGCAAAGGCCGTAATTAGAATGGCCAGTGACAACATCGCATCCGGAGCAGAGGTCTCCGATTCACTGGGCGGCGAAATAGGCAGGGGTGAATACTCGTTTGAACTGTCCGCAGGCTGGATTCTGTAGGAAGCGTCCCCGCTCGACGACTGGACGATGGCGCAGCGGCCGCGATACCCTATGATGTATCATGATCAGCACGACGCATCAGGAAACACGCGCGGCAGGGGAGCTCGTCCAGGCCGCGGAAGGACGACTGATTCCAGCGGCCAAGTCAATGGCGCTGTTCGCCTTGGCGTCGCCACTTGTACTGGGCAGGGCCATAGACATGAGCATTCTGCAGGATCATGGATACCATGAATGGAGGGCCAGCCTGCGGGACCGTCTTTCTGACGTGCGTCCCATTCGCGTCGCCTTCATGGCGCGGCTCCCTGAAGGCGGCGCCGAGCTGCAGTCGGGCATGCTGCTCCTGCCGCACCGCCATATTTCCGGAGCGCCGCAGCATGTAACCTGGCTTGTCTTCCTCAAGGGAACGGAACCGATAGCCAACCGGGTGCCGTCGAGGCTTCGCGGCAACGAAATGACGATGATGGAGGCCGCCGCCGCGCTCGGGTACGCTGTCTGGGTTCCCGATTACGCTGGCATGGGCGACGCCAAGGGCGTCCAGGAATACTGCGTACCCGAATCTATGGCGGCGTCTGCCCTCGATGGACTGGCAGCGGCGCGCGCCTGGCTTTCTGCCAGCTCCGGCGAGTACGCGGAGACAGGCAGGCTTGCCATCCTGGGATACTCACAGGGCGGGCTCGCCGCGATGGCGACGTTGCGCGCCTTGGCGGAGGGCGCGCTCGTAGAGCGAACGCCCGGAGAGCGAACGCCCAAGGCTCCAGGACTTTCGCTCATAGCCACGTATTCAATGGGAGCGCCGCTCAACCTTATGGACGGCGTGCCATTTCTGACCGAAGAGCCAGCGGTGATACCTCATCCAGACTACCAACTGATGCTGATCCTCGGTTGGGCCAGAGCCTATCCGTATGCCATACGGATAGAGGATATCCTGCTGCCGAGCATCATCGATACTGTGCTCCCGCTGTTCAACGGCAGGCGTGATGGCGAGGAGCTGTGCCGCCTGATAGCCAAGGCCGTGGGCAGGAAGCCCGGTGAGGTGCTTGATACCGACCTGTACACGCCGGAATACTGCGCGGCCATACGAAAGGCTCCCGAATCCGTTCCATATTTCAAGGCCCAGAACGACGCCAGGCTTGACCATTGGACTCCTCCGTCCGGGATCCCAATCATAGTGGCCGCGACACCGGAGGACGATATTGTCAGGTTTTCAAACAGCGAGAGCGCGTACACCTGGATGCGCACCGCGAATCCAGGCGCCCAGATCAGCCTGGTGAGTCTGGCAAGCGGGAATCACCTGCGCGCCGCCATCGAGGGCTTGTTGTACGCCGTCATGGATATCGATGGCATCGAGCATCGTGCCGATGCCGGGCCGGAAGCGAGTAGCGTGTAATGAAGAAATCCAGCACCCCAAACCATGACCGACCGCGGAAGGGCCATCCGGCCGTCGCTGGCGTAATCGTCGGCATAATCGTTGTGGCAGTGGCCATCATCGTCTATATGGGCCTGCCATCGGTCAAACGCCATGTCACGGCTCCAACAGCCGTGGCAGCCCCTGTCGAAACCGCGGCCCAGGAATCAGAATCAAGCACCATCGCGTTCAATGGCACACCGGTCGCCAGAACCGAATGGACTGATGGCTCGGGTTCCCATGTCGTCATCCTGTCGCGCACAGAGTCAACCCTGGAAGCCCGCCACTATAGCCAGTCGCGGACCGGCTCCACGCTTGTGGCGGAACGCGTCGAGCCCTTGCCTGACGATACCTATGCCGCCGGATTCTACCGTGACGGGGTGTGGGCATCGGACATGGCCGGCGATGGCAACCAGGAAGCCCTGTTTGCCTATTATATTGATGCCAGCTCCGAGCCGGGCCCCAAGCGGCTCGTGCTTGTTGTCTTTGCTGGTGACGGGACGCTGTCGATGAATGGCAGCACCAGGTACGACCCGGCCACAGGCGAGCGCGTGGCTCAGACAGCTACTATCGATGACGCGATGCGAGCCGCTCCGGCAGGCATTCAGTCCGAGGCGATGCGGCTCTGGAACGAAGCCCAGTTCGATCTTGCGGAGCCAGCGGCCTTCCCTGGTTTCTATGATGTGATGCGCCTCGACGGCGCCGAGTTCCACGGGGACGGGCCATCATGGGTTATGGTGGTGTTGCCGCAGTTTGTCCTGTTCAAGTATTCCAGCACCCAGACCTACTCCGTAATCAAGTATGCCGCAATAACCCGATCAGATACCTCGGTCGTGCTCGAAGGTTCCGGCGATGTCGACGCATGGAATCACAAGTTCCGCATCACGGTTACAGAGGAGCCCATAATCGTGCCTCACGGCGAGACCTACCCGTACACGGTGATTATTGACTGGTCCGATGGCACCAGGCTGCAAGGCTGGGGTGAGCCGGCCCGTCCATCGTCATGACGAACCAAACAGGATGCGCCGCAGGTTGCCTTCGCTGAAGCGCAGCAGCTCGAGCATGACCAGCCCCGCGGCCTCCTTGTCACGGGAGGCTATTGCCGCTGTGAGGCGCTCGTGCAAGGCAAACACCGGTGGAATCACCGAGGTATCTGCGTAAAACTCCTTCAGGATGTCGTCATAGATGCGCCTGAAGCTGTTCATCAGCAATGGATATATTTCGTTGCCGCTCGCTATCGCTATCAAGAGGTGAAATTCATAATCGATACCGACAATGTCCTGTATCGATGGCGTGACGATGGAGCGCTCGCGCGCAAGCAGCTGGTGCAGCTCAGCGAGGTGTTCTGCGCCGTGCCTCGACGCGGCCAGCCTGGCCGTCTCGACCTCGAACAGCAGGCGCATCTCCAGAAGGCCATCGAACAGTGACGGAGATAGCCTGCCTCCCGAGTAGTTCAGGATCGACAACAGCATCTCGATCGAGCCTTGCCTGCGATAGTCGTTGACGCGGACTCCCCTGCGGCTCTCTATCGTCACGAGCCCACGGGACTCAAGCGCCCGCAGCCCTTCGTGAACAACCGGCCTGGATATGCCGAAGAGCGTACCAAGATCGCGCTCCGAAGGTACACGGTCTCCCGGCGAGAACTTGCCGGAGAGTATAAGCGCCTCGAAGCGCTCTATGAACTCATCCTTCAGCGACCGCGGCGATATGGGGCTAAAATCCGACTCGTTGGTCACAAGCAACCTGCCTTACTCTGGTATATCCAGCAACCACTGTACGATCACTGCGCGAGCGGGGTCAAGCACGGTAAGGTACCCCGGAATGCCGCCATGTATGCCGAATCGACCCGCGGTGCAAGCGCCCATGCACCTGTGGCCGTATAGCCAGCACCGGAATCGGAACGATGCCGGGTGCGACGCCATGGACGCGCCGAATCGCTGGGAGCCGACCGCCTTAGGCCGCGGTCGCTGGAGGGTACGGTGTTGAACAACCTCAATTCCATCATCGTTGAAGGGAACCTGGTACGGGACCCCGTCCTCAAGACGATACCAAACGGGCATCAAGTATGTTCGTTTTCTGTCGCATCAAACCGTTTCTACAGGCAGAACGACGAAACCGAGAAGGAGGTATCGTTCTTCGATGTGGAGACATGGTCGCGCCTGGCCCAGACCTGCGCCGAGACGCTCAAGAAGGGCCGCGGCGTCAGGGTCGTAGGCAGGCTCAAGCAGGACCGTTGGGAGGACACGAGCGGCAAGACGCAGGCAAAGATAAAGATCGTGGCCGAACATGTCGAGTTCAAGCCAGTGTTCAAACAGGATGCCACAGCCGCCGACGATCAGCTCGTTGCCGAATCAAAGGAATCCACAAAGGAAGAGGAGGCCCAGCCAGTATTCTAGACAAGCATGCGGCCCGGTCAAATCCTTCCTGTTGCGCGGTCGGGCCGCATTGGCATCACTCGTAGACTTCAGAGCCGGGTCGATGCCAGTCATTGCTCCTGAAGCCGCCACGGCCCGGTCCAAACAGCGGTGGCTCGTCGTCAGCGATTCCTCCGCCGAGGGTCTCCTGAAGCTCCGTGGTAGCCCAGCGTAGCGAGGCAAGTATGTCGTCGTGTACCTGGTTCATGCGACCCGACGGGCCGGAAACGCTCAAGGCCCCGCTGAAACCATAGCGCGGCAGGTCAAGCGGCATGGCATAGCATATCAGGCCAGGTTCAAGCTCCTCGTCATCCACAGCCCAGCCGCGCCGAACAGTCCGCTCGATTTCCTCGGACAGCTTTTCCGGATCGGTAATCGTGTTTGGAGCCACCGCAAGCAAGTGAGTCTCGGAAAGGTACTGGTTACGCATCGCGATGGGCATGCGTGACAATATGCACTTGCCGCCGGCGGTACAGTAGAGTGGCAGACGGTCGCCAGGGTTGATCCGCAGCCTGAGCGCGCGTCCCCCCTCCGCCTTCGCCAGATACATCAGGTCAGAACCCACAATCGCTGACAAGTTGGCGCTTTCGCCCGTGGTCCTCGCAAGTTCCTCGAGTACGGGCTTGACCCTGCTCGTGATGTTCTCGGTAACAGGCACGCGGCTCGCCAGCTCAAGCAGGGCCAAACCGAGAGTCCAGTCGCCATCACGGCGCTCCACGACGCCCTTCTTCTCCATCGCGTTCAGGTAGCGAAGCGCGGTAGCCTTGTCCCATCCGGTCTCACGCGACAAGCGCGCAAGCGAGGAACTGCCCGCACGCGAGAGATGAAAGAGCAGTTCAAACGCCTTCAATGCTGATTCGCTCATGGCCTCTACATTTCTACAGTAAAAATAGAATAGTGTAAAAATGAAACACTATGATTCAGACTAACCGCTTGGTCCCGCTCCTGTCAATAGAAAAATGAAGGCGGCACAAGGCGCTGATGACAAACAAGGCTTGCTGGCCGGGCATTCATGGGGTAGTATGGCGTATCTGCCTGAAGTATTCTCAGTCAGATTAGTGTAATAAGGGAGGAACTCTATATGAAGAAGCTACTCACCATTATCGCGGTCTTGATCGCGATCATTGCCATCGTGGGCTGCGCCAAGCCCGCCGCCAAGGCCGATTCAACGGTCGTGAAATTTGGCGTGTTCGAGCCGCTGACGGGAGCCAACGCCGCCGGCGGAGCTGAGGAGCTTGACGGCATCAGGCTCGCCCAGGAACTGTACCCCACCGTAACGGTCAATGGCAAGGAATACAAGATTGAACTGGCCATAGCCGACAACAAGTCCGACAAGGTCGAGGCCGCCAACGCCGGCCAGCGCCTTGTGGACAGCGACAAGGTCCAGGTTGTGCTCGGTTCATGGGGCTCAGGCCTCGCGATGGCGGCCGGTCCGATCTTCAAGGACGCCAAGGTTCCGGCTATCGGTCTGTCATGCACCAACCCGCTCGTCACCAAGGATAATGACTATTACTTCCGCGTGTGCTTCCTCGATCCATTCCAGGGCACCGTGATGGCCAACTACGCGTTCAAGGAAGTCAAGGCCAAGAAGGCCGTCATCATCCGCGAGGTCTCCAATGACTATTCCGTGGGTCTGGCCAAGTTCTTCACCGACAGCTTCAAGGCGCTGACCGGCGACCCGAACTCGATTCTCGCCGAGCTCAACTACAACACAGGTGACCAGGACTTCTCAGCCCAGCTGACCCAGGTCAAGAGCCTCAAGCCCGACGTCATCTTCGCCCCCGGCAACTACACCGAGAGCGCGCTCATCATCAAGCAGGCCCGCGAGCTTGGCATCACCACCCCGTTCCTCGGCGGCGACACTTGGGAAATTGCGGAGTTCATCAATGTAGGCAAGCAGGCTGTCGAAGGCGCAGTGATGTCGGCCTTCTTTGACAATGACGCGCCGCTGACCCCGCTGTCCAAGGTGTTCGTTGAGTCATACCAGAAAAAGTACAACAAGCTGCCTTCCGGCACCGCAGTGTTGGGCTTCGATGGCTACCTGCTCGCGATCGACGCCATCAAGCGCGCCAACAGCATCGACCCAATAAAGATCCGTGACGCCATCGCTGTCACCAAGGGCTTTGCCGGAGCGGCTGGGTACGTTACGCTGGACGCCAACGGCGATCCCATCAAGAGCGCCGTAATCAAGGAAGTGAAGGGCGGGAAGTTCGTCTACAAGACGACCATCAATCCCTGACAGGCACGCATTGCATCCGTAGCGCGGTTCCCTGTGAAGGTGCCGCGCCGGACGCCCGCGACTCGTCGACTGATGACCAGCGACAGCCGCGGGCGTTTCGATTTGAACCCTACCGCGATCGCCGCGGCGTAAGGATCTACGACGATGGAGATATCAACATTTTTCCAGCAATTGGCGAACGCTCTGAGTTTGGGCAGTCTCTACGCGCTCATCGCAATCGGCTACACGATGGTCTATGGCATTCTGAGGCTCATCAATTTCGCCCATGGCGACGTGTTCATGCTCGGCGCCTATTTCGCGTTCTATCTGGCCACCGCGATAGCGCTGCCCTGGGGTGCCGCTTTCATCGTTGCGCTCGGCCTGACGGCGCTCTTTGGCATGGGGCTTGAGCGGATCGCATACAGGCCGCTCCGGGATTCCCCCAAGATTTCAATCATGATCAGCGCCATCGGCGCGTCCTTCCTGATAGAGAACCTGGGCGTCGTCATATTCGGCGGTCGGCCCAAGAGCTTCCCGAGCATTCCGCTGTTCGACACGGTGATACACTTTGGCAGCGTCTCGGTCCTGTCGGTCAGTCTGTTCATACCGGTAATCACCGCGGTGATACTCATCATCGTGCTCTGGATAGTCAACGGCACCAAGACGGGCCTGTCGATGCGCGCCGTCTCCACCGACCTGGATGCGGCCAGACTGATGGCGATAGATGTCGACAAGACGATTTCGTTTACCTTCGGACTCGGGTCGCTGCTGGCCGGACTGGGCGGCATCATGTGGACGATGAAATACCCACAGCTCAACCCGCTCATGGGCTTTATGCCAGGCCTTAAGTGCTTCATCGCCGCCGTGATCGGCGGGATAGGCAACATACAGGGCGCGGTGCTCGGCGGTTTTTTGCTCGGCATGATAGAGATCATGATAGTGGCTTTCCTGCCAGAACTTACAGGATACCGGGATGCGTTCGCGTTCATATTCTTGATTATCATACTGCTCGCCAAACCGGCCGGCCTGCTCGGCAAGAACCAGACGGTAAAGGTGTAATGCGATGAAGAGAAATACATTGCTTACCATCGGCGCCCTTACCGTCTTTGCATTGATGCTGACATTCGCAGATGCGACGCTGGGCCGCTTCACGATCAGGATTCTCAATCTCTCGGCCATCTATATTATCCTGGCGCTGTCGCTTAACCTGCTGAACGGCTTTACAGGGCTCTTCTCGCTGGGTCATGCGGGCTTTATGGCGGTCGGAGCATACGTCAGCGCGCTGTTGACGATGACGCCGGCACAGAAGGAAATGAACTTCTTCCTGCAGCCCATCGTTCCATTTCTGCGCACTGTTCAGTTGCCCTTCATCATCGCGATAATCATAGCTGGTCTATGCGCTGCACTTGTCGCCGTTGTCATAGGCGTGCCGGCCCTGCGATTGCGGGACGACTATCTGGCTATTGCGACGCTTGGCTTCGCCGAGATCATACGGGTACTGATAACCAACGCGCAAAGCCTGACCAATGGCGCGCAGGGGCTCAAGGGAATTCCAAAGTATTCCACGACCTGGGTTGTCTGGGGAGCGGCGACAATCGCGGTGCTGTTCATGCTGGCTCTTGTACGTTCTAGCTACGGTCGAACGATGAAGGCCGTGCGTGACGACGAGATAGCCGCGGAGGCGATGGGCGTCAATGTCTTCAAGGTAAAATCAACAAGTTTTGTAATATCCAGCTTCATGGCCGGCATCGGCGGTGCCCTCCTGGGCCACATGATATCCACCATAGACCCCAAGATGTTCACGCTGGTGCTGACCTTCAACATCCTGCTGATAGTCGTACTGGGCGGCAACGGCTCGATTACGGGATCGGTTATCGCGGCGTTCATGGTCACGGTCTTGATGGAGGCGTTGCGCTTTCTGGACATGCCGATGGATTTCCTGTTCATCAAGACCGATGGCTTGCCTGGGCTTCGTATGGTGATATTCTCCATCCTCTTGATGATAGTCGTGCTGTACAGACAACGCGGTCTGATGGGCAACAAGGAATTCTCGTGGGACCTGGTGTTCGGTCTCTTCAGGAGAAAGCACAGCGCACAGAAAGGAGGCCGCTCATGATCAAGACAGAAGCCGTATCCATGCGCTTCGGCGGCCTCACCGCCGTATCCGATCTCAACGTGACGATAGAGAAGAATGAGATAGTGGGTCTGATCGGTCCGAACGGGGCGGGCAAGACAACGGCGTTCAATACCATTACCGGTGTGTACAAGCCCACCGAGGGCCGCATCATATTCAAGGGCATCGACATCACCGGAATCAAGCCGCATCGAATAACCTCGCTGGGCATCGCCAGGACATTTCAGAACATCCGACTCTGGAAGGACATGAATGTCCTCGAAAACGTACTGGTGGCCTGCCATCTCAGGATGAATGTCGGCGTTTTTTCCTCCACATTGCACCTGCCCCATTATCTGAAGCGTGAGAAGAAGTCGCGGGAGTTCGCGATGACCTTGCTTGACTCTGTGGGTCTGGCCGACCAGGCGCAGGAGCCCTCGACATCCCTGCCTTATGGAAAGCAGCGGCGCCTCGAGATAGTGAGGGCACTGGCTACGGAACCATCGCTGCTGCTACTAGACGAGCCAGCCGCCGGCATGAATCCACAGGAGTCGATGGAGCTGATGGATTTTATAGTCAAGATCAGGGATCAATACGATCTGACCATCCTGCTCATCGAGCACCACATGCAGGTCGTGATGGGCGTCTGCTCGCGCATGTACGTGCTGGATTATGGCGTGACGATCGCCCATGGCACACCGCAGCAAATACGCAACGATCCCAAGGTCATAGAAGCATATCTGGGGGTAGACTGATGCTCCGCATAGAGAACCTGTCAGTACATTACGGCGGCATCCATGCGCTCCAGGGCATTTCCTTTGAGGTGCCTGAAGGCAAGATAGTCACGCTGATCGGAGCTAACGGCGCTGGCAAGAGCACGACACTCAATGCCATTGTTGGATTGGTCAAGCCAAGTTCAGGATCGATTCACCTCGGCGATGAACCCATAGGCGGACTGGCAACCCGCGCCATTGTCCGGAAAGGCGTGGTACTATCGCCTGAAGGGCGCAGGATATTTCCGAACCTGACCACCGAGGAGAACCTTGCGCTCGGAGCCTTCGCGCGCACCGACACCGCCGCTGTAGAGGCCGACAAGCGCAAGATGTACAAGCTGTTTCCGCGGCTCGAGGAGAGGCGCAAGCAGAAAGCGGGTACGCTGTCCGGCGGCGAACAGCAAATGCTGGCCGTTGCCAGGGCGCTTATGTCCAAACCCAAGCTCTTGATGATGGACGAACCGTCCCTGGGGCTGGCTCCACTCGTGGTCAAGATGATCTTCCAGATAGTCAGAACCATCAATGCCGAAGGCACGACCATACTGCTGGTCGAGCAGAACGCCAAAGCCGCCCTCGAGGTGGCCGACTTCGGCTATGTGCTGGAGACTGGCCGCATCACTCTGTCGGGACCAGGCAAGCAGCTGCTTGCCGATGACCGTGTCAGACGCGCCTATCTAGGCGAAGGCATCTAGCTGCATCTTTGTCCGGGCCTCGAGGCACCCTCGAGGCCTTTTTTTGTCTGCAGTCCTTGCATTTCAGCGAGTATTTATTTACATTATGTCAAATCATATATTTATGGAAAATTGTCTTGTACAATTTTATTTAATTTTTTTCTACTTTTCAATATTAACAAAGGAGTGTAGCATGGTGGACATGAGCAGAGAAGAAACCATATTCGGTGATGACTGGCCCTATTCCAAGGCAAAATCGTCATTACTCAGATCGGCCGCCATCGTAATACGCGAACATGGCCCGCGATCGGCCACACTCAAGAACATCGCCGGCAAGGCCGGAGTCACCGAACCCGCTATTTTCAGGCACTTCGATGGTGTCGATGGTGTGTTCCAGTCGCTCTTTACCGTGGTGGAGCTGTTCTATGGCAGATTCGTGCAGCTTTTCAGCGCGGATGACTCAAAAGGCCTGTGGCGACTCGAAGCTGGCGCGGAGAAGATGCTGGCCACACTCAAGGCCAATCCGGATTTCGCATACGTGCTGGCAAAGCCAGACCCCATTTTCAGACAATATCCAAAGCTGCACATAAAGCTGCTGGAGTTGCAGGCTACTCTTGACACTGCGGTGGTCGAATGCGTCAAGGAAGCCAAATCCGGCAGCCAGCTCGTGCCAGCGGCCGACGTAGACGCCCTGTCCAAATGCGCCATAGGCTTGCTGGCCCAGGCGCAGAACGCATGGATAGAAAACATCGATAAATACGACGTCCTCAAGGAAGGCAAGAAAGCGCTGGGAGTGCTCTGTGCATTGGCCAGGAAGCCTGGACTCGAGGCTCCGGTTGCCAAGGTCAAGGCTGCAAAAAAGCGCTCATAGTAGCACCGACACGCACAGCGCATGCGAGTACTGATAACCGGAGGAGTCAAATCGGGCAAGTCTCGCCGCGCTCTGCAATTGGCGGCTGACTTTGCCCCGGACCGATGGTTTCTGGCTACCGCGACCGCGTTTGACGACGAGATGCGTGCCCGCATAGCGCGTCACCGCGCGGAACGGGTGGCATCCTCGTTCACGACAATCGAAGAGCCAATCGATATCGACACGGTGCTGCGCGAACGCATGGTGCTGGACTGCATTCCGATGTGGCTGAACAACCTGTTCTTCGCGCAGCGCGAGGCCGACTGGGAGCCTATCCTCGATCGCCTCATCGTCGCCATGCCACTGGACATCATCATTGTTACCAACGAAACAGGTATGGGAGTAATTCCAGCGGATCCGATGAGCCGCCGCTACGGCATGGTTCTGGGTATGGCCAATGCCAGACTCGCAGCCGCGGTCGACAGGGTCGAGCTGATGGTCGCGGGATTGCCGCTCAGGGTCAAGTGAGCGCCACCTTATCGATTCCATCATATGTCATGCCAGGCACGTACCTCGATAACGTCCGGTTCATCGTTGAACACACGGATATCCGCAACGTGGAGCTTCTGTTCTTCATGTACGATGAAGACACGCAAGCGCTGATGAGATCCGAGATGCCACAGGTGATGGCGCTCGGTTCAGGCCTTGGCTTTACGGTGCATATGCCCGACAGCATACAGGACTGGCACGAAGAAATAATCGAGGCGACGAGCGATTTCGCCTCATCGTATATAATCCATCCGCCGCGGAGAGAAGCTGAGCTTGCCGGCTTTGTATCGTTGCTCGATGCGTGGCGCGAACACCATGGCGCGCCTCGATTCCTCCTGGAGAACACCCGGCTTTCATGCTTTGAACCGGCCGAGGCTGCCCTGCTCGATTCGCGGTTCGGCCAGCCGTTGCTGTGCACGGATGTTGGCCACCTGCTCGCCGAAGGCGTGGATCCAGTAAAGTGGATAGCCCCGCGCGCGGACAGAATCCGCGAGCTGCATGTGCACGGCTTTAATGGCCATGCCGATCACGTACCATTTTCTGCGAGCGCACCATGGATATCCGGCCTGACACCATTCGTTGCAGGATTTGATGGCATCGTGGAAGTGGAACTATTTTCGTGGGCCGAACTTGAGCCTGCCGTGGGAATTCTGCGGCGGAAGTGGAGTGCGGTATGAGTTCGCCTGTGCACAGATTCTTGAGCACCGCGTCGCTGATTTCGCGGATACCGATACGGCTGCGTACTGAGCCTGATTTCTCGGGCACCGATTTCTGGATGCCCATAGTCGGGCTTGGAGCAGGCGCATGCGCATGCAGCGGGGCCATCCTCGGATCGGCGCTGTTCGGCCCTGGCTTGCTGGCCGCGCTCACGGCCATGGCCGCTCAGTATCTGCCCTTCAATCTGTTCCACCTGGATGGCCTTCTTGACACCGCCGACGCGATGGGTGTCCAAGGCGATGCAGAAGAACGCAGGGCTGTACTCAAGGATCCTCGCGTTGGCTCGTTTGCGCTCTTCACTGGCTTCATGACGCTGTCGGCCAGGCTTGCCGCCACATCATCCATCATGCATAGCGGCTCGCCGATGACCTGGGGTGCCTTCCTGCTCGCACCGGTAGCGGGCCGCTTCGCCGCGCTTGTCGTCACCGGAGCCTCCGAGCCGCATGCCGGAGGCGGCCTGGCATCACTTCTGGGCAGACCGTCGCTGGTCACGGCCTCAATCGGGTACGCCATAGCCGCGATACCGGCTGCCATCCTGTTCGGCGCATCGAGCGGCCCTCTGGGCTCGGCAGCGTCCATACTTGTCGGCGGACTCGCCGCGCTTGTTTCAGGCCTGCTGATCGGCCGCTTGTATGCCAGACGCATGGGCGGCTATTCAGGCGACGCGCTCGGCGCTGCCGTCGAAGCTGGCGAGCTATTCGTCCTGCTCGCAGCCTCGATCATGGCGCGCTGAGCTGCACACCAGGCTCAGACTCATCCTGAAGAAAGGGCCGCCCCGAAGGACGGCCCTATTGATGTACGAATCAGCTCGAGTAGCCCAAGCGAAATGTTATGGGTTGACGAGCGTGATTCGTCCATTGATCTGCGGCACCAAGGGCTTGCCGAGCTTCTGTACATACTGGATCAGCGCGTCGCGCTGGTACGTGCTGGTCTCATAGCGGTTGATGGCGTTCTTGAATGCCACATATCCATCTCCACCATCAGCCATGTAGTTGTTGGTCGCTATGGTATAGACCTTTGCGGGATCAATGGGTTTGCCGCCAATCAGCACGTTCTCGGCCTTGTTGGTCACGAGGTTGATCGTGAAGCTGACACCATCGGATACCTGCGGGAAGGCGCCCTTGCCAGGCGTGGTGACGATGAAGTCGAACAGGGCCTGGACATCCGCTCCCTTGAGCTTGAGGACGGTGACCGTGTTGTCGAACGGCAGGACCGTGAACACCGACTTCTTGGTCACATCGCCAGCTGGCAGGTCGGCACGGATTCCACCACCGTTGTTGATGGCGAAATCGACGCCCTGGGCCACCGTCAGCGACTTCATGGCATCGGCGACCAGATCACCGATGGCTGTCTCGGCCTTGCGGGACATGGCGTTGGGGAAGGTATCGGCGGCAGAGCCGATCTTCTCTTTCAGGAGACCCTCGACCCTGTCTTTGTAGTCGGAGAGGACGGGGAGCAACAGCGGATGCTGGGCGAACTGGGGCCCGATCGGGGCACCCTTGTTGTTGTCATTGATTGAAACAAGCTGCCAGTCGAAGGCGGCTACCTTGCCATTCTTGACGGTCAGGATGCCCTTGCCGACATCGAGCCCCCACTGGTAGGCCTGGACAATCGGCGTGCCGTTGACGACCACCGGCTCCTTGATCAGCGTATGGCTGTGTCCGTCAATGATCAGATCGATACCGCTGACCGCGGCCGCGAGGCCCTTCGATCCGGGAACGTATACTGGATCCATGCCCATGTGCACGAGGGCGATGACGACCTGGACCTTCTCCTTCTCGCGGAGGATCTTGACCATCTCCTTGGCCGTCGCTATCTCGTCCTCAAAAACCAGGTCCTTCGTCACGGCGGGATTGCCCTGGAATGACGTATCCTTGGTGGTCAGGCCGAAGATGCCGACCTTGACGCCCTGGAATGTCTTGACGATGTATGGAGCGTCGGCGATGTAGGCTCCATCCTTGGTCTTGATATTGGCGGAGAGCATTGGGAACTCGGCGAGCTTCTTCTGGGTCTCGAGCACCGAGAGCTCATTGTCAAGCTCATGGTTGCCCATGGTTACCGCGTCGAAACCGATCATGTTGCGGCCAATGATATCCGGCTCGGCCTTGAAGAAGTTGGATTCCGACAGGCCCGTGTTGAAGTCACCGGCGTCCAGAACCAGTACGTTGTCATATTCGGCACGGGTCTGGCCGACGAGCATCGCCATTGCGGGAAGGCCGCCCGTCTCGACCGCATTGCCATTGTTGAAGGCGAGCGGATGACCATGGGTGTCATTGACGTGCAGGATGGCTATCTTGACCTCGCCACCGCTGGCAGAGGCCTGTGGCTGGCTGACGCATCCGACCGCGAAGAGTGCGGCGACGATAGCCAGAACCAGGGCAATACGTTTCATAGAAACCTCCTTGAAAAACTTTGGCATACGAGCGCGGGTGCCCATGAAGAATCGACACTTGTGCGCATGGGGTTGTTATCCTACCACCGCTAACCGGGCTAGGCAAGCAAATAGAGACCCTTTGACAGAGAACTGACAGCGATCCTATAACTAGCACCAGTGTATCTGACGATGATCGGAGCGATCGTGCCCGTACAACGAATAAGTGGAATACTGCTGCATCCAACATCCTTGCCTGGCCCATTCGGCATCGGCGATATCGGGCCCGAGGCGGAGCGATTCCTTGACTGGATGGTGGCGGCGGGCCAGCAGTTGTGGCAGGTATTGCCGTTGGCACCGACCGGATATGGCGATTCTCCATACGCGCCGTTTTCAACCTTTGCCGGCAACGAGTTGCTCATATCACCTACGCTGCTCGCGGACGAAGGGCTCCTCACGCAGGCAGAGCTGGACGCGGCGGGCTTGCCGCAAACCCGGCGCGTGGACTACGGCGCCGTCATACCGGCCAAGCGATCGCTCATACGCATGGCCGCGGATCGCCTCGTCCGATCGGGCTACGAATCAGGCGCGTTTGCCGAATTCAGGGTCGATAACGCATTCTGGCTCGATGACTACGCGCTCTTCATGGACATCAAGGAGGAGTATGATGCCAGGGCACGCGCGGAGTCGGTAGCTGATTCATCATGGAACAAGTTCTGGCCGGAACCTTTGGCACGGCGTGAACGGCAGGCCCTGGACCAGCGTCGGGAACAGAACGAGTCTTCTTTGGCCAGGTTGGCCGCCGTGCAATTCATGTTCAGCAGGCAATGGGCTGCGCTGCGACGAGCTGCGGAGCGGAGCGGCATACGCATCATGGGTGATCTGCCAATATTCGTCGCGATGGACTCGGCTGACGCCTGGGCACGACCCGAGCTCTTCAATCTTGACGCCGTTGGCAATCCCATCGAGATTGCCGGTGTACCCCCGGACTACTTCTCGGCCGATGGACAATTGTGGGGCAACCCTCTGTATGCCTGGGAACGCCATCGCGCCGAGCATTTCGCATGGTGGATCGAGCGCGTCCGGGCATCTCTGGCTCTCTATGACCTGGTCAGGATCGACCATTTCCGCGGCCTGTGCGCCAACTGGGCGGTACCGGCTGGCGAGGCGACGGCACGGCATGGCCACTGGAAGCCAGCTCCGGGAGAAGAACTGCTGTCAGCCCTCGCGGCCGCCCTTGGTCAGGAGCTTCCCATAGTCGCCGAGGACCTAGGATTCATAACCGCCGATGTATCGGAGCTGCGTGAACGGTTCGGACTGCCTGGCATGCGCATCCTGCAATTCGGTTTTGACTCCCGTGAATCGGGCAAAGGCCTCGATCCGGCCAATCCGTTCCTGCCGCACAACTACACCCCGGATTGTGTCGCGTATACGGGAACCCACGACAACGACACGCTTGCCGGGTGGCTATCCCAGGCGCGCCGCGAGGAACTCGATTTTATCCTGGAGTACCTGGGCTATACGCCCGGCAACATGGTCTGGGCCCTTATACGCGAGGCGATGAAGAGCGCCGCCGGCATGGTCATACTGCCGATGCAGGATGTTCTGGGGCTGGGGAGCGACGCGCGGATGAACCAGCCAGGCACAAGCGGCGGAAATTGGGCCTGGCGCGCCGATCCCGCCAGCTTCGATCCGGAACTGGCACGACGCTTGCGGTCACTCTCGTCACTATACGGCCGCGATCATCAGGGCGCCTGACGCCGTACCTGTATCATCTTGTCGTCATTGGTAATAGCGGCACGGATGATGCGCCGCGCGCTTTCTTCATGGAAGTACTCCTGGGCCGAGAAGCGCGGTTCACCCTGGGTCGGCTTGACTCGATGCCAGTGCCCTGAGGCGCTGAGTGCCCGCGCCTTCTGATTGTCGACGAAGTAGGACATCAGGGTATCATAGACGCGTTCATACGCATCGCCCCCCGATACAGGGAACAGCAGCTCTATCCGCTTGTCGAGGTTGCGCGGCATCCAGTCAGCGCTCGACAGGTACAGCTCCTCGGCGCCGCCGTTGCGGAAATAGCATATTCTGGCGTGCTCCAGATAGCGCCCGACGATGGATACCACAGTTATCGTCGCGGACATGCCTTTGATGCCTGGCACCAGCTGACAGATGCCTCGGACATTGAGCATGACCCTGACACCGGCGCTTGATGCCCGATACAGGCTGTCTATGATGTCACGGTCGCACAACGAATTCATCTTGGCCGCGATCATGCCTGGCGACTCTGGACTGGACCGCTCGGTCTCCCGTTCTATCATCGTTATGATGCGACGCTTGAGATCGAATGGCGCCATGGACAGGTGTCGAAGTTCAGTCAGCGCCGAAAGCCCGGTTATCATGTTGAAGAACGATCCCGTTTCCGAGCATATCGTCGGATTGGCAGTGAACATGGAGAGGTCGCTATAGAGCCTCGCGGTTTTGTCGTTGTAGTTGCCGGTGGAGAGGTGGACATAGCGCCTGACTTGCCCGTCTTCTTCGCGTCGCACAACAAGGCTGGCCTTGGCATGCACTTTGAGCCGCGCGGCGCCGTAGACAACAATGGCGCCAGCCTGTTCAAGGCTGGAGGCCCAGGCGATGTTGCGCTGCTCGTCAAACCGCGCCTTCAGTTCGACGACCGCCGTTACCTGCTTGCCGGCCTCGGCGGCCCGTGTCAGCGCCTTGACTATCGGCGAGTCGCCCGAAGTGCGGTACAGCGTCATCTTGATGGCCAGGACCGCCGGATCGGATGCGGCAGATTCAATGAAGGCAACGACTGGCGCGAATGAATCGTAGGGCACATGCAGTATGACATCGCGCTTGCGTATTTCATCCCAGATGGTATTGTCATCGGAGAGCACGAACGGAGACCGGGGTTCGTTCACCGGATATCGTAGCTTGTCAAAACCCTTGATGTCTGACAGCTCCATGAAACCCTTGAGATCGATTGGCCCTTCGAGGGCATAGACGTCCTTGTCTTCAAGCCCCAGCGCCGTTCTGATCATCTCTTCCAGCGCTTCCGATTCGGCCGATATCGACAATCTGACAGGCCAGGAGTTCTGCCGGTTGACCAGGACTTCCTCCATGGCGACGATGAAATCATCATCGCGGTCCTCATCGACGCCTATATCGGCATCTCTGGTAACCTTGAACAGGGACTGTTCCACAACTTGATAACCGGAAAAGAGGCGGTGGCCAAAGGCCATGACAAGATCATCCAGCAAGGCCATCCTGACGCCGTCCCCCAGAGGCAGACGGACGAATCGCCCCAGAATCGATGGAACCTGTATGATGCCAAGCCTGTCCACGCCGAGCTTGTCCGGCCGCAGGAGGAAGGCCGCGTGGATGCGCAGATTGCCCGTCGTCGGAAACTCCAATGTCGACTCGTCATCCAGCGCCAATGGCACCGCGAGGGGAGTCAGCGCGGGGGCGACCTGTCCCAGGAAGTAGTCTTCAAGCCATCGCAGTGTCACCGTGTCGTACTCGCCAGGCCGGAGTATGGTCAGGCCATCTTTGGCCAGCGCAGGCAACAACTCCTGGGTCAGGCAGGCATACTGCTTGCCGATGATGTCGCGGGCGCGCTCGGATATGGCGCCGAGCAGAGCCTCTGGATCCAGGCCGGATTCATCCGCTTCCACATTCCCTGTGCGCAAACGTGCCTTGATGGCGGCAACGCGGACCATGAAGAACTCGTCGAAATTGCTGGATACGATGGCCAGGAAGCGCAGCCGTTCGAGCGGCGGATTGGTCGCATCCAGTCCCTCTTCCAGTACCCTGGCATTAAAATCGAGCCATGACAATTCACGGTTGAAATAGCGGCGGGAATCCTGTCGGCCGCTCATTGTACGACCACCTTGAGACCGAAGACATCCTCGAACATGTCGCTCTTCTCGGCCAGCGACAGCCGCTCCAGCGATAGGTCCCCCTGACAGTCGGTCTGCAACACCAGATGATCCTCCTTCAGTTCAAGGCCTACGAGTTTCAGGCGTTGCGTATGTCCGCGATCCAGGGCGTCGGCTACCCGAAGCATGGCGGACAGCTTCAGAACCACAGCCCGGTCTTCGCGCGGCAGGCTCATGTAGCTGGCATGAGCTGACGATGGGCCTGACTTGCGATGATACCGCACCAGGTTGGCGACGATGGTCAAGTCATCGCGCTGCAATCCAAAGATCTCGCTATTAAGGACAATGTACTCGGAATGCCGATGATGCCCGCTGGTCCTGATGAAGTTGCCCACGTCATGCAGATAGCCAGCAGCCTCGAGTAGTAGCCGTTCCCGTCGGCCCATCCCGTGCGACTCCTTGAGGCGGTCGAACAGGAACAACGCGTGCTGCACCACATGCGTCGCATGATCCTCGTCGAAATGGTACCTGCGGCCCAGGCCTATCACCGACGCGACGACCTGCTTGTGCAGCTCCAGCTGAATCTCGTCACCCGATCCGCCCGACATCGATATCAGGAGGCCATCGCGCAGACTGACCCTCGGCACCACCAGTTCCTCGGCCCCTGTCCTCTCCAGGAATAGTGCCGTGATGACGAGTCCCGGGATCAGCGCCTCCGCTTCGGAATAGGGAACCCTGTACTCGGACACCACGCCCTCTACAGAGAGGCCCTTGAGCCTATCCACAAGAGCCAGGAACGTATCACGCGGAAGCACGCTGTAGTCCTGCCGGACCTCGGCGTTGCCTATCCGTGCGGCAAAGCGGGCATCATTGCCTATTACTATGAACGAGCGGACTCCGGCGAGCGGCAAGTCTTCCTCAAGTCCGTCGCATGCGGTCCTGACATTGTCACCCAGAAAGCGCATCAGGTACCCAGCCGAGCCCATCACCGCGCGAGACTGCTCGTCAACGCGAATGGTGCCCAGACGCAGGGAATGCGCTGCCACGATGCGTCCGCGGCGCAACAGCATCAGCTCGGTCGAACCGCCGCCGACTTCTATGATTATCGAATTGGTTCTGGCAAAGTACCGTGCGTCGTCTCCGAGCGCCCGCTGGACGGCCAGGTACATGTAATGGCTCTCTTCTATTGCCTCGATGATGTCGACGCGGAAACCTGTACGCATGGCCACCCTGTCGACAAAGGCGTCGCGGTTCTCCGCCTCGCGGAGCGCGCTTGTCGCGACCACCCGCGCCTTTGCTGGCTCCACGCCGTAGGTGCGTAGCAACTCGCCGAAACCCCGAAGCACCGCGATGCATTCCCTTGTCGATTCGCGGCTGACCAGCCCCGTGGTAAAAACATCACGGCCCAAGGCAACCGGCTTGCCAGCCCTGTCGAGAATCTCGTATTCGCCGCTGTCTGACACATTGGCAATCAGAGCACGGATACCAGTGGATCCGATCTCGATGACGGCCTCGATGCTCGTGCTCACGACGCCTCCGCTCCAACTTGATGATGCATGATCATCAGTATGCCGGACGCGGCTCGCCGGCGCAATACGCGAAACTGGGCGTGACACACGGTAGCCCCTTCGATATATAATGAAGTCATGGCTGATAGCAAGATCGCGGGCGCCGCGCCCCACCACACGCGTGCCACCTTGGTGGCTATATCACTCCTGCTCCTTCTGGCATCGTGTTCAACAAAGGATCGCTGGGCTCTCGTCCTCTGGCCACCGGAAGGTTCGGCACTTGCCTATGGAGCCGTCGTCCCTATTCAATTCAAGTCGAATATAACCAAGACCTACGCCGTCGACGTTCCCAAGTCCAGAGCCAAGGAAGAGCTGGATCTGTGGCGCGTCCAGACGTTCTCCTCAAGGTCAAAGGCAAAGACCATGGCAGCGTCCTTCGCGCCACTCGCATCGATATTCGGGGTGGCCGCCCGCGACGGATTGCTGCTCAGGGAGAAGCCCGACAACACATCCGATCAGGTCTACCGCCTCCGACTCGGGCAGGAGGTCAAGTTGCTTGGGAAAGTTGACGGAGCCGCGCTCGAAACAGGCGGCGCGCGGCTCGAAGGCGACTGGTACGAGGCGCTCTCCGATGATGGCACCAGAGGCTACGTGTTCTCGAACCAATTGCTGATGTGGGATGCCTCGAAGGGACCCAAGCCCGAGCCTAGCATGGGCAAACCTGCCGTGGACAGCTCGTTGTCGTCACTGTTCGACACAACGTGGCGGCCCGACTACTTCGATGCGATGGTCGCGGCTAGACAGATAGACCTGGGGTCGTACCAACCGCGGTTCGGCCTCTTCGCCGACGCGCTCAGGAAGGTCATTAGAGTAGAGCGATCCAACTTCTCCAGGATTTACAAGTATACGGACATCACCAAGCATGATGACGGCACATACGAGATTGTGCCCGGCGGCGCAACATTCTACTTTACCAGCGAAGGTTCACTGATATTCGTGCCATCACAAGCCGACATTCCGCCCGAAGTCCTGGCAAAGGCCCGGTCCGACGGTGGAGCCGACGCGGTAGTCTCGTATGCTTTTGTGAGGCAGCAGGAAGATGTGCTGGCGGTGGTAGCGGCCGAAGAACGACGGCAACTGTCGTTGCTGGCATCATTCGTCGCCGCGGGCGAGCGATTCGAGAGCGAGAGTACCGGCGTGTTCATCGCGACCAAGTCGACACGCTTTACCTGGGTAGCGTACGGGTCGCTGACGCCGCGGGTCATACCGGAGGGCGCCGGAGAAACCGGTTCCATAGCGATGGATCTGTTCCTGTCGCCGGAGCTCGCGGGCGCCTGGGATGGCGCCTTTACCCTGCGATTCGACGGTGACAAGCACCCAGTCGTTCGGTTTGCATACAAGCTCGATGGCGACACGCTGACTCTGGCCTATGTTCCTCCAGAATCGGTACAGAACGCCGTCATTTCGGTTTCAACGGGGCTCGAGACCGTCGCGACTCTGACCAGGTACCGGTAGCTCGTGGCCTTCGTCCAATTCACCGGCGTCTCGCTGGCTTTCGGAGCCCGGGACATACTCGCTGACGCTTCTCTGTACATGGCCGGTGGCACCAAGGCGGCACTCGCTGGCCCCAACGGAGCCGGCAAGACTACGCTTCTGCGGATCGTCGCAGGTCTTCTGCCGCCCGACGCCGGAGACCGGGCCATCCAGAAAGGCACCAGGGTCTCATACCTGGCACAGTCCGGCGCGGCATACCAGGGCTGCACAGTCTACGAGGAAACAGAGAAGGCCTATGGTGCCGTTGAAGCACTGCTCACCGAGCGCGATGCGATAGGTGCGCGGCTGGCCACCATGAAGGAAGGCGATGACAATCTCGAGCCGCTGCTCGAGTCGTACCACCAATTGGACGAGTCAATCAACGGTTCAGGCTACTGGCGACGCTCCGATCATATCCGAGAAGTGCTGGAAGGCCTGGGGTTCAAGCCCGAAGACGGAGAACGACAGGTGGGCGAGCTGTCCGGTGGCTGGCAGATGCGTGTGGCGCTGGCAAAAGTCCTGCTCGAAAATCCCGATATCATGTTGCTGGACGAGCCCACAAACTACCTCGACCTGGAGGCACGCGACTGGCTGGAGAACTACCTGGTCACTTTTGCGGGCGGATTTATCGTGGTATCCCATGATCGCTCCTTCCTCGATGCCACCGTCAAGGAAGTCTATGAGCTATGGAATGGCAAGCTGTCGCGCTACCCGGGCTCCTATACGGCATACGAACGCAAGCGAGCCCAGGAGCTGGAGACGCTGTTCAAGGCATGGGAAGCCCAAAACGAGGAAATCGCCAGGCTTGAAGACTTCATACGACGCTTCCGGTACCAGGCGACGAAGGCATCCCAGGTCCAGTCCCGCATCAAGCAACTCGACAAGATCGTGCCGATCATTGTTCCGGAAGGCATGAAACGTGTGCACTTCAGTTTTCCGCCTGCTCCACATTCTGGCCGCATCGCACTGTACCTCGATGGCGTCCGCAAGTCGTACGGGCCGAAGCGGGTGGTGGACGAGTTGTCGATGACCATAGATGCGGGCACCAAAATCGCATTCGTCGGCCGCAATGGCGCGGGCAAATCGACCCTGATGCGATTGATAGCAGGCATCGATACCGATTTCCAGGGCACCATACGACTCGGCACGGGCATAACGGTGGGATATTTCTCGCAGGATGTGGCAGACGCCCTGGATGAATCCAGAACCGTGCAGCAGGAAGCGGAATCGGCCTGCCCCACCAACCTGCTGCCAAGCATCAGGAACCTGCTCGGAGCCTTCCTGTTCCGGGGCGATGACGTGGAAAAGCCGGTGCGCGTGCTCTCCGGCGGCGAGCGCTCACGACTGGCCCTGCTCAAGATGCTGCTGCATCCTGCCAACCTGCTGGTCCTCGACGAGCCGACCAATCACCTCGACCTCGATTCCAAGGATGTCCTCCTGGACGCGCTCAGGCGATTCGACGGTACCGTGCTGTTTGTGTCGCATGACCGCTTCTTCATCGAGGGCCTTGCCGACCGCGTGCTTGAGTTGTCATGCGGCTCGTCTCCGCGCCTATATTACGGCGATTATGCGTACTACGTATCCAGAAAAGCCGAAAACCCTGATGGAATCGATGCCAGGGTAGCTCCTGCGCAGGTTTCACGGCCGGCCGATGCCAAGAACGCGCGCGAGCAGGACAAGCGGCGCAAGGCGGAACGCAATCGCCTGCGCAAGCGCGAAGAGGAGATTCTTGCCAGGCTCGGGGCGATAGACAAGGAACGTACCGAGATAGCCACAGCGATGGCCTTGCCCGGAAATTATTCTGACGGCGCGATCATGAAGTCACTCCAGACCAAGGACGACTCACTGCACTCGGAAGCGTCAGGCCTCTCCGACGAGTGGGAGGCGGTAGCCTCCGAGCTCGAAGGATACGCGGACCTGGATTGATGACAGAGAGGCAATCAGGCCGTACACAGGCACGATGCACGCGCCGAACGCCCCAATGACTCGAGCGAGTTGGAAGAGCCTTCCGAGTCATAGACGGCCGTCAGGCGCGCCATCGCCAGCACATGACCAGACAGCGCGGACAGCACCGCTGTCGATGTGGGTGCTGCCGGTGCCAGCAGCGAATCAAGCGCGTACAGCGTCATGACATACTCGTGTATGCCAGCGGGCGGGCATGGGCCACCCCATCCAAATTCCAGGTAGTCGTTCAACCCCTGTTCCATGCCTTCATCGAGGTGCGGATATTGAGGCAGACCAGAGCGCACTCGGGTCTCGGCGGCGCCGATATTCCAGAGCAGCCAGTGCGTCCACGGTCGATCGCATGGACCATCCATGTCCTCGCAGACAATGGCAAATGAGCGGACTCCAAGGGGAGCGTCGCTCCATGAAAGCCACGGCGACTTGTTTTCAGACTCGTACGCGCACTCGAACGGCAGCCATGCACCATCGGCAAAATTCGGGCTTGTCAGGATCATGGGTGTCCTCCCTGTATGCCGAGCCTCTTGAGCGCGGCATACTTTCATTATGACAAACATAGTCTATTTGTCAAGAGCCGAGATGACAATCCCACAACCGGCGTTTCTAGGTACGCATACCCAGGGCGTCAGCGTCATCGATGGCTTTGGCCCGCCGCAGGTAGCCGCGAAGGATTCGCGTCGAGACCAACAGCGTCACGATACCGCCGATCGCAAGCATGGAGCCTGAAAAGAGGAAGAAATCATAGAATCCATGAATCAGCACGGCCGAGATAAAACCCTTCTTCCGCGCAGCCGCGGCGTCGGCGGCGGTTGCGGCCCGCTTCGACATGCCCAGCCAGAAACCCATGACACCGGTAGCGGCCGCATGCATGGGCACCGCTGTAAAAGCCCGGAATATGAGGATCCACCCTCCATTGAGGCCATACATGAGGTTTTCAGCAAATGCAAAGCCCAGGCTTACACACACCGCGTAGAGAATGCCATCCATCACTTCGTCAAATGCCGGATTCTTGAGAAGGTAACGCTTCAGGAAGAAGTACTTGACTCCCTCCTCCACCATGGCAGCGGTTATGAACGACGTCCAGATCACCCCCAGCATACCCGGCAAGTGCGAGCCGGGTATATCCGCCACAAGCTCAAGGCCGATGGCCGGAATCGTCGCCAGAAAGCCATAGAGTATGCTATGTCCAATCAAGCCTACGGGCTCTGGACGAGCCCTGTCTGCCCTGATGAAGAGGAATATCAGAATTACCGATGGGAGCGCCGCTCCGCCGATCAGAACGGCAATATCCAGCATCATTCCAGTATACTATGCAGCTGCGGGGACGGGCCAGCCCCGCACGTAAAACGCGGTTGCCCCTTCCCCTACCACGTAGTAGTGTATTAGCCACAATGTTGAACAAGGAGACTCATGATGGATCAAAGCAGTCTGGAAGCGACCGCCACCTCGATACGCTGCCTTTCTATGGACGCGATACAGAAGGCCAATTCGGGCCACCCAGGCCTGCCTCTCGGCGCAGCGGAACTCGGCGCGCTCTTGTATGGTGAATTCATGCGGTACGACCCTGCCGCTCCGACATGGATAGATCGCGACCGTTTTGTGCTGTCGGCGGGACATGGATCGATGTTGCTCTACTCCATGCTGCACCTGGCTGGCTATGGCATATCGATCGATGACATCAAATCCTTCAGGCAGATCGGCTCCAAGTGCGCGGGCCATCCGGAGTATGGCGCAGCGCCAGGCATCGAGACGACGACAGGGCCGCTTGGCCAGGGTGTCGCCAACGCCGTGGGGATGGCACTTGCCGAATCAATGCTCGCCGCCCGTTTCAACACCGGTTCTGGCACTATCATCGATCACCATACTTGGGTTCTGGCCGGAGACGGATGCCTGCAGGAAGGCGTGTCCGCCGAGGCAGCCTCCCTCGCGGGCCATCTTGGTCTAGGCAAGCTGATCATGTTCTATGACGACAACGCTATCACCATCGACGGTGGCACATCGCTGTCATTCACCGAGGATGTCGGGGCGCGTTTCGCGGCATACGGTTGGCATGTCCAGAAGGGCGACATGTACGATGCCGACGCCGTACGCGGGATGGTGGCCGCGGCCAAGACCGAGACCGGCAAGCCTAGCATCATCATGCTGAAGAGCATCATCGGCAAAGGCGCGCCAACCATGCAGGGATCGCACAAGGTCCATGGCGCGCCTCTTGGAACGGAAGAAGTCGCCCGCGCCAAGGTCGCGATGGGCGTCCCCGCCGATGCCGAGTTCTGGGTCGATCCCAAGGCGCATGCCTTCTTCAGCCGACGGGTCAAGGAACTCGCCGCATCCAGAGCCACATGGGAGTCAACCTACGCCACGTGGCGGGCCCATGAGCCGGCTCTGGCAGCCGAACTGGATGCCATGCTGGCAGGCGACGTGTCGGCGCCGATAACGTGGCCAGGCTATGAGGTTGGCGCGTCCGTTGCTACGCGCAACGCCTCAGGCGCCGCTCTGGCAGCCGCGTATGCCGCCTGGCCAGGCCTGATAGGCGGCTCTGCCGATCTCACCGGTCCCAACGTTACGGCCCTTCCAGGGCCAGCCTATGGAAGGAGCAACCGCGCAGGCAGGATGCTGCACTATGGAATCCGTGAGCATGCGATGGCGGCCATCTCGAATGGTCTGGCCATTCATGGTGGATTCAGGCCATTCTGCGCGACATTCCTGGTGTTCGTCGATTACTTTCGCCCGAGTCTGCGATTGGCAGCCTTGATGGGTCTACCCGTGATATACGTGCTTACCCATGATTCTGTCTACATAGGCGAAGATGGGCCGACCCATCAACCTGTGGAGCATCTCGCGTCGCTCCGAGCCATTCCCAACCTCCTGGTACTGCGTCCTGCCGATGCCGAGGAGACAAATGAGGCGTGGTCTTGGGCGATGGCCCACACGACCGGTCCAACAGTCATGGCGCTGACTCGTCAGAACTTGCCAGTGCTGCACAAGGCGGACCCCATCTGGCGGGACACCTTCAGGACCGGAGCCTATGTCGTCAAGAATACCGCCGAGGATCCCGACGTCGTCGTTCTGGCCAGCGGCAGCGAGGTCGATCTGGCGATCAAGGCCGCGGACCTCGCGCCGACACGAAGTGTGCGGGTCGTATCGGTTCCTTCACTGGAGACCTTCATCGCCCAGCCGCAGGAGATCCGCGACACGATTGCCCCGCCCGAAGCCAGAATCCTGGCCTGCGAGGCCGGCAGGTCAATCATATGGGACTCCATAGCCGACGGATTCCTCGGTATCGAGCGCTTTGGCGAATCGGGCCCTGGCGCCAAGGTGGCGGCGCATCTAGGCCTGACGGCCGAAGCACTTGCCGCTCTCATCAATGCATAGATCGGTGCCTGCCTGACAGTGGCAGCGAAAGACTAAAAAAAAGCGGCGACCAATGTGGTCGCCGCTTTCTGTTGATCCAGCTAACGCTGTTGATTACCACCAGCCAAAAGCGGTGCCGCAGCGAGTCAGATACCAGACGGTTATGATCGCGACGACGACGGCATAGGTAAAATACCAGAGCGCGAGTGCTTCACCGTCGCGCCGGGCCAGCATGCCGTTGAACAGCGCCCCACTGAGGCTCACGAGGTATCCTGTCAGGGCAAGGACACCATAAAACGTGTTGGGAGTGGCAAGCGCGTCCAGAGAAAAGACGAACGAAAAGGCGAAAATGAAGATGAACAGGACAAAATTAACGAGACCGTTCTTTGTATCCATGGCATTTGGCTCCTTTTCCGTATCGGGAGATAACGAAACGTAGTATACTCCGCGGTATGGCTGTTGTCCATCTCGAATGCGGTGCATATCCCACTCACCCGCAGAGGAGGCTACCATGAAGACGGTTTGCGTAATCGTGGCTGATGGCTGTGAAGAGGTAGAGGCGATTACGCCCATAGACTACCTGAGAAGAGCCGGACTCCAGGTCGTTGTTGCCGGCTTGACGAGCCGCGAAATCATCGGCGGACACGGCATTGCCATAGCTGCCGATGTCGTACTCGATGATGTGGACGATGACGAGTATGCGTGCGTCGTTGTCCCGGGCGGCGGCGGCGGCGCCAAGGCCATAGCGGCAAATTCCACCGCCATCGCCCTTATCAAACGACAAGCAGCGGCCGGCAGACTCCTGGCCGCGCTGTGCGCCTCGCCGGCTGTCGTACTCGGACAGGCATGCAAGTTGCTCGCCGGCAGGCGCTTCACCTGCTATCCTGGCATGGAAGAGCTGGTCCCTGAGGGCCGATTCGAGTCGACGCGGGTCGTTGTCGATGGCGACCTCATCACCGCGAGGGCAGCCGGCTGCGCTGGAGAATTTGCCGTCGCCATAATCCGTGCCCTGTTGGGCAGCGCCAAGGCCGACCAGATTGCTCAGACCGTTCTTCTGACTTGATGCTTCGGCGCTGGCCGGAATATCAGAAGTCCGAGACGGCTACCGCGCTGGGTCGCCTCGACAGCTTGCCATAGCGCGCGGCAAGCATAGCAACACCCAGGCCCAGAACCAACCCGGCAAGACCAGAAAGAGCCTGGGTCCCCTCGGTGGCGCTCTTGATAAGCGCGCCTATGCCAAGGTAACCGGCAAAGAAGAGCGCGAGCGGCATAACCAGCAACCACAGCACGCCGGAGGTCTTAGCTGAATCCGGTATCTGCAATTCCACAACATCGCCAACGGATATGGCCGATCCTGGCATCGCGACCGCCTCAAGCTCCTTACCCGCGATTCCGCAACCGCCACCGCTGGCGGAGCACGCAGCGCATCCCTCACTCAAACCTATCCTGACAGTGACGGCGGCGCCGTCAACCTTTGTCGCTATTCCCCGTTCCTTCATTGAACACCTCCATACAAGGCACGCGCAGAGTCTCAATCGACAGTGCTCGACCCGCGCTGTCCACTTCTATGACACAGCCCTGCAACTCGGGCGATTCAACAGCGTCCTTTGCCCACACCGGTACGCCGCTCAGAAATTCCTCTATCCGTGTCGCCGCGTCCATACCACCGACAGACATCAGGCTTCCGGTCCGACCCGCATCCGTTATCGTCGCGGTTCCATCCAACGACACCGCGGCATCGGCGGTCAGCGCCCTTCCGAACGATCCGATGATGGCGCTGATCCTGCCATCTGCATACTTGAACATAGCTCGTTTCTCCGCTGTCGTGGCGGCCCTGAAATCCATTATCACGACAGGCGAGTCTTCCCTGAGCCGCGGAAGCGCCGCGTCGAAGACCCTGAATGGGTTGTCCAGATGCACCCTGGTAAACCCGGCTTGCCCAAGCAGTTGCACGACCACTACCGGTCCCTTCTGTGTAGCGTATGTCCTGAACCCGCGGCCGGGAACCCCAGGAGGATAGTTGAGCGGCCGGAGTAGCCACGGACTCTTTGGGAACGCCTCGACAATGTCCTTCTTATAAAAGGCGGCTTCCCCTGTAGTGATTACATCTATGCCAAGCTTCTTCAAATATACTGAATGCGCCTTGCCAATGCCAGAACCGCCGGTGGCGCTATTGCCGCAGGCCAGTACAAGGTCAATGTCGAGTTCACGCCTGAGGCGAGGAAGCAGCTTCTTGACCGCGAATATGCCGACCCGGCCGACTATCTCGCCAATATATAGTATTCGTATGCCCACGCGAACAAGGTACAGGAAAGAGGCCCGAGCTTCAAGCGGAGACACCTACTGCTTGTCATACCGTTCGACCGTGTCCTCCACATATTCGACCCCAATGCCGACCTGAGCGAACATCTGCTCGCTCTCGGCGCCCGCGTGGTACTTGCGTTCGCAAACGACGCGAACAATGCCGCAGTTTATGATCATCATGGCACATGCGCGGCATGGCGTCATCTTGCAATAAAGCGTCGCTCCACCGATGGCGATGCCACGCCTGGCCGCCTGGCATATGGCATTCTGTTCGGCATGGACGCTGCGCACGCAATGTGTGGTCTCCGTACCATCCTCGTGAATGGTCTTCTTGAACTGATGCCCCACCTCGTCACAATGTGGCAGCCCCGCGGGCGCGCCGACATAGCCGGTAGCGAGTATCTGGTTATCACGCGCTATCACACAGCCGGAGCGACCGCGGTCGCACGTCGCACGCTTGGCTATGGCTCTGCACACTTCCATGAAGTACTCATCCCAGGTCGGGCGAACATGTTCCTGGTCAGTCATCGGTCACCTCCGCTGCCAGTATATAGTGCTATGAACCAGCCTGGAACCAATAAAACATGCCTAGTTCATCGAAGCTTGCATCTCTCCATATACGACACCACCAGGAGTGGTTACCCAAAACAAGCCATACAAGGGGCAGTGGCATCAGATACCGAGATGCAAGCTTCGATGAACTATATGAAACATGCAAGCACCAATATGGCCACACCACTCGCTTGTTGAGGCCGTGATTTTTATGGTAGGTTCTGCATCCGGAGGTTCTTGATGAAATCCCTGAGAACAACCACCGCTCTTGTCACCGCAGTGCTGCTCATTGCCTCGACGAACGCATGCAAGGCTGGGCCTAACTTGGCAGACGGATTGTATGCAAAGATCGATACGGTCAAGGGCGCCATAACGATACGACTCGAATACCAGAAAGCACCGCTCGCTGTAGCCAATTTCGTAGGCCTCGCCGAAGGTACACTCGACGCCGCCTCTGGCAGGCATTTCTATGACGGCCTGACCTTTCACCGTGTCGAGCCTGGCTTCGTCATCCAGGGTGGCGATCCAGCAGGCGACGGATCAGGTGATCCTGGTTACAATTTCCCCGATGAATTCAGCCCGGAACTCAGGCATGATACGGCGGGAATCGTCGCCATGGCCAATTACGGCCCCGATACCAATGGCAGTCAGTTTTACATAGCGTTGGCACCGCTGCCTGCCCTCGATGATACTTATACCGTTTTTGGCAAGGTCATAGATGGAATGCCTGTCGTGCAGAAGCTTGCGGTCGGGGATGTGATGACCACCGTCTCGATTATCCGCGTCGGAGCTGATGCCAAGCAGTTCAAATCCGATCAAGCGGCATGGAATACTTATTATGCTGCCGCCGCGACAGCGTCGAAGGTCAGGCTGACCTCTGCACGCAAGAAGGTGGTCGATGCCATCATGACTCGGTGGCCAGGACTGCAGGCTCGCCCCGATGGCATCCTGACCAGCATGCTGACAGAAGGCACGGGACAGAAGATTAGGCGCGGCTCCATAGCCAAGGTAAGCTACAAGGGCATGTTGCCCGATGGCCGCGTCTTTGATCAATCAATACTGCACGGTGGCCCGTTTGAGTTTGAGCTTGGCATGGGCAAGGTCATTCCGGGCTGGGACATGATAATCCTTGATATGAAGAAAGGCGAAAAACGACTGGTTGCCATACCGCCAGAATATGCGTATGGCACCCAAGGCGCTGCCGGCATCATACCGCCGAATTCCTACCTGATATTCGAGCTGGAACTAGTCGATTTCACGCTCTAGCCTGATTCAGTCCTTCTGTTCCGCCTGTTCTTCCTCGAGCATTGTCCAGCGCCCGTCCTTCTGGACGAAGCGTGAGGCCATCGCCTCGATATATCGGCCGTCTTCACCCGAGAGCCTGAGACGGCCCGCAGGGACGTTTACCTCGATGACACGGAACACGGTGCCATCATACGGGATGCGCACGCCTTCTCCGGGCATCGCGCGTCGCGCCTCGCGGTAGAAGCCATATTCGTAGGCAAGACAGCAGAGCAGGCGTCCGCAGGGGCCGGAAATCTTGAGCGAGTTGAGCGAGAGATTCTGATCCTTGGCCATCTTGATCGATACCGGCACCAGTTTGTCGGTGACGCCATGGCAGCACAGCACTCTGCCGCAGACTCCGCACCCTCCGACAACGCGAGCCTCGTCCCTTACGCCGATCTGGCGCAATTCTATGCGCATTTTGAAAATGCCCACTAGATCCTTTACAAGATTCCTGAAATCGACCCTCGAGTCGGCGGTAAAGAAAAACAGGACCTTCTGTTCGTCAAACAGGTAGTGTGCAAAGACCAGCTTCATGGGCAGATTGTGCGACTTGATCTTCTCTTGGCAGAGTACATAAGCCTTGCGCTCTTTGTCCTCATCCAAAGCCCGGCGTTCGATATCAGCCGTCATCGCCATGCGCTCTATCTTTACCACATCATCGGCGCGTACAAAGCCAGGAACAGCGACCGTACCGAGCACGGTGCACATATCCTTACCGTACCGTGTCGGAGCGATTACGCGGTCTCCGGGTTGCAGCGGTGTGTCGCATGCGGCGTAATATGTCTCGTTGTATGGCTCGGCCTTGAGTCGGTATAGAGGGAACGGCAGGTCGCCGATGTGCTCACCGACCGGTGAGCCACGGTCTGAATTGTCGGTCGCCTCATCTTCAAGATGGCGCAGATCATCATCGGACTGCTCGTACCCCGTATCTTCAATCATCATGGTCTCTCCTCCAGCCCGGCTTCACTCGTGCAAGCCGGTTCCAGTTCCGGGGTTCTCAGTGGCGATATCGAAATGGTCGATGCATTTCAATATCGCTGCTAGCGCAGAAGATCCACAAGCAAACCGTGGATCTCATCAAGCCGCCGCAGGATATCCAGCTTGTCTCGCTGGGTCGAAAGTACTTCCGCGGCGAGGCGCTCGAGGCGCTCGTCAATGATCACGACCGTGGTGAACTTCTTGCGCTTCAGGATGTTTCCGCCTGAAGATTTTTCGACCACGTCGTAGGCTCGTTCAACAACATAATGTACGAAATTCCGGACCGCCGACTTGTATGCCCTGATCCGTTCGGGATTGGGATCCCGTCTCAGATCCTCACCGGCGGCATGCACTGAATCGAGCAACTCAGAAGCCTCGGCTTCGGAAAATGGCTCTCCTTCGGCCGCAGGCGTCTGCTCGATAGTCTCGGCGTCCTTGAATATCGACTTGAAGGCCTTGGCCTTGGTAGCTTCTTTTTTCTTCTCTGTCTTCTTGCCACTCAGGCCCGGCACCAGACCGAGCATCAGATTGTCTGGCAGCTCTACCTTTGCCATACTGGCCCGGCTCCAACCTCGCCGCGACGCTCTTCCGCGGTCGCGTCAAAACCAACCGGCCTGATCCTGGAACCGTGCTTCCTCATGAAGGCTATCATCGCTTCTTCGGTCCCATCCGCCGGCCCTGAGACTTCGACATCGCCATGGATGGTGACACTGGCATCTGCATCGAGTCGGGGGGCAAACACGTTGCCGACGATTACACCGCCATCCAGGATGGTCAGCCTCTCGGAGACACAGACATCGCCGCGAACAATACCGCCGATGATGGCGGATCGAGCGAATATCGACGCGTCACAGCGAGCCGCTTCACTGACGATGATCTTGCCGCTGGTTCGGATTGAACCTCGAACGTCACCGTCAACCCGTACAAAGCCTTCAACTATCAAATCGCCGCGGAACGAGCTGTCGGGGCCAAGCAGGGTATTTACAAGTACATCTCGTGGTGTGGGCATGGCTTGCGGCTACCTGTCAGCCGTTATCGGGAGGCCGTTGCGGAACCAACACGTATATTGAGGAACTGGAGCGGATCGATAGTCTCGGTGCCCAGATGCACTTCATAGTGAAGGTGCGGCCCCGTGGAAAGGCCGGTGTTGCCAATGTAGCCTATTATCTGCCCTTGCTTGACTATCGCGCCCTTCTGAACCTTGAAGGCGCTCAGGTGCGCGTACCTGGTCAGGAAGCCGTGTTTGTGCTCGATGATGATGTTGTTGCCCATGCTGGTGTCATACGCGACCGAGACGACCTTGCCATCAGCAGTCGCCATGATCGGATCGCCTGATCTGAAGGTGGAAAGATCTATGCCTTTGTGTATGTACCATGAACCATAGATAGGGTTCTCGTTCTGGCCGTAATACATTGATATGTGGCCAATTCCGCCTTTTATGGGCCATATGTTCGGTATCTCGGACAGTATCCCACCCTGTGCTGCTATTGTTGAGCCAAGCTCGTTGAGTGGCTTGACGCTTCTCTCAAGGTATCCGGTTACCCGCTCAATCTCGGATGCCTCGCGCAGGCTGCCGGAGCCAATCTCCGATGGCGAGAAAAAGGCCGCCAGATCGCCGTCGGTGCGCGACGTGTTCTCGGCCTTGCTGCTCGCGCCTATGGTCGACAGTGTCGCATCGAGCGCCACCTGGAACGACCGGGCGGCCTTGACCAGTCGGCTGGTACTGTCCCTTATCGTATCGAGGTCGGCCTGCGTCGACTTGAGCGCGTCCGATTTGCCTGCAAGTTTGCCGGCGACATCGCCGTAGCCGATGCTGGAGTAACTCAGGAAGCCTATGCCTGCCATAATGACCAGCGCGAACGCGGCTAGACCAAAAAAGCTGATCTGCACATTGAGGATGCGCTTTTCGGTGTGCGGCACAAGCATGATTGTCAGCTTCTGCCTGCCTGCGCGGACAAAACTCGACCACCGCTGTGAACAGAAGACGCCAAAACGCCGGAAGGAGGCTCCGATACGTCGCGCGAACGACTTTTCTGCTTCTTTATATCGTTTTAGCGTGGCCAACCCGCCCCCTCCGCCTGTGTAAATTCAATCGATCATAGCACGCTGTCATCAGTGCTGTCAAACCGATCGCTACTATATCCCGCATACATATATCGGCACAATATCGTCGTACATTCATCGCTCGAACCGGCGATCAGCAGAGCCGGTGGCGCCATCCGCGGCATACACTTGCCGACGATACCGATTCGTAAGTAAATTCGGTCAACACAATATCCTAACCACCACGGGAGATACTCCATGGCCGTACACCAGTTTCAAGCTGAAGTGAATCAACTGCTCCAGCTTATCATCCATTCGCTGTATTCGCACCGAGAGATATTCTTGAGGGAACTTGTTTCCAACTCCTCGGACGCCATAGACAAGCTCAAATACCTGACTGTCTCCGACGAGGCATACAAAACCATGACCTTCGAACCGGCCATCAGGCTGCGATTCGATGCCGAGACGGGCACGCTGACCATAGCCGACAATGGCATAGGCATGGACGAGGCCGACCTGGTCGAGAATCTTGGCACGATCGCCCGCTCCGGCACCCGTCGCTTCATCGAGGCGATGGCCGAGGACAAGCGCAAGGACTCGAACCTGATCGGCCGCTTCGGTGTAGGGTTCTATGCCAGCTACATGGTAGCCGATGAAGTGACCGTGACAACACGCAAGGCTGGCCAGGACAAGGCCTGGGTCTGGAAGAGCGATGGCAAGGGCGCATACGACATCGAGCCGGGCACACTGGACGACCATGGCACCACCATCGTACTCAAGATGAATGACGATGGCAGGGAATATTTGAATCGCTGGCGTCTTGAGGAACTTGTCAAGAAGTACTCAAACCACGTCGCCTACCCTATTTATCTGGCATATGACGAAGACGAATACGACGACAAGGGCAAGAAGAAAGACACCAAGATACACAAGGATGATCAGATCAACAGCGCCCAGGCGTTGTGGAGAAGGCAAAAGACCGACATCAAGGACGATGACTACATCGAGTTCTACAAGAACATAGCCGATTCTGACGAGGAGCCGCTGCTCTGGTCTCATACCAAGGCAGAAGGTACAATCGAGTACACCACGCTGTTCTATATCCCGTCCAAGGCGCCCTTCGACTTGTACCATGCCGATTACAAGCCCGGCGTCAAGCTGTATGTACGCCGCGTCTTCATCACCGATGACGACAAGGAGCTCCTGCCGGTATATCTGCGTTTCGTCCGTGGCGTAATCGATTCGGAAGATTTGCCGCTCAATGTCAGCCGCGAGATTCTGCAGCAGAATCGCGTCATGAACTCGATCAGGACCGCCTCGGTCAAGAAGATACTAGGAGAACTGAAGGATCTGGCCGGTCGCGACAAGGAAAAATACGCCGCCTTCATCACCGAGTTCAACCGCCCGCTGAAGGAAGGCCTGTACGGTGATTTTGCCAATCGCGAAGCCTTGCTCGAGCTGGTACGCTTCAAGAGCACTTCTGTTGAAGGCTGGACGTCGCTGGCCGATTACAAGTCGCGCATGACCGGCGATCAGAAGGCCATCTACTTCATAACCGGCGATTCCGAGGAGCGTCTGCGCAAGTCTCCGCTGCTGGAAATGTACCGCAAACAGGGCATAGAGGTGCTGCTGTGCTCCGATGAGATCGACGAACTGGTCATGCCGATGGTCGGCAAATTCGGCGACCTGGAGCTCAAGGCCGTCAACCGCGCCGGAGCTGAAAAAGAGTTCGAGGACAAGCACGATGACCAGAAGGCCAAAGACCTTGCGCCTGTCATCGAGCGCATCAAGAAGGCCCTGGGTGACGAAGTAAAGGATGTGCGCCTGTCCGCCCGTCTGACGGAGAGTCCTTCGTGCATCGTTGTTGATACTGACGACCCGACGCTGCAGTTGCAGCAGTTCATGAAGAGCATGGGTCGCAGTGATGGCTTCGACGCGAAGCCGATTCTGGAAGTCAACAGTGACCACCCGCTCTTCAAGCGCCTGGCCGATTCTGCCGACGAGACTCTGGCCGCCGACATATCGCGCGTGCTGCTCGATCAGGCACTCCTCGTCGAAGGCGCCCCTCTCAAGGATCCAGCCGACTTTGTGACGAGGATGAACCGGCTTATAGGCTGACGCCGCGCCAAGGCAACGATTCCCGGGTCGTCTCTGGACGGCCCGGGCTTTTTTCTCCCCTTTTCCGCCACATCAAATCGAGTCTTGCTTAGACACGCAACCTCACTGTAATTGCTCTTGACATATATTGAGCATATGCCTATATTAAACCTAGCGCCATTTACAGGCATATGCCTGATTTACGCTGAACGCCGTCGGCGTTCTCCTATCGATTGAATCATGGAGGCTACTATGCCTGGTATGAATAGAACTGGACCCAATGGCAATGGACCGATGACTGGACGAGGCTTGGGTGCGTGCAGAGGAACTCGAGGAGGCTGCGGTGGCAGAGGAAACGGCGCGGGCCCAGGAATGGGGCGTGGTGGACAAGGTGCCGGTTTCGGTGGCGGCCTGAGAGCAGGAATGGGCCGCGATCTCGGCATGTTCCGCGTGGGCTACGACGATGCCGAACATATGTCGGCGCCATCTGACGATATCAAGAGTGCCCTTGAGGGCCGGGCGGCCTTCCTGCGCGCGGAACTCGCCAGAACCGAATCACTCCTTGGATCATCAGCCAGGACGGCAAACGCCTCTGGCGCAAGCGATTCTGGTACAGGCGGTACAAACTAGACAGTGGTGACAAGAGAGCGCGCCAGAGTCGTGCGTGTGCCGCTCTTGTCACCCATGTTCAGGTGCGATAGATTTGGACGATGAATAGCGAAATTGCCCCATTGCATCAGCAAGACCAGAATCCGATGCTTCAACTCATCGAGTATCTTGAAGCGTACAAGCTGATCAATGCTATGGAATCCGATACTACTAACCAGTTTCTCCGCTTCATAGCCTCGCATCAAGATGCCTTCATGCGGTCATGCGCGCTTGGCCATATTACCGGATCCGCATTGGTAGTCGATCCGTCTATGACGATGACACTGCTTGTCCATCACCGCAAACTGGGAAAATGGCTACAACCTGGAGGGCACTGCGAAGCCGGCGAAACTGCGCTACAGGCAGCCATGCGCGAGGCGCTCGAAGAGACTGGCGTGCGGGCCATCCCATACGCCCCGGGCCAGATATTCGATATTGATATTCACTCGATACCCGATCGTCCCGATACGCCGGCACATTACCATTACGATGTGCGCTTTCTGCTCGTGGCGCAGCCGGGGCAGACAACCGTTAGCCATGAATCGCATGCGGTGGAATGGGTACGCCTTGATGAGGCCCTGCGGCGAAACCCGGAAGAGTCAATAGTCAGGATGCTCGCCAAGGTCTCCGCCTTGTCGCTCGCCAAGGTCTCCGCCTTGTCGCTTTCATAACGGCAGCAACTCAACTCTTCATGCCGACAAGCGGTCGCACAAGTGATTCCAGACCATTTTCCTTAATCACATAGAGCGAAGACAACAATTCACCGATTTCGCCCCTCGGGTAGCCCTTGTGGGAGAACCAGACAACATAGGCCTCTGGCAAGTCGATGAGCAGTCGGCCGGCATACTTGCCAAATGGCATGCGAGCGTTGGCCAGACGAATCAGCATCGCAGGATTAAAATCAGGCAGATCTTCCATGGCTCTGGACGATAGCATGCGTCGACGATCAACAGCCATAGCGGGGCTATCGCTACCGAGCGGCGCTCGGACCCATCGATTCCGCCCTATGCCGGCCTTCATCTGGAGTGCCCGGGCGGAACCGCCCTCCAGCCCTCGACATCCTGTCTCGGGCTTCCGGGCCGGGGTTCTCGCTTCCGCGCGCGTCCTGCGCGCTCTTCCGCGCTATCGCGCGGCGCTCGAACCCATCGATTCCGCCCTATGCCTTATTAAAAAATCACCCGCCCAAGGAGGGCGGGTGATTTTTTAGGCGCCGGGCGGAATCGAACCGCCGCATGAAGGTTTTGCAGACCTCTCCCTTACCGCTTGGGTACGGCGCCAATTTTTTCTACCGAAAAAATTACTACAACACTCTACCTTACGCCGCTAGCGCGTATCCGCGCGTTCGGCGCCATGTGCGTCAGCACATTTTTAAATAACATATTGCGCACACTTGGCACCTATCCGTGCGCTCGAAGAATATACTCAAACAGCTCATCTTTGTAAAGCGGCAAGCCAGATGGATGGCTGCCGAATAAAAGGCCACCCGGGTCTTCCGGGTGGCCGATTGCTGAACTGAAACAGGGACTATCGGCTTGTCTTGGTAGCCGCATGCGATGCGGCGGCTTTCGGCTTCATATTCGCCTTGACGTTTTCCCACAGCTGCACGAACCCAGAGGCTATGTATACGGTGGAATACGTGCCTGAAACCATGCCAACGAGCAGCGCCAATGCGAAGTCCTTGATGCTGCCCGTGGTAAAGAGGAACAGCGATAGAACCGCGAGCATCGTTGTCAACGTGGTAATGAAGGTACGACCAAGCGTTTCTGTTATCGACTTGTCTATGACCAGCGCCAAGGATGCGCTTGGGTCGAGCTTGCTGTCTTCCCTGATTCTGTCAAAGATAACGATGGTATCATTGATTGAGTAACCCAGAATCGTCAGTATGGCGGCTATCGATGTGGTGTTGAATTCCATGCGAGTCCAGACGATGAACCCGACCATGATAAGGCCATCATGGATGATTGCCAATACGGCGCCGAGTCCATATTGGAACTTGAACCGAATGGTTGCATAGACCAGGATTGCCAGGACAGTCAACAGCGTCAGTTTCCATGAACTGCTGGCCAGGCTCTTCGAGAACTGCGCGCCAACGTAGTCGGTGCGCATGGTTATTACCTTGTCGGCACCAAATGTTCCTTCAAGCGCCTTCTTGACCAGGCCCGGAATCTTTTCGCTGAACGACTTGTCTTTGCCGTCATCACGGACCCGTATCATGTACTGCATCGAGTCGGCGGCACCGACATTCTGCACTGACACAGAGCCTACGGTCTCAACCGACTTGCGAACCTGCTCTATGGTGCCGTACGCCTCGCTTGCCACCTTGGGACCACGATGCACCAGCACCGCTTGTGGCCCAAGCGTGTAGTCGCCCTGATAGGTGGGAACCAGAAGAGTCGCCGAGAGTCCGGCTCCATCCCGAATCGTCACATCGATGTTTTCAGCCTTCATGGCTGTGGCCAGATCGGCTATGGTTCCGACGGTCTTGAGGTCCCAGCTCGCGGTATGCGCTACCACGTCGGCACCGGAGAACACGACTATCACCGCTGATTCACTGATCGACAGGACCGGCGTACCCTTGCCGGCATAGGATATGTCGGCCGCCGGGAACGCCAGCTGGACATACTGATTGACGCCGGCCTGGAAATCCACACCGAGGTTGAATCCCTTGGTCACAAGGCCGGCAAACCCAAACACGATCAGCGCGATGGAGACCAAGGCCGCCGGCAGAAACGCCTTGTGGAATTGGATGACTCGTTTCATTTGACCCTCCAGCTGATCGACAAGGTCTGCCGTTTGAACACATCGGTATTGAAGTCGAAGATGAGTCTGGAAACGAACAGTGCGGTAAAGAGCGATGACATGTTACCAATCGCGAGGCTGACGGCGAATCCCTGTATGGCGCCCGTTCCAAGCTGGGCCAGGAACAATGCAGCCAGGATAGTCGTGATATTGGAGTCCATGACCGCCCAGAAGGCCTTGGCGAAGCCTGCCTGGATGGAAGCCTTGCGGCCCTTGCCCTCCCGGAGCTCTTCCTTCATGCGCTCGAAAATGATCACGTTCGCGTCGACGGCCATGCCTATCGTAAGCACGAAGCCGGCTATCGACGGCAGGGTCAGCGTCAGGTTGAAGGCTGACAAGATCGAGAACATCAGGTACAGGTTGAGTACCTGGGCAATCGCGGCGTTGACGCCCGCACCCTTGTAGTAGATCAGCATGAACGCAAACACGGCCAGAAGGCCGATAACGACGGCGTTCTTGCCCTGATTGATGGCATCGGCACCGAGTGAGGCACCGATGGCCTGCTGCGACTCGACGACCAACTCGACAGGGAGCGCGGCGGATCGCAGGATGAGAGCCAGATTGTTGGCCTCATCGGCCGCGAAACCGGTGATCTTGACGTTGGCCTGGATGGGGCCGGATATGCGGGCACCGGTGCGGACACGATCGTCAAGGACGACGGCCATGGTCTTGTTCACATTGGCGCTGGTCAGCTTGAAGAAAATGTCGCCACCTTCCTTGTCGAGGTTGAAGACGACCTCGGGCTGGCCTGTTATCGGATCGGACGATACGGTGGCGCTCTCTATGTGATTGCCATCGAGCCCCGGCTCCGCGTTGATCACCATGTAGCGACCGGTCCACTCGTCGAGTCCGTAGGCGTCCTTGGTATAGAACTTGCGGACAACGGTGCCGGCCGGGATGAGCGACTGATCGGCAAGATTCAACTTGTCATCGATCGCGAGCGGGTTCGCCTCAAGATAGGTGGTCAATTTGGATGTGGCTTCCTCATCGACAATATGGAAGGCCAGCTTGCCCCTGCCCATGATGATACCGTTGATGCGCTCAGGATCGGCGGCGCCTGGAATCTCCACATAGATGCGGTCATCACCCTGGCGGCGGATGACAGGTTCGGTCAGGCCGAACTTGTCGATGCGGTTGTTCAGCACCTCCACGGCCCGTACGACAGCATCATTGCGCTCGGCGGGAGACAGGGTGCGACCTGTCTTGGTCTCCAGAGCGGCCAGATCGGCCCGTATGATGACCGACATGCCGCCGGACAGATCCAGACCTAGCTGAACCGCGCTGCCGTGCAGGGTCTTCAGCGACAGGACATGCGTTCGGTAGTAGTCTTCAAGATCGGCCAGCGCATCGGCTTTGTTGTCGAACGCGGCCAGATACGCCTTGGCGCTCCAGACCTGCGGGGTCTTGAGTCCCAGATCCTTGTATATCTTCCTGGCGCGCTTGACCATGGGGTCATATTGTACAGGAAGCGGTGACTCGTCGTTGGCTGTCGCCAGCTTTTCCAGCTCGGCCATGTCCGCGCGGGCAACGCGCCAGGCATAGTCACGTATCTGCTCACGGGAGCCGAGTGCAAGCGCCTGATCTTCCTTCGGGGTCAGATAATACCAACGAATGGAAGGGATCAGGAACGCGAATGCGACGGCCAACACGATGAGCACGATGAGAAATCTTTTGGTTTTGTTCATTCGTTGACTCCGGTGGGTGTCGAAAGGAGGTGGGAATCGCGCCTCCGCGAGGTTGCGAAGGCGCGGGACGTCACTTTGCGGCTTCTTGCTTGTCCTCGACGGCGGGAGTCTCGGACTCTTCGCCACGAGCCTCGACAGTCGCTATGGCCGACTTGGTAAACTCGAGCTTTACTGAATCTTCGACCTTCACGACGACGGTCTTGTCCTTGACGGACGCGACAGTGCCATGAATACCGCCAATAGTGATGACCTTGTCACCCTTCTTGACGCCGGCGATCATCTGCTGCATGGCCTTTTGCTTCTTGTTCTGCGGCCTGATGATCATGAAGTAGAAAATCGCGAAAACAGCGCCAAACATCACGACGGTCGATATCATCGAACCGGTAGAATTGGCTGCGGCCTGGAACAGGCTCAAACCAGAAAAAAGACCACTCATGTCTATGCCCTCAATGTTAGGAAGGATTGTTGCTCAAGGTACCATAGAAGGCATGGACCGTCAAGTTTGGGTCGAGGATGGCACGTCAGAAGGCATGGAGACAGAAACGCGTTGCCGCGCCTCTCTTTTCTCCATGCCTCCGTGTCTCCCTGAATCCTGCGCTGTCTGGTTACGGTACGACGCGGGTGCCGGCGTTGCCGTCCACAGCGTCCTGGGCCTTTTCAAGGCTGGTGATGACGACAACCTTGCCGCCGCGCTTCACGAAGTCCATTGCGGCTTCGATCTTAGGTCCCATCGACCCCTTGGGAAACTGCCCTTCTGCCATGTATCGCTCGGCCTCGGCTACGGTTATCCTGTCCAGGACCTTCATGTCGGGCTTCTTGTAGTTTACGGCAACCTTGTCCACACCGGTCAGGATCAGGAGCTCATCGGCCTTGATCAGGCCGGCCAAGAGGGCGCTTGCCCTGTCCTTGTCTATGACGGCGTCCACACCCTCGAGCATGCCATCGGCCGTTCTGCATACGGGTACTCCGCCGCCGCCCACCGCGATGACAACCCTGCCCGAATCAAGCAGCTCCTGGATCACGGCCTTCTCGACGACATCGACAGGGATCGGGGAGGCTACGACGCGACGATAGCCCCGGCCCGGGTCTTCCTTCATGATCCAACCCTTGGCCTTGCATGCGTCGAGGTCAGCCGCCTTGAAGAACGGGCCGACATACTTGGTGGGATTCAGCATCGACGGGTCGTTCTTGTCGACTACAACCTGGGTAACGACGGTAACGACATCGGTCTTGACGCCGGCCTTGAGTAGCGCGTTCATCAGCGACTGCTGGATCATGTAGCCAATCGATCCCTGGGTATCGGCTACGATGACGTTGAGCGAGCTTGGAGCAACCTGGGATGCTCCGGCCTCGTTGCGTATCAGATGGACACCCGCCTGGGGGCCGTTGCCATGGGTCAGTACGACACGATGGCCTTCCTTCACGAGGCCTACAATGGCGGCCATGCTCTTGCGGGTATTCTCGAACTGCTGCTCGATGGTACCCTCGGTTCCCTCTTCTATGAGGGCATTTCCCCCGAGTGCGACGACAATCGTCTTCTTGCTCATGCTGGACCTTCCTTTTTTCGCGAGCCTTGCCATGGAATCGCCTGGCGCGACGCACCATTTTCCGTCGGCAAAGAAGGTCCAGTATATGCTATTCCATATAGCCCGGGCAATCGCCATCCGGGCCAGTCTATGGCATGGACCGCGCATTGATGGCGCATGAACCGCGGATAATAAGGCTCGTGGAGAGGATAACGCTTTGCGGGCCATGCCTGCGTCCATGCGCCAGGTCTATCGCGAGTGCCAGCGCTGCGACGCCAAGCTCGAACGCCTGCTGCTTGACTGTCGTCAACCCTATCATCGATGAAAACGGCAGATCATCGAACCCGACCAAGGACACATCCTCGGGCACACGCAGGCCAGCCTCGCGCAGGGCGTTCAAGGCGCCATATGCCATATAGTCATCCGCGGCGAAAATCGCCGAGAAATCCAGACCGGCGGACAACCGCGTCTTGACCGCGCGATACGCGGCATCGAGTGAAAAGCCACAGGGTTCGAAGAAGCGCGTCGACCGTGGCGGCTCATCCTTGGCGTAATCCAGGTTCGTTATGCCGGCGGTTGCCATGCCTGCCATGAAGCCGGCATGGCGTTCCGATTCGGTGCTCAGACCGCAATCGCCCGCCAGGTACAGCACATCGCGATGTCCCATGCTCGCCAGATAGACCGCGGCGTTGTACGCGCCATGGTAGTTTTCCGAGCCAACAAAGTGGGCGTTCTCAGATCCGACCTTCCTGTCCATGAAGACGACTGGCGCGGAATAGCCACGCGGGCCCTGAAGCGACAGGACGGCGTCCGACGCGTTGAATCCGGCAGGAGCGACCACAAGGGCTGCCTGGACACGCCGGGCCGACAGTCTGTCCAGCCGCTCAGGCACCGCCAGCGGATCATTGCCCGAATCGACCAGCATCACATCAAAGCCGCGCGTATCAGCCGCTGACTGCACGCCCTTGATGAGGCCCGCGAAGAACGGATTCTCTATATCCGGCAGCATCAGGCCGACCAAGGGCAAGGGCTCGTCGCTCGAACGGATTCTGAGCCTGACATACCCGAGCCTGTCTATCGCATGCCTGACCGCGCTCGCAACGTCCGGCTTGACGTACGCACTCGCGTTTATGACGCGGGAGACGGTGGCTATGGAGACGCCAGCCTCCGCGGCTATGTCTGATATGCACGGCCGCCTGGAGCCCTCGATTTCTTTCATGAAAAACATTATACACCACTTCTCCTGGAATGCCAGCTTGTTTTGTAATTTACATCATTATTTGCGTAAATTGACAGACGCTTTTCTTTGACAGAACGGGCCAATCGTACTACGATTACGACCCAGGAGGACTCAGATGAAGAAAACACTCGCGGTACTGCTGGCCGCACTCGTGATTCTTTCGGCGTGCGCCAAAAAAGAAGAACCCAAGCCGGCGGCTGCCGCACCGACACTCAAGGTAGTGCTGTTGCTCAACGGAACACTCGGCGACAAATCATTCTTCGACTCGGCGGCAAACGGCATGTCGATGGTCAAGGCCAAGCTCGGCGACGCGGTGGAGACCAAAGTTATTGAGATGGGCTATGACCAGAGCAAGTGGGAACCGACGCTGCTCGATGTCTCAGAAGGCCCATGGGACGTAATAGTCCTGGGCACCTGGCAGATGACGGAAGCCCTGCAGAAGGTAGCGAAGGATCATCCAACCAAGCGCTACGTGATATTCGACACCGCCGTCGACTACAGCCTGGGGCTGAGCAACGTCTACTCGATCCTGTACAGCCAGAACGAAGCCTCGTTCCTCGCCGGCGCGATGGCGACATATATCACCGAATCGGCCATGCCCCTTGCCAACAAGCAGAAGATCATCGGCTTCCTGGGTGGCATGGACATCCCCGTGATCAACGACTTCCTGGTCGGCTATATCCAGGGCGCCCAGTATGTCGACCCAGCCGTCAAGGTTGCGATTTCGTACATCGGCTCGTTTGACGACTCGGCCAAGGGCAAGGAAATGGCTCTGGCGCAGTACGCCCAGGGTGCCGATATTGGCTACAACGTGGCCGGCCAGGCCGGTTTGGGCCAGCTCGACGCCGCCAAGGACGTCAAGCGCTATGCTATCGGTGTCGATTCGGATCAGGCCGCCATATTCCTGACCAGCGATCCCGACAAGGCCAAGTTGATCACCACCAGCGTGCTGAAGCGCGTCGACAACTCGATACTGCGCGCGATCGAGATGCACCTGAAGGGAACCGCGCCGTATGGCAAGGCCGAGACCCTCGGTTTCGCCGAGGAATGCGTTGGCCTCGCGAAAAACGATGTATATAAGGAAGTTGTACCGAGCGACATCAGGGCCAAGCTCGATGACATCGAGAAGAAAATCATGTCCAAGGAAATCAAGGTTGGCTCTGCCTTTGGCATGAGCACCGAGGATCTGAACAAGCTCCGCAACTCAGTCAAGCCATAAGGCCTGCATGACGATTTTGCCACAGAGGCACAGGGATCGCCAAATGCGTCCCTGCGCCTCTGTGGTTTGCATTTTTCCAGAATACATTGATCCGGGGGATGGGCATGGAAGAACTCTTACGGATGGAAGGCATTACCAAGGTCTATCCGAATGGAATCGTAGCCAACAAGAATGTGGACTTCTCGGTCAGCCCCGGGGAGATTCATGGTCTCGTGGGCGAGAACGGCGCCGGCAAGTCGACGCTGATGAAGATACTGTTCGGGTTGGAGAAGGCCGAGCAAGGCCGCATAACGCTTTCCGGCAAGGAAATACGAGTAGACTCACCGTATGCGGCCATAGTGCATGGCATCGGGATGGTCCATCAACATTTCATGCTGGTCCCATCGCTGACCGCGGCCGAGAACCTGGTGATGGGTCTCGAGCCGCGCAAGGGTATCTACCTGGATCTGGCCGGAGCCATACAGACGACCGAGGAGCTCGGCAAGAAGTACGGACTGGAAGTTGACCCGCGTGTCGCCGTCAGGGACCTTCCCGTCGGCATAAAACAGCGGCTGGAAATACTCAAGGCGCTGTTCAGGGGCGCCAGGATTCTGATACTCGATGAACCGACTGCGGTGCTTACGCCGCAGGAGACAGAAGAGCTGTTCGTCCAGCTCAAGCTGCTCAGACAGGCCGGCAACACGATCGTATTCATATCGCACAAGCTGAACGAGATAAAGGCACTGTGCGACCGGGTTACGATCATGCGCAATGGCTCCGTGCAGGGTACCTTCGAGGTATCGGGCGTCAACGAGCAGGATATCTCCAGACTCATGGTTGGTCGGGACGTTATCCTTGAGGTGCAGAAGACTCCCGCCAGGCCGACCGAAACCGTCCTCGCCGTCCGCGAGCTGGTCGTGTTCAACCGGTTCAGGAAGCGGGCGGTTGATGGCATCTCGTTCTCCGTGCGCCGCGGCGAAATCGTCGGCATCGCAGGAGTCGAGGGCAACGGCCAGGGAGAGCTTGTCGAGGCGATAACAGGGCTCGGCATCTACGCCTCGGGCACGATCGCGGTCGGCGGCAAGTCCGTCGCCGGCATGACCATCAAGGCCATCCGGCAGGCCGGTGTCTGCCACGTACCGGAAGACCGCATGACCCATGGCTGTGCCGCGACGCTTGGCATCGAATCCAACCTGATGTCCTATAACCACGACATGCCGGAATTCACCGGCCCCGTATTTTTCAAGCGCAAGGCCATACGAGCCAATGCCCAGCAGCTGATAGAAGAATACACAGTCAAGTGTTCATCACCGACACAGGAAGTGGGCATGCTGTCGGGCGGAAACATCCAGAAGGTGGTCGTGGCCAGGGAATTCTCGTCTGATCCGTCACTCATCGTCGCCGATCAGCCTACCCGCGGCATCGATGTAGGCGCCACCGAGTTCATACGCGCCAGGCTCGTCGAACTGCGCGATGCGGGAGCGGCAGTCCTGCTCGTTTCGGCAGACCTCAACGAGGTTATGGAGCTTTCGGACAGCCTTATCGTGATGTATGGCGGCAAGGTGGTCGCGTACATACCGGACGCCAAGTCTGTCAGCGAAGAGGAACTCGGACTGTACATGCTCGGGCTCAGGAAACAGAGCCCCGAAGAGATCGGGAGGGTTATCCATGACTAGGCAACAGCGCCTCTTCGAGGTCGTGCGAACCGGCCTTGCGATACTGATTGCGCTGGTAATAGCGCTGGTCATCATACTGGTCGTCAGCAACGATCCAGGCGACGCGCTCTCTAAATTCCTTCTGGGGCCGCTGGACAGTTTCAGGCACTTCGGCAACGTGATAGAGCTGATGATACCGCTGACGTTTACCGGCATAGCGATCAGCGTCATGTTTTCCGCCGCCCAGTTCAATCTCGGGGCTGAAGGCGGATTCTTCATCGGCGCCATCGCGGCCTCGTTCGTCGCCATAAACTTCAGCCTGCCGCCGGTCATACATCCGATAGTAGCAGTGCTGTTCGGGGGGCTGGTGGGTTCGCTGTTCTGCGGCATACCGGCGGCGCTCAAGGTACGCTGGGGGGCGTCAGAGCTGGTTTCCAGCCTGATGTTCAACTACATAGCCTTCTTCTTCGGACTGTACCTGATCAACTATTTCCTGCGTGATGTAAACGCCGGCGCAATGGTCTCGTACCAGTTCAAGAGCAGCGCATTGATAGCGACGATGATACCAAAGACACGAATTTCATTTTCGTTGGTTGTGGCGATAGCGCTGGTGATAGCGGCTGGCGCGTTCATGGCCAGGACACGGTGGGGTTATCGCATCAGACTGATCGGCGCCAATGCCCAGTTCGCGCGGTATTCCGGCATCAACACCAACCACGTCGTGCTGTACAGCCAGATCATTGGCGGCTTCATAGCCGGCGTCGGCGGTTCACTCGAGGTGCTCGGCATGTACACAAGGTTCACCTGGCAGACCCTGCCAGGCTACGGTTGGGATGGCGTCATCGTCGCGATACTGGCGCGCAACAACCCGATATTCGTGCCTATAGCCGCATTCTTTCTGGCCTACCTGCGCATTGGCGCGGACATCATGTCGCGCTACTCCGATGTGCCAAACGAGTTTGTCGCCCTGATCCAGGGCACCATAATCATCCTGATAGCGGCAAGCAGCTTCCTGGCCAAGTACCGGCACCGCCTGGTGTTCAAAGAAGCCACACAGAAAGCCTCGCCTGCGGCCTCGCCAGAGGCGGCGCAAGGAGCCAAGCAATGATCCAGATGCTGTCGATCATATTCAACGCCGAATTCGGATACTCGGTGCTGCGCGTCACGACACCGATACTGTTCGCGACGCTGGCGGCGCTGATATCGGACAAGGCCGGTGTCATGAACATAGCTCTGGAAGGCATCATGCTGATCTCGGCGCTCAGCGGCGTCGTGTTCAGCGCGCTGACCGGAAGCGCGGGTCTTGGCCTCCTGGGCGCCATCGTCGCAGGAGGGCTGGTCGGCCTGTTCCTGGCATACTGCGCCCTGGAACTGAAGACCGATATCATACTGTCGGGCATAGCGATCAACCTGATGGCGTCGGGCGGTACGGTATTCGCGCTCTTCCTGATAGCCGGTGACAAAGGTATATCGTCATCGCTGGCGTCGAAAGTGTTGCCAAAGATCAATATTCCTGGGATAGCATCGATACCGGTGATAGGCACGATGCTGTCCGGCCACAACGTGCTGACCTATGTGGCGTTGCTTTCGGTTATAGCCGTGTTCATATTCCTGTACCGCACGCCGCTTGGCCTGCGCATCAGAGCCGTCGGCGAGAATCCCGGCGCGGCTGCATCGGTCGGCATCGGCGTTACCAGAATCCAGTACCTGGCGCTTACCCTGAGCGGCATGATGGCCGGCTTCGGCGGCGCCTACATGTCGATGGGATACGTCTCCTGGTTCTCCAAGAACATGACCGCAGGTCGTGGCTTCATAGCGCTGGCCGCGGAGGCGATGGGAGGGGCGACGCCGATAGGCTCCCTTCTGACATCGCTGTTGTTCGGTTTCTTCGACGCCCTGTCCAACACCCTGCAGCTCATGAAGGTGCCTTCGGAGTTCGTTAACATGATACCGTACGCGGCCACCGTCATAGGCCTCGTCATCTATACCGTTCGCAGGACACGTCGAGACCGGCTCGCCCGCGAGGCGAGCGGCGAGCGCGCCAGCGCCACCGCGAAGTAAGGCAGGTACAGCGATGCCCATACCGGTGATAATGGATTGCGACCCTGGCCACGACGACGCCATAGCGCTGGTGCTCGCTCATGCGAGCCCCGAAATCACTATTCTGGCTGTCACGACGAGTGCCGGGAACCAGACCATAGACAAGACCACCCTGAATGCGCGCAAGGTGCTTTCGTTCCTGGGCTCCGATGTGCCAGTGGCGCGTGGTGCCTCCAAGCCGCTGTTCAGGGAGCTCATCACAGCGCCGCAGGTACACGGCGAGAGCGGACTCGACGGCCCGTCGCTGCCGGAGCCGCGGCTGCCTGAGTCGCCGCTGCCAGCGGTGGAGCTTGCGGCCAAAACCCTCCGTGACAGCCCGGTGCCGGTCACGCTCGTGCCCACTGGCGCCCTGACCAACGTAGCTGCCTTGCTCCTGTCACACCCCGAGCTCAAGCCAAAGATAGGGCGCATAAGCCTGATGGGCGGCAGCGCCATAGGCGGCAACTGGACCGCGGCCGCGGAGTTCAACATCCTGGTCGATCCGGAGGCGGCGCATATTGTCTTCAACGCGGGCATTCCTGTCACGATGTGCGGCCTCGATGTTACGCACAAGGCCCTGGTGACGCGGGCCGACACCGAGCGCTTTCGCGCCATCGGTGGCCGGTGCTCGACGATGGTCGCCGAGCTGCTCGACTTCTTTGTCAAGTTCCACGAGGCCAATTTCGACTTCGGCGGCAGCCCGCTGCACGACCCATGCGCCGTCGCGTGGCTCGTCGATCCGTCGATATTCGTGTCACGCAAGGCGCACGTGGATGTGGAGTGCCGAGGATCGCACACCATCGGGGCCACGGTGGCGGACTTTACCGGCCAGAGCGGCCGCCCGATGAACGTCGACGTGGTGATGGATCTTGACCTGAAGCGATTCATAGACATGCTCGATGCCGCCCTGCGTCGGCTGGATTGAAGGAAGAATCACCGCGATGAAAAGAACGATAATAATGGATTGCGACCCCGGCATAGATGACGCGATAGCGATACTGATGGCTTTGGCCGCTCCGGAGCTCGACGTGATAGGCATAACCACGGTCAGCGGCAACGTCGGTGTAGACACGACGACGAGAAACGCCCTGTCGCTGCTCGCCCTGGCTGGCAAACGGATACCGGTGGCGCGAGGCTCTGACCGGGCTCTGGTCATCGAGTCGCGCCGGGCCGAATCGGTCCACGGCGCCGACGGACTTGGCGGCACGCACCTGCCCGATCCGGCCTACCCCGCGGAAGCGATGCCTGCCTGGGAATTCATCAGGGACCGGGCCGAGCACTTTGCCGGGGCGCTGGAGATAGTCGCGATCGGACCGCTCTCCAACATAGCGATGGCGATATCAGCGTACCCGAAGATCAGAAAACAGATAGCCGCGATACACATGATGGGCGGTTCGGCAGGGCTGGGCAACGCGACAGCCGCAGCGGAGTTCAACATCTACGCCGACCCCCACGCGGCAGCCGCGGTGTTCCAGTCTGGCATACCTATAACGATGTTCGGACTCGACGTAACCAATCGCGCCACCCTGACCCAATCCGATCTTGAATCGCTGCGGACGATGGGCGGCAAGGTGATTGCGCCCTGCTGTTCCATGCTTGACCACTACCTGCGCGCCTACCGAACGTTCGGCCGCGACACGCTGGCACTGCACGATCCGCTGGTCATCGCATGGCTCATCGATCAGTCGTTGGTCACGCTGAAGCCATACCGCGTCGACGTGGAGACCGATGGTCAGTACACCACAGGCAAGACCGTCGTCGATGTGCATGGAGTAACGAAACTGCCGCCCAACGCCCAGGTCGGCGTCGAGCTTGACGCGGCCGGTTTCCTGGCCCTGATGACACGGCTGCTGCGATCGTATGATGGCGCCGAACAGAGCGACGCCAGCGCGGGCCAGAGATGAACCGGATTATTCTCCACCAAGCCACCGTCTTGGACCGCGAGGGTTCCGTGCTGGGTGCCAAGACCATCCTGGTAGAAGGCACGACCATCTCCGCGATACTCGAGGCTGGCGCGGTCGTTGATCGGCGGGATGGAGACGAGATGCTGGAATGCGGCGGCCTCGTACTGACGCCGGGCCTCGTCAACCTGCACACGCATTCTCCTATGAACATCTTCAGGGGCATTGCCGAGGATGCCACCCCGGACCGCTGGTTCAACCAGGAGATATGGCCATACGAGAGCACGATGGACGGCGACGACGTCGAAGCCGGAGCGAACCTCGCCATACTCGAAATGATAGACAACGGCGTTACCGCGTTCGCCGACCACTACTTCATGGCGGACAGAATATGCGCCGCCGTGTTGTCCAGCGGCATGCGCGCCGATATTGCCCCGACCATGTTCGGCATGGCGGGCGACTATGATGGCCAGCTGGCACGCGCCTGCGACCTGGTGCGCGAATGGAACGGCCGTGATCGGCGGTTATCACTGCGACTCGGGCCTCACTCGCCGTACACCTGTACCCCGGATCAGCTGGCGGCGACCGCAAGGGCGGCCTCCGACCTCGCGGTCGGTGCCCACATCCATGTGGAGGACTCCGAGCCGCAGATTGCCGCCAGCATCGCGGCCTATGGCAGGACGCCGCTGCGGGTAATCGCGGACTCCGGCCTCATGGAAGTTCCTCTGATCCTGGGACACGGCTACTGGATACTCGATGAGGAACGGAGGCTGCTCAACGACAGGACCTGGATCGCCGCCTGCATGAAGACCTACATGAAGCTGGGCGAAGGTCCTGGGCGGGTCTGGCAGAGGCCCGAGGAACTGCCCCTGTGCATCGGCACCGATGGCGCGGCGAGTTCAAACACGCTGTCTCCATTGGAACAGGCGCGCCTCCTGGCTCTGGTCGGCAAGTACCAGGAGCGCAACGCGGAGGCCTTCCGCCTGAAGGACATCTGGCGTATTCTGATGCGCGGCCACGACGCCCTGCCATTCGGCACGGGCAGCATCGTGGCCGGCGCCCCGGCCGATCTGGTACTCTGGAACCTCCGGCGCTCCAATACGGCGCCGGTGTACGATCCGCTGGCGGCGATCATCTACAGCGCCGATGCGCGCAACGTGGAGCATTCGATGGTCGCCGGGCGATGGATCAAGCGGGATGGCCTGGCGCGGATTGATACCGAGGCGATAGTCGCGAGGGCGCTCGAGCATGCCGCCGGGATACTGCGCAAAGGGAAAGGAAGCACCAACCTTGCATTTTAAAAACGATTCTGGCGTGATAACGGTAGTTGGAAGCCTGAACTACGACATGATATGCGTACTCCAGAGGCTGCCCCAGATGGGCGAGACACTGACTGCGCGTTCCTATGTAACGGCCTTTGGTGGCAAGGGAGCCAACCAGGCGGTCGCGGCGGCCCGCATGGGCGCCAGGGTGCGCATGATAGGTGCCGTGGGCCGAGACACGACCGGCGAGGCGATGCGCCACAATCTGGAGAGCCAGGGTGTCGACATCACCGGCATCAAGTCAGTCGACGTACCCAGCGGGATAGCGATGATCAATGTCGCGGCCTCGGGTGACAACACCATTGTAGTCTACCCTGGTGCCAATGCTGGCCTGAATCCAGCATGGGTCAGACAAAACGAAGAGTCGATCCGCGCCAGCTCCTGTCTTGTCATGCAGCTGGAGGTGCCGATAGAGTCGGTGCTTGAGGCGGCGGGCATAGCCCGCGATGCCGGGGTGCCGATCCTGCTCAACCCGGCGCCAGCGCGCGAGCTGCCGGCCGAGTTGCTTTCCGCGTGTTCCATCATCACGCCAAACCAGACGGAATTGCGGCTGCTTTCCGGCGTTGAAGACCTGGAAGCAGGCGCGCGCGTCATGCTTGATCGAGGCATCGCGTCGGTTGTCGTAACGCTGGGCAAGGAAGGGAGTCTGTACATGGACGAGCATGGCTCGTTCACGGTACCATCGTTCCCGGTGTCTGCGATCGATGCGACAGCCGCTGGTGATACCTTCAACGGTGCGCTGGCTACCAGACTAAGCGGTCGACGCGGACAGCCGATGGACGCGGATGATCTGTCATTCTGCAATGCCGCGGGTGCGCTTGCGGCGACCAAGCTGGGGGCTCAACCATCGATACCAACGCTGGCAGAGGTACTGGCGTTCATGAAGCGCTGAAAATACTAAGGAGATATACCATGGCTACACCGCATAATGGAGCGAAGAAGGGCGACATCGCCCAGACCGTGTTGCTGCCCGGCGATCCGCTCAGGGCAAAGTTCATCGCCGAGACATTCCTGGAAAATCCAGTCTGCTATACGACAGTCCGCAACATGCTGGGCTATACCGGCACCTACAAGGGCAAGAAGATTTCGGTGCAGGGCACAGGCATGGGCGTCCCATCCATCTCGATTTATGTCACCGAGCTGATAACCGAGTACGGTGCAGAGAATCTGGTGCGCGTCGGCACCTGTGGTTCCATGCAGACTGATGTGAAATTGCGCGACGTGATCATGGCTCAGGGCTCGTGCACCGATTCAAATGTCAATCGTGTCCGCTTCAATGGTCTGGACTACGCCCCCATAGCGGACTTTGGGCTGATGCAGCGCGCCTGGAAGGCGGCCGAGGCCAAGGGAATAACCCTGAAGGTCGGTAACATCCTGACATCTGACAGCTTCTACGGAGACGACCCCGATTCCTGGAAGATGTGGGCCGCGTACAACGTACTGGCCGCCGAGATGGAGACCACCGCGCTGTACACCATAGCCGCCAAGTACCGCAAACACGCCCTGACCCTGCTCACCGTCAGCGACAGCATCGTGACCCACGAGGCTACGACGGCAGAGGAGCGGCAGACAACCTTCAAGTCGATGATGGAAATAGCCCTGGAGCTGGCCTAGGCGGAGCCGGCATACCCGGATGCAGGTCATCAGGGCCCGGACCCTCGGCTTCTGCCCCGGCGTCAGGCGGGCGGTCACGACCGCGGAGAACGCGGCTGCAGAGGCGGCACGGACTGGCAGGCACGCCTACGTGCTCGGCCAGATCGTGCACAACCCGCGCGTCTCCAGGCGACTTACCGGGCTGGGCATGGGCCACCTCGAGGACGCCGAAGCTCCTACGCCAGGCGGCCGCCTCGATGGCGACCTGGTCGTGATACGGTCGCACGGCACGACGCCGGCGGTCTACGAGCGGCTGACCGCCGCCGGTGCCACCATTGTCGACGCCACCTGCCCGCGCGTGGCGACGAACCAGAAAGCGGCGGCCTCGTATGCCTCACGCGGCTACACCGTCATCATAGCCGGTGACAAGGGCCATGGCGAGACACTCGGCGTGTCGGGCCACGCTCCAGGCTCGATAATCGTATCGACGCCCGAGGATGCCCGCTCGGTGATGGTAGCCGGCCCCGTGGCGCTCGTAGCGCAGACCACCATATCCGGAACTGAATATGAAGCGATACGTTCGGCCCTGCGCGAGCGCTACCCGGATCTGGTCGACGCTGGCGGCGTATGCGGCGCCACGCGCGAGCGGCGCGCGGCAGTCGAAGAACTCTGCCGCGAAGTCGATGCGGTGGTCGTCGTCGGCGGCAAGAATTCGGCCAACACGCGCCGCCTTGCCGAGCTGGCGCGGTCGCTGGGCATACCCGCGTGGCATGTAGAATCAGCCGCTGAAATTCCGGCCGAGCTTGGCGCGTATGCCGTCGTCGGCCTCACAGCCGGCGCCTCGACGCCAGATGAGGACATAGACGAAGCCGAGGCGGCGCTGCTCTTGTTGTCACGATGAATCTGGAGGTTCCATGGAAATATTGAGACTGTTGGCCGAGCGCCGCGCCTACCGGTATCTGTCGTCGGAGCCGCTGCCTTCGGGAGCCGCGCGGCGAATCGTCGAGGCGGGTACGCTGTCGCCATCGTGCTTCAACAATCAGCCATGGAGAATCGTGGCCGCGGGCAAACAGGATGGCTCCGACGACACCGATGGCGATGCCGCCCTCGAGGCGCTGAAGGCAACATTGTCCGATGGCAACGCGTGGGCCAAGGCCGCGCCGCTGATCATAGCCATAGCGGTCAGGGCATCGGATGATTGCCGCATGGATGATGGTCGTGACTACGCGCTCTTTGACGCCGGACTCTGCGCCATGGGAATGATCGTGCAGGCCAGCAGCGAGGGTCTGGTCGCCCATCCAATAGCGGGCTACAACCCCAAGAAGGCAAAATCGGCGCTGGGGATACCGTCCGACTACGTGCTGGCCACGCTTATCATCGTGGCCAGGCGAAAGGCAGGTGACGCCGAGGATGATCCAGTGCTGTCCACCAGCCAGAAGGCCTCCGAGAAGGGGCCGCGCAGCCGCAAACCACTGGTCGATGTCGCGTCATTCGGGCGATGGGACTTGCCAGGACCGGGGGTCTGACCGCGGAGAACTGTCGCGGGGGCAGTGTACGAGAACTGCCCGCCGTGCTATCCTGCCGTCATGGCAGAAGCTAAGATCATCGGTATCTGTGGCGGTTCAGGCTCGGGCAAGACGACCATAGTCCGCAAGATATCCGAACTGGTATCCGATTTTGTGTTCATTCCGCAGGACAATTACTACAAATCAGCCGAATATGTCTCCAACTCCAACATAACCGCGTTCAACTTCGACCATCCGGAAGCCTTTGACAACGACCTCCTGTGGACCCAGCTCTCCGCGCTCAAGCGGATGGAGCCGGTGGAGATGCCTACCTATGATTTTGTGCGCAACCGCCGCATGGAAGAGACCATCAAGGTCGCCGCGCGCAAGCTGGTCATATTTGAGGGCATCATGATATATACCAATCAGCAGGTGCGCGACCTCATCGACCTGAAGATATTCGTCGATACACCTGACGACATACGGTTCATACGGCGCCTGTCGCGCGACATCAAGGAACGTGGCCGCACGGTGGAATCGGTCATTGACCAGTACCTCAACGTGGTCAGACCCGGGCACTACCAGTTCATCGAGCCGACCAAGCGCTATGCCGACATCATCATTCCAGAGGGTGGCGCCAACGAGAACGCCCTCGAGGTGCTGGTCAGCTTCATCAAGACCATTCTCAATTCGGCCCAGTAAGGCAGCCATAACGAATCCGGCCGCGAAGTCGGGATCGTTTTATATATCAAAACTGCATTTCATGTTGACAGTTCGATAACCCTATGGTTCCATAGAGGCATCGGAGACAATCATCATGAACCGCATAACCAGCCACCCTGTCATTGATATACCGCAATCCAGACCGGAAGCGCGTTTCTCGTTCGACGGTCAACCCATGGTCGGGTACGCGGGAGAGGTGATCAGTTCCGTCTTGTTTGCCAATGGCGTCAAGCGCTTCTCTGAACACCAGAAGGACGGAGCTCCGCAGGGCATATTCTGCGCCAACGGGCAATGCTCGCAATGCTCCGTGCTGGTCGATGGCGTTGTCCGCAAGGCCTGTGTCACCAAGCTCGTTGCGGGCATGGACATACGGACGGTGCACGGCCTGCCGGAACTCCTGCCGGACGACACCGACGCGGTGATCCCGGCCATTCCGGTCATCAAGACCCAAGTCCTGGTGGTCGGCGGCGGCCCCTCCGGCCTGTCGGCGGCTGCCGAACTAGCCGAGCGCGGCCTCGATGTGGTGCTGGTCGATGACAAGGAGACCCTGGGCGGCAAGCTGGTGCTGCAGACCCACAAGTTCTTCGGCTCCGAAGAAGACTGCTACGCCGGCACCCGCGGCTACGAAATAGCGACGATACTCGAGAAGAAGGTCAGGTCGTTCCCGAACATACGCATCATCGCCAATTCGCCTGTTGTCGCGATATACAAGGACAAGAAGGCCGGCATCTATGAGGACTACCGGCGCTATACCCTGATCGACTTCCAGGCCATCATCGTCGCCGCGGGCGCCAGGGAAAAATCGGTGCTGTTCCCCGGCAATGACCTGCCCGGCGTGTACGGCGCCGGCGCCTTCCAGACCTTGGTCAACCGCGATCTGGTCAAGGCCGCGGACAAGGTCTTTGTGATTGGCTCGGGCAACGTCGGACTGATCGGCTCCTACCACGCGCTGCAGGCGGGCATCAAGGTCGCCGGCATCTGCGAAATCCTGCCAAGAATAAACGGCTACAAGGTGCACGCCGACAAGATCATCAGGATGGGTGTGCCGGTCTACCTCAACACCTCGGTCGTGTCGGTCGAGGGCGATGGCAAGGCTGAGCGCATAACCATAGCCGAGGTCGACCACGAGTGGAAACCGCTTCTGGATACGGCTCGTACCTTCGAGGTTGACACCGTGCTTGTCGCCACCGGATTGTCACCATGCGACGAATTGTACCGGCAGGCGATGGCGTTTGGCTTCATAGCGGTCAAGGCCGGCGACGCCGAGGAAATAGCCGAGGCGAGCAGCGCCATGTTCGGTGGCCGCATTGCGGCGCTGTCGCTGGCCAAGATGCTTGGCCGCACGGTGGAGATTGACCACGCGTGGCTGGACAAGCGCGAGGTACTCAAGAGTCGGCCAGGAGACGTCATAGCGCGCGACCCGGTGCAGCCAGGCACCGCATGGAAGCCGGTGTTCTTCTGCAACGAGGAAATACCCTGCAATCCGTGCACAACGGTCTGCCCGACGCATTCTATCCAGCTCAGGACCCGCAAAGGATCGATACTGGATCTGCCGTACTTCGAAGGCGACAACTGCAAGGGCTGTTCGGCCTGCGTCGCCGCCTGTCCAGGACTTGCCGTGTCGCTTGTCAGGCGCATCGACGCGACCTGGGCCGAGACCCGGATACCTTTCGAGTTCGATGCCGCTCCCTTTGCGCTGGGAATGCGCCTGCCGGCCCTGGACCAGAACGGCCAGTGGGTCGAGGACGCGGAACTGATAGACAAGAAATACTACAAGAAGTACCGGACCTGGGTCCTGACGCTCAAGGCGAGGGCCGAGTCAATAACGCGCATCATTGGGGTACGGGTCCAGGACGAGAGCGTGACCAGGCCACTGCCCATGCCGTGCTTCAATCACCTGCCCGACAACGCGATAGTCTGCCGCTGCGAACGGGTGACCGTCGGCGCGATAGTCGATTTTATACGGCAGAATGAGGTGCGCGACATCAACCAGCTCAAGACCATCAGAGTGGGCATGGGCGCCTGCGGTTCAAAGACTTGCTCCGTGCTGCTGCCGCAGGTCTTCAAGAAGGCAGGTGTCGATCCCGCGACCGTTACCGGAGGCACGCTGCGGCCGCTGCTGCTCGAGGCGCCGCTGGGAGAACTGGCCGGCACGCCGGCACTCGAAACAGGCAAGGAAAACGGAGGCCGGGCATGAAGACCAGCGACGTACTCATTATAGGCGCCGGCTCCGTCGGCGTGCCGCTCGCGATGTACTGTGCGGAGCGCGGACTGTCTACCGTTGTTGTCGAGAAGAACGCATCGTGGGGACGCGGCCAGAACCGCGCCGCCATCGGCGGCATACGCGCAACCCACTCGGACCCCGCCAAGATCAGGATATGCCAGGAGTCAATACGGATCATGTCCGGATTCGAGGCTGAGCGCGGCATCAATGTGGAGTGGAAATCTGGCGGCTATCTCTTTGTGGCCTATGACGATGCCCGTGAGCGCGCCTTCCGTGACCTCCTGGTCATCCAGAAGAAAGCCGGACTGGACATAGACTGGATCAGCCCGGAGCGAGTCGCCGAGCTGTGCCCGGGCGTCAAGACAGATGGTCTGCGCGGTGGCACATACAGCCCCGGCGACGGCTACGCGTCCCCGCTCATGGCGAACACCGCGTTCCACCGGCTGGCACGAGCGGCCGGGGCCGAGTTCCGCTTCGGCGAGACGGTAACCGCGATGAAGACGGCCGGCGGCCGCGTCGTCTCGGTGCGCACGGACAAGGACGAATACGCGGCGGGCACCGTCATCAACGCGGCTGGCGCCTACGCCGCAGACATCGGCGGCCTAATCAACCTCGAGCTGCCGGTGCATCCCGATTGCCATGAAGGCGGTGTCACCGAGCCAACGGTGCGATTCATGGAGCCGATGCTGGTCGACATCCGGCCCGACGATGAATCCGGCAATTACTACTTCTACCAGACCACGACCGGACAGATAGTCTTCTGCATCACGCCGAAGCCGCAGATATGGGGCACGGACACCGACTCCACATCCAGTTTCCTGCCACTGGTATCACGCAGGATGCTCGAGTTGTATCCACGGCTCAAGAACCTCAAGGTCAGGCGGACGTGGCGCGGCATGTACCCGATGACGCCGGACGGCCTCCCCATAGTCGGCTATCCGCGCGAGTACTCGAACATGTTGCTGGCCGTGGGCATGTGCGGTCAGGGATTCATGATCGGCCCCGGACTGGGCAAGATGCTCGCCAGCGCCATAGTCGACGGCCCCGAAGCCTACGCCGACATATTCGACGAGCTGTCGCTGTACCGCAAGTTCGAGGGCATGGAGCTGCTCAAATAGGCTGGACCGGCCACAGGAGACAGACCACCAGCGCTACCAGGACGCCCCAGAGGCCACCGCCAATCACCTCGGCGGTCGTATGCGCCTTGAACTGGGGCGGCTTTTCCGGCCATGCCATATCGTTGCGCTCGAGCATCATGCCCGTCGCTCGCATGGTCAGCTCTATCGCCCGCCGCTGCTTGAGTATGTCGTATATCAGGATGGCGGCCGTCACGGCGGCGACAGCGAACAGGCCGCTGTCAAAACCCTGGGTAAATCCTATGGCGCTGGTGACGCCAGCGATGAAGGCTGTATGTGCCGACGGGAAGCCGCCATACTCGCTGAGCTTCCGGAATTCGGGTGACTTGCCACTGAAGACAGGCCTCAGCGCCTTGAAAGCCTGTGCCGAGAACTGGGCCAGAATCGCGGAGACCGCCGCGGGGCATGCCAGGAATTTCCAGACCGCGTACTCGATGCGCATATATCACCTCGTGCTGCCGGCGGTGGCCGGTTCTGATGCGCCATTGTGCGTCCGGGGCCAGCGGCTGGTCAAGTTTGATCAGCACGTGCACATCAGGCTATAGTGACAGGCATGGAAGCGCGAAGTGGCGAGCCTCTTTCCGGCGAGGCGTTGATCAAGGAAGTCTCCAGGCTCATACGACTGGCACGTTCGCATTGGGACGCCCACGAGAATGGGGCATGCCGCGCCGAGCGCGACCGCGCCCTGGCTCTATACGCGACACTGTCCGCCGTGGAGAAGAAACACATACCGCAGGTACTGTTGGTCTGGTTGCGCTACCGTAGCGAAAAGTATTTTGGCCCGGATCGCACGCCGCCACGAAAACGCCGCCCATGACAGGAGATTAGACCAGATAGCGGGCGAGCTGTGCGTCAAAGGTGCCCTGAGCCTGCATTATCAGCTCGCACAGCTCACGGGCGGCGCCACGGCCCGACTCGCGGGTGGTCTGATAGTGTGCATGTTGCTTGACCAGCGGCGGAGCCGACGGAACGGTGACGGCCAGCCCACAGCGACGCATCGGCGGCAGGTCAACCACGTCATCACCCATGAAGGCGCACTGCTCGGCTGTCAATCCTGTCTTGGCCAGCAATTCCAGGAATGCGGGTAGCTTGTCCTCGGCTCCCTGGTATACCTCGGTTATGCCCAGACTCGCCGCCCTCTTGGCGACGACGCCCGATGTACGGCCTGTTATGAAGGCCATCGCCACCCCGCTGGCCTTGAGCATCTTCATGCCCAGGCCATCGTGTGAATTGAAGGCCTTGTATTCCATGCCGTCGTCGCCCAGGAACAGGCGCCCATCGGTCAGGACTCCATCGACATCGAATATGACCATCCGGATTATCCGCGCACGTTCCGTAATCTCGCTCATCAGCATTGATGCTCAGCCTTTCATCGCGCCCATGGTCAGGCCCTTTACTACATATTTCTGGAATATCATGGTCAGGATTATGGCGGGCATCATGATAGCCACCGCGACGGCCATCACGGCTCCCCAATCCACTTCGGCGTATGACACGAAATTGTATACGGCTATAGGCAGCGTCTTTGTCTTCTGCATGCTCAGCACCTGGGAAAACATGAAGTTGTTCCACGAGAATATGAACGACAGGGTCGTCGCGGTCACGATGCCGGGCCCTGATATCGGCAGGATTATTGACATGAAGGCTCGCTGCATCGTGGCGCCATCGACCATCGCCGATTCTTCGAGCTCGCGCGGAATCGCCTCGAAGTAGCTCGACATGATCCACACGACGACAGGCAATGTTATCAAAAGATGGGACAGTATCAGCGCGATGTAGCTGTCCATCAGGTGCAGGCGCGAGAATATGATGTACCACGGCAACAGGAATGATATGCCTGGCATCAAGCGCGCTATCAGAATGAATATCGCGAGCCGCTTCTGCTTGAACCGGGCTATCGAGTATGCGCCGGGCAATCCGAGCACCAAGGCGCCGACAACGGCTGACACGCCGACTATGGTCGAATTGAGGAAGTACTGCAGGAAATTCTGCTCGCCGAACACACGCTGGTAGTTGGCCAGCGTCGGCTTCCAGATGAACTTGGGCGGCCACGATATGATGTCCACCTGGGTCTTGAACGATGAGCCAAGCATCCAGAAGAAGGGGAACAGCAGTATCAGCGCTATCGCGAGTACGCCGATATAGAAGAACATCTCTGCAATCGGATTTCGTCTCATCGTCTCATCCCTCCGATCGTGCGCGCATCTTCATGATGCCCAGGCTCGAGGCCAGAACGATGATGAAGAGGGACACGAGCATCACCGACGCCTGCCCCATCTTGAAATATTCAAAACTATATTTGAAGCCCAGAATATTCAGCGTTTCGGAGGCGTAGCCCGGCCCTCCGCCCGTCATCGCGAAGATGATGTCGAAGGTTTTGAGGGCGTCTATAAGCCTGAGTATCATCGCGGTCAGTATTGTCGGAGCCAGCATCGGCAGCGTAATGAACATGAATATCTGCGGGCTGGAGGCTCCATCGACCCTGGCGGACTCGAACGGGTCGGCGGGCAGCGATGCAAGGCCTGCCAGGCATATCAGCGTTATCATCGGTGTCCACTGCCACACATCGACGAGCACAAGCGAAGGCAGCACCGTCGCCGCGTTTGATACCCATTCGCTCTTTGGCAGACCGACCATGGTCAAAGCCCAGTTGGCGAGGCCAATGGTTGGATCAAAGAAGAGATTGAACACGATGCCGACGGCCACGGGAGTCGCCACAAGCGGCAGCAAGAGGAATAGTTTCACGAGGCCCTTGCCAAGGAATTCGCGGTTCAGCACGAGCGCAATGGCCAGGCCGAGTATCGTCTCCAGTGTCATCGCCATTCCGGTAAACGCGAAGGTCCTGCCTATCGCCGCGATGAAACGCGGCTCGGAGAACACCCGGATGTAGCTTCGCAGGCCGACGAAGCTGATGGGCATGCCCGAGGTCAGGTTCCAGTTCGTAAAGCTCAAAGCCAGCGTGTACAGGACCGGAAACACCATCATCACAACGACGAACACCACCGCCGGGAGTGGAAAGATCACCCGTAGATTACGCTCCATGAACCCGGTCTTGACCATGCGACAATCCCCTTCCAGTACCGTGTAACGAACAACCACAGGAGGCAACGGCCCCCTGTGGTTGGTGCAAAATCAGATCCCTGAAATCAAAGACTTATTGGACGCCGTACTCGCCGGTGTCTTCGAGCAACTCATTGACCTTGGCGGCCATCTTGTCCGCCGTGGACTGCAGGGTCGGCGACGTTCCCTTTGAATTGATCGCCTCGACGATCAGTTCGCCTATGCGGTCACGAGCCTCGCCAACCGCGCTCATGTATGGCCGGTCGTAGGGGAAGCCGTTCTTGGCGGCAAAGGCGCGGGTGGTCACCAGGTCCGGATTGACCTGAGCCAGGACTTCCTTGTCGGCCCACGGAGAATTGCGGGCCATCGTGATGTTGGCTATCAGCGCACGCTTGGCCATCTCGGGGCTGGTGGCCCAAGTCAGGAACTGGTTAGCGAGGTCGGCGTTCTTGGTCTTGTTGGAGACGGCCATGCCCCACGACACGACGATGAACGGATGGCTACCCTTGGGTCCCGCCGGGACATTGGCTATGCCGACGCTCTCCTTTGGAACCTGTGACTTGGTCGGATCGATGATGTTGCCATAGAAAACCGACGCATCGGTCCACATCGCTACCTTGCCAGCCTGGAACAGCGGCATGATGTTGTCCCATGACATGGCGGTGACGCCGGCCGGGCCATAGGTGCCGATCAGGCGGCCATAGTACTTGACGCCCTCAAGGGCTTCCTTGGTGTTGAAGGCGGCCTTGCCCTTGTTCAGGAAGAGGCCACCATAGTTGTACATGAAGCTGGAGATCTGGGTTACCGCGGCGTTGCCCTTGCCACGTGAGGCGATACCGGCTACATCGGGGGTATTGAGCTTCTTGGCAGCCGCCTCAAGCTCGGCGAACGTGGTCGGAACCTTGATGCCAGCCTTCTTCAATAGATCGATGCGATAGTACAGCACCTGCCACTCGGTGACGATGGGCACCGTATAGGTCTTGCTGCCAAAGCTTACGACAGACAGGGCGTTCTTCGGAAAATCGGAGAAGTCATAGCTGGTGAGCGGCTTGTACCAGCCGTTCTTGTAGAACATCTTGGCTTCCTGCAGCGGCCGCGTCATGAAGACGTCGACAGTGGAGGAACCGGTCGCAAACTCGGTGGCGAGCTTGGTGGAGAGCTGGCTCTCCTGGTACTGCTCGAGATTGACCTTGATGCCGGTCTTCTGCTCGAACTCGGGGATGGCAGCCTTGAGCAGGTCGCCATAGGGGTGGTTGGCGAGCAGCACCCGAATTTCCTTGGTCTGCGCGCTGGCGCCTATGACCATCAGGCTCGCCAGAATCACGAAGATGAATTTCTTCATTGGATACTCCTTCAAAACATGAAAGGATATGTCGGCCGCACTGCCCGCGTGGGCATGCCGCCAGACTATTGTGGAGTATTATCTGGTTTCATCTGTCAGTCAATAGAAAAAAGAAATAATCTTTCTTGAATAAATATTTCTTTCATATTATAATCTCGTCAGGAAGAAAAACGCATGCATGATACTACGTGCCTGAACGCGATACGAACACGCCTCGAGTCTTTCTCATCCAAGGAACGTCATGTCGCCTCGTTTATACTGGAGCATCCAGGCGACGCGGTCAACCCGAGCATAGAGGAGCTGGCGGAGAAAATAGGCGTCTCCGAATCGACGCTCTTCCGCTTCGTACGCAAGCTCGGCTATGGGGGCTATCAGCAATTCAGGATAGCGCTCGCGACCGAGACACTGGCACCCCGCGACACCTGGTACGAGTCGCCAGAGGCGGGCGTCGACGAGAAATCGGCGATTGCGGTAGTCTTCAGGACAAGCATCAGGGCACTTGAGGCCACGCTTGCCGGACTGGAACCATCTCTTCTGGAAAGCGTAGCGACCAGGATGGCCTCGGCATCGCGCATTCTGCTCCTGGGTCTGGGAGGGTCGAACTGCGTTGCCCAGGACGCCTGGCACAAGTTTGTCAGGACCGGCATTACCTGCGAGGCTCCGGTCGACTTTCACATGCAGTTGATGGCCGCGTCACAGGCTCAGCCCGATTCCGTCGTGATGCTGTTCTCGCATACCGGCTCCAATACCGACGCGCTGGCGCTCGCCGAGGAGGCGCGACAGACAGGAGCTACCCTGGTCGTCGTAACAAGCCAGCCCAAGAGTCCGCTTGCCCGCAAGGCCACCACCGTCATCACATCAAGAACGCCACAGGTGCGCTACGTATCGGAAGCTTGGTCGGCGCGCATTGCTCAGCTGGCTCTGGTCGACAGCCTCTATGTGCTGGTCATGGAGCGGCTCGGCGACGCCGGAGCCCGGAACCTCGACAACATGAGAAAAGCCATAGCCAAACGCCGCCTCTAACGCGCGGCTATCATCGCGAAGTCGGGCATGACTCGACTTCGCCACAGGAGCATACAGAATGCCAGACCTACATGTCCCCACAGCCCAGGGCAAACGCCGCGACTTTCTGGCGCTGGGCGCCCTGGTCACGCGGCTTGATCCAGGCATCATGCCCTTCTCGGTAGCCGACAGCTACGCGCTTCACGTATCAGGCGGCGAATACAACGTGGCGGCCAACCTGTCACGCTGCTTTGGCCAGCGCGCGGCCATAGCCAGCGCCATGGTCGATAATCCGATAGGCCAGAAGATTGAGCGTGAAGTGCGGGCGGCCGGCGTCGAAGGCCTCTATGTCAGGTACCAGCACGACGGCGTACGCGGCCCGAACATGGCTACCGTCTGGAGCGATCGCGGCATGGGCCCCAGGCCTCCTGTCGTTTTCTATAACAGGGCAAACGAGGCGGCGGCCCTCCTTGCGCCAGGCAGCTTTGACTGGAAGGGCCTGTTCGCAGAAGGCGTGCGCTGGTTCCATTCAGGCGGCATATTCTCGGCCCTGTCGCCAACGACGCCAGAGCTGGTCATCGAAGCGATGCGTGCCGCCAAAGCCGCCGGCGCTGTCGTGTCGTTCGACCTGAACTATCGGGCAAAGCTCTGGAAGGTTGCGGGTCAGGCCAAGGCCCCGGAGATTCTGTCTCGCATAGTGGAGAACGTCGATGTGCTGGTCGGCAACGAAGAGGATCTGCAGCTCGGCCTTGGCCTGACCGGTCCGGCCGTCGGCGGAGCATCGAAACTCGACCCCGCGGCTTTCCTCGGGACAATAGAAGAGGTTACGAAGCGCTTCCCTAACATCGCGGGTATCGCGACGACGCTTCGCGAGGTCCACTCGACGGCACGGCATTCCTGGAGTGCCGTGCTGTGGATGAACGGCAAATCCTGGGTGGCGCCGACCATGGAGCTGGACGTATACGACCGCATCGGAGGCGGCGATGGCTTTGCCGCGGGGCTATTCTACGGCTTGCTCGCGGGACGAAGCCCCGAGGAATCGCTGAGGCTGGGCTGGGCACACGGTGCCCTGGTCACCACCTACCCCGGCGATACGAGCCTCGCGACGCTTGCCGAGGTCGAGGCTCTGGCCAAGGGCGGCAGCGCCCGGGTCCAGCGATAAGTGAAAGGCGGAATCAATGAAAGCTGACATAGGCCTGATCGGACTGGCGGTGATGGGCCAGAACCTCGTGCTCAATATCAACGACCGAGGCTACTCGATGGCCGTGCACAACCGTTCTCCGGGACCGATCAGATCCTTCATCACCGGATCAGCGTCGGATCGCGCCCCTGCGAACGGCAAACCAGGCATCGTCGGCGCCGAGAAGATGGCGGAGTTCGTGGCATTGCTCGAGCGGCCGCGCAAGATAATCCTCCTGATCAAGGCTGGCGCGGCAGTCGACGAGACCATAGCCCACCTCGTGCCGCTTCTGGATGCCGGCGACCTGATAATCGATGGCGGCAACTCGTTCTGGACAGACACGCAGCGCCGCGCCTCCGAACTTGCCGCCAAGGGGCTCCTGTTCATTGGCACCGGCGTATCCGGAGGCGAAGAAGGGGCGCGCCACGGCCCTTCGCTGATGCCGGGCGGCGACCCGAAGGCCTGGCCATTGGTCAAGGACATTTTCGAGGCCATAGCCGCAAAGTCACCCAAAGGCACGCCGTGCTGCGCGTGGATGGGTCCAGGCGGCGCAGGCCACTTCGTCAAGATGGTACACAACGGCATAGAATATGGTGACATGGAGCTGATAGCGGAGACATACCAGCTCATGCACGAGGTGCTGGGGCTGGACTATCCGACGATGGCCGCCACCTTCACCGCATGGAACCGCACGGACCTGGACAGCTACCTGATAGAGATAAGCGCCCGGATCCTGGGCACCAAGGACGAGGACGGCGGCGCGATATTGGAGAAGATACTCGATGCCGCAGGGCAGAAGGGCACCGGCAAGTGGGCCAGCCAGGGTGCGCTCGACGCCGGGATTCCGCTGACGCTGATTACCGAGGCGGTATACGCCCGCGCGCTGTCAGCCCTTGTCGACGAACGGCACGCGGCGGCCTCGGTGCTGACCGGGCCTGGCAAGGCCGAGCGCGCCGCCCTGCTTGCAGGAAGGCCCCGCGCCGAACTCATAGAAGATCTGCGCAAGGCACTGCTGGCGGCCAAGATAATCTCGTACACGCAGGGCTTCATGTTGCTACGACAGGCCAGCGCCGAGCACGACTGGACGCTCGATTTTGGCTCGATAGCGATGACCTGGCAGGGCGGCTGCATCATTCGCTCCACCTTCCTGGTGCAGATCCAGGAGGCGTTTGCCAGGAATCCAGCCCTCCCATCGCTGCTGACCGATAGATACTTCAAGGGCATTCTTGACGAGTGCCAGTCAGCGTTGCGCAGGGTAATGGTGCTTGCGGTGTCATCGGGGATTCCCGTACCGGCGATATCAGCCGCGCTCGCGTTCTACGACGGGTACCGTTGCGCACGCCTGCCAGCCAATATGCTGCAGGCCCAGCGCGACTTCTTTGGCGCCCACACCTATGAGCGCACCGACAAGCCGCGCGGCCAGTTCTTTCATACCGACTGGATAGGCTCGGGCGGCAAGGCCATATCGGGCGTATACAATGCATGATCATCGCGCGATCGTTCGGAGGTTCCCATGAAAGCTTTGGTCCTGGAAGCATACAAGAAGCTGACGTACATGGATGTGCCGAAACCGGCGCTGCGAGACGGTCATGACGTGCTGGTGCGGGTTCGAGCCGTGGCGATTTGCGGTTCCGATGTGCATGGCTGGGATGGCTCCACCGGCAGGCGGCGCCCGCCGGTGATCATGGGCCATGAAGCCGCGGGCGAAATAACTGAAATCGGCACATCGGTGAGCGCGTTCCATGTCGGCGACCATGTCACTTTTGATTCAACAGAATGGTGCGGCACCTGCTGGTACTGCAAGCGCGGCGAGGTGAACCTCTGCGAAGACCGCCGGGTGCTCGGTGTGTCGACCCCGGAATGGCGCCGCGACGGAGCCTTTGCGGAGTACATCGTCGTGCCGGAGCGCATCCTGTTCAAGATGCCCGCCGGCATGGACTTTGTGCAGGGCTCGCTGGCCGAACCAAGCGCAGTGGCTGCCCATGCCGTCGCGATAACACCGCTTGGCGCCGGCGAGACGGTCGCCGTTGTCGGAGCCGGGCTCATAGGATTGTTGCTCATCGCCATACTGCGCGCCTCCGGTGCCGGCACGATCATCGCCCTCGACACACAGGACGACAAGCGGAAATTTGCCCTGAAGTTCGGCGCCGACATGGCTTTGGACCCAGCTGACCCGAAGACAATCGATACGATCCGCAGCCATACCGCAGGCCGCGGCGTCGACCGAGCCTTCGAGGCAGTCGGCGCCACCGTTCCTATACGCACCGCGATAGCCGCGACGCGCAAGGGTGGATCGGTTACCTTGATAGGCAATGTGAGCCCGACGGTCGAAGTGCCGCTCCAGGAGATCGTGACCAGGCAGATATCGCTTCTGGGTTCGTGCGCGGTGGCGGGAGAATACACCCGCGTCATCGAGCTGATGGCGGCTGGCAAGCTCGACGCGCGTCGCCTCGTGAGCGCCGTTGCGCCGCTGGCCGACGGGCATGCCTGGTTCGAGCGCTTGTACGCCCGCGAACCGGGGCTCCTCAAAGTGGTGCTTGAGCCATGAGCGAGAAGATTGTCCGTTATGGAATTGTCACATACGGCAAGGTGGCCAGGCTGCAGGCCAAGGCGCTCGCGCGCGTGCCGCAGGCGCGCCTCGTCGGTGTTCAGGGCCGCGATCAGGCCAAGGCACGAGCCTTCGCCGCCGATTTTGGCATCGAGGCATTTGATTCTATAGAGGCGATGGCTCGGGGCGGCGTCGAGGCTGTAATCATTTCATCACCACACCCGCTGCACCGCGAACACACCATCGCGGCTCTCGAGGCTGGCATGCACGTGCTGGTCGAGAAGCCGATGGCGCTGTCGACGGCCGACTGCGATGCGATGATGGCGGCCGCCGCCGCCTCGAACAGAAGACTCGGCGTGATCAGCCAGCGCCGATGGTTCCCGGCCGTACACCGAGTCCGCGACGCCATCGATGCAGGCAAGATTGGCAAGCCGATTCTGGCCGACGTGGTGATGTTTGGCTGGCGTGACGAGGCATACTACCGCAGCGATCCGTGGCGCGGATCATGGGCGGCCGAGGGTGGCGGCGTGCTGGTCAACCAGGCGCCCCACCAGTTGGATCTGATGCTGTGGATGATGGGACCGGTCGACGAGGTGCAGGCATACTGGGCCAACCTGAACCATCCATACATCGAGGTGGAGGACACCGCCGTTGCGAGCATACGATTCAAGTCGGGCGCGCTTGGCTCCATCCTGGTATCGAATTCACAGAAGCCTGGCATCTATGCCAAGGTGCATATACACGGATCGAACGGAGCCACAGCCGGCGTGCAGACCGATGGCGGCATGATGTTCATAGCCGGCATGGCTGGCATTGCCGAGCCGGCGCTTAACGACATCTGGACCATTCCCGGAGAGGAGCGGCTACCTGCGGTCTGGGAGGCCGAGGACAGGGCCTTCTTCGCCACGACCGACCCAGCGGAGCACTTTCACGCGATGCAGCTGCAGGACTTTGCCCAGGCCATACTGGACAACCGCGAACCGCTGGTAACGGCCCTTGATGGCCGCGCCACCGTCGCACTGATCGAGGCGATATACGAATCCGGACGAACCGGAAAGGCGGTCAAGCCACGGTGATCCTTCGCGGGATGAAGAATAACCGGTAGCACAGCGTCGACAGCGCATAAAGCGATGCCGTCAGCGCGAACGACGTGGCAAAGCCGTTGCGGTATATCAGGTCGCCCGATATACGGGCGGCTATGGTCCAGCTGCCTGTCCATGACAGCATCTTGATGGCGTTCATCAGGCTCTGGCGTTCGGGCGGCACCAGTTCCAGCGAGAAGTTGTCCTGAATAGGCGTGGACATGTTCATCAGCACCTGCCGCGCCAGGTACGCGAGTATGGCGAACGGCAGCGCATGCACCCAGCCAAGCACCAGGATAAGCGGCACCGAAAGCATCTGAGTCCAGAACACGGCCCGCGGCTTGCCAAGCCTCTTGGCTATGGCGGGCCCGGCTGCCATGCCCGCAAACGTCGCAATCTGCCCGGCGGCCACCGCCGCTCCTATCGCCGTATCACTGAGCCCGAATACGTTCTTGAAGTACAGGTTGAGGTACGGAATGGTCAGCCCCGCGCCGAGTCCCACGAGGAATCCAGGGAACACCAGCTTGAACCAGAGTACCAGGTCTATGCCCTCGAGTCGCCTGAGCTTCCCGATCCTGGTGCTCTGCACTATCGGATCTGTCACAATTCTGGAAAACGGAATGGCCGCCGCCAGCACGAAGGCCGCCCCGACGACCAATGCTACGCGGTACGCCGCTATCTCCGCAAGCCCGAGCGAGACCAGCCCATCCTTGAGCGCTCCCCCCAGAAGGGAGCCTATGAGGCCGGTGCCCATCGACAGGGCGCCGTTGAGGCTGAACAGGTGCATGCGCTCGGCCTGCCCCGAGTTGCGCATGAAGAACGGTCCGGAACTCACCTGGAACACGGTCGATATGGCACCGGCCATGAATACGGCCGCCGCGATCGCCGCGCCCGCGGCACACAGCGACTGCGCCACATAGGCGGCCGCGGTCAGGAGCGCCGCTACCGGCAGCACGCGCCGCGAGTCGAACCTGGCGGCGAGCATCGACGCGGGCAGGGCTACGAGCGTGGAGCCAAGTGCGCGCGTAGCCAGGATGGCACCTATGCCCGCCTCGGTGTAGTCCATGCGCTTGAGGTACAGGCTGAACAAGAGGCTGATCTGGTTGGCGCCGATGCCGAGCAGGAACATGCCCGACAGGAAGCGGCGCGCGTTAAGGCTGAATGACCTGAAGGCCACGCCATAATCATCGAACAAGCGGCGAAGGTGCGTCATAAAACGATATCGGTGTGGTCCACGATGCTGGCAAGCACGATGCTGGAGCTGGTCTTGTCTATGCCGGGCAAGGTGGACAGCCGCGTGCGGGTGAATATTTCATAGTCTTCTATATTGTCGACGATTATCTTGAGCAGATAGTCCTTCTCGCCGGCAAGGCGGCAGCACTCCAGCACCTCGGGGAATTCCTGGATACGCCTGTTGAACTCCTGGAGACTCGTATCGCTGTGATCCTTCATCGTTATCGACACGAAGACCTTGACATGCTTGCCCAGCCGCTTCTCGTCAACCAGCGCTACATAGCGCTTGATGATGCCACCCTGCTCCAGCTTCTTCACGCGTTCGAGCGTCGACGCCGGTGACAGGCCTATGCGTGAAGCAAGCTCCTGATTGGTTATGGAGGAGTCTTTCTGCAGGAGTTCCAGAATCTTCCTGTTAGCCTCGTCAAGTTTTCCCATAAGCCAATCGTACCAGCAAGGGCCCGCTCGATACAAGTCTGGTATTACCATATTTTATATGGCCATATGTCATGTTTGCCAATTTATATTGGAACAATATTGATCATATCCGAATATCATGATATTACTGGTGGCAACAATCGGAGGTACTGACAGATGTCCGAACATGTCTTGCTGGGTGACGAGGCTGTGGGCCTCGGAGCGCTGCACGCGGGCGCCAGCTTCGCGTATGGCTATCCGGGTACGCCATCAACCGAGATCATTGAGTATATGCAGAGCGTGCTGGCTACCGCGAAAAAAGCGGGTCCAGCCCAGGGATCGGAACAGGCGCCAAGGGCGGAATGGTGCTCCAACGAGAAGACGGCCTTCGAGGCAGCGATAGGCGCCTCGACGGTCAATCGCCGGGCGCTTGTCACGATGAAGCATGTCGGCCTCAACGTGGCGGCTGATCCGTTCATGAATGCCACGCTGGTCAACATCCAGGGTGGCGTCGTGGTTGCCGTCGGCGATGATCCGGGCATGCACAGCTCCCAGAATGAGCAGGACAGCCGCTACTTTGCCGATTTTGCCAAGATTCCATGCCTGGAGCCGCACGACCAGCAGGAAGCCTACGCTATGACCAGGCAGGCCTTCGACATCTCCGAGCGCTTTCATGTGCCGGTGCTGCTCAAGCTTGTCACGCGCCTGTCGCATTCACGCGCAGTGGTGCGCCCGTCAGAGCCGCGCCCGGCCAATCCGCTGCACAAGTTCTCCGGCCACGATGATTTTATGGTTCTGCCGGCGACAAGCCGAAAGAACTACATCAAGCACCTGAAGCTGATGGAGGAGATAGAGCGATTCTCCGATGCCAGCGAGTTCAATGTGCTGACCCTGGCCGATACCCGCGCCAGCATCGAGGAACGCAAGGCTCGTCCCTTTGCCGTGATCACGACCGGGTTGGGCAAAAATTATTACGACGAGAACAAGACGGACCTCGGTTTCGTGCCCGATCACCTGCACATCGGCATGTATCCCCTGCCTATGGACAAGATACGAAAGCTGGCCGAAGGCGCATCCCGCGTAATTTGCATCGAGGAAGGCTATCCGTACGTGGAGCGCCTCCTCAAAGGCATCATGCCCCAGCCACTGGTCGTCAGCGGCAAACTCGACGACACGGTCGTCTCCTCGGGCGAGCTGAACCCCGACAACGTGCGCGCGGCACTCGGCCTGCCGCCCATGGGCACGAACATGGCTGCAACCAGTCTCAAGCTGCCTGACCGGCCACCGCAGCTGTGCCAGGGCTGCCCGCACGCCGACACCTTCATCGCCCTCAAGGAGGCGCTCGCGGCATTTCCGCAGAGCCTCGTAACCAGCGACATAGGCTGCTACAGCCTCGGGTTCCTGCCACCGCACCAGGTCATAGAGACGGCGCTCTGCATGGGCGCCAGCATAACGATGGGGCGCGGCGCGGCCGAATCCGGCATGCACCCCGTTGTCGCCGTCCTTGGCGACAGCACCTTCATGCACTCGGGGCTGACCGGCCTGACCGACATCATCAGCGCCAGAATACCGATGACGGTGATCATCCTGGACAACTACACCACCGGCATGACCGGAGGCCAGGACACCATCGTCGGTTCGGCCGGACTGAAGTCCGCCGTGCTCGGTCTGGGCGTGGAACCGGAGCACTGCGTGGAGATCGTGCCGCTGGCCAAGTTCAAGGATCAGAACGCTACGGCGATCAAGCGCGAGCTTGACTACCAGGGCGTCTCGGTGATCATAGCCAAGAGGGAGTGCATCCAGACGCTCAAGCGCCGGAACTCGAAGAAGGCGGAGGTGACGGCATGAAATACGACGTTATACTGTGCGGAGTCGGCGGCCAGGGCATACTGTCGGTCGCGGCTGTAATAGCCAGGGCCGCGATGGACGCGGGCCTCCAGGTGCGGCAATCCGAGGTACACGGCATGGCCCAGCGTGGCGGCGCAGTCCAGGCCCACCTGCGCCTGTCCGATGGCGATATCCACGGCGACCTGATAGGACTTGGCCGCGCCGACATGATACTGAGCATGGAACCTCTCGAATCCCTGCGCTATGTCGCGTATCTCAGCGCCAATGGCATGATAGTCAGCGCCGCTGAAGCCTACAACAACATTGTCGACTACCCCGATATCGCCGCCGTGCTGACGGCGCTGAAGGCACAGCCGCGCAGCATCATCGTGCATACAAAGAGCATAGCCGAGGAGGCTGGCAACCCAAACAGCGCCAACATGGCACTTGTCGGGGCGGCCGCCGCGTACCTGCCCCTGGACATCACCCTGATACAGAACGCCGTGAGCGCCTGGCTATCCTCCAAAGGCGGCGACATAGTGGACAGGAACCTCAAGGCGCTGGACCTGGGCCGGAAGGCGGGCGTTGCATGAACTTCTCCACGCTGGAGCAAAAGGCCCTGACACGCGCCCCATCGGTCATCGCCGTATGCGGCGCCGATGGCGACGAGGTGTACGATGCCCTCAAGGCCGCCCAGGACAAGGGCCTCGCCCGCTTCCTCCTCGTCGGCGAGCCGGGTCGATGCGAAGCGTTGTCCAGAGAGCACGGCGTGACGCCGGCTGGCATTGTGGCGGCCGAGAGTGATGACGAAGCAGCGTCGCAGGCGGTCAGGGCGGTCGTCGACGGCCGGGCGCAGCTCCTGATGAAGGGCCTCGTATCGACGCCAACCCTGCTCAAGGCGGTGGTGTCGGAGAAGCGGCTATTCGACGGAGGCCGGCTCCTGTCACACGTCCTCGTGGCGCAGAGCCCCGATGGCCGATTGCTCGGCGTCACCGATGGCGGCATGGTGCCGCAACCGGACCTGGAGCAGAAGGTCGCCATCATTCGCAACGCGGTTGACCTGTTCCACAGGCTCGGCATCGAAACGCCGCGCGTAGCCGTACTCGCAGCCAACGAAAAGGCAAACCCCAGGATTCCTGGCTCTACAGACGCACTCGAGCTAAGACTGCGCGGCGAGCGGGGAGAGATGCCAGGCTGCATCATAGACGGCCCGATGGCCCTCGACCTGGCCCTGTCGCCGAGGGCCGCCGTCATCAAGGAATACCATGGAGCAATCCAAGGCAACGCCGACATCCTGGTCGTCCATGACATATCGAGCGGCAACCACCTGGGCAAGGCCCTTATTACCCTGGCAGGCTACCCTGGTGGCGGCATGATCGTGGGCGCCCGCGTGCCCATCATCCTTTTGTCACGAAGCGACAGCGCTGCAGAAAAATACAACTCCATGCTGCTCGCGCTCGCCCAAGGCGACGCCAGAGGCGCTGCATGAAGCGAGTATTGGCCATCAATCCCGGTTCCACGAGCACCAAGATCGCATTGTACCAAGGCAAGGATTCATGGTCGCTCGAGGAGCTGACACATGACGAGTTGACCATAAGCCGTGATGACGCCGCGCGCCTGCCGGAACCAAACGACCAGTTGGCCTTCCGCGCCGAACAGATAGACGCATTCCTGCTCGAGTCGGGATCGCCCGAACTGCATGCCGTAGTCGGCCGCGGCGGCATAACGAAGCCGCTTGACGCCGGTAGCTATGCCATATCGCCGCAGATGGTCGCAGACCTGAGCGGCAATCGCTACGGCACGCATGCCAGCAACCTCGGCGCCCTCCTGGCCAAGGCCATAGGCGACAGCCACGGCATACCTTCGCTGATAGTCGACCCGGTCGGTGTAGATCAGTTCGAGCCGCGCGCCCGCTATTCCGGCTGGCCGGCTCTGGAGCGCAAGAGCCAGGTCCACGCCCTGAACATGCGCTCGGTAGCACGCGAAGCCTGCCATGCGATGGGCGGCACGCTCGATGATTTCAACCTCGTCATCGCCCATCTGGGCGGCGGCATTTCGATTGGGCCGATGAAGCATGGCCGACTGGTCGATGTAAACAACGCTATGGATGGCGGCCCCTTTTCGCCACAGCGAACGGGCACCCTGCCGCTTCGCGGACTGGTCGAGCTGGCTTACAGCGGGCAGTACCCTTCCGCCAAGTCGATGATAGACGCGCTGACGCGGACGGGCGGCCTTCTGGCATACCTCGATACCGACGACGCGCGCGAGATCATAAAGCGCATCGCGGCAGGTGACGCCAAGGCAGAGGAGACATACCGGGCGATGGCCTACCAGATAGCCAAGGAGATTGGCGCCATGGCGACCGTGCTTGCGGGCAAGGTGGACACAATCGTGCTCACCGGCGGACTGGCTCGACCCCCGCTCACAGACTGGATATCGGAGTCATGCGGGTGGATAGCGCCACTACGGATCATACCCGGAGAGCGCGAACTCCTGGCCCTGGCACAGGCAGCCGCGCGCCATGTCTGCGAAGGCGAGCTCCTCAAGGCATACTGACAGCCAGAGGCTCCGCGGGAGAAGCCTCCGGCGCGGCCAGGTTCTTTAGCCAGCGCTCCTTCTTCAGCCACTGGAACGCGACGAACCACTTGGCAAAGTCCGTCAGCTTGACGAGGCCGTACATAGCCACCGGCCCTATCGGTGTCAGGAACGCCAGCGCAAACGCTCCCGGGATGAACAGGATATAGGTGATGCCGACATCGACGACGACACCCATCATCATGTCTCCACCGGAGCGCGACACCGCGAACTGGGCGTTCAAGAGACTCCACAGCGGCAGGTACACGGATATGACCAACAAGAGGCCCCGTGTCACGGCGATCGCGTCGTGGGTCAGGTTCATGAAGACGAAGGGCACCGCGGCGATGCTGGCGACCTGCACCAGGGCTAGTGTTCCGCCAGCCACCACGGATCCGCTCATTATCCATCGCGCCCTGACCCGTGCCTCGTCGAGCCTGTCGGCGCCGAGCAGGCTGCCGACCACGACGCCTGTCGAGACGTGGATACCCGTAAACACGAGGAAGAATATGTTGGCGATGGCCCAGCCAGCCGACATGCCGGCCACAACCTCGGCGCCACCGCGCCCGTTGTACAGGGCCGTCGTCACCGTCTCGGAGACAACCCAGCTCGTCTCCGACAACAACATCAGACTTGACTTGCGCAGTATCTCCCGGAACAGCGACCACCGCGCCTTGAACAAGTGAGAGAGCGGCACGAAGAACGGCACCCTTGACTGGCGCGCATAGATGACAAAGGCGATTACCTCGACGCCGCGCGCTATGTTCGTGGCTATCGCGGCCCCCGCTATCTCGATCCGCGGGGCGCCGAGGTTGCCGTATATCAGTACCCAGTTAAAGAACGTATTGATGAGCGTAGCGCAGACGGATATGGTCAGAGGTACATGCGGCCGCCCTATTTCGCGAAACGCTGTTCCTATCGCCTGGGACAGACCCATAGGAATGAACATCCATGAGACTATGCGCAGGTACTGCGCGCCATGGATGACTATCTCCGCCTGGGCGGCGTTGCCCTGCGTCATCATCGATATCAGCGCGACGGGCATGGTCTGGCACAGTGAGAAGTAGAGGGCCGACACGCCCATCGTCATGATGGCCTTGAATCGATATGCCTGACGCATACCGTCCTCGTCCTTGGCGCCGCGGAACTGGGACATGTATATGCCGCCGGCCCCGGACAGCGTCATCATCACCACGAGATATACGAAGTTGACCTGATTGGCGACATTGACGCCCGCCATCTTGGCGTCTCCAAGCCCAGCAACCATGAAGTTGTCTATCAGCGACACAAGACTCTGTATTGCCTGTTGCGCCATCACGGGGATGGCAATCGCGAGCACTTCCTTATAGAAAGAAGCCGGCCCGAAGAGTGGCAGGTGCGGCGGGTTTTCATTCATAACACCTGTATAGTGGAAAGCCAAAAAAACGGCAATGGGGAGCAAACGACTCTACTCGATTTCGGTATCGAGCCCTGGCACGAGCGTTGCGGATTCATTTCTTGACAGTGGAATACCATGGACCTATGCTGATTTGCAGGGGTTTGCCGCCCAACAATGCAGGGAGTTGCCACATGGATGTCCGGGCACAGCGGGACGCGTTATTGCACCACATTCTGAACGCCGAAAGGGAAGAAGCGAAGCGTCTGCTTCTTTCCATCGTCCACGAGGACAGCTATGAGACCGCGCTTCGGGATATTCTGGAGCCTACCTTGCGCCTCATCGGGGATCGCTGGTCCAAGGACGCAATATCCTTGGCTCAGGGTTTTGTGGCGGGAAAGGTTGCAGAAGATTTTATCGCTAACACAAAGGGCCATCTCCTCACAGAAATGGACAAGGAATCGCCTATAGTCGAAGGCAGTCCACCGAGGGCAGCGGTGCTTGGGAACATCGAAGACGATTACCATTCACTGGGCAGATCCATGGTGATCTCGTTCCTGGAACTGCGGGGCTGGTCGGTAACCGACTTGGGCAACGACGTACTCGCCCGAGATCTGGTGGATACGGCGGTACGTATCGGTGCCCCGGTCATCGGAGTCTCTGCCATGATGCTCACCACGGCGCGGAATATTCTGTCGGTTCGGCAAGCGCTGCGGGAACGGGGACTGGAGAACAGTATCGCCCTGGCCGTAGGAGGAGCGGTATTCAGAATGCGCCCCGAGCTGGCCGCCGAGGTAGGAGGAGATGGGACTGCCGATACGGGCATAGACGCTCCAGATCTATTCGAGAGCCTGCGGCTCCGGATCTACGGGAACCAACGAAGAGAAAACCGATGACTTCGATGGAGAGAATCGGTGCCCTGTTCACGGGTGCGCCCATCGACAGGCCTCCATTTACACTTACTCTTTCACTGTACGGTGCCCGGCTGACAGGATGCTCATGCGCGTCCTATTATTCCAATCCGGATGCCTACGCCGAGGGGCAACGGGCGGTGGTCGAGCTTTGTTCGCCGGATATAGTTTTTTCGCCCTTCGCCCTTGCCCTGGAAGCGGCGGCTTACGGAGCCATGCTGGATTTTCCCGAAGACGGCCCTCCGTATCTGAAGAAGCCAGCCTATAAGTCTATCCACGGTCTGGTTGTGCCCAGGCCCCACAGTATTAGCTCATCTCCCCACCTGTCGTATCTGATCAAGGCAGCCGAAAAGGTGGTAGCCGACCAGAATGGGGCACGGCCCGTGGCTGCCCCCATCGTGGCGCCGGTTGATCTGCCCATCCTGCTGTTGGGCCTGGAAACGTGGCTGGATATGCTCCTCTTCAAACCAGACGAAGCCCGATTGTGGGGTCAGCTGGCGCTGGATCATTTCATAAGCCTGTCGAAAGCGTACTCCGACGCGGGCATCAATTTTGTCGTTACTCCAGTCATGCTGGCCAATCCTCTGATTGTGAATCCTGATATAGCCCGTCGAACTCTGCTTCCCGTTCTATCAGACGCCTTTGCCCACGCGCGGCTTCCCATTGTGTTTCACCATGGTGGCAACAAGCTGGGACAGAGTCTGGGGATGTTCAGAGACCTTCCCAACCTTCTGGGATTTGTACTGGACGAGCGGGATTCCTTGGTAGAAGCCCGCCAGCAGGTGGGTCCGGACCTCCTTCTGTTGGGGAATTTGAATGGCCCCTCCATACCGTACCGGAGCGTCGATGATATCAAACGAAGGACAATCTCGATTCTATTGGATCGAAACGGCGACCCCAAGTTCATTTTCGCCAGCGCTGGCGCCGACATTCCCTATGGAACGGGCAAGGAGAAACTTGTGGCACTTCGGGATCTGCTGTCGGGTGATCCTGGGAGCCTGCCGTAATGGGTAGCGATCGCAGGATAACGCTGATAGGCTGTGGAATACTGCGCAAGGAATTCTCCCTGCTGCCAAAAAGCGTCAAGGATCGATTCAAGCCTCGATTCCTTGATTCGATGCTCCATCTGAACCCGGCGCTTCTCGAGCAATCCTTGACCTCGATCAAGAGTGCGCAGACTGGCGAAGCCGTTGTTTTCCTCTACGGTGATTGCTGCCCACGGATGGAAGAACTGTCGAGCGGCAAAGGAAGAACCAGAACCGAAGGCGTGAATTGCATCGAGATATACCTTGGTCGTGACACTTACAGGAAATTAAGAAGAGAGGGAACCTTCTTCTTGATGCCCGAATGGGCTGGACGCTGGAAGGAAATATTCCAGCGGGAGCTGGGATTCAAGACCGCGGAATCGGCGCGGGATTTTATGAGAGATTCCATGACCCAGGCTCTGTATATTGATACGGGGAGCGAACCCGTACCGGAGGCCAAGTTGGCGGAATTCGCCGAGTTCACGGGACTTCCCGTATCGATCCGAAAGGTAGAAACCGATCACCTGCGCGAAGCCCTGGAAGGGGCTTGTCAGAAATTGGAAGAAACCGTTGGATAGTGTAAGAAGATCCTTCAACTATCTATTCGCTGATCTCATCGAACGGGTCCTTTCTCTGGCGGGAGATCCTGGGTCCTGCGCCAAATTTACAGCCGAGAGTCTTCGTTCCATCATTGGAGCCAGAACCGTCCTGGTGATCGAGTGTTCAAACAGGACACCTGACCATGAACACGAGGCCGTATCGGTTTTCCCCGAGCGTCGAAAGTCACTGGGCCAGGAAGAGGCGATCCAGAGGATAGCAGCGCAATCCCACGGCTTGAGCTCGGCTCGAATTTTCACCCCCTGCGCCGAAGGGCCCATTCCACAAGCACTTCGCGAGCTTGAATCCGGCCCGACCATCGTATCGCCTCTCATAAGCGGCCCCGAAAGAATTGGGGTTCTGATTCTGCTTGATTTGATGGATTCACAGAACGTGGAGACTATTCTAGACACCCTGAACGATCTATCAACGGTCTTGTCTTTGGTTCTCAGAAACGCCTTTTTGTACCAGAATTTGGAGCAGGAAGTACGGAAGAGAACCCGGGAACTGGAGGATAAGAATCTGGTTCTGGCAAAGACTCTTCGCGAACGGGAGCTGATGCTGAAGGAGATTCACCATCGGGTAAAAAATAACCTGCAAATCATCAATAGCCTCCTCTATTTGCAGGCATCCACTTCCAATGATCAGCGCGTACAGGAAGCTCTGGAGAAAGGGCAAAACAGGATCCATTCCATGGCCCTGGTTCACGAGGAGCTGTATCATTCCGAGGATCTTGAGCGTATAGACATCTTGGGCTATACGAAGAAACTATGCCAGAATCTTGAGAGTATTGAATATGGCGAGAGGATTACTATTCGGATAGAAGGCACAGAGCCGGGTTTGCTGCTTCCCATCACATATTCTGTTTCCATCGGCATCATTCTAAACGAATTGATAACCAATGCGTTGAAGCATGCGTATCCTCAGGGTACAGGAGGGAGTATCATTGTCAGGATAGAAAATACAGGTCAAAATGCCACGATAACGGTTGCAGATGATGGGCCCGGTATCGCAGAGGACTTGGACATTGCTCAGGGAAGGACGCTGGGCCTCTCCCTGGTACACAATCTCGCACAGCAAATACACGGTTCATTCCGGATACAGAATAGAAGTGAATTGGAAGCAGGGCGACAGGGTTCCATCGCTACTCTGGCATTCCCCTTGGGAGACGATGCCTGATGCATGAAAGCATGTCAATATTGATTGTGGAAGATGAGAGGCTCATCTCGATGATGCTTTGTCGTCTGCTCGAAACCGCTGGATTTGCAGTCTGTGGTGTGGCGCCCAATCTATTGGAAGCCTACGATATTCTCGAAAACCGTTCGCCTGATTTTGTGTTGATCGACATTCACCTGGAGGGAGACGACAACGGTATTGTTCTGGGAAGAAGACTTCGCAAAGAGGCGAAAACTCCCTTTGCCTATGTTTCCGCATACTCCGACAGAAGCACCTATGACGCCGCGATGGAGACCAAGCCAGTAGCTTTCCTGCAGAAGCCCATTTCGCCTCAAGCGCTGAAGACCATCCTGAACGAGTACCACAATGGTCTTCACCATACCCCACGCTGAGCAGCGGAAGCGGGATAATGCCGTTGATTATGGTTTGGAGTACCCAGCGACTCTACTCGATTCTGGCGCCCGACTCAATCAATGCGGCGGCGGTATCGGGCGGCGAGGATCGCAATCCACGCGACGCTGGCGACGACTCCAGCGAACAAAGCCAATAGCGGCGGAACAGATCGCCCGAGCGCCATCTCCGCCGCCCAGTACTGCGGGAATGGCCATGCGATGGCGCGCACAGGCAGCGGAAGCAGCACAGCCAGCGGAGCAAGATCCAGTCCGCTCAGCGCCTTGAGTATGGCCAGACCCTCGACCTTGTCCGCGGCGAACGCTCCAAGGAACAGCGCGAAAAACGCGACTTGCCCCGCGCCGAGCAGGGCGACGGAAACGTCACATATCGGCGATCGGGCGCCCAGGCCCAGGAGTGGGCTGACCGCCAGTCCGGCGACGAATGCCGCCAACGAGAACAGCACCAGCCTGACGGCCAGGTAGCCTGTCCGTCCCACCGGAGTAGCGCCCCAATAGACCGATACGCCATCATCCCGATCATCCAGCAACAGGAATCCGGCAATCATGCCATAGAAGGTCCCGGGGAACAGCACCAGCACGACCCGTATCAGCCCCGCATAATCCAGCAACCTGAAACCTGTAGCACCTTCGATAAACTCCGCCAGCGGAGGAATGACAAACCTGAGCGCCGCGGCCGCCATGAACGGCACGAATGGCATCAGTAGCAGAAGCGGGTCACGGACAACGAGACGTACGTCGACCGCAGCCAAGCGTAACACATTCGTTCGCATGTCAGTCTCCCCTCGCGACGCGCGCAGCTGGCCCCAGCATGAGCATGGATGCGACCGCCGTCCAGACTGCCGCGACGGCGACGCCCGACACCAGCTCCGTCCACGGTACTGCCGAGTATGCGGCCCTGGCGAATCTCAGGGCACCGTCTGTCGGTGTCAGACGAACCAGAGCAGCGAACCACGTGGGCAGGTACGGGCCAGCCGCATATTCCGCCGCCGGCAGTGCGAGCAAGATGAAGACCGGCGTTGTGCCGATCATGAAGCGGTTGATGCTCTTCAGGTGCAGCGCCAATGCGGCGCCTATCACCGCGGTCGGCGCTCCGCCCACTATAGCCGCCGCGGCCAGCGGCCAAAGCCCGAAGTTCGCTCCCCGCGAACCGGCGGAGATCACCGCAGCCATGGCGAATGATAGAAGCCCCAGGTTGAGCGCCTTGACGACCATGTACACCCCCGGCCGAAGCGGTGACGCGAACAACGCTCTGAAAGTACCCTGCGAAAGATCCAGACAGACGCTGGCTCCGGCGAAGAAGAAGCAGAAGAACGCCGGATCGCTCCACGCAAGCAGTGGCAGGACCGCATCTGCCCATGCCCTCGGCAGGGCAGCAAGGACGGCAGCGTAGAGCGCAGCCAGAATGAGATACGCTATCGCGAATCCGTGTCGCCACAACAGCCGAAAATCATCCAGGATGAGCGTTGTGGGATTCATGCCAGCTCCTTGCCGGTTAGCTGCACAAAGATGCTGTCAAGGCTTGAATCGAGAGTCCTGACACCCAAGAGACCGGGCTTGCGAAGCTCCGCCCGGAAGGCCTCATCATCAGCGAGTCCATCCAGAGGAAATTCGACGGCTCCTTGCCCGGCACCTCCGGGACCGGCGCGGTCCACGATGACTGCCCGCTTGCCGTAACGTCGCTTCAGTGCGTCGGGAGCATCGCAGGCGACTATGCGGCCATCTACCAGAAAGGCAACACGGTCGCAGGTCGCGTCGGCAGCCGCCATATCGTGGGTCGTCAGGAACACGGCGACTCCGTCGGCCGCTCGCTCCCTGACGATGTCCCGCACTATCCGGGCATTGGCCGGGTCGAGTCCAGCGGTCGGCTCGTCCAGAAACAGCGCCTTGGGATGGTGCATCAAGGCACGGGCCAGATTCAGCCGCATCTTCATTCCCTTGGAATACTGGCCAACCCGCCGACTGGCGGCATCCGCGATGCCAAGCCGCTCGAGCAAAGCGAGTGGATCATCCTTGGGTCCCGGATACAATGAGGCAAACAGCTGCAGATTCTCGAGTCCGGACAGCTTCTGGTAGAAGCATGGAAACTCGAACGCCGCGCCGATGCCAGCCCTATAGGCGCCGTTTGCCCTGGACGACTCGACACCGGATACAGACGCGCGGCCAGTGTAGCCGCGCAGTGCCCCGAGTAAAATCTTCTGTGTTGTGCTCTTGCCTGCACCGCTTGGTCCAAGGAAGCCGAACACCTCGCCCGCCGCAACAGTGAAGTCCAAGCCGCGGACCGCCTCGGTCCTGGCTCGAGGATATGTGAAATGCAATCCTTCAACATTGATCATCGTTTCCCTCGTCTTCCTTCAGATGCCATGGTGCCCCCTTCCGTCAGCGCCAGCGCGAGGCCCCGTACCATCACATCTACGGTAGATTCGCGAAGAGCCTCAGGCAAGCTAGCCAGGCTCATCGATACGCCGAACACCGCATAGCCAGCGCCAGCCAACTCCTCGTCGCCGGCATCGGCTCGCAGCAACCCGGCGGCCCGCCATAGCGCCGATATGCGCGTCATCTCGGCTGCATCGTGCGCGACGTGCCGCCGCACGCGCTCCGGGGGCAGGGCCCGGACAAGTCTCTCCATGGTCGACGCATCGATGGAACGGACGGCCGGATCGTCGCGTATGCGGTCGAAGGCTGCGCGAAACGTCATGCGCAGCCGTTCTGCTGGCGGATCCTCGCCCTCCGCGGCAGCCTCGAATATTGCCCGGTATTCACCCTCTATCGATTCCAACGCTTCCATGAACAGCTCTTCCTTGGAGGCATAGAAACTGTAGAATGACCCTTTGGCTATCGCTGCGGCGGAGGCGAGATCGGCTACACTGGCCGCTCCGATTCCGCCGCGCCGCAACGCGTCCAAGGCGGCGCTCACGAGCCGCGCGTTTATGGCCGCCCGTTCCCTATCGTCGAATGCTGACGGCATGACGCCTCCTTGCTTGTCATCATTGATAAACAATGACTGTTTGATCTATTCTAGTCATATAGTACGCATTCAACAGAGCAAAGTCAACCACCAGCCGACTGGAATGGCGTGGTATACTGAAAGGGCACGTGTCACAGCGCGCGAAAGGACCAGCCATGGCTTTCTTCAGACCATTTGCTCTCGAGCGCTTCTTCGCCAAGCACGAATTCAATGCCCGCTACCTCATGTGCTCATCCGACTGTGAATCATTTCCGGTGCGCGAGCTACTGGCGATGGACGAGGGCTCGCTGGACCGGCTGTTGGACCAGCGTCTGGGCTATACCGAGACCCGCGGCGCTCCATCGCTGCGCGCCGCTATCGCCGCCCACTACGCGGGCCTGTCAGCGGACAGCATCGTCGTGCACTCCGGGGCGGAAGAAGGCATTCTGAATCTATGTCTGGCCATGCTCAAGTCCGGTGACGAAGTCATAGTCAACGCGCCATGCTACCAATCGCTGGCGGAAATCCCGCGCGCCATGGGCTGCACAGTCAAGTTCTGGGAGTTCCGCGAGGTCGCGGCCAAGGATGGCGCGAGCCGCTGGTTCCTCGATCCGGACGAGCTACCCGCTCTGTCGGCCGGCAAGGCGAAGATGATCATACTCAATGCGCCGCACAATCCCACCGGAGCCCTCCCTACCCGACAGGAGTTCGAGGCGATCGTGGCATACGCCCGCAAGACCGGAGCCATCCTGTTTGTAGATGAGGTATACCGCAGAATGGAGCGTGATCAGGCGCATCGACTGCCATCGGTCTGCGAGATATACGAGAACGGCGTGGCGCTCGATGTACTCAGCAAGCACGCTGGGCTGGCAGGGTTGCGCATAGGCTGGCTCGCATCACGGCGGGCAGACATACTCGATGCCGTGGCGGTGGTCAAGGACTACAATTCGATATGCTCGTCTGCGCCCGGCGAGCTTCTGGCCGAGATTGCGATACGCAACCTCGAGCCGATAGCGGCTCGCAACCGGAGTATCGTAGCCCACAACCTTGTCCTGCTCGAAGGCTTCTTCAAGCGCCGGCCGGATTTTGCCCGATGGACGCCGCCCGTTGCCGGTTCCATAGCCTTTCCGCACCTGAGCGACGGCAGCGACGCGGAGATCCTTGCCGAAAAGCTGGTTGCGGAGGCCGGCGTGCTGCTGTTGCCAGGCGCGTACTACGACTATGATCGCTCGTACTTCAGGATAGGCTTTGGCCGGGCCAATCTGCCAGAGGCGCTCGAGAAGCTTGAGGCTTGGCTGGATAGCCGTCGCGGCTAGAACTGTGCGGAAATCTCGGCGGCGCAGCGGCGGAGTTCGGCGACCAGGTCGTCGCGGATTATCTGGTCACCCGTGCGCTTCAGCAGATAGGGCGTCGCGACTACGGCGGCGCAAGGATTGCTGCCTATCGCCACCGGAACCGCGACGACGTAGACCCCTACCGCGCACTTGAGCTCTCCGAATGAGAAACCGCTGGCGCGTATCTGTGCCCATGCCTCGGAATCGCCGGTGGTATCCACGTATCGATGCGAGAGAAACATACGCCCCGATGGCGTGGTAGCCGCGTCGTACAACCCAGGCCGCACTCCCAGGCGCACATCCTCGCCGCCTTCCACCTGGTACACCACATGGAGCTGTTCGTCGACAAAGAGGCCAAGGTGAACAGAGGCACCAGAGCGAGCGGCGTACCTGCGCATCGGCCCTTCGGCCCGGGCGATCACCGCCGATTCAAGCTTGCGGTCCGCGAGGCTATACGCCCGTGCGCCCGGCGCATACGCTCCGGAAGCGGTCTTTATGATGAAGCCGTCCTTGGCCAGGTATTCTACCATGCGCTGAATTTCCGAAACCTTGAAGCCTACCGCTTCGGCAATGCCACTCATGGTCACGGGTTCGTTGACGGCAAGTATATGTTCAAGGATCAGGAGCCCCTTCTCAAGGGCCGGAGCAACTGCGGTCATGCCGCTATCCTACGCATTCGGAGTCCTCGCGTAAAGATGGGGACCGGGACGGGGGCCACGCTCCCGGTCTCCCACAATGGCATGACTATTGCAGATGAATGTACATGGTCGATGTCGAAATCGCCATCAGCGTCACGACGATGGTGTTGAGGAAGGCTCCGGTATAGACATTGTTTGTCTTCTCAAGGAACTTCTTGGTAATAAGGGTCGAGACAAACAGGATGGCCAGCGTAGCATACAGTGTTATGCTGTTCAGGCTTACCGATGGCCACGCCGCGACGCCGGTCGCGAACAACGCGCCATACTGAACTACCTGCCAGACGAGCAAGCCGCCTATGTTCATAAGGAAGGCGACCAGGCATCCCTTGATGCCCTTCAGATAGGTGCTGTTGGTGTTTATCTGAAGAGCCATGCCGTTGATAAAGAAATACAGGAAGAAGAACGGCATGTAGCCCAGTGCTGTAAGCAGATGGTGCCAGTTAAAGGCGCGCACCGCGAACAGCCAGAACCTGAAATCAGTCTGGAACAGCGCATCGACCACAAAGACGACCAGATAACCCGATGCGGCGATGATCACCGCCGTCGCGAACGACTTGATGACCGTCTTCCAGCCAACGGCGAATCCGTAGTGGCGAGCGCCGATAGCGGCCGGCCGGTTGATGACGTGGTGCGTGACTGACAGGATTACCGCCACGAGCCCGGTAACGACCATTGCCCAGTAAATCAGCGCGTTGGTCTGAGGCTCGTTGAATATGGTCGACAGATTGAACAGGCTACCAGAACTTGCGGTCAGCCCAAGGCTCACCATCGACGTGGAAGCGATAAGCATGAGGCCAAATATCCGGTCGAGCTTCTTCTGGACCAAGGCGACCATGGCGGCAATGCTTGCGGCGCCACCAACAACCAGCGAGAAGTACTTGAGCTGCGCCAGGCCCACCGGCAGCTTGCCCATGAGCGTCGCGTAGTAGACGGCGGGGAACGCCGCGCTGATGATGACGATAGCCCAGAAGATGGCCTTCCTGGACGTAGTCTTCGGACCATCAAACGCAAGCGGCTCCGTCGTCACTTCCTTGAACCATGGCGCCTTCAGCAGTACCTGCAGCAACGCTATGAACAGCATGAAGAAGCCGACGAGCCCTACAAGTTCCGACAATTCCTTCAGGAACCAGATCTGACTCGATGCGGTCAAGCGCGTGGCCGGAGCGTAGGCGGCAAACGCGGTAGCGTAGAACTGAATCTGATATCCGGTAGTCAGCGCCGAGAAATGATTCCAGGCATGCATCTGTGCCGGCTGGAATATAATACGCTTGCCACCCTCCGGTGTCGAGTAGAATACATTGGCCTCAGGCTTGTCAGGATTGCCGAGGAAGGCCTTGCCATCGGGCGTGTTCACATAGTCTTTCTTGACCATGGTCTGGCCCGGCTTGGCGTTGGGAGCGTTGAAGAAGAACTCGTCGTACTGGCCCGCTATCTTGCCTGCGGTTCTGGACGCAAGCGCGCCATCGGCAACGGCTTCATTGACGCCAAGATAGCTCGTATACAGGAAATCGGAGCCGGCCGTCAGCACGGCGCAGATCTTTCGGACGGCGGGTTTGCCATCCTTGAGGCTCTGCTGATACTGCTGCTCATCGTAATAGGCGGCCATGGTAGAGGAGAATCCGCCCATCGAGTGGCCGCTGACCGCTATGATGCCATCGCGCTGTGCGTCCTTGAGAACGTAGGGCTGTTGATACATGTACTGGACGGCATCCCATACCGACGCTGGCCAGTATCCAAACCACGCATTGTTGATATCGTTCTTGTTCAGGTAAGAATCGCCATGTTCGTATGAATCCAGCGCAAGAACCACGTACCCGCGCCTCGACATCTCTATCGCTGGGGCATCCTGCATCTCTTTGGCATTCAGATACCCATGCGTCGTCACGATGGCTGGCCTGGGCTTTGCAGCGCTTGCTCCAGCTGGCATGTAGAGCAAGCCATTCAGGACACCCTTGTCGGTCTTGAATGAGATTTCACTGGTCGTAACCGAAAAAAACGACGTGTTGAAGAGGTATGCGAATCCCGTACCCACTATCATCAGCAACAATGATAGTGCCAACCAGAACCGTGGATCCTTTGCTGACTTGTTCATGGCGTAGTGCCTCCATAAGAATGATAATTTTTATCTTATATGATAATTCCAGCAAGTCAAGCCTCTTTGTGTGGCCGATTGGCACAGCGCTGATCATACTCAGGCGCTGCGTTATGCGTGTTGGCAGGCTTCGGCGCTGATGCCAGCATCATAGAGCTTGCGGCGGCCCGACATTCCCGACTCGCGAAGGAGGCCCGCCTTGGCAAGCACGTACAGAATTTTGCGGGCGCGCGGGGCAGGTATGCCAAGAACCGCGCCGAGCGCAGCGGAGTCATAAGGCAGGGCCAATCCGGCGGGGAGCAGCGCCAGCCAGTCCGCACGGCAATTCAGGCTTGTTGTCGATATGACCTCGGCCAGATCGCGCGCAAGAACGCGATCACCGCGCCTGCGCCATGAACCGCTGCCGTCACGCACGCGCACCTCGCGCACGCGAACAAGCACCGCGTCAAAACGGACATTGGGGGAGCCTACCAACAGCGGCGCGTGAACCAGCTCGTCAAACAGGCTAAAGAGGTCCTTGCGTGTCCTGGACCGACGCGATGAGACAAGCGACGAGTCCGATGGGTCGATCCTGTCGATTATTGTCTCGACGACGATGGGGTGCACCACACGCACCGGTCCCGTGCATGCCAGGTGCAGTATCTTCTCGCTGATCGAGCCAATGTTGCGGGTCTGTATCTCGACAAGCTCGTCGGGCAACACCACATCGACTATCTTGCCCGCGACGGGCACCTCGAGTCTGGCCTCGGGGTGGCGCGCGTACGCCAGCTTGAGCGCGGCGTGCAGGCCATGTTCGGCGTACAGCCCTATCCCCGCCGATTCGGCGACTACAGTAGATTCGATTCCCGGTCCGGTGGCCGCATGCATGGATACAGTATACACGCCATCTGCGCATCGGGCATCATGCAGTATGCGCCTCGATGATCTGCCTGTTTTTCCGGCTTTGCCCCAAATCACAACGGCCTTGCATGTCGGCCCGCTCGTGCTTTCGGCGGAGACAGGAGCCGGCAAGACCAGCGCTATTCCGGCCTGGCTTCTATCGACACGGGCCGTGCCGGGTCGAGTGCTGGTGCTGGAGCCACGCAGGCTTGCCGCAGTCTCGGCGGCATCGCGTGTCGCGGAGCTTACCGGTACCGCGGTAGGGGACGTGGTCGGGTACCGCATCCGTGGCGACACCCGCTGCGGCCCGCGCACCGTCATCGAATTTGTGACCGAGGCGATATTCATCAGGATGATCCAGAATGATCCCTTGCTCTCCGGGGTGTCACTGGTTGTCTTCGACGAGTTTCATGAACGGTCGGCGACCAGCGACCTCGGACTGGCCTTTGCCGCGGAGGCGCGCGAGGCCCGTCCCGATCTGTCCATCCTGGTGATGTCGGCGACGATCGAGACGGGCCGCATAGCCTCCTATATGGCGTGCCCGACGATCACGGTGCCGGGCAGGTCATTCCCTGTCGAACTGCGGCACGTCGCACCGCAGGCTGGCGAGCGGATCGAGGCAACAACCACGCGCGCCATTGCCCAGGCACTGGCCGCGACCGAAGGCGATGTGCTGGTATTCCTGCCGGGCCTGCGCGAGATAGACGATGTCGCCTCCAGGCTTGGATCGACGCCCTTGGTCGACATAGCCATGCTGCATGGCGGACTGGACGTGTCCGAACAACGCGCCATCGTCGCGCCTCCACCCGGCGCGAGGCGACGCGTCGTGCTGTCTACCAATGTGGCCGAGACAAGCCTGACCATACCGCGCGTCACCGCCGTCGTCGACGCCGGGCTGTCGCGCCTGGTGCGTTGCCATGCTCCAAGCGGACTCAACCGACTCGTCACCGAGCGCGTGTCCGAGGCTGAAGCCGCCCAGCGGAGCGGCCGGGCCGGCCGCGTCGGGCCCGGACTGTGCCTGCGGTGCTGGAGCGCCGCCGACATTCTGCCCGCCACGCGCGGACCAGAACTCAACAGGATAGACCTGTCGGCGGTGGTGCTGGAATGCGCCGCGCGGGGTGCCCTGTCTATGGAGGCCCTGACATGGCTCGATGCCCCACCCGTCCATGCCTGGAAATCAGCTCAGGCCACCTTGCGGGCGATTGGTCTGATCGACTCCAGCGGAGCGGCCACGCGGCTGGGACGCGATGCCGTCGGCCTTGGCCTCGACCCACGGGCCGCTGTTGCGATGCTACGGTCCGCCCAAGGTGCCGGCGAGAAAAGCGCAATGCCAAACATGCGCGCAGTCGCCTTGGCGGTCGCTATGCTGTCCGAGCGCCCGGCCGGTGATTCAAGCGGCGACCTCCAGCAAGAACTTGAACGCCTTGCCAGGAGCCGCCCAGCCGATGAGCGAATACGCAGGATACGCGCCGAGGCAGACCGTCTTGTCACCAGGGTTCGGGGTGAGCATTCAGGCGACGACTGCCGCGACTCCAAGCCGATGGCCGATTCCATACAGAATATCGGCGACCTTCTGGCCGCTGGCTTTCCGGACAGGCTGGCGCGCCGGCTTGATGATGGCACCTGGGAGTTCCATACCGGCCGGCGGGCCAGAGCCACGCTCCACGCTCCAGAGACTGACTGGCTTGTCGCGCTTGACGTTGACGCGGGCAACCCGCTGGGCTTCATCAGGCTCGCCGCGTCTGTGAGTGCCCAGGCTGCCAAGTCGGCGATGCACCCAGGCGCCCGATACGCGCTGGAAGTGGAATGGCGCGGCCCGCGGCCCGTGGCGTTCGAGCGGAACAGGTTTGGTATATTCGCGCTCGCCGAGAAGAGGCTGGATCAGGTTCCAGCTGAGCTGCTTGCCCGCGCCTTTGACGAGCGGCTTTCGAGCCAGGGCCTTGACTGGCTGCCGTGGACTGACGAGTCGCGTTCGCTTGTGGACAGGATGCGCTTCCTGATCCGCTCTGGCGTCGAGAATCAGGCGATTGAATCGGGAGACTGGGGCGACGAGGCCCTGCTGACACGATTGCGGATGGCAGCGCCTGACTGGCTGTCGGCATCGGGCCCGGCCCTCGACGAACGCGCTCTCGTCGGGCTGGTCGAATCGATGCTTGCGCCGCTGTCGCGCGGCCGGCTCGAGACGCTGGTGCCCGAATCGATCACGACACCAGGAGGTCGCACACGACGTCCTGTGTATCCAGCGGATGGCCCCGCGCGGCTTTCGGGGCGCATACAGGAATTTTTCGGCATGCGGCAGGGGCCAACGGCCTGCGGCAGCCCTATAACGCTGGAGCTGCTATCGCCCGCCGATCGACCCCTGCAAGTTACCTCCGACCTGGAAAGCTTCTGGAGAATTACCTACCCGTCCATCAGGAACGAGCTGGCCCGCCGCTACCCAAGGCACTCATGGCCGCTCGATCCGCTCATCGCGGCGCCGATGAAGGGCCCAAAACCGCGCTGACTTGCGTTTATGGCAGAACCGATCTATCGTTACATCACAACGCACCGAAAGGAAACTATATGAGAGGCATGTTCAAGACCATCGTTACCCTCGCCATCATCGGAGCCGCCCTGTACTTTACCAACCCGACCATGGACGATTTTGGCAAGTACTACGAGCGGAAGCAGGTCGCGGCCAGCCAGAAGGGCGTAAGTGGCGTGCTTGCGGACATAACCAAGGCCGTGGCCCAGACCGGAGCCAACCTGGTCATAAAGATGGGCTTCACGAGGGCGGACAGCCTGCTGTTCAGCACCTATTCCCTGGGCCCGTCAAAAAAGCCATCGGAGCAATACATAGGCCTGGCCAAGGTGATATTCATCGAGGTGAAGTAGGATGGAAACAACGGACGGTGCCAAGCGGCTCAAACAGGTCATAGACAAGCTGGCCACCGGAGCGGCGCCGGCCGATGTCAAGCGCGAGTTCCACGAGCTGATCAAGGGAGCCAGCGCCGAGGAAGTTGCCTCCATGGAACAATCGCTGATAGACGGTGGCCTGCCCGTGGAGGAGGTCCAGCGGCTTTGCGAAGTGCATGCCGACATCTTCAAGGGCGGGCTGGAGAAGCAACCAAGAGCCAACCGGCTGCCGGGTCATCCCGTGCACACCTACCTGGCCGAAAACCGCGAGGCACGCAAGCGCCTTCGTACGCTCAGGTTTGCCAGTCTCCTTGGCGATGTGGTGGCGATCCGGAACGCCGCCGAAGATCTCAGGCCCATAATCGTCCACTACACCAGAAAAGAAAATCAGCTATTCCCGTTTCTGGAGGCTACCGGCTTTACCGGGCCCTCCCGGGTGATGTGGGGCAAGCACGACGACATCCGGGCACGCTTCAAGACGCTTGACGAGGCCATGCTCGCCGGTGACCTGAAGGCCGCCAGACGCGAGGCGCGCTCGCTGGCTGGACAAATCGGCACCGTGATGTTCATGGAAGAGCGCATCCTGTTCCCCACCGCCCTCAAGCGGCTCTCGCCAGCGGACTGGGCCAAGGTCAGGGCCGGTGAGGACGCCATAGGGTTTGCCTGGGTCAAACCCGGAGCCGTGTGGGATCCAGGGCTGGTCGGAACAGGTCAGACAGGCAGCATGTATGGCAACCTGGACGCCGCCATCGCCGCCGCGACGACGCAGCCAGAGTCCGGCGCCGGCAAGCAAAATGACTCGATACCGCTGTCCGAAGGCGCCCTGCCCCGCAAGATACTGGACCTGATGCTGAAGAACCTGCCGCTCGACGTGTCCTTTGTAGACGCCAACGATCGCGTGCTCTACTATTCGGATTCGCCTCACCGTGTCTTCCCGCGCAGCCCCGGCGTCATCGGCCGCGCCGTGCAGAACTGCCATCCGCAGAAGAGCGTCGCGACGGTGGAGCGCATCCTTGCGGCCTTCAAGAAGAAGGAAAAGGACAAGGCTGACTTCTGGATACAGATGGGCGACCGCTTCATCATCATCTCCTACAAGGCGTTGTACGATGATGATGGAACCTACCTGGGCACGCTTGAATCGAGTTGGGACGCCACCGACATTCGCGCGCTGCAAGGCCAGAGACGCCTTTTGGATTGGTGAGCTCGGTCGGGTCCTCGGCCATTTTGATAGATGAACCACTGATTCGGCATTTGACCGCATGGCCAGCCGGGTATAATATGTCAAGATCACTCAGATACTTCTAGCTCTAAACGTTTCAACAAGCATTGCACAAGGAGCAATCGATGAAGATCAGTGGAAAACTGGTTCTGGGTTTTGTGGCTGTCGCGCTGCTCGGCGCGGCCATGGGTGGCTTTGGTATGATAAGCCTTCGCCGTATAGAAGCGGCGGATACCTTGATGTACCAGAACATGACGGTGCCGATTTCGGACCTCCTGAGTATAACGGAAGCGTTTCAGAGAGTACGCGTCAATGTCCGCGATCTGCTTGACGCAACCAACAAGGAAGATATCAATACTTTCAAAAATACTATCAACGACCTCTCCGCCAAGATAGTGGCGAGCAGTGAAGAATATAGAAAACAGATTACAACAGAGGCGGGTCAAAAGATATTCGATACATTCATGTCAGTCAGGACTGTATATCGGGCCCAACTTGACGAGGCCATCAGATTGATGGAGACGGGTGAAGTACAGAGGGCCAGCGAAATCGTCAAGGGCGCTGGCAAGGATGCCGCCCTTAAGGAGCAGGAGGCTATTGGAAATCTGGTGCAGTACAAGCTAGGCCGTGCCAAGCAGACATCCAATTCCAACACCGCCCTGGCCAACTCCACCACGATGATAATGGTCATCGTCATGTTGCTGGTAACCATTGCGTCGATCATCATCGGCATCCTGCTTTCCAGATCGATATCGAAGCCCTTGGGCATCGCGGTCGCCCACCTCGGGGAGATGGCCCAGGGTGACCTGCGCAACGACATACCGCCGGTGTATATAGGGCGATCCGACGAGATAGGCGACCTGGCCAAGGCCCTGGACGTCATGTCCAAGGACCTGCGCCGCATCGTCGAGGACATACTCAGCGCGTCCGACCAGGTCAGCTCGGGCTCCGAGCAGATGTCGTCGACAGCGCAGCAGCTGTCGCAGGGAGCGGCGGAACAGGCCGCCAGCGCCGAGGAAGTGTCCGCCTCCGTCGAAGAGATGGCCGCTACGGTCAAGCAGAACACC
>DATKVB010000024.1:0-46981 GCA_035530295.1 bacterium | reverse complement strand
ATTACTATGATTCTTGGTTTTCTATAATATTTCTAACAATCGCTTCAACCTGTCTCAGCGGTTTGTCACGTCCTTTGCTTTTCGCTTCGCTCGGCAAAGGACGCGCCAATTCCGCTTCGCAGGTTAAGCATATGTTAGGTTCATCGCGGGTACAGTAAAGGATCATCCTTTACACTTCTCAAGGATCATACTTTACATTCTCGAAGCACTGTTGGAACCTCTTTTCAGGAGGTTCCAGATGCCATGGAGGATGGAAAGCATGCAGATTCAGAAGAAGAAATTCATAACGCTCCTGGAGACTGGGAGATTCACCAAGACCTCACTCTGCCAGGAATTCGGCATCAGCAGGCCGACTGGAGACGCAATCATAAAGCGTTATCAGGAAGAGGGATGGGACGCCCTCGAAGAACTGCCACGCCGGCATAAACGTCATCCTTTGACGACGCCGAAGTCGATCGAGGACGCGGTTGTGGAAGAAAGAAAGAAGCATATACATTGGGGTGCCCGCAAGATAAAAGTGCTGCTCCTGCGTCGATATGACCGCACCGCGATTCCTTCAGAGACGACTGTAAACAATATCATGAAGAAGCACGGGTTGACCGTGCCCAGGAATCCTCCCCGGAGGAAGATACTCAACAGCGGGCCACGTTTTGATCCACAGCTACCTAACCAGATATGGAGCGCAGATTTCAAGGGCAAATTCCGCATGCGGAATGGACAATACTGCAATCCGCTTACGATAGCGGACTCGTTCAGTCGGTACCTCTTCGAGATCAAAGGACTTGAGCGGCCGGACACGGAAAGCAGTAAACCTATATTTGAAAAGGTTTTCCGTGAATACGGACTTCCGTACCAGCTACATACGGACAATGGACCGCCGTTCGGGAATTCGGCATCGCTGCGGCGGATGACCATGCTGTCCGTGTGGATCATGGAGATAGGGATAACGCCAGTGTACTCCGATCCGGCGAGTCCGCAGCAGAATGGCCGGCACGAACGGATGCATCGTGACCTGAAGGCGGATGCCACGAGGCCGCCAGGAAATACCTTGCGTTCACAGCAGCAGATCTTCAACCATTTCCGAGAGGAATACAACACGGTGCGGCCGCATGAAGCGCTGGGGATGAAGACGCCGGAAGCAGTGCATACATGGTCAACCCGCGAATATCCAGGGATGGTTCGGGATTGGGATTACGAACATGGAATGGATCCCAAGATGGTTACCGTCAATGGAGCCATACGCTGGAAAGACAAAGGCTTTGTGATGGTTTCTTCAGCACTCGGAGGAAAGTATGTCGGGCTTCAGCCTGTCCAGGATGGAGTGTGGCTGGTGTATTATCGCCATGTCCCGCTGGGCTATTTCTGCGAGCGTACCATGAAAGTATACGAGTTGAATGACTTTGACTTCTAAAGGATCATCCTTTACACTTGGTCCTGAAAAATATGTAAAGTATGATCCTTGTAACACAGCCCTTCGGCGCTTCAAGAAGGAGGTTTATATGACCGATTTTGAGAAAGAATATAATAGACTCATAGAGAAAATTCGTTCTGTACCTGATTACCACTTAATATGTGAGCAACTGCATAATTTGGAGCCGTTTGAAAAAAAAGAAAATGAAAATATTACTATTAAATATTCAACAGAAGGGAGTATGTAATGCCAACTCTACATGAGATACATAAAGAAATGGGAGAGCTTACTATTATTCCAGCACAAGATGTTGTGAGAAGGAAGTATTTAAGAAAAATAAGTGAATACACAGCAAATTCCACTGTTTTATATGCAACGTCATTTTCAATTAAAGATATTCAAGGAGATGTTCTTCAAATAAATAGGCAAGATATACAGTTATTCATGTCTGCATTAAAAGATGTAAAAGGAGAGAATCTAGATTTGATAATACATAGTTCTGGCGGTTCTGCAGAAGCAACGGAACAGATTGTGAACTATTTAAGAAGCAAGTTTAAAAAAATCAGAGTGATTATTCCACAAAATGCTATGTCAGCTGCTACTATGCTTGCATGTTCAGCTGATGAAATAATTATGGGAAAGCATTCCTCTATTGGACCAATTGATCCTCAAATAATTAGTGAAAACTATGCAGTTGCAGCACAATCAATTTTAAGTGAATTTGAAATGGCACAACAGTCAATTAATAAGCCTGGTAATAATCCAATACTCTGGCTTGAAAAAATAAAACAGTATCCGCCAGGATTACTAATTATGTGTATGAATCAAATTGAATTAGCACAAAAGCTAGTAAAAGATTGGTTAACAAAATATATGTTCAAAGATGATCAAAATAAAACAGAGAAAGCAAAGGATATATCGTCTTGGCTTGGAAATAACAAAGAGTTGTTGAGTCATGGAAGATCAATAGGATATGACGAGGCAAGAAAACATGGTTTGAAAATTAAATTATTAGAAGATGATCAAAAGCTTCAAGAACTTGTTTTATCATTATTCCACGCCACTGTTGCTACATTCCAAAAAACAACTTGCGTAAAAATAGTTGAAAATCATATGGGAAAAGGGACATATATACAAATCCAACAAAATCATAGTTGATCATCGAACAATCGCTTCAACCGGATAGCGCTATTGTCACGCCCTTTGCTAGTCGCTTCGCTCGGCAAAGGACGTGCCAATGACGCGCTACCGGTTAAGCGTATGTTCGATGGACGCGCTATCGCGCGCAGGAGAATAGAAGTATGCTGGCGTATAGACGAGTTAGTGCTGATTTATGGTTGGAACTCGTATCACCATATTCTGTAGAAGCTGTTTTCAAATTAGTCGAAGAGAATAGAAAATATCTAGCTGAATATTTAACTTGGGTTGAGAAAACAACAAGTAGTGATCAGGTATTAGAGAATACAAAAAGAGCATTGATTTCGTTTTCAGAAAAGAAAAGTATTGACTATTTAGTAATAGAAAATGATGAAATAGTTGGCAGAATTAGTATTTGGCTTGTTGATGAAAACACATCCACTTATGAAATTGGATATTGGATTATAGAACGTAAAAGGAATCTAGGAATTATATCTTCCTGTGTAAGAGAAGTCATAGATATAGGAATTGAATATTTGGATGCTGAAAAATATGAAATATCTTGTATTGTTGAAAATATTGGAAGTAATAGAATAGCACAAAAGAATGGATTCAAATTAGAAGGTATAAAAAGGAGTGCAATAAAGGTAAATGATAAGGTCTATAATATGAATCAATATGGATTGCTAAGAGAAGAATGTAAGAGGCATCGAACAATCGCTTCAACCTGAGTCAGCGGTTTGTCACGCAACTTGCTGTCGCTTCGCTCGGCAAGTTACGCGCCAATTCCGCTTCCCAGGTTATCAACATGTTAGAGCGACGAAAAATGGAACATTAATTTCCAGATACCAGGTCTAAATCCTTCGCCTTTAGGCGAACAGCTTTAGCAAGTATAATAGGCCGAGGAGCCAGGATGGAGTATCAACACGGTTCGCATTCGGTATATGACGTGAAATATCATCAGATATGGGTCACAAAGTACAGATATCATGTATTGAAAGGCGAGGTAGCAATACGAGCCCGAGAATTGATGCGGCAGACCTGCTTGAGTAGGGATGTTGCGATAGTGCAGGGTAGTATCGGCAGGGATCATGTCCACATGCTGGTATCGTGTCCGCCTACAATTGCACCAGCGAAGCTGGTGCAATATATAAAAAAACGATCATCAAGAATGATCCAGGATGAGTTTCCGCACTTGAAGAAGAGATACTGGGGACAGCATATGTGGGGACGAGGAAATTTTTGTGCAACAGTAGGAAGTGTTACTGAGGAAACAGTACGCCAGTACATAGAAAATCAGAAAACGGAAACTGGAGATGAGAATTTTAGGGTAGCCGACGAGTTTCAGTCGGAATCTTAAGGTGGCTATGAGCCACAGGGCTTTCAGTCGGCTTTAGCCGAAAACAACGGCTTTAGCCGTCAAAGGAACCTACCGGCTTTAGCCGGTAGTGGTTCAGTAGAGATAATATCGATATCATATCAAAAGCAATAGCGCATTTTGTTTTTTGTAATGGGCCCATAGAAGATATGCAAGCAGACCCGGACTCAAAACTGACCGATGATGATATGAAAAAGCTAAATATATATATGGTTAATCGAATTGCTACTATCTTGGACATGATGATCTCTAATCGATGGTATGAATTTGAATTTCTAGTCAACGCCTATTCATTATATGATCGTGATTGGGATGAAGCCCAAATAGATGATACTGATATAGTAATGAGTATTAATATGATATTGAATACAAATATCGAGAGTGAAAAGAAATCAACGATCGCTTCAGCCTGACTCCGCGGCCTGCCATTGTTTGTGCTTAGATATTGGCGCATAAACCACCCCAAGCTCGCGTCGCAGCTTAAGGGAATGTTAGCATTACTGGGCTCCTGGAATGGCATGAGAGAGTTATAGTATTCATAGAGCTACCAATTTAAAGTTATTGATTGCGCTGGTTTTCTTTACTTCAGCAATTAATACTTCTGGTATACTTCCTAAGAGGTTGGAGTTGATCGTCGATGGAACCAAGAGAGAAGCGACAATCTACTTGCCGGAAGATGCAGTGCCTGGCACAACCCAATTATGCTCGCTTTTCATAGGCACGGTGGAAGAAGTAAAAAATGCGACATAAAAATTCCGGTGTGAAATGACTTGTCCAGAAGCCACGATGGTTTATCCTCAAGGATCATAGACGCCGGTGAACTTGACCGATCCACAAGGAAATTAATCGGGTTGGCAGAGGAATATTGGAGATTGTGGAGACAGGGGCTTGCATTTTTTTGATCAATTGTTTGAATACTGAGTGAGGACTATTCCATATAAACCAGAATATATCTGCTGGGTTATTCAAATGGTGGTATTTTGTGTATGAATTATCGGTAGCAAGGCCGAAAGAATAGCAGCAATAGCATCCATATCGGCTATCTTGCCTGCAAAGAGTGATTAATCACTATTGTGCCCAAAGCCGGTATTCCAGGTTGCACGGGAAAAGGATCCGCGCGCAAAATATGAGTGGCAATCAAAAACATTTGCTGAGATCATAAAGATGAATCTATGCAAGATCGATGGGATACAGGCAATTACCAAGAACATGGTAAAATATGAATTGGCAATTCCTGTTCCCTTTATGAAGTATATTCATGATGGTGGGTATGAAGTTCCTGAAGGCGTAATGCCAGCAATAGAAGAATTCTATAAGGCGATTGCTGATTAGTGAACGGAACTCTGAACTGACTAGGACATAGTTTACAAAACTCCAGGGACATTGTTTACACTTCATTATAGCGTATTGACCTCCCTTGAACATCATTGATACGCATGATTCTTTCATCAAGGTAGCCAAGAAGCTTGCCTCGGAAGAACACGCGCCAAATTGCATTTCCAAGTTCAAATAGACCGATGTCTTTCCCAATCAGCGGTGCAGCGACCATGACCCAGGTATCCGAGTCCCAACAGATTGCTCCGCTTTTGCAAACACGTTGAACCTGATACTCTCTAGGGTAATCCCATGGAGTTATTTTTGAGGAATATTCTTTTTGTGACCTGACATGAACACTTGCAGGAGTCTTGTTGTTCAATACCTTGTGTGGCTGGCAGGTGGTGTATTCCCTCACGAAGGCATTGAGTATTTTCTATTCCAGCCTGCAATTGGAAGCAGGGCGTCTGGCAATTTCTGCATTGAATCTTGTGGCAGCCCTGTCGAAGGCCGTGATTGAAAATCAGCTTGATAAGAAGCTTACCCACTTCGCAAAGCAGAGGCTGCTCATTGTGGGCGAGCTCGGCTACCTGCTTTCGAGCAGGATGCGGCTTGCCTATTCTTCCAACTCGTTTCCATGCGCTACAAGTGCGGCGCTATGCTGCTCACCATGAACCGAAATTTCAGCGAATGGGGTGAGACATTCGGGGATGCCGCTATATCCACTGCTATTCTCGACCGGATCCTGCACCACAGACACGTGATCAGCATCCGTGGGGATAGCTTCCGTCTTAGAGAGCAGCGCAGCAGGTCAGGGTTGGTATGGCCAGCTCTTGTTGAGGGCCCGAATCAAGCTATCGGGAGCAAAAGTGGAGGTCGCGTGATATATTGGGTGAGCTGCTGATAAATACATTGATGGATGGCTATTTCTGGTAGGAACCAGCTACATTGATTATCGCACCTCTTTCTCTTTTTTGGTTACATCGTCGCACCTGCTATTTGAATGTGGGCAATAAGAATGGTGTGAGCGTACGCTATAGCGCCTCACCTTTTTTCGGATCATATTGCTATGCTTACTATTGAATATGGAGCCATATATAGTAGTATTGTACTGAACAATGCAAACCTTTTTGGAAGAGGAGTCAACCGTGGAAACAATACGCAGTATCCTGAAGAGCAAGGGTGGAGACGTGGTAAGTGTGAGCCCTGACTCAATCGTAGTCGAGGCACTCACGTTGATGGCCGAGCGCAATATTGGAGCGGTTCTGGTACAAGACGCACGAGGAGAGACGGTAGGCATATTCTCCGAGCGCGACTTTGCCCGCAAGATAATAGTCAAAGGTCGCAGCTGTGACACTACGAGGGTCAAGGAGATCATGACGACCAACCTGACTTTTACCGATCCTGATGCGTCGCTGGAGACGTGTATGAATCTGATGACCGTCAATCGCTTCCGTCACCTTCCAATCAAGGAGAAGGGGTCGATCATCGGCATCATATCGATCGGTGATGTCGTCAAGGCTCTGATAGAGCATCAAGGCAAGATTATAGCGCAGCAGGCCTTTGAAATCGGACAGAATGAGCGCCGCTCTCCAGGAGCGATCTAGTTAAGGCGGCGGTCCTGTTGTGCGGGGCCGCCGCAGTATTCGCGCGGGATATCATGAGCCAATCCACTTGATACCACATTATTTATAGATATAATTGGATGATATGAAACTGGGAACAAAGCTCTTTTTGGTATTTACAGGCATTCAGGCGATTACGTTTGTCGTATTGCTGTCCTATAACATAGGAATAACCGGCGCCTCATTGAGACTGGCACTGATCGACGCTGGCCAGGAACGGGCCAGGGCCGCAGTGGCACAGATAGAGAAGCGTCTGGGTGCCACGGCTCAAGGAGCCCAGGATATAGCCGGATCTGCCTTGGCGCTACGGCGCGCAGGCGTGACCGATCGATTGGGCTTGCCTGCTTTGTGCGCCGAGACGCTTTCCAGGAACCCTGATTTCTTCGCTACCTGGGCTGTGTTCGGTCGCGATGCATGGGATGGTCATGATGCCTCGTATGCGAGCCAGGATGAATATGCTCCTTCAGGGGCTTTCGTGCCGTGGGCCTTCAGGGAAGATGGTGCAGTGCGGGTGCAGTCTGGAATGCAGGGCGATAAGGATCCTGACTCGTACTATGGCGATTTCTACACGATTCCACTCGAGCGCCACCGCGCAGTCTATATCGAACCATACACAGAAGCCATATCGGATTCCGAATCTGTGCTGATGACGACATTCGCAGTTCCGCTTTATGACGAGCAGAATCGTGCCCTGGGCGTCGCTGGTGTAGATCTGAGCCTCAGTTTCCTGAATAGCCTGATAGATGCGGAGACGAGCAGAGGGACTTTTGCCATGCTCGTGTCGACTGGCGGGATGATTCTTGCTCATGGCCAGCAGTCTTCACTCGTTGGTGAGGCAGCCTCCGAGCATGAGGCCGCGAGTGATAACAAGGCTCTTCTCAGGGTCATTGATACCGGGAAGGGTGAGGTATTCCTGGCGCGGTCACCAACCGCGGTTGGTGACGTGTTCAGGATCATTGAACCTGTTACGCTCCCGGGAGCGCAGGAACGATGGGCGTACATAGAATCGGTGCCGGCATCAGTACTCTTCGCAGACCGCAACGCCTCGGTGATCGCTTCGCTCGTCATTTTCGCCATTGCGCTGGTATTGGCGCTTGTTGTTGTAGTACTGGTATCGAGGGGCATAACCAAGCCCGTGCTGGTGCTCAAGGCGGCATTCTTGAGGATGGAAGATGGCAACCTGAACGAGAAGGTGCCCGTATGGAGTCATGATGAGATCGGTGACCTGGCCAAGGGATTCAATCTGTTCGCGGCAAGCCTCTACTCATTGGTAAGGTCATTGCGCGATGCAGTTGTCAGGATTGATGAGAGCGGAGCCGCACTCTCGCAAGCGGCTGGACGGACGCGCGGTTCGGTGCAGGCAATCAGGGGGGATGTCGACAGGGCAAGATCCGAGGTTCAATCTCAGGTTGCTTGTGTCGAGCAGGCATCGGTCCAGACAGGCGGTATCGTCTCCAGCATCAATTCACTGGGAGCTGTCATTGCGCGTCAGAATGCGAGCATCGCCGAGGCATCCTCGAGTGTCGAGGAGATGGTAGGCAACATCCAGGCGCTCGCAACCAATTCCGACGCGGTGGTTCGGGAGATGGCTGGCCTTGGAGATTCGAGCGCTGCGGGAAAAGCGACACTCGAAGCGGTCATCGCCGGAGTCAAGAGCGTATACACCCAAAGCGCCGACCTGTCAGCCGCGAACAAGGCAATAGCGGAGGTTGCAGCCAAGACCAATTTGCTCGCGATGAATGCGGCCATAGAAGCCGCCCATGCCGGCGATGCCGGGGCGGGATTTGCTGTCGTGGCAGACGAGATTCGGGCGCTTGCCGATAGCACGCGAGGTCAGTCCAGGACAATATCGATGCGAATTGCCGAGATTCGAGCCGCAATCGAGACAGCCAGGGCTGCCTCTGAACACGCGGGGCTGTCGTTCGATGATGTGCTTGCGCATATCGATAGGATTTCCCAGCTTGAGACCGAGTCGCACCAGGCCATCGGCGAGCAGCGAGCTGGTGGGCAACTCGTGCTCCGCGCCCTGCAGGAGATGCAGGATGCCGCGGCGTGTGTAGAAGCCTCCGGTACTGACATGGCCAAGGCCGGATCGGAAGTGTCATCGGTCATGGGTCGACTCTCCAGCGCGAGCTCGGAGGTTGCCAGCGTGGCGGCCTCGATAGCCGATGGTGTTGACGCGATAGACGCAGATGTCACGACTGAAATAGCCGCAATTGATGACAATGAGCAGCTTGCGGCCGCGCTCAAGGCCGAGCTGGGCCGATTCACCGGCTGATGCGGTCGTTTACTCGTAGCTCGAGCCAAGATCATCGACGCGCAATGCAGTGGATAGATCCGCAATTGTGATAGGCGGCGCACTCCGCGCCGCCAGAAATCGCACGAGACGCTCCTCACCTGCCTCAAGATCAAACCCTGAATCATCAAAGCGTCCGGCGATACCATCGGTCGATAATGCCACGAAGAATGCGGGCGCCTTGGTTCGCAGCCGTACGGCAAGTCCACCGAGTTCGGCCGTCGTTTCAGGCATGGCGACCACGCTGGCTTTAATATCCGCCGGCAGAAGGTCACATGCTTTTGGGTCAGTCAGGAAGAGTGTGGCGCGACGCTGCACGCTTCCGCTCACTGTCAGGCGTGCATCAATGAAGGCTTCATGCGCCGGGGCGGGGAGCCTGGAGACTGGTAGTGACCAGAACAGTGTCGCTGCTTCGGGCTCGGCGCTTATTGTCGATGCCGCGTCCGGAGCAAGTTCCGCTATCACTGAACCATCGAAACGGCGCAGCGTCAACGAAAGCCTGGCGCGAAGTCGCTCGTCGGCATCGTTTACGGCGTACGCATAGATTACTTGATCCTTGATGAAGAGGGCCAGGAGCAATGGATCGAAGAAGCGACGAGCCGTGTAGTGCAGCAGCTTCCAACCCCCATCATATTCAATGCTTGACCAGCTTGATCCAGGCCATACATCGTTGAGCTGCCAGTACAGGGTACCCATGCATCGAGGACGGTTGCTGCGCCAGAACTCCACGGCTGCCTTGATCGCGATGGCTTGCTGCACCTGCGACAGGTACAGAGTGGAGCGGAAGTCTTTCGGCATCCTGAAATAGCGGAGCATCGTATCCATGATGATCGAGTAGCCGCGCGGATGGCGCTGATGATGCTCCATGGCTGGCGACGATATATTGAACTGTCCGGCCGGCGCAAACGATGTGACGGTGCGATAGCATGGCAACGATTGAAAGCCAAATTCTGAACAGAAGCGCGGACGCACGGTCATGTATTCGGAGAATGGTTTGCCTTCATGCCAGACAGACCAGAAATGCATGTCGCCGCGGCTGTCGCTATGCCAATTGTCAGAGAAGTCATTGGGGCCGGCCGATGGTGACGATGGCCACCATGTTCGATCCGGGTCGAGTTCACGAACCACCCGGCCCAGGGTACCCTCGGTCAGCCGGTCGTAGTCGATTATGTAGCGGGCGGGATTGCTCTTTGACTCGTCGTACCAGGTGATGGCTCCCAGTGCCTCATTGTTGCCACACCAGAGCGCTATGCACGGGTGATTGGCCAGCCTGCGAACCTGGTGGCGTATTTCAGCCTCTACATCGCCAAGAAATTCAGGTGATGATGGATACAGCGCACACGAGAACATGCAGTCTTGCCAGACGAGCAATCCGAGTTCGTCGCACAGCTCGTAGAAGGCGTCGCTTTCGTAACGGCCTCCACCCCAGACCCGGACGCAGTTCATATTGGCATCGGCAGCGGACCCGAGCAAGTCTGCCATCCGCTCCCTGGCCCAGCGAGAGGGCAGGGCATCCGCGGGTATCCAGTTGGCTCCCTTGGCAAAGATGGCGCGATCGTTGACGACGATAGTCATCGACCGGCCTATATCATCGAGAAGAGCGTCGACGCGCAGGTCACGAAAGCCCAGTCGCATCCGCGCCTCGTGGGTGAGTCCCTTGCCCGCAGCCGGCCCCACGACAACGCGAAGGTCGTACAGGTTCTGTTCGCCATATCCAGCGGGCCACCAGAGCAGCGGCGATGTAATGTGCAGTTCTTCTGATATAGTGGATTGGCCGGCGGCAACTGCGATTCGTTGCGTCGATCCCGCATCGCCGAGCTCCACCGAGACAAGCGAATCGCATGGTTGAGACGAGTCAAGCTCGATGGACAGATCGACTATCCATTCATCCGATTGCGCAGCATCGGAACTCCGGGCCCGACGCGTTCTTGCGCGAACGTATTCGATTCTAGGCCCATCGTGGCCGACGATGGCGACTCCATCATACAGGCCGCCCGTCATCAGGCTCGGTCCCCAGTCCCATCCACCCATGCACTGCGCCTTGCGTATCAGGTTGCGGTTGGGCGAGCTTGCCGGATAGGTAGAGGCGGGAATCGGGTATGCCAGCTTCTGGGCTTCGGCGATGGCGGCCATTTCCGGCGAACGTATGATGACGGAGAGTTCGTTTCGCCCAGGCGCCAACAACGATGCTATGTCAGCCCTGAATCGCCTGAACATATTGCGGCTGGTGCCGATCGGCTGGCTGTTCAGCATTACTTCCGCTAAGGTATCTATGCTCGCAAACTCGACAAATATCCGCTTGGCACCGCGGAGTGTTTCGGGAACCTCAAATGCGCGCGTCAACTGCCAGTCTTCCCTGCCAACCCACTGCAGATCCAGTTCATTCCTGTCAAAATAGGGGTCTTGCGCCTCTCCCGAGGCGACCAGCGCTGATATGATGTCACCTGGCACGGTCATGGGTCGTTCGCTGCCGTTCGCGAGCCGCTTGAGTATCCATTGCCCATTCAGACTCAGCTCTTCCATACACCCCTCCCGATGCCAGTCCAGCACTTTATCATTGACGGTTTCAGGAAGTCATGGTATAGCATGATTGGTTGGTTAAATCAACCAACGATGCTGATGAACGGCATGTAACGGGAGCAGCGGCGACACAAGGAGTCGTGAGTGGCCACTATGACAGGACCAAGAACTGCGGCTCGCGTCTTCAGGTCTGTCTGGAGGAAGCCAGGCATAAGCAGGATAGACATTGCCGCCAGTCTCGGTCTGGACAAGTCCACGGTGACAAACCAGGTCAGCCGATTGATCGAACTCGGGTTGATTGTGGAGACCGAAGAGGGCGAGTCTTCGAGCAAGGGCGGGCGTCGCCCGATCCAGCTTGTCATCAACAAGAAGTTCGGGCGCATCATAGGCATAGAGGTTCAGTTCGGCCTCTATGTGGCGGTCGTCGTCGATTTGGCTGGCGCGGTTCTCGCCGAGCGCCGCGGATCGCTCCAGATAACCAATGACAATTTTTCGCAGAGTGTGCTGGATATAATCGCACAGACCCAGTCGGAATTTGGTGGTGGGGCCGACCTGCTCGGTGTAGGGGTTGGACTGGGCGGACTCGTCGATTCCAGAAAGGGGCGAATACGGTATTCGGTACCGATTGGCATAGACCAGCCGATCGATTTTGCCAGGACCGTGGCGGCCAAGCTTCCGTTTCCGTGTTCAGTGGAGAATGATGCCAACTGCTGCGCGTGGGGTGAGCTTGCCTTCAACAGGAGCGAGGAGCTACACGACTTCCTGTTTGCCCTGGTCGAATATCGGCGGCCTCTGACGCGGAGCCTGCGCGGTGGCATAGGCGTTGGTTTTGGCGTCGTGATGGGCGGCAAGGTTCACGCGGGCACACATGGCAATGCCGGCGAGTTCAGGAGCGTCTTCTGTGATGGGTCTGGCCCTCTGCAGTTCTCTCTGGCCGAGGAGGAACTCGCACGTCTGGACAGCGATACAGACGCCCTCGAGCGCACCTGTGACGAGCTATCCAGGAATATGGCCATGTTGGTAAACACGATGGATTTTGATCGCGTGTACATAGGCGGCGATATCGAGTCGCTTGATGTGGATCTGCCTGGAATGCTCAGGCGGCGCCTGGCTGAGAACTGGATGTATCCGGCGCCGAAAGGCGTCGATATCAGGTACTCGAGCCTGGGTGGCAAGGCTGTCGCATATGGAGCAGCCGGAATGATCCTTGATCGTCTGGTAACAGAGCGACTCTTGCCCGGACTCGGCACAGTGGATTCGTCCCCGTTGGGGTCGATATAGAACGGTTTTCGGTGCGGGAGCGATCCCGTTACAAGGAGGATCACATGAAGAAGTTGCTCATCGCGATGCTTGTCATTTCGATGGCCGTCGCGGGCGGTTTTGCGCAGGAGAAGGTGACGCTCAGCGTCATGAACTACCAGCAGGCCGACCAGGCCGGTTACGCCGAGGATGTTGCGATCTGGCAGAAGTTCCAGCAGGACAACCCCGACATCACGCTGAACATCGAAGTGTTGTTCAACGAACCGTACCATCAGAAGCTCCAGGCATACGCTGCCGCCGGCACGATGCCGGACGTATTCTATGTCTGGCCAGGCGCCCGTTCCGCAGTCGTCCACGAGAAGAAGCTGGCCAAGGATCTCAACAAGCTTTTGGGTGCCGCGTATCTGAAGGACTTCTCCGCGGCGGCTACCAACCCGGCCAATCAGCTGGGCAAGTATATGGCCATGTTGCCGCAATCGTTCACCTATTCTTCGGTCATGTATGTGAACAAGAAGTTGCTCGCCGACAACGGGTTCGCACTTCCCAAGTCCTATGCAGACCTGAAGAAGATGGTGCCAAAGCTCAAGGCCAAGGGAGTCGCGGTCGCGATGCTTCCGAACAAGGATGCCTGGCCAATGCAGTCATGTTTGTTCTCCACGGTCGTTGGCCGCATGGCCGGAGACGCTTTTATGGATGCGATTGTAGCTGGAAAGGCGCGCTTCACCGACAAACCGTTTGTATCGGCGCTCGAAGTAATCGCGAACATGTACAAAGACGGCATCCTGTCACGCGAGGATGTCCAGGTAGGATACGGCGAAGCCGCCGGGATGTTCGCCTCGGGCAAGGCCGCTATCTACATCGATGGCGACTGGCGTGTCAGTTCCTACATCACTGACAAGGCTTCGGGCAAGGCGCTGATATCCCCCGAAGCACAGGAGAGCGACTATGTGCTGTTGCCCTTGGTATCCATACCCGGAGAGAAGAATCCTGGTGTTGTCTCCGCTGTCGCGGGCACAGGCTGGGCGGTTTCCGCATCGATTCCCGCCGGATCAGCCAAGGAATTAGCTGCCGCTAAGTTGATCAAGTATCTGTACTCACCGGAAGTGCAGGCGATTCGCTTTGGTACCGGCGCCTATGTCCCGACCCGCAAGGGTGTGGAGGCCGTGGTCGATCCATTGGTAGCCAAGGTCCCGCTGTTCTATGCGGACAATCCCAAGACCTGCTATGTCATCGACGGCGTACTTGACCCAGCCGTCTATAATGTTCTGAATGATGGCTTGGTAGCGATTGGATTCGGCACCAAGGCACCAGCTGTGGTAGCCGCCGAGGTACAGAAGGCCTACCAGAACTGGAAAGCCGCCAAGAAGTAAGTGGCTGTTCGGCAGATGGCGCCTGGTATGGCGTCATCTGCCGGTTTCGCAACAAAGACCATCGCGGGCGAGGGACGCATGTCACGGAAAAAACACCATAGAGTAGAGGAAGGTCGCGCGTACTGGGCGATGGTCCTTCCGGCATTCCTGATCTATGTCCTGGTAATGGCCTTTCCGATAATCCTGTCTGTTGTGCTGTCGGTTTCAAATTACGATGGAGGCAAGATGTTCGGTGGAGACCCCTGGGGCTTCGCCGGTCTCCGGTCGTATGCACAGGTCTTTTCCGATCCGCTTTTCTGGAACGCCCTCAAGAACAATGTCTATATAGTCCTCATCTCCGTCCTTGGCCAGCTACCGCTTGGCTTCATCTTTGCATACATCATCTACAGAAAGCTGGTCAAATGGCCGGGCTTCTGGCAAGGTGTGCTCTATATTCCCAATATCCTGTCGGTGATCGTTGTCGGTCTACTCTGGCAAACGATATTCTCTCCGAACGGTCCCATCGCCGAATTCATGAACACCATGGCGAGGGCAGGTTTTCAGTCCAAACTCGAGACCGTGTTCTCTGGAGTCGGCGGTTTCAACATCACCGACGATCTGGTACGCAAGATACTGAACCTTGCCGGACCCGCAGCGTCCCAGTGGTTCACTGATCCGGTTCCGGAACTGAAGGATCTGATTCTTTCCTATCAGGGCAGCCCCCATGCGCTTCTGATCAATGATCTGTGCAACCTGTTCGTCCAGAAGTGGAGCCCGGAATTCCTGAGCAAGCCTGACCTTGCTATGCTGCCCGTGCTGTTCGTAATACTGTGGATGTACACCGGCATGTACCTGATCCTCTTTCTGGCAAATATGCAGAAGATCGATACACAGATCATCGAGGCGGCCCGGATCGATGGTGCCACGGAATGGCAGGTGATGCGATTCATAATTGTCCCCGCCCTGTCGGGGACGATAGTCAATTCAGCCATCCTGGCGATCTCCGGATCCCTGTCAAGCTTTGCGCTGATTTTTGCCATGACCGGCGGTGGGCCGTCGCGGGTCACGGAGATCCTGTCAATCTATATGTACAACAACGCGTTCCTCGGAAGGCCAAACCTTCCCCTCGCCAATGCCATATCGCTGATCATGGTGCTGGTCAGCTTTGCCTTGATAGCAGGTACCAAGGCTCTGGAAAAACGCTACGGCGGGAAGGAAGAGTAGGCCATGAACGAAGAGCACACGGCTACCGTCATGGGTCGACTCGCCGCTGCCGCAGCAAAGGGCGCGGCATACGTCATGATGATCCTCTTTACGATCATGACTTTGTATCCGATTTTCTGGCTGCTGATGAACTCATTCAAGTCGACCAGGGAATTCCAGGTGAGCCAGCTGGCGCTACCCGCAGAACCGACGCTCGCCAATTATGCCGAGGCGTGGGAGATGGGCGATTTTGGATTGCTGTTCCCTAATTCCATATTGTATACAGCAGGTGCAACCATCGGCATTGTCTTCGTGTCGTTGCTGGCAGGATTCGCCTTCGCCAAGATACGTTCCAGGGCGACCACGCCTATCTACAACGGCTTCATCATAGGCCTGCTCGTGACTACGCAGTCGCTGATGATTCCCCTCTTCCTCGAGGTAAACCTGCTGGGCATCTACAACACGAGGTTGGCTGTGTTGCTCGTGTATATAGGCGCTGGTTTGCCGCTCGGCGTCTACCTGGCGACCGAGTATATCAAGTCAATTCCAAATGCCCTGATAGAGTCAGCACGAATCGATGGTGCGAGTTTCTTTACAATTTTCACTCGCATAGTCGTACCCATGTCCATACCGGTCGCGGTGACATTGTCGATACTGAACATCACAAGCATATGGAATGAATTTGCGCTCATCAATATCCTGGTGTCCAGAACAGAACTCAAATCATTGCCTCTGGGCATATATAAATTCTCTGGTTCACTGTCTACCGACTATGGCAAGCAGTTTGCCGCGCTGACGATAGGCATGATACCGATGTTACTATTCTATATGATATTCAGAAAACAAATTACCAAAGGCGTCGCCGCTGGCGCCGTCAAGGGATGAGGAGCCCGGGCGCCATGTCAAGCACGCAGACCAAGAGAAGCGATGGATTTCCTGATGATTTTCTTTGGGGGTGCTCCACATCGAGCTACCAGATAGAAGGCGCCTTCGATGTCGACGGGCGCGGCCTGTCCATCTGGGATGCGTTCTGCCGCGAGCCGGGCCGGGTAAACAAGGGCGAGAATGGCGATGTCGCTTGCGATTCGTACCGGCGATGGCCACAGGACGTCAGTCTGATGACCGAGCTGGGCGTCGATGCTTACCGGTTCTCCACGGCGTGGCCGCGAATTCAGCCTGATGGCCGCGGCACTCCGAAGAGCGCAGGTATCGATTATTATTCCCGCTTGGTCGATGGGTTGCTTGCTGCTGGCATTGAGCCGTGGCTGACGCTGTACCATTGGGATCTGCCGCTGGCCCTCGGCCAGGCAGGTGGTTGGATAAATCGTGAGACTGCCCTGCGGTTTGCCGACTATGCCGCCATCATGTACCGCGCATTGGGCGACAGGGTGCAGCATTGGGTAACGCTCAATGAGCCATGGTGCTCGGCGTTCCTTGGATATGAATCTGGCGAGCATGCTCCGGGCATTCGGGACAGGGCCGCGGCGCTCAGAGCCACACACCATCTGCTACTTGCGCATGGCCTCGCCGTTGAGGCATTCCGGCAGGAGGCTGTGCCGGGAGAGATTGGCCTCGTCATCAACCCGGCCACGCCACGGCCGGCGACGCGCAGACAAGCCGATCGTGACGCTGCGGCGCGCGCATCGGTAGAGCGGACGGGGCTCTGGCTTGATCCGCTCTTTGGCCGCGGCTATCCCGCGGCGTATCTTGCGGCTCGAGATGCCGAGATGCCAGCCCTGCCTGGCGATATGGATCTGATAGCTGCCCCGGTGGATTTCATTGGGGTCAATTACTACAATGAAGATGCGGTGGTTGCTACCGCTGCGACAGAGGCGAATCCGGATGGCTATCGTTTTGTCCAGACATCGCTGCCCAAGACCGAAATGGGATGGGATATCGTGCCAAATGGCCTCCGGCGTGTTCTCAATTTCATACAGGATTCCTGGCCAGTCAAAGCACTCTATGTGACCGAAAACGGAGCCGCATTCGCTGATGGAGCCGATGGCGCTGGCCGCGTCCATGATCGACTGCGAATCGAGTACTTTCGCGAACACATTTTCGCGTGCAAGGAAGCGATACAGGACGGTGTTCCATTGCGCGGCTATTTCGCGTGGAGCCTGCTCGACAACTTCGAGTGGTCCCATGGCTACGACAAGACCTTCGGATTGGTCGCCGTAGACCCGCGCACCCTTGAGCGGCGTCCAAAAGACAGCTTTTATTGGTACCGGGACGCGATAACCGGTTGTGGCGTGTAGCGGGGATTTTGCATGCTCGCCATTACCGTGCTATACTGTGCTGTAGCACAGATATGTTGGCGGGATAGCTATGAAAGTCAAGAGCTCCACGATAAGCCTCTGCCGCAGGACGCTCTACGAGTCTATCTCGGCGGACATGATGGTGCGCTTCGTCAGGTTGCTTGATCCGGAATACGACCTGCATGCCCGATCGGGCATACCCGAGAACTATCCCATAACAAATCAGATGGCCGCAACGCGCATCGTGCAGGACATCATTGACGATGGTCGTTTCATCGACTTCATCGAGACCTTGGTCAGGGTCGATGCCGATGGCTACATGGGCAGGCCATATCCTATCAAGGGACTGAACCAGATTGTAAAGACGCTGTCGCTGGATGGCTTTCTGTTCGACCGGGCAACGAGGCAGTTTTTTGAGAATGCCAAGGAGCGAGTAAGCCCGGATTGGGGGCGTCTGCGTGATGGGGACGAGCGACAGGCCGCGGTGCTTCGCCTCGATATTGTCGAGAATTCTGCGTTGGTAAAACGCAGTTCCAGTGATCGCATAGAGCGGGCGTATGCCGACCTTCGAGCCATAGTCAATAGATCGGTGCATGCCCGATACGGCCGGCTCTGGCTATGGGAAGGAGATGGCGCACTCGCCGCCTTCATATTCGGCCAGAAGGAACGGTCGGCCATTCTCGCCGGAATGGAGATACTCAACGAGCTGTTCTTCTATAATAGGCTGGATAATCCGCTGGATGCACCTTTGCGCGTCAGAATAGCGGCGCACGCAGGGCCGATTGTCTACAGGGATCAGCCTATGGAACTTCTGAAGAACGAGACGATCCGCGAAGTGGCCCAGATCGAAGCCCGATCAACGCCAACCGATACGATGAGCGCCTCGGCCAATCTCTTCTTGTCGATCGATCGCGTCATTCAGGAACGATTCGACCCCGAGCGTCAGACAGGCGGCGACAAGATCCGTTACTATTCCATAAATCTGGAGAAATCGTGAGTGTCTTCTGGTTTGCCTTGGACAATCAAATGCCTCCTGGTTTCGAGTCCGCTTATGGAACTGTCGTCCACCTCGACACAACCGACCTGAAAAATCACAAACCGACGCCAGGTGATTTTAGTTATTTGAATATCGCAGGGCTGGATGGCAACGAGCGACGCAAGACCATGCTGGCTATCAGGCGTCGGTGCGGTCAAACGGCGTGGGGTGTGGCGGATCCACAGGGTGATCTCGATGACCCGGCTATGGTCTTCTTCATGGGCGCTTGCGATTACCTGGGTCCAAAGGTATTCACGCAAGGCGTAGACAAGGCACGGACCCGCGATGTCCGGGCATATGCGCTGTTCCGCCTGGAATGTGATGATACGCGAGCATCCGTGCCAGCGCCGAGCTCGAGCTCGGCCGGAGCCGATGCCGAGGCTTTTGGTGGTTGGAAGGTTGTCAAGCCAGGCGTCATCTATCCGTTCTATTTCTTGTTCATAGCGGCATCGGCGCAGATGAATCTCAAGACGAGGCTGGGCGAATCCGGGTACATCGCCTTCCGGGACAGGTTGCGCGCGCAAATTCAGCAAATGCTTGCAGAGGCGGATCCGCTCCTGTGGATGGAAACCGATACCACGGCGATCTATCTGATACCTTCGACGGCGAGGACAGGCAGGAATGTCATCATAGCCTGCCTCAGGCTCATCCTCGGAACACCTATATTCGGATACGAGCGCCTGGGTTTGCCGTTTCCGATAGAATTTACCTGCGCCATGCATCATGGCTCCACGGAGTTCGCGGTTCCGGGGAAGACCGGTACGATCGTCTCGGACGCGGTGAATTTCATATTCCATCTCGGCGCCAAGTGTGCACAACCAGAGCGCCTGACTATTTCAAGCGACGTGGACAGATCAGTAATCCCTCCTTCACTGCGCGAACTCTTTGTCGATGCAGGTGTATTTGAGGGGCGCTCCCTCATGCATTCACGGCGCTTTGGTGCTATCTAGAGCATAGCGGTATCGACGAACAGGCTCCCGATTGATATTGTGCTGACTATGCGATTCCATCTCATACCCGCGCGCGTTTCGATTGCATGGAAATTGACAGGCTTCTTCTTCTTGTTTGGAGTGATACTCTCCACTGCTGCGTTTCTGGTGTATGGTAGAGCCGCGACCACGATCAGCCTGCGCGTCGGATCGGACATGGCCGAATCAGCCTTCGAATTGGTCTTTGGAACGCATGATGCCGCGACTCTGGCTTTGCTCGAGGACGACGACGATGGGCGTTTGCTAGCGTTTGAACGCGCGATGCCGTTTCTGGCGACCAAGACCGGAATCAACGGCATGGAGCTGTTCGGCAAGGCTCCTGACGGTCGGTGGCTCATATTCACGCATGATGCTGCTGGCGCGGTGGAGCCTGAGCCTGCTGTCGACACAGTCATCCAGAGGCTGGATCACGCATTGACTCACCATATAGCTTTCGGCGCGAATGGGCGATTCGGAAGCTCGGTCGTACACGCGTATATGGGCTTGCCGACCGCCGCGGACGGCACCCAATGGGTGCTGGGCGCCGACGTGGATGGCACCAGTCTGCTGGAGCTCTTTTCGAGCTATGGCACCGAGACCGCAATGTTCGCGCTGATCCTGGCAGGATTGTCACTTATACTGGGAAGAGTGTTCGCCAGACGTTTCAGCCAGCCCATCACGGGGCTTGCCGCCGCTGCCGATGACTATCGTCGCGGAAATCGAGCTGCGGCCTTCCACAACACCAGGCGCGATGAGATTGGTGTTCTCGGCAGAACGCTCGCCGCCATGGCCGAGGAAATTGACCGACGCAGGCGTGAGACCGAATCAAGACTGGCTATAATGGAAGCGATGAACCGCATAGACAAGGCGGTTCTCGTGACGACATCCAGAGGCGAGCTGCTTGCTCGTGTTGCGTCAATCATCGATACCAGTATGCACTCGACCGCGGTAGCCATCGCGCTCCGAGACGAATCGGGACAGGGCTGGAACATCGCCGCGCTCACCGATTCGGTGGACCATGCGGGCATCGACTGGAACAGCCATATCGAGCAGGCGCCATTTGTGTCCGATGCCTTGCTGGAGCCTGGCTTTGACAAGCGATTGGTGTCGTACTATGAGTCGCCACTCGCAGATGCCGGACCGGGTGTCGCGGTGCTCGCACTCGATGTGATGGGCTCCGGTAGTGGCCGCCTGGTAGCGGCTCCGCTCAAGGTGGATGGCCACTATCTTGGCTCGCTGATATCGGTCGTAGACCGGAACACGCCGCTCCCCGATGACGAACGGCGAACCTTTGCGATGCTTGCGGATCAAGCCGCTGTGGCGCTGCGAAGCATCATGGAACACGAGACCAGCGAGGACAATTTCTTCGGGGTCATCCGCTCGCTGACCCGCGCAGTCGAGGCAAAATCACGGTGGACCGCCGGCCATTCAGAACGGGTGTCCGACATGGCAGTGCAGCTTGGCACACGACTCAAGTTGTCGACCGAGGATCTGCGCCTCCTGCGTATCTCAGCGACCCTGCATGATGTTGGCAAGATTGGCATAGGCGAGGCGATACTGGACAAGCCAGGATCGCTGACCGCCGATGAATACGCGCAGATCAAGCAGCATCCGGCGATAGGCGCTACCATGCTGCAGGATATCCGTTCGTTCGAGCGCGTGGTGCCGTCGGTACTGCATCACCATGAGCGATGGGATGGCAACGGGTATCCGGGCAGGCTCGCCGGGGAGGCGATACCGCTCGGTGCCAGAATCATAGCAATAGCCGATGTCTGGGATGCAATACGCGATGACCGGCCATACCGCGCGGGCTTTCCTCTCGCGGAGGCACAGGCCTTCATGCAGGATCAGACAGGCGTCATGTTCGATCCGGCGCTGGTTGAAACGTTTCTTCAGCTGGTCGAGACATAGTCGCAGAAGAAGCAGATATCGTCAGTCTTGCCGGGGAAGCGGACGCCCTCCGCCTCAAGCCGCTTTCTGATGGTTGCAAGTCCGGTGTCATAGCAATCGCATACCTTGGGACGGGCGCCTGCCGCTTTCATCAGTGTATTGTAGGAGTCGGCAACTGTCCCGACTATCAGGTCTGAATTCTCGTTGGCGAAGCCGCAACAGACGGCGATTGAACCATCAGGATGGACATAGAACACATTGCCAGGCCCGGCGCAGTAATCATCGATGAACCAGGTGTCGGCCTTCCAGGCATCTTCCGTGGCGGATCGGGACCGCGGGGAACGCACGATCTGTATGACGAGTCCAGCGCCATCATCAGGGGACGATTCGTCGCGAGCGGACCAGACACTATCGGAAATGCGCGCCGGCTCGCCACCGCGTTCGTCCGAGTATTCCACCCGACCGCCGAGCGATCGCGCGACTTTGCCCAGGTCGAGCATGAATGCCTTGTCGTTGTCTGATCGAACAGACAGAATTTCAGCGGCGTCCTTGCGGCCCCATGTCTCGAAAACGGCCTTCAGGAAGGAGGCCATCCGCTCCGGCGATTGGCCGTGATACGTGTCATAGCTGACACCGATGATGCCATCGAAGCCCGCCGCATAGAGCGCCGCAAGGCTGGATCGAAGGCTCGCCTCGTCCAGCCACCAGTCACCGTTGGTCATGAGGCGGTCAAAATACAATCCGCGCTCAACGGCTGCCCTCGAGACATCGATCAGAAAATCGAGCCGCAGGAATGGTTCCCCGCCGGAAAATCCGATGCGCTCGATGCCGCCCTCGACACATGAGTCGAGAAAGCGTATCGCATCGGCAGCAGGGAGCTCTGCATGGCCACGACTGACACGACAGTGCGAACAATGAAGGTTGCATCGCCCGGTGGGCGCGAAAATGGCTTCCTCGGGATGGAACATACCAAGAGCGTAGACTGATATGCCCTAATGCTCAAGGGGCCGTTGAGCACAGCAAACAAGCCTGACTACAAGTGCTGAAGCTCTTCGTTCATAAGCTCTGATTGCTGAACCATGTCAATGCTTCGCTCGCTGATATCTTCCATCGAGCTACGGATTCCTTTTGTGCCTTCGATGATAGATGCCATCTGGGCGCTCAAGCCATTCATGGTTGACGTGATGGATGCCATCTGCCCAACAGCTTTTCCGTGACTCGATCGCACTTGTTTGACCTTGTCGTTGACAGAAAGACTGACGTCGTTGAGGACGATCGACGACTCCATGATCTGGTCAGCGCCGATTGAAGTCTCTTTCATGCCATTGCTTATCTCTTCAAGCGCCAGTACTACGCCACCAATTTCGGTTTCTATCGATCTGAAAGCGACTCCTGATGCCTTGATGACTTCACCTGTGCTCCCGATATCTTGAACCAGTCGCGTAAGATTTGCCGAGATGCCTCTGGCATTGTCGGAACTGGTCTCGGATAGTTTGCGAATCTCGTCAGCTACAACCGAGAAGCCACGGCCCGCATCACCGGCGTGGGCTGCCTCTATCGCGGCATTCATGGCCAAGAGGTTGGTCTGGCCGGCGATACTCTGTATAACACTGGTCGTTTCAAGAATTCCGTCAACATACTTGCTGAGGTTGTCGAAAGCGCTGATGGCTTTGTCCATCGACTGCTCGCCGTCTTTGGCTTGCTCCAGAAGATTGATCGCGATACTGCGCTTTTTCTCAGAAATCGAAGTGATGTTCTGGATATTCGCGTTCATCTCTTCTATTGAGGCGACAGTCTCGGCGACATGGGCGGATTGATTCTCCGCTCGGTCCGTCAGTTCGCTGATGCTCACCAGTATTTCATCGAGCGCGTCCTTTGATGCCAATGCCTGCGATTCCACGGCCTTGACCTCATCCTGCATGGCAACCGATGTACCTTCTATCATCTTGCTGGCTCCGAGCGTGGTCAGCGCATCCTTGCCGAAATTCTGAACCTGCAGCAGGTATGCGCTTGAACTGATCATCGGAATAGCCCTGAACCAGGAAAGCGGTAGCTATAAGCAGGTTGAGTGATCCAGTGGAGATCAAGGCGGCGGTGTCGTACTTGCCCCTCAGACCCAGCAGAAGTGCCACCCCTTGAAATACCATGAGTGCGGTTCCTGCCGGAATCGTGACATCACCGAAATTCCCGGATATGATCGGTCTGGCAACCATGATTGCCAACAACACCATAAGCAAACCGATGAACGAAAGGAGCAGGGGCCGTTTTGTCCGCAGCTCCAGGTTGTCTGTCTCTTTCAAGCCAGGTTGTCCATTTTCCAGTTCCATAGTATTTCCTTTCTGTGGAGAGCCTGTTGTGTCATGCCACTGGAGTCGAAGCGGAATGCTTGGTATCCGGATAACAGAGCGCCACTTTGCGGAACCGATGCTGGTTGATCATGAGGAGTTCGACCAGGGCAGGGTCAAACATGTGCCCTGATTCGTCATGGATAAAGTCCACTATTCTGTCGATTTCCCAGGCGTCCTTGTAGGGGCGCACGGTGGCAAGGGCATCAAATACATCACATATGCAAACGATACGACCAGGCAGTGATATCTTCTCTTTGAGTTTTCCGGCAGGGTAACCGTGTCCAGACCACTGTTCGTGATGTTCAAGCGCGATGACCGCCGCAACCCTGATGATGGAACGTTCCGATGATCCTAGAATCCTGTACCCCACGATCGAGTGAGTCTTCATGATGCACATTTCGTCAATGGTCAGGCGACCTGGTTTGTTCAGAATATGGTCAGGTATCGCTATCTTTCCCACGTCGTGCAGTGGGGCTGCCTCAGCGATCAGTTCTACACTGTCCTTTGACAGCCCGCTCGCCTCGGCAAGGATGCGGGCATATTCGCCGACCCGCAATACATGGTTGGCGGTTTCGGGCGAGCGATTCTCGACCAGTTCGGAGAGCGTCAATAATATCTCATGCTGCGACTTGACAATTCGTCTGTTAGCTACGTGAAGCTCATGTTCTGCTGATTTTCTTCGGGCAATTTCCTGTTCCAGATCATGCACGCGGGAACGGATGCGAGCCTCGAGTTCCATGTTCCAGGCTTGCAGCTGTTGCTCCACCGCGGCCAATTCGGTCACATCCCTGAATACGGCTGTTGTGAAAAGCGTTGTTCCGGGGTTCCGACCTGAGTCCGGAACCGCGCTGGCACCGATCATGAACAGGCGCGTTCCATGTGCGGCGGAGAACGCGACACGATTCTGAATGCTGGAGCCACGGGCTGCGATAATTGCCTGCAGCACGGCTTCTCCTGTTTCGGGTGACACCGCGCGCATGATTTCGGGCAGACCAAAGCCACGGAGTCTTCTTGCGGGGATTTTGAGCAATTCGGCGAATGCCCGATTGCAATCAAGCACCATCAAATCTCCATCGAGTACGACAACGGGGTCACCCAGGCTGTCAACTACTGTTCGCCTCGCGAGCGGGGCAATGTCGAAGAGCCTGAATCGAATCAGGCCAAGAGCTATTGGAATATTGCCGAGCATGAACCAGATCGGGGACAGGTCTCTTCTGCTGAATAGCCGTACTCCAAGGACCGAGGGAAAGATCAGCACGAGTGGCACTACAAAGCCAGCGATCATCAGACCCAGGTGTTTATGGCCCGAGTTGGCTGAGCGTGCGTGAACCAAGAGGACGACCGCCGCTATGGAAAGTCCGTATTCAAAGGCAAAGAGCACATAATCGGTCATGGTGTATCCATACACCAGTTCACCAAGCGGTACTGACCAATCAACCGCGGGATTGGTACGGAGAAGGCCTGCGGCTGCGGGCATAAGTGCCACTACGGCGGAGATGGCTACGGGAAGGTAGAGCCAGTGTGCGCATTTGCTTGCCGATCCGCTGTCCTTGCCGGACAGATTCAACGCGAAGGAGAATAGCGATGTGACGGCCGCCAGAGTTGCCGGAAATTGCGCTCCATCCCAAAAGATCTTAGACTCGAGTTCACGAGCCAGAAGTTCGCTGATCAGCATGGCGGTCCAGGCGAACTCGGACCAAAGCACAAGGCCAAACCTTGTTACCGTTGTATCACCCCTGTTCCGCGTGGCTACGATGGCCATCGCGGCTGAAAGGAGAGCTGATATGAGGTACGGCAGCAGTTGTACAATACCAGCAGCACAGTGCGTTGTGTTCATTGGACTATATCCTGCAGAATCCCAGGATCCTGTCCATCATCGTCACGGCATCTATCCGTGATGTCCAGGAATGCGTCCAAATTATCGAACAGCTGGTCTACCAGTGACGGATCGAAGAGTATGCCGCGAGTTTCCTTGAAGTATTCGAGAATCCTGTCGTGCGTCCAGCCCTCGCGATATGAACGCTCGGCAATCAGTGAATCAAACACATCACATATGCCAACGATTCGGGCTTCCAGGCTGATGGCCTCTCCGGATTTGCCATCCGGATAGCCAGAGCCGTTCCAGCGCTCATGGTGTTCTAGAGCTATCCTGGAAGCCAGCCGTATGAGTGGTTGGTCCGATCTATCCAGTATATGGCAGCCTATCAGTGGATGCGATTGCAGGATCGCGCGCTCCTCATCGCCGAGCAGGCCCCGATCCAGCAATATCTCATCCGATATGCCTATCTTGCCTATATCATGCATGGTTGATGCGTTAGCGAGCAATTCGGCTTCCGAATCGGACATACCGGTCGCTTTTCCCATAAGACGGGCATACTCCGAGACCCTGGTGACATGTCTGGCTGTTTCATTGCCTCTGCTCTCTATTATTTCCGAAAGGGTCAGCATGACCTCGGTCTGGGTCTTTTCTATTTCGGTGTTGATCTCTGACAGGCGCTCTTCGGCATCGCGCCGTCGTCTGGCCTCCGCTTCAAGATCGATCACGTGCTCTTCAACCTTTTTTTCGAGCATCGTAGTGAGTTCTCTCAGTGATCGCTCTGCCTTCCTGAGAACGCTGAAATCATGGACTACCACGACTCTCGATTGTTCATCGTGGTTGATCGGGAATCCTCGTATGGAGAGGTCCATCACTTCGGTGCCTTGCGGGATGATTGCCTCGGATTCGATACTGCGGCCTTGCAGCACAGCGATGGCCTCTTCTGGCCAACCGGCAAAGAACTCATCTGCCCGACTATTGATCATATCGCCTTTCGCTGACTCGAACATCACGCGGGCGGCGCTATTACAGTATATGATTAGTCCGCCGTGGCCGATGACCATGACAGGATCGAGCAGGTTCTCCACAATTTTCATTCGCGCCGTTCCCAAAATATTGGCCATTCGGTAGCGAAAAATGCCTGTGGCAATCATCGCGTCACCCGCCATGAGAAACAGCGAGCTTGCCTCAAGCCTGCCATTGATGCGTATCTTGGCGAGTGTCAGGATTGTACCAACGAGCGGTATGAGCAGACCGGAGAATGCGCAGAGCGCGCTCATCCTGCTTGTTCCACGATGTTCTACCGCCAGCATGCCCAGCCGGACTATCGCCACTACTGCCATTGTGTAGATGGGAAGCAGAAGGATCAGCATCGGCAATCTGAAGGTGTAAACCAGTTCACCAAAGGGAACCGAAGGATCGACGAAAGCGTCGATGCGCTGCAAGCCATGCAGTGGATTTGTGCTTGCGAACAGACATGCCATCATCGGAAATATCATCAGGAGTGCGTACGCCCTGCGTGGGTGTTCGAGCCGTGCGCCGTCATAGCGTATTGAGAACGCCAGTGTGAGTATGGCGGAGGCACCTGATGTCAGGAACTGGATATCATCCCAGATTGTCTTCCACTCCAGCGTACTTGAGACGATCTCGAGCAATACCATGATCGACCAAGCCGACTGAACCAGCAACATCGCTGAGAATGTCTTGCCGACCGGCGATCTGTTGCGCTGCCAGACGAACATGCCAAGAACCAGGGGAAAGATCGCGGCAAGTATATATGGCGACAGATAGAAGGCAGGAAAAGCTGGCAACATCCGGCTTATTTCTCCATACACATTGGTTTATACCGGAGTTCCATTATACACGCAGCCAATCAGGCATTGCAATTGTTGAAACGGCTGAACCCGTTGCCAATCCTGAGGACATTTGACAGCAGGAATGGGATGGATTACCATATTTGATGATCCGGAGGAATACTGCATGAAATGCATGCGCTATGCGGCGGTGCTTGGCGTTTTTCTCATGACCGTGGCTATCCAGCCGTCGCATGCACAGAGCAAGCTTGTCATGGTGACAGAGGCCTGGGCTCCATTCCGCATTAACAACAGTACAGCGCCTTCCGGTTTCTCGGGTATCGACATTGACATCATCAATATCCTTGAACGTGAACTTGGCATCAAGATAGAGATCCAGCGGCATCCATGGGCGCGGGCACTTGAAATGTTGCGTAACGGGCAGGCAGATTTTTGCACAGGCGCGGCGTATACAGCGGAACGCGCACAATTCATGGAATACGTGCCCACTTCATATTTCGTAGTCCAGCCCGTGTTCTATGCACAAACGGAGCGTGCCGGATCGGTAAATAGTTACGACGATCTGAAGGGCAAAGTCATAGGGCAATCAATCGATTCATTTTATTTCGAACCATACAACTCGGACAAGAGTCTTGAGAAGCTCGACCTGCCAACCGAAAAACAGGTATTGCTCATGCTCTCACTCGGTCGCATCGAGCTGGGTATTGGCACCGAACCAAATATATCGTACGATGTGTCCGTCCTGGGTTATAGATCGAAGCTAGTACGCGTCAATTGGATTCCTCCCGCTCATACCGATTTGTTCTTCGCCTTCTCCAGGAAGTCTTCTGCAGTTTCTCTCGTCCCTCGTGTAGATGCAGCACTCAAACGCTTGCTGGCGGATGGTACGATAGATGACATCGCCAGTAAATACAGATGAACACCAATATATCGAAAGGACTTAGTCAAAATGCCAGGCGCACGAAGACCCTGACAGGAGAGATACGAACCTTGTCCATGGTAGGTTCGTCGCTGATCATCATCTCCGTGCAGATAATCGCGCTTCTTGTCATTACCGCTTCAATGCAGAACGATCTCGTTGCGAAGGCCAGCATTACCGCAGATGAGATTCAACAACTTCTCGTTGAGCCTCTGTACAATGTTGATGAAGAGCAAGCCAAGCGGATCGGCCTGGCGCTCCTCTCATCCGGTCGCGTTTCCGGCATGGTGCTCGATTCATCCGTTTCCGGGGTCCTGCTCTCTGTTCCCGGTGCGCAGGGATCAGCGATGAGGATCAAGCCCTTGTTCAGGGAAATCCGATACAAGGATCTGCCACTGGGAACTGTATGGCTCTATTTCAGTGATTCCGATATCAAGCGAGTCCAGTATCTTTTTCTGTCCATCGCGACGATGGTCATATTCTCGGTTATATTGGCGAATCTTCTTGTCAACCGATTTTTTGTAGAGCGACGTTTTCGTCAACCAATGGATGAAATCCGGCGCGGCATCGACACAATTGCCATGGGTTCTTATGACTTCCAGATTCGCGACACGCCTTTCAGCGATCTCAATATTCTTGTGCATACCATCAATGAGATGGCCAGCAGAATATCGGATAAAAATATCGAGCTACTGAAACTCAATACCCAGCTTGAGAATAGAGTGGAAGAGCGGACGAAGGAACTCGAGATCTCCGTTCAGGAACTCCGAGCCGCCCAGGAGTTGCTTGTAAAGACTGAAAAGCTGACAGCGCTAGGAGATTTGTCCGCTGGAATTGCACATGAACTCAATACACCATTAGGTGCGATACTCTCGGCAAATCGCCAAGTAGGTGACTTTCTGGAACACCGATTCAGCGAGCTGGCTCAATTTCTGGATAAGGCGAATGAGCGACAGTACGCCTTCTTCCTGAAGGTTCTGGAACTCGGGCTCCGCCCGGGAACGCTGGATACTAGCGAGATTCCAATGGACCGCAGGAAAGTAGTCCGCTCGGTTGCCGCGGATTTGACATCCGCAGGAATCGCCAACGGATCGGCCATTGCAGACGTACTGGTCGACATTGGCATCAATGGCGACATGATGGAAATTGTCGCATTTCTTGCGGATGGCGATGCAGAGGCGACGCTCTCTCATGCAGCCCGCGTAATTCAGGCAATCAAGATGTCACGCATCACCGCTATTGCGGTAACGAAAGCAGCAAGTGTCGTGGCTGCCTTACGTTCGTATGTATCGCCTGGATCACAGGATCCTGATTCAGTCGTCCATATCGATGAGGATATCAGGACAGTATTGGTGCTCATGCACAACATGCTTAAGTACGGTATAAGGACGACCGCCGAATTTGGCGGCGCATGTGTGCGTGGGTCTTCCGAGAAGCTTAGTCAAGTCTGGCTCAACCTCATCAAGAATTCAGCACAAGCGATGGGATTCAAGGGAGAGCTTCTGATCAGGACCCGTATGAACAAGGAGATGGCGGAAGTCTCGATCATAGATTCGGGACCTGGCATCCCAGATGATATAAGGGCGAGAATATTCGAACCATTTTTTACGACCAAGAAACAGGGTGAAGGCTTGGGACTCGGACTCGACATATGCAAACGAATCGTCGAACTCCATGGTGGAACAATAGTGGTAGACTCAGTGCCCGGCAGGACCGAATTCATGGTAAGCCTTCCAGCGGTCCTGGAGGCGAATGCATGAGCATGTCACAGGAAGCAATTCTTTGCGTCGATGATGAACCAATCATCCTGCTTTCTCTGATTCATGAACTCAAAAATGATTTTGGCGAGCGCTTTCTTTATGAAAGCGCCTTGAACGCATTGGATGCCTTCAAGGTGATCGAGGGGCTTACTTCCGATGGCATCGAGGTAATCCTTATAATTTCAGACTGGTTAATGCCTGGCATCAGAGGAGATCAATTCTTGATGCAGGTCCGCTCACAGTATCCTGGCATCAAGGCAATCATGCTGACCGGGCATGCGGATGAGAGTGCAACAGCGCGCCTCCGCGAGAACAACCTGGTCCTTGCCATATTGCGCAAGCCATGGGACCAGATGGAATTGAGGGACCTCATCGACAGCCATTGCGGTGGGTCATTGAAAGGCAGGGCGGCTCATGAGTGAGAGGGAATATATCATCTGCGTTGATGATGAATATATTGTACTTCAAAGCCTCAAGCATGAACTGCGGAGTGACCGTTTCTTCGAAGACTATGCAATTGAAATCATGGATAGCGCACAGAGTGCCTTTGCCTTGATAGAGGATATACTATCCGAAGGCGGCAAGATCGCGGTCATCATATCGGATCAGCGCATGCCGGGAACCAATGGTGATGAATTTCTGTTAAAAGTACACTCCAAGACACCTGATTCGCTAAAAATTCTATTGACGGGATTCTCTGACCTGGAAGCCGTGGTGCGGTTGGTCAATGGTGACGTGCTCTATCGCTACCTTAGCAAGCCGTGGGACAGGCACGATATCTTGCTGACCGTGCGCGAGGCGTGCCGGAATTTCAGGCAAAAGAATATAATCCGCGAGCAAGCGGTGAAGATAGAGAATCTGACTCTCGCCATGGTAACCGCGCTTGAGAGCACCAACTACTTCTTCGATGAGGATACCGGTAATCATATTCTGAGGATTGCACGGGTTTCCGAGTTTATCGGCTATCATTACGGCTGTGACACGGACTTCATACGACTCTTGAAGCTCTATTCGCCACTCCACGACATCGGCAAGGTGTGTGTTGGGAAAGAGATTCTGCTCAAGCCCTGTTCTCTGACCGAGCATGAATTCGATGTCATCAAGCAGCATGTCCGTGTTGGTTACGACATCATCAACCGGCCTGGAATCGACCAGATGGCAAAGAATATCGTGTTGTATCACCATGAGAAATGGAACGGCAAGGGCTATATCCATGGGCTTGCCGGACATGATATACCGCTGGAATCCAGAATAGTCTCACTCGCCGATGTGTTCGACGCGTTGGTCAGTGTGCGGGTGTACAAGCCAGCCTATACCATTGAAGAGGCAGAGGAGATACTACGCTCTGAAAGCGGCATCAGTTTTGACCCTCAGCTGCTGGAGACTTTCCTGAAAGCCATACGGGCCGATGCGACGCTTTCGCTTCTCTATGATGCGAATACGCAGTCATCGGCCTGACATGATGCGATGCCACTCGGCTGCATGTTCCCGATAACACGGAGAGTATCTCGGTCGACAGGCGCGCGATGCCTAGGAATGTGTCGCGAATATGCTTCGTGTGAGAAGGAGCAGCGCGGCTACCATCATCGCCAATGCGCCGAATCCTATCGGCAGGCCTAGAGCAGAAGCGTAGCCTACTCCCGTATTCATTATGGCCGCCATGAGTTCCATGACAATGGCGTTGACCGAGAGCATCGTGGCCCGCGAACTGTCATGCGCCTTCTCATTCTGCACAGTCGTGGAGAGTGGTCTGAACGCGGCGGCAGCGGCAGTCAACACGATCAGCGCAGTGATGCTGACGAAAGCAGACCCGGAGACAGCCAGAGCTGCGAGGCTGGCAGCCATGATGGCGACCAGAGACACGAACGCGCAGCGACGACCATACGTGGCGATTATTCGACCCGATGCCGCCGCGGCCAGACCCGCCGCTTGGGTCAGCGCAAACAGCGCTCCGTACAGACTTGCCGGAATACAGGCGCGCTCATATTGCAGCGGCGCCAGGAACACCGTTGCTGATTGGGCGGCCTCGCCCATAACAGCGGCCGCAAGGAGAAAAAAGAGCAATCCCTTGTCACGCCACAGCGTCAGCACCGAGAGTCGTATGCCTTCGCGAGGTGTGCGTTCGGTTATTGGCCTCGACTCGGCAAGAGCTGCAGGGATATCGACCAGGAAGAGCGAGCATAGAAATGCCGCGGCATAGGGTACGATTGTGCCATATGCCGCCATCCTCATCGACGCCGAGTATAGCAGCGGCGCTGCAATCGAAGCCGAGAACAGGCCGACACTGCTGGCCGCATGCCACCGTCCAAAGGCCTTTGCGGCATGTTCTGGCGGGACCGAGCGATAGAGCATCGCTTCGGTGCAGCCGCTCAGAGCCGCGAGTGCCAGGGCGAGCAGCAACCGTTCCGCGAGAAAGCCGCCAAAACCCGAAGCAAAAGCGAAGACAATTTTCGATACCAGGAATAGCGCTGTGCCGAGTATCAGTGTCAGCCGGTACCCGAACTTGTCGGCGAAGCGACCCCATGGTGCCTCGAGTAGTATTGTCGCGACCCAGGATATGGATTCTATGAGGAACAAGCCCTGGATATCGAGACCATAGGCGCGGCGATAGAGCGTTGCCACGGGCGCGTAGAATACGATGCCTTGCATGCATGCAATCAGCACGAGCAGGCGATAGTTGCGATGACGAGTCATGATCGATCTCTTTCTTGTAGACAGATGGTGCCTGACTCCATGGGGCGGCACACGAGGATTCAGTGTCTATTGAAAGGGATCAGATCGGATACATGTGAAGAATCTAGCTTTCCCGGCAGGCCGGAGTCAAGGGCTCCGATGCGGCGTATCAGTCTTCCCATTCAGCCCTGCCATCGTTCGTGGACAAACATGTTCTGGACCGATCGCTCATAGGCGTCGAGAGTCTTGGCCCTCGTAATCGATTTTATCGTTGAATCGCAATTGGAAAATGACCTGGCAAGGTAGCCACAGACTTCCTTCATCTTGTCCAGGACATGTCGTGGCCCGAAAAGCACATTACGATAGCCCGCGTACAATTCGTCATGGAACGCCTGTATCGTCCCGGCTGGATCGGCGGGATCAGGCAAACCCTTGAGTCGAGCCGGAAGAAACGGATTGACTATGGCGCCGCGTCCGATCATCCATCGGTGAATCGATGGGAACCTGGCCTGCAGCGCCACAAGGAAGGCCGCATCCTTGATGTCACCATTGTATTCTATCTCGTGTTTGGATAGCGCGGCGGCTGCGGCAAAGCCGTTCAGATTCACAGCGCCGCTGTACATCTGGGTGGCGATACGTGGATGAATTATCACCCGTTCCAGAGGGAACTTGTTGAGTACGGGCATGATGCGCAGAATGTCGTCGCTGCTTGATAGACCCAGGCGCACCTTGACGGATATGCGCATCGTTGTTCTGGAGCAGGCCGCATCAAGAAACGATTCGACGCTGTCAGGGTGCGGCAGGAACCCTGCGCCTCTGCGCTTTCTGGTGACCATCGGGTAGGGGCAACCCATGTTGACGTTGACCGTGGAGTAGCCTTGGCCGGCAAGCATCGAGGCAGTTTCGATGAAACTGTCCGCGTCATTGCCCATGAGCTGAGGCTCGACGGGCACGCAAAGCGACTCGCGCGGGACTACGTCCTTGAAGTGAGCCTGCGCGGGGTCAGCACCGGTTATGGCATGGATGAATGGGGCCATTGCCGAATCAAATCCCACAAAATATCTGAAATATGCCGCCCGGTATACACGATTCGTGACGCCGTGCAGCGGGGCAAGACAGAGCTTCGGCATCATCCATGCACCTCGTTTCGCGGTTCATGATACCGATGCCGATCTACTGTATCCAGTCCGTACTCCGAAGTGCCAATAGAAAAAATGCTGACCCGGCCAAAGGCCGAATCAGCATTTTTAGCCCCTAGGGGAGTCGGACCCCTCTTTAAAGATTGAGAATCTTTTGTCCTAACCGATAGACGAAGGGGCCGGAAAGGAAGATTTCCCCAGGGAGGATTCGAACCCCCACAAGCAGATCCAGAGTCTGCTGTGCTACCATTACACAACCGGGGAATGCATTGGGCAGATGCGAATATAGTGGAAAAACGGTCGGCGAGTCAAGAGCGGGATTGGGCTTATCAGGTTGTCTCGAAGAGCGCGATGATGTCGGGATTCTTGAAGAGGCCGGCGTATTTCCGGGCAGAAAGACCGAGCTTGTCCGTTCTATCGGGGTCGGCGCCGTGTTCCAGCAGCATGCCGACCATAGTGGCGTCTGTTCGGCCTACTGCCAGGATCAGCGCCGTCTGGCCATCCTTGCTGTACGCGTCCGGATCAGCCCCTTTGTCAAGCAGGAAATGGAGCAGTCCATCATCGCCCTGTTGCGCGGCATCCAGCAGGGCGGAGTAGCCACGATCATCACTCTGGGCATTGATGTCGGCTCCGCGTTCCAGAAGCAACTCCACGATGCTGTGGTGCCTGTATCGTGCTGCGAGGCACAGCATAGGCACGCCAGACTTGTCCCTGACATCGGGGGGGAAACCCGAGCGGATAAAGAGGTCTACGGCCTTGGTATCACCATCCTTGACGCATTGCGCCAGGGATTCGGCATGCCATGATATGCCGAGCTCGAGCAGGCTAGCCTTTGCCGATCTTCGTTCTTCCCTGGTTGTCCACTCGATACGTTCTGTCTGATAGTAGTTGAGCGCCGCTTCCATGCTACCGAAGACGATAATATCCTGCAGCCAGATCGCTGACTCCCATGGCGAGGCTGTGGGGTAGACGGCAATGGGCTGCGCTTTGCCTCGTGCCAGGCCCACCATGTATGCGAACCACCCTGCTTCGGACTCCGGGCCATCAACCGCGCACAAAAGGTGCGACGCTCCTGCGAGCATGGTATCGATTCTGGCGCGCGACTCTGTTCTCCACGATTCATTGAACTGAACACCTACCGTATCATGACCTTCAGCCTCCAATTGGCTCATTATCATGCGGGCAATTGAGGTGCTGCGGGCAGATGCAAGAATCGCAACCTTCAAGACTGTATCCTCGGATGCTGGGCTCATCGGTGCGTTCGCCATCGCAGGCAAACCCCTGTCTAATGCATCGGCGCAAATCGGGATAACCATTATGGAGCATCGATGCACTTGTGCGCCCTGGATGCCTCCCGGTATAGTACCTTCATGGAGCAACGGAATAGTACCCCACTGCAAGCTACGTTGGTGTCCGCGTTCAAGGCGGGAATACCTGTTCTTCTAGGATATACAAGCATCGGCTTCGCCTTCGGGCTTGTGCTTGTTGGCTCTGGCTTGCCGTGGTGGCTGTCGCCGCTTATGGCTCTTGTCGTCTACGCCGGCGCCGCGCAGTTCATGGGCGTCGCTCTCTTGGTCGGTGGAGCTGGCGTGCCCGAGATTGCCATCCTGACGCTGTTGATGAATGCCCGCCATGCGGTCTACGGGCTTTCGGTGCTCGACCGCTACCATGGAAGTGGATTTCGCAAGCTCTACCTCATATTCGGGCTGACCGACGAGACATACGGTCTTGTGACCACGATTGCGCCACCGAACGGTATCGAGCCGAGCCACTTCTACTTTGCACTCACCATGTTGAACCAGTTCTGGTGGCTCTCTGGCTGTACCGCCGGAGCCCTGTTTGGCAGGGCACTGCCGCTTGACATATCGGGACTGGATTTTGCCATGACCGCGCTCTTCGTCGTACTGCTGGTCGAACAGACCAGAGTGATCAAGCGACCGGAGCCCTATATTCTGGCGGCTGCGGCCGGCATCTGCGCGTACCTGATACTTGGCTCAGGCAATTTTATAATGGTCGCCACGGCGCTGACCGGGGGGCTCCTGCTGCTGTTCCGGACCAGACTGGAGCGGGCAGCATGACTCGAATATTGCTGGCGGTCGTCGCCATGGCTCTGGTTACCATCCTGACCAGGGCCGCGCCTTTCATATTCTTCGCCAAGCGGAAGCCTCCGGCCGCCCTCGACTATCTGCAGACATATCTGCCAGCGGCGCTGATGACCATACTGGTGATGGCTTCATTCAAGGATATTCGATGGGCAGAGGCCCCGCATGGTATTCCGGCCGTCACGGCGGCGGTCATGACGGCAGTGGTGCATCTATGGCGGCGCAATGTGCTGGTGTCCATAGCCTGTGGAACTGCCGCGTACATGGCGCTGATCCGCCTGATGGGCTGAAGCGCATGGCATCATCAGTGGACTATCACCAGAATCTTGATCGGTACCAGCGGCAAACAGTCTTTGCGCCTATTGGTCCGGAAGGTCAGGCACGCCTGTCACGCGGTCGCGTGGCGATCATAGGCATCGGTGCTCTTGGAACCATGATCGCCAATTCGCTGGCACGAGCCGGGGTAGGCTTCATCAGGCTGATCGACAGCGACCGGGTCGAGACGAGCAATCTGCAGCGCCAGATGCTCTTTGAGGAAACCGATGCGACCAGGCATCGCTACAAGGCGGAGGCAGCGTCGAGGCATCTGCGAGGGATCAATTCCTCAATCGTGATCGAGCCGATCATAGCGCGCGCAGACGAGGCAAACATAGGCGAACTGATTGACGGTGTCGATGTCGTGCTCGATGGCGCCGACAACTTCGATATTCGCTATATCGCGAATGATGCCTGCAGACAGCGCGGCTTGCCGTGGATATACGGTGGGGTCCTCGGCGATTCAGGCGTTACGCTGAACGTCCTGCCCGATGGCGGCCCGTGCTTCCGCTGTCTGTTGCCGGAGCCGCCTGTGCCCGGCTCATATTCGACACCGGCGCTGGCTGGCGTCCTTAATCAGATTACCGCCGTCATAGGCTCCATCGAGGCGCTCGAGGCCGTCAAACTGCTCGTCGGCAGTCCCGATGTACGGCGTACCCTGTTGTCGATCGATCTGTGGTCATCATCGTTCCGCCAGATAGAGGTGTCGAGGAATCCAGATTGTCCGATCTGCGGCGGACAGCGAACGGCTTCGAGTCAGGCTGTCGCTGGCTGATCACGCATCGAGGAAGACAATATCCTCAGGGCGGGCGACCAGACCGGTGCCATCGCGCAGAGAGCGACCGGCAACACGTGCGGTTCTCTTGCCGCGAGCCTCTGCCAGCTCGTCTGAAGACAGACTCGTCATCACCTTGGCTACGCCATTGACGAATACGATTGCTCCGCGGTCGAAGTGTCCCTCTACGCCAATGACTCCGCGCGGCAGCAGTGAGGCATTGGCGCGTATGGCGGCGAGCGCGCCCTCGTCGACAACGATGGTTCCCTGTGGGCTGGCATTCTTGATCCAGCGTTGACGATTGCGGAGACTCGATGTCGCGTCGAAGAGCGTTCCCACGACTTCGCCCGCAAGAATTCTGCCTATCGCGCCTGGCAGCCTGCCATGGGCTATGACGACGCGGCACCCCGCGTCCCTGGCGATGGCAACCGCCATCAGTTTGGTTTTCATGCCGCCGGTAGAGAATTCCGTGCCTTTGCCTCCAGCGGAGGTGATTATCTCGGGAGCCAGCTCTCTGACATAGGGGATGGGCCTGGCCGCAGGGTCTGACCTGGGATCGGCGTCGTAGAGAGCATCGACATCGGACAGTATGATAAGCAATTCAGCGTCTATCTTGCTGGCGACGTAGGCCGACAGCTGGTCATTGTCGCCGAAGGCGATCTCCACGGTTGATACCGAGTCGTTCTCATTGAATACCGGCACGACGCGTCGTTCTATCAATGCCTCGACGGTGGATCGAAGGTTCAGGTACGCGGTGCGCCTGTCCCAGGTGTCCCGGGTTACGAGCAGTTGTGCCGCGGTAAGGCCAAAGACATTGAAGGCAGCGCCGTATTCGTGCATCAGGAGTGGCTGCCCGATGGCCGCGCACGCCTGCTTTATCTTCATGTCCTTTGGTTTGCGCGTAAGACCGAGCTCGCGGGCGCCCATGCCCACGGCACCCGACGTTACAAGAATGATCTGCTTGCCCTCGCGCACGAGGTCCGCGATCTGTGCGGCAATGCGGTGTACATATTCTGTATCGATGCCGGAGCTGTTCGAATCCGGGCCTTCGGATAACCGTCCCGTGCTTCCCTTCTGCCTGGAGATGGTATTGGTGCCTATCTTGATGACGATGCGTCTGGCCGCCGACAGCGCCGACCTGGCTCGTACTGACTCCGGTGACGGTTCAGGATTCGCCATGATAGCCTTCCATCTCCGGCGACAGTTCTGCATGTTCGAATGTCTTGCTTCCCGATGCGTACTCGGCAACGATGTTGCCTGCGCCCATGAGTCGCCACTTGTATGTCATGAGTCCATCGAGGCCCATTGGCCCCCGCGCGTGGAGCTTGCCTGTCGATATGCCGACCTCAGCACCAAGGCCGTAGCGGAACCCATCGGCAAACCTGGTGCTGGCATTGTGGAACACCGATGCGGAGTCAACCTCGTCCATGAAGCGACGCGCCGTGGCACCGGACTCGCACACGATACTGTCGGTATGACCACTGCCATAATGGTTGATGTGCGCTATGGCATCGTCTATCGATTCGACTATGCGGACGGCCATTCTGAGCGACAAGTATTCGACAGCCCATTCGTCGTCGAGTTTTGGCTGCCGCGTCGATCCAGGACCCAGTATGTCCATGCTTCGCCGGCACAGGTCGAGCCTGACGCCTGCATTCTCCAGCGCGGCCGCTATCACGGGCAAGACCCGAGGTGCCGCGGAAGCATGCACCAGCAAAACCTCGGCCGCATTGCACGCGGCGGGATACTGGGCCTTGCTGTCGACGACAATGCGTGCTGCCATGTTGGGATCTGCGTCGGCATCGACATAGACATGGCAGACTCCTTCAGCGTGGCCCAGCACCGGTATCGCGCTGGTGTTCATGATGTGCCTGACAAACGCGTTGGAGCCTCGCGGAATGACCAGGTCAACATACTGGTCAAGACCGAGGAGCTCGGCTACCTCGTCCCGCGTCTCGATGGCGCCCAGCCACGATTCAGGAAGGCCAGCCTCAACGCCCGCGGCCGCGATTGCCTCGGCCAATATCCGGTTTGTATGCTCCGCTTCATGACCACCCTTGACGATGATCGCGTTGCCGCTCTTCGCGGCCAGGCCGGCCATCTGCACCAGCGCATCGGGGCGGCTCTCGAATATAAGGGCAATGAGACCGATGGGGCAGGATACCCGACGGAGTGTGAGGCCGGCATCGAGGCGCCGCGCCTCGAGTACGCGTCCCGCAGGGTCGGGTAGTCCTGCCAGGGCATTGAGCATGGCGATCGACTCGTCAAGCTTCTTGCTTCCATAGTCGAGCCTTGCCAGAATTGACATGTCCAGTCCGGCCGCGCGTGCCGCCGCCATGTCGCGTTTGTTGGCCGCGAAGATGTCTGAGGCCCGCTCCTTGAGCCGCGCGGCGATAGACTCGAGAGCCTTGTCCTTGATTGCTGTGGGTCTTGAGAGCATGGCTGTTGCCGCAGCCGCGCCTGCGACCGCCAGAGTATGCGTATCCATATGCATGAAATAGCATAAAGCTGCATAAATATGCAAGAGTTATGCGATTGATGACCCGCTGGCACTACACTGCACGGCGATGTCAGTCACACGCGTTCCGAGCGCCAAGGGCACAGCAGCCGTTCGGCACCATCGACGATCACGAATAGCCCCAGTCCCAGCATGCTCAACGCCATAATGGCGGCATACATTTCGGGGTAATCGATGCGCGACCAGGCATCGACTATCAGGTAGCCCAGCCCGGTCTCGGTCGCGAACGTTTCGGCAAGGAACAGCACGGCGATGGCGGTGCCGAGGCTGACTCGAAGCGATGTGAGCAGGTCGGGCAGCGTAGCAGGGACCACGACCCGCATCGCCAGATCGAAGCGTGTCGCTCCAAGCGATCTGACGGAATCGATCAGCTGCCGTGGCACCCGCCGCGCGGAATCGCGCGCCGATACCAGTATCTGACTGAAGATGATGATCCCCACCAGGACAATTTTCGAGACGTCGCCAAGGCCGAATACCAGCATGATGATGGGCAGGAAGGCGACCTTGGGCAGGGGATGTACGATATAGATGAACGGAGATACGAAGGCATTGGCTCGCCGTGATCGGCCGGCGACGAGGCCCAGGGCGGCCGCGGGCACGAAACTGAAGGCAAGCGCCCACAAAACCCGGCCAAGGCTGGCACCTGCGTGCACAAACAGCGTGCCATCGGCGACAAGCTGGACCAGCGCGGCCATTGCGGAACCGGGACCAGGCAGGAATGGCCTGGCAAGCACCCGCGAAGCGATGGCCCACAGTACGGCAACCATGATGATGGCGATGATGATGCCGCGGGCCTTTTTTAAGCCTGCACCCCCCGGAAGCATCATTGGACGGCTCCATCATCGGTCCTGCCCGACTCCCGCAGTGCCGCACGTATCGCCCCGCAAAGCTCCAGATACCGCTGTGATGACCTGAAGTCGGTGAGGAACCTGCTCTCAAAACGGTTCTCTGGTATGTCGAACCGCTTGCGCATTGTTCCTGGATTGCGGCCGCTCATCACAAAGACCGTCTCGGCGAGGTACACCGCCTCTTCGATCGAGTGCGTGACGAGTATGATCGTCATGGGGCGGGAGCACCTTACTTGGAGCAGGAATTCCTGAGCGGCTTCCCTGGTCAGCGCATCCAGGCTCGAAAACGGCTCATCCATCAAGAGGAGGTCGGGCTCAGACACCAGCGCCCTCGCTATGGCTACCCGCTGCTTCATGCCGCCTGACAGTCCGGCCGGAAAGAAACTCCTGAACGCGGAGAGCCCAAGCTCCCGAAGCACAGGGTCTACACGACGGCGGCGCTCGGACCTCCTGATGCCCGCGATGACCAGTGGCAGCTCTGCATTGCCCTCAACCGTTCTCCAGGGCAAGAGACCGAAGTCCTGGAATATCACCGCGGTACGTGGCCGCACGCCACGGACAGGCATGCCTTCTATGCTGATATCGCCTGTCGATGGAGCCAGCAGCCCGGCAATCGCCTGGACGATGCTCGTCTTGCCGCAGCCCGATGGCCCGACAATGGCAGAAATGGCCGCGGTGCGAAACTGGCACGTGATGTCCGCCACGGCTGGTACGCGGTCCGGCCCGGAGGCGGCCGCAGCGGCCCGCTTATACTCCAGGGCCAGCTCGCGAACGGCTACCATGCCGCTATCGCCCTGCCATCAATCAAGTCTGCCGCGTCGAGGTCCCTGGACAGGAGTCCACGGACCTTCAGCCAGGCGAGTACCCGGGATATCTGATCATTGGATGGCAGGGTCGGGTTCCGGTAATGCACGAATCGATACGCGTCCTTGATCTCCGCGGGAAAGGAAGCCTTCTCTACCAGGAACGATCTCCATGCATTCGGGTCCGATTCGATCTTGTCTGTCGCGTCGACGTAGGCCTTGTAGAATCGCCTGATATCGTCGAGCCGGGCATCGAGCACCGATTTGGAGAACAGGAGCACCGCCGCATCGATCTGGAACTGGTCTGTCGTGCCGACAAGATGCGCTCCACGGGCTACCGCCGCTGTCAGCATTGGTTCCGGGAGGCCCGCGGCATCGATCTGACCAGCCAGGAGCATCTCCAGGCGTACCGGCATCTTGGGCACCGCTACTGTCTGGTACGAAGCTTGCGGGCGGCCAGCGGCCGCAGTGATCGCATCGACAACATACTGTATGATTGTATTGGTCGACATGCCTATGCGCTTTCCGGCCAGCTGGCCGGCATTCTCGATGCCGGAGCCTGGAGCGGATACGATGCCGTAGCGGCCATCACTGGCGCTGGTGATGCGCATGTCAAAGCCGCCGGCCACGAGAAAGGCCGCGGCCAGGATATCAGAAATGGCGCCATCGACACGGCCGGCCTGGATGGCGGCGTCTCGTTCCTGGGCATTGGTAAATGGCACCAGCTCTACCGCGACGCCTTCCTTGCCGAAGAACCCTTCGGCCTGCGCCACCATGATCGGCAGTGAATCCGCGTCCGGCATGATGCCGAAGCGCAGCGGTACCTGGTGCTTCTGCGCGGAGCATGAAGCCAGCGCGACTATGGCGGCGATGATAGCGGTACTCTGTGCTCTCTTCATATAATCTCCCTCACGTCATGTGTCACTGATCATCGGCGCGTGTGTCAGCCCACCGATCGACCAGGTGATGCTGGACTCCGAGCCTGTCCAGAATCTTGCCCGCCATGAAATCGACGATGTCGTCAATAGTCGCCGGACGATGGTAGAAGCCCGGGCATGCCGGCACTATGGCCGCGCCCGCCTCGGCAAGTGCTGTAAGGTTCCGCAGGTCGATGAGCGACCATGGTGTCTCGCGCGGCACGAGCACGAGAGGACGGCCTTCTTTGAGGGCTACCGCGGCCGCGCGGTGCACAAGGTTCGTCGTCGCTCCGGAGGCGATAGCCCCTGTCGTACTCATGGAGCAGGGCACGATGATGGTGCCATCCCGTTGCCATGAACCCGATGATGGTGGCGCCGCCAGGTCGTCCGGGGCATGGACTCGGTCTTGCGGCAAGCCAATGTTAGAAAGCCACGAGTCCACAGCCAGGCCCATCTCAGTCTCGAATACGCGCGCTCCCCAGGCCGAGAATATTACGTGGACCTCGTGGCCCGCATCGATCAGTGCCTCGATGGTCCGCGCACCATAGGCCGAGCCGCTGGCACCCGTCACGCACACCACATATCGTCCCATGGTCGCTCCCTACAGCAGGTATATATCGAGTGCGGTCGCCACAAGTATTACGAGGGGTACGACTTCGTTTATGGAGTAGCTGGCTATGCGCACGTGGCGCTCCGAACCGTCACGCACGACAACGTGCTCGGCGATCAGCAATGCCGCGGCTGCTACGACGCCGATGCCATATGCCCACGACAGGGGCCAGAACAGAGGCAGCATAGCGAGTCCACCAACCGTACCAAGGTGACAAAGCGCCGAAATGCCTTGCGCGCTTGTCGAGCCGAAGCGGGCCGGCATCGAATGGATGCCTGCACGTCTGTCAAAGTCGATGTCCTGCAGGGCATACAGTATGTCAAATCCTGCCACCCATAGCGCGACGGCTCCGGCCAGAACAAAATAACGCGGCTCGAAGCGGCCGCCGATCGCTATGAAGGCGCCCATCGGAGCCGCAGCGCAGGCCACGCCGAGCCAGAAGTGGCACAGCCATGTGAATCGCTTCGTGTACGAGTAGCCGCCTGTCAGTATGGCCGCCACCGGCAACAGCGCGACACACAGCCAGTTGAGCATCGCCGCGGAGCCAACCAGTATGGCTCCCATGATGGCCGAGAAGACGAGCAGTTCCTTTTTTGAGAGCTTGCCCGTCGGTACATGTCTGCCGGAGGTCCGTGGATTGCGCGCGTCGATGTCAGCGTCTATGACCCGGTTCAGGGCGTTGGCGGCGTTTCGGGCGGAGGCTGCGGCGAGCACGATCAGCACAAGCGAGCGCAGGGTAGGGTGGCCGCCTGTCTCAAGCAGTATGGCGACAAGGGCAAATGGCAGCGAGAATAGTGTGTGCCTGATGATCACCGCGTCACCGAGCATCCTCATCTTGCCACCAAGCTTGGCAACGCCGGTATCAGAGACCATACTGTTCCCAGCGGCTGTCCACCAGCAGCTTGATGCGGTCATCCATCGCCAGTGGCGATGGCCATGGACGCGTATGCCCCTCGTCGGGGCCCTTGCGCGTGGCGTCGATGCCAAGCCTTGTGCCATAACGCGGCATCGGTGACGAGTGGTCCAGGGCATCCAGCGGACCATCCGAAAGCACCAGGTCCCGCCTGGCATCGATGTTGTTGAAGGCCCGCCACGCGACCGTCGACACGTCGGATGGCTGCACGTCGTCATCGACGACGACTATCAGCTTGGTATACATCATCTGGCCCATGCCCCATATAAAATTCATCACCTTGCGGGCCTGGCCGGGATAGCGCTTCCTTATCGATACGATGACGCAGTTGTGAAAGACTCCCTCGAGAGGCATCGACAGGTCTACAATCTCCGGACACAGCTGCCGCAGGAGCGGCAGGAAAAGCCGTTCGGTGGCCTTGGCCATCCAGCAGTCCTCCTTGGGTGGTATGCCGACGATCGTCGCTGGATAGACAGGGTGCCTGCGCCTCGTCATGCGCTGCAGGTGGAACACCGGATACTCGTCCTCTAGTGAATAGAAGCCGGTGTGGTCGCCGAATGGCCCTTCCATGCGGGATTCGCCTGGATCGACGTAGCCCTCGAGTACGAACTCGGCATCGGCTGGCACGTCGAGGTCGCTCAGCGTCGCCTTGGCTATCTGCGCAGGCTTGCCTCTGAGGAAGCCAGCGAACAGCATTTCCCACAGGCCCTCGGGGAGTGGCGCCGTCGAGGCATAGGTGACAGCGGGGTCGCATCCGAGCGCGACCGCGACAGGCATGCGCTGCCCACGCTCCTTATACTTTTGAAAGAAGTGGGCGCCATCCTTGTGGATGTGCCAATGCATGCCCGCCGTTCTGTTGTCATAGACCTGCATGCGGTACATACCGACGTTCTGGACGCCGGTTTCAGGGTCGCGGGTGCAAACCAGAGGCAGGGTCAAGAAGCGGCCGCCATCAAGTGGCCAGCACTTGAGCACCGGAAGGCTGTCGAAGCCTGCCTCGTTGTCCTTGATCTCCTGGCACTTCGGCCGTGTCACGCGATGAGGGAAGAGGCTCAGCGCGACCGGAAGCTTCGGAAGCGCCTCAGGCGCTGCCTTGAACAGGTTGAAGCCGCGGAGTTGCTTCCATGCCCAGGAGATCAGGTGCTCTATCTCCGTCGCCTTTTCATCGAGGCTGGCGGCGCCGAACGCGAGAGCCATGCGCCGCTCGCTGCCCATCGCGTTGATGAGGAGGGGATATTCCGAACCCTTCACTTTCTCGAAGAGCAGGGCCGGACCGCCATCGGGAGAGCGCATCACGCGGTCGGCTATCTCGGTTATCTCGAGTTCGGGATCGACCTCGACGGAAACGCGACGCAACTCGCCTCGGGATTCAAGCGCGGCCATGAAATCCTGCAAATCCTTGTATGCCATATCGTGAAAAGTATATCGTACTATGGAGATGGGTGAAAAGGATGATTCTGCCCGGATGCCGTCCGTCTGATCAGATCATCAACCCACTGAACGCCTGTCATTTTCCTGGACAAAGGTCTGTGGCAGGATGGCGCATTCCTTTGTCTTTGCGCTCGTCGGCGCCCAAAGAATGCTCTCGAGCTTGAGCAGGCGGAATATCGCCGCGTCGATCTCCTCAACGGAGGCGCCGATATGGCCGTTGATCCAAGTCTTCATCGCTTCGATGTTGACCTTTATGGCGCCTTCATGGATGCGCTCACCATGATGTATGGCATAATCCGCCATGCTGCGGGCAATGCGTTCGCGCGGCATGGTCTCTATCAATTCCGAGACTTGATTGTTTGAATTCCGTATCCGCTCCGCGAGCACCTTTATGATTTTGAGCGCGAACTTGCCGTTCGTCAGGATCATAGTCTCGAATGTCTGGCCATCGACCGCTATGACCCTGGTGCGCCGCGTCGCGACCGCGCTCGCGGACCGTGGCCTGTCATCGAGCAACGCCATCTCGCCGAAGAACTCGTTCGGTGAGCTCACCGTCTTGAGTATGGTCTCTCCTCGATCAACCTTCATGGTAAGGTCGACCGCTCCCTGGAGCAGTATGTACATGATATCACCGTGTTCGCCCTCGCTGAATATACGGTCTCCAGCGTCAAATTGCATTACCTTGTCTTCGAGCATGCAGAAATCATAGTCGTATGAATGATCTGGCGCAAGACAGAGATTGATTGTCCTTTCCAGGCAAGGACTGTATATTTAATCAATGCGAATAATGCTCCCAGTCAAGCGCATTCTACCGATATTAGGTTTTCCAGCGCTTCTTGCGCTCGTAGGGACGCTCGCCTTTGTCTTTAGGGACAGCTTGTTTGGCTTGTTCAGGTCGTCTGAATCGATCCGGGCATGGGTACAGGCTCGAGGAGTCCTTGCGCCGCTTGCCTTCATGGGACTACAGGTCCTGCAGGTGGTCATCTTTGTCATACCGGGCGAAATCGTGCAGGTTGCTGGCGGCTTCGCCTTCGGTCTGTGGGGAGGGGCGCTCTGGTCGATTCTGGGCATTTTGGCCGGTTCGCTTGTCAATTTTGGAGTTGGCCGCCTGCTCGGGCGCCCGTTTGTGGAATCGGTGTTTGGAGCCGAGCGGATCGGCCGCGTCGACGCCGCCACAGCCGGCGGCAAGGCCGCTGCAGGATTCCTGCTCCTGTTCGCCATACCGGGCATCCCGAAGGACATCCTGACCTATGCAGCTGGAGCCAGCAGTCTGCCTTTTGCTACATTCATCGTGGTCTCTACGCTCGGGCGCCTGCCTGGCATCCTGGGAAGCGCCTATATGGGTTCAGCGGTCTACGACAAGGAATTCGGGCTGGCCATTGCCGCAATAGTGGTCTCGACGGCGCTGTTTGCCTTGGGACTTCTGTTCCGCGACAGGTTGCATGCGCTTATTGCCCGTATCATTGCGCGCAGCAGCGTGCGCACACGGAAACCTAGGCCATGATTAGTTCGTCGAACCTTGCATCTTCTGCAAGCACCGGTGTTCGTGTGCACGTAGCAGGTGGTGGAGGTATCCATGAACCCACCCTTCTGCCCGAATCCTGCCTGCCCGCACCACCACGACACACCGGAGCTCTA
>DATKVB010000023.1:0-13121 GCA_035530295.1 bacterium | reverse complement strand
GATCCGTGGCGCGGACGGAGAGCGTCCGTACACCCTGGGCTCCGCTCAATGTAACCGATTGTGTCCATGAGGTTGCGGTCGTGGTGAAATTGGTCCAGGTCGAACCGTCGATCGAGTATTCCAGAAGGGAAAGCCCGCTTGTATTTGTGGAGTATGTCGTCGGATCACTGGCCGTGCCGCTGGCCGACAGCGGTGTTTCATAGTAGGCCGCGCCAAGGGTGGGCATGGTGACCGTGGGCGCGGTGGTGTCGATGAGCACGTTCCTGGTAAGCACCTTTGTCCTGCCGACAACGTCGGTGGCGGTGATGGTGTAGACCCACAGGCCGTCGGTGGTGTGTGTCGCAGTGTCTACCGTCGGGGAGTACGTGTAGGTTCCACTTGTAGACTTGGAGAAGACCTGCGAAGCGGCACCTCCGTCCTTGGCGGCCATGATGACGACGCTGGCGAACGCATTGGTATCGCTTGCGCCGCCTGTCAGGCTGAATGCGGCCTTCTTGGTGGCTGTGGTCTCACTGCCGATGCCCGTTTCCGTCAGATCAGGAATGGAGCTGTCGTAGGTGAAGCCAACGCTTTCCTGGCTTGAATAGTTGCCGGCATTATCCTGGGAACGAAGGTAGAGCGTTTTCACACCCTCAGGGCTACTCAGTGCCAAGTTCCCGCTCCAACTCGTAGTGCCCGTCATGTCCGCCCAGGTTGTCCCATCGAATGAGTATTGCGCCCTCTGAATGCTGCTCGAAGTTGCACCTGGATCATTTGCGGTACCGCTGACCGCAAGCGGCGTGCCATAATAGGAAGCGCCGAGAATGGGGGTGGTTATCGTCGGATTGGTATGATCGTATAGGACACTCACCGTCTTGGGCGCGGAATCATTTCCGGAAGGATCGCTGACGACTACTGTAAGCGTCCTTGATTCCTCGACGTCGGGAAGGGTTATATCGATATTTCTGGCGTACGAATCGTCGTAAAGCGTGGTACCCAAATCATCGGTGACGAGCACATAGAGTACGCTCGATTCCGTATCTGCTGCGTCGAAATCGATCTTTATCGATCTGCTGGGTGTAGGATGACCACTTAGTGTAATTGGTATTCCAACACTTGTTTTGACGGCAATGCTACCATCTATAGTGGGCGGATTGATGTCACCTTCTGTACTAGTGATGAAAGCATCGGGTCGATATGTATCACGCATCGTATTGCCACTGGTATCTGCAACATTCTTGTTGATAATTACGAATATCTCTTGTTTTGAGTCTGTGGATCCGAGTACTTCTCCCGATTTCAGCCGGATAGTCAAGACAGATCCGCTCAAGGTCGGAGACTCAAACCTGTCCGTTTCCGAAATCGGATCAGTCAGAGATCCATTTTGCCTTCGTCTGATGTCGATATTGTCAAAGTTCGCAGTCGACATGTCGATTGGCTCAGAGAATGTAATCTGGATTGGCGTTGTGTTTATGACATCTGTTTCATATGGGTGCGGACGCATGGATATCACATATGGTCGTGCGTCGAAAGTCGGAATTATCGAAAGACCGGATACATTCCTGTTGATCGTCATCTTTGTCGAGACCGAGTCCGGATTGGAGAACGTTATATCCCCAGAGGCTCCATCATGGGTCCATGCCTTGAAAGCATAATCGCTACCAACTGTAGTTGTTATGGAATATTCGGTTCCTACTTTGAAGGTCTGCAAACCATAAGGACTTGGCACACCCATGTTATCGCTTGATGCTTTGAGCGTCACATTCACGCTCTCCGCCGTCGCCGTTTCCACGTCGTCCTTGATGATGGCCTTGAGATCGGCGGTGCCGAAGAAATCCTGGCAGGTGGAGAGCGAGAGCGCCGCTATGCAAGCCAAAGTAATGAGCTTCAGGTGACGGATGGTTCTGTTCATGGGGTGATCTCCGCGGTCGGGCCGCCAGGGGATAAAGGAGTGATGCTGAGGTCGGAGAATTCCGCGAGGTCGAGGGCGCGCAGAACTGCATAGTCGATGGGGGCGGGATTCTTGAGGCCTGAGGTGTGCAGCACCGGCTTGCCATCAACGAAGACGGCGAGTGTTCCGGCGGCAGGGTCGTATGCGACGCGGTAGTCGCGCAGCTCGAAGGCCGAGCCGTCGATGCGGGTGGATGCGACCAGTTTCATGGAGACTTCGCCTGTGGAGCGGTAGACCTGCAGTCGCGGGGCGACATCGCCATTGGCCTTCGGGTCGCTGGTTATCCAGACGAGTATCGAATCGCCACCGCCGTAGCCGGCCAGTTTCCAGGTGCCGCGACCATGGATGTGGAGGCCGAATCCTACCCAGCCTGTTCCTGTGGCGCGAGCCTTGAACTCGTAGGCGTTCGGACCGGCCGAACCCGGAGTGGCCACGACCAGCTTGGCGTACATGGCCTTGGGATCGATCATCGAGGCGGTTTGCTTTGTCCGCTTCCAGGAACCTGAGGCTACCGATACGAGCGGGCCGGAGAGGTCTATCGTCGGTGTGGCGGCTGGCGCGACGGTTACGGATGTCGCGACCTCGACGACAGCGACGGGTTCAGTCGCAGGCACGACGGTCGGAGCCGGTTCCTGGGGCACAGGCTCTGGTTCAACAACAGCGGCTGGTTGGCTGGCTGCCGGGACTTCGATACTGGGTTCCACTGCGGGTTGTGGTGCTGCAACGATTATGGCGGGTGGCGGTGAGACCGGCTCGCTGACCGGTTCGCTGACAGGCATAGCGGGTACCGGTGCCGGTTCGGCGGCGGGCGGTGGCTCGATTATGGAAGGACTCTCCGCTGGAGCCGGAGCAGGTACCGGAACGACTATCGGGGTTGGCGCCACGACTGGTGACACGGTTTCTGCTGGTGGCGGTTGGATAACCGGTGATTCTGGTGTTGTAGCTTCCGGAGCAACCGTCTGGGGAGCCACGGTTTCCGGTGGCGCGATGATGGCCGATTCGGCGGCCTTTGCCGCAATCTCCACGTCTTCAGGCGGCTTGTCGATGACTGATGGGGGCGCAAGGGGGGCTGCCGGTTTTGGTTTTGCCCCCACGTCCTGTGCCTTGGATGACTGGGTCTGCGCCTTGGCGGTCGCGAGTGCCAGTACGGTAGCGGAAGGCGCCGGCTGGACTACGGTCTTGATTTCGGGCTGGGGTTCTGCGGGAACCGGCGCCAAGGCCGGCTCGGCTGCCTGTTCCGGCGCAACGACGATGGCAGCGGGAGGGGCGACCGGCGCGGCTTCCACAGGCGAAGGTTCTACTGGAACCGGCGCCAAGGCCGGCTCGTCAGCCTGCTGGACGACTGCCTCGATTACGGGCCGGGGCGCCTCGGCGGTTTGCTCAGGCGCGGCTACGATGTTCGCGGGAGGGGCAACCGGCGCTGCCTCCACCGGCACCGCTTCCACTGGAGCGGCGACAATCCCGGCTGCTGGCTCCGTCGGCGCAGGCTCAGCTGGCACCGGCGCGGTGGTCTGTTCGGTTTCAGCTGGAATTGGGGTAGCGACAATCTGGGCCACTGGCTCGACTGGCGCAGGAGGAGTGGCAGGAGGCGGCGCTACGGCTATCGCTGGAGTCGCGGCGGGAGCCGGTGGCACGAAGCTGAGCCCGGGCCTGGACCATGTCGATCCGGCGAGTCTGTCGGCCATCGACCAGGCACGACCGGTTCCGCCATAGGCGGACTCGAGGTATCCAAAACGGGCCGCCAGCGTCGGCGCCTCGATCTTGAGCCCGGAGTACAGGATCTGGGCCTCGGAGTAGCGGTCAAGCTCATACGCGCAGCGGGCCATGCCAAGAACAGCGACGGGATCGCCGGGCAGGAGGGTCGTCGTCCATTCGTAATAGGAATAGGCCAGCTGGTAGTCCTTGCGGACGAAGGCTATGTTCGCGAGATTGTTCCATGCCCAGGCGTAGTCGTCCTTGGCAGCCTCAGCGAAGCGCTCCCAGGCCGAGTCGAACAGCCCAACCCTGGCAAGGGCCATGCCGTATTCGTTGAGCGTCTCCGGTGTCTTGGCGGTGGCCAGTTTCTTCTCGTACTGGGCCATGACAGGCTCCATCTCGCGCGATACGAATCGATCGACACCGGCGTCGAAGGCCTTCATCGTCGTCGCCTCGTCGGGCATGGCGAAGCGGGCCGCGGCATCCTGCAATCCGCTCGGCTTGTAGTGCTGCCATGCTTCGTGCATGGGATAGAACGAGGCGGTACCGGCCCTGTCGTTGTCTATCCACTCCTTCGCGCCGACCCGCCATGCCTTGACGAACCCATCCTTGACCATGGTGATCTCGACGGGAGCCCAGGCGTGGCCATCCCTGAAGATCAGCAAGCCGGGATCGAAGAACTTCTCCCGTGCCTCTGCCTCGTCCATGCCCATGTCGTAGGCCATGAAGATGTGGCCAGGAATGGTGATGAACGCCGTGGCGATGCCGGTCGATTCCAGCATGGAACAGAACAGTATCGAAAGGTCGTCGCAGTCGCCTCCGCGGTACATCAGCGTCTGGCTGGGGTACTGGAGGTAATCGACGACCGCCGCGTTTGTTGACATTTCGATGTAGGAGCTGGTCGGATCGATCACGTAGTTGATGCCATAGAGCTTGAGCGCCTCGAAGATGCCCAGCGCGTATTGCAGGTTGGGCGGCAACTCGCTGCGCATCCTGTCGCGGACTATGCTCGTCGAATAGCGGGCAAACCAGAGCGTCCCTGGATCGGTCGGTGATACAAACGCGGCGGCGCGCCGGTCATCTTCCCATGACATGGCGTTGCGGTGGTGCAGCGACAATGACAACCCCTGGCTTGTCGATCGTCTGGATCCAAGGAATGAATATTCAACGTCGATCTCGGCGCTCGTCGCACTGTTCTCGGTCAGTGACAGGACACGTTCGTCGAAGATGGCATACAGGGGCACCGTCGCGGTGGCGCCGCGTTCTATCCGGGGGATGACCTGGCAGAGCCTCGGGCCGCCCATGTATTCAGGCGCGTTGAATGAAACGCGGATGTTGTCGATCGGGCCATCCTCGTTGTTGCGGATGGTGACCGTGCCCAAGGGCGATGAATCGTACCATGAACGGAAAACCGGAAAGATCGATGATGTCTCTACCTTCTGAAAGGCGACGTTGGCCCTGTCCCGGCCCATCTCGGCTGGAGCCAGCTTCAACCGCAGGCCGGCGGTGATCGCGTCGAGGAAGCTGCCCGTGTTGGGATTGGCCAGCTTCTCGTAGCCGGCCGATATTCCCAGCGTCATAGCCGCGGATAGCCTGAAACTGGTCTCCAGACGGGCGCCCAGTTCGTATAGCCCGAAGCTCTGGTTGTTGTAGTCGGGAACCTTGCCCAGCCCCGCAAAGCCGGTGACCTCGACCGACACGCGCTCAAAGAGCCTGGAAATGAATCCCACGCCTGCCGATCCTCCCGCGTAGAGCAACGACGTGTTGGAGTCGAGCTGGATCGAGTAGGCGCCGAAGCGTGCGAGCGCCTCGATGAACGGCAATGGCGCGTATGATGCCTGGGCGGTGCCGCCTACCACGTATGATATGGCGGCGGATGGATCGAGCGCCTTGGGAAACCAGCCGTCGACCGATGACGATATGCCGAACCGGGCGGCTGTGGATCGGGGACTCTGATCCGATGCGGGTACTGCCGCGCCTGATATGGGCAGACCCTGGGCCGCGACGCCCGAGATGGCTCCCGCGCCTATTGCGACAACCAGCAGCCCGCGCTGCCTGTTCTTGCTCATATACTGATGCTTCCGACTGCTCATGCCGACTCTATTCGTCCCATACCATGCCGCCGCCCTTTTCCATCACCGCGGAGGCGCGGGCAGCGCTGCCGGACAGGCTCGCTGAGAGGTAGCCGTAGCGTTGCGCCAGTTCCGGCATGATGTTCGATGCCTTCTTGAACAGGGCGTCGGCCTCGTCGTATCGGTCGAGCTCGTACAGGGATCTGGCTAGCCCGATGATCGCCGCCACATCGGAAGGAGAATCCACGGTTGCCTTCTGGAACCAGGCGGCCGCGGTCTTGAAGTCGGCCATCAGGAAGGCCACGTTGCCAATATTGACGGCAGCCTTGTCATAGCCCAGCTTGGCGGCGGCCTGCAATTCGGCGAGCGCCTCCGGGTACATGCCGTATCGGGCATACAGGACGCCTAGCGAATTGCGCTGTTTGCCTGTGCCGCCATCGGCGCCAAAGGTGCCGCGCATGCGCTCGGCCCTGGGGCCGACTTCCTTGGCCACGACGAGTGCAACCGTGTTTTCGAACGCGGCCTTGATCTGATCCTCGGACGGCTTCTTCATGACCGCCAACACCCCTGGGACTCCGGCCGGAGGGAACTGCTGCCACGCGGCCGCAAGCGTGTAGAAGCGGTCACGGGCGGCGGGACTGGCCTTGACCAGAGCTGCGCCCTCGCTCCATGCCCTGAGGAAGCCTTCTCGCAGCATTGAAACGCGTACCGGAACCCAGGCTTGGCCATCGATGAACACAAAGTCGCCCGCATCCGAGAATGAAGCCCTGGTACTGGATTCGTCACGGCTCATCCTGAACGCAGCAAGCACTTCGCCGTCGAGGGGCAACAGCGCCGCCGGTATGCCGACCGATTCAAGCTCGGCCGCGTAGAGCACGGCGATATCGTCGGAGTCGCCACCACGGTAGGTTATGGTCTGATACGGGTATTGCACGTAGTCGACCGCGTCGGGAGTAGCGTGCGTGCGCGCATATGGTGTCTGCGGGTCCGGCGCGAACGCTATGCCCGTGAGTCGCAGACCCTCGAACACACCAAGCGCGTACTGCAGGTTGGCGTCGAGTTCTATCCGTGCACCCGCGCGCACCACGCCGGCGACGAACTTGCCCGCATCCAGCACGGCGGGATCAGTGGAGCTGACGAAGGAAGCCAGAATCTTCGGGTCGCGCCACGTCAACGCGTTGCGGTTCATGATCGAAATGGTCGTTTCCGCCTTGGCGGAACGCGGTTCACCAAGGAGCGTGTACATGATCCTGACTTCACCGCGGACGCGGACATTTTCAGTCACCGTCATCACCTGGTCAGATAGGCTGGCCAGCAATGGTGCGCTCGCCACGGCGCCTTTGGGCAGGTACGGAACCTTGGCGCAGAGCACCGGCCCGGTGGTATACCCTTCGGCATGGAAGTATATCTCCACATCGCGAATCTCGGCGCTCTCCGCATTCCTGATCGTGATGGTCCCGAACGGCGCGGTCGAATATTCCCGAGCCAGAATCGGATAGATCGGCACAGAGTCGGCTGATTGCAGGGTTGCCCGTCCCTCGGCCGAGCCCGATGACAGGGCCAGGTCGGCCACCACCGATATCGCGAGCCCGCGATAGAAGGAGTCGGTCCTGCGCATGAAATCTATGTAGGAAGCGGCGGCTGAGACGGTGAAACCCGGGCTGACGCGATAGCCAGCCTCCGCCCCGGTTCGCCAGAAAACGTTGCCAGTCATGGTGGTATCCGGGCCATTGGAATAGGAACCGATATATATGCCCGAACCTCCGGAAGCGCCCAGTTTGAGCCGGGGCAACGGGAAGGTGAAGAAACCGAGGCCGCCGCCGCCAGATGCCAACATGAGCGACCCGTTCAGCTGAGAAGCCGCCGGCGATACGAAGTGGACGTCCGCCCCCAGATAGGGTGCCAGAAAGCCCAGGAAGTCCATGTCCATGACCAGTGAGCCGCCACCACCCAGACCAAAGGTATCGGTGTCAGCCAGCGGGATGAGGATATCCGGAGAGACCCTGATTCTGACATCCTGTGCGGTCACGACGAGCGGAGATGCCATGATGACGACGCAGATAGACAGTATCCGCATCCAGATGCGCGTGCCGACCGTGCCCATATAGAACCTTCTCCCGCGGAATTCGACTTTTGCTTCATTTGAGAGGGCGATTTTGGAAGATGACACTCTCGGCCAATAGTATAGTACAAAACAGCGCGTTTTGCTCGAGTTTCTGTACGGCAGAATCGGGCTTCTGTGGTATTGGGGCGAGTTGGTTATGCGATAGCCGAGACTCCTGCCTCTGCGCTATCCTGTGGGTAGTTCCTCGAAGCTTGTTACAACTGGATTGGGCCTACCATCGCTGGTGTTGGCATACCGTAGAGTAGCCTCTGCTGGTATGAAATACAGCCTGACAACAAGCTTCGTGAAACTATATACGCTATGCCAGCTTGGGAGACCATGATGATAGAGCCGCGACTGAATGATGAAGAGCTGGAGAAGCACCTGGCTGCCGTGCAGCCTGATGGCCTGACCATCTTTACCCTGGAGGGCGACACGATCAGGGGGGCGCTGGTGTCGGCGACCACGATGGTTGCCCGCATGCGCGCCTCCCACGGGCTGGGCTTGCTGGAGACGATGGTGCTTGGCAAGGCCTATGTAGCCGCCTCGCTGTTGTCTGTCACTATCAAGGGCCACGATCGACTTGCCATCAAGGTGGAAGGTAGCGGACCGGCCCATGGCTTCTCTGTCGAGTGCACGGCGGATGGCGATGTGCGGGGCAGGCTCTTCACCGCTCCATTTGAACTGGCCGCCGCGCCAGAAAGCCTGGATACCGCGCCACTCGTCGGAGCCGGCACGATTTCGGTTACCAAGTTCATGGAAGGCCGCACCGAGCCGGTTACAGGCAGCGCCGCGCTGAAGAGCGGCCGGATCGCGGAGGATCTGGCATGGTATTACCACATGTCGGAGCAGACCAGGAGTTCATTCACAGTGGGCCTCCACTTCGACGCGGAAGGACGCGTGGCGGGCGCCGGTGGACTCTTCCTCCAGGCGCTGCCTGGCGCAAGCGAGGAGGCCCTTGATCGCGTAGAGCGGCTGGTGTACGGGCTGCCCCCACTCGGTGAGACATTCGCATCCGGCGCGGGCCGTCTGGACATCGTGATGCGCTCGTTTCCCTTCTTTGACTACAACCACCTCGATGAGAAGCCAACGCGCTTCCATTGCGGCTGTTCAAAGGAGCGGCTCGGCGCCTACCTGAGTGCAATGTCGTTGGAAGATCTGCACGAAATGGCGACGAATGGGCCGTTCCCCGTCGAGGTTACCTGCCATAACTGCGGGTCGGTCTATGGTTTCTCGCAGGACGAGCTGCGTGGTATGACGGCGCGCAAATCCGGTTCAACAATCAAAACATAGTGTCACATGTTGAACCATATGGGCTGTTTCCGCTTGCGCAACAGGACGGCTCAGTTTACTATTACACTGCGGGTTTTTACCGCGGCCGGCCTATGGCACAGATGCCTTTCCAAGGTGAAGGAGATGAGCATGAAGCTCTCCAAGTATTCAGGTGATCTTTCCGGTATCGACTATCTGTCGTTCCTGGTAGTGGACATTCATGGCGTGATCCGTTCTGTGTCACTGCCGCGCGATTATGTTACGGACAAGGTGCTCAAGAATGGCATCGGTTTCGATGCGAGCAATTTTGGTTTTGCCCAGGTGCACAAGAGCGATATGGTCGCGATTCCCGACCTGAGTACCGGCTTTGTCGAAGAACAAGATGGATTCAAGGTTCTGCATGCGTTCTGCGATGTCTGGACGACCGACGGACAGCCATTTGACCAGTATCCGCGCACGGTGGCGCGCAAGGCTATGGAGGAACTGAAGGCGAGCGGAATCGGTGACGACGCTAAAATGCTGGTGGAGCTTGAGTTCTTCGTCTTCGACGATGCTCGCTATTCCACGACCGTCGGCCACTCATATTACTATGTAGAAAGCGCCGAGGGCATTGGCGACGATTATGCCGATGCGCCGCGATTTGGCCTGTCCAAGGGCTACCACCGGCTCGGGCCCGACGACCGGTACGCCAAGTTGCGCAACGAGGTGGTCAGGGCGATGGAGTCGGCAGGCATTCCGGTCAAGTATCATCACCATGAAGTCGCCGCGTCGCAACTCGAGATAGAGCTGAATTTTATATCGCTCGTCGGAGCGGCCGATGCCGTGGTGCTGTCCAAGTGGATCATACGGTCGGTCGCCGAAGAGCTCGGTCTGTTCGTCACGTTCATGCCCAAGCCCATGTACAAGATAGCCGGATCGGGCATGCATGTGCACCAGTTCGTCGAGAAGGCGGGCAAGAGCGTGTTTCCCGGCGAGGGCCTGTACGGGCTTTCCGAAGTCGGACTGGCGTATACCGCTGGCATCCTGACGCACGCGCTGTCCGGCTCGTTGCTCGCCTGGTCGAACCCGAGCACCAACAGCTACCGGCGCCTCGTCGCCGGGTACGAGGCTCCCGTCTCGGCCACCTTCGCGCAGGGCAGCCGCGCTGCCGCGATCCGCATTCCAGGCTACCTCAAGAAGGGCGAGGCGCGCATCGAGTTCCGAACGGGCGACGCGACGGCCAACGTCTATTTCTTCCTCGCGGCGATGCTGCTTGCCGGAATCGACGGCATCAAGCGCGGGCTCGATCCGGTCAAGCTCGGGTATGCAGCAACAAAAGAGACCCCGAAGAATACCTTCCCGACCGGCCTCTTCCACGTGCTCGCCGGACTCAAGAAGGACAATGCCTATCTATCCGCGGCCTTTCCCAAGGCGCTGATCGATGGCTGGGTGGCCATGAAGAAGGACGAGGCGGAGTACGTGTACAACGCCCCGGTTCCCCAGGAATACGAACTGTATTTCTGATGAATATGGATGACAAGAACCTTGAGGCCACCCTCGCCGCGGCGAAGGCACAGGGACGGGACGCGCTGACCGAACCGGAAGGCGTCGAGATACTCAGGCTGATGGGACTGCGTGTGCCGGTCAGCATTGCTGTCCGGGGCTCGTCCGATATCGATGGCCTCGCCTCGATGCCCGGCGACCGGGTGGTCGTCAAGGTCGTCAGCCTGCAGATACTGCACAAGACTGAAGCCGGCGGCGTGGCGGTCGTCGCCAATGACCGGGCTGCTATCCGCCTCGCGATAGCTGACATGGAGGCGCGCTTCGGCCAGTACCAGGTTGATGGATATACCGTCAACGAGTATGTGCAGTTCGAGCCGAGGCTGGGCCACGAGATCATCGTTGGCTACCGATTCGCCCGGGACTTTGGTCCAGTCGTGTCGTTCGGGCCTGGTGGCATTTACACGGAGTTTCTGGCCAAGAGCTTCAGGACAGGTGCCGCGACGCTGTTCATCAGCCCCGATGGCGCCGATCGCGCGCTTGTCGCAAGGGCATTGCAGGGCAACGCCGTGCGCGACCTGCTGTGCGGCGGCCTGCGCGGCGCCAAACCCATCATCGACGAGGATCGTCTGGTCGACCTCGTGATGGCCTTCGTCCAGGCGGCTCCAGTCTTTGCGCGCGCGGGAATCACCGAGCTCGAGGTCAACCCATTTGTGGTCGCACATGGTGACGACAGGGCCGGCGGCGAACTGATAGCCCTGGACGCGCTGGTCAAGCTGGGCACCATCGCCAGCGAGCAGGGTGAACTGGCCCGCGCAAGCGATGGCTCGATAGTCAATCGATCGCAGTCCCTCAGGCCGGTGGACAAGATTGATCACCTGCTGCAGCCCGCCAGCGCAGCCGTCATTGGCGTGTCCGAAAAGGGCATGAACAATGGCAGGATAATCTTGCGAAACCTTTTGTCGAATGGCTTTGACCCCGGACGCCTCTATGTCGTCAAGTCAGGCATCGCCGAGCTCGATGGCTGCCGCTGCGTCCCTGACGTCGCGTCGCTGCCGGAAAAAGTCGACCTGTTCGTGCTGGTGATCCCGGCGGCACAGGCGCCGGCGTGCATCGCCGAACTTGCCGAACTGGACAAGGCAGAGTCGGTCATAGTGATACCCGGCGGCCTCGAGGAAAAATCGGGCACCGAGGCAATAGTCGCACGAATGCGCGCGGCCCTCGACGCATCAAGATTGGGACCGAGTAAGGGCCCGCTCCTCAACGGTGGCAATTGCCTTGGCGTCCGCTCGGTACCTGGCAAATACAACACGTTGTTCATACCCGAATACAAACTTCCGATGCCGACGACGGCGGTCGCTCCGGTCGCGCTGCTGTCGCAGTCGGGCGCATTTGCGATATGCAGGGTTTCCAAGCACCCCGACCTCAATCCCAAGTACATCGTTACCTGCGGCAACCAGATGGATGTCACGATTGGCGACTACCTGGAACGAATCGCCGATGACGCCGGGATAGAGTTGTTCGCAGTCTATGTCGAAGGCTTCAAGCCGCTCGACGGACTCAAGGTGCTGCGGGCAGTCCGACGGATCACCTCGAGTGGACGGCGCGTCATATTCTACCGCGCGGGTCGCACCGCCGCGGGAGCCGCCGCCAGCGCCAGCCACACTGCCAGCATAGCGGGCGACTACCCGGTGACGCGCGCCTTGCTAGCCAGGGCTGGCGCCGCCGTCGTCGAGACGCTCGATGATTTCGACGATGCGCTGACTCTGTTCACCGCATTTGCCGGAAAGGCGGCTCGCAGCACGAGGCTCGGCGCGCTCTCCAATGCGGGCTTCGAGTGCGTCGCCTTTGCAGACAACCTGGGCCGACTCTCGATCGCCGAGTTTGGTGGCGAAACGAAGGCCCGGCTGGAGCGGGTAATCGATGCAGCGAAAATCGGCGAGATAGTCGACGCGCACAATCCGCTGGATATTACCCCGATGGGTGACGACGCAGCCTATTACGATTCCTTTGATGCGATCATCGCTGATCCAGGCGTCGATGTTGGCATCGTCGGTATCGTGCCGCTGACCGCCAGGATGAACACCTTGGCCGCAGGCGCCGGCCACGCGGAAGACGTTACCCGCGATGATGCCTTGCCCGCACGCTATGGTGCCCTGTTCGCACGATCGACCAAACCCTGGGTCGCCGTCGTCGATTCCGGCGTTCTGTACGACCCGCTCTCCGTTGAACTGGCGCGCCGCGGCGTTCCCACGTTCAGGACGGCAGACCGTGCGCTCAGGATGCTGAACCTGTGGCTTTCGGCAACCGGAGCGGCGCCGTATTGAAGGTGAAAGGCTCGTAACCTCAAGCGGTTTCGGGCGTTATGTGTATGATTCCTCCTTGTAATGGAACCGGGACCGCGCAAGAGCGGCTCCGGTTCTTTTTTTATAGTTCCTCGAACCTTGTGATCATTCCAGCCGTGCATACGCAGGGACAAAGGTGGGTCCCACCTTCAGCGGTGTTGTGGATGTCTTGAGCCATATCTTTCTGCTTTCAGTATTTAGCCGCACCTTGGACAGGAACGGCC
>DATKVB010000022.1:0-197149 GCA_035530295.1 bacterium | reverse complement strand
ATTCTTAATACGTTTAATCAAAGTTCAGTAAGTCAAATCCGTTTCTTTAGATTCCGCCTATATTGTATGATCTCCAATTACTTCTTTCTGATGCAGGATATCGTCATTACTGAAAACCAGTATTCCATTCGTATTATGGCCTGCGCCACGGATGGCGCGCGCGTCTGCTTTGGTGTAGCCGCGCGCGCGAAGCGCGACCGTAGAACATACGCTTAACCTGGGAAGCGGAATTGGCGCGCATTTTGCCGAACGAAGCGTACTCGCGTAGTGACAGCAAAATGCGTGACAAACCGCTGACTCAGGTTGAAGCGATTGTTCGACGCTTCTTATCAATCTTTTCATATTTCCCTATTGTCAGTTCGGTCAAATATTCTATTTCTACTTCTGGTACATCGGTGGTCATTCCAAATAGTACAGCCAAGCATTCATTGACCAAACTCATTCCATTGATACCCTTCTGCATTATTATACTTCTATTTATAGATTTGATCTTTCCACCGCTTAATAGGTATACCATTTCCTCAAATGTCCGACCATTTTCCAGACTGTCCTTTATACTGACAAAATGCAAAGCCGCATAGGTTCGAAGATCAAGCGCATATCTCTCAAACAGTTTATTCAATCGCATTACATCATTTTTGAGGCCAACATTATACTTAGACAATAGATAGTCTATCCATTTCTCAATATCCTCTAGAAATATCTCTTCATTCTTGTATTGGAAGTATTTAATTGCAAATAAATTTGCGAAATATTCTTCTTCTGCTCCCTTTTGCATTTCTCTGTTATTAAGCCCGCATTCAGTTCGGAGAATATGTCCAAGCTTATGAATGACATCATACTTATTGAAATAGATACCAAAGAATGCACTAGCACCCTCTTCATTGGTCTTCAGCAATTCGGTGAATACTTTTCTCCCCAGCTTGGTGAAATCATTCCAACGACAAGAGCGGATTCTATAAGAATCTCCAGATAATAATTCCTCCATTCAAAGCTCCTGTAGAAATTGATTAGCGTTTTTTAAATTATGTATAATTTCTTTGATTAGCTAATGGAACCAGTCTAGCGCCGAAGGCGTCCGTCGAACATACGCTTAACCTGGGAAGCGGAATTGGCGCGTATTTTGCCGAGCTGCGCGTACTCGCGAAGCGACAGCAAAATGCGTGACAAACCGCTGACTCAGGTTGAAGCGATTGTTATGTGGCTGCTTCTTCAGTTCTTTTTCTGTAAAGCAAGTTATATTCTTCTATAAGGTGATCGAAGTTTTTAATCGTTCCTGCAACATCTATATTTGTTGGAATAAACGAATCTGCCCAAGCAAGGCACTTGTTTTCAACTTCATCCCAAACTTCTAGTATTCCATTTAGATAATATTCTTTTTTAAATACAAAATATTCTGCTACGTATTTTGCAGAAATTGCGCTTCCATCATTTCCTATAAATATTCCATTTTCAATATCAAAAAGTATTTTGTCAATATTTAAATCGAAACAGATTCTTACTACTAACAACTCATCTTCAGTCGAGCAATCAAAAGCGATAATTCCCGCATTATTAGAGATACGAACTATTTTCATTTTTTCATAACAATCAATATGACTTCTGCCCCATAGACGAATACTAATTCTTTCTGGCGTTTGTATACTTGATAATGCAGGATCGTTATTTATCAATTTTTTGATATTGTCTTCTCCTATAATTTCACGTATTCCAAATGTTTCATACTTATGCTCAGTGTATATAGTTCTGCTTGACTTTACGCCATACTCATTTTCGATTATTTGTTCGGAAAGATATTTTATTAATGGCAACTCATTACTAAGTCGTTTTATATCGTCTTGATTATCAGGATCAACGACAGGATCGATTCCTGCGTGAGCTATTGCACAACGACATGAGACGTATAAATAATTGCCTTTATCTTTTTGAGGAATTTGGCTTAATATTTTCTGTAACTCTGGATCGGCTAATTTTAAAATTTCACTATTAACCCATTCCATTTGTTTTGAAGACTCAGGAAACCTTAGATTTATAATTTTATAGTAGCTTAGAAATGAATATGCTTTGTGGTTTAATGTTAATGCTTCTCTATAAAAGGCCAATGCGAGTCTAGTTTTTTTGTCACTTGGATCCTGCAAATATTCTATTCGAAATTTCGGCGAGATAAACGAAGCCAACCGGTCTTTACCCATAACATATGGTAAACCACCACCAGACCAGTATTTTACAGATATTGGACGATGCTCTTTCCATACTAAAGAAGATAGAAAATCATTAATTAACCTTACCGGGTCTTCTGATGTTTCACTTTTTCTCAAAGCAAGACCCGGATAGGTGTCTGGCAATTCTGGTAGAACCAAGAGCTTTACGCCTCGGAAAATAATTATTTGCTTCTTTGTTGGCCATCCAATAAATTGCTCTATGTTAGCTACGAGCCAGTTACCTGGTATCTTCGAATGCTCCTCTGCTTCTTGTTCAGTTGACATGTAGATATAATTAATAATCACTGCCTTACCCTCTGCCCACATAACATACGCTTAACCGGTAGCGCGTACATTGGCGCGGTTTGTGCCAGGCGAAGCCGCAGCACAGAACCGTGACAATAGCGCTATCCGGTTGAAGCGATTGTTCTACGCATTTTTATTTATTATTCGCTCTAAGTTTTCAATTCTTTTAGGAAGATAAGGATGACTCATAAAACATCCCATTACCTTAACTGACAGCGTATTATTTATCTTTGAATCTAAAATTAGGTTTTCAATGTCAACTTGCTTGTACAAATTCTTTCCAGCGGCAAGTAAAACCAATGCACGTCTACAATCACTATTTGAAACTGATGAACCAATGTTATCACATGTATATTCACAACTTCTAGAATATGCTGAAGATAGGAAAGGAACAATTGAAGATAATAATGTCCAAAATCGTTTAGACATATGCATTCTTTTTACATGACCAAGTTCATGTCCAATTATATATTTCAATGTATCAATATCACTATTCATCATTTCAAATACATCTGAATATATAGCAATATAATTATTACCGGAAAATCTTATCGCAAAAGCGTTTAGCAATCCGCCTTGCTGTAAAACAAATAATTTTGGAATACGCTTCAATTTTAAAACATTACACATTTCTATATAAATGGAATAAACTCCGCTAAACTGTTTTTCAGAAATATTAATTCCATTTCCTTTCATAAAAGCTATTAAATATACTTTTTGAAAAAATATAAACAAAACTATAACTATTGCGTATACAATCATGGTGTATAATGTAATTAAGCTCGTAGAAACACTAGTAGGATAGAGTAAATGTATTTTTGATAAAATAAATGCAAATACGACGATTGAGGCTACAACTCTAATTCCAAAATAGACATTTTCCTTTTTGTCGACCTGATAATCCATAGCTACTCCAATCAAAATGTATTGTTTTCCTATAACATAGGATTGTGCCCGAAGGGTCCGTAGAACATACGCTTAAGCCTTAAAGCGTATTGGCGCGGTTTGTGCCGAGCGAAGCGACAGCACAGAACCGTGACATAGCTTTATAGGCTTGAAGCGATTGTTCTATGTCTTATATTAGTAGCAAATATCAATTTTCAGATCATTACATATTTTTGCTAATTGCCCATCATTTGTTATTAATGTAGCATCATTTCTTCTGGCTAATACTGCATAGTACATATCATATATAGAATGATTATTTTTAATTCCTTCGCCAAGTGCTTCTTTCCACAATTCTTTTCCATCAATATAATCGTCAATCATAGTAATTCCATCTTCTACATATTGTATGCAATCTTCATGTGAGACAATATTTGCTTTATAATATTTCCATAGCACATTTGATAGCTCTGATATATATAAAACTGGTGCTAATACCCACGATGCTTCCTTGAATTTTGTATTGAATAATTCTTTTTTTTCTTTCTGAAGTATTATTTGAATCACAGCACTAACATCAAGAATCACAATCATCTATCTCGATCCTCTCGAACCAAAGCAACTTCATCCAACTCTTTTACTATTACTGGAATAATCCTAGTTTCAATTTTTGTTAAAAGCTGTTTTCTTCGTTCAATATTTGATTGCTCTTGCCCTAATCCTTTTTCCAGTAATACAATTACTTGTTGAGCAATGCTCCTATTTTGTCTTTTTGCAACTAGAGATATTTTTTTATAGATATCTTCTGGACATTCTCTGACTTGTAGCAACGGCATATATTGATCTCCTTGTTGCATACAATATACATACATATGCATTTATTGTCAACTTGTCTTCAATTTTTATCTGCGCCCGCAGGGTCCATAGAACATACGCTTAACCTGCGAGCCGTAATTGGCGCGGTTTGTGCCAGGAGCGAAGCGACGCAGCACATAACCGTGACAATAGGCGAGTCAGGTTGAAGCGATTGTTCTGTGCTCTTCATTTTGCTCACATTTAAAACAAAAAAACACTAAATAGATAAATTTCTACTCTTTTTCCTTACAAACATTAATCCACTTTGAATTATTGATAATCATTTCTAATTCATTACATGTCAACTTAATCGCAGAATTAGAACTTCCGCATGCTGGATAAATATAATCATACTGTTTAAGAGATTCATCTAAATATATTTTTACGTTTTTAACAATTCCAAATGGACAAACTCCACCAATTGCATGACCTACTTTTTCTTGAACTTCAATTGGATTAAGCATTTTTGCTTTACACTTAAATTCATCTCTATATTTCTTATTATCAATTTTCATATTTCCAGCAGTAACTATTAAAATTGCATCATCTTCTACTAAAAATGACAAAGTTTTTGCAATCCTATATTCTTCAGTATTTAATGCTTTTGCTGCTAATTCAACTGTAGCACTAGACTCTGAAAATTCAATAATATTCAAATCTCTATTGAATTTCTTTAAATGCTCACGAGCTTCAAAAATACCCATTATTGAATGCCTCTCTTCGAATTTGATGCGCGAAGCGTCCACAGAACATACGCTTAACCGGTAGCGCGTCATTGGCGCGGCCTTTGCCGAGCAGCGCAAAGCGATGCGACAAGCAAAGGGCGTGACAATAGCGCTATCCGGTTGAAGCGATTGTTATGCGAATTTTCTGCTACTTACCTTCAAATCTGATGATATCTTTTACTTTAGGTACTAAATTCTTCATTTTAACCCAATTATTATATTGTTTAACTTCATAGCTTTCAAAAACAAACGGTATTCCTTTTGCTACTTTAAAATCTGGACTATTCATAAATTGCATATGCAAATGAGGCATTGTTGAATTCCCTGAATGCCCTAATTGTCCAATCACTTCATTTGTACTAATCTTTTGACCAACTTTGACTTTAATAGAACCTTTTTTCAAATGAACCAATAGTGCATATATATTTTCATTTACCTTTATCATTACATAATTTCCAGTTATTTCTTTAGGTATCGTACTATTTTCCAAATACTCTTTTGTAACCCTAACCGTATTCATATAATCTTTGAATATATTAACAGGATTTCTTTCTTCAATATTACTTTCTACACCTATTACTTCGCCGCTTACAGGTGAATAAATATCTTGTCCATATCCATAGAAGTCATTCAAATCTAATCCCTTAAATATATATTGAAATATACTTTTACGGTATGGTTTTTTGATTTTACTATTTTCATTGATCATTACAAAGTCTATTGCGTATTCCTCACCAAATTTTGATATCCCATGGCTTGGTATTTTTGATCCAGGTGAATTTGGTGAAATGCAGACACCTCTTAATGGAAAATTCACTATCAGCATATTTGGATCCATATTCCTTACTTCTGATTGCACTTTGCATGAAGCTAAGATAGTAATTAGTAGTAAATAAAAGTACTTAAATCTAATTGTCATTTCATTAATTATTCAATTCACTCGCGCGACAGCGCGCACGCATAACAATTATTGGACCCTTCCATCATCATATCATTGTTCTGTCGTAGTAGAACATATATTGCTCATGAGAGAATGCAAGGCACCTCATAGTGAGTCAACAAATTAGAGCCACATACGTTCATGGAAATGATGCATGTTATACGGATAAATCATGCTCGCTCTAGAAGGCGTCGAGGGGGCTTCGGACACCGCCAGGGCCTTTGTTCAATACATGGGTGTAAATCATCGTAGTGCGTACGTCAGTATGCCCCAATATCTCCTGGACGGTACGGATATCATAGCCGTTTTCCAGTAAATGAGTGGCAAAGGAATGGCGGAATGTGTGGCAGCTGGCGTGCTTGGTTATGCCAGCCATCAATATGGCTTCATGTACGGCACGTTGGAGCATCGAGGCATCGACGTGGAAGCGCCCTTCTCTTTTGGTGGCGGGGTCGTGCCATCGGTGTCTTTGCGGGAAGACCCATTGCCAGCTCCATTCCTTGGCGGCACTAGGATACTTCTTTGCCAACGAGGCTGGTAAATACGCCTCGCCCCATCCTTCCGCAAGGTCTCGCTGATGAATTGCGCGGACTCGTTGTAGATGCTCTTCAAGCCCATGCTTTAGTGCAAAGGGAAGCATGGTTACCCTATCCTTGCCGCCTTTGCCGTCATGCACCGTTATTGAGCTGCTGCCAAAGTCAATGTCCTGGATTCGCAAGGTTATGCACTCATTCAGCCTCAGTCCGGTTCCATAGAGAAGCGTGGCCATGAGTCTCATGTCTCCGGTCATCAATGCGAGCACAGACTTGATCTCATCCCTGGTGAGGACTACCGGCACATGCAATGGTCGCTTTGCTCGGACTACATCCTTGAGTTCTCTGACCTCGGTACCGAGGACTTGTCGGTACAGAAAGAGCAACGCTGCCAGTGCTTGATTCTGTGTAGATGAACTCACATGTTGATCCGAAGCCAGACGGGTCAGGAACGCATTGATACGGGATTCGGCTTGATCGCCGGTTTTCGGGACCGTTCCCTGCTTGGCGAAGAGTTCGACCCAATGCGTGTATGCACGCTCTGTCCGGGGGCTATAGTGGTTTGCCTGGATTCTTTCCGTGTATCGCCCCAGCAGGCGAGGCAAGGCTTCGGGCGACTCCGCGAACAGGGGTTCATGGGTCGCGGCGCTCGCTACGACGGTCCGCAATGCTGGTCTGGTCATCATGCATTCGTTGTCGCTGAACAAGCCCGTGGACCACAATGCTTGAAGTAGAGCCCTGATCGTTTCCTGATCATCACGGATGATCCACTCCAGCGTATCCCGGTCGAAGAAACTGCCAAGGACATCATGCATGGCATCGATCAATCGCTGTTCCCGAGGGCACTCGAGTGCGAGTAGACTCATACCGGCTCCACGAATCTTGACGGATATCATCAGGGCCTCCTTTTAAAACGCCCAATATTGCCCATCATCAACGTATAGCTAGGGTATTATGACAAGGAAGATGGCATGTACAGACAACTATGCCCTTGATCAGCCCTGGTGACTATGAAGCAACCAAGTGCGAATCCGAGCATGAGCAGGTTGGCACATAGAAAGGCCCCATCACAATGAAGACCTCATGCACCGAGTATTTTCATCCAGGATGCCGCCGCAACAGGCTTCCCTGAACCTATGATAGCCAAGAATATATGATGAACCGCGGGTTGTCCAGAAAAACAAGAAATCAATGAAACTTCTGGAAACAAGCCCCTGAATACACGGCAACGCTGCTGCTTGCCACATGAATTCATCAGCAAGCCTTGATTATGCAGGATTCTCTGAGTAAAATATAGTATATATACGGTATGCAAGGAGGTTAGCGCGATGTTAGATCCTATCGGATTCTTTCCGTCCGTTATGAGCGCCTACGAGATGGCTCCCTCCGGTGATAACGAGCGTGTGGAGCGTACTCCTGACAACGAGACGGCCGAGATCAAGGCACAGGCGAAGGCGCCGCTTCCGGCCTGGCAGGGAACGATTGTCGACACGGGAGCCTGATGGCAATTCGGGTTCAGGCTTGTATTGAATAGTTGGCGGGAACCGATGGAGTATCGGTTCCCGCTTTTTTTGTCTAATTCCTGAACTGGTAACACAATCACTGATCGGCAAGCATGTGAGTCTGATACATCGAGGCGAACAACGCGGGCTGCCCTCCGGTATTCCAGAAAACGACGTTTTCGTCGGCCCTGAAGAAGCCCAATCTGACAAGATCGATCATGCCGCCAGCAGCGCGACCGGTATACACGGGGTCCAGGAGCACTCCTTCGTAGCGGGCAAATAGGCTTATGGCTTCACGCTCGGTGTCGGTCAGGACTCCATATCCAGCGGCACAGTATGAATCGTTGGCAAGTACTTCGTCTGGAGCGAAGGCTATGTGCGGGCCAAGTCTGTCACTCGCGGCGCTCGCCAGCGCTGATACCGTGGTACGCAAGGCAGATGCCGGTTCATCGATGCTGATTCCCAGAATTCGGCCTGTATATCCAAAGACGCGTTGGCCGAGCACCATACCGGCGTGGGTGCCGCCACTCGAAGAGCCAAAGACCATCCAGTCTGCGTGCAGGCCCTGCGCCAGGAACTCCTGAATCGCGAAGGCATAGCCCAGGGCTCCTGTGGGGCTGGAGCCGCCATAGGGCACCAAATACGGGGACAATCCATCCTCGCTGGCTTTTCTGAAGGTCTCATCGAGTACGCGATCGCGGTTGGCTCTGTCTTTGACAATTATGATTTCGGCACCGAACAACAGATCCAGAAGATGGTTGCCTGTCGGTGCGTCCTCATTTTCGCCTGTCAGCACGAGGATGCAGCCAAGCCCGAACCTGGCTGCCGCGGCTGCCGTCTGCCGGCAATGATTTGACTGCAGGGCGCCAGCGGAAACAAGCGTGCGGGCGCCGAGCGTCTGGGCCTCAGCTACCAGGAACTCCAGCTTGCGGGTCTTGTTGCCACCCAGTGCCAAGCCGGTCTGGTCATCTCGCTTGATGTACAGCCGGGGGCCACCGAGTAGCGCGGAAAGCCGCGGCAGGGGCTCAATAGGGGTCGGGAGATGTGCAAAATGCACGCGAGGGACTGTGTCCATCGTTCACTCCAGTCATGGCGGGTATTGTTTGCATCAGCAAGTATACACGAGTTTTGGAAACTGCATACCCCGACTTGGACTGACTTGCGTATTCCCGATCAGGGCATGGACCAGACAAGGCGCGATGCAAAAAGGCGGAAGATGCGGGATACAGTCTGCATGAATAGAAAGAAGACTTCACGGCTCGAGACAATTTTATCGACGATGCTGACCAGGACAGATTCTTTGTATGAGTAGAACGGGCCCCCGATGGGCCACATATGGGTCAGGATGATATCTGCCTCCACCGCTTCGAGCGCAAAGCGGGCCTGCGCATTCTGCAGCGCCACCCTGGCGTGTCGTGTTGGGTGGTGCGGATTATGTCCCTGTCGGCGATCGTACAGGAAGAAGTCATGCAACAAGGCTCCTCGGGCAGTAGCCCGGGCGTTGAGGCGGAGGCGTCGCGCAGCCCGGTAGGCCAGCGTCGAGACGGCCAGCGAGTGTTCAAGCGTGGTGCGGTCATGGTGACGCATCGACGCCATGCTGCGCACGACATCATCGCCCAATAATGACGCAACGGTCATGCGATAGTCTGACGGCAAGGTATCGATCCTGTCGAATACATTCATCAGCTCGTTCCTTGATCGGGACACAAACCCGCGTAGACGGAAAGAAATTGTGTTGATGGAGAACTGTGCGGCTTGGTCGGCAATGTGGCGGGATTGGACACTGGAAACAGTCTATATGGTTTTGGGCTGTGTGTATAGTCTGTCAACACGTATATCGCACATCAGTTTTCGCTTGGTGGCCATGGTCTTCAGAAGACCAAGATCGTACTTGGATCCACAGACCAGGTGCACTGCCATCCCGTGGTCGGGCAATGTCTCCATTATGGCTTCCAGCACGTTGCGCTTCTTCCTGCCCTTCTCGGAGATCGCAAAGCCAGCCGTTGCGCCTGATTTCTTGAGGGTATGCGGTATCGCCATGCTTGTCATGAACTGGGAAATCAGGGCGCAGAGCTGCTGGAGATCCGCGCTCGAGAACGTGATCGAAAGCTCCAGACGCTCTACGCGTAGAGGGGCCTCGGACACGGTATAACCCGCGGCTTCGAGAGCCGTCGTATCGAGTGGGCGGGCGGAGACGATGCGATGCCAGGTTGCTCCATATGCTTCCGGGAGCCGCTCGCATCCATCCTTTGACTGAATGAACACGTCATCGCTGGTCCAGACGATGTCGACTACGGATGGAAGGCGCGCATACAGCTCGCGGCGGAACAGCGTTGCCGCGTATGCCGGAGCTGCGGTTGCGGCGTTTGCCGGCAGCTCGGCTTGCACGAATATCACTGACGGATGCCGCTTTGCTTCGACCACCGCCTCGATGCCACGCATGTCCCGTTCCGAAACGAGGTTGAATCGATGGTTTGCGAGAAAGGATCGCTCTTCCTCGGTGCATGCGCCGCAAGCCAGGCAGGAGCCGCCCAGGCACGATTGCCGCTCGATACCCTGCACGGCATCCTGATATCGCCGATACGTGGTTCCCGGGGTCACGGAAGGCAGCAGAAACGGATACGGGAAACGATGATCGGGCGGCTTGCTGGCCAGGTACGTGTCGTTCAGGGCTCCGCGCTCCTGCAGAAAGCCGCGGGCAAACGCCCACGCGCCGTCGGTCAGAGTCTTGTCGTAGAGGTATCCATGTCTGGACATGGCGACAAGCAGGCTCAACGACTCTTGAGGCGCCAGTGCCAGAACCTGGGATAGGCAGTATTCGTCAAATGGCTCGGGTGCGCGATACTCGAATCCACGCGATTCCACGGCATCGCGAACGGTCGAGGTCAAGGCATCGAAAAACTTCCGGTCCATACGCAAGGCTTCGTAAGCCAGGGGTGTGAATGGCATTCGGATCAATGGCCCGGCGGAGCAGACGACTCGGGGCCGCGTTCCGGTGGGGAGCTCGTTCATGACGCCTGCCAACCAGGCCATGAAGGCGCGGAATTCGGCTAGATCGGAAGCGGCTTCGAAACCCGCGAGGATATAGAACAACTTGATCTCGCGCGCGCCTTCTCGAACGATGCGTTCGAGCACCAGCCGCAGGTCCGCCTCGCACAATTCCTTGTTGTAGTAGGCCCGCATGCGTTCGGAAATGCCTTCTACGCCAACCGTAAAGGATCGTTTGCCGGCGGCAACCTCGAACCGTATCAGTCCTGGGGAGCGCGCCAGGATATCGACGCGCTGGCTCTGGAATGTCACAGACTGAAAGAGGCCCTGCAATTGCAGTATGACAGAGACTATATCGGCATGGGCATTGAAATTGTAGCTTGCCAGCTCGATTGAATCGGCGCCTGTGCCAGTCTTGATCAGCCGCGCCTGCTCTATGATGGAGGCGAGCGCTTGTTCCCTGTATGGTTTGCGCTCCCACCCTTCGAAGCAGAAATTGCAGAAACTGGGGCAGCCGCGGGTTATCTCCAGTCTGAGCGTTCCAGCTTCCTCGCCGGCAAGCACCGGGGGAATGCCTGGCGGGAATGCACTGTGGTCGGCCGTTGCCTGGACGACAGGCATGCGCAGCGCCGTCGGCCAGAATCCTGTCAACATGCCGGCTATCCGGGCAAGCGCGGCCCGCGATGGGGTGGCCGCCAATTCGACCGCGAGCCTGCCGACGGATCCTTCGCCCTCGCCAAAGAACAGAGCGTCCACCAACGAGTCGCCGTTGGCTTCGTCGTACAGCGCGGGGCTAGCCATGGCATTCGATCCTCCCAGCACCAGGAGCGGGTATGGTTCGTGTCCAGCCTGTTCTTCCCGCTCCCGCGCCAGCCGCGTGGCCTCTATTCCGGACGCTTCGAGAGCAGGCGCCAGGTTGATCAATTCGAGCGTATAGGCGTTGGAGACAAATATGTGGTCGAATTCCAGTGCACCCCTCGCCGAGGCGACGCCATGCATGAACGGTATGCCGGCCTGACTGAACATTGTCCTGTCGCGGGCCGTAGGAAAGAAGCTGAAATCGATATAGGCATTGGGTATGGCCTTGCGTATCTCGCGGTACAGGAATTCATGTGGTGTCGAACGCTGTACGTCGCGGAATGGAGACAGCCTGACCAGGAGGAATTTCGCGCCTGTCCGGGCCTGTGACCAGGCCGGATTTCCAAAGGCCAGTTCATCATGTGCCCTGTAGAGGGGGTCGAGACTCAAGGATGAGCGGAATGGGGCGCCAGGTCCGGGTTTGAGGAATGTCTTGATATCGATCATGGAGGATCCGGTCAATCCTGGTCGCCGCGAACCGTATCGGCACCGGCCAGATCGGGCGATACCCGCTCAGCCGTACGGGGTCTCAGGTAGCGCTCTTGCTCCGGAGTATCACATGCCAGCTCATCCATGCGGCGCAGGCGCCGTGACAGGTCGCGGGCCAGATTCATCATCACAAGCGCAAATACGTTGGAGTCACGGGCATAGACTGCGCGAATCGACCGGTTTGATATGGTCACCACGCTGACATGGGTTATGGCGCTGACTGTCGCGACCGATGGCATCACATCCAGCAATTCCATCTCACCAAAGGTTTGCCCCTCAGGGAGTTCAACGATGGGGACGCTGCACCTCGATACCTGAACCCGGCCTTCAACGATGAAGTATATGGAATCATTGGATTGCCCTTCGGCAATGATGTCCTGGCCTGGCGCGAAGGAGGCCGAACCCATCAGCGGGCGAATGATGTCGATCTGCGTGGCGGTCAGCCCGCCAAACAGAGAGTAAGCCTGAAAAGCCGCCGCATCAATCATACAAGTATGAGTATAGCATGCGGCGGCTTCCCATGGCTATGCGCATGACGAGCGCCTGGTGCAATAGAGTATCTTGCGTATGCCATCTGCCGAGAGGCAGTATCGGTCGGCTAGTTGATCAATAGTCTGGCCAAGAGCCTTGGCTTCCCTGATGGCCGCGTTACGCCTGTCAAGCTCCTCACGGGCTCCGTTCTTGCGCCCCCAACCGAGGCGCTCCGGTCCTTGTCTGGGTACGTAGACAAGGGCACCCTGTACGTACTTCTGTATTTCACTGAGTAGTTCCGGTGGCAAGACGCCATCCGCATTCAAATATGACATTATCGTTCCTCGATGGATGTAGGCCACATCCGCCACTGGCAGCGAGGAGGAACGCGCTCTGGTAGGCTTGTTCGCTTCGCTAGGCCGTGGCGGCGCTGTCGGTCCGGAGAGCCGAGGGATCGCTGTAGAACATCATGCTGCACCTCCTGGTTGTGCGAAGATGGGCCAGAGTATGCCACAAGCGTGGGACTGTGTAAACAGACTGAATCGATATAATCAATCAGTACACGAATTCCGGAAAGAACGAATGTAGTCATGGTCTCACTTTCGCAGGATATGCAGGCGGTATATGGTATCCGTGCCGGCATTACCACACTCCGGTCGCTTAAGGGATCGGGAAAGGAGGTGATCGATGATTGACTTTGTATGGAGGGCCACGGCCCTCTGAACGAGTCTGCGGCCGCTCCACCCGGGGCGGCCGCTCCATTATGGAGCGGAATCCAGGGCAATGATGCTTCAGGCAACAACTCAAGAATACATGCCGCGCTACCAATCCTGATATTGAGCTTGACCTATCGGCGATGCCGTCGTACCGTTGCGGAGCGGAGGATCACCATGGCTGATGCCCTATACAAGGCCGCGACCAGGCTTGCGGTTGTCACGTTCGCTCTAATGGCCGCGTTTATGATCTGGGCCTTTGCCCAGGCAGGCACGCTGGGAATGTACCGCTGGGGCTACAGCATGCCGATACTGACGCTTTGCGCCCTGGGCGTGTCACCGCTTATCATTGCGCTTGCCGCCAGGTCATTACGGACGGCCGCCGGGCGATTCTCGCATGTGCTGGCCGTGTTGACCATGATAACCGCCCTGCTTGGCATCTTCGTGGTACTGGGCGTCGGGCTGTACATCTTCTCCAACGCGTATGGCCCACGGGCAAGCTCCGCACGCCAGGCAATCATCGACCCGGCTGCCGGCTTGCCAATCAGGAATGGCCCCGACGGCCAACAGACTCTCCGCGTGGCATTGTCATCGGATCCGCATTTTGGGCGTGCTGTGTCTAACGCGGCCGCGACCAGCGACATACTCAGGCTGTCACAGGCGGAATACGAGGCCGGCCGGCTCGATGCCTTCTTCGATCTTGGCGATACCGTCGAGATGGGCATGAACGCGGCCAACTGGAAGCTCGCTCTGGAGTCGATCCACCGTGATGCCCCTACCCTGCCGTTCATCGCGCTGCTTGGCAACCATGATGCGTTGATCGGTGGAACCGCACGATGGACAGCGGCGTTCGCGACAGGTTCGGGTGGTACGCCGAAGGGCGGCCTGTCGGCATCATCATGGCGCATGGACGCCGGGCGGGTGCATTTCATAGCGCTGGATATGCTGTGGGGCCCCGAGGGCTTCGGCCCCGCCAGGCGTGCCTGGCTGCGACATCAAATGGAATCAATACCCGCTACGGACTTTATCGTGGTGCTCACGCACTGCTTCTTCTACTCTTCAGGCTATATCGACGAAGACACGGGCAAGCCCTGGTATGACCACGAAGCAATGCTGCGGGAAATAGCGCCGATCCTGTCGGGCAGGGCGGATCTCGTCGTATCCGGCCACAATCACTACATGGAGTGGCTTGAGGCCGGCGGTACCGCGTGGGCCGTAGTCGGCGCGATGGGCGGCAAGCCCGACCCGGTGCCGACCTATGTCTCGCCAAAGTCGGTATGGTTCAGCCAGGGTCGTTTCGGAAGATTGGTGCTTGAACTCAGACCGGAAGGCCTGGCGTGTGAATTCCAGGACCAGGCAGGCGCGCCGCTCTTCCAGAGGACTCTGAAAAAGCCCCTGTGATGCGGGCATGAGGAAATGCGCCGGGGTGCGCATCTCCTCATGTGCGGGAATCGCCTAGCGTTTGCCCTGGTCGTATATCTCGCCGGCAGCCTTGGGGCCGACTGACTTGCCCGCGAAGACGACGAGCGCCACAATCGTAAGCACATACGGGAGCATGTAGAACACTTCCTGCGGCAGCGAGGCGAGGAACTTGATGTCCTTGGCGTAATAGGACAGGATCTGGGCGAAGCCGAAGAAAAGGCCAGCGCCGAGCACGCCCCAGGGATTCCACTTGCCAAAGACAAGCGATGCCAGGGCGATGAATCCCGCGCCATGTACCGAGCTTACCGTGTACTGAATATCCTGGGTGAGCACCATGGTCGCCCCGGCGAGTCCGGCCAGCGCGCCGGATATGATGACACCCGCATACCGTATGGCGTACACGTTGATGCCCATCGAAGCGGCCGCCTGGGGATGCTCGCCGCAGGAACGGAGCCTGAGGCCGAAAGGCGTCTTGAACACGACGAACCACGTCAACACCACCAGCGCCATCGCGACGTAGAAGGTCGGATAGATTTCCCTGAAGAGTATCCTGCCTATGATCGGTATCTTCTCGAGCAACGGCACGGTGATCTTGCGGAGGCCTGAACTGAAGGCACGGGTGCGCTGCTGGTTGAACAATATCTGGCACAGGTAGACCGTCATGCCGCCGGCGAGGATGTTGAGGGCGGTGCCCGATATCACCTGGTCGGCCTTGAGGTTGATGCTGGCGAAGGCGTGCAGGAGCGAGAACAGCATGCCTGCGGAGATGCCGGCGAGCAACCCGAGCCATGGCGCCAGCGGCGTCAAGGGTTCCAGGACGACGGTAACCGAGGCTCCTGCGAATGCGCCGACCATCATGATGCCTTCAAGGGCAATGTTGACTATGCCGGAGCGCTCGCTGAAGAGGCCTCCCAGGGCAGCTATGACGAGGGGCGCCGCGAACATGAGCGCGATGGGGAACATTTCAAGGATCAGACTGATGCTCATACCCGCGCCTCCTCGGTGTCGTCCATTGTCGTTTCGGCAGTCTTGCGGGCAAGCTTGCCCTTGGCGAAATCGAGGATTCGCTCGATTCCGAGCTTCATCGCGACGAACATGACGATCGATGCCTGGATGATGCCGCCTATCTCGCGTGGTATGCCCGCCGATTGCATCAGTGGACCGGCCGATTTGAGGACACCGAAGAGGAGCCCCGCCAGAAGGATACCGGGCGCCTGGGTCATGCCCACGAGCGCGACCGCTATGCCGTCGAAGCCATAGCCCTCGGCCGCCGACAAGGTACGCCCAAAGCTGAACGTGCCCGTCGTGATGATGGCGCCGGCGAGGCCGGCAAAGGCGCCGGCGATGACCATCGACATCACTATGTTCCGGTTGACTTTCATGCCGGCATATTTTGCGCCATCCTTGTTGAACCCGACCGCCCTGAGGCTGAAGCCGAAGGTCGTCTTCTCCAGGATGAACCAGAAGGCGATGACTGCGAGTATCACCGGGATGAAGCCCCAGTTGAGACGAGACCCATTGGTCAGATCCGCGAGCCACTGGTCCTTGAGAAGCGCGGAGGCCGGGAATTCCGCCGTCTTGACCCTATCGACCGACTTGAATACGTTCAGGATTGCCCAGTTGTTGATATGCAGGGCAGTATAGTTGAGCATGATGGTTACGACCACCTCATGGACATTGAACCGCGCCTTCAGGAAACCGGGGATGGCTCCCCATGCGGCACCCGCGCCCATTCCGGCGACCATGATGAGCGGAATATGGATAAACGCTGGCGCTTTGACAGTCAGGGCCACGGCGGTAGCCGCGAGCGAACCAAGCATTAGCTGACCCTCAGCCCCGATGTTGAAGAGTCCTGTGCGGAAGGCAAAACCCACAGACAGACCAGTGAGGATGATGGGCATGGCCTGTATTACCAGCTCCCCGATATGCCGAGGATTGAAGCCTCCCCTGGCTATGTCGATGCCTGTTAGCCCCCGGATTATGGCATTGAACATGAGTAGCGGGTTTTTCCCGGTAAGCAACACCACAATGGATCCCAGAATGAATCCCAAGGCTACTGCGACGAACGGAACGAGTACTTTGCGCCTTCTGGCGACTTTGTCGATTGTCGATGCCATGCTACACGGCCTTCCTGATCGAGCCGGACATCATAAGACCCAGCTCGTTCTCGTCGGTCTTGTCGGCGTCGACAACGCCGACGATTTCGCCGCCATATATGACTGCGATACGATCTGATACGTCCAGGATCTCGTCAAGCTCGAGCGATATGAGGAGTATCGCCTTGCCCTTGTCGCGCTCGGCGACAATGCGCTTGTGTATGTACTCAATAGCGCCGACGTCGAGGCCACGGGTGGGCTGGGCGATTATAAATGCTTCTGGAGAGCGGTCGATTTCCCTGGCCAGGATGGCCTTCTGCTGGTTGCCACCTGACATGGACCGGGCAAAGGTCGCGGGACCTCTACCTGCGCGCACGTCGAATTCCTTGATGAGGCGATCGGCATTCTTCCGGATCGCTGAAAAATCCAGCACGCCGTAATGCGAATAGGGAGGCTGGCCGTAGCTGTGGATGACCAGGTTTTCGTCCAGCTTGAAGTCAAGGATTAGTCCAAAGCGCTGGCGGTCCTCCGGGATGTGGCCAAGGCCCCGGTCGAGGCGCTGGCGCACAGGCAGGTGCGTTATGTCATGGCCGTTGATGATCACGGAACCTGACTCGATCTTCGCGAGGCCGGTGAGGGCTTGAATGAACTCGGTCTGGCCATTGCCGTCGATGCCGCACAGTCCGAGTATCTCGCCGCGCCTGATCTGGAGGTCAAGACTCTTTACCGCCATCAGGTTCTTGTTGTTCCTGACACACAGGTCCTTGATCTCGAGCACGACATCGCCGGGCGAGTACGGTCCTTTGTCAACCGTGAAACTGACCTCGCGGCCGACCATCATCTCGGCCATGCGAGCCTCGCTTGTGCCCGCAACAGGGACGGTACCTATCAGTTTGCCGCGCCTGAGTACGGTACAGGTATCCGCGACCTCTTTTATTTCCTTGAGCTTGTGCGTAATAAGGATGATGGTTTTGCCCTCTTCCACCAGACGACGCATTATACCCATGAGCTCGTGGATCTCTTGCGGCGTCAGCACCGCGGTCGGCTCGTCGAATATGAGCATTTCGGCGTCACGGTAGAGCATCTTCAGGATCTCGACACGCTGCTGCATGCCAACGCTGATGTCCTCGATCTTGGCATATGGGTCCACATCGAGTCCGTAGAGCTTCGAGAGCTCGGCGACCTTGGCCGCGGCATGGCGTATATCAAGAACGAGGCCCTTGTGCGGTTCCAGGCCGAGTATGATGTTCTCGGTGACCGTGAAGTTGTGAACCAATTTGAAGTGCTGGTGCACCATGCCTATGCCTAGTTCGTTGGCCACATTTGGATCGGCAATGCGAACATCCTCGCCCCGGATCCTGATGCTGCCGCTGTCTGGTGTATACAACCCGAAAAGGATGCTCATCAGCGTCGACTTGCCAGCGCCGTTCTCGCCGAGCAGGGCGTGTATCGAGCCCTGCTCCACCTGGAGCGTGACGTTGTCGTTGGCACGGATGCCTGGAAAGTCCTTTACAATATCGAGCATCTCGATGATATAGGCCATCGCGCGCCCTCCCACAACCTGGTAAGGATTCTGCCACGCCGGCATCGATACCGGACGGGAGCCGTTAAGAATACAATGAAAAGGGGATTTCTGGAAGCGTAAAATCGGAAATAAAAAGCCCGGAATCACGGACTCCCTGCAGGCTACATTGCCTGCCGAAAGACCCATTCCGGGCATCCAGCTGCGACGCGCGTCTGGTTCCAGACGCGCGGGCACCAGGTTATTTCTTCGCGGGGACTTCAGATACCACAAGGGCGCCAGAGGCGATCTTGTCGGCATAGTCCTTGATCTGGGCGAGAATTTCGGGGGTCAGGTTCGGGTTGTCGGCGGGGATGCCAACGCCACTGTTCTTCAGTGAGAAGACCAGGGTCTGTCCACCGGGGAACTGGCCATCCATGGTCATCTTGGCAACATCATGCGCGGCAACGTCGACACGCTTCATCATGGAGGTCAGCACGGCTGACTTGGTACCGTAGATACCGTCGGTGTACTGATCCTTGTCAACACCAATGGCCCAGCGGATGTCGCCCTTCTCCGAGCGCTCCTTGGCTTCCTTGATCATGCCGTTGCCAGTACCACCAGCAGCGTGGAAGATGATGTAGGCGCCAGCGTTGTACTGCTTCTGGGCAATGGCCTGTCCCTTGTCCGGAGCGGCAAAGTCGCCGGCATAATCGACAAGAATCTTGGCTTCGGGGTACACGGCGTGAACGCCCTGCTCAAAACCAGCCTGGAACTTCTCGATGAGCGGGAACTGCATGCCACCAATGAAGCCAAGAACCTTCTTGCCGTCAGCCTTGGCCTTGAGGCCAGCCGCGACGCCAACGAGGTAGGAACCCTCATGCTCGGCGAAAACGGCGCAGACGACGTTGGGCTTCTGGACAGATGAGTCGTCGATGATCATCAGCTTCTGGTTGGGATACTTGTCGGCGACTTCGCCCATGGCCTTGGCAAAGAGGAAGCCGGGGGCGATGATCAGGTCAAGCTTCTCGTCGGCGAAGGTGCTGAGGTTCGGCACATAGTCGGCCTCGGCCGCTGACTGCAGATACTTGTAATCGGTGCCCTTGACGAGCTTGTTTTCCTCGCCGAAGCGAACGATGCCTTCCCAGGTTCCCTGGTTGAAGGACTTGTCATCAATACCACCGAGGTCGGTAACGAGACCAACCTTGAAGGCAGGTGCGGCAGGCGCAGGAGCGGGGGCCTCGGCCTTCTTGGCGCAGCCAGTGAAGGCAAGCGCAACGACCAAAAGCGCAGCGAATAGTGTTCGATACTTCATGCATCTCTCCTTTACTCTCCCGCATTGCTTGCGGGAGAGTGGAAACAGATAGTAAACCCATACAGGAATTGTGGCAATATGTAAATGAAAAGCGGCCACCCTCGATTCAACCGCCATGAAGAAACAAGCGCGCACACGCCCATATCGCGGCTATGGATGCTATTCCGGAAGCTCGCTGACGATTGCAACGCCGCTGGATGCGCCGAGCCTGTCGGCTCCGGCTTCCAGCATCTTGATGGCGTCATGGTAGCTGCGGATTCCGCCGGATGCCTTGACGCGGAGCTTGTCACCAACTGCCTTCTTCATCAGCTTGACGTCTTCAGGGGTAGCGCCGCCGGTGCCGAATCCGGTACTCGTCTTGACAAAATGGGCTCCTGCCGTGGCTGCTGCCTCGCACGCCTTGACCTTCTCCGGATCGGTCAGGTAGCAGGTCTCGATTATCACCTTGACGGTGGCCTTGCCGGCGGCCTTCACGACGGCGCGGATGTCTTCCTCCACGGCCTTCCAGTCACCCGCCTTCGCCGCACCGAGATTGATCACCATGTCGACTTCATCGGCACCCTGCTTGACGGCGAGCGCGGCCTCGAAGGCCTTTGTCTCGGTGGTGTTGGCGCCCAGCGGAAATCCGATGACCGTGCAGACCAATACCTTGGAACTGGCAAGCTCGTGGGCACATAGTGGCACCCATGCAGGATTGATACAGACACTTGCAAAGCCATTGGCCTTGGCCTCTACACAGAGTTCGTGCACCTGCTGCTCGGTCGCGATGGCCTTGAGCAGGGTATGATCGATAGTCTTGGCGATGCTCGCCTTGGTCCATTCATTGGTCATGGAACGCTCCTTTATATGCGCCGTGCCGGCGCGATAGTCAAATCTCGAATCGACGAACGAGGAAGTCACGCCTCGTGGCGACCAGTTCCTGCAGTTCCTCGAGCATTGCCATATTCGCCTTCCTGGCTATCGGGAAGATGAATCGCTCGGTTTCATTGGTGTAGCGCTGAATGAACTCGACATTGGTCGTGTAGCCGAGCGATATCATGTTGCTGATGCGATCCGCCGACTTGAGCACCAGGGCCCGATTGCTGCCATATTCCAGGATGCGGGTCAGAAACGCCTCCTTGGTCTCGACAGGGCGACGAGTGACTTCCAGCACAAGCTGGTACACATCATGGCTTTCTTCGTCTATCTCCAGGATGCGTTCGCGGTCAAAATCCGGAACATCCTCTACCAGATCATGGATGACCGAGGCCTTGAGCAGGACGGAATCGATATACCCATAGTCCATCAGTATGCCAAAGGTATCGATCTGATGCCGGAACATGTTGCCGCCCGATCGCCTCCGCTTGCCAATCAACACCGTTGCCAGCTGGATATAGGGAGCCATGTGCATGTTCTTGAGGCGTATCATCTCCTCTTGATCCATGATCTCCGACTGAGAAGGATGATCGGCATCCTCGAGCGGGCGCCCTTGCCTGTCCATGTAGCCCCCTACGCCAGATCCTCAAGGTATTTGGCAAGCTTGGCCGCATGCACTTCGGCCTCCCTGAGTTTCTGGCGCTCTTTCTCAACGACCTCGGCCGGCGCGCTTGCGATAAATGCCTCGTTGCCGAGTTTGGCCCTGGTCCTTTGAATATACTGGTTTTCCTTGTCGGCGTCTTTGGCAAACCGGGCCGCCAGCTGGGCCACATCAACGGCCTCGCGTGCGAAGACATAGGCCTCGAATCCACGACCGGCCAGTGACAGGGCGCCCGCGGGTCTGGCGTCCACGAACTCCACTGACTGGGCGCCCGCGAGCAGCGCTATCAGTTCGGCATTCCTCCGCACAAAATCGCCACCACCGAATCCGCCGTCGAAGCGCACCGCTATGCGCAGCTTCTTCTCCGGAGCGATGCCGAACTCGCTGCGCAGACTCCTGACGATGGTAACCAGGTCTTTGACAACGCTGAAACGCTCATCCAGCTCGGCATCGCGCCTGCCGGCGTCATCGGCAGGGTATGGCTTGAGCATCAGAGTGCCGCTAGCGCTGGGCAGCTTGCCGTATATTTCCTCGGTGACGAAAGGCAGGAACGGATGCAGCAGCGCCAGCGATTCCTCGAGCACTGACAAGAGCACGGTAACGGCGCGGTCCTTCTCGGCATCGGAGTCTGACCTTGTAGACAGCTTCGTCGCCTCGAGGTACCAATCGCAGAAATCGTTCCAGAAGTACTCGTAGACAGCGCCAGCGGCATCGTTGAAGCGATACGAAAGCAGCGCTTCGCGTACCTGTATGGCCGCGGCGTTGAGTCGCTGGAGAATCCAGCGGTCCACGTCGTTCCTGGCTGGATTGGCTACAATATTCCGGCCTTCCAGGTTCATCAGGATGTAACGGCTGGCGTTCCATATCTTGTTGGCGAACTTGGAACCAAGCTTGAAATCATCCTTATTGATAAGAATGTCCTGCGTCGATGTATACAGGAACGCGAGCGTGAACTTGAGGGCATCGGCTCCATACTCATCGACTATATCAAGCGGGTCGATGCCATTGCCCAGCGACTTGGACATCTTGCGGCCCTGCTTGTCGCGAACCAGGGTTGTCATGCACACATCGCGGAACGGCACCTGTCCGGTGAATTCGAGCCCCGCCATGATCATCCTGGCAACCCAGAAGAAGATGATGTCAAAACCAGTGAGCAGCGTGGTCGTCGGGTAGAACTTGCGCAGATCCGCGGTCTCGGAGGGCCAGCCGAGTGTGCTGAACGGCCAGAGCCAGCTTGAGAACCAGGTATCGAGCACGTCTTCGTCCTGGGTCAGCTCCGTTGACTTGCAGAACGGGCACTCAAGCGGTTCATCCCGGGCGACTACGGTCTTGCCGCAATGCGCGCAATGCCACGCGGGGATGCGGTGCCCCCACCACAGCTGCCTGCTTATGCACCAGTCACGGATGTTGGTGAGCCAATTCTCGTAGGTATTCTCCCAGCGCTGGGGATAGAACCTGACATCGCCATTGCGCCAGGCCGCCAAGGCCTTGTCGGCGAGCGGCCGCATCTTGACGAACCATTGCTTTGACAGGAACGGCTCGACAACGGTATGGCACCGGTAGCAGTGGCCAACGGCATGGGTCATCGGCTTCTCGGCAACGAAGGCGCCAAGCGCCTTGAGGTCATCGATGACCTGGTTCCTGGCGTCCTTGACCCTGAGGCCCCGATACTTCGCCGGCACTTGGTCGTTCAACGTGCCATCGGGGTTGAGTATATTGATACTCTTGAGGTTGTGGCGCTTGCCGACCTCGAAGTCGTTTGGATCGTGAGCCGGAGTTATCTTGACCAAGCCTGTACCAAAGGCGCGATCGACATAGGCATCGGATATCATCGGGATGGTTCTATCGGTGAGCGGCAGCCTGAGCATCGCGCCTTCCAGCGACCGATACCGCTCATCCTCCGGGTGGAAGGCTACGGCGGTATCGCCGAGCAGCGTCTCGGGTCGCGTGGTCGCGATCTCGATGTGGGTGGGACCTCCGCGCGGCGGATCGACCAGTTCGTAGCGAATGTGGTACATGGCCCCGGACTCGTCGGTGTGTTCCACCTCATCGTCTGACAGCGCTGTGCCGCATGACGGGCACCAATTGACCAGGTATTCACCCTTGTATACGAGTCCGCGTTCATACAACGTGACAAATACATCACGAACTGCCTTGGACAGGCCCTCGTCCAGGGTAAAGCGCTCGCGGCTCCAGTCGCATGAGGAGCCTATCTTCTCGAGCTGGTGCTTGATTACGTCATGGTGTTCGTTGGTGACCTTCCAGGTCTCCTCGACGAACTTCTCGCGGCCCAGTTCATGCCTGTCGATGCCCTTTGCGCGCAGCTTCTTCTCCACGACATGCTGGGTAGCTATGCCGGCATGGTCGGTGCCCGGCAGCCACAGCGTTGATTCGCCGAGCATGCGATGAAAGCGCACGAGGATATCGGGCATGGCATTGTTCAGCGCGTGTCCCATGTGCAGGACGCCGGTGACATTGGGTGGCGGCATTACCATGACAAAAGGCTTCGAACCGTTCGGGGCAGATGGCGCAAATGAACCCGCAGCCTGCCACGCCGCGTAGATTCGATCTTCAAATTCCTTGGGGTCGTACGCCTTGGCTAGTTCTATGGCTTTCATATGGTAGTATCCTCCACCGTCTGTCGTGCCATGCACTGTACCAAAAAGCCCGTGTATATGCAAAGGGCCGGGATGGATTGGAGAGCGTCCTACAGGATGGGAACCTCGGCCACATCGGTATACCGCCTCGTGATCTCGAGAATCGCGTCAAGGTTGCCAAAGAGGAGGTCCACCAACTGTGGTTCAAAGGCCGCGCCGGATTCATTCCTGAACAGCTCAAGCACCTTCTCCAGCGGCCAGGCATCCTTGTAGACACGCTTGTTGTACAGCGCGTCAAAGACGTCGCAGATGGCAACGATCCGCCCTGACAAGCTGATATCGGAGCCGGACTTGCCCAGCGGGTAGCCCTTGCCGTCCCAGCGCTCATGGTGCTCGAAGGCTATGACGGCAGCGGCGCGCAGCAAAGGCCTGTCAGATGTGCCAAGTATCTCCTTGCCTACGACGGTATGCCGCTGCATTATGGTCCGCTCCTCAGGGGTCAAGAGGCCAGGCTTGGACAGGATGGCGTCAGGGATGGCTATCTTGCCTACATCGTGCATAGGGGCCGCGGTGGTGATGATTTCGGCCTCCTCATCGGGCAAGCCATAAGCGCGTGACAGTATGCTGGCGTATTCTCCGACTCGCACCACATGATAGGCGGTCTCACGACTGCGGCTCTCCACGACCTCGGACAGGGTCCATAGTATCTCGCGCTGGGTCTTGGCCATTTCGACGTTGAGCTCCCGGAGTCGCTCCTCGGCCGTCGTACGCTGGGCAACCTCCTGCCTCAGGGCGGAGGTACGCTGGCGCACCCAGAACTCCAGCTCTTCGTTGGTTGACGCCAGATTGCGCGCATCGCTCTTCTGACCGCTGATGTCGTTGAAAACGAGCAGTTTCCACCCCGAGGAGCGGTCCTTGGCTGGGCTGGACGCGACAGTGATACGGTAGCTGCGGTGCGGCAGGCCCTCATGATCAGGCAGATCGAGCTCGGTCTCAGCCTCCGGATACGCCAGGGCCGCGATGACTTCCGATGGCCAGTCCTTGAACAGCGACCTCGCGCCAAGACCAATGGGATTGCCGCCATCCTTGCCTATCAGCGTCCGCGCCGCGGCGTTGCAATCGACGACAATGCCGTCGCCGCCAAGGACAAAGACGGGATCCATCAGGGTATCCATCACGGCGCGGCGAGCCATCTGCACGGTTCCGTATAGACGGCGGCTGAACAGCGCGTAGACACTGAGTGTTGAACCAACAATGCTCCAGAGTGGCATCAAGCTGGCCGCCATGCCCAGGCTGCATACCAGACAGCCGACAAGAATATACCACGCGGCTTTTCTGCGCGCCGAATCCTTGCGCACCGCATATCGCGCCAGTATGTATACCGCGAGCGCCGACTGGGCGTACCCATACAGCAGAGCGAGCAGCGCGAGGGCTGAAGGCCTGGCGGCGATTCCAGTGAACGGCAGCCCGACCGTGCGGTCGACATATGCGTACAGCGGGCTTATGGAGATGCCCGATACCACTGTCATGGAGGCGACTATGACAAAAGCCAGTGGAACGATCATGGCCGTCAGCGATACCGGATTCAGCAATCGCTGCCCCAGTCCGACATACCCTATCGCCAGCAGCAACACTGCCACGTGAAGCCCGGACTCCAGAGGCCATCGCAACGCATTCCAGAAGAGTTTGGCGCCGACACCGGGACGGATCAACTCCAGCAGTGAAACGGCGCCCAGTGCGACTTGCAGTGCCGCGATGGCCACAAACAGCCGCACTTCCGCGCGGTGCCATCCGGCCATGATCGAGGCTAACCCAAGCCCCGAGACGAACACAAACGAGATGATATAGGGAAAAATTCCGATGATTCCAGTTGGCGTCAAAGCATTCATTGCTAAGGTCTACAGTACGCCAAAGCTGGTTCATCCGCAAGTACGATCAGAACATCGCGGGTGACCGGAAATGAAACGAATACCGTTGCCGACCGGTTGCCGGCGGTCTATACTATCGTGGTGGATTTGAGGCATCCGGGTACAACCAGATCCTGTTCCACAAGGAGGATAGTATGGCAGAGAAGAGCAAGCAGCCCAAAGAGCCGAAGAAAAAGCCGCAGAAGACGATGATGGAGAAGCGCAAGGAAAAGCGGGAGAAGGCCGCTACCAAACACGAAGAATAGCACGCCTCCGAGTGCGGGGCTCCTGTCCAGTGATGACCGCAGGCGTCCCGCCTCTCGCTAGAATTCCTCTACAGGGAGTCTGCATGTCCAGGGCATTCGTTGGAGACGATCAGTACGACGCGGCCGACGACGAGGCTCCCGAAATCAAGATACCCATACCGCCTGGCTCCAGAAACTACATGACTCCCGAAGGGGCATCCCGCCTCGCCGCGGAACTGGAGGAGCTGGAGACTCAGGATCGTCCCAGGCTCGCGTCGGAACTTGACAGGCTGGGCAAGGATGGCCTGCACGCCGCTCCCGAGGCACTATCCACTGTGCGACGCGCTCTTGGCCGCGTCAGCAGGCGTATCGAGTATCTGTCCAGAATGGCCTCGATCGCCGAAACGGTGGAGGCTCAGCCTTCAGGCTATGATCGAGTAAGATTTGGCGCCACGGTGACGGTCAGCGATGAATCCGGGATCGCTTCGACCTGGCGAATCGTCGGCATCGACGAAGCCGACCCACCACACGGGCTGATTGGCTGGACGAGCCCCATAGCAAGGGCGCTTATAGGCAAGAAGCCTGGCGAGGCCGCTGTCGCCCGTCTGCCCGACGGTGAGCGCCGGTTGGTAGTCCTGGAAGTGCGTTGACGCCATCGATCAGGATGACCGCGGCCACTATGGGTACGGTCCGGCTCCCAGTCTGACAACCTCGACCTCTCCAGTCCTGATGTCCAGTACCGTTCCCAGTCGCCGTTCATTCTCCTCGCCTGGATCAAGGATCATGTCGATGCCGGGCAGATCCTCAAGTTCCCAGCCCGCCGAAAACAACGCTTCTTCAGGGTAATCCGGTGTGCGCATGTCGGGATCGATCATCGACCGCTTTGCGGTCAGCGACAGAACAGCCCGGCCAAGCGCGTCGATCGTATCGCTTGGCACGCGATGGTCAGGAATGCGTACGCCGAGTTCGGCGCGCCGCAAGTCAAAGTCCTTTGCGGCCCGGTTGGTGCTGGGCAGGATGAATACATAGGGGCCAGGAGTAAGGCGTTTCATGACGCGAAAGGCGGCGCTGGAGACTTCGCACAATTCGGAAACCTGGGCTATGTTCGAGCACATCACGGTCAGGGGTCTGTCGCGTCCAGGCCCCACCAGCCGCTTCAGCCTGGCGACACCGTCTTTCGAGGCGATGGAACACAGTATGCTCCAGCTGGTATCGGTCGGCACGACGAGGAGGCCACCGGCTTCCAGGATGGCCGCCGCCCTGCGAATGATGCGCGCGTCCGGATTGCCTGCCACCACATATTCAAGCACGATTGCCTCCGACAGCATGATACATCCTGCGGACGTGACACGCCAAGGGTGACACGCCAAGGGCAGTTCGCGTCAGCGCAGTGCGACAAGCTCGCGCAGGGCCGCATCATCGAGGTCGGCTATCCATGACTCGCCGGCTCTGACGCTCAGCTCTGACAGTCCGCGCTTGGCGCTGATCATCGCGTCTATTCGTTCCTCGATGGTGTCGCGCGCGACGAGCCTGTGCACGAAGACATTCTTCGTTTGCCCAATGCGGAAGGCGCGGTCGGTCGCCTGATTCTCGACGGCTGGGTTGAACCACAGGTCGTAGTGCACGACTCTGGTGGCGGCCGTCAGGTTGAGCCCTACCCCTCCGGCCTTCAGGCTTATCAGAAAGACACCGGAACCAGGCTCTGACTGGAATCGCGTGACCTGCCCGTCGCGGGCCTTACGCGACATGCCGCCATGCAACACGTATGGTTCGACTCCCAGTTCATCACGGACTATGCCTGTCAGGATGTCGAGCATCTGCACATACTGGCTGAACACCAGCACGCGTTCGCCCGCTTCCAGCGCCGATTCAAGCAGTGCGACGAGCAGCCGGGACTTGCCCGAGCGCTCTGCCCCGCCCGGGCTCTCCTTGTCGTAATTGCGGGGATGGTTTGATACCTGCTTGAGGGACGTTATCAATGCCAGCACGGCACCCAGCCGGCTTTCCGGATCGGCCGCAGAGATGCGCGCCAGGCCATCAGACGCCACCGCCTCGTACAAGGCGGCCTGCTCGGGCGTCAGGCACGCGTACTCGTCGACCACCACCTTGTCTGGCAGGTCGATGGCGATGGCCGGATCGGTCTTGAGTCGCCGCATGATGAACGGAGCGGTCACCGCGCGCAGCCTGGCGGCTGTATCTTCAGAGCGGTCAAACTCGATGGGCCTGCGGTACTCGGCGGAGAAGTGGGCAAGCGTCCCCAAGTAGCCGGGCAGGGCAAAGTCGAACACGCTCCACAGCTCCGCCAGGTTGTTCTCCACCGGGGTGCCTGTAAGCGCCAGCCTGTGCCGGCAGCGTATCGCCTTGACCGCCAGGGTGCGCCTCGAGCCAGGATTCTTGATGTAGTGCGCCTCATCGAGGACCACGAGGCGCCACTCGATGTCGGCCAGCTTCTTCTGGTCGCGCATCCAGGTTTCATAACTGGATAGCGTTACATCGGCGGCGCGCCGGCGGCGACCCGAACCGTAGTAGACACAGACGCTCAGTGATGGCGCGAATCTGGACAGCTCGCGTTCCCAGTTTGACAAGAGCGACGCCGGAGCGCATACGAGCGCTCCCGATCCCATTCCACCGGAGTCCTTCAGATACAGCATGGCCGCTATGGCCTGGACAGTCTTGCCAAGGCCCATGTCGTCGGCAAGCAGGCAGCCAAGGCCGCGTTCGAAATTGCCGAGCATCCATCGATATCCACGCTCCTGATATGGCCGCAGGCTGGCCTGCAGCGTTGAAGGCACCGGCGCGTCATCGGCCGCCTTCCTGCCCGCGTCTACGAGAAAGTCCAAGGCGGCCGGTAGCTCGCCGTCAAGCGCCACATCGCCGGAGAGCACCGTACGCAGCGCGTCCATCGCGTCCACAGCAGCGGGGTTCGATACCCGGCCCATGAGCCGTGCCGCTTCAGCCGGATCGATACGTATCCACTCGCCGCGCCACCGAACCAGTCGCAGCCCCGACTCCACGAGGGTGGCGAATTCGGCGACAGACAGGCGCTGGTCCCCGATCGCGACGGACCAGTCGAACGAGAACGCCGATGCCAGATCGAGGTAGGAGACCAGGCTTGCCTTCGCGGTGGCGCGGAGGGCCGGGCGCGGGGTGGCGAGCCTCCGCAAATCCTTGGGCAGCACTATGGCCACCCCGAACCGTCCCAGGAGCGGGGCGGCGTCCATCACGAACGCGGCCAGCTCTTCTGATCCGAGGGTCGCGCAAGGCTCGGCGCCGAGCCGCCCGAGCGCCGGCACGAAGTTCGAGAGCAACGCGGCAAAGGAGAGTGCCTCGCCGGCCCGCTGCCCGCCCTGCCCCGCCGCTTCACGAATAGGCACTCGTCGGCCATCGTCAGCGATGAAGGCCGCCGACAACTGATAGACATCCGAGCGCCGTGCCGCAATGGTGAGTTCGAGTGGTGTCCGGCGGCTTGCCAGATCGAACACCGACACCCAGGCATCGAGAGCACCGGGCAAGGCCCGCTGTCCCGGTGCCGAACAGTCTACCGTGCGCATGCCGAAGAGAGCGCGCGCAACAGGGTGCCTGGCCTCGCGGGCTGATGGCGGCATGAATCCAACGGCAGCCACAAGCTCCGAGAGAAAGGCTGTGGCCATCAAATCCATGGTCGACCGCCTGTCCGGTACCAACCCGACCCGCCTTGTGCGCACTGGATCGCGCTTTCCAGGCAACGGCACATACACCGGCGCAATCGCTACCGGCTCGAGCCGCGTGAGCAGGTCGTCGACATCGGAGGCGAAACGCGCGGGCTTCCAGATCACCGCAAGGCTGGTCCCGTCGCTGCGTACATCGGGCACAAAGGCGCAGGCGGAGGCCAGGGACCGCGCGGCGGCAAAGAAGCCACGCAGGAAGAGGTATGAAGCGCTGCCCTGGCGCTCGTCACAAGCGGCGAATAGTCGCGAGGCCGCAAGCATGCTCAGGGCGCCGCCGTTCCCGGCGACGCCCTGAGCGAAGATGCTGGCAGTGCCATCGGCGCGCAGTTCCACCTGGAAACCCGAGGCCGCAAAGGTTCGAGCGCGCGCGCCATCCATGGCGCCGGGCGAATCCGGCTCGAGGATTGCCGGTATCCGCCCGGCTGTCTGGATGTACATCGCGGTGCACAGAACACGCAGGTCGAATGGAGCGAGCCCCCGCGATGGTGGAAGCAGCGCCGGGATCACCGCGACATAGGGAGAGAGCCTGGCGGCGCCGGCTAGCGGATCGTCGGCAGCCGGCGCTGGATCTGGCCAGGGCTCGACAAGCTGTGGAACCAGCGGGTCGGACACCGAGCCCGGGGCGATGCCATCGTCATGATTCATGATCGAAGGATCGATGCCGCGCAGACGGAACAGCACAAGCGGATCGCGGTCTATCTCCTGGGCCAGGAGGTAATATACCGCGGCCTCGTGCTTGCACGGGTCACCATGATCGGGGCACGAACAGGATCGTTGCATGTCCGACCAGCTGCGCGGGACAAGCGATACGCCCTGGTGTGCCAAGCCTTCGATCAGCTCGGCGGGAAGGTCACCAGCCGACACCCTGGCCGCAAGAAGCGGATCGGCGTCGAACGCCGCACCAACCAGCGCGGCCACCCGAGCGGGCAAGGGCTTGAAGCTAATGACGACACGGTAGTATGGGCGGTAGTGTCCCGCCACTCGCGCGGTCACCACGCCGCCCTTGACATCAAGCTCGAGCACGGCGCCCGACCCGGCATAGGAGCGCCCGCGTGTCAGGCGCCCTTCATCGGCAAGGCCTTCCATCGCCTCGATGAAGTAGCGCCCCCAGGGTGTCAGGCCAAAGACATGCTTTGCCCTCATGAAATTGCTACAACATCTTCAAATAGGCACGTCTGCGTTTGTGCTGGCGCCGGTCGTATCCCTTCCAGAGGCTTTGAACCTCGATATTGGTCTCCAGCTCGCCGGCAGTCTCGGCGCTCACGACGCCGGCATCAAGACAGCTCTTGATAAGCGATGTCATAAGGAATGCGACGGCTCCCTGAGCCTTGTACTGGGGCGTCACCGCGATCAGGAGCATGTCTATGCCCTTTGGTTTCTTGAGCGCATTGAGTATGTGTATCCACCCAAAAGGAAAGACGCGCCCCCTGGCCCTCTGCAAGGCCCGCGACAGGCTTGGAAAGACGATGCCGAAGGTGACAAGCTTGTCATCCTTGTCCACGACGATCTTGGTGAAGCGTGGATCGGCAAACCCGAGGTACTGGTCTATGTACGCGTCTACCTGCCGCTGCGACAACGGCGTCGTGCCATACAGCGGAGCGTACGCCTCGTCGACAAGCGCGAAGATATCCTTGGCGAACTTCTGCTTGAGCTCGGAGGCTTTCTTCCATTCATAGACATGCATTCCGGTCCGCTCGGCCACGATATTCTGAACGCGCAACACCTTCTCCGGTATCGACGCGGGCACCTGTACCTCGTATTCGAGCCAGTCAACATCCTTCTTGTACCCGAGCCGTTCGATATACTCGGCGTAGTATGGATGATTGTATATCATGGGCATCGTGCCAAGCTCATTGAAGCCCTCGATAAGGAGACCTTCCTTGTCCAGATCGGTAAAGCCCATCGGGCCATTGACGCCTGTCATACCCTTGGACCTGAGCCAGTCCTCGGCGGTCTTGAACAGCGCGGAGGCCACATCGAAGTCCTCGATGAACTCCACCCAGCCAAACCGGCCGTACTTGTTGCCCCACTTCTCAATGTAGCGGTTGTTGATTATCGCGGCTATTCGGCCAGCGAGTTTGCCATCGCGATACGCCAGCCAGTACTCCGCCTCGCTGAAATCAAAGGCCGGGTTCTTGTCCTTGGACAGCGTATTGAACTCGTCGAATACGATGGGTGGAACCCAATACTGGTTGCCCCTGTATATCCGGAATGGAAAATTGATGAATGCCTTCAGGTCGCGTCTTGACTCGACCTTCCTGATCTCAATTGCTGCCATGCCTATTTGTCCTCCCGGACGTATGCGGTGCCCAGGGATGCCGGTGACCCGACGCGCTTGGAGAGCGCCTCCCACCAGGTTATGGCTACCAGCACGACTATCGTCGCTATGTATGGAAGCATGTTCAGGAATGCCGCGGGTATGTTTGTCCCCGATGCCTGCAACCTGAACTGCACGGCATTGATGCCGCCGAATATAAGCGCTCCGGTGATGGCACGCGCGGGGTTCCACATCGAGAATATGACCAAGGCTATCACTATCCAGCCGCGGCCACCGGTTATGTTCTCTGACCAGCCCGGCGTATATGCCAGCGCCAGGTGAGCCCCGCCAAGTGCCGTCAGCATGCCGCCAAAAATGGTGTACCCATACTTGGCCCTGTTCACGTTGACGCCCATCGCGTCGGCGGTCCTGGGATTCTCCCCAATTGCCCGCAACCAGAGCCCATTCTTGGTCCGATACAGGTAGAACCACGCGAGTGGTATCAGGAGGTATGTTCCGTATGTAAAGAGATCCTGCCCCAGGATGGCGCCCATGATCGGAACCGAGCCCAGCGAGCCGATGTTGAATGGCGTGAAACGCGGTCCGACCAGGCCGACCAGATAGTGGCCATTGGACGCCGGGCCAAGGCGCTGCCCGAGGAAGCTGGCAAATCCTGTTCCGAACAAGGTGATGGACAGACCCGACACAACCTGGTTGGCCTTCATCGTGACCGACAGGAATGCGTGTATCAGCGACATGAGGCCGCCCACGGCAATGGCGACGAACACGGCGAGCACCAGGTTACCGGTGTAGTAGGCGGTGGCAAAGCTGGAGACCGCACCCATCAGCATGATCCCTTCAAGCCCAAGGTTGAGTATGCCGGCACGCTCGGTATATGTCTCGCCTATGGTAGCGTAAATCAGACTGGTACCGGCGCGCAGGGTTATGGCGAGCAACGATGTAATAAGGCCCATCACGCGGCTCCTCTCTCGGATTCGATCGCCGTATTGCGACCGATGCGCTTGATTCGATACTCGGTGAACAGCGAACCGGCGAGCATCGGGAACAGCATCAGCCCCTGCATCAGAAGGCCCATCGATGAAGGCAGGCCCATGACCATCTGTACCTGGTCACCGCCGACGAGCAGACCACCCATCAGCAGGGCCACAAAGGGAATGGCTAGTGGATTGAGCTGAGCCATCCACGCGACGATTATCGCTGTATAGCCGTATCCCAATGAAAGCCCCTGTTGCAGGCGTCTTGATATGCCCGCCACCTCGCCAACGCCGGCCAGCCCGCACAAGGCGCCGGAGATCAGGATTGCAAGGATTATGTTGCGCTCAACCGATATTCCCTGGTAACGGGCGGCCTTGGGGCTGTTGCCTATCACCTTGATCTCGAAACCCCACTTGGTGCGGTTCATAACGAGCCAGAGGATCAGTGCGGCAGCCAGTGCAAAGAACAACCCTATGTGTGCCCGGCCGGCAATCCTGGGAAACCAGGCCGCCTTTGGAAACAGCTCGGTACCGGGGAAGCCATAGCCATTGGGATCACGCCATGGTCCGTAGTACAGGTATGAGGAGAACAGAATCGCTACATAGTTGAGCATCAAGGTGACCAGCGTCTCATCGACCCTGAGGCTGGTCTTGAGCAAGGCGGGAATGCCTGCCCACAGAGCACCGGCGGCGCATCCGACCAGCACCATCACCGGCAGCACCAAGGGTGCCGGCAGCCAGTGGCTCCAGAAGATGGCCACCCAGGTCGCGGCCACACCGGCGAGGGTCAGCTGGCCTTCGGCACCTATGTTCCAGAACTTCAGCTTGAAGGCCAGAGCCACACCGAGCCCCGTCAGCATCAGAGGAATCGCCTTGACCAGGGTCTCGGTCAGGGCGCGTCCCGAGCCAAATGCGCCCTTGTACATAGCCCCGAAGGTAGTGAAAGGATTGGCACCGAATATCATCAAGAGCACGCCTGTCAGTACCAGTGAGACTCCAAATGAGACAAATGGCACAACCACAATAGCCGTCCTGGAAACGGACTTGCGTTTCTCGAATGCAAACCTCATACCGTCGCCTCCTTGGCCGTCGGGTCGATGCCAGCCATCAGGAGACCGATATCTTCCGGATCCGCACCCTGGGCCGGCATCACGCCTATGGCTCTGCCATCGAACATGACGGCAATAGTGTCGGCCACACTCAGTAGCTCATCGATGTCCTCGGACACCAGCAGCACGGCCTTGCCCGCGTCACGTTGAGCGACCAGTTCCTTGCGTACGCCCTCGGTGGCGCCGATGTCCAGGCCTCGCGATGGATATACGGCGACGAGGAGGCTGCCGCATGACTCTATCTCGCGGGCCAGAATGGTCTTCTGTATGTTGCCGCCGGACAGGAACTTGACCCTGGTCTCCGGCGATGGTGTCGCGATGTTGAATATGCCTATCATCTTGCGGGCAAACTCCAGTATGCGTCTGGGCAGGAGCAAGGCGCCGACAGATATCGGTGCGGCCCGGTAATCCTTCATCGCGAGGTTGTTGGCGACGCTCATGTCGCCGACGGCGCCGACAGCGATGCGATCCTGCGGGATATGGCTTACACCACTCATGATTATCTGCAGCGGCGTCTTGTTTGTCGAATCGACGCAGTTTATTGAAATCCCACCCGAGGTAACCGACCTGAGGCCGGTAATTACCTCGGACAATTCGCGCTGCCCGTTGCCGGCCACGCCAGCTATGCCCAGTATCTCACCGGCCCTCAGCTTGAACGACAGATTGCGCAGGGCGGGCAGCCCTCGCTCGTCCTCGGCGCAGACATCCCGCAGCTCCAGCACGACCGCGCCTGGCTCAAACGGCTGCTTCTCTATATGGAACAGAACTTCGCGCCCGACCATCATCCGCGCGAGTTCCTTTGGATTCGTATCTCTGGTCGTCTTCTCTATGACGACTTTGCCCTTGCGCAGCACCATCACCCTGTCGGAAAAGGCCATCACCTCATCCATCTTGTGGGTAATGAAAACGGCGCTCTTGCCTTCGGACTGCATGCGCTTGACGACCGCATCCAGTTCCTTGGCCTCCTGGGGCGTCAGGACCGCTGTGGGTTCATCGAGCACCAGAATTTCGGCCTTGCGGTATAGTTGCTTGAGTATCTCGACTCGCTGTTGCTCACCGACTGACAGTTGCCAAATGAAGGCGTCGGGATCAACCTTCATGTTGTATCGATCACCAAGCTCGAGTATCGAGCGCTTGATCTGGTTCATGTCCGGTATCATGCCAAGGCTTGGCATTCCGAGCACGACGTTCTCGGCCACGCTCATCGTATCGACCAGCATGAAGTTCTGGTGAACCATGCCGATGCCCAGATCTGTGGCATCCCGTGGTGACCGTATGTCCGCCTTGACACCCCGGACATAGACCTCGCCGGCATCCTGCCGGTACAGGCCACAGAGGATATTCATCAACGTGCTCTTGCCAGCCCCATTCTCGCCGAGCAAGGCCAGTACCTCGCCCTTGCCCAGACGCAGATCGATGCCGTCGGATGCCTGAACACCGGGGAAACTCTTCCGAATTCCCCGCATCTCGACGAGCGGAGCCCCGTTTGCGGTTTCTTCCATGATTGATTGCACCTTGTATGGGATTCTAGTCGCATGAACCGGGCCGATACAACACATCGCATGATGCGCCAATGGCCGACAACGATTCGAAAGAAAAATATGGCGCCCCCGGGGGGCGCCATGCAACGACTTGATTACTGCACTTTTCCTACGACGCCCTCGACGAGCCAGTCAAATGAAAGCAGTTCCTGATCGGACATCTTGGCACCTTCATTGACGCGAAGCTTGCCGGTGTTGTCCTTGATCGGGCCAGTGAAGACATCCCAGGTTCCGCCGATTATCTTCTGCTTGGCGGTTGAAACGAGATCCTTCACATCCTGCGGGACGAGGGGGCTGAAGTCTGCCAGACGCACCACGTCGGCGGAGAGGCCTTCCCAATACTGGGTGCTCTTCCAGGTGCCATCCATGCCTTTGCGCACGGTGTCAACATAGTAGGGTCCCCAGTTCCATATCGGGCTTGTCAGGACAGTGTCGCCGACGAACTTGCGCATGTCTGAATCATAGCCGATGGAAAACTTGCCACGTTCCTGGGCGGCCTTCTGCGGCTCGGTGGTGTCCTGGTGCTGGGCTATGATGTCGGCGCCGGCATCGAGCAGGGCGACGGCCGCCTCACGCTCCTTGACCGGGTCGTACCAGGTATTGGTCCAAACCACACGGATCTTTGCCTTGGGGTTGACCGAGAGCACACCGAGCGTGAAGGCGTTCATGCCGCGTACGACTTCCGGAATCGGGAAGGCGCCGACATAGCCAATGAGGTTGGATTTGGTCATCTTGCCGGCGACGATACCGGAGAGGTAGCGGGCCTGGTAGATCCGGCCAAAGTACGTCGACATATTGTCAGACGTCTTGTAGCCGGAGCAATGTACGAACTTGACCTTGGGGAACTCGGCGGCGACTTCCGCCATCGGGTCCATATAGCCAAACGACGTGGCGAATATCATGTCGTAGCCGTCCTGGGCATACTGACGGATTATGCGCGTGGCGTCGGGGCCTTCCGGAACGTTCTCCATGTAGGCGGTCTTGACCTTGTCACCAAAGGCGGCTTCGACGGCCAGGCGGCCGGCGTCGTGCTCATGGGTCCAGCCCATGTCGCCGGGAACGCCGATGTATATAAAGGCGACCTTGTACGGAGCGACAGGGGCCGCCGGCGCTACCGGCGCTTCCTTTTTGGCGCAACCGATTGCCGCGAGCGCGATCAGAAGGACACTGACGAGAAACAGGCTCTTCTTCATGAATTCTCTCCTTTATGCCGCAGTGCGTAGATATCTTCCGCACCAGCCGGAAAGTACCGACAGGCGCAGTCACACTAGTAAACAACCTTCCAGCCCATATGTCAAATGAAACCCACCAAAACCGATCGCGCGTTGACGGGCAACCGGGTCTGGACTACGATGGCTGAATGCGACGACTTCTTCGACTGACCGTATTCAAGCCGCTGCTGTCATGCGCGGCGCTGGCATTGATGCTGGTTCAGTCGCCCCTCTCCTGTGGCGCCCAGGAGACATATACATTCAGGCACCTGACGACAGAGGATGGACTGTCCGGCGATGCCGTCTACTGCATGCTCCAGGACAAACACGGGTACCTGTGGCTGGGGACCTTCAGCGGGCTATCACGCTACGACGGATCGAGGGTCGTGAGCTACAGGCCGGTGCCCGGCGACGCCGGGAGCCTGTCATCATCGCTCATATTCGACATACACGAGGACGCTACCGGCACGCTCTGGATAGCGACCGATGGAGGCGGCCTGGCCCGCTATTCACGGGACTCGGATGCGTTTGACCGTTTTGTGCACGTTCCGGCTGACATCAATTCGCCCGGCAGCGACAGGATGTTCGCCGTCTGCGACGACCCATATGGCTGGATATGGGTGGGCACGGCCGACGCCGGCATAGACCGGCTGGATACCGTCAAGGGTACATTCGAGCACTACAGGATTGACTCAGGGCTGCCTTCTGAGACCGTGCGGTCGCTCTTGTGCGACGAGGCAGGCACGCTGTGGGCCGGGACCACCAAGGGATTGGCGCGCTTCGACCGCTCCAGGAATGTCTTCGTCACCGTCGATATCGCGGGATCAAGCACCGTACGTTCGATCATGGAAGACATCGACCATAGCCTGCTTGTCGGCACCGATGGCAGAGGGGTATACAGGCTGGACACGGCGCGCCAGACCGCTACGCGAGTGCCGCTTGGACCGGGTTCGGAAACGCTCCTTATCAGGGCAATGGCGCGCGACCTGTATGGGCGCATCTGGGTGGGAACAGAGGACCGTGGTCTCAGGGTAATCTCTGCCGATGGAGCCACGGTCGCCGTGATCCAGGCACGGCCTGGATCCCCGTCCGGTCTGAGCCACAATGCGATACGTTCGCTGCTTGTCGATCAGTCGGGACTCGTCTGGGTGGGAACGAGGGGAGGAGGCGCTTCGGCCTACAATCCCCGATCGGTTGCCGTGCGGCGACTGGACAGCAGAACAGGGCTGCCTGGCGCTGAAATCAGGCAGATGCTGGAGTCGGTCGACCACACCCTCTGGATAGCGACCGATGGCGGCGGTCTTGTCCATGCAACGGCCGACGGTATTCCCATACGGAGCTTCAGGTACGCGGCTGACGACCTGGGCAGCATTCCAAATGACAGGATCATCTGCCTGGCACAAGCGCCTGATGGCCGGCTGTGGGTTGGCACGGATGGCGGAGGCATGGCACTGCTCGATCCATCAACGGGACGCGCCACGCGCATGCGGATGGATCCCGCAAGGCCGGATTCCCTGGGTGGCGACACGGTATGGGCCCTGCTCGTCGACAGGGACGGCACCCTGTGGGTCGGCCTCGAGGGCGGCGGACTGGATCGCCTCAACCCTGACGGCAAGACATTCACGCACCATGTGCCAATAGCCGGCGACAAGACATCGATAAGCGGCAATTCTGTCCGCGCCCTGCTCCAGGACTCCAGGGGACGGATATGGATAGGGCTTTGGGATGGCGGCCTGACTCGCTGGGATCCCGTTTCCGACAAGGCGTTCGCCGTCTTCAGACCTGCCAATGATTCGCGCTCACTGGCGGATTCCTCGGTGACATGCCTGTTCGAGGACTCCAAGGGAACGCTATGGGTTGGCACCGGCGGCTCTGGCCTCGACAAGATGCGCGAAGACTCCTACATGACCAGTTTCGAACATCTTGGAACGGCGAACGGCCTGGCCAGCGATGACATTATCGGGATACTCGAAGACGCTGCCGGCACTGTCTGGATAGTGTCAGGCCGGGGCGTCTCCCGCCTCGATTCAACCAGCGGCGAGCTCCTGTCCTGGGGTCCGGCTGACGGATTCCAGCAACGATTCAGCCAGAACGCGTACCTGTCACGGTCCGATGGCCGCTTCATGCTCGGCGGGCCCGAAGGCATAGACCTGTTCAAGCCAGACCTGCTGAACCATCCCGATGTGCCACCCCCGGTGGTCATTGCCAATGTCTCGGTCGTCGCGCATCCCGATGACGACCCCGCCAAGACATCCATACGGACGCGGGCCTTCAGGGCGGCGCTGAACAGGGGTGTCATCGAGCTTCGCCCTGAGGATGCCGCGCTCGCTCTCGATTTTGCCGTGCTTGACTACGTTGACCCATTGCGCAACCGGCTTTCAGTTACCCTGTGGGGCGGCCCCGCGGAACGGATGGAGCTTGGATCACAGACCCGCGCCGTTCTTGGCGGACTGGCACCGGGCGACTATGAGCTTCGCCTGAGCGGGGCAACGGCCGGCGGCATCTGGAACCATGAGGGTGCCGTGCTCCAGATCATAGTCAAACCGCCATTCTGGAGAACAGGCTGGTTTGTGGCTATGGTAACGCTCGCCGCGCTCTCAATCGGGCTCGTCATTATCGTCACCAGAACCAAGGCGCTGCAAAGGCAAGCCGATCAATTGCGTACCCTGTCCATGCACATCCAGGACGCTCGGGAAGAGGAGCGCAAAACCGCGGCCCGCGAGGTTCACGATGAACTTGGCCAGTTGCTGACGGCTGCCAAGATGGATCTTTCGTGGCTCAAGACACATCCCCCCGCCCCCGAGGTTTTTGGCGGCAGGGTTGGAGAGGCCATAGCGATGGTGGATTCCGCCATTGACTCGGTAAAAAGCATAGCGACACGACTGCGCCCGCGGGCCCTGGACACGCTATCGCTGTCGGAAGCCCTGCGCTGGCAGCTCGAGGATTTCAGGAGACGCTCGACTGTGGATTGCAGAGCCATAATCGATCCAGCACCGGAGACGGTTGCCGAAGGCGCGGCCACGACCATGTTTCGTGTCTTCCAGGAAATCCTGACCAATGTCGGGCGGCATGCCCAGGCTCACCGGGTCGACGTGCATTTCGCCATCGGAGACGGAATAATGATGCTCGAGGTCAAGGATGATGGCATGGGTATACCGGCAGGCGCTGCCGGTTCGCCCGAATCCCTGGGCATCCTGGGCATGCGGGAGCGAGTCCGGCACGAAGGCGGATCCTTCGAGATAGAATCGCCGCTGCAGGAATTCAGCTGGCGCGGCACGAAGGTCATCGTTACTATACCGCTCGATACGGTATCAAGGGAGAGCAGAAGCAATGCTTAGGGTGCTGATAGTCGATGATCATCCATTGATACGCAAGGGACTACGGCAAATACTCCTTGAATCGGTACACATAGGCCTCGTCGAGGAAGCGGCCGATGGATCACGCGCGATCGAGGCCGTCCGCGCCGGACACTATGATGTGGTAGTGCTCGATATATCGTTGCCTGGCAAGGACGGCATGGAGGTCCTGCGGGACATCAAGGAACTGTCGCAGGAAACGGCGGTCCTGATGCTGAGTATCCAGCCGGAGGAGCAATATGCCCTCAGGGCGTTCAGGCTGGGCGCCTCCGGGTGCCTGAACAAGTCAGGCGCGCCAGACGAGCTGGTGGAGGCCATCAGGGTAGTCGCCTCCGGAGGCAGCTATGTCAGCCCGGCGGCCAGCGAGGCTCTGGTCAGCGGCATCAAGAGCGGCGATGGCCGGCCGCCGCACCTGCTGTTGTCCGAGCGGGAGAATCAAGTGATGCTCTTGCTGGCGGGCGGATCTACGGTCAGCGAAGTAGCGTCATCGCTCAATCTTTCCGTAAAGACTGTCAGCACCTACCGGGCGCGCATCCTTGAGAAGATGAATCTTGCCAACAATGCCCAGCTGACGCAGTATGCCTACCGGCACAAGCTCATAGTCTAGCGCCCGCCGACATCGCGTGTAGGACTGATTCGTACACACAGCTTCATCGATATCCTACCAAAACTTCATAGGCTGTCCGACTGCGCGTTTGCGGCATCCCCCCCATGATACGGCTGAGACACATGAGTTCTTGGCCGGAGCACCAGCATGGATGAGTTTCGCATACACACGCACATCATCGACCCGATAGGCGCGGACGAACGAGCGATGCTCGCGGCATTCCTGTCACCACTCGGGCTCGATTTCGAGGACGATGTGGAACTCTCGGCGGTGGTCCAGGATGGGCCCGTGCCAATCGCGACGGCCTCGCTTGCGGGCGACGTCGTCAAGTGCGTCGGCGTTGTGTCAGAGCGTGAGGGCGAAGGTGCCGCGGCGCGAGCCGTCTCGGCGGTGATAGCCGAGGCGGAAGCCCGTGGTCGCAGGCACCTCTTTGTCTATACACGCCCCAGGAATCGATCGATATTCGAGAGCCTCGGGTTTGTGACGCTGGCGGCTGTCGGCACCCAGCCCGATGAAGGCGTGATGCTGCTTGAGAATGACGCGCACGCGTTCGACCGCTGGGCCCAGTCAATACGATCGAGCCTGCCCGGAGGCATCGCAGTCGGTGCCGTGGTGGTCAACTGCAATCCGTTTACGCTCGGCCACCGCTACCTGATAGAACGATCGGCGGCTGACTGCGCCGCGCTCGGTGGAACCCTCCTGGTGCTCGTCGTGGCCGGCGATCGTTCCAGCTTTCCTGGAGCCGTGCGCGAGGCCCTGGTGCGGGCCGGTACGGCCGACCTCGACAACGTCGTCGTGGCCTCAGGCGGCGCCTACTGCGTCTCCGGAGCGACCTTTCCCGCCTACTACCTCAAGGAAAAGAGCCAGGCCGCCGACCTGCAGGCCGCGCTCGATGCGGAGCTGTTCGCCTCGAGGATTGCGCCGGCGCTCGGCATACGACGCAGGTTCGTCGGCACGGAGCCGTACTGCCAGGTCACCGCCGGGTACAACCGGGCGATGGCCGACGTGCTGCCACGGCACGGCCTGGAGCTGGTACAGATACCGCGCGTCGAATCGGGCGGAGCGGCCATAAGCGCATCTTCCGTCAGGGCAGCCATCCGCGATGGCGACCTCGAGAGGGCGCTGGCACTGGTACCGCCAACGACAGCCGCATGGCTGCGCTCGGCGGAAGCGGAGCCAGTACTGGACAAGATCAGAACCGGCTCCGGTCGGCATTGAGCGGAGGGAATCGTATGAATATTGAACACGACGCGAGTAGCGGCACACAGGAATCGGGAGATGCACGGGTCATGGTGCGCCCCAATGCGGGCAAGGGCCTCTCGCTTGAACTGCTCGGGCCATCGACGGCCCGCTACGGCGAGGAGATCAGGACGGTAGTTCTGGCAACACTGGAGTCGCTTGGTGTCTCGGACGCCTCGGTTCTCATAGAAGAAAAAGGCGCGCTGGACGCGACGATACGGGCCAGGCTCTCCGCAGCCTGCGGCCGCGCCGCCGATGGCGGCTCCATGCCCTGGGAGACGATGCGATGAAGCTGCGCAGGTCAATGCTGTACGTGCCGGGCAACGCCCCGGCCATGCTCCGCGATGCCCACATCTATAGCCCGGATTCGGTGATGTTCGATCTTGAAGACTCGGTATCGCCGCGGGAAAAAGACGCCGCCAGGCATCTGGTCTTCCAGGCGCTCAAACACTACGACTACGCCGGCGTCGAGCGAATCGTCCGCATCAATGGTCTGGATACACCGTACGGACTCGAGGATATCGCGGCTGTCGTATGCGGCGGCGTCGACGCGGTTCGCTTGCCAAAGACCGACGGACCGGAAGACATACTCGCCGTCGAACAGGCGGTCGCCGCTGCGGAGAGACGATTCGGGCGACCCACCGGCTCTGTCAAGCTGATAGCGGCGATAGAATCGGCGCGGGGCATCCTGGCGGTCCGCGACATAGCTGTCGCGAGCCCCAGGCTGATAGCCATTGCGATAGGCGCCGAGGACTTCGTTACCGACATGCACACGAGTCGCAGCCCCGACGGCGTCGAATTGCTCACCGCCCGCAGCATGCTCGTGATGGCCGCTCGCGCAGCCGGAATCATGGCCATCGATACGGTGTTCTCGTCAGTTGATGACGAGGAAGGCTTTCAGCGCGAGGTGCGCCTGGCCAAACAGCTCGGATTCGATGGCAAGAGCGTCATACATCCATCGCAGATTGCGATGGTACACGCCATATACGCGCCGACAACCGAAGAGGTGGCCAAGGCCCGCAGGGTCATCGCGGCGGCGGCAGACGCCGAGGCCAAGGGCTCGGGTGTGATCGCCCTCGATGGCAAGATGATAGACAAGCCGATAGTGGAACGCGCCATGCGCGTGCTGGCTCTTGCCGGGGAGGTGGACGCGTGAACACGAACAGCATAGGCCGCGAGCTGCCGGGATCGGTGCCAGGTTACGATTCCATCATCGGTTTTGAGGGACCCACCACACGACGGCGAGCCGACGCCAAGCTCTACGCCAGCCTGGATAAGGCACTCGACGCTGTAGGCGTGAGAAACGGCATGACCATATCCTTCCACCACCATTTCAGGGAAGGTGACCGTGTGGTCAACATGGTGATCGAGGCACTCGCACGGCGGGGAGTCCGGGACCTGGTGCTGGCTCCAAGCTCGCTGACGACGATACACGCACCGCTCATCGAGCGCATCAAGGGCGGCACGATCAGGACAATCAGGACCAGTGGCCTCCGCGGACCGCTCGCCGACGCGATAAGCGCCGGTCTCATGGACGAGCCAGTGCTTATCCATTCACATGGCGGCAGGGCCCGTGCCATCGATGCAGGCGAGATCACGGTCGACATAGCCTTCCTGGGCGTGCCGTCATGCGACGAGCGGGGCAACGCCAACGGTTCGAGCGGCGCCTCAGCCTTCGGGTCCATTGGCTACGCGATGGTCGATGCCCGCAACGCAAAGAAGGTAGTGCTGCTGACCGAGGAACTGGTACCCTACCCGCTCACTCCCGCCTCCATACGGCAGGACCAGGTCGATGCCATCGTCAAGGTCGATTCCGTTGGCGATCCGGCGGGCATTGGCAAGGGCGCTACCAGAATGACACGCGACCCGCGCGAACTGCTGATAGCGCAGACCGCCGCGCGGGCCATAGCCGCCGCTGGCATAGTGCAGGACGGCTTTTCCATGCAGACGGGCTCGGGCGGCGCAAGCCTCGCCGTCGTGCGCTTCCTGCGCGAGCTGATGCTGGCTCGCGGTGTAAAGGCCTCGTTCGCGCTTGGCGGCATAACAAGCCAGCTCGTCCGCCTGCTCGAAGAAGGCTTGGTCGGCACCCTGCTCGATGTGCAGAGTTTCGATCTGGACGCCGCGCGGTCGATAGCCGCCAATCCAGGACACCGCGAAATCGACGCATCATATTACGCCAACCCTGGCCGCAAGGGCTGTGCCGTCGACGCCCTCGATGTGGTGATCCTGTCGGCTATGGAGGTCGACCTGGACCTCAACGTCAATGTGATAACAGGCTCCGACGGCATCATTCGCGGTGCTTCCGGTGGCCATTGCGACACGGCGGCCGGCGCTGGCCTCACGGTCGTCGTCGAGCCGCTGTTGCGCGGCCGCATACCCACCATGATGGACAGGGTCACAACGATCATAACGCCTGGCGAGAGCGTCGACCTTCTGGTCACCGATCGGGGTATCGCCGTTAATCCACTGCGCCCCGAGTTGCGTGACACGCTCCTGCGTGCGGGCTTGCCGGTCCGGGAGACAGCAGAACTGAAGCGGCTGGCGGAGTCGTACACCGGCGTGCCGCGGCCGATCGAGTTCGACGACCGCATCGTCGCCCTGGTCGAGTATCGCGATGGCACCATCATAGACACGATCCGCCGCCCCAAGGGGCTGGCCCGTTGAACACCGCCGCGGTGTCCGCCGAACGTGACCGCCGGGCCGCCGAGACAGCGGCCTTGCTGGCCTCGGGCGCTCGCTCTGTGGTCCGGCTGTCCGCACGGATGCCGGCCGCGTTGCGCGAGCAAGGGCTGTCTATTGAGCCCGTGGAGCGTGGCGCACTGGTATTCGAGTCGGCCTGCCGCGACCGCACCCTGCAACTGCTGCCTGCCGATACTGGATCGGGACCGCTGGGTCCATGGAGACTCTGGACATCGGATTCCGCACCGATGGCGCTGAAGCGAGCCTCGCTATATGTGGAGGAAGGCTCCTGGCTCGGCCAGCTTCTGGACATCGATGTAATGGACAACGACGGCCCGGTAGGGCGAGCTGACCTGTGCCTGCCACCGCGGCCGTGCGCCGTCTGCGGAGCGCCCGCGGCAGCCTGCTCGGGCAGAGGCATCCATGACGGCGCCGCGGTGTATGCGGCATTCGCGGCGATACTCGAGCGCTCCAGGACCGGCGCTCCCGTTCAACGCGTGCATGAGGATCTCCGGATGGGAGCGCCGTTGGCGCATGCCCACCCTTGACGATAGAAGAGATCGATTCCGAAGGAGGAGATACACCATGAACCGTATCATCCGCATCATGACGGCAACCGCGCTTGTTGCCATTCTGGCGATGCCGGCGTTCGCGCAGGCAAAAGGCTATCCATCCAAGACCATCGAGTGTTATGCCCCGAGTGGCGCTGGCGGCGGCTGGGACCTGACCATCCGCACTGTGGCCAAGATCCTCGGTGACACCAAGCTGGTCAAAGTACCGATGCCGGTGGAGAACAAGGCCGGCGGCGGCGGAGCGGTTTTCCTGACGGCCCTGCAGTCACTGAAGGGCAAGGACAATGTCCTGACCGTCTACAGCCCGCCGCTGCTCCTGATCAACCTGAATGGCACCACGCCGTTCTCCTACAAGAACACCACGCCGCTTGCCCGCCTGATCACCGATTATGGTGCCTTCGTGGTGCGCAAGGATTCCAAGTACACCACCATTGCCCAGGTCATCGATGACATCCGCAAGAATCCGACCAGCGTCAAGATCGGTGGCAATTCATCGGCCGGTTCGATGGACCACATCCAGTTCCTCGTCGTCGCCAAGGCCGCCGGCGTTACCGGACTCAAGAATGTCCAGTACATCAGCTTCCAGGACAACGCGGGAGCGGCCCAGCTGCTCGGTGGACATATTGACCTTCTGACCACGGGCCTCGGCGACGTGCGCGGTCTCGTCGAATCAGGCGACCTCCGCGTCCTTGCGTCGACCGCCCCCACGAGGCCGCAGTTCGGCATCGGCAAGGATACTCCGACCGTCCGCGAGCAAGGCATTCCAGCCGACTTCGCCAACTGGCGCGGTATTTTCGGGCCGCCCGAGATGCCCGCCTACGCCGTGACCTTCTGGCGCGACGCGTTTGCCAAGCTGGTCAAGACGCCCGAATGGCAGAAGGCCTGCGAGGCAAATGGCTGGGTACAGAGCTACGCGGATCAGCCTGAGTTCGCGAAATTCCTCGAGGCGCAGAACGCCGTCTCCAAGGACATTCTTGTCGAACTCGGCATGGCAAAATAACACAAACGGCTGCAATCAGCCCGGGCCGCAACCAGCCCGGGTTGATTGCCGTGTCCGTCAGAACTGGAGGATGCAATGACCTGGAACCTTATCACGGGCCTCTTGGCCACCCTGATCGGCGTGGTATATGGATGGAGCGCCTGGTCCCTGCCGCGAGCCACCTTCGGCAGTCCCACTGGGCATATCGTATACCCTGTCATGCTTGGCATACTGATGACGGTGCTGGGCCTTGTGCTTGTCATATCAGAGATAGTCAAGAAAGGCCCGAAGAACGCGGCTGACAGCCCGAAATTCGGCGCGATGACGAGGCATGGTCGCGAGATCCTGATCGCTATCTTCGCCAGCATCGTCTACGCATTGCTTTTCGTGCCACTGGGCTATGTGTTCTCGACCATCCTGTACCTGGGAGCCATCCTCTTCTTGGTCAATGGCAAGGTCAAGGTTGCCCGAACAATCCTGGTAGCGGTCCTCTTCAGCGTACTGGTATACATTCTATTCTCGGTGCTCCTCGGGGTACAGCTCCCGCGGATGCCTATCCTCGATATTTAGGAAAGGAGCACGACGTGAACGAAATTTTCACCCAGCTTCTATACGGCTTCCATGTAGCGCTCACCCCCATGAACATCATGTGGACAACGCTCGGCGGCGTGCTGGGAACCATAATCGGCATGCTCCCCGGCCTCGGCCCGGCCACCGGCGTGGCGGTACTGTTGCCGTTGACCTTCAAGATGGGCCCCGTGGGCGCGATGATAACGATGGCCGGCGTATATTACGGCGCGATGTTCGGCGGATCACGCGCGTCGATTCTGCTCAACACCCCAGGTGACGGAGCGGCAATCGCTTCATGCTTCGATGGCTACCCGATGACCCAAAAGGGCCGTGCAGAGGCCGCGCTGGCCATCTCCGCTGTCGCATCATTCATAGGCGGCATGATAGCCAACGTCGCGATGGTCTTCATCGCGGTACCCATGGCACGATTCTCACTGAAATTCGGCCCGGCAGAATACACGCTGCTGATGCTCTTCGCCCTGGTAGCCACGGCCGCGATGTCGAAAGACAAGATGCTGCTTGGCTTCATTGGCATGGTCTTTGGCCTGATGATATCGACGGTGGGACTGGATGGCCTGACCGGCGTCAACAGGTTTACATTCGGCATCCTTGAACTGATGGGCGGCGTCGATTTCCTGATAATCATCATTGGCATATACGCTCTGGGCGAAGTGTTCAAGAGCTTCAAGTCTGTCCATGACCCAAGCTTCAAGATGCAGACAAAGTTCGGCAAGATACGATTCACCAGGGAAGACTGGAAGCGTTCCTGGCCTGCCATACTGCGCGCTACGCCGCTCGGCTTCTTTGTCGGAGCGTTACCGGGCGCCGGCGGCACTATGGCCGCGCTTATGGCCTACAACAACGAGAAGAGCTTCTCGAAGCATCCGGAAGAATTCGGCAAAGGCGCGGTCGAAGGCCTTGCCGCCCCGGAAGCGGCCAACAACGCGTCGAGCGTAGGCGCGCTCATACCGATGATGACCCTGGGCATACCGGGATCCGGTACGACAGCGGTAATGCTCGGCGCCCTCCTGATGCTGGGCCTGCAGCCAGGGCCACTGCTATTCGCGAAACAGCCCGAGGTCGCCTGGGGCATGATCGCGTCGATGTTCATAGGCAACATCATCCTTCTTATCATAAACATGCCTATGGCCAGCGTGCTCGTCCGCGTGCTTGCCGTGCCGGCAAAGGTGCTGTACCCCTTGATACTGGGGCTTGCCTTCATTGGAGCCTACGCCATAACCAACAGCGTTGTCGACTTCTTCATACTGATAGCATTCGGCATCATTGGTATATTCCTGGACAAGACCAAGATTCCCACCGCACCGCTGATACTGGGCGGCATCGTCGGTTCGACCATGGAGACATCGTTCAGACAATCGCTGATGCTGTCCGATGGCAGCCTGAAGATATTCTACGGCTCCCCCATCGCCATCGTGCTGATAGGACTGACTGTCCTCTCCATTGCATGGCCGGCAATAGGTGGCATGGTCAAGAAAAACAAGATGGCCAGGGCAGCATAGACTGATGAACACACTGTGCGCGCCCATCAGAGGCGCGTCGGTCCCTGTACTCTTCGCGAAGCGGACGGCTGAACGCGCCGTCCGCTCCTTGCTGCGCGAGGCTGAAGCCGCGCCGAAGCCGGGACTCGTCGACAGACTGGGCTCGGGCTCCCATGCGGATATGGACATAGGCCTGTTCAGGCGTTCTGCAACGGCTCTTGCCCCATACTTCCAGCGCATGGTTGTGGCGACGTCGGCATCAGCGCTCCGGCAACTTGGCATCGAGGCAGAGGCGGCGATGCTGCAGGCGACAAGCGGCATCAATACGCACAGAGGAGCCATCTGGACAATCGGTCTTCTGTGCGCCGCGGCAGGTAGCCTGCGCAGGGCGGCCACGTATGAAGTCGACGCGCCTGATGCGCTCGCGCTGTGCGACGAAGCGGCCCGGATCGCCGCGGCCATCGTGGCGCTCGACCAGCCGGCGACCGGTGCCGGTTATGGCGCCGCCAAGTCGCCAACCCACGGCCAGAAGGCCAGAGCCGACTATGGCCTGCGCTCTGCGCGCGACGAGGCTCTGGCAGGATTCCCTTCGATTCGGGCAAGGGCTTTGGAACTGGCACGTTCGCTCGGAAGCCATCTCATGGACGATGACGAGCGCGTCATCATGATCCTGCTCGCGGTGATGGCTGAGGCGGACGATACCTGCATAGTAGCGCGCGGGGGCATGCAGGCGCTCCTCGATGCGCGATCGCGGGCCGCACATGTTCTGGCTGCCGGTGGTCCGAGCAGCGCCTCGGGCTCGGAGCTGTACGCGCTGATGCGGCAGGAGTTCCTGGAATCCAGGCTCTCACCCGGAGGCTCGGCCGACCTCTGCGCGGCGACGCTGTTCCTGGTCGACCTCGAATCGACCTCGTGCCACCAGCACCCTTGCCCACGGCGCCTTGAAACACTAGGATTGCGCTCATGAACACGCCATATCCATGGATAGAGCTGGGATCCAAGTCTTTGCTTGACTGCAGGATATTCAAGGTACACTCGAGCGAGCGCCAGTCGACAGGCGGCAAGCGAGGCACGTTCTTCTCGGTCGATGCCCCGGACTGGGCAGGAGTCATCCCGGTCGTAGAATCCGCACTGGGCCGATCATTTGTGATGATACGGCAATTCAGACACGGCACCAAGCATCTGTCCATCGAGTTTCCAGGCGGCATAGTCGAGCCAGGCGAGGATCCGGCGGTCTCCGTGGCCCGGGAGTTGCTGGAGGAGACAGGCTACAGGGCCGAGATGATCGTGCCCCTGGGCATACTGTCACCGAACCCGGCCTTCATGACCAACACATTCCACGCGTTCGTCGCCGAAGGCTGCACCCTGGAACGCCCGCAGTGCCTCGATGAGCATGAGGAGATCGAGGTGCAGCTGGTGCCGGAGCGAGAGGCCATAGACATGATAGGGGCGGAAGACATGGGCCACGCCCTGATGACCGCGACACTGTTTTTCTACGCCCGCTACCGGGGTCAGCTCGGCTGAAGCAGCCTCGCCTGAGGCGGTCAACCGGCGATGATCGGATTCCGGAGCGTCCCGATTCCCTCTATCTCCACTTCACAGGTATCACCTGGCTTCATGAATACTGGCGGCTTCCTCGAGAAACCGACACCGGATGGCGTCCCGGTGACGATGATGTCGCCTGGCTCCAGGGTCATGACCTGGCTCAATATAGAGACAAGGTTGGCAACCTTGAAGACCATGTCGGCGGTGTTGCCATCCTGCATGACCTGACCGTTCAGCCTCGTTATCAAGCGCAACCCGTCGCCTCCGGGCGGTAGCTCATCCGGCGTCACGAGGCTCGGGCCAAAACCGCCTGTCGCGTCAAAATTCTTGCCCATCGTCCACTGCGACGTGCGCAACTGGTAATCCCGTATCGACGCCTCGTTGAATATCGAATAGCCGGCTACATGGCCAAGGGCCTCATTCGTTCCAACACGCTTGCACGTGCGTCCGATGATCGCCACCAACTCACCTTCATAGTCAAGCTGGTCGGAGATGGCAGGCTTTGTGATCGCGCTACCATGTCCCACCAGAGTCGAGGCGAAACGGGCGAATATCGCGGGGTAGTCTGGTTCGCCCAGGCCAGTCTCTGCGGAGTGGGCCTTGTAGTTGAGGCCGACACAGAGGATCTTGGATGGCCTGTGCACCGGTGGCAGAAAGCGGATAGTGCCGGTCTCGACCTCTGGTGCCGCCACAAGCTTCCGCCCCACGACTGCGAGGTCCGCTCCAGCAGCCAGCAATTCGTCAACGCTGCCCGGAAAGCCATCGGCCCCACGCTCCACGCCATGCAGTACATTATCAACCCAGACGCCTGTACCAAGCGCGCCGCCCCGTTCATAGCTTACAAGCCTCATTCGATCCTCCGCATTCTTCGCAGCGTGCCTGACCTAATTTGCCAGCACCGCGTCCAGTGAATTGAGCACGGACAGTATGCCGGCATCGGTCTCCGTTCTCATGCGCCGGCTTACGACAGAGCGTATCAGGTCAGCCGGAAATCCTTCCAGCATTGCTTCGACAAAGTCGGCAACCTTGGCATCCGAGGCGGCGTCAAGAATGATGCCCGCGGCGACTTCGTCTGGATTCTGCGATACTGCCTGAATTACCCGTATCTTGAGCGGCGGAGGCAGCGCACTTCGCAGCAAATCTCCGGCCAGCTCCGCGGCCTTGCTCGAGCCGAGATCGGCCAGCGCCTCGATGATCCTCACCTTGAGCTCGGCGTCCGCCGCCTCGACAAAGGAAGCGGCAAGCGCATCAGTTATTTCAGCCGAGACCGAAGCCAGGTTGCGCAGCGCTGACACCGCCTGCTTGCGCAATTCCTGGTCGGTATCACGCGTGGCAATCCTGACCAGGGCCTTGGCCACATCGGGGCTGGCGTTGCCCAGCTGCCCGAGCGACTGAACCGCATAATAGCGGAGCATGGCATATTTTTCGCCACGCATCTGTATCGTGGTAACAAGCGTTTGCCATATCTTGAGCTGCGGGCTGTCAAACGCCATGGCTCCAAGAGCACGCACGGCATTGACGCGAACAGCGACGCTCTCGTTCTCGTTGGTGACAAGCTTCTGAAGCTCCTCGGCCACCCTGGGGTTGGGCGTACCTTTGACCCGGAACAATGCCCAGGTCGCCAGGCGCTTGACCTCGGATTGCGGTTTGCCAAGCAGGGCCAACAGCGTCGGTATCGATGTCGGGTCTGCCAGCACGGACAGCAGCGACGCTCCTGCGACCAGCGACGTCTCTTCCTGGCTCGTCAGCAACACCCGAGATATGGCGCCCGTCACCGCGACCTGGTTGGCGGGGAACAACTGGCGCAAGGAGGCGGAAGCCGCGTCGCGAACCGCGGGATCGGGATCAGCCAGGGCATCGACCAGAACAGGAATCGCCTGGGCTCCTGCCGCGTTTGATCCGGCGGCTGTCAGGGCGACCGCCTTGAGCCCGGGGTCCAGGTCCTTTTCCCTGAGCACCTTGAGCAGGGCCGGCATAACCGTGTCGCCCTTCTGCCGGTTCAGCGATATGATCGCCGCCTTGCGGACCTGCACGTCCTTCTCGGCGCCGACCATAGCCACGAGGCTCTCGGCCGATTGCGTCGTATTGAAGGCGCCGAGCCCTGTCGCGGCTATCCGCCGTACCGCCGGCGTGCCTGCCGTCGCCAGGTCCTTGAGGGCGGCCAGGACCTTTGGATCGGTGTTGCCCTTCTGCGCCACACCGGCCAGAGCCTGTGTGGCGGCTTCGACTAGTTCCGGGGGCTGCGTGTCGCGACCGGGCGACTTGACCAGTTCCAGGATGGCGTCCAGCCCCTCCGCTCCGCCTATGGTGCCTGTAGCCTGCAGGGCCGCACGCCTGACATCCTGTGACTCGGCGGTGCGAAGCTGGTTGGCAATCACCGATATCGCAGGCTTGTACCCGATGTCGGCAAGGGCCTTCATCGCCTCGATTGGATACGACGTTCCGGCCGCGAGTTCCATGAGCCACGGCGCGGCATCCTGCGACTTGATGAGGCCCAGGACCCTGATGGCGGTCCTCGTGCGCGCCGGGTTGGTGCCCTGCTCCTTGACGATGACGCTGACCATAGTCGTCGACAGGACGCCCTTCTCTTCGGTGGGCAGATCCAGGGGTAGCGGGTACCCCTTCTCTATCATGGCAAACAGCGCGTCACGGCTCGATACGAACTCGGTATCGCTCTTCTGCCCTTCCTTTTTGTAGGCGTCGGTCATGGCAGATACGATGCCGCCTATCTTGTCCATCGCCTCTTTGTAGGCCGATGGCGTCAGGTACAGCCCGTCGCCCATGCCTTCGCGCAGAGAGACCGCCTCATCGAGCGAGCCGGCGTAATTGATGGCTATGAGTTCGCCTATCGCCCCGCCCGACGACTTGACGGCGGAGCGAACGGCCTTGAGCTTCTCGAGCGATATGAAGCGCCAGTTGGCTATGATGAAATCGAGTATTTCCTGCGCCTGCAGCTGCCCGTCACGCACGCGTGAATCGGGCACGTACTCGTTGAGGTCCGCGGTCTGGTCCGGCTTGCCGTTGCCGGAAAAATCAATGTAGCCGGAGCCGAGCTCCGGGAACAGCTTGACCAATTCCTGCGTCAGCGGCGTCGATACCAGCTGGACCTTCTGCTGTGCCCAGGTAGACTGGCCCGCGAACGCCAGAAACACTACGGCGACAAGGGCCGCCATGGAAACGCGTAGGGTTTTCATGGCGGCAATCGTATAGTATTGGCTCCTGCCTGTCAAAGCAGGTGCAGTGACGGCGGCGCTGACTATTTCTTGCTTTTGACTGCAAAAGTCTTGCGCAATAGGGCCACGAGTTTCCGGAGCTTGGGATCAGCGAGCCCGGAGAACGGTATGTCGGCAATGACATCGCGGCGCTCGGCGAGCAACCAGCGGTACAGGCGGCCGGCGACATCGGCGACGGCATCCTTCGAAGAGGTGATCCGCACCATCGCGAGCATCTCCTCGTCGGTAAACATCTTCCATTTGTCATGCCAGACCAGATCGTAGCTCGATCCATTGCCGGCGGCGTGTATCTGGAATTCTTCGGCGACTCTGGTAGCGTGGACGCGATTCGATGCGCGTTCCGCCTCGACCGCGGCATCTTCCAGTTCGGCGACGCGCATGTTGTATATATGGACCCGGGCCTGCTCGATGAGGAATGCCAGCCCTTCCGAGTCAAGCTGCGGCATCAGGCTCGCGAGCTCGGCCGCCAGGGCCTTCTTGTCTGATTTGCCAGCCTTCCTGGATTGGCTCGCCGCCACCTTGGCTCTCGGCTCGGGCTTCGGTGCCGCCTTGGCGGCTACCGGAACGTCGCCTTTGGCGATGCCGCCTTTGGCGATGCCGCCTTTAGCGATGGCTCCCGTGGGGGCGGCGTCCACTCGTGCGCGCTCCGCAAGGATTGCAGATTCAAGATTCTTCATGAAGACAGGATCTTTTCTTCGCTGGGCAGTCTCGGTTCCACCCGCCTTTGCCTTCGGCTTCTTGCCCGAGGCAGTGCCCCGCTTCGAGACCTTCACGACGTCATCACCCGATTTCCTGGCCACGCTGTGCCTCCACCATATTCACATACCTGCGTAGTGTAGCGCCCATTCGGGCCAATTTCAAACAGCGTGCGATGACGCGCATGGTCTCCCCAAGCTCATCATGACAGGCTATAGTGCCTTCATGGAACTTGATGACAGGATGGGGCTCATGCGTGTGCGGGATGTCTGCCCGGACGTGCGCATCGATATGCGTTACGCCGCCTGCGACAACTTCTTCGGAATCAGGCTCTACGACGGAGCCGATGCCTGGCTGCTTGCCGACGCGGCCCGCAAGTTGGGCAGAGCGGCCAATCTGGTTGCCAAGCTAGGATATCGTCTGGTCGTTCTCGACGCGTACCGGCCGCTATCCGTCCAGGCGCGCATGTGGGATATCCTGCCGGATCCGGACTTCGTAGCTCCTATGAGCCGGGGATCCATACACAATCGTGGCGCGGCCGCCGACGTCACGCTGGCCGACGCCAATGGCGTCGAGGTCGCGATGCCAAGCGGCTTCGACGAATTCTCGGAGCGGGCGTCGCACGGCTATGCCGGTGGAGATCCAGCCGCTCTGGCCAACAGGGATGCCCTGCGGCACTGCATGGAGCAGGCCGGCTTCAAATCCTACGAGGCCGAGTGGTGGCATTACATCGATCCGGAATGCAGGGATAGCCCACTACTGGACATACCGCTCTCGCGGCTCGAGGCCCTATCGGCACAGGCCTAGGGTCGTCTCCTGAGATCAATGGCATCCTCGGGACATACCTCGTGGCAGCAGTAGCAGCGCACGCATTTCTGGTAATCGATTGCTATGAACTTCTTTCCGGCGTGGTCCGACTCGATGGCCAGCGCCGAACCAGGGCATATCTTGACGCAGGCTCCACATATGACACATCGGGCGCGGGAAAAGAATGGCCGCGGGACCATGAGGTTCCTGAGTAGCCTGCCCGCGGGGCCCTTTGCGGCAGGCACATCATTGACCACAATTGGCACCAGCTTGAAGTCGTGCATACGAACCTGATCCGGCTGCACGCCGGTGTGCCCGATGCTGCCGGGATCGAATCCGTACACGGGATTGGCAGCGGCCTCGCGGAGGTACGGTATGTCCAGAGGGTTGTATCCGACTATGGAACTGGCCACCCAATCCACCGCGAAGGCGTTGGCGCCTGCCAGCACGACGCCTATGTGCCTGGGACTACCGTTGCGCGGTCCAGGGCCCTCCATGCCGATGATGGCATCCATCAGGGAGTAGGACGGCCTGACCGCCAGCATCAGGTCGGCGAGCATCGCGCCAAACTCGCGCTTGCCGGGGAAGCGCATATGAAAGGCGCTCTTCTGCAGCCCCGGTATGGCGCCGAACATGTTCTTTACGGCGCCCGTAAAATACATGAATGAGTGTGTCTTGAGCCTGCACAGGCTGATGACGCACTCGGTCTCGGCAACGGCGCGCGCTATCGTGAAGCGCTTGACGAGCCGGCCGTCGGGGATACCCACCTCGACCGAGTCGTTGAAATCGACCCATTGGGCGCCTTCCTCGATCGCGACCGGTTTGAGGCCGCTCTTCAGGCCGACCGCGTCACCTGACTGGACTGCCGGCGAGTCACCGACCAGGATGTGGCTGGCGCCCCGCTCCCTGACCAGCCTGATGGCCGCCCGCAGGAACTCGGGCTGGGATGTAACCGCGCCGTCGGGATCCGCCGTGGCCAGCATGTTTGGCTTGAGCAACACGGTCTTGCCCGCCACATCGAACCCGCCCGCCGAGTCAACGGCGTCCGTCACCGCCTTGAAGACTGCCTCGCGATCATAGTCCCCACACCTGATGATAGACACGTTGTTGGCCATGGTCACTCCTGGGCGGTATCCTATATTATCCAACGACCGTGGTCCAGCCATAGGTATCGGGCAGCCTGCCGGTCTGGATGCCATCAAGCTCGTCGAACAGCTTCGCTGTTATCGAGCCAACGTCGCCCGCGCCAAAGACATGCCGACCGCCTTTCCACTGCATCGATCCGATGGGCGACAGTACCGCCGCGGTGCCCATGCAGAATGCCTCGTCGGCAGTGCCTGATCCGGCAAACTGGCCCAGCCCAAAGACCCGATCGAGCGACAGCGGGGCGAACACCACGTCGAGGTCGAGCTTCTCCTTGGCAATCTTCATTACCGAGTCGCGGGTTATGCCCTTGAGTATCGATGGCGAATCGGCGACATACAGAACCCCGTCTTTGACCATGGCAAAGTTGGCCGCACCTACTTCTTCCACGTACTTTCCATCCTGGTCGAGGAACAGCAGGTCGGCAAAACCCTCTGCCTTGGCCCGCTTGGCTGGATAGAAGCATGGTGCGTAATTACCAGCGGCCTTGACCCAACCGGTGCCGCGCGCGGCGGCTCGCTGGTACTCGTCCTCGGCCTTGATATCGATGCATGCCAGTCCCTTGAAGTACGAACCGACAGGCTGGACATAGACCACAAACAGCGTGATGTCCGATGGCGCCGGCGCCAGGGTCATACCGACACCGGAAAGCAGCGGCCGGATATACAACGAGCCCTTGCCCAGAGGCGGCACATACTCGATATTGGCCCGTACAACATCGACCACCACTTGGCTGTAAAGGTCAATCGAAGGACTCGGCATCATGAGCCGCTCGGCGCCCAGGGCCATGCGTCTGGCGTTGTCGGCCATACGAAACAGCCTGATCTTGCCATCGACGCCGCGGCGAGCCTTCATGCCTTCGAACAGCGATTGCCCATAATTGAGGGCGCAAGCCTGCGCGGGGACCCTGAGCACCCCGGCGCCAACCAGGGTGGGCCGCTCGAACACGCCATCCTGCCCCGCGACACTGCCACCCATGAATGGCGCTATCGCCATGGAGAAGCCCTGCCGCTCCCACTCGATCGACGACAGCGGTGTTGGCTCCAGCGAACCCTGTATGACCATTGATTCGAACCGCGACTGACCATGCTGTTCTGACTCGTTCATGCAAACCCCATTTCGACACTCAGGATGTATCGTCGCATAGTAACACAAATGATTTGTTGCGTCGATGCCTGCGGATACGATTGCACGGCCGGACCGGAAACGTAGTATACTCGTATCGTTCCGGTTTGCTCGCGCTGCAAGGAGGCGTATATGAGTATATTCATCGTGCTCTGGGCATTCTTCGCGCTCTGGTGGCTGCTCTGGATCATAGTAGCCCTCGCCAGAAAAGCCTTCGCCATGCTCGTGTTCCTGCTCGTATCCGGCGCGGCATGGGCAACGCTCTGCATGATGGCTCCTGGTGTGCTGGGGCAATACGGCGCGATGGCCCTGCTCATCATTCCGTTGATCATATTGCCGCCAATGGTGCGGATCATAACCGAGTATCAGCGCGGAGTCCTGTACCGGCTTGGCAGGATGAAGACCATACTGCAGCCCGGCTTCAACCTCGTGTTCCCGCTCAGGATCGATGTCGTCAGGAAGATGGACATGCGCACCTTTACCATCGACGTGCCCAAGCAGGAGGTGATCACGAGGGACAATGTCCCCGTGCTGGTCGACGCTGTGGTGTACTTCAACATCTTCGATCCGGCTCTGGCCATAAACAAGGTCGCGGACTACGCGATGTCGACCAGCCTGTTGTCACAGACTGTGCTCCGGTCGGTGCTCGGCCAGCACGAGCTGGACGAGATGCTTTCAAAACGCGCCGAGCTGGGAGTGCTGTTGCAGAAACTGCTGGACGAGGCGACCGACCCCTGGGGCATCAAGGTCAGCGCCGTCGAGATCAAGGCGGTGGAGCTGGCCGAGAGCATGAAACGAGCCATGGCCAAGCAGGCGGAGGCCGAACGTGAGCGGCGCGCCAAGATAATCGCAGCCGAAGGCGAGTTGCAGGCCAGTGAGAAACTGACCCAGGCGGCCGCCGTCATAGCGACACAGCCGGCGGCTCTGCAGTTGCGCTATCTGCAGACACTGACAGAGATTGCCGTTGAGAAAAACTCCACAATACTATTCCCGCTACCGCTGGAACTGTTGCGCGTATTCGAATCGTTGGGCAAGAAATGATGAAGAAGCCTGCCGGGTCGAGGCACCATAGAGGACATGGCTCCTGTGCATCCGCCTTCATGCCTTTATGATGCTGCCTTCCGGCACGCTCTGCGTCAGCCAGACATTTCCGCCAATTGTTGAGTTCTTCCCTATGGTGATGCGTCCCAGAACCGTGGCATTCGCATAGATCACAACGCCGTCTTCGACTATTGGGTGCCGTGGCACCCCTTTGACCGGCAGGCCATGTTCATCGAGCGAGAAGCTCCTGGCTCCAAGCGTCACGCCCTGATAGAGCTTCACGTGGTCGCCTATGACGCACGTTTCACCTATGACGATGCCGGTCCCATGGTCGATGGCCAATGCCTCGCCGATAACCGCGCCAGGATGGATGTCGATGCCGGTGGACTGGTGCGCCAGCTCTGTCATAAGCCGTGGCAGGATGGGTATGCCGAGCAAAAAAAGCTCATGGGCCATGCGGAAATGGAGCATCGCCCGTACCGCAGGATAACAGTATATGATCTCGGCATACGACACCGCCGCGGGATCTCCATCATAGATCGCTCTAATATCGGAATATAACAGTCTGCGCACTTGGGGCAGCGCGTTCAGAAAGTCTTGCACGATTGCCAAGGCACGCTCTTCACATTCGAGGCATTTGCCCGATCCGTCGGAGGTGCAGACGAAGCACAGGCTCAGGAGGCATTGCTCCTTCAGGAGATCCGATAAGCGAAAGAGCAGGCTGCCGGTATTGAAGGCATTGAACAAGTTGTCGGAACGATGTTCGGTATAGAACCCCGGGAAGAAAAGCTGTAGCCCGAGCTCCGCAATATCCCTGACAGCCTGCACCGATGGCAACCGGGTTGGCTGGGCGGGGTAGAAATCCTTGACGGGAGTCTCGTCGGTCAGCCTGGCCACAATATCATTGATGGTACCCTCAAGTTCCTTCATTCATTCCTCGCTCTGATAATAACTCTCTGACAAATACCGCTCGCCATTGTCAGCCACCATGAACACTATCTTCTTGCCCGCGTATTCCCTGCATCGTGCCAGTTCCAGAGCCACAGAGAATGTCGCACCGGACGAAATGCCGCACAGAATGCCGTGCCGATGGGCCAACAACCGCATCGCGGCCACAGACTGCTCCGTCGTCGCGGTACGGACTTCGTCGATCACATCTCTACGCAAGATTCGTGGCACGAATCCCGCTCCTATGCCCTGAATCCGGTGCGCTCCCGGAGCTCCACCGGAAAGCACTGGAGATTGAGCGGGTTCAACGGCGACGACACGAATATCTGGATTGCGCTTCTTGAGTTCCTCGCCAACCCCGGTGATAGTGCCACCTGTGCCAACCCCCGCAACAAATACATCGATTGTGCCATCGGTGTCCCGCCACAGTTCCTGCGCAGTCGTTTCGCGATGTATCCGTGGATTTGAGGGATTTTCAAACTGCAGGGGAAGAAACACATTCGCAATGTGCTGAGCTAGTTCACCTGCCTTTTCAATGGCACCCTTCATGCCAAGAGCCGCCGGTGTCAGCACCAACTCCGCTCCATAAGCGGCTATCAATCTCCTTCGCTCTACGCTCATGCTGTCCGGCATCACGATGATCAGCCGATACCCCTTGATGGCGGCGACCATAGCCAGCCCTATGCCTGTATTGCCGCTGGTAGGCTCGATTATCACCGAGCTCATGGTTAGCCGACCATCGCGTTCGGCATCTTCTATCATCGCAAGCGCGATCCTGTCCTTAAGCGAGCTACCAGGGTTGAAGAACTCCAGCTTGGCATACAATTCGCCCAGCGCCTCGGGGTGTGGAATGTTTACGAGCGGGGTCTCACCTATCAAACGCAGCACGTTTGGCGCGATCTTCATCACAGGCCTCCATCCAGAACCTTGATCATCATCGATGCGTTTACATTAGTATTCCACTAATATTTATCAAGGTCAACGATGGTACACGCACGAAGATTGTCGACCTCGGATTTAGTTCAGTGGCCGGGCACCCGAATATTCTTGACTATGGTATGCCAGTTGCTAGAATAGTGTCCATGACAAGGATCAGAAAGGGAGCGAGACTCGGCGCTTTCCCAACCGCCGGTCTGGTGGTGGCATGCATGGTGCTCCTGACACCACCAGCAGTGCAGGCTCAGATCCTCTGCCGCATATCCACCGAAAATCCATCGAGCCACGTTCAGGCACGGGCACTCAGGAAATTCTCTGACCTGCTCGGGCAGCGGGCCGACTCACTCCTCAGAGTGGAATACTACGATGGGGCAGCGCTGTACCGTGACGCCAATGCACTCGCGGCCCTCGCGCGTGGAGATCTGGAGATGGCGGCTCCTGGAATATGGCAGTTTGACAAGGCAGCCCCCGATACGGCGGCGATGATGCTGCCGGCCCTCTATGCCCGGGATCAAACCTGGATTCGATCCATCGTCGACGGTGAGCTTGGTCTAGCGCTCTCGGAATCGATCGGAGCCGCAACCAGGACGGTAGTCCTGGGCAAATGGCTGGACCTGGGCTATGGCAACATCTTCAGCGTGCAGGGCCGGATCAAGTCGATAGCGGATATCCGCGGAAAGCGGATCCGCGTGGCAGGCGGTAAAGGCAACGAGGAACGCATACGAGCGCTCGGCGGCAACCCTGTATCGATAGCCTTGTCTGACCTGCCGGCCTTCATCGCGCGTGACATGGTTGACGGCGTCTTGACCACCTATGAGACCATCGATAGCGCAGGCCTCGATGCTCTCGGGCTGCGTACTGTCCTTGAGGACAGGGAGTATTACCCCTTCTATGTACCGCTGGTCAGCAAGCCATTCTGGGAAAGACTCGATGATTCGCAGAGACTCATCATCAGTTCCACCTGGGCAGAGGTGGTCGCTATGTTTCGGGACGAAGCGGTCAGAGCCCAGGAAGACGCAAGGCGGAACCTGCTTGGCCATGGGATGGTAGTCCATGTGCCAACCAGTCAGGAGCAAGCCATGACCCGGACGCTTCTTATGGCATGGCAGAACGACATGGCCAGAAGGCTGAGCGTCTCTCCGGCTACTCTCGCGGTGCTCGAACGTCTGAGCGGTGAAGGTGCCATCAAGTGAATGGCGGCCGGCACGCGCTGATCAGGAACCTATGGATCGCCGCGCTCCTCCTGATTGTCGCGGGCACCATCCTGATACTGGCGATATCCATTCAAAACGACAGGACGAATGCAGAAAGAACCGCCATGGAGGAATTGCTCTTCAATACAGCACTATCGGCGACGAGGCTGAACTCGATCCTGCTGGCAGCCGATGCTCGGCTGGCCACGCTCACTTATAGCGGAAGCGACATCGCCGAGGCACTGAACAATGTCGCCCTTGGCATACCCCAAGCCAGTAATATCTATGCCCTCGACGAGCATTCTCACGTGCTGGCTACGGCTTACAGCCGCAATGAGCCAAAGCTGGAGCTGGATCAAGCGCGCCTGCTGCGGTTTGGACAGGGCGCCAAGGTTGACTACAGAATGGTCCAAGCACCGAATGAGGGCGGCACGGCACTGGCGTTGATCCGCCAGATCGCGGGCGAATCTGCCACGCCCCACTTCGCGGTCGCGCTCTTTACCGGGCCATCGATCCATGGGACGCTTGATGCGATTACCTCAAAATCATACACGTCGGTTCGACTCCTGGATGCCGCAGGTGCGTCGCTCAGCCTCGGCAACGAGACGAATCCACCGAACATGGTTGGCCAGGAGATTGCCCTGGACGATGTACCGCTCAGGGTCCGGTTCGAGACTGACCCCGCGATATTCCTCGCGCCATGGCGGACTCGAACTACCATCATGGTATCGATTGTCCTGGTGTTTGCGTTGATGGTCGGCGCGCTACTCGCCTACTCTCTGATACAGTGGAACCGTGCTGTCAAGGCCAGGGAGCTGCAGCGACAGCTCGAACACCAGGAGTCGCTTTTTCGGGAGGTCAACCACCGCATCAAGAATAATCTCGCCATTGTTCAGACAGTGCTGAACTTTGGTGCCGATCGGATTCATGACTATCCGGAGAGCGCCGCACAGACAATCGAGATGGCCATCGGCAGGGTAAGGGCAATTGCCATGCTGCACGAACTCCTGTACAGGGTGCCATCGAGCAGCCGTGAGGACTTCGGCCTCTATATCGAAGCACTGGCCCAGGCTATCCAGGATGCCTATGGCATGCGGGACCGTGTAACGGTACGCATCGACAGCGACTCAGGGCTCAACTATTCCCTGGACCATATGGTTCCGCTGGCCCTGATCCTGAACGAGCTCCTGACCAATGCCTTCAAGTATGCCTTTCCTGGCGACCGGGCCGGGATCATCGAGATACACGCCAAAAGACGCCCCGACGGATACCTGGCCTTGACCCTGAGCGATGATGGAGTTGGCATGACCAAAGAAAACGCACCCTGCGGCGGGATAGGCACCCTGCTTATCGAGACGCTGGCCAGCCAGCTGAAGGCCGTGATCGAGCGGGATTCCGATCGGCCTGCGGGGTTCGCGTTTACGCTGCTCGTTCCACCGTGCAGCGGCGGTGGGGCCTAGGAGCCTGTCGGACTTATAAACGCACGCAAGAATTTTTTTGGAAAAACCAAGGGAATGAAGGTGCATGAAGTGCTTTTTGACCGGACTCGGCGCTCTGCGGCGCAAAATCGGCTCGTCAATCGGGCCATACAAGAAGTATGGCCCGCAATCCTCGCCAATTTTTCACTCACAGATCACCTTCGCCCGGTCAAAATTCTAAGTCCGACAGGCTCCTAGAACCCTGGCTGCACTATCTGTATGTCAACGCCATCGGGATCCTTGATATAGAAGAACTGCGTGCCACCGCCGACCTTGAATGGGCCCTTGATGCCGTCCACGCCCTTGGCCTTGACTTCGGCCAAAGCCACTTCCAGATCCGGCACCTTGAAACCGAGGCTGATCCCCTTGCCATCATACTTTACCGATTTCTCGCTGTAAATCAGCTCCACATCGGCAGATTCACCATCCGACAGGAACGCTATGACCGAACCATCGGGTGATGTAAAACGCCTGTTGAGGCGCAGATTCAGAATGTTCTGATAGAATTTCAGGGATTTTTCCAGGTCCCTGACCTGTATCGTGCACCAGCAGTACTTCATGGCGAGCCCCCTCTGTTGCGCCCAGAATACCCTGAAACCGATCGACCGTGCAAACCCGGTTCCTGTTCCGCGCTCAGCGCCTTATCAAGGTCTGGCTCAGCCTTTCTTCCACTGGTGCAGACCACCCGCAGGACAATTCCTGGAATCGGGAACCGCGGCGGCCATGACGGTTACCGAGCACTTCTTGCAGGTAAAGGAAGTGGATCCAGTCTGTCCGAGCAGGTTCCAGGTATGGTATGGCCCTTCGGGACAGCCGAACGCGGCAGGCTCGGCAAACGTACTGACCAGGATCCGGCATTTGTTGCATAGATAGAGCTTGGGGCCAGTCTCGCCAATGTAGGTGTAGTCATGCATACCACCCGCAGGACAGCCCTTGCCATCCGGATTGCCGGCACTCTCTACGACGGCCTTGCATTTCCGGCACAGGAACATCTTCATGGTATCCTCCCAGAGCCGCAATCAATGCGGCGAAGCAACCACTGACATTGTTGGCCCTCAAGCAGGTTCTGTCAATGAAGCCTCTGGCCGGCAAGCGCCGGCGACAACGATGATGCCTCGAGTCGAAATCGGAAGTACCTTATATCAAGAATGTTCCTGGCATTCCATGCCAACGCTGTGGCATGCACATCGATGTCTCGGGGGAGAATGACATGAATCCAAAGGTAGATGAGTTTCTTGACAAAGAAGATACGTGGCAAGAAGAACTCAGGAAGCTGAGGCAGATAGTCCTTGCATGCAACCTCACGGAGGAACTGAAATGGGGCCAACCGTGCTACACGATTGATGGAAAGAACATAGTCATCATCCACGGCTTCAAGGAATACTGCGCGCTGCTCTTCATAAAGGGCGCTTTGATGAAGGATCCGGGGAATCTCCTGATCCAGCAGACCGAGAACGTCCAGGCTGGGCGCCAGATACGGTTTTCAAGCATCAAGGAAATCAATGGGCTGGAAGACACACTGAAAGCCTATGTTCAGGAAGCGATACGCATAGAAAAGGCGGGATTGCAGGTCGAGAAGAAGAAGACATCCGATTTTCCGGTACCCGAGGAGTTTCAGGTCAGGCTGGATGGAGATCCGGCGCTGAAGTCGGCCTTCGATGCCCTGACTCCAGGACGGCAACGGGGCTACCTCTTTTACTTTTCGCAACCAAAGCAGTCAAAGACACGCGAAGCGCGGGTAGAGAAGTGCATACCCAGGATATTCGACGGACTCGGGCTGGACGATTAGGCTATTTCGACTGTCCGCCACATGAATCAGCATGGGTTATGCAGCGGCATTGCGCAAACCATCAAAAGAAATGACCATTTCCGTCTCTGGAAATGGTCGCTGTTCGGGCGGTCCGCAGTGGAACCAGATATGTCGCCGCGTTTACTGACGCAATTCCCCTGGACTCTTCGTGACGGCCACATTGGGGAAGATTTCTTGGCCGGGCAACCCGGATTCGCCCTCTGCACATCCTCCCGTTGGTCTGCGCCCGCTCGGTTTGAATCTCGGTTGCGCTCTTAAAAAAAAGTGAGGCCGCCCAAAGGCGACCTCACTCTATTTCGGGCAACCGAGATTCGAACCCGGGACCCCGCGCGTCTACTGACGCGATCCCCCAGACTAGTCGTCACGATACATTTCGGAAGATTTCTTGGTCGGGCAACCGAGATTCGAACCCGGGACCCCTAGTCCCCCAGACTAGTACGCTAACCAACTGCGCTATTGCCCGACCAAAAAATCTACAATCCATATTGTGACGCGCTAACCAGCTGCGCTATTGCCCGATGCACGTTTCCGTACATTTTGATGATAGCATGGTGGCCAAAACCGTGTCAATGAAAGCACTCGAAGCACTTGTCGGGATCGAGGTCAGGATGGATACCTGGCCGGGTCATGCAGAAATCATATCGTACAGGATCATCGGGGCGTATGATGCGGAAAGCCGCCAGAGCCTCCCGCGCGGCCTTGAGATCGGTGGTATGCCTGGACAGAAGGCCAAGACGCCGACAGGCCGCCGCCATGTGGGTGTCGAGCGGTATGACCAGCCGCCTCTGATCGGCACCGTGCCAGGGGCCCGGATCGACGCCATCATGGCGAACCATCCAGCGCAGATACAGAAAGACCCGCTTGGCAGCCGAGCCACGGGCTGGATCCGGGAAAAGGTTGCTGCGCCATGGATCAGGCTGGCTCGCCTCGCTGGCCAATGAACGCACGAAGCGGGAGGCTGTGGGTGCGTAGTCTTCTTCGGCAGGATCGTCGACCGCCAGAAATGCCCGTTCCAGGCTCCCATGGCGGGCTGACATGTTCCTGGCCGCGCACAGAAGCGCAGCCATGTCCTCACCATCAAAAAACCGGTACCTGAAGCCCGAAAGCGCGGAGCGCAGTGCGCTATCATTCATGGTGGCAAGCGCGCGCGCCGGATGGCCTCCGAATATGCGCAAGACAGCTTCTGCTGCGCGCGTGATGGCAGTGGCATTGCCGAGCGCCAGGGAGGCGGCTATCAGACCGGCGAGCTCGATGTCAGCAGGGTCGTCGTATCGTCTGACTGCGGCCAACGGGTCGGGACCAAGCCAGCTCGGGTCATTGTACTTGTCATAGAGTTCGTCAAGGTGAAGTCGGAGCGAACCGAAGCGCGCCCCGGACGCATCGGACAGGCTCAGGGTATGGCCACGCCGAGCTGGGTCAGGACGTTGCGGCGCTCTACGATGTCCGGCCTGTCGGGGGCTATGGATATAGCCTGCTTGAGGTAGAAGCGTGCGCGTTGATAATCGGCCTTTCTGACATAGATGTCGGACATAGCGGCCAGTGCGTCGATATTCATGCCATTCTCTACCAGAGCGGAGCGGAGCGAAGCGAGAATCGCGTCTTCACTGGTCTGCAACCGTGATTGCAGCCAGTACAGCATCGAGCGATAGGAAGCCGAGCCCTTGCCCGCCAGAAGCTTGGTCACCATATCGAGCGCCGCGGACTTTTCTCCGCGCTCTATAAGCATGCTGGCCCAGGCCAGTGCTGCGGGCTCCGAGTTCGGATCTCTGGCTCTCCAGGATTGGGCAACCTTAGAGGCATCGGCAAATCTCGAAGCTCCACGGTATGCCTTGTAGAGCGACTCGAGATCGGCATAGTCCGGTCTTGCCGCCAGAATGGCGTCGGCATGCAAGGCCGCGCTCTGGAAGTCCCCGGCCGCAATATCGGCTGACAGCAGCACCTTGAGAGCACGTGTCGAAGCGGGGTCCTTGGTCAGAGCCGCGTTGGCCAGCTCAATGGCTTGCGCCCGTTCTGCAGTGTCGCCCCCGCTGAATACCTCGGCAGCAAGCAGGGTTATGTCCTGATCGTCAGGGTACAGTTGCAACCCATTCCTCAGGACCATGGTTGCGGTGGCGCGGTCTTTGGATCCATCAATTGAATAGCGTGCCCTGAGCACAATATACAGTCTGTCGTTCGGATTGATGCTGGCATACGCGTCAAGGAGAGGCGCCGCCTGCTTGTACTCGCCGCGTTCCACGAGCAGATGCGCGCGCATCAGGGCAAAGCGTGAATCAAGCGGGTCATCGAGCAGCACCGCGGTGATCAGCGGCAGCGCCTCGGTCCAGCGGCCGGCAGCGTACAGCGCCTGCGCCTTGATGCGGCGGCTCGCCAGCCCGTCGCCTATCGGTCCGCTGAGGGCCTCGAGGGCGGAAAGCGCCTCGGATCCTCGTCCCAGCTCGACAAGCATGCGGGCCTTGCCAAGTGTGGCCGGGTAGCAATCGAGCGCCATCGACTCACCCGCGGCATATGCGTCCAGGGCACCCGATCTATCTCCGGATCGCTCCAGTGCCATGCCCTGAGCCACCTTGATGGCGGCGGAAGGGAGGCCGAAGCGGGAGAAGCGCTCGGTTGCCAGAAGCGTGGCTGCGGTGGCGGCGGACGTCTTGAGCCTGAATATCGAAAGTGCCGGAAACAACTCGAACAGCGGGCCGGATCCCGAGCCAGGCGTTATGGCCTTGCCGTTCCGTGCGTCTATGAACGACCGGACGAGCGGCGTATCCGGCGGAGATATGGGGCTTGGTGGCAGATCGCCGGCAAGTTCGGGATAGACGAGCCTTGCCATCTCATAGGCCACCCATCCATACGCCTTGGCATCGGCCGCGGACAGGTACTTTGCGTCCTGGGCCAGTTGCACGGCGTGCTCAAGTGACGAGGGGCTGCCCAGCGCTATCATCGATTCGACGTCGGTCCGTTCGGCCTGCGCCACCGTCACTTCGCTTGAGACAGCCATAGCTGTGCCTGGCCTTGGCGCGGGTGTGCCAACGCATGATGTTGCCAGAGAAACCATAACAAGCGCTACAGCGACCGCGAGCGCGGCCATGAGCTTCATTTTGTTTCGCCGTCTCCCGATTCGCCCGAAGCGGGCTCATCAACCTGTATGGAATGCTGGACGAGCCACACGACCAGCAAGAAGAGGCCGGCCGCTACGATCAACGCCGGCCACCATATCGACATGAAGGTCTTGAACCGCATCGAGCTGAATCCGAATGAAAAGATGGAGAAGAAAAACCCAAGCAGCACGAAAAGAGACGAGAGCACAATGAATCCCGGTTTAGGTCCCTTGTACCGGACAAATCCGGCTATCAGGAGGCAAATTCCAGCCCCTATGGCAAAGAGCGGCCAATAGTCGGCGGCAGGAATGCCAAAGGCCCGCGCCACGAATCGTATCAGTGCGACAGAGATGATGAACAGGCCAATAAAAGCGGTCCTGGGCCTGAACTGCCTGGTCATGCTGTAGTATGCCAGGATCAAACCCACGGCCATCCAGCCGACCATCCAGAATACGCTTGTGATGTTCACATTGCGGGTGGTTACAAAAAGCAGGCCCACGCCGGCGACAACCGCGACAAACGCGAGCGCAAGCAGCGTTCCATAGAGTACTGAAGATCGCCGGTCCATGGTATGAGCCCCCACGCTCTATTGTATCGACAAACGGTCTTCCTTGCCAACGGCAAACCGAGCATGGTACAGTCGGTCATGCTACGTGTACGGATATTCGCCCTCGCCGCCATCCTGTGCGCCCTCATGGCCTCGTGCGCATCATCAAGAGCCTATTACGTGGATACACCTGGCGCCGACAAGCACCAGCTCGAGGATCTCTTCAGCCTGCTCGACTCGGGCCGCCTTGACACCGACGAACGCTACGCGGTCATCCAGAAGATATCGTCTTCGCTGTCAGATGTGCATGATTACCAGCGGCTCGTGGATTTTCTGTCCGGCATAGTCGCGGCGGATCCGGCGGGCACATACAATGCCCGGTACCTGCTCAGCGTGGCCTGGGCCTACTCTCGGCAGGGAGCCGATGACATTGCCGCGCTCTACTATGACAGGATAGTCAAGAATTATCCCGACCTGACAGTTAATGGCGAATCGATCCATGCCGCGTGCCTGCGACGACTCATCGACCTCTCCGCGAGCCCAGCCAGGCGAGTCGAATTCAGGCGCGAGTTGATAGCCAGATTCCCCGATACCATAGATATGGGCTCAGAACTGTTCTTGCTTGGCAATGACTATGAGGCGCTGGGCGACTGGGACGCCGCCATAGACTCGTACCGAAGATTCTTGCCCGTGTTTGCGGCGGATGTGCCTGGACACCCCGACGCGGTGCAGTATGCCCAGCAATTCATCGATCTGGCTACGATTCGCAAGGATTGGACCTATGAGACGCTCGATGAACTGATCGACGCCGTCTCCACCGCCATGGCCAATGGCAATGCGCGGATGCTCTCCAGGATTCGAGCCAAGGTTGGCTTCTTTGCGATGGACTGGAACCAGGACAAACGGGATGGCAACAGCGAAGTGCTGTTCGACTTCGATGCATTCACCTCTGGAAGCAGGATACAGCGCGCACCCGCACTCGATCCGAGTTCCAACGCCCGTGAGGCTTTCCTGAAGACCTGGGGTTGGACCGAGCGCATAGCCACGTGGTATTTGTATTTCAGGAAGGTCAACTTTCCCGCAGACCCCGAGGTGCATGGCCGATGGGAATGGGCTGGCATCTATTTTGGAGACAAGATGCAATGAGCGACCGCTCGGCAGGACGCTGTTATCTCGTGATGCTCTGCATGACCCTGGCGCTGCACCCTGCATTCGCTACCGACGCTCTGCCAGGCCAGATCCCTGGTGACACGGAAGACGCTCTCGCCGCCGCAGTTTCCACGGCGCTGTCGCTTGAGAAACCCGTTCAGGAAGACGCTGATGCCATACGGAGGCCGGTACGAGCGGTTCCAAACCCTGCACCAGCCTGGGAGCACCACGCGGGACCCGAGCTTCATACGTTGCCGCTGCCCTACGGTGATGCGCAGTTCGAACGATACCAGGCGGCATATTTGAGCCCAGGCGGCATGCAATGGCTTGAGGCAGTATACGAGCGCTCGAGGCCATACGCGGCCTATGTACAGGAACGCATCCGCTACTATGGTGTCCCCGACGAGCTCTTCTTCCTGCCATTTATCGAATCGGAATACTCGCCCAAGGCGGTCAGCCGATCGGGAGCATCGGGCCTCTGGCAGTTCATGCGCAACAGCGTCGGCGGGTACAACATGCGCATCGATGACTGGATAGATGAACGCCGGGATTTCATGAAGTCGACCGATGGCGCACTTCGCAAGCTCCACTCGAACTACGAGCATTTTGGCGACTGGCTCCTGGCCATTGCCTCGTACAATTGCGGCGTTGGGGCCATGGACAGGGCCATCAAGGCCTCGGGTGGCGTTCGCGACTACTGGGCGTTGCGTGACATGGGTTTTCTGCCCAAGGAGACCGCCCTCTATGTTCCGAAGTTGCTGGCCATCGCGTCCATCGCGATGCATGGAGGCCGCAATGGGCTGCGCGTGTCCTGGACGCCGTCGATAGACTGGGTTCGCATCCCGCTTGACCGTCCTGTCGACATCGGTATGCTTGCCTCTACCGCCGGCATTCCCCTGGACATGGTCAGGACGGGCAATCCTGAGTTGCGCTACGCGGTAACACCTCCGGACGGTTCCTACGCACTGAAGGTTCCAGCGGAGCACGAGACGGCTGTACGAACCGTGCTCGCCGACAAGAAAATCCTTATGAGCGTCTACATGCACGTGGTCAAGTCGGGCGACACGATATCGGCCTTGGCTAAATACTACGAGGTGCCGGTATCGATGATAGCGCGGGTCAATCAGGGCCTCAATCCCGACAGGATCCGCATAGGTCAGACCATCGTGATACCCGCATTCAAGGACAAGAAGCCATATGTGGCGCCAGAAGTGCTGCAGGGTGACGACCTGGCCTTTGACGGCCGCTACGTGATCGCCAAAGGCGATACCTTATGGAGCTTGTCGCTTAAATACGGGGTGCAGCCCGAGGTGCTCGCCGCGAAGAATGGCATGAACCTGTCCAGCATCTTGCACGAAGGTCTAGCGCTGGTCGTGCCGATATTGGAGTGATGGAAACCAAGGAACACATACCAGGATTCGCCATAGCCGCACTCGTCGCATTGCTGCTGACCCCGTGGATAGTCTACGCCGCCCCGGTGCCGGCTGCGCTTCCGGCCTGTTCCGCCATGGTATCTGTCGACTGGATCAGCGGCACCATCCGCGCACAGGCGGAGCTTGACCTGGCCGCCGCAGGCATACGGCTGCCTTCTGGCCGTGCCGAGGCCGAACAGGTCCTCGAGTCAGCCATACCGGGCCTGGTTCGCGGCACCGCCCTGGCTATCGATCTTGACTCATACCGCACCGTTGCCGACAGCATCGACGACGGCACGCTACAGACCGAGGCGCTCGAGACATTCCTTGAGAGTGGCCGGCGACTTGACCTGGCCCTGAGCCGCGACCTTGGCACTCTGGTAGCCACATATGCATGGAAGCTGGCTGACCTGGCCTCGCTCTACGTTCGGCACAGCTCGCCTATCGATATGCCTGCTGCGGACCGGTATCTCCCGACCAGGTCCTATACCGGCATTATCATCTTTGTGCAGGGAATCTATACGGTGCAGGGAGAGCATCGGACCGCCACATTGTCACCATGCCTCTTTCCGCGGCTCTTCGACGAGTCGATGAAGGCGTTGCTTGAGCGCAACCTGCAGGCCCCGGGCCTCCTGCGAACATGGGGCTCGGTCGCTTACGCCGCTGGCCTCGACGACCCGGTGATAACCGCCAGGGCTGGAGGCGATCCGCTGCGTATCATGGCCACGAGGCTGTTCGGCTCTTTGCGCACAGACATAGTCATAAGCTCCGGCGACGCGCTGAAGATCCTGGGCTCGCCCGACAATCGTGCCCTGATACAGGCCGGACGGGTCGTCTTCGTCATCGACGAGCCCTGATATATAGGCTGGCGCTCAAAGAGCGCGCGACGCGAGCATCAGCCTGGCAAAAACCTTGGCATCTCCCAGCAGATTTTCGATCGTGGCATACTCGTTGGGAGCGTGCATCGTCTCGTCCTGACGGCTCCAAACCACGCATGGCAACCCGGCCTTGCGCAGATACGCGCCGACCGTACCGCCACCGACACCCACCGCACGACCTTCAACGCCATAGGTCGCCTTGATGGCATCCTTGAGCAACAGTACGACAGGCGCGTCCACCGCCGTTGGGGGGCTGTCGTTGCGCTGTACTACCTCAAAGCTTATTTTGACGCCATAGCGCGACTCGACATCGCGGGCTCGCTTGTCCGCCTCGGCAAGCACCGCGTCTATTGAATACCGTGGCAGAATACGCATGTCGATATAGAAGGCATCGTCCGCCGGAACCGTATTGATGTTGGGAACGTTCGCATCCTTCTTGGTCGGCGTAATGGTTGTGCGATCGGGTACGAATATTCCATCGGCCTCTGTAAACACCTCGCGTTCCATCGCATTGAGGCGCAGGGCCAGGTCGCAGTTGGCGAGGAAGGCGTTGGCTCCATCATCAGGTCTGGACGCGTGGCACTGCTTGCCCTTGGTGATAACCTTGAGCCAGCAAATGTTCTTCTCGGCCACCTCTATTTCAGAGCCGTCATGGGCGCCTGAATCGGGGACGACTATGAGATCGTCGGGGGCAAAGAGTGTCCTGTTGGCGAGGAGCCACTGGATGCCATACACGGAGCCGAATTCTTCGTCGGCCACAAAGAGCAACTTCACGTCGTGCGTCGGGATTATGCCATTGCTGACCAAGGCAAGGGCGGCGAAGACGCTCGAGACCAGGCCTTGCTGATTGTCCTCTACGCCGCGGCCATAGATCCTGCCGTCCTTGACGAGCACCTGGAACGGATCCGTGTTCCACAGCGACCGGTCACCTTCGGGCACCACATCGGTGTGGGCCATAACCCAGAGGCGCTTGCCAGGATGCCTGCCCTTGATGGTGGCGACAATGTTGGGCCGCTTGCCCGAGCTGACCCGCTCATCGGGAGCGTCATGCCTCTCTATGTCGACTACTCCACGCTGCCTGAGCCAGGCTTCGAGAGCTTCCGCCTTCTTCCACTCCCCATCACCGCCTGATTCCGGAGCCATCGCCGGAAAGGAGGTCAGCAATGTCTCAAGCTCGATCACGCCGGCTTCAGCCTTGTCCAGATACTCCAGTGCCTTTTCAAGATCGCCCATCACTTCACTCCTTTGGATGCCGCTCGGTAGACATCCCAGCTCGAGCGTACCAGCGTATCGACATCGGAGTACCGGGCCTTCCAGCCAAGCAGCTCGGCCGCCCGTGCCGAACTCGCAACCAGCCGGGCCGGATCGCCTGCACGCCTCGCCTCGGTCCGAAGCGGGATTGGCGTACCGGTTATGCGCCGGGCGGCCTCCACTATATCGAGTACCGAAAGACCCGCGTCCGAACCCAGGTTGACGAGTAGACTCTCGTCGGTCCTGACCATCCGCTCGAGAGCCGCGACATGGGCTCGTGCCAGGTCGTTGACATGAACATAGTCACGGACGCCTGTACCATCGGGCGTATCATAGTCGGTACCAAAGACGTGCAGTTCATCGCGCATGCCCGCGGCGACCTCCATGACCACCGGCAGCAGGTTGGCGGGGTTGCGCTCCAGCCCCCTGGCCCGGCCCTGCACGTCGTAACCCGCCGCGTTGAAATAGCGCAGCGCGGCGTAGCGCACGCCCTTGAGCTTGTCATACCAGTGGAGTATGCGCTCGATCTCGAGCTTGGTAAAACCGTAGAAATTTTCGGGATTGGTGGGATGGCGCTCATCGACCGGCAGGTATTCCGGCTCGCCATAGACCGCGGCGGAACTGGAAAAGACGATGCGGCGTGTTCCGCTCGCGCAGAGCGCGTTCAGTATATTGATGGTCCCGCTGATATTGTTGCGCGCGTACTTCTCGGGAGCCGTCATCGATTCCCCGGCGGCCTTGAATGCGGCCAGGTGGATGATGCCGTCGTACCCCTCGGCCAGGGTGCGCTCCAGTTTGGCCGTATCCAGGATGTCACCCTCGACAAGGCGCTCACCCTTGAAGATGTTGACCATGCTGCCGCTGCTGAGGTTGTCATAGATGACGACATCATGACCCGCGTCCATAAGCTCAAGCGAAACATGGCTTCCGATGTAACCAGCGCCGCCAATGACCAGAACCTTCATGCTCGTTATCTCCTTGTATCCGGCATCGCCATCCCGGTAGAGGCTGCGGCGTGCCACGCAGATACTAGACGGTAACGCTGAATGCGGCAAGGGTCATGTAGTTTCACGAAGCTTGTTGGCGGGGCAAATTCCATACCAGGAACGGCAGCTCGCTGGTGCGCCGACACAAGCTATGGTAGTACCGATCCGGTTGTAACAAGCTTCGAGGAACTACTCACGGGTTCCCATAAAAAAAACCGCCCCAAAGAGGGGCGGTCGGCGTGCCACCGGTCAGAATTGAACTGACGACACGTGGATTTTCAGTCCACTGCTCTACCAACTGAGCTACAGCGGCATGTGCGCGGGCACATTTATACCTAAAACACGCATTCGCGTCAAGGACTCGCCGGAAAAACCTGCGCGCCTCGCCGTGGAACATCAATATATTCACTGAAAGGCCTTGTGGCAGAGCGAGCGGGGCGCGCGGGCTTTTTCGCGACCGCAGGGTGAGGAGTGCCACACCGGGGTTCCACGCGAGGCGCGCCACCGCTATACTCGGTCCATGCGCGCGCTATGCATCCAGCCACCTCTCGTACAGCTCAACGCACCCTACCCCGCGGTCTGGTATATCGATGCGTGGCTTCGTTTGCGCGGCATCGATTCCGCGGCATTCGACCATTCCATAGAGCTTGCGCGGCTCCTGTACAGCCGACGCGGCCTTGAGAAGGTGTTCGCGGACGCGCGCACAACACTCAAAGGCAAGACCCACCCCGACAAGGCGACGGCGGCCAGAATCAAGGCCTACTTCAAGGACGAGGCGCGCTATCTGTCGATCATAGACTCGATCACCGCCTTCCTGTCGGGTGACGATCCGGCATTTGCGTACCGGATAGCGGTCGGCGCGGGGTTGCCGTCCGGCATGAGGGCCGAGGCGGTCCGTGGCGAGGGTCTAGGGCCCGATGATGCGCGTGCGTGGGCTACCGCCACCATCAATGATCTGGCCGACTTCATAACCTACGCACTTGACCCGGACTTTGGCATCGTGCGCTATGCCGAGCACATGGCACGCGGTGCCGCCTCGTTCGGCCCGCTGCGTGCCAACGCCACACGCGGATGGGTGCTTTCAAACTTCTACCGTCCCATGCTTCGAGAGCTGTATGCCCGGGTCAGGACGGAACTGCGGGCGCAGGGCAAGCTCGAACAACAGGTTATCGTCGCGCTGAGCATACCGTTCCCTGGTTGTCTCGCGGGCGCCATAGTGGCCGCCGAGGAAGCGACCGCGGCCTTCGGCGAACGGGTCACGATAATCGCGGGCGGCGGCTACATCTCAACAGAACTCCGCTTCCTTGAAGACCCAGCGGTCTTCGACGTCTTCGATTATCTGGCATATGACGCTGGTTTCGGAGCGCTTGAATCGATACTCGACATGCTCGGCGGAGCGCCGCTATCGGCTCTCTTCCACGTGCGGTACCGGGACAGGCAAAGCGGGCACATCATCGCGCGAGGTTTTGATGCCGACGAGCCATGCCTGGCCACCGGTCACGCTCAGGTCCCCCATGCAGGCCAGGTGTCCGGCTATGCCGCGCATGAGCGCGACGCCATTGTCACGGTCCATCCTGATTACCAGGGTCTGGACTTCTCACGATACCTGCGCATCGTAGACTCGCCCAACCCCATGCACAGGCTCTGGAACGACACGCCATGGCTCAAGTACCGGCTGGCCTATGGATGCTACTGGCATCGCTGCGCCTTCTGCGATACTGAGCTCGACTACATCAAGCGCTATATGGCGTCCGACCTTGATGCGCTCTTGGTGGCCGCTGGAGCGGCTGCCACAGAGACCGGCCTCCGGGGCATTCACTTTGTGGACGAGGCTATGCCGGTGAACCTGGCGCGCGCCTTTGCCAAGCGCAACGCGGAGTTGCCAAGGCCGTTTACATTCTGGGGCAATGTACGCTTCGACAGGGCATGGACAGACGAGGCCTGCGCATTTGTCGCGGAGCGAGGACTCGTAGCCGTATCCGGAGGCATCGAAATAGCCACATCACACGGACTTGAAATCGTCGACAAGGGTTTTTCGATGACCGACCTGGTCAGGACACTCGCGGCCTTCAAGAGATCAGGTGTGCTGGTCCACGCATACCTCATATATGGATTCCCTGGCCAGAGTGACCAGGACATAGCCGACTCCGCCGAAATGGCACGCGTCCTGCTAGCCGAGGGTCTGGTCGATTCGGCCTTCTGGCATCGCTTTGTATTGACGCGTCATTCGGCGATGTTTGCAGCCTGGGAGCGCGGTGAACGGCCATGGCTGGAGCCGATAGTGCCACATTCGGAATTCTCGCTCAACGATCTGGAGTTCCGCGGCGAGGAACGGTCGGAGCGATGGACGACTCCATTGGACGCGTCACTCTCCGCGTGGGCTGACGATGGCGATGTCGACAGGCCTTTGTCGGCATTCCTGCCCAAAGGCCTGCCGCGTCCAAAACTGGACGCCCTGGCAATACTCCGTGAGGCAAACCTTATTTGAGTTTGACAGCTACCCCACTGACTGTCACACGGATGATAATAGTACCCGCATCCTCTCTTCTTGCAATCTTGGTCGTCACGAACAGCACCGCGTCGGCGCCGAGTGCGTCGGACTTCTCGATCATGTCGAAGATCGCGTTTGCCTTGGCCTTCTCATCCGGGCTTGAAGGCGATACGACCTCGGTGGTTCTCAACATCCCCAGGAAGGCTGATGTCGATTGGGTTTGCCCGGCGCTTCCCATTGCCCCGAGGTACCCGTACTTCAGGGTGTCACCGGTCACCAATTTGGTCGCCTGGTTGTAGGACACTTCGGCCAGGCCCGTTACCTTCCCAAGCACCGTGTAGTCACCGGATCCCAGATCGGCGAAGCCTACATACGGGCTATTGATGTTCGAGGTGCTGGTTGAAATGGGAGCAGTGGCGCAGGAAGCCATTATCAATGCTATCATCGCGATGATTGAAAAATTTCTCCTGATATTCATCCGATCTCCTTGTAAATAAAAAAAATCCCCTGCCTGGGCAAGGGATTCATGGGCGGTACAAGAGTCGAACTTGTGACCCCCAGCGTGTCATTGTGGTTAATTACTTATACCACATATGTTTACGTATGCCAAACCCTTACTGTGACTTGCCATAAAGCCAACGGCCTATGCTTAGTTATGTCATGAAATGTCACTTTTAGCTAGGGTAAAAAGTCACAGCGGCAGTCACAGTAGATTATCAGTAAGCGAGTTAGATCATCATGAACAGGTTTAATTGAATTGTCCTGATAAAGGTATTACCCAGGAATGACTTTTACAGCCGCTATAGGTATCGATGACACCGCTGTACATTTAAAGTCATCATCTGAAAATAATACATAGTTGATGCCTTCCCCGACCGCGCTTCGGTACATGACACCAGAGTACCCAGATTTCTTAATGTATTCGCAAAGATACTGGGTAGGTAAGTATTCAAGATGGGCCATTCTCGGTTGATACGGTGTAGCCAAATCATCGCTCAGCTTCTGCACCAGAACCATGACCTGTCGCAAATTTCGAACAACATCCTCTTCCTTACCAAATGGCGAGATACTGAGCCTTGGAGACCGAAGATCAATTATCTTTTTAGGTCTTGAGAGATTGAGTAGCCCCATTGATACTTTGTCGCCAGGATGAGGCCGGACTTCAGCAAGTGCCGTCGATTCATCAGATGCAATGTACAAATAAGGGATTCCAGAAGGATTGGCTCGCCCGTTTCCACATTTATCGACTGGAGGCATCCCCATTTCGGTTTCATGAAATTCTACATTGTCTTGAATACGTGCTCTATAGTAATTCCCAGGGGCAAGCTCCAGTTCGAGGCTCACAAGTGCAATTTCGAGTTGGCCCAAAGTTAATCCGCTTACAGGGAAAAAACGAAATCTGTGCTTCAACTCTGCCCTGAATATTTCCCACTCCCTAACTTGATGATCACCGACCGATGTGTCAAGTTTGAATCGCTTCAAGTGGAACGCTTCACCCAAAATCTGGTCAAGAAGCAGATCGTGATCAGCATTTGGCGAAGACTTGAAGAGATTCCATTCCTTTTTCAAGGCCTCAACAGGGGAAATACCGGCCCCGTCTTCGTCATATGCCGCAAAGATTGTTTCAAAATCATCCACAAGGTATGACGGTGATACTAAGGGTTCTGCCTCTGCCATGCAAAAATCGCAATGGCCAAACGACTCAGCGCGTAGTACGATTTTCTTCTTGAGAAATGGGTCACCAAAACAGTTTGGACAACAGTACATGGGACTAGTCGTGTTCTTCCATTAGGTAGTCAGAAAGAGTCTCAATATGATGAGTCATGGAGAGCCGTTTGGCATAGCCTAAGCCAGGGAAATACTTCTCCGCATGATGCGTTCTAAACTCGACGATTGCAGAAGATTCGAGAATAGGAGGTTTTTTGGAATCGATGAAAGATATCAGCTTATCGAGGGCCTCAAGGTACTTTCCTCCCGGATCTGAAGGGGTCTCACTGCGATTAGACTTGAAGTGTCGAATCATCATTACATTCTGATTTTCTGGGTCAAAATAGGTCAAGTGGATTGCAACTGCGTATGCGGGACCGCCCGATTCGCGAAACTCGTCACCGACAATAAGGAAATCTCCAAAACCATTCATCCCAACTTCATTGCAGGTCAGATGCAACTCGCTGAAGAACTCGGGTGTATCGGGATAGTCTTTATTCTTACGTCGCTCAAATCCATCATGAATGAGAATTCGTTTATGCCCCTTAAATCCACGCCGATATATCTGCGAGCTTCCTTCAGTGAAGACATGTTCTCGAACCTCAATACCCACTTCATCAATTAATCTTAGCACTTCAGGAGAAGCCATACCGCGATGAATGATGGAGATCGACTTAGGTCGATAGGACTCAAGAAGAGTCTGCACAGATGTGTCATCTGGTATTGAAGAAACGACGATGCCAAGAGAAAAATCTACTCCATCAGCAATGGCTTTATCAATTACTGGTTTAAGGCTCTTTAGAATGTCATGTGCATGATCGCCGATCTTTGGATTTCCAATTAATATGAAAGGAGCTCGCACTTTATGAAGCGCATCGATGGCACGTTGCAAGCCCGAAAGAGACTCCTTAACTGGTTCGATAATCGGGCAAATTCCGGAGGTAGCCATTAACTCCGCACTACTACGTATAGTGATGAGCTCAAACTGCTTGCCACGAAAGTACGGGTAATACTTACTATCCATGTTCTTACCTCGCTCGCCTAGATTTGAAAACAAACTGAAGCTGGCATTGCAAGTGCAGCCAGAACTCTCTGCTGTTGTGAAGGTAGAAGACGTGCTGATATAGCCAGCCCCTTCAATGCGCTTGGCACACTTTCAAGAAAATCAGATGAACACCCACGTTGCCCTCTTCGCTTAAGTACAGCTACGAAATTCGGAACCAGCATATCAATAGGGATGCATTCAAAAGCAGCTTTCGCCTCGCGATGAAGCACACCATTAGGGATGCCAGCAGGGCTCCATCTCACAGTAGTACCAAGTATCTTTAGATATTCAGCTCGTTGCAGTGACTCGAACATTTCCCCTGGATCAAGTCGAGACCAGTCTGTTTGTGGAGCACGCCTCTCAGAAAGAGTATAGCGCTCACTTAATACTGTTATTCCGACATCTGCCGGAGTTCTGTCAAATACTTCATCTAGATAACAATCATCAGTAACGACAACGACCTGCTCAAAAACCCTTCTGTAACTGAGAATCTGGTCATCAAGCCTAAACATCGTATCGCGTTCAGATTTAATCTCATAGGCCGTACTGTGTCCATTTAATATCACTACATCGGCTTTATTCTTACCTGCTCGAAATTCTGTCAACATGGTCGCTGTCCGGAGATTATGTTTTCCTAGAAGGATCTTCTCGGCGATAGCGTTCTTAAAGACATATTCGGAGCGAAAGCTTGTAGTGAGGATGCGATACGCTTTCTGGAGAAAATCATCCAATAGCTGATTCTCACGAGGAAACAATGCTGATTCCTTGATTATTTCAGAAGCGGTTCTGCTAGTTCCCTTGTCACCTAGCTCTCGCAGGACTCTGATTGAGAAGAGTCTCGCCAAGGGGCCCGGCGATATTGATGAAAAATCACTACTTCTCACTGGCATTGCTTACTCTATCTACTAATCGGTTGAATGGCGATACCCCATCACATTATAAACGACGAGAGAGTACCTAAGAGTACCAGAGTCAATTCCACTTCAGATTTGATGCAACAATTGACTATCTCTATGTAATTCTATATCCATGATAGCATTACGTCAATCAAATTACATTGACTAAAGCTACCACCCTTTATTGTCGTTACCGAAAGGGATTAGGAAGATACTTTCTGAAGTTTGCACTAGGGAACCTTAAAACCAAAGCCTCAAGAAGAAGATTGAGGAGTACGACGTCAACCAGAAAACAGCCGCAATAGCTCGGGAAGTCTACATCTAGTGCTACCAACAAGGTTGAAGTCGTAGTGGCAAAGGACACCGCTCTACCGGAAAAGCCGCCTAAATCCATTGGGATGCCGGAGGAATGATGTAAAGAACTTGAATGTCACAATGAGAGCCTTTACCTGATCAAAATGAGCATAACAGAACGCCGAAGCGAGTACTAGCAAGTACCATCGGCCCTGTCCCCATATCGCGTTGCCCTGAAACGCCCTCTCGGTATCGAGAATCATGGTCTACCCCACTCCGAGGTAGACCATGCATAACTAGCGAAGGAAGCTGTACCTTGAGCGCATGTAGCGTTCCCATGGTTCCAGCTCGGGGTGCCGGTCGGTAGGGACATGGCGGAAGAGTTCCTCGGTTGGTATGTACCTGAACTCGTCTGGTATCAAGAGGAGCTTGGGCCAAAGTTCGTAGAGGTCACGGGCGATGGGACGGAAGTGCGGCGAGGTGACAGCTCGGAGTTCGCGGTTGGCTGACACGGCTACGTGGACAACAATGACGGCATCGACATCGGGTATGCCCACTTCCAGGATGCGAGACGCGAGGAGCTGCTGCCTGGCCAGCTGATAAATGGGCTCGTAGAGCAGGTACTCGATTCGCGGTACAGCCTCCAGATTGAAGGGCGTGAAGGGGCCGTAGAAAATCTCCCGATACGAGTCCACGCGGTCAGAGCCATCAGACCGAAAACGTTTGTACTGGGCCGCATAGCTCTCGGTGTACTTCCATTCGATGAGGCAGAAGACCTTACGGCCGTCGTTGGCTTCGTAACAGACCGCCGCGTCTATGGAAGTAGAACCAGCTCCGCGTATCCGGTCCGCTCCGACATGTGATTCTTCACCGAGGTAGTTGATGTCGCCCTGCCACTCGAACGCAACGAAAGCGTCTTCCTCTACGGGGAGCATATGCTTGAGCTCCGGGAAATGAGGTCGGAGAAAGTCAGCCAGGGCCTCGGGACGATGGCGGAACGGGAACAAGGCATTCACGCAGCATATCTGGCTCGAACAGGTATGGTTGGTCGGAAGCCCCGGCAGCGCGGCGCCATGCCAGACGATTCGCAGTCTATCGAATGTGACCATGGCGTCGTCCCGGATTTCATGGAACAGGTTGTAGGCCGCATGCTCGAGCGGGAAGCAGAACGGATACATGCGGCTCCGATAGAGGCCCGGTACCCTGGCTTCGCGCGGGAGAGCCTTGCTGGTCAGCTTCCACTCGAGTTGCATCTTCTTGGCTACGGAGAGGTAGTTCATATTGGTATACCTCTGCCTTACGCCGACGCCGTAGCCATGGAGGCGGCATTCCTGAGTACCTTGCGGGCATAGGCGACCATGCGCTCGACACCATCAGCATTGGCAGCCTTCCGGGCCTTGGCCAGGATCCATTCCTGATGCTTGGTCGTGAAGGCGTCCTCGTTGTGGTCGAGGATGGAACAAAGCTCATCATAGAGCCGGTTCGCACGCTCGCCTTCATCCTCAGGTTCGGATACGGCTTCCACAGGTACAGTCGCATCAGCGGGAGGAGTTGCTGGCGGTACAGAATCAGCAGCCACCGGCTCGGGATTCATTTCCATGGGAGTTATGGAAGCAGGAATGGATCGCTCAGGGAACGGGGCGCTTTCCCCGTCGGGGAGTTCTGCCGGGTCGTAGGGCATGCCACCGAGCTCGTCTGGGAATGCGAGGCGGAAGCCCTGACTTATGGCGACCTTCTTGAGCTGGAAGCGTGGCTGCTTTGACCAGAACGATGTCGTGGAGCCGTCACGCTTCTTCTGTACAGCTTCAGCCCAATACACTTCATGGATGAATGGTTGGGACCAGTCCTTGCGGCTGATTTGGACGAGGGCCTTCATAGTCGCACCCTCGCCCTCGATCCAGGCACGCCAGCCATCGAGCTTGCCGGTACGATCCGCCCTTTTCAGGTAGACTTCGTAGCCCGTAATGATCGATAGCTTGCGGTATTCACCCTCGCCATAGACGGCGACATGGACCTCCCGCTTGAAGGGGTTTAGTCCGAAAGCCTGGCTTATCTCGATGAACTGGAGCTTCTCAGGTTCGGTGAGCTCGGAAGCCAAGCCGAAAGCCTTTAGGTAGTCAAGGATCGTCTGCTTCTGGACGTCGGGGATGGTGGGGACGACAGGCTGCCCCTCGCGGGGGCTAGCGGGGAAGTGGGAGACTTGGGCTGGTGACATGGGAGACCTCCTGAAAGAGTTGGGTTCTCCAATATCAGTAGTCCCGCATTTTACGATCAGGAACTTGAGATGTCACAGCTGATGCTCGAAATTCTGAAGTACTATTCGCAATTTGAAGAACCAAAGATGTTCATTGACGGCACTTAACGAGCGGTGTAGAGTTAAATAGATATTTAATGGGAGCTAAAAACAATGGCAGTTATACCTTCACCAGAAATTGATGAAACGCAGGATATCCCGACACAGGTCTTCGAGCGCTTCCTTTCGGAAATGGAGAGCGCTGGAGCATCGAGCGAGATTATAGTCAGGCTTCGTAAGACTCTGCTTGTGGATCAAGTCTATACGGAAATCGCTCTGAAGGCTGCCATCCTCGGCGAGGAGGCACTTTTATGATCCGTGTCGATTCCATTAATATCAAAGAATTTCGCGGAATCCGAGATCTGACACTCAATCTTAAAGGTAAGAATTTTGCTATCTGCGGCCCCAATGGAACAGGAAAAAGCGGCGTAGTAGATGCCTTAGAGTTTGCACTAACGGGCAGTATATCCCGCCTCTCGGGCGAAGGCAAAGGCGAAGTATCTCTCAAAGCCCATGGCCCTCATGTCGATCAGAGAAATGACCCCGACAAGGCTCGAGTGAAAGTACAGATAACAATCCCGAGTCTGAATAAAGCAGTCACCATTGAACGAAGCGTTAAGACACCTACAGCTCCTGTCATTACGCCTAGCGATCCAGACGTGCTCAATGTTCTTCAACACGTAAAGGTGCACCCGGAGATCGTGTTATCTCGCCGTGAGTTGATTCGTTATGTACTAGCAACTCCTGGTGAACGCGCGCAGGAAGTTCAAGCCCTGCTCCATCTGGATCGAGTTGAGCAGGTTCGAAGTACACTGCTTAAGATCGCAAATAGCTGCGATAAGCAGGTCATTCCACAGGCAAGCGCCGTTACTCAAGCTCGCGATAACCTAATGCGAGCTTTGGGGATCGCAGAACTCACGACTGCGGGAATCCTTGAGGCTTCAAATGCACAACGAGCTTTGCTTGGTCTGGCAGCGTTTACAGAGCTGTCGGAATCCGTTTCATTGAAGGATGGAATGTCCCTGCCCGAGGTATCTCATCCTTCAGGCGTTCCCAAGGTGCAAGCTTTAGCGGATATCCGAGTAGCTCATGAATTTTTGAAAGAGCTCGGAAATACCTCTACCCAAGCAATAGTAAGTGAGGTCGTTGCCGACCTTAGAGCTTTAGCTGATGACTCTGCTGTCGAAGCGGGAGTAAAGCTAGAATCGTTCTATACGATGGGCATAGGTTTCGTCGAGGGAGGATCGTGCCCTTTCTGTGATGATAAGTGGGATCTGGTCGAACTGAGGCAACATGTACAGGGGAAGATTGATCACCTCAAGGCAGTTACGGAAAAGCGTAAAGCAATCGAAGACAAGCTAGTACCATTAATCTCACTTCTTAGAGATACCGCAAGTAGCCAAGATAGACTAATCCGTCTGGCTCAGTTCTCGAGAGCCCCCCTTGTTATGGTAGGTGCGAGTAATTTCAGCACATACTGCAAAGAAGTAGCGGAAAGATTGACTACGATCCTACCACTGGCAAGTGCCATCGAGTTACTTTTGGACTTATCTATTCCCGATGACGCGATTAGCGCGATCTCCTCATTTGAAGCACTAGTCTCAGCCCTACCAGAGCCCAATACACAACAGGGAGCTCGAGAATGGCTCACAATCGCACAAGAGCGGCTTCAGGTCTGGCGCGAATCAGTACGATTACATGAGGTCTTGAAGGAAAGGGCAGAGAATGCTCGCAGAACATATAATGTGTATGTAACAACGAGTGATAATATGCTTACGGGACTGTACGTTGACGTTGAGAGGGATTTCTCCAATCTTTATCGCTTCACTAATCGCGACGATGAGGACAATTTCAATGCCAAGATAGTGCCTTCCATGGGGAAACTTGGATTTGATGTAGACTTCTATGGTCGTGGGTTCTTCCCGCCTGGCGCTTATCACAGTGAAGGCCATCAAGATAGCATGGGACTTTGCCTGTACCTTGCGCTAATGCGACACACTCAAGGAACCGGATTTACATTCGCAGTGCTTGATGATGTTCTCATGTCCGTCGACGCTGGACATCGTCGTGAAGTGTGCACGCTACTAAAATCCGAGTTTCCGGACACTCAGTTCGTCTTGACTACTCACGATCAGGTCTGGCTTCGGCACATGAAGACGGAAGGGTTTCTTTCCAATCGCTCTGCGGTACTATTCAGAAACTGGTGCGTTGACTTAGGTCCCGCACAATGGGAAGATAAGGATGTCTGGGTCGAGATCGATGGACATCTCGAAAATAATGACATTCGCGCTGCTGCCGCCCTCCTTAGGCACTACCTAGAATACGTATCTGCCGAACTGTGCCACCGGCTTAGAGCCCCAGTAGAGTTTCGTGGTGATGCGCAGTATCAACTTGGAGAGTTGCTCCCACAGGCCATTGCACAGATCCGTACGCTCCTCAAGCGTGCCAATGAAGCTGCAAGTTCATGGAATCAACAGGAAGTACTAGAAAAACTGTCTGAACGCAAATCCACGTTCGATGACCTGGTGAAGGCCTCGCAAACCGATTCATGGCAAGTGAATACTGCGGTCCATTATAATTCTTGGGACAGTCTTGGGGAGGAAGATTTTGCCCCAGTGGCCAAGGCCTACCGCGAGTTATTAAACTGCTTCATCTGCTTGGAATGTGGGGAGTTCCTTAGGGTATTACCAGACAGGGAGACAGCTGAATCGCTTCGCTGTGATTGTGGCATAATAAATATTAACCTAAAGAAAAAGCCTTGAAGTTAGTACCTAGCCCTCAGCGGCATGGAAGGATTAGCCCCTCGATGATCGAATGAGGAACGTGGATACGAGTAGCATTTTAACCACTGAGGAATGGGTTCTTCTAAACCATTAACATTATAGTCACCAGCTACCAGCCCATTTTCATCCTCATTCCATCCCCAGCGCTTTCACCACCGCGTCAGTCGGATCCTGATAAAATGCTGTCTGGAACTTGGCAAAAAGCTCTCCAGGGACAGTTGCGATGGCAGTGACGGAGCTCATGGGTAGCAGCACACGCTTTGCCCCGGCATCAAAGGCAGCCTGCAGATGATCCGCCAGATTGGTCACCGGCTTGGGTGAACCACCAAGGCTTATGTCGCCCAGGATCACCAACTGCGGTTGCAGAGGGCGTCGCAGAATCGAGCTGCAAAGGGCGACGAATCCGGCAAGGGTCGTGTTGGTGGGATACCCTGCATTCTGCAGTTCAACGATGTGAAGATGGAAATCATGATCGGAGAATTTTTCCTGCCCGGCGATACGGGAAAGATTCGCCTTGAAGAAATCAAACGCCAGCTTCAACGGTTCCTTCGCCTGGGCATTCGAACCTAGGCCCGATGTCGAAAGCCCGCCATGGCCTGGCGTGAGCTGGCATTCAAGGCGATACACGCCAAGGTGCCCGGTGGAGCCCTCGGCGATGCAGTACTGGGTACCAGGATCGAGCAAGCCCTCGGGTATCAATTTTCCGCCGCCTTGTTCGGGGACGGAGATGAAGCGCTCTTCCAGAGTCTCCTTGTCGATATAGCTGAAATGAACGTCATAGAATTCCATTCCGCCTATCTTCTTGAGCTGTTCCTTGACGCGGCGTCTGCTTTCCAGCGCATATTCCAGGCAATGCCGGGCAGACTCTTTCGAAAAGTCACCAGCCGGATAGAGCAGCTTGAGAAGTCCGGAGACGAGCTTCCTGACGGCGATCACATCGCGCTGGTTCAGATTGTCTCCCAGGCGGAACCAGGTGTCGATGGCATCAGAGAAGGTTTTCTTCCTAACCTCGATAAAGAAGCTGGAAAGGTAATCGACGATGAAGCCAAACTGACGGGTAAAGAACTCAGGACGATACTTCGGGATCTCCCAGCCCGGAATGTAGGCATGGAACCTGTCGAAGAACGCGGTGTCGATCATCGCTTCGGGGAATGGGGACAAGAGGTGGCTGGTCTTTATGAGCGTTTCCACCGGCTGATTGATATTGCCGACGAACACGAAGGAAGCATACCCCGGCTTCATTTCCTTGCCACGGGCGAATGATCCTGAAGCCATATAGTCCTTCATGATCTGGACACCATCCTTGTCCTTGAAGGAAATTCCGGCGACTTCATCGAAGGCAACAACGTCCCACAAGCCCACGAGGCCCATGGCCTTGGAGCTCAGGTTGTAGAAGAGGTTGGCAACCGTGGTCTGGCCTCCCGAGACAAGGATGCTCGCAGGGCTGATCTCCTTGTAGACATGGCTCTTGCCGGTACCCCGCGGCCCCAGCTCACAGGAGTTGAAGTTGTTCTCCACGAACGGCACAAGGCGGGTCAGGAGGTGCCACTTGACCCGTGGGGTAAACTCAAGCGGCTCCATGCCCACCGACCTGAGGATCACGTCGATCCATTCTTCCTCGGTGAACTGCTTGCGGGCTTCGAGGAGTTCCGCCATGTCCATACTGGGAAGTTGGATGGGCTTAAGGTCCTGTATGACCCAGGGAGAGCGGCCACTTCCTTCTTCGAACAGATATCCCATGGTGATGATGCACCAGATACCGCCCGACAGGATCTTCTCGTATCGCTTTACTTCGCTATCGGCTATGGGGACCTTGCTGATGCCCAGATTGGAGAATGACACTTCGTAGATGTCTTTGGTGTCGTTGAGCGAGCCGGTAATACGGTCGATTATCTTGAAGCTACCCGATTCCCGGATCTTCATCTTGACCCGTTCCTTTTCATCGGGCCGTACATAGTTCTCCGACAGAATCCGCTTCACCTTCTCGACACCCTGAGCGATCAAATCTGTATCGTCAGTCGAACAGTACATGCCCAAGAGGTACTCAAGGACGAAAATGGGAACATTGGCCCCTTGCTTGATAGCAACCGTCAGGTCCTTGCGGACGACCTTTCCGGGGAAGAGACGCAATAATTTATCATCAAGGCTTTCATCACTCATACCTGTCTCCTGCCCTTGTTAGAACTCGTCAGCAATCATGAGAGAAATATGCAGATCCTGGCCGTAGATTTCCACTCCGCTTTCCTCATCGGCAATAGAGAAGCGGTATAAGGCCTTGCCATCGAACTCGCCGCCCAGAAGATGCAACGGGACTGTCCGGCGTAGATCCGTATGGGTACTGCTAGAGGCATTGAACAGCACCACCGGTTCATCCGAGACAGGCAGCCCATCTTTGTAGATGCCGACCTTGACCGTCCGGGCCAGGATCGAAGGCCCGACAGGCTCATCTTGGTGAATGCGGGGGTTTATCTGACGGGTCGTTATCGTCTGTGGCAGGGACATGACGCCGAGCTCCACTTTTCGTATCGTGGATGACGACTTGGTGCCTTCCCCGGCAAGCCGCACGGTCAGAACGGGTACGATCGTTTCCTGGGGCATGATGCCGCCATGAAAGAACTGCGCTCCTCCCTTGAAGTGGAATCGTTGTATACCCCTGGGAACAAGGAAGCCTACATCGGAAGCGGGATCATCCAGTCTCAGGCTTCCTCTGATTGCTCCGGGATATTCGGCAAGCTGCCTCCCGATGATGTAGCGCTTCTTGGTTTCAAGGGTGCCGGGGATGGCGGCGGGGATTGCCGTCTTCATCGATTCCTGCGGATCCCCAGGAATATAGATGAAACCATGGTCAGCGGTGATGATGATGCGTGAACCCTGGAGGGTGTTCACCACATAGTTCACGATTCCCTCGATTTCTCTGATGGCGTCCCTGCAGGCGCTGAACGTATGCTCTTCCGACGACTGTTTGTCGCCGATGGCATCGATCTTGTCATGGTAGATATACACGACCGATTTGTCCTTGACGAATGCCCGAGAGGCTTCCCGCTTCATGGCTATCAGCTCGGATCCATCCATGGCAATGCCGTTCACGTTTTCCAGGATCTTGGATCTGCCTTCGAGTCCTTGGCTATTGAGTCCATCGACCACGAGGTTCTGGTTCACGCCCCAGGACAAGGTGCGATGCGGCAACAGCGCAGCCATGCCCAGACGGGTGATGGAAGGCAGCATGGACTGCATGGCGGTACAGTCCAGCTTGAGCCTGGAATTCGCAGCAAGTTGATTGTGGAGCTCCATGGCCGTCTCATAGCGGAGCGCATCGCTCACGATGACATACACCTTGCGCAACTCTCCTGAATCCAGTGGAGCCTTGACATGGCGGGAGAAGAAATCATCCTGGCTGCATCCAGGTAGAATTGACCATTGATCCAGACTCTGCTTTTCTCCCAGCAAGGCCTGTTCCCAGGCGGTTCCCAGCACCTGGAGATATCGCTCGACATAGGCGGAATCAAGAAGCATTCCGAGATTCTTGAACAAGTCCCATGAGGCAAGTGCTTCGTTCTGCTCTCGGTACTGGCGGTACGCTTGGTCAATGAGGTACCAGGTATCGCAGTACGACTTCGTGAGGGTCTGCGCCCCCATGCTTGCGTCGGCGGAGAAGGTCGTCATGGCGAGCATGAACTTGGCACCGGCCTCGCAGGCAGCATATGCCTTGGCGTACTGCTCAGCCTCAGCTGGATTCAACCAGAAATCCTGGTAGGCCTTGGCCTCCGAGAACTCGGCGATTCTCCGCAGCTCGTCTGCGCTCGCCTGCACCTTAAGGCCGTTCACCAACAAGGCAAGCATCCACTTGTTCGCGTCGAAACAGCGGATGCCATCAAGGGATACAAGATCGAGTCCGCTCAATAGCTCGTTGAGTAGTGGTTCTGTAGAAGACGTGATCCACCGCATCCAATGAATGTATGCGGGGCGGGCGGATACGGTGTTACGCCAGCTCTGGCAGAACCGGAACGCCGAGCCTGTATCAGGCACCAGATACGAGGTGATCTTCCTCTTAGCCTTTGCCGCCTGCCCCATATCCAGGGCATACGAGAGATCGCTGTAGAAGAGTCGGAGCACGAGTTTGGACAGGTTCGGATTGGCGTCTTCAAACCCAAAGGCATCCTTGATGGTACTCCAAAAGACCGCTTCAAGATCAAACGGACCAAGGAGGGTACCAAGACTTTCTTCGGGCGCAAGGCGTGATACCAAGGCAAGAAGGAGATCTTCGAGCCGATGGCCATCCGCATTGGCAAGCACCGCCAGTAGTTTGGCATCGAGCGTACTACGATTTTCCGTCGCGGCTTTGAGTCCGATACGGCGTAGGCCGTCCCTTCGTGCCTTGCTCTTGAAGAATGCCAAGCGGGAAGCGACATAGTCCCGGAGATCCATCCGGGAACCAAGCCCCAATTCATCCAGATACAGGCTGAGGTCATCGGCCCTGAACACCGGGAAGGAAAGTTTCAGGTCCAAGAGGGGATCCCGCCTGGGCTCCGGCTGCTCTCCGGTAAGGAGGATCACAAAGGAAGTATCAGGCTCATCACGCAGGCGCGATTTGAGCGCCAAAGGGCCAAGGGTGGCAGCATCGAGGAGTTCCCATGAATGCTCGGAACAAGCCTCCCGGTACTCAGATAACTCGTCGGCATCAAGCCCATCGCTATGCCAGAACACGAGCCTAAACGGATTATGGCAACAATCTCGATCCTGCATGCGAAGGGCAATGGCTTCAATGACGTTTGGATTTATCATGCTAATGAACCAATCTCCGCTTCAATATCCTCAATGCTCGGCAGGCTCGATTTGAATGATTCGGGCAAGCTTCTGGTCAGCTGGTACTCAGATATGCCCAAGGGCTTGGCTATATCACTCAAGGCGTATTCGGCGACGAGCTTGTCCTTGCTTTTACACAGCAAGAGGCCAATCGTTGGTTGATCTCCTTCTTTACGTAGCTGCTCATCTACAGCTTTCACATAAAAGTTTAGTTGCCCGGCGTGGGCTGGTTCAAAATCACCAACCTTGAGTTCAATAACGAGGTAACAATGCAGACGGGCGTGGTAGAATAATAGGTCCAGAAAGAACTCGCGCTCGCCGACGAACACTGGAACCTGCCGCCCCATGTAGGCAAAGCCGGATCCAAGCTCGAGCAGAAACTTGGTGACATGCTGTACCAGGCCATTCTCTAGTTCACGTTCGGTATGCTCCTTGGTAAGCGCCAGGAAATCGATCACATACGGGTCTTTAAGTACCTGCTGTGCCAGGTCTGATTGCGGGACAGGCAGGGTGGTCTTGAAATTGGTTATGGCTTTGCCTTCCCTCTGGTACAAACCGCTCTCTATCTGGTGAACAAGAACATTCCGGCTCCACCCATATTCCAGAGTATTCTTGACATAGTACAGGGCTTCATCAGGTGTTTTTGCTTTGCTGATGATAGCCAGGTTGTGCCCCCAGGGTATGCTGCACAATTGCGAAACAAGTTGTTTCGTAATTGGTTCACTGCCGGTCCAAAACACGTACCATTGACGAACCAGTTCGAGGTTCCGGCGTGAGAACCCTTTCATGTCCGGGAACTCGGCCATAAGATCCTGGCTGAGTTGCTTCAGGAACCCATCGCCCCAGGTGCTGGATTTCTGGCGTTCAACGATTTCTGATCCCAAGTCCCAGTAAAACTGAAGCAACTCTGTTTGTACAGCAATCGCGGCTTTTATCTGGACAGAGCGTAAACGGGCTTTGAGGGATGCAATCCATTGGTGGTAATCATCAAGACTATTTTTCATATTGTACTCTCCGAAGCAATTCGATCTGTCCAACACAAATAGGGTTTACCTTGCCACCAGTTCAGATTATAAAACTGTACATGGGTATTTTTATGTAGCTTTTCGATGACTGGATCGAAGAGCTGATCATGTTTATACCCCAATATGCAGCACTCAAGGGCATCCCCGAAATTGATATAGCAATCAGATTCACTATCATAGTCCGTAATACATAGCCGTGATTCATCTTCATCTCGATAATCCTCATTTTTCAGGAACAACAAATCATCTTTATGTTCCAGTAAATATGTCTTGACTTCTTCTGCGTCTATAAGTTTCTCACCTAGCACATTTTTCAAATTTCGAAATCGTTCGTCATTGTACTCGACCTTCTGCATAGGAAAATGGTGGCTAACCATCTTGTCTGCTTCGAGGGCAGATTCCAAACGCTTCCTGCTGAATACCAGGCAAACGCCTTTATGAAAGTCACCGTACTGTGACCACATACGAGTTTTCGCATATCCCTTATTCAAGGTAAAGTCACGAGCTGCTTTAGGATCGTAAGGAGTATCTTCGCAGAAGCATTTGATTCGACAATTGCCTCTTAAAATATTTAATAATGATTGGTTATTAGAATGCCTTTTTATGTTGTCGCCATCAACCACGATAGCTTCAATTAGATATTCCGTCTCGTATGGATCATCCATATCCTGGAATCTCCCGAATCGAAGCTGCGAATTCGGTATTATACTTCGCAACGCTAGTTCCAACGTCGTAAAATGATATACAAAGTCGGGATCGGCGGAATAATCATTCAATCGGTCAAGAAGCGATTTCATCACTCCTCCCCCTTCCCGCACACATCCTTCACATTGGCCAACAGCCCGCCGAACTTCCCGTAGTTCACCCGCACCCCGTCGTCCAGGTCCAGGCTTATCTGCAGCTGGGCGTAGTGGTTCAGTTCCTCGTCGAACTTCGCCAGCTCGGCAAGCTTCTTCTGCAAGGTAGCCTGCTCCTTCTCCAGCCGCTTCCGTTCCGCGGTACTCGCAGCTTCCCGGATCTGGGCATCCAGGCTGTCGATCTTCTTGCGTAGCTGGCCGGTCAAGGGTACCACATACTGCATCCGCATCCGCGACAGGCTGCCCGCATGGTAGCGGTGCAGGTACACCAGAGCCTCAAAGGCCTTCTCCTTTCCCGATGAGAACTTCCAGTATATGGGCCGTTTCTTGGATGTCTGCAGGTGGTCCTTGTAAAAGTCACCCGCCAGGTAGCGTCGTAGCGTATCCAGCGGCAGTTCGGTGCCCTTGGCCTCCAGAGCCTCCGCCAGCCAAGCCATGTTTTGCTCGTGCTGCTCGCTGCCCCACACGGTGCGCACCAAGTCCTCAACCCGCACCGCGGCATCTTCCTCGAACCACTTGAAGTCCGTCACCGGCACGATGCCGTCATCGTCCGCCGGGTAGCTCCGGTAGCGCTCGCCATCAAACCCCGCTCCGCCCGCCTCTGCATAGACCAGCCCGCCCTCATCCAGGCTATACCGCCCCATCGCACAGCCCAGGGCGTAGCTCACCAGCTCCCGGGCTCCGTCCGCTCGCATCCGCGCTTCACCTTCCGGATAGATTTGGGGGCCTACCGCCGTTCCGGCGGCACCGGGCTCTTCGTTCCCTGGCCCGTCGTCTTCGGTCACTTCTGGCTTGCTCTTCCGTGGCTTGTATCGGTACCAGGGGTTTACCGTCAGCGTTATCTGCTCAATCGGCACTTCAGGAGTCAGTTCATCCTGCAGGCCGTAGGCGTCTATGAACAGGCGGTTGTTTTCTTCCTCCAGGCGCAACATCTCGGCAGTCCAGTGCTGGCCTATGGCGCGCCAGGTGTCCCAGCAACTTGCTATGGAGTGCTGGTCGGGGGCAGAGATGGTGGTGTCGTTCAGGTAGGTGGGCAGAGTTTTGGGAAGCCAAGGGAGGGACTCGAAGTCCCAGCTGGTTTCGAAGGCGTCCCAGTCGGATTTCGATCTAAGAATCAGATTATTGGAATTCACAACCAATTTTCCCGTATTTGATTCCCTAATTGGCAATCTCCCAAGGCTAGTAATTCGATAATCCAAAGTCGGGCTCATCGCTTTTAGAAGAATGGAAACTACTTTGCTGTTTAGAAAGGAAATTAAGAACGACAATTCCGCACTTGATCCAAAAATGGAAGGTGCGGTTGAATCATAAGTCATACCAGAGCCATAATATCTAATAGCAAAATCACCAGAACTTATCCTACTCCAAGACAAACACTCCAATCCAAAATATTTCTTTCCTCGAACAGGTGCTCCGTTATAATCAAGTGGCAAATTATGATATCTATGGATATCTATTCCACGATTTTTCCAATTCAATACATAATCATTATTTCCATACCACCTTCTGAACGGACCACCCTTTCTATGCGGTAACCATCGTGGATTTTCAACAGAATTATACATTCCACTATTTCCTGATTGGACTTCATGCCAAAACCTTAAAAATAAATCGTTATCGCCAGTATTAATACCCTCTCGAATTTTCACAGCTTTTTCTATATAGCTACAATTCGAGAATAATGATGTGATCTTTTCACTTACCCAATATGCAATCGGCCGACCGGGTATTTTCCTGAATTCGTCAGGCTGTACAGAAAAAAACCAACCACAGTTGTGATCCCGTATTGCTTCCAGTGCTTTTGGAGCCTGATTCTGTGCTCCTCTGAAATCCGACAAACGGATAAAAACACCTTTATAGTTGCGCACCTTTGACCGTTGGAGCGTAAATGTGCAAATCGGCACAGTCGCGCCATCAAATCCAGAATATTCCAACTGAATTAATGATGTTATCACTTCATCATCAATCAGCTTGCTCCTCAGTTCTTCATAACTTGAAATGAACATCCAGACAAAGGGCGACATGAATCCAAGCTGCCCGCCCACTTTGGAAAACAGCAGATTGCGCACAATAAAAGCGCTGAACAAGTCCTTTTCATATCCTTCATACTTTTTACCAAGGAAAGCCTTAAGCGCTGGTGACAAAAACTTGTTACCCATATACGGTGGATTACTCACCACCTGATCGTACTTCAGTCCCAGAACCTGAGCCAGTCGCACAAACACCAGTGCCGATTCTGCTGCCTTACTTGCCAAGAGATCCTGCCCAGTCGCCACATTTTCCAACCACAGTGCAAGATCACCTAACTTGCCAACGAGATGCTCGGGAATCTCGATAAGCGAACCAAACAAAGTGCCTTGCTCAAATAGGCTCAACACCGCCTTCATATTTTCTCTCTGATCTTTGGCCGGGTTCAGACTCTGGATCAAGTCTGCCCATTCTACAGGCGAACAATCCCGGAAGCTCAGAAGGTTCAAACGTAGGCCCTTGCCTGTTTCAAGAATGCCAGGATCATCTTCCCGGGCTTTCATGATCAGGGCAAAGCAGGCTATCTCGCTCGCGCGTAGATCTATGTCCAGGCCGTAGAGGTTTTTCTCCAGAATCAACCGGGCGCATTGCTGGCGTTGGTAGCCCCGCTCAAGGTAGATCTCCCGGAGCACATCGTAAGCAGTAACCAGGATATGCCCGCTCCCCATGGCAGGGTCCAGCAGCTTGATATCCTCCGGGTTCAGGCTGCCGCTGAAGAGCTGCTTCAGCTCAGCTTCTACCTCGGGTTCCTGCTGTGCTGGCTCGATATAGTAGGGCATCTTGGTCTTGAGCGCGCTCTCCGGATAATGCAACAACCAGGTACGCCCAAGGCTATTGTGCACCAGATACTGCACTATCCACTTGGGTGTAAAAAGCTGCGTCACCGCCGGAATTTCTTCCTTCTTGTACGCAGTCTTCCGTGCCATATATTCTGACTTCAGCTCGCTGATGTAATACTGATACAGCCAGCCCAGTACCTCTATCTCCTGCCACTCCCCGTCGGGCATGCCCTGCACGAACCAGGAAAGGAGGCTGTCGGATCGCAGCAGCATGTCGGGCAACAGCAGTTCCAGGTCTTCCTGTACCGCCGGAAAGAGCAACGGCAGTTGGCTATGAAAACTTTCGCAGAGCGCCAGCACTAACAGCCGGTACAACTCCTCGTCCCGTTGGCCATCCAGCTTCAGTTCAAGTATGTCTTCCTTCTTCAGGCCCGGAAGGTTGATGCCCGCCGCCCGCTCAAGAATCTCTGGCTGACTACCCTGCGGCGTTGGAGTCAGCACCCTTATGCCTTGGGGCGTGTAACCGTGCACTTCCATATAACGCAGAGCAGCAAAACGGTTGAACCAGGTATACGCGGCTTCTTCCATCACCGCGTTCCATCCCTGCCTGGCTATCCTTTCCGCCAGCTTCTTCCGCTGATCTTCCCACGCTGCCGGAAAGGCCTTGCCGCCGATGTATATCTTGTCTCCGGATTTCTGCGCCGTTACCGGTTCCTTGTCAGCGCTCAGGCCTAAAAGGGCGGCACGCTGCTCCATGGTAGCGCGGAAGCGATTGCGGGCTTCGGGGGCAAAGGATTTTAAAAGGGATTGGTTCATGGGGTGGTCCTTTTTGGGCTCTTAAGTCTATCTATGTATGCGGGAAGATCACTATTATCAAAATGATGCGGAATCGGTAAACAAGTGATATATGGTCCATAAAGGAAATGGCCATTATCACTGCTCTCTGTAATTACAAAATGATAAGCATTCCCCGCAGTTTCACCAGGGTATCTTTTCTCCTCTGGCTCAAATCGCAGCCAATCAATGCCGCCAACAATATTGTCTATACCATGCATTGAAATTGAATTGTCACCAGAAAGTATTCCGCTTGTTACGACTGCAACAGTATCGGGATGAAAAAATGGGGCGGGGAGCAATGGCCATTGGTCTCTGGGGACATCATGTATTTGTTCCCATCCGCCAAATGAAACTAGATTTTCGAACTGTTCTTTAGTTATTGATCTCCTGTTATCCCTTTTCATTTTCGAGTCTCACTTAAGAATGCCTTCCTAATAAGGTTCTCAGCATCTAACGAAAGGTTGCCGGACTCTTCTGTGGTTATCAATTTCCCCGGAAAGTGCTCCTCGTACCAAGCTTTCTTGAGTTGCCAATGATTTCTGTACTTTTCTTGATCGAGAAGTCCTAGGTGCTCCCAATAGTATTCCTCTCCACGCCAATTGATCGTAAAGTCGGGAAGATAGAAGGAACCGTCACGGGCATACAGCGGTTTTTCATAGTAAAAGGGAATGTCCCGGTCGAAGAGCATATTGGATATTATGACCTCGGACTTAGACCGAACCATTATATCAGCGAGATTACGATGGATTCGATACTCTTCGAGAAAACCTTCTTTTCGCAGGCTTGCAAGCTCATCGGGAACGACATGGATTTCGAAAAGGGAAGAATTGATGCCAAGGAGATGCGAGTTTTCCGGCCTGTGCATCTTAAGGAGAGAACTAACATCGCCTTCCACGAACACGGCACAATGGTCAGTGGCTCGCGTAAGACCTGTATACAGGAGTTCGGGGGAAAGTAGCACCTCCTTCTTCGGCAGGATAAAGTACACCCGCTCGAATTCACTTCCCTGCGCCTTGTGGACGGATATTGCGTAGGCAAGTTCGAGGTTATCCTCGGGCTTGTCCCTTGTCCTGGAGTATTCGACACCGAGATGCTCTTTCCTGGCGAACTTGACTGAAAAGTGTTCAAACTTGAAGTATCGAGCCAGCCATTTTGTTCTCTCATATCCGACCGGTTCTACCATTCCAATCTCACCATTGAAAACGTTAACCTTTTCTTGCTGCCGCTTATCCCAGTTGTAGGCAGTGATCGGTTCGCTGCCTCCTCGATTACGGCACTGGATGACCTTATCGAAAAGCGTAATGCCGCCAAGGAGCCCAACTTTCTCCTTCATGGAGCCGCGTGCTTCGTCCTGGATCAGTTCATTAAGGACATTTGTCCCATATTCTTCGTTTCGGTAGGGTGAAAGTATCTGTTGATATAGAGGATCCTTTCCGCCCTCCTCGTTTCCCCATGCCTTGTCCCACAATTCCCAAGGCTTCGACTCGTTCAATTTTAAGCCGGTCTTAGCTTCCATATCTGCAATTATTCGGTCTCGAAGCTTTTCGTGAAGCTCCTCGGCATCTGACCAGTAGAGTATGCGTAGATCCTTGTCGACATTGCCTTCGGCATCACGGTCCTGAAGTTTTTTAAAGAACTCCTCCGCCTGAACTTGGTGCCCTTCACATTTCGATGGGCTGTCATCACCACGCTCTACAATATAAAGGTTTGCAAGATCGAGGATTCCAGTACCATTTCCTGCAACCCTGTTTTCAAGCTGTCTGAGATTGACATTGAGTTCTCCGACACAGTCGGGATGATCCTTTTTGAGCCAGCCGATCAGGTCGGCAAATACTCTTCCCCTACCAATAGGGGGCAGTTGATTAGGATCCCCTACGAAGATGAGGCGCTGCACTGAGTTCCATTGAACCGAGCGGAAGAAACACGCAGCAAGCTCAAGATCGAGCATCGAGGCTTCATCTATGATGTAGGTCGAAATGGAGGCCTCTCGCTTGCCACCTTCCATCCGTGGACTCATGTTCTTTCGGAGCCAACCATGCTTCATCAAGAAAGAATGAATAGTAGAAGCGTCCTTGCCTGTTTTATCCCGCATCCTATCCGCTGCCTTCCCGGTAGGAGCTAGAAGGCAGAATGCAGTATCTTCTCCATGTGCTTTTTTGATTGCCTTGATGATCGACTCTACTACGGTTGTCTTGCCGGTTCCTGCCGATCCACAAATGACGGAAAGTGGCTGCTTGAAAATCTGGGCGCACACGCTAGCCTGAGCCTCGATACCAACCTCGTATTCCTTTGACGCCTTGAAAACAAGCGGTGAATCAATCTTTCGCAAGTAGTCCCGCCAGATGCTGACAGTGACCGGAGTCTTGAATGTCACCTCGGGTCTCCCAGCCAGTTCCCGCAGTTGTCCTTCGATGGCGCGTTCAGATAGATATACTTTTTTTAGATAGACGTAGTTACACCCCTCATGCTCCCGGATTGTCAAAGCCTTTTCGATCTCGTCTTTGTCGACTTTGAAGTAGGCTTCCTTGAAAGCAACCCGTTTCCAATCGGGTTGAATCGATAGCCAGTGGTTAATCTCCTGAAGAAGCAAGCCCGAAGCAATGAAGGCATGTTTTGTCTCCCTCTTGAGCTTGTCGACGCAGAGTGCCCTAAAGCGGCGCCAATCATCGGTGCTATACAGCGCTTCTCCTCCCAATTGTGGGGAGGGGAAGAGGCCATGTTCTATTTTTGCGTAGGCAATATCGTCATCAGGTCCTGAACCTTCGTACATTTCGCTTATCAGGAAGGGGTTGTCGATCAAATCAGCAATGCTCGCATCAATGCCCCACTCGACCCTGTCGGAGGACAAGATAGTCTCGAGCTGCTCTTTATCAAGATCGAAAAGGGGGAGGAAATCGGAGAGCAGGGTCCTCTCCTTACTGTCGCGCAATTGCCATTGCCTCTTGGCGGCCCCACCTTCTTTATCTGAGAGATCCCAACCTGGGATTGACCCTTCCTTTCCGGATAACCAGTCAAACAACCTGGCCTTAAAGTCCTGCTCGTGTCCAGAAGCGGATGCCTTCTTGAGCTCAGTGATGCCGGAGTGCAAACCGAGTATAGCCATAATGCGCGCAAGCCCCGGAAAGAGACCTCGGCCTTTCCAAAGCTCAGCAAGAAGGCCTTGGAGCCATGTCAACCGCAAGCTCCAATCCTCGGATGTATCATGCAGCTCATCGCGCAGGTAGGTACAGACCTCAATGAATCGCTCAACTAAAGATAGTGCGTCATCATCGCTAAGGTGTCTCGTTGCATATTTGAATCTCCTGTCATTATCGGGGAAGACTGCCAGTCGGCGGAGAATCTCGGGGCGATCGAGATAGAGATGATAGGGTATTCTGAACCCTTGATTTTCATAATCCAACGTGACGTTACGTTCCCAGACATAGCCGCCGTATTTTCTCTTGTCCTCGTCTCCGAGATTCGGATAGAAATGCAGATCACCAATTGACCCTATCCTCGAAACACCGATGACAAGATAGTGTTTGTTATCTTCCTCAGAGAGAGGATTGCTGTAATTGACATAGGGGAACACAAGGCTCTCACCCGGAGAAATGGCACCGAAGTATTTATCTGTCAATTCGAGACGTTTTCCCGCATCGTATGAAGAACCATCCTTGGCCGCGTCGTCATACATTGCTTCGTAGGGCCAGGTACAGAGTGTATAGGGAGGCAAGTCCCAATAGGACCGATCCCCACTGTGGAAGAAGTCAGGTCTATCGTCATATACTCTTTGAGCTGTGGGATTGAAGGCATTGGCGCTGAACAAGCAGGGTGGCAGCTCGTTCAGTCCAGCAAAGGGCTTGCCCTCCGCGGCTTCTTCCTTTTCTAGATCACGCTTTTCAGCGATCTTCTGACCAGGATATGAGTGAGCGCCTGCACAAAAAGCGTTGCAGCGCGGGTTCTTGCAGACAGTCCCATTCCATCCGTTGTCATGCCAGGCGAGCCGCGCTGAAATGTGTACAGGCATTTTTTTCTCCTTTTAGAACTTATTCGATTCTGATTCGTTTGCCCTGAGCTAGGGCTTGCTTGAGGGTAGCCCTCAGTTTTGCCACAAGGCGCTCTACTTCATCGGTGCTTGAAACATCTACCCCGCCTATCAAGTCGCGAGCTTTAATGACAAGCACCGGTCCTGTTTTGAGCGGAGTTTCGGCTACCGCCCGAGGTGGTTTCGAGTCCAACGGGTACGACACCCCTGGTTTAATTCCCGTAGTTACCCTTGCATTGGATGGCTCTAGGTTCTCGGGTTGTATTTTCGCCTTCGCATCCCGGAAATCCTGCAGCGTCTTGATAGCGTAATCGTATGCCAGATCGACTTGTGTGGTTCGAAGAAGCTCAAGGCTGGCAAGGTTGTTTTCCAACGGTGCGCGATTAAACAGCTGGTTCAGCTTTTCCTTGACCTTGAAGTTTTCCTCCGGGCTCAGGTCCAGTTCATCGCACAGTGGCGATAGCTGATCCCGGTAGTCATCTATGGTCTTCTTGAGCGCATCCCGGGCTGCCAGTATGGCCGCATCAAGAGCGTGCTGAATCATATCAAGTGCCGGAGCCAGATCCTTGATGCGACCATAGGGTTGCGCATCTCCGAGTATTGATTCGAGCTGCGCTATCGACGTAGCCGCCGTACTGTCCTGCTCGAGCTGGGCCCTGTTCGGCTTTATGGCCTCCAGCAGCTTCTGAGCCTTGCGCCACACCGTAATCTGATTGCCGTAGAATTCGGCGATACGTTTATATTCGGCATAGCTTGATTCAAGCTCGGCCTTCTTTGCCGCCCAGGTCTCGACAAGCTCATCCGCCAAGGTCATCTGGATGAAAGGCAGGATGAGATCGAGAATGGATTGTATCGTGCTTACTCCCGGATATTGCTTGGGATCATGTTCCACAAGCTTCTGCCAATCCTTTAGCTTGGCCTGCCACACACCTAAATGCTTCCGAACGTGATCGGCGAGTTCCCGCGTGGCAGGCGGGGCAAAGTCCTGGAACAGGGATTGAGCCAATGCCTGCGCGGCAGCCAGAATCTCCTGGTCTAGAACGCGGGAGCGGCTAATTGAAACGCTTTCGTACATACTCGGCTTTATGAAGCAGTCCAGGGCTTTGGAAGGCTCAAGATAGCTCCCACGGAACAGCTTTATCTCGTCGGCCCTGAAGAGCAAGGCCAGGAGAACCTGGGCATTTCCGTCGGGCCATCCGTAGGGAGCTCCGCCGTAGCGCTTTACTACGTCTGCCATGGTGGGCGTCTTGCCAGCTTGAGCGCTCAGATCCAAGAACTGCCGCACCTCATCCAATGCCTTGGGATTGGTGGTCTGCGGTCCCGATGCGAACAGCGCGGCGCTGGATGCGCTCAAGCTTGTCCGGACCATGCTCTCCCAATCGGTAGCGGGGTTAGGCAGAAGATCCAGCTTCTTGTAGACGACGCCAACCACATACTTGGCCAATTCCATCAGGAGGGCATAGCCGCCCTTGGCACTCGACTGGTATTCGCTGCCGCAGATGTAGATATCAGCGTCTACAAGGAGCTGGCTTATCCCCGCGATGAGCTTGCGCCGCCTCTGGTTGTTCTCATTGGCCTTCTGGGCAAGGATCATGTCCTCGCTGCCGCTCACCTTGCGGGAGCCAGGTCCCTCCAGATACGTCTTGGTCTTCAGGAAGAGGGTAAGCTCGCGGTAGTAGTCCGTCGATTCAGGCAGTATCAGGACCGCGCGGTTGCCATCGGCGCTGTTCATGATGCCGTTGCTTTTCTTGCTCTGGTAGTCCATGCCTCCCAGGGGCGAAGCCAGGTCGATACTGAGGTCGCCCTTGTTGGACAGGAAGAAACCATCGAGGCTGAGCTGCATATCAAAGCTTTTGCCGTTGTCGTGGCGATACTTGGACTTGCCATCGAACTCATCCTTGAAGATGATGTCCGCAAGCTCCCTGATTTCAGCGTTCCCCGGTAGCGGCGTATTCTGGATTTCACGGGAAATGCTCTGTTCCTCGATAGTCAGGAACAGGAACTCATCCCCTTGTCGGCTGACAAGATTCTCTTTCTCAAGGCGGGCAATGGATTCCTCGATCGTTCGCTTGTGCCTGACCATGTCGGTATCAACCTGGCTCAAGCTCAACACAGCCAGGTTCTGGATGGTTCCCCGGACCCGGCGCAGCCTGAGGTATCGGATCAGGAAGAGGGTTTCAAGGAGCCGAAGGTCTTCTTCCTTGAGGCCGGGAATTTCCTGCGCGTTGTAGATGGACTTGGCAACCGAACTATCCAGAAAGCTCAGGAGCGTCGGGAAGAAAGCCCACAGAGGAACGAGCGTTCCCTCTTGGCTTTCACCCACCGCCTTGAGGGCAGTCTGGAAAGCGTCCAGCATGGAACGCTCGCCCTTGCTGAGGTTAAGACCCGTAGCTCCCACCGCCCGCACGGCGTCAAAGATATCCTGGAGCAGGTTGAACTGGTAGGGCACGAAGGGATACGAGGCGACGAAATCCTTGGTGCTCTGGTAGCTGGCCATGGTCGGCGTATCGGTGCTGAAGCTGAGCTGGTTCTGCAGGATGTCCCGCTTGGCATCGTAGATTGCGCCGATTGCCCCGCTTACTCCGTCCTGCTTGCGAAGGAGCCTTTTCTGTATCACCTCGGCTATGCTGGACGAGGAAAGCGTAGGCCGTGTAATGAACCTGGCCTGGATCTTTGAGAAGTCGTTGCCCTTGCTCTGGATCTTGGTACCGAGCACCGCATCGATGTCTTCCTGGCTGGTTACGAAAACCCAGGCCTTGTCGTGGGTCTTTGTTCCAAGATTCTCCACAATGGTTTGCAGGTTGAGCATACGGTCGGAATGGGAGCCCACGAACTGTCCCATCTCGTCTACCATGAAGAGGAGCCTGCGATTCTTCTCCTCCACATACTCGGCGACAAGGGCCGCGAAGTTTTCGATAGTCAGCGGGTATGAGCGCTCGCCATTGATAATCCATTCCAGGAGCTGCTTGTTCTCGCTCTGGTTCGGAAGAACCTGGATGATTGCCCGCACTATATCGTCAGTATAGAAAACATAATCTTCGCGCTCATTGTACCAATGGCTCGCGCTGATCGCATCAAACGCTTCAACGAATTCCTTGTACACGCCCTTACGGGTCAGGAAGTGCTCGACATGGGCAATGTGCGGGTAATTGAAGCAGTAGCCCCGGCGACGGTTGAACGCTCCGAAAAAAGCCTTTAGCGTTGCTGCCTTCTCTTCGTTCTGAAAGCTCAGGCTGTCGATGTTGAATAGGATGACCTCAGCAGGCATCCTGATCGCCGTTTCGATGGTGGAGAAGGCCATGGGATCGTCGATCTTGTCCTTGAAGAAATCGAGAGCTGTTTTAGTCACGCCCTCACGGGTGACATGCCGATTCTCGAACAGGTAGGACAGGATCTTGAGGAAGTGCGACTTACCGCTTCCGAAGAAGCCGGAGATCCACACGCCATTATTGCCGGTACTTCCGCTGAGCGAATCACCATAGGTCTTGAAAAGCCGGTTGATGTGCCCCATCAACTCCTTGGTGATGACATACTCATCCAGCTCTTGCCAGACGATATCGGCGTCCAGCCTGTCGGCATAGACGATGCCATTGATCGTTCGGTAGATGTCGTTCTGGAACAGTTCCTTGATCTGCATGGGTTATTTCCTTTTTAGCTGTATTGCCATCGAATGGCCTGATATTCGTTATTGTCCTCGAATAAACCAAAGGGCTTCAGGTACTTTCCATCGTACTCACCAGGATAGAAAAGGATGAGCGGAATCTTTTTACCCAGTTCCTGCATCCGCTGCGGCAGGTTCTTGAGCACCTCATGTCCCCGCAGCATGGGCCAGGCCATGCCCACCCCATGGATAAGGATGATACCCGGGGCGTTATACAAGGCTGTCTGAAGGAAGTGCTCCGCTATCGCGCTGCCGCTCAGAGTCCTGGGCAGGTTGCCAAAGATGAAGTCATTGCCCTTCTGGATCTCAAGCTGGAGACTCTTCTCCCACTTGCCCTGCTGCGCGAGATAACCGCGCGCGAAGTCGAAGAGGTATATTTTTGATACCTGGACATCGGGCCGCTTCACCGCCAGGAAGCCTTCAAGATCATGAATGGATTTTTCAATGAGTGGCTCGAATACCGGTTCGTATTCGAACACGAAGGAGGGGTAATTATTCCCAAGCCCCAGGCCGTCGATGAAGCCTGGTCGCTGGATAGCCTCAAGCAGTCCAGCCAGCTTCTTCTGCAAGTAGTTGAGTGACTCAGGATCATAGCTACTCATTGATCGTACCTCATGCACCGCAGGCACCAGCTCTCCTGGTCCCGCTCAAGTATATCGATGACGGTCTTCTCATATACTGGTGGCTTGATGATCACCGGTTTCCCTCGATCAACGAGATCCGCCTCATGCAGAATGCTCATCACAGTCGTCCGTATCCTGATAGAGCTCGCGGGGGACCAGTCGCCCATATTCGGATCCCTGAGCTTGCAGGCTTCCAGGAAGGTACGCCAGTGGTAGAGATCCAGCTCGCGACCACCTGAGCCATACTCCCGCCTCAGGACTACATCCATGAAGTCACCGAGCACGCGACTATGCTTGATAGCTGCAGCCAAGCAAGCGTGAATGGTCTGGCGATACGAACCATCCGCGATGAGTTGGAGAACGTCGGCCGAGACGAGCCCTAGCCGGGCCTTGAGAAGGTTGGACTGACGTCGGAGCGTGCTACGGCCGCTGATCTGCACCGCATTATCCGCGTAGATGAGCTTCATCCATGAATCGTCATTGACCGCGCCATACCTGCCAAGGAGCCATCCTGCGATGATGCGGCTTTCCTGGGGCTTCAGCGCCACGCCCGCCAGATCAGTCTTGTAGAGGGCTGCTGATCCAGGCTGTCTTGCCGAACTCATGGCTGCGCGCCTGTAAGGCTCCCGCCCGCCTTGTCGGCAGCCCCGCCCGAGCGAACCCAGACATCGACCTCTTCCTGCTTGAACATCCAGCGGCGTCCGACCTTATGTCCGGGCATACCGCGGGCATCGATCCACTTGTAGATGGTCTCGTTGGTTGCACTCAGGTAGGTGCAGATTTCGTCTACGGTCAGCCAGCGTTCCTGCATCTTACTCTTCCTACAACAAGATGAAGCGAGTATATGCCGGTTCTAGCCATACGACAATAGTTTTGTGTCGATTAGGGCTGAATAAGCCATATTATTCCTAATCAATTGGACGGTTCAACAGAGTCAAGCCATTCCAAACTTCACGAGCTTTTCTTTAAAATTCAGGAGAATTGCTTCAGTGATTTCTGGATTAATTGCGCCTATCCTTTCGGCGACTCCTAAGGCTCGAGCGCTGGTGATCTGTTCTACTGAAACGAGCTTTAGGAGCATCTCTAGTCCCCATACAACCGTCCCTCCTTGGCGCTTACACTCCCTTCGGAGGAGTGTATCATTCGCGATACACGTCCACCCTTCAGAAATCACGAAGTGCAGGCAAGCCCTATCAGGACCCGATAGACCAGGGGCGGAAGGAAGCGTAAGGGGTGTCTCGATGACAGTCAGCCCAAGGTCCTTGGCTCGCTCCAATGGTAGCTTCCGAACCTCATGCAGAATGCGAGTCGGCACATAAACCGTCCCCCAATACTTGATGAGTTCGCGGATGACATCCTCATCAACGGCTACATAATCGATGAGAACGTTCGCATCGCAGATCGCAGCTTCTCGTCTCTTTCGTGGCACTGGTCAGAGCGCCTGCCACGCACGGATAAGGACTCGCATGTCGCTTATTGACAGGTTGAGCATCTCCCCCGCGCGGCTCATAGAGATGATCTCTTTCTCATATGCATCCCTAACAAGTCGAGAGAAGCGCTCCTCCATAAGGTCACTGACGTCTAGCTCTTGTGGGTCATCATCGGCTACGGGATTGAACTCATCAGCCGAGAGGGATTCGGGCTCGTAGTGGCCCTTAAGGTCGTGATGATACATCGCCTTGTAGTCTTGGCTGAACTTGATGATGAGATCGGTAAGCGAAGACGCCTTGCCCATCTGGACCAGTCGGATGAGGACGGTCTTGTAGCTTACCTTGAAGATCTTCTTGATCTTGAGAACCCTATCCACAAAATGGAGGCCCTTGCCCTCGGTCCACTCCTTCTCGAGTGCCTCATCCGGTACAAGGAAAGTACCCGCGAACAGGTCGGCCTCTCGCTCCTCAATCTCGTTCTCGAACTCAGATGGGTCCTTGTATGAAGCCTTATGGAGAATCAGGTGCCCAAGCTCATGTGCGATGGTGAATAGCTGGCGCTCGACAGGTATGCCCTCCTCGGAATTGACCACAATGCCGGGGCCTCCATCCTCATGCCCGATCGATAGACCGAAGGTCTTCTTGAAGCCGAATGGGCGGATACGTAGCTTGATACCCGCCTGTTCCATCAACTCGGAGATGTCGTAGATAGGAGCTTCACGCTCGAGCTTGAAAACGCTACGCACCGCCATCGCTGCTGCGCGAGGCTCCTTGCTGGAAATGTGCGCCAACCGGTATGTAGGTGCGACCTTTAGTTCCTTCTCCAGGAAGCTGTAGTCTGAAAGCCAGATTGCGCTGTCATGACGAAGCTGGTCGCGCTCAGCCTTCTCCCGGCCGCTCAAGGTCTTGGCAGTACGAAAACGAAGGGATTTGAGCTTGGGTGCATCGGCAAGGAGCTCGTCGAAGGGTACGTCGAGCCCTTCAGCAAGCTTGATAAGGGTCGAGGACTTGGGCTCGGCCTTGCCGTTGAGGAGGTTCGATAAAGCTGCGGTTCCCATTCCCATCCTCGCGGAAAGCTGAGGAATGGTCAGTCCGCGTATCTTCATATGGCGGCGTACATTGTCGCCGATATCTTGGATTCCCATAGGGCACTCCTTCCTCTATTGCAAATGTACTACACTATGTGTTATTATGCAATAAGTAAAAACAAATAGTTTGCAATGTGCTATAGACGAAATAGGCGCAAAGCAGTACTTTGAAGAGGGCGATGACTACTATGGGTGGTAGTACACACATGTTGACAACCATCCCTTGTGGTGAATAGACTATCAGGTGGAAATAATAACGGCCTATGGATCTTGAACATCCACAGGCCGCTTGCTGATCCGTATGGATCGGTGATCCCACGGAAGGAGCGATGCTTTGGTAAGCAAGGTAAGTATTAGCCTAGATCCTCAACCTCGTCAACATCGCCCCTCCGCATTCCGGAGGTGGCACATGATTACGTAATCCTCAGAGTTCGATTCCCACTCAGGTTTTCGGCAGTGCCGAATATCGCCTCAGATGGAGCATGCCACGCATGCGAGGAGGGACAGTCATGTCCAAACCACAAGATCGAACTGTATACAAGACGCCTGAAGGATGGGCGAACAAGAGAAACGGGGCAGAACGCGCCGAAGGGATCTACCCAACGCAGCGTGAAGCAGCCAATGCCGCTCGCCAGAACCTACAGAACGCTGGTGGCGGTGAACTCACCATCCAGAGAGTGAATGGACGCTTCAGGGACAAGGATACCATTGCGCCAGGCAACGACCCTTGCCCACCGAGAGACAAACAGTAGGATTTTTCATCTGCCCCTTCGGATAGAGGGGGCGGTCGTCTTCGTGGCTCTTGCTGCGAACAACAATCAACCGCGCTGAAATGCGCAAAGGAATAGTTATGTACGAAAACAACGATATTGATGAAGTCATTGACCTCGAGATCTATGCCAAAGAAAGCAAAGACATCCCCTTCGGAAGGAAGGTACGGTATCGCGTAAAAATCGACGACAAGTACTACATAATCGACCACCGCGAACCGACCGGGCGGGAATTGCTTCGTATCGCGAATATGAATCCGCCTGAAGGATATCGCCTTGATCAGAAGCTCCGTGGCGGAGCGACGAAGAAGATCGAGCTCGACGAGAAGGTCGATTTAGCACAACCTGGGATCGAGAGGTTTATAACGATACCCCTCGATACGACGGAGGGTTAATCGTGGAAGAAAAAACCCTTCGTCATAGTTACGAACTCCTCGAGAACGACTCGGCCTGCCTGGATGCAAGAGGTCTTTCGTGGGAGACTATCATCGATGCCAACGTGAAGTGGATTCTGATCAAGGAATTCCCGATTCCGACTGGGTATAATGTAACAGAAGCGGAAATCGCCTTGATGTTACCCGATTCCTATCCGACGACGCAGATCGATATGGTCTATGTCACTCCATCGCTGGCATTGGTAAGCGGTACGTTCATCGCACAGCTATCCATTGAAACCCATGATGGGCGGAGCTTCCAGAGATGGTCGCGGCATCGGACGCCCGCAAATCCGTGGCGTCCAGATATCGATGACCTCGCCAGCCATCTCTCTCTTGTTGAGGAGTGGTTCCTCAAGGAGGTAAAGAAGAATGACTGAAATAATGAACTCAATCGCTTCTCTACGACTACGGATACCAGAAGCACTATACCAGAAGGCTCGAAGTATGCTGTCTGAAGCAGGAAACAGTTATTTCCTATCAGGCTCATGCGGATGGACGCAGATCGAAGGCTTGCAGGGAGGAGAAGTCGTCGCATGCGTCCACACACTTACTGATAGAGTCACTAGCTACGGCGAGACGAGTGCCGATGATCTTGTACCATGGGCGAACATCCGAAAGCAGGAGCGAAGTTCGTGGTTGATCGTATTCCATCTCGTGACTGATTCGGAAAGAGGGATAGAAAGCAGCTTTGCCCAGAAGTCCTTAGCTAATGGGTATGCTCCGATCCTGGAGGTCGGAGTAAGCCCCGATGGCGAGGTGTCAGGCACCTACTTCTCAGAAGGCGCGTTGATGCCAATAGACTCAATCCTAATCACCGGCTCTGACATTATCTTCTGGGCAAGAGCAACCTTGGAATCCGCTACTGTTAACGCTGATCAAACCAAACGCTTTGAACAGTCCTTCGGAAGCAAGACCAGGAGATTGTTGTCTCTTCTCAGAATAGGGATTGTTGGTGTATCAGGCACGGGGAGCCCGGTTGCAGAGATGCTGTATCGGCTTGGTGTCGGAGAGCTAGTCCTCGTTGATGACGATCACGTTGAGACGAAGAATCTTGGGCGGATCTATAACTCATCTACAATGGATGCTCAAGAAGGGCGACTCAAGGTCGACGTGATGGGAGATGCATTCGAGAGGAATGGCTTGCCGACGCGAGTAAGGAGAATAGTTGGGACGACTCATGAACGGAGTGTCGTCTCCGAACTCGCTCAATGCGATATACTCTTCGGCTGCATGGACACCCACTCGGGGAGAGCTCTTCTCAACCGGTTAGCAACGTTTTATCTGATCCCTTACTTCGATCTTGGCGTTAACTTGAAAGCTGATGGGCAAGGAGGGGTAACGGGGATCTCTGGTGCTGTGCATTACCTGAAGCCGGGTGGTTCAAGCCTGCTCGGACGAAAAGCTATTTTACAGGACAACATCGCGGCTGAGGATCTAAAACGCATCAACCCCGACATGTACATGCAACAAAAGGAAGAGAAGTACATCACAGGTGTTGTAGAGGAGCAACCGGCTGTAATAACGGTAAACACAATGATCGCGTCTATAGCACTTAATGATTTCTTGGCTCGTCTGCATCCCTATAGGCGAACCAAGAACTCAGAGATTAGCTGTATCCGCATGGATCTTCGAGAACCGGTGATCCATTGTGAAGAAGACGGTCCGATCGATGCAGGGCTGGCGCGATGGGTTGGAAGGGGGGACGTAGAACCGCTCCTCAAGATGCCTGTACTTGCAGAATGAGGCGCGGAAATGATCCCAAGAATTATTAACAGCCTCTTGGACTTGTTCCGCCCATCATATTCAAATATACGGGTAGAGGAACTCCCTGCAGCATTGGCAAGCCATACGCTCTACATCGTAGGGGAAGGACCATATCAGTGGTTTGTTGCGATGCTGTGTCCTTGTGGGTGTGGCGAAACGATTAAGCTCAATGTTAGACATGATGCTCATCCATATTGGCGTATAATGGAGCGCAAAGGGATGATATCGCTGGAACCGTCAATATGGCGAAAGAATGGTTGCCAATCTCATTTCTATTTCCGAAGAAACAAAGTTCAATGGTGCGGAAGACGTCGATCGCCATAGGACCAAGCGCAGCACGATGTACTCTGTACTGGTTCTTTGCTAGCCCCTAAGCTGAACCTTCAGCTTAGGGGCTAGTTTATTCAAAGGGATGAAGCCAGGAGATCAATGCCGGGGTAGTTCGAATGGATGATGTCCGCAGCCAGGTACTCGGTATGGAGCACGGATGCGATGTTCTTCCGGTCGACCTCGTCGGGCGAGTCGAGGTAGTAGGAAGTAGTACTATTCTGGAGGTCAAGATCGGCGACAAGAACACGGTAGCCTGCGGCGGCGGCATAGTTAGCAACAAGGATGCAGAGGGAGGACTTGCCCGTGCCGTGCTTGATCGAGGAGAAGTAGATAGATTTCATGGGATATCTCAGTGGATTGGTGTAGACGTTATTTATAACTAGCTCAGCCAAGGTTCAAAGGTGAACGCTAACTACTTCCTAGACATACAAAGACACCGCCCGCGGCCGACCGGCAGTATCCGTGTGCTGAGGAGCTGAGCGTAGCCGTCTGTTGGCGTCCGCTTGATGATCCCGGTATTCCTGTCGGGACTGAAAACGTTTAATCGCCTACTCTTGCGATACTGATGAGGCTGTCCTGTTTGCCTCGTCCTCTTAATCAAGAAAGCTACAGCTAATTTTATGCATGCTATGGGCCGTGTTAGGTGCACGTGGTGCTCGTAACGGTTTAAAGACAGCTATACACAGTAGTGGGTATCAAACTCGAAGATAGTATCCGCCTCTTCAAGAGAAAATTCCTGCATGAGTAGCTGCTGAACCTGCGGGGTTAGCCAGTTCCCATGGTACACGTAGTAGCGTTTGGCGATTGTGTCATAGGAAACACGGCCCCGAGGTAGACAGGAATAATTCTCCCTGTGGCGACGGGCAAGGAGGCGGATGGGGTCTTCGCGAACATGGGCATCCCAGTAGGTGGCATGATCCTCGGGACTGATCATCCACTTTCCATAGGCCACGCTGTCGGCTAAGTCATACGATAATGGCAGAAAGAAAGCGTCAAGCGGTTTATTGAGCCAGTAAATACCGACTTTGCCCATATGCCCTCCAAAGGAATCGACCATTGAATATCGGAGCATATCATTACAGTCCCGATCTTCAAGGTCAAGATCAATGTTGAAGAGAAAAGAATCTGTATACATGGATGAGCGGCTCATTCAAGAAAAGTGCTATACATTTATAATATCAGTGCTTGTCATTACGATAATTAGGCGACTCTATTAATTGAAGAAACCCTGCTCATACCGGTAAGACAACAGCAAGAAAGGATCACCCCGCGACAGCTGAGGAGCAGTGAGAGGCCAATTTATCGGAGCTGCTCGGTCATCTGAGACGGGGTAAAGATCAAGCGCCAGTGGAGTACTATTCTGATATCAGGCTATGTGTCTGATGCGATTGCCAGGCCTATTTTGGCTGCCGTATCATAGCACTGCCACATTTAGGGCACTTATAACTTCCGATTTTCCCATAGGTCTCAATGTACCTACAAGTTGCCTTGGAGCATTTGTACGTGTACGTTGTCGTTGCCATAAGAACCTCCTGATGATTATTTGAAGCTGCCTACTATGAGGCGAGTAATTCTATTCTAGTATCGTGTCGTTATGCGGCACGATGATGATGTTTTAGCGAAGCAGTACAGACCAACTATTTAACTCGCGAGGGGCGTCCAAGAATCGTATTGGGTAAGCGCATGGACGAGTTCCTTACGTGTCATGGTGGTAGCAAACCGAAGCTACTTGTAACTAACCTTGTCCGGAATAGCGCCTGTATACTTCTTGCCAGAAAGCTCAAAGGAATCGACCAGGAATAGAAAGAGAATTAATCCGCCATAAAGCTGATGTTCAACAAATCTCCCGCTAATTGTCATGGCCTGAGGATTTGTAAAGTATGTGCCCTGGAAGCCTAGCATGGCCTTACGCATATCACGATCAGTCTTGGTTGGTTGGAAATAGAATGACAGATTCTTGTTGTGCATCATGCGCGTATCGCGGAATCGGTAGGTCTCGCTATCCTCAAACCAAGGAGCGCATTCATAAAACGTCACCTTACTGGCTTTAAATCCGAATTCAGGGTACATGACGTTTGCAAGGGTGATCATCTTGCCCTGGTAAAGGTCCTTGTCCAAGAGCAAGTCAGAAAGGGCACTATCGATATTAGCGCCCTTGCCATCAATAATCATGTAGGCATCCTTTGCTTGTGCGAAAGATGCAGCGGTGATCGATAGAAGACAGGTGAGTACGAGTAGGATCCTTTTCATGATGAACCTCCTTAAAATGTGGGAATGATTAGAATACAGGGTAATAGCGCCAATACTTGGCACGATGATCTATTATAGAAGTAGCGACGATTTGGATGATGGTGAACGAGAGATTAGGCCCGCGAGGAACGCCCAGAATCATATTGGGCAAGCGCATGGACGAGTTCCTTGCGCGTCATGGAGCGAAGCTCGGGCGGAGCCAAAATCTCAGTGTCTGCTCCGAATGATAACGTCCAGCGAATAAGGTCTCGGAGGCTCCGCGAGCCTATTCGGACTATGCAGGAACCATCAGCATTGGTTTTGGATGAGTGGAGCACGCCGATATGGCGCATGGTAGCCTTTGAAGCGACAGCAGCAGAGAATCGGATAGTGGCCTCAACGGGTTCATCGGCTTCGAGGTCGAAGGTAGCTCCAAGTGAAGCGGCGTAGTCGATGTCGACGGGGTGATCGTGGCTGGCCGATGCTAGTACTGCGGATTCAAAGAGGTCTACGTCGAGCAGCCGGAGGTCGGTTTGAGCCTCGGGCTTGGCATAGAGATAAAGGCCTCCACGATGTTCGAGGATCTTCACTGGGAAGAGGACATAGCTGCGGGCGATGCCGTCCACCGGGGAGCGGTAGACCACGGAGCAGGCTTGCGCGGTCTTGATAGCGACGCGGAAGGTCGCAAGGAGCGTGGCGGTCGGATTGGTGTCAGTGTCCGGTGCCGGATCGAGTTCGAGGTCTGGTAGGAGCACGTTGAGTTTGGAACGGAGTGAGGACAGGAGCGCCGAGGAAGAGGAGTCCCGAAGGGATCGGCCTTCAAGGATGGCATCCAGGAAGTGGCGTTCCTGGGGATTGAGGTCGAGGCTTGGGACGGCGAAGGTCGGAAGGTGTTGGGCATAGCCGTCGAGTATCCGATACACCTTCTCCGTGGACAGGTCGCGACGTTCGTCGACGAGAGGAAGACCAAGGTCGGTAAGTGCTTCCAGCATTCGGAATGCCGAGCGGCGGGAGATACCAAGGCGGGACATGATGATCTTGATGGTGGTGCCGCTCGGTGCGGCGAGGAGTGAGACTGCCTGTATGAGCTTGGTCAAGTTGCTGTAGGGGTTAGGCATCTCGGACTCCATGGTGATAAGGCCGCGCCAAGGCAACCAGGGTAAGAGAATACAGGTAGACCGCGCCGAAAGCTGGCACGGTCAGATTGAATGGATTCCAGTGAGACTGGTGATGGCTTCGATAGATGCGATGTAGGCCGCGATAGCTCGTCTGGAGAGTACTTTCCAGGATGGGGCTATATCTTTTCTTGATCCATGACTGGCGAGGTACCGAGAATCGATAGCGAAAGCAGATGGCCCCGGAGAGACCGGGGCCATGGAGCTAGTCGTCGCCTGGTAGCATGATCGTGATGACCGGTTCGCCTGAGTCGCCGGGGCCGCAGACGGCGAGCAGCTCGACGGGAATGGGCTCGGTGTTCGATGCCATCGTGAAGAGGACGGAGAGGGAAAGACGATCTGTTGACGGGGAAGCTTTGATGGCGTAGCGGAGGACGTTGAGTGTGTCCCATAGGCGGCCTGACGGGCTCTGTCCTTCCATGGCCAGGTCCAGTGTAGGCATGATGTAGGAGTGGTAGAGGCTGTCGCTGACTGCCACAGGGATCGTGAAGCCTGCTTCTTTGGCGATGCCCGAGACGTCAATAAGAACGCCATCGGCGAGCGCGTCGGAGCGGCTATAGCTATAGATGACGTCGGGCATTACGATGCGGCCTCCTCCGCGTAGGCGCGAGCTTCGGCGGAGCGGACAGGTTTTATCTCGACATGCTCCGCTACGATGACAATGGGTGTCATGGCGTCGAGCGAGGCGTCGATGCCGAGGCGGCCGACGATGCGGATTGCGGAGCCGGTGCGGAGGTGCTCGCGGACGGTGACTGCCAGGCGGCTGTAGGCGATGACGGGCATGGCCGGGACATCGGTGCCGGCGTCGAGGAGGAAACGAGCAGCGTCGGGGGCAGTGCTGGTGCCCGGAGTGTAGAGGGGGTCGGAGGCGAGGTTGCCTTCTAAGATCAAGCTGTTAAGATTGCGCATGGTGTGTCCTTTCAGGCTGTTGCCTTGATATAAAGCTCGTCGTGGCCGAGTTCGGCCTCGACCCCGGGGATGGCTTCACCTTCGGTGAAGATGAGGGAGCGGACGGCTGATTTGGAGATGTCCTCGCGGACGATGACGGCGTCTGGATGATTGGTCTTGAGGTAGCCGAGGGCCGTAGGAGCGTCGACAATGTCGATGCGGTCCGGGAGCTTGCGGAGCTGGGCGGTGGCAGTCGGTAGAAGGATGGAACGTGAACGGCGCTGCTTGGCGACTTCGATTTCGACCCAGGGTTTTAACAGCGACGCGAGGTAGGCCATGGAGTCGATATCGGAGGCGTTGGCCTCGGAGAGCCAAGCGTCGATGCGGGCCTTGTAGGAGCGGGCGAGGTCTGAGCGCTGGGCCGTGCGGGCCTGGGCCTCGAGGATGCGGGCGGCTGCCCAGCTGGCCATGCTGAGACTGTCGACTGTGAAGGGCTCGGCGGCCGGGGCGTCAGTGCCGGGGATAGAGAAGTCGGGGAAGAGAACATTGGGGAGCGACGGTAGCTGGCCGGAGTCGGCGAGAGTGAACGGGGCGGGCTCGGTAGACGGGGCGTCGAGTAGCGTGGCGAGCATGTGGGCCTCCTTGAGTAGGACGGATGGGATGCGGCCGGGATCGAGCCTGCCCGGTGCATGTGACAGCTGATGGGCCGTATTCAATTAGTAGAAGCATGAAGCCATACTGTGAAATCCTTATGTGCAGCTGCCGGGGCCAGAAGTATGAAATCGAAGTAAAGTGCTAAGTGCGTGCGCGGTGGCCGTGGCCATAGGAGTGAAGTGTGAGCGGCATGTGATGCTGGCGGGCTGGATCGAGGCCGTAGAGTGCCAGCTTGATAGATGCTGCGAGAAGCGGTCATGCGACCTCCGCCGATATTTGGCCTGGAAGGCCCTATAGAGGCTGTAGCAGGTACAAGATGTAGAGGTGTGGGGCTTTGCTTGATCAAGAGGCAAGTAGGAATGGAACGAGCGGGCTGGCAAGCGTGGCTGGCCGGAGCCTGCGGGGGCTACAGCGTGACGCTGACCAAGTGTAGAGATAGTTATCTTTCTCTAGTTATATAAGTATATGGGTGAATAATAATATGAACCCAGTGTGAATATCTTCATTCGAAGAATACTCTTTTGGCTAAGACCCTTTACAATCGAGTATCCAAGACTTTGGTGGTGAACATGTCGAAATTTGCATACAGGTGCCTAAACAGTACATCCAACATAGGTTCATGAATGGTAGATATTATGAAAATTGAATGTTTTGCATATGATGCGCTATTGCGCAATAATATGCCTATTGCGCATAGGATAACATTTATCGCAACGCGACTTTGAGTCAATTGTAAAATCTTTCATAATTTTTACGATTTTTTGCACTTTTGCCCGAGTCCAGTCTACTTATATATGTAGAGCACTTCGAACTTCGCTCTGCCTCCAACCAAACCTACGCATATACCTAAGAACTCAAAGGGATGAAATCCTCGTTATCGTCGATTCGTGAACTCGCGAGCACGGATCAACGGCCGAGGTGTTTCGGTGTCGGCAGCGGCAAAGAAGTCTTTAGAAGTCCTCATAGTAATCCAACTCAAAGGAGAATTGCATGAACAAGGACGAGACTATTTACAGCGTCTTACTGAGCCAGGATGAGCAGGAAGCAATCAGGCTAGAGCTCGATATCTACGTCGCATCGATCAAGGATACCCATGAGGTCGAATGGCTCCAAAAAGGCGATGAGCGGCCTATCGAAATAACGACAGTCGCGGAACAGAGTCTTACCTACGATGCCGACAACAGCAAGAGAGAAGAGCCAGAAGAGGATAGCGAGGAGGAGGTCGAGGATTTTATCGCCTTCATGATCATTTCGGTCGGAGCAAAGCTCATGGAGCTTAAGAAGAGCCTGCATTACGTCCTCCTATTCCTCGACTGGTACGAGACCGACTGGCTCATCGACCATCTCAACTTCGCGCTCGAAGTGTATGCCATGGAAAAAACGGACTCCAAGGATTCCAGAGCCGACGTCTTCACGCGGGCTGATATGCTTGAGGCTGTTCCCACAAAACTCTACCTCGAAAATAATGTGGCGTCGGCAAGGGCGAAGCTGGTAGAGGCCTTTGCACAACAGGCGTGACCACACGCCCATGGCCATCCCGTAGCTGGAGAGGAAGAGCGCTACGGGACGGCGATGGCCAGCGATCAGTCAGTGGTGCTCCGGACAAGGAGCCCCCGCTCGACCAATGACGTAAAGCCGTTGCGGCTTGTAATGATGTGGTCGAGGAGAGGGATACCGAGGAGCTCGCCGGCGTCGCGAAGACGATCTGATATAGTGATATCTTCTTCACTTATGCTCTCGTGATGCCCGCTCGGGTGGTTATGCGATACCACTATCGCGCTGGCCATGTCCATGATAGCTCCAACGAAGACCTCCCGAGGAGCGACTGGGCAACGAGACACCAGTCCTACTGAGACGATCCTGATTCTGATGATTTCATGGGCACCATTGAGGCTGGCCACTACGAAGCGTTCGGTCTTGGCTCGGGCGTAGCGTGCGAAGGCCTTATATGCGTCGGCCGGACAGCCAATCTTGTAGGTCGGTGCCTGGCGTTCGCTGATGATCTGGTAGGTCATGGGGTCTCCTTCGTGTTGGGGATCCCTATGTAAGTAGACGAAAGCAAACGTATGAAGAAGGCGATCTTTCGCCAATTTAGCATCGCCTTTAGGGAAAGGAGGACGTGATGAAGATTATATCGGTATACCCAGGTCTCGCGGTGGAGGATGCGGGGATCAAAACGATTGAGGCGAATGAGAAGGCTTTCGCCGAAGCGATGAACCAGATCCATTGCGACATCGCAAATGGGTTGATTGCGCTCGAGGGGATCAAGACTCGCTTTGATTACGGATTTGCGCCCGTGCTTTGCAATCGGGCTCTCAACGAGCAGAGGAAAAGGCTCGATAAAATCAGATTGGCCGCTATGCCTGCTTCCCGGTTAGCGAATGCGTACAACGAGAGCCTAAGGAAGATGGAGCTTCAGATCCTCGAACTGGAGGCTCAGTCGTTCGAGCGCAAGCATAAAGAAAAGGAAGATGCACTGATCCAGGAACTAAGCGGAGATATTTCCCTTGGATTCCCTCGGACATTTGACGAGTACTTGCGGACAGGCCGCCTAAGGTTGGGTGACGGAACGGTAGTCACGGTACGCGAGGGAAGAAACGCCGCAAGGGCGAGTGAGGGCCTGCGGGCATATCCATTCATCTTCCAAATGGTAGCGGGTGACCGCCCGAGATTCAGTGCGCTCGAGAAATTGGTCGAACTGAAAGAGCTTGTCGAAGCAGATGCGAAAGAACAAGGGCGAAAGGTCGAAGAGCTTGCCCATGATGAGGGCTACGGACAGGAGCTACGGGCATTGATACAAAAAATGGATCATAAGGGGTTGGAGGCGCATGCGAGGCGCGTGGTCCAGCGTCGAGAAAAGAGTATGGAAACAATGGAGACTGAACGGAAATTAACAGCCGCAACGCGGGGACTCTTCCGTGAAATGAACCTCTATGAAGGGTTACATGGGGAGATCAAGCTTCGCGAAGAGGTCGTAGTAACCGCAGAGGAGCGGCGTTGGCTCGAAGCGGATCCGTCTAGGATGAGCCGATTCAGGGCGATTCTCGGTGAGGTTCTTGGCGCGCATGGGTTCGATCCGAAGGACGGGGCCAGGCGAGCTGATGAGCTCCTTGGTCAGAAAGATGTGGCGGCGCACTTCGTTCGAGAAGTAGACCGGTACTTCAAGAGCGTAGGGCTCCGCGATGAAATGTTGAATGAGGGGGTGCGGAATGGCGATTGAGGTCGTCCAAGAGTTCGATTACCTGACGGCGTTCGAGAATCTGGGGAAGAATGCGGTGGGGCCGATGATGTACATCGAACGGCTCGACGAGAAGGTCAGGGGGATGCCGAAGCGCATGGTGGTGATCGCAGGCTTCTCCGGCTCGCTCAAGACGACGTATGCGTTGAACCTGGCTTACAACAACGCTGTTGGGCTGGGGTATTCAAGCTGCTTCATCTCCCTGGAGATGGAACCCGAGGAGCAGATGCTTCGCCTCGCGGTGCGACATGCGCAGCACCCTTCCTTCCGGAAATACAACTTCAAGATCACTGTGAATAAGGTGCTCTTGAATACCTGGTCCAAGGAAGAGCGCGATTTCATGGAACAGATCGTAGTGCCGGACCTGCAAAGGAATCCGGGATATGGTCGTATCCATGTGACCGGGCCGTCCGACTTCCAGTATTCGATCGCCGGGATTGAATGCATGCTGCTCGCGCTTGAAAACCATGCGGTCGAGGTCGGTGCTCCGGGACTAAGGCAGACGATCGATATCCTCATTGTCGACTACGTGCAGCTCCTCGCGAAGTATGCGGGATTCGCGAATGGCTCGGGGAGTGACCCGTACCGGTTCACCGGGGAGGTGTTCACCTACCTGAGGCGGCTGACAACCACCTACGCAAAGGAACGGGGCATCACGGTGGTAGCTTTGTCCCAGCTGAACCGAGCTTCGTACACCGCCGCCAAGGATCGGATACGGAACGCGAGGATCCCCGGCGAACGCTACGACAACCTTTTCGACGCGACCTCATTCGCGGAATCAAGTGCGATCATGAGCGATGCCGATGTAGCGGTTGCGCTGTACAGCGACGACGAGCTCAAGAAGCAACTGAAGGTGCGAATACAGCTCCTCAAGAACCGGCGAGGTGAAAGCGACGAGAAGGGCTTCGATGCCCTAGCGATGCCGGAAGTCGCCTATGTGGGCGACTGGCAGAATGATACGGCGACCGACGACTATATCGGAGAGCTGCTCAGTGACGTCCTTGTGGACTAGGAGGCGGACATGACCTGTACGAAATGCGAGGGGCGCGGATACACAATCGAAGAATCGGGCAAGCTCCGCATCTGCATATGCGCCTTGCGCGAGCGGCACAAGACCTATCTGGAGCCCATGAAGGCCTTCCTGTCGCCATATGCGAAGAGTGCGACTCCGGCGGAGCTGCGAGAGGGGCCTCAGGCAATCGTGAAGTCCGATGCGGCGGTGCTCGGGCTCATGAAGACCATGGTGAAGACCTGGTACCCCGAGCCGTATGTGATCACGACCATGGAGGCCTGTAACGAAGCGGGATTCCAGCGGCATGCGGAGTTCAAGTCGGTGAGCGAGCTCGCAGGGAGTAGCGGGGCCTTCGTGCTCGACCTCAGCTTCATGAACAAGATGCGGGCGCGGAATGCCGGACTGAAGGAGGGCGACTCAATGTACCTCGTAGAATTCGTACATGAAGTGGTTGCCCGGCGAAAAGGCAGGCTGGCGATTGTGCTGGACCCGAGGGTGGGGACATTCATGACGGCTTACGCCGATGTCTGCGATGGGCTGGCGGAGCTGGGGATCGAGTATTTCGAGGGGACCGCATACCGGCGGTTCGCGCGAATAGCAGAAAGCGAAGACGGAGGCGACAATGGTTGGTACAAGTGATGTGGAGGAGTTCCTGAAGGTGTTCAGGCCCAGGCGGGATGCCTATGTTCAGAAGGACAAGGCCGGCAACCTCCAGACGATCTACCACCCCCTGAGCGATGCAGTGATCGACCGGCATATGCGCGGCGTCAGTGGACGAGTGATTTCGTTCTTCAGCACGGAAGAGCGGCGGAACTATCTCGGCGTCGATATCGACGACCATGTAATGGGCGGCTGGGTAGGCTCAAGCCCGACCCACGAGCTCGAGGAGAAGTACCGGGCGGTGGTGGGCGAGATAGGGAAAGCCCCGAGCGCGGCATTCGCGAGCCAACGGGGCATCCACGCCTTCTGGTTCCTAGACCGGAGAGTGCCGAACGAAGTCATCGTCGTGGCACTGAAGGAGCGCCTGGAGGTAAAGCTTGAGGTGGAGATCCTGCCACGCCCGAGAGAAGCCGTGAGTATCCCGAGGCCGGATGAGTATATCGATATCAATCTTGCTCGAACAGGATTCCCCGGGTATGCAGCACTCCCGCGTTATCCAGCCCTGGAGGTCCTGGGGGAGGAAGCCCGGCCCGAGAAGATCCGGGCGAGGCTAAAGGCGACGAAGAAGCTGAGCACGGCCCCGACGAGGGGGAAGGATCCGATGAAGAATATCGAGGAGGCGGAGACGAGGGTCCTGCCTCTTGAGAACAACGCGACCAATGAGGTCTATTGCCGGATGGTGGGAATCTACAAGGCGAATGGCTTAAGCGTGGACCAAGCGTTCGAGCGGTTCCGGGATCTCGTTATGAGGAGCCCGGGATACAGTGGAGCCCTGCTGCTGAGACTGCAGGACCGGATCGAAGCCTCGTACCGAAGCATGAGGGGGACCACGGCCCTGGACATGGAATCCCTTGCGGTGCTGCGGCGGGAGCCGATAGTCGCGATGGCGCTGGAGTTCGCGGCAGAGGCGGCCAGGCTTGAAAGGCAGACGAGAAGCCGGATGGCCTTCGAGGAGTTCCTCCTGAACATCATAGCCTGGAAGAGGAGCCTTGATAGGATATTCGCCGATCGGGAGCGGGCCACGTTCTGGGAGTACCTGTACCCGGGATCAAGGAGGTTCCACCGGGAGGGGTACTATCCTCTGTCCTATGGAATTCTGAAACAATGGAACTCGCACTATGATCGTTGGATGGAGCTGCTAAAGGGCCTGGGCATCCTGGTCGAGTCCCCCTACGGATACTCGTCGACAGGCCATCGATCAAAACATTACACCTTCCAGCTCCTCTCCTGCCGCATCGAGCATGGGCCGACCTCAGGCCGTACTGGATCGAGGGAATAGCTGTTGAGGATAAACGGCGGAGTGAGATACATATATAGCGAGATAGGTCTATCTCTATTAGATCCCTCTTTCTGTTAATATGTATCTCCCGAAGCACTAACAGCTTATTAATCACGAGCGACTTATGCTTTCTTATGCCGATGTGAGGTGCTGTTGCCGGCTACCACCCAAGCGTCGATCTCTTCCCGGATAAAGTACGGAAAGGAGTTCTCCTCGGTGCGGTGGAACGAGATTTTCCCTTCGCAGATATAGTGTCGGATGGTATCTGGCGATTTACCAAGATAGGCAGCCACTTCCTTAGTATTCATAATGGGCTTCAAGGGAAGCGATTCAGTGTTCTTTGGCAGCCCCGGGAGCTGGCCGGCCTTATCCTCTTCCGGGATCGTCTTTCGTTCATCGAGCTCGTCTATACACCGGCGCAGGTAGGCCCTAGAAAGGTCCACGGCCTCGAAGTAGGAAAAGTATGGAGCCGGTTCATTAATGCCTTCGACCGCGCACAGGAAATCATAAATCGACTTGCTCGAGCTACGGATGATAGAGAGATCGTCGATGGCCGCATGGAGCCGACGTTTCTTGGCATCCACGCCCTTTACCTTCTCGGTACCGCGCTCTACCGTCTGTAGGAAGCCATGGATATCGGGGAAGCACTCCTTGGTCCCGAGCTTGGACAGTATCGTCTGAACTGCGGCTTGAACCCGTGGATCATCTCGATCCTCTGGCAGGGGTGGAGGCAGTAGCTGGCGCGCGATCATGACAACCTCCATCGACGATCATTGTACACTGTGATCCGGCCCCTGTACGCCTCATTCATCGGAAGAGGACTCGTCCTCGGACAGCTTCGTCTTTGGGGCCTTCCGGACCTGTAAGGCCTGCCTTCCCTTCTCCAGGAGCGCATCGGAGGTATGCGCGGCATAGCCCGCGAACGCCGACGCCGTCTTATGGCGGGTCAAGCGCGAAGCAGCGCGTTCACCGATCTCGTCGGCGAGTCGCGTTGCGAAGCCATGCCGTCCCGAATGCGGTACGAGGTTCCTGCGCTTGCGCTCCTCCTCCGAGATGCCGATGGCCAAGAGAGCCCGCCGATAGCCCCGAGCGATAGTGATCTCGTTTATTGGTACGTCCGGCCGTGCCCCCATGAGGACATAGCTGTCCGGGCCGTCGAGCTTCAGGCCATGCGCGAGCGTCTTGAGCTCCTCGAGCACCACCTTCAGGTCTTCAGCGATAGGAACAGTCCCTACGCTCCCGGTCTTCGGTTTCTTGGCTCCGTCGACGGGGACGTAGTTATCGACGACCTCGATACGGTTACGCTCCAAATCGACGGCGCCCCATTTTAGAGCCCGGATCTCGCCCCGCCTGAGCCCGGCAAGCTCACCAAACAATACAGCCGCCTTCTGCCGAAGATCGATGCGATCGCACTTCCCGTTCTTCTGGCCACCGGGTAGCCGGGGACGCGGCCGTATGGCCACATGCAGATTGTCGCCATCCCGATTAGTCCAGGCGGATTCGGTCGGTAGAGCAATGATCTTGGCAACCTCCTCGTCGGTAAGGACACCACGCTTACGGAAGGTCGTCTTAGGGCGGTCTACCGCTGCGTAGCTGAATGAAGCGTCGATGAGCCCGCGCTTCTGAGCCCACGAGATCGGGGCACGCAGAGAATCCAGGGCGTCGTTACGGATATTGGCCGAAACGCCCTTGTTTCGCAGGTAGTCCCGAAAGCCCTCGAGCAGCAACAGGGAGGTATCGGAGAGCGGCGTCCGTTGGAAAAGGGGATACTGTAATGCAAAGCGCTTTATCAGGGAGCGCCGGTCACGCAAGTAGGCTCCGGAGAGGGGCTTCCCGGCTTCAGCGCGAGCCATAAGATAGGGGGAGCCTTCCTTCCAGAATAAGGTAAAATACTTCGACAGCATACTAGAGCGGAGTTGTTCAGCCTCGGCGTAATTAGCCGCCGAGCTATCCTCATGGGCCTTGGCCAGGGCTTCCAGCGGCAATGAGGCAAGAAGTATGCCCGCGAAGGCGGCAGCCTCGCGCTCGTCATCGGTTCCAGACGAACGTTGGGCAAGTACCCTACCCGTCTTGGTATCGATGATCCTGACATAGAGGGTTACAGAATTGGATTTGGTGGATCGCTTAAAGAAGGTGAAGGAAAAACGGGATGATACGGAAGTCTTCTTGGTGGCCATGCTATGCCTCCCCTGGAAAGTCACACTTGCAAGTCACAGTGCCTTTCCAGGGTATAGCATATCACGTAACTCTTTTTGGGCGGTACAAGAGTCGAACTTGTGACCCCCAGCGTGTCATACTGGTGCTCTAACCAACTGAGCTAACCGCCCGTATCCATCACCAAGTCCGGTCCGCCATAACATGGCACCGAATTTCGTGACGACAGAAACTTATACCAGAGCGCCAGCTGGCGTGTCAATCACTTTGACAATACGTGCGATATGCGCTCCAGAACCTTCTTGCGGTCAAGCGGCTTTACAATATAGTTTTTGGCTCCGGTCAGCAACGCCTGCTTTACCAGATCCTGCTTGCCCAAGGCGCTTATCATGATGACACGCGCATTCTTGTCAAACTCTATTATCTTCTGCAACGCGGTTATGCCGTCCATGTTAGGCATCGTGATGTCCATCGTCACCAGATCCACGTTCGGATACAGTTCCTTGTATCGTTCCAGCCCCAAAAGGCCATCCGCCGCCTGCCCTACGACATCGTAGCCCTCCGATGTCAGGATCTGCGTTATCTGCTTGGCGACGAACATCGAATCATCGACAACAAGCACGCGGAATGGAGTGCCATCCGGCTTCTGCCCCTCAGGCTTCCGTTCATTGATGGAAGGAAAGTCTTCTTTGGTTTTCATGTGCCGACTCCCTAGGCCCGCTCGCGAATGGCCACATTGATCTCGACTTTGCCCTGAGGCGCTTCCATGGGCACGATCAGCGCTTCCACGTCCTGGTTGCTGACCTCCATATTGTCTCCGGTGAAGATGGCTGGTGGTGTCAGGTCGAACCGGAAGCCAAGTTCGTGCAGTTTGGTGACAGCCTGGGCCGTGATCATGTTGGCCAGCTCGGTGATAGTCGCCTTGGCCAGATCGTCCATGGTCGTCAGTTCCTCGCCGTTCATCGCAGAAGCGATCCTGAGTGCCGTAGGCTTGTCCATGTCAAAGAGAACACGTCCCTCGACGTCTCCGGCCAGCCCGACAATGGCGGCCACGCCCATAACGGGCATGGAAGTGGACTTCAGGTACAGCTCGCCGCGTTTGACATCCGCCTGCAACACCTCGCGCATCACGTTGAAGGCGCTCTCCACGAACGGGTTGATATACTCTACTCTCATGCGTCTCTCCCATGTATTCCGGGCAATCCGGTACTGACCATATCAGGCCTTCTTGACGAACACCGACACGGCTCCACCACCGCTCCGGTTCCAATTGTCTACTGGCATGCTCTCATTCGAACCCAGGATAACGGCGCCATCGTGCTTTGTCTTCTCGGCGAAATCTGCTGCCAGCTTGCGCTGGTCGGCCGCCGACAGGAACGATACCGTATCGCGGCACAATATCAGGTCTACGGGCGGGATAGGATTGCTGTTCAGCACATCGTGGAATTCGAAAAATATCGAGTCCCTGATAGCCTGCTGGAACGTCCACCCATTCTTGCCCTTGACCATCAGCTCAAGGTACATCTCCGGCACGCTCTCCGCGGTAAAGACCATGTTGGGCGCCATCGATATGGCCAGTAGGTCCGAGTCATTAGCCCAGATCTTTATTCTGGCTTCCGGATAGGCTCGCCTGAGCGCGCATGCCAGCGAATATGTCTCATAGCCCTTGCCGCAGCCAGGGTTCCACACATTGATCGATCTTGACTCTATCCGCGGCAAGGCCGCCATTACCGCGTCAGCGTACTCCTCTGTCCAGAGCGCGCCCGTGCAAGCCGAATAGAATGTCTCGAGGAACTGGTCGGCCTCGGTCTGCTCCTTCAGCTGGATGTCTGTTGGCTTGCGGGAAGAGCTCCACTGTGCATAACGCTCCGTGAACCAGCGTTCGTTGATCGCCGAGACTCCAAAACGCTTGAACGCGAACAGGGTCTCGCGGATGAAATCCGCGTTGACGTCGCCCGAGTCGACTGGAATGGCCGTGACATCCCTGTTTTCGAGTGGAGCAGGCGCTGCAGCCGGCATACCCGCGTGGGCCAGCACCGGAACCGGATTCTCCGCTTCCTTCTTCGGGGCGAACAGCTTCTCTACATTCAGGATGATATACAGCTTGCCCAGGTTCTCGATGATGCCCTTGATATACTTGACGTTGATGTCGCCGAATATCGGGTGAGGCGGCTGGATGGCGGCGCTCGATACACCGACCACCTTGTCGATATTGTCGACTATTACACCGAACACATGATCGTCCACCCGCAGTATCAAAAGGCTCTCGAGAGCGTCGTCACTCTTGCGCTCTGCCGGCAGATGAAACATGGTCCGCAGGTCGATTATCGATATGATGTCGCCACGCAGGTTGTAGACGCCCCGGACGAAGGGTGCGGCATTGGGCACATAGGTAAATCTGCCCGCGCTGGCGATTTCCTTGACATTCATGATGTCGATGCCATATTCCTTGCCAGCCAGCGAGAAGGTGACCATCTTGAAGTCTATCTTCTCGGCCCGTTCCTTCCTGGCGCTGGTGGATTCGGCTTCCGGCTTCTCGGCTGTCTGTACGCTCATGCGATTTGCGCTCCAATGATCAACGTATGGTCAGCTCGAGACGTTGCCGTTCCTCGAGTTCCTTTTTCTGTCCAAGCTCCAGGAGCTGGCTCACATCGATGATCAGGCACACCGAGCCATCACCCAGAATCGACGCGCCCGCTATGCCAGGCGAATTGGTGAACTGGTCGCGCAATGGCTTGATCACAACATCTTCCTCACCGATAAGCGAATCAACCATCAGTCCGACACGCTTGTCATTGGTGCCGACGATTACCACGAAGCAATAGTCGCCACTCTCGTCGGTCTGGATCCTGAAGAGCCTGTTGAGCCTGAGCAGGGAGACGACATCGCTACGGACGTTGAAGACCTCATAGTTGTCTATCATCCTGATCTCGGATGGCTTGATGCGATGGCTTTCTATGACGCTGGTGATCGGTATGGAGTACGTCTCCCTGCCGACCCGCACGAGGAGGCCCTGGATGATGGCGAGTGTCAGGGGCAGCTTTATCGTGAACTTCGAGCCCTTGCCGTGCTGGCTGGAGACCGTGACGGATCCGTTCAGCTTCTCAATCTGGCGTTTGACCACATCGAGCCCGACGCCGCGGCCGGAAATATTGGTCACCTTCTCCGCGGTGGAGAATCCAGGCTCGAATATCAGGTTGAACGATTCAAGCTCGGTCAACACCTTGCTGGGATGGATTATTCCGCGCTCGATGGCCTTGGCACGCACGGCTTCCACATCGATGCCCTTGCCGTCGTCGGCAATCTCGATGATTATCATGTTGCCTTCGTTGGAGGCGCGCAGCATGACGGTGCCCTCTTCCGGCTTGCCCGCGGCCCTGCGCTGCTCGGCCGACTCTATGCCGTGATCAAGGGCGTTGCGCACTGAGTGCATCAACGGATCGAGCAGATCCTCGATGACCGACTTGTCGAGTTCGGTATCCTCTCCTTCGACCACGAGATTGACCTTCTTGGACAGGCTCTTGGACAGGTCGCGCACAAGGCGCGGGAACCGGCTGAATATCTGGCTTATCGGCACCATGCGTATGCGCATGACGCCTTCCTGCAACTCGCTGGTGATGCGGCCGAGATTCTGCGCGGTCGATCTGAACTTGGCAATGTTCGTCTTGAAATCGCCCTCGAAGGCATCGAAGGTGGCATAGAGGCCGGTGTACTTGTCCAGAACCTCTTTCTTGATCTCCTTGACCGATCGCCCTGCCTGGATCGATGCCAGATATTCGGGCAGGTCATCGAACAGGTCCTTGAGGCCATCGCGCAACAGTCCCTGCGATGCCTGGAATCCGCTCTGCAGGTCAGCGAAACGCGTGCTGATCTGATTGAACGTAGCCTTGTTGATGACCGTCTCCGATACCAGATTGAGCAGGTTGTCTATGCGCTTTGAGTCTACACGTAGAATGCTGCCTGCCTGCTGCGATGCCTTCCTGGAGTCGGCGACGTGTTCATCGTGCTCCTGTGCCATCTGCGCGATCGCTTCCGGGGAGACCTCCTCGGCCTCCGCCGCGGGAGGCGTAGCCGCTGGCCGCGCGGCGGGCTGGGCCGCTGACTGGGAGGCGACAGGCCGAGCCGGCGCTGCGGGCGCCGGCTGCGGTGCCGCAGCGGCGACATGCGGCGCTACGGCCTTGGATGGAGAGCTGGAGGTGGATCCGTCCTGTGCGACCTCCAGGATCGTCGAACCGGTGACCACATCGGGGATATTGACGACCGCGGCCAGCTCGGTCGCGCTCAGCCTGGAGGCTACATAGTATTTTACGGTAGGGTGGAAGGCATCCTCGTACAAGGTCTCGAAATCGGGGTCCGTCTTGAGTACGGTGCCAACGTCACGAAGCGCGGCGAACGCGTGTATGGCGGAGACCGTGTTCATCACGTTGGCCTCGTCGAAGTCGACCGAGACCTGATATACGGTGCGGTCGGTACCCGCCGCCTCGCGCATCTCGAGCAGTTCGTATTCGGAAAGCCCCGAGCCAGCGGCGGGCTTTATCGCTGCGGGAGCCGCTACGGGAGCCGCTGCAACTGGCGCGGGAGCGGTCGGAGTCGGCTTTTTAGCTGTCTTTGGTACACTGGCGGGTATCAGCGACTCCAGGCGACCACGCTCCGCGCTGGTATCACCGGTATACGGCTCGCCTTCCGACCTGGAAGCGAGTATCGCCTTGATCACGTCGATGCCAGCGAGCAACGCATCTATGATGGTTTCATCAACCTTGACGATGTTCGAGCGAATAGCGTCGAGCAGATCCTCCATGATATGCGTAAATCCGGCAAGTTCCATCATCTCGACCGTGCCGGCGCCGCCCTTCAGGGTATGTGCCGCGCGGAAAATTTCGTCGACGGCGTCATGATTGGCAGGATCGTTCTCGAGCACCAGGATATTCTGCTCGAGCGCATCGACCTGCGCGTACGCCTCCGAGAAGAAGTCCTTGAGAAGTTCCTGATTGTTTGGATCAAGGTAGTCGCTCATTATGTCCTGTAGTCTTATACGGAACGAAGGATTAGTCAAGAGAAGCATAACTTCGCCCTTCGGCTGCACCCTAATCCCCGCATTGAAATCCGCCGATGCTTTATGAGCGATTCCACGATACAGTAGTGGCATACATATCTTGTCCGACAAGGGGCGTCAACATGATCAAGAAGGTAGCCTTGCTGCTCCTGGCCGCGGGCATGGCGGCGTCGGTTCATGGCGCAGACTTCTCGGTCCCCGCTCTGAGCCTCCTGACAAACGGCCAGCGCAACGCGGACGGAGCCTTCGTGCTTTCCACCCGTGTCGACATAGACATGCTGATAGCCGGAGGTTCCAAGTTCGACGCCTGGTTCAAACTTGGCTTCAGGAACGCTTCGATGGAAGACTACCTGCAGGCCTACGGCTCCCCTACCACGCTGCCTGACGCGCCGACGGCTGATGATCTTGCAGCGGCGATACGGCGGCTGGAGGCTGCCAGCGGGCTGGGGCTGCGGACCGCGGCGATCCAGATCAGGGACGTTCTTGGCACACCACTGCAACTCGCCACCTTTGTGGGCCATCTAGATGTATTCTGCTCAGGCTCTGACTTTCCGACCCTGTTCGGATCAAACGATTTTGCGACCAAGTTCCGCGGGTACATGTATTATCCAAACGGCATTGATGGAGACATAAACCGCACGTACAATGGACTGCACGAGGTGTATGGAACCGGCGTGCGGCTGTCGTTGCCGGGATCCGTCTTCATACCCTATCTGTACGCCTACCAGGATTCCTGGCTGGGCGCCGGCTACTACTCCACCGACGCGCGCATCCAGTACAGTGCCGACGGCTTCAATGTTGAAGCCTATGCCGGCGCGTCATTCCCGGTTTCAAGCATGGGAACATACCGTGCAGGCTTCCTGTTCCACTACGACACCGGTGCCATAGGCGACTTCTACGCGCAGATAGGCATCCCACGCTGGGATCCGTCCACCGCCTTCGGCATGGACATGCTGTACTTCATGTTCGAGCCGCGTGTCAATTTTGGCTTTGGCACCCTGACGCTCAGCCTGTTCTTCCACCCTGCGTGGTATCTGCAACAGGAGACGGGCCAGTCCGGCGCCATGGAAATGCGCGCAGACTTGGGCTTTGGCAGCATCAAGGAAGGCGCCATCAAGGGTGGCGTCGAGTCTGAACTGAGCTATGATCCCAATCTGACGGCCGGAGCGCTGATTGTCGACGCGGCGCCATACTTGCAGATGATACGCAACGGCGTACGCTGGGACATGCGACTTGGCCTCAGGGCCTTCCCGTTCCCCGACCAGTGGTATGGCCTGTTCATGCCGTCCATCGGCGTTTCAACCTCGTTCTGAGCGGCTGTTAGACAAGGAGACGAACCATGACCAGACTGCGAATGCTCGGATTGCTGGCCGCACTGACGGCGAGCATGCTCCTGACGGCGCCAGCATCCGCGCTGGACATCGATGCCGGCGCTTTCTTCGGCAACCTGGGTTTTCCATGGACTGGCGAGACACCGCTTCCGGCGGTTGCCTATCCGGCCGATCAGTGGCTGTATGGTGGCACGGTAGCCTTCTCGCAGGAATTTGGCGACGGGCTGGCGCTTGAGGCGGAGTACAGGACAGATACCGTGCTTCATCATGTGGTCAGCGGAATGGTCACCTACAAGACAGGGTATGCCAGCATCAGCGCGGGTCCAATGCTTGGTACCTTCAATACCGCCCAGACACCGCTCAAGGCCGGTATAGGCATAGGTTTCAGGCTTGAGGCACCAGGCATCGTGTTTTTCAGCGCCCAGGCCGACTCTTCAATGGGCGCCGGCCTCGTCGCCATCGGTGACTACTCACAGGAGCGATCGGAGCTGACCGCTGGTTGGTACGTCTTCAACGCGATATGCTCCGTATCGATGCAAACCCGCCGCTATACCCGCATCCTTGCTTCCGGCGATCCGCTCGTCGATGCATCCACCGCCTACACCTTCTCGGTCGATGTGAACAAGAAGAGCGCCCCCTACCGCGTTCTGGTCGACCTCGGTTACCAGAACTGGACTCGAACCTACCCAGGCGCCGTCGTGGACGGGCTTGGCGCGCTTGTGCTCGGCGCACAGCTCAGCGCCGACGCCTCACCTGGCCTGACCCTGGTCTTTGGCCTTGACTCCGGCGTCTATGTCTTCGGCACGGATGCCCTGCTTGGCTATGGTCCGTCCGCGACATCATTCATGTTCTCCGCCACGGCGGGCTTCGTGGTGCATCTAGGCGCGGCCGCACAGGGGGACTAGAGGCTCAGGCCAGAAGTTCAGTCATGGCAACCTGCTCACTTCGGGATCACATCACAAGTTTCGGGAAACTGCCTGAGAATTGCCGCGGTCACATGTTGATTCTGGACTCTGCCCTGGCCAAGGAGTTCCAAACGCGCGAAGACATGGGCCGCCGCCGAGCGCCTGATGAGGTATCGCGAGTACGACGTACCATCCATCCTGTCCTTCTGGAGCGCCTCGAACTCTACGTACGGCTTGGGACCGCGCTTCCCCGTCCATTGCACAAGAAGGAGCTCGCCGTCCCGGTACTCGATCGCCGTGACTCCATGCTTGCCAGTCGCGCACCCCGAGTTGAAGAGACATGGCACGAGCAGAGAGCCCCGGTCGTAGAGGCTGCGGGAAAGGTCAAAGGCCAGTTCCCGTTTTCCAAGATGCGATAGTTCATCGCGGTAGAGGGCTACCATCTCGGCTATTGATTTCTTCCTGGAGTCCTCCGCAAGGGGATACTCGGCCACGAGTCCCTCGATGGCCCAGCGCAGGCTGTCGTATTTCGACAGGGACTCAAAAAGCGGGCGATGCGTATGGCCCGTAACCGCGACGACGCCGAGATTCCGCGAGGCACGGTAAATGCGCCGCTCAGTCTTGAAACGCCGCCGTTTGTCGTCATCGATACTCGAGTTCTTTATCGCAAGGGGCTTGGCGAGGTATCGGACTATGAAATCGGACAAGTAGTCATGCTTGGTAAAGAATTTCGAAGCCTGGTGGCCATGGAAAACAAAAAGCCTGTCGCGGCCGCGCTCCAGTACAAGACCATGCGAAAGCTCGTAGGGATGGTTCTTCATCTTGAGGAGGCCAAGGTCATGGTTGCCAACTATCTTTCTGAGTCGCCCATCGCTCGCGAAGGCGTCGAAGACAGCGTAGAGCGAGGCCCAGGCTGTCCTGATGTCAGAATACCGGAATTTGGATAAGTCCTCGATGTCGCCGTTCAGGACAAGGGTGTATCCGCCTTCCAGGTAATACTTCGCGAGCATGTTCTGGACCAGCCCACGGTTGGGTGCGAGGTCGTCGCGCGAACCGCCGTCGCCCATATGGAGGTCGGAGAGGAATACATAGCGCGAGTCGTCCTTGAGCTCCTCCTTGGGAGCGGAGGCAAGGAGACTCGAATATGACACGAGGAATTCCTTGAATTTCATGATCAGAGTGAAGCAGACCACCATGCGCTGGAAATGAGGAAGGCGTTAGTATCCAGTCAGGAATGCTTGGCTATATCCGAGCCTCCGGAGAACCATCGTACCACACCGACCTTGTTCTTCACTTGGTTGTATATCATCCCGCCGTTCCAGTATTCGAGAGCCGCGACGAGGCTATTGCCACCATCGGTGTCATCGCTCTGGGGCCCTCGGTAACTCGCGAGGGCCAGGAACGAGTCGAAGTCTTCCTGAAAGAGTGCTGTCTGCCTCTTGCGATAGAACTCATTCCAGGCATCGAGCTCGGTGAAGCCCTTGCCTTCGTCCTCCACGATAAAGCGAGCCCGTTTCCGCAGATCGTACCAAACACGCAGCGTCTTCGAGACATCACAGTGATTCCCGTGCTTGATGCCATTCTTGATGATCTCCGAAAGCTGTTGCTCGAGTAGATTGCCTTCCCTGAAGTCATCGGGGCAATCCTTGAGTACCTGCGCTGCATATTCCCGCACCCTGCGAAAATCGCTTGGAAACTCCACGCTCTTCATGCCCTGCGCGTCGAAGAGTTCGTTGCGCTCGTCCACGATGAGCTTCCTGATGATGAGGCTTTTCATACTTCGCTCCGATTCAATGCGTCTCTTCGACGAGTGGCAGTATATTCGACATCTCGAGAACCCTGCGGGGGGAGCCCGATAGACCACGTATACGCAGCTTTGATCCCTTCTTCCTGAGCGCCTGGGCTATCCTGATGATCGAGCCGACGCCGGTCGAGTCGAGGTAGCCTACGCCACTCAGGTCGAGCAGGAGAGTCTTCCATCCGGTTTCGATCTTGCCCATGACAAAGGCGCTGAACAGAGGTGCGTGATAGAGGTCGAAGTCACCGGTGAGTCGAAGCTCGGCCTCGTCCTCCGCTGCGGTCGGGATCGGCATCCAGTCCATGGAGTCCTCCTTGATGTCCGCGTGACAGGATCGCGGAGATGAATGAGCCCTCCGTGAGCCGGCCACTAGAAAATCGATAAATCATGCGGGCTTAACCGGCCCCTAACGCGGCCGCTCCATACTTCCTCCTATGAGCAAAGCTGTTCAACCTGACTCCATGATTACCAGGGTTCCGGTCACCCGCGACTACGGCACGACCGTTCTCCGAGCGGCACGGCACAGAGACTGCATATCGCAGGACGTGAACGCCATTGCGCTTGCTGATGAACTTGGCAAGCGGCCAGACGTGAGAGTGATAGCGGTCCTCGATGCTGCCGGGAGGCCGGTCGGAATTCTGCAGAAGGAGAGCCTGTTTGCCCTCCTCGGAAAACCCTTCGGCCGGGAAGTCCTCGGAAGGACCAAGGCCTCGGAGCTCGCGCAGACTGTTCCCATACTCGACTCACACACGGGACTCTTCGCTTCCGGCTTCGAAGAACAAGGCGAGGAGGAGGCGTCATATCGGATACTTGTCGACGGCAAGGGACAATTCCTTGCCATCCTGGCCGCTCGCGACCTGTCTGAACACCTGTCGCGGATCACCGAAGACGATATCGAGCTTGCCGGGAAGATCCAGGAGCGCCTCGAGGCCAGCAACGAGGCTATCTCGGGCGAGGACTTTCGCTTCGAAGCCTGGTCGCGCCCCGCCAAAGGAGTCGGAGGTGATTTCTGGCACTCAAAGCGGCTCGAGAGTGGTTCATGTTTCCTTGCCCTCTGCGATGTATCGGGGAAGGGAGTCGCCGCGTCACTGGTCGTCGCCTTGGTCGCAGGGATGCTCAGGATGTACGATTTCAGCAAAGGCCTGGGTTCGCTCATAGTCGCTCTCAACGAGGCGTTGGTCGCAACATTCCATATGGAAAAATATCTCACCGGCTTCTTCTGCGTATTCAACCCGGTGTCGCGGATGATTGAAGTCGCCGACATGGGACACTCCCATGCCTTCGTGCTGCGCGGAGGCAAGGTCCGCCGGCTTAAAACCGGCACGACGAACCTTCCGATCGGCGTCGAGCCGGCTATGCGCCCCTCCCTGCATCGCTGGATACTCGCATCAGGTGACGCCTTGTTCGTGTATAGCGACGGCCTTACCGAGCAGGAGGACCAGTCGGGCAAGGAATTCGGCGACAGGCATCTGGCCTCTTTCGTACTTGGGGCGCTTGGCAACGACGAGTCCCTCCGCGAGACCCTTCCTGTAGCCCTCGACAACCACCGCGGCAGGATCCCCCAGCAGGATGACATGTCATTCATGCTGCTCAGCCTTCACGAGGCTTCGACCGGCCGATCATGAAGCCAACAGCGAAATAGCCCTAACAGGAAGCTATCAGCGAAGGTGTGAAGATGGGTTGGGGCCGGCCGCCCCCTTGGACCGGCGCCAGACTGGGCTCCGGCCTGCTGCAAACGTCGGGCGAGAATGTGCTGATCGCCAGTTTCGATGGAGAGGCCTTTGCTTCCTTCTTGAGGGCGGCAAGGCCTTCGGACAGCTCCTCCGCATCGAGGATCCCTCGAGGTTCGAGGTAGACAATGGCCAGGCTCACGGTAATAAGTTCCATCTTCCGCTCCTGTCCACCGCGATCGACTCCGATGATCCATCCTCTGCCACGGTCTTCGGGGGAGAAGAAGGATGTGGCCTCTCTGGCGAACCTGGTGGCAACCTCGACGAGCGAAGCGATCGCCATGGCTTGGCTATCCCGCTCCACACAGGCGAAGAAGTCATCGCCGCCCAGATGACCCACGAAGTCGCCTGGTGACCGGAGCCGCGAACGAAGGATGTCGGCGAAGAGCATTATTACACGGTCTCCGTTCCTGAAGCCATATCGGTCATTGAATGGCTTGAAGTTATCGAAGTCGAAATAGGCAAATGCCACGCCTTTACCTGGTGACGCGAGCCGCTCGGCGCAAACGGCAGATATCCTGAGGTTGCCTGGGAGCCGCGTCAGAGGATTTTGGTCGCGCGCCTCGACAAGCTCGCGCTCGGCGACGAGCGAGAGCAGCGCTTCCGCATGGATGAGACCGGCGTATCGTCCTCCCTCAGTCAGGATGACGCCGCCTGACTCTGGCGAAGCGCCGTACAGCTCGACTATGCGAGCCAGGTCACTGCCAAGAGGAGCGATGGGCGCCTTTACGATCAAGGCCTGTCCGCCGCGTTCGGCGGCCAGGTGCTCAAGGATGGATATACCGAAGGGCGAGTAGACGTACTCGCGGAAGTCACGCTCCCGGTAGACGCCGACCGCCTCTCCTTCCTCGTCCACCACTGGAATGATCGAGGCCGAGGGTTCCTTGCGAAATCGCGCGAGCAGCTCCTGGAATCCGGCATCGCTACGGATTGGTCGCGCCGCGACGACGGACTCGCCGCTTACCACGCCAGACCTGGCGGTACCACGCCGCTCCGACCCATCCACAGGCGCTCGTACACGAGCCGCTGCATAACGCTGCTTGAGGAGCCCGACATCACGCTCTGGCCGCGCGATGAGAAAGCCCTGCGCGAAATCGCAGCCGGCATCGGCACAAAGCCTGAGCTCTTCCTCGGTCTCGATGCCTTCCGCCACAACGCTGATACCCATCAGGTGGGCCATCCCGGATATCTTGCCGAGAAAGGCTGCCTTGCGCGGGTCGCCGGCGGCGCCGGAAACGAAGAAGCGATCGATCTTGATGATATCCGGCTCGGCCCGGTGCAGCAATTTGAGGCCCGCATAGCCGGATCCAAAATCGTCGAGGGCGATACGGAAGCCCTGACTCCTGTACGCGGCCAGAACCCGGTCAAAGCCCGAGCCCTCCTCCGGATCGTGAAGCTCAGACACCTCGATGACGACGAGCGAAGGCGCGAGGCCCACCTCGCGGGCCAGCCTGAGAGTGTTGCCTGTCGCGTAATCGGGCATTTGAAGGAGGCGGTTGTCGACATTGTAGAAAAGCTTGGCCCTGCTCATGCCAGCCGAGGCGAATTTGGCAAAGGCCTTGGCCCGGAGGGCGAGGTCAAGGGCATAGAGCACACGCTCCTCGAAGGCCCTGTCGAAGATATCGGCGATGCTCGAGAAGCCAGCCTCGTCCCAACCTCTCAATAGGGCTTCGAAGCCATAAGAGCTGCCGTCCGCGAAACGCGCGATGGGCTGGAAGGCATGGTCAAGGAGCTCGAGTTTCTCTGCCCAGTGGGCTGTCAGTGTTGTGTTCATGGTGTCATATCGGGGAGAGATTAGTCTTTTCTCTCGCTGATATCATGAGCGGATTGTGATAATGCGGTTAATTTGGCATCCAGCAGCATAAGAACGGCACTTAGTTCCTCGAAGCTTGTTGCGAGCACACTATCGAGACGATGGACGGTAGGGTCTGAGACTTGCACCGCAATCGATGGTATGGAATATTGAGTCGTAACAAGCTTCGTGAAACTAATGAGAGAAGCTATACTGGGAATATGAAGAAAACTCCCCTATTATGGATCGCGTTGTCACCGCTGTTGCTTTTCTGCCTGCAACCCCTATCTGCCCAGACCACGCCGACCTTATCCGGTGGCCCATACAGGATTCAGCCTTCCATCAGAGATATCGTCGCCTTGTCAGCCCATGTATCGATGATGACGCCGGCGGTGGTTGGGCGGATAGTAGATGGAGACACGATAGTCGTATCGTTTGACCCAGCCACCGGGCTCGGGCGCACCGAGAAGGTACGGCTCATCGGCGTCGATACCCCTGAGACGGTGGATCCCCGAAGGCCCGTAGAACGGTTTGGCAAGGAAGCAGCCATCTTTGCGCGCGATCACTTGCTTGGCCGGACGGTCAGGCTGGCATTCGAGCTCAGGTTGCGCGACACCTACGGCCGCCTGCTGGCCTATGTGTTCCTCTCCGACAGCAGCTGTTTCAACCTGCGCATCGTTGCAGAAGGCTTCGGCTTCGCGTACACAAAGTATCCGTTCATGTTCATGGGTGATTTCCGCGAGGCCGAGCGGTCGGCGCGCGCCGCCGGGCGCGGATTGTGGGCACGCCCATAGCACTGGCAACTGGAAGCGCGCCAAAGAAAATGCCGCCCTACGGGGCGGCACGTCATGGACGATTGCCAGCGCGCCATGGACGGCGCGCCCGCTTTCAGCGGGCACGACAATCGTTACCTCTCGACGACAACGCGTACTCGCGTTGACGGTGCGCCAATAACAATGCCGCCCTACCGGGCGGCACGTCATGGACGACGCTGAGCCGCCGGAGATTCGAACTCCGTACCCACGCCTTAAAAGGGCGTTGCTCTACCGAGTGAGCTAGCGGCTCAAAAATGCAATTTGAACATACCCTCCGGCGGCACGCCGTGTCAACGCTGAGCGAGCCTGACACGGCGCCATGCGGAATCAGTAGCGGAAGTCGAACGCCACGAGCAGGTTGAAGGCAGGCCGCGCGCCAGGCTCTATGCCAAGCTCGGTGCCGAACATCGACAGCGAGAACGTGAAGGCGGATAGATCGATGCCAAAGCCAGCCGTCGGCAAGGCGTCCTTGATACCGGCGCGGAGCGACAAGATATCCAGCAGCGTCAGCTCCATGCCTGCCCTCACGTTGAGGATCGGGTTCCTGGGTATGATGCTGAACAGGTCAAGGATGTCGGCGTAGTCGAGCATTACAAGCAGGTCGGCACCGAGCCTGTCAAGCAAGGCGAACGATGGCTTGTAGGCTATGCCTACGGATATGTCGGCCGGAACGACGGCGTACTCCGAGGTACCCGAACCCGGGTTGCCCGAGAATGTGCCGAAATCGGCATAGGTCGTTACCATCGCCGGTGAATACGCGTCGCGGGCTACAAGACCCACTGACAGCAAGCGGTCGAGCGACCATGTCACACCTAGGTCCACGCCTATACCCGATGTCATTGTAAAGGGGCTGGCGAGCAGAGCCATGGGGTCGGAAGCCAGGTCGACGACCTCTGAGAGCGACTTATTGTCCTCCACTGTAGCCCGGATGAAGCCCTTGGGCATCACACCAACATCGAGGGTCTGCCTGTCACTCAGGATGATGCGATAGGCGTAACCACCGGCGAGCAGGAACTCTTCGGATACCACATAGCGGACCGACAGCAAGGATGACGCGTCGAGCGTCATCAGCGTCCTGTTGAACAGGCCAAATCCCAGTCCTTTGCCGGCGAAACCGAAGGCCAGCGGTCCAAGTATGTCCGTCTGCATGTACAGCCGACCATTGTCATCGAAGAGCGTTGCAAGGTCAGCCAGAGGATCGCCGCCGGAGACCACCATGTTGACAACGTCGAATATCGGCCCCGTCAGATTGAGAACAAGAGAAGCGGCGCTAAACTCGGTCTCTTCGGACACGAAGCCGGCGGGGTTCTCGAAGATGGCATCCAGACCCGAAGCAGCGGCAGCATGTGGTCCGCCGAGCGCCATCATCCTCGCGGAAGGCAGGGAGAACGGTGCTACTTTCGTCTGGGCTTCGGCACAGAGCGGGAACAGGGTCAAGGCGGCAAGTATTGCAGCGGCTCTTCTCATACATGGACCTCGCGTTTTTTTGCACATCATCATTCGAATGACAGGCCACTCATCAGCTGGCCGAAAATGCTGGTGGAACCGCTTGCTAGATCAGCCGCCTGCGCCAGGTCGAGAAGAGCCATTGCGGCGTTGACTGAATCCGAGTCTACCGTTCCGGGAAGTGCTCCACCACCAAGCCAGGTATCTAAATCAGCCTCCGATGCGTCGCCATCATTGAAGGCGTCCACCGCCAGTGCGAAAGCGGCTATGTACAGCTCGTCAGGAGCGGCACCGTCAGGTGCGGCAGGATCATCAGAAATAAGGACAAGCGCCGCGGACTCCGCGGAGGTCAGCGATATCGACATCAAGGTGGCCAGCGCGGCATCGATCTGCGGCTGGGTGAGTGTCCCGAGATCCTCGGTACCCAGATCCTCGACTATCGAGAAAATGGCCGGGCTCGCATCGGAAGACAGCACTACTGCTGTGACGAGGGCTGAAGCGGCTTCGTCGTAAGCGGCCGTACCTGGCGCGGCTGCGGAGGTGGCGTTATACAGTGGTGCAACCAAGGCGGCAGCTACATTCGCGTCTCCCCCGGCCAGCAGTTCCGCCGCGTCGGCTACTGAGATGTCCGCAGGTATGGTATAGGAGTCCCTGGCCAGGTAGCCGGCAAGCGAGGCGGTAAAGAACTGCTGGCAAGACGAGAGAGACACCAGCAGGGCCATCGTCAAGAGAATGGCCGCCATTCTGGCTATGCGTGCATTCATGGTCGCCGCTCCTTTGCAGACTATACGTTTAGAGTATCGGCGCGGCGACCGGTTTTATTCAGAACCGTATTGCCGCTTCCACTGAGACACCGGTACGAGGCTGGTCGCCGGGTCGTGGCCCAAGCTCCTCGGTGAATACCGCGACATTGACTTGCATCACCAACAGATGGAAGCCCGCGCCCAATGAGAGCCAGCCCTTGTTGATGCCGCCGCGCAGCGCGAACAGTCCGCCAAGCAGGTTGGTCTCGACGCCGGCATGAAAAACGTTCCATATCGAGGCGCGGTCCATGTACACATTGACTGGATCCTGTATCTCGGCGATAAGCGTAACATCGACTATGCTCCGCAAACGCACGGGTATAGGGCTCAGGCTGGCGCCCAGTGTCACGTTCGGGTATATTGGGTACTCCGTGGTGGTTCCCGCCGGTAGGGCTCCCCCGCCGAGCGAGTCGAGCACGTCGCCCAGGGTCGACTGGGAGAAGTTCTGCTTTGTCGAAATGTCCCTGACCGCCAGTCCGACGGAAGCCAGCGTGCCAAAGTCGATTCTGGCGCCAAGATCGACGGCCAGGCCGAAGCCAAGGTCAACCGGTAGGCTCATCGCGTCAAAGGACGAGCCGTCGGTCTGTTCGCCTGTCATCAGTCCCAGGAGATCGGTGCCGACAATCGGGCCGGTTGCGCGAAGGTATGGCCGGACATCGCCGCCAATCTGTATCCTGAAGGGCCCCAGCTGCAATGGCGCGCCAACGCCGACAATGGCGGATATCTGACCATCGAGGCGGCCAGTGGCTCCCAGCAGGGTATCGCCGTGCACGTACGCCTCGCCCGATCCTATAAGGCCGAGCCCCAGGCCCTTGCCCACCCACCCAAGCCCTGCGGATATGCCACCGCCAAAGCCGTTGTCGGTAATCAGGTCGGACAGCGGGACTACAACATCGTCGGCGCTGCTTGATCCTGAGGAGATTGACGCGGCCATGTTCTGGAAAAGGGCCATAGTGTCGGTGGTCGGCCGCACGTACACCCACGGCGTTACCGACATCAGTGTCAACTCGGCTGTCTTGTCGGCGTAGGTGGCGGGGTTGCCATACAGGCTCTGGTAGCCCTGGCTCATCGCGACGAAGGCTCCGCCCATGGCCATGGTCCTGGCATCCTTGGGCGCGGCGGCGTCGAGCCTCGTCTGCGCGAACAGCGAGCCCGCCGCCAGGAGGAATAGAGCCGAAACGATAATGCTGCGCTTCATCGATTCCTCCTTAGAATGAAATGTTGGCCGCGTCCAGAAGATTGCCAAGCGGAGTACCTAATGTCATGACGGGGAATGCAAAAGTAGCTGGATCGGATGTAGCCGGGACTGTCAACAGTGCGTACAAGTATTCACCAGTACTGCTATAACCTTGATCACCGATAGCTACTACGAGCGCGGTCACCAGCGCACTTTGGGCTATGTCGCCTGGGACAAAGTTGATGCCGGGGGCGTAGACACCAGTGGATATCGTATTGCCCAATTCAATGTAATGATCGTCCGCCGCTTCGAGTCCGGCTATCATGGCCAAAAACGCGTCTTTTTCGATCGCTCCGTCCGCGTCTAGAACAGAATCGGGGAGGATATCGCGCACAAGACCTTCGATATCGGCCGCACTTGGTTCCGTTCCCCCGATAAGGTCGCTTATCAGACTCCCAATATTGTTGATTAAATCGCCAGCTGGTGTCGTCTGGAGTTCGATGTTGGCGGCAAGGGCGAGGAGCTCCTGCTTGTCGACCGCGTTGGCGCCAGGCAAGGCTGCGTCTATGGTGTCCAGTGCGGCGGTCTTCGTGGCCGCGTCTCCGGCCAGGGTCTCATAGAACGATGAGCTGGCCGACAGGTCGAGCAGCGTTGCGGAATCGGCTGACTTGATCTCATCAGGGCTGACCGCCGCGAGAGACTTCAGGATATTGACCTGGAGCAGCGCGTCGAGTGCCGAACAGCCACTCAGAGTCAGTGCCACGGCGAAGGTCAGAATGATGATGCCCAGGCGTTTCATCGCTGATTCCTTTCATCTCATGTGTAGTTTCACGAAGCTTGTTATGAGCCCCGATTCCATACCAGCTGAACGCATCACCCATCACGCCTGTACTATTGGTAGTAGCCTGGACACAGTCGTAACAAGCTTCGAGGAACTAACACAAGTGTAGCACGGATGCCGGGCAAAACAAGTCCAAATAAATTAAATATGTCTATTACGTCAATTCAAATCGGTAAAGTGGGCCACGAGGTCCACCCCGCCCCCCCTGTGACTCATGTAGGCCGTCGAATCGACCAGACAGCTGAACTCGCCACGGAATCCAGCAGGCACTCCGATGGCGAGCAGCTTCAGGTATTCAGCGGAGGTGGCGATGATGACATCAGGCGTGTCTGCGCCGGCCAACTCGTGGGCGTCGGCGACGGCGCGCACTGCCATGCCGACGCGGCGGGCCGCAAACCGGGCTTTGCCCTCCTCGGCCAGGGACTGGAGCACCGCCGCCCGCTCCACCGCTATTCGCTCGGGCACGCGGGGCTTCATATCAAAGGCGCGGGTGCCAGGGCGGGGACTGAAGGTAAAGGCGTGCACCCAGGCGGGATCCAGCCGCCGCACCAGGTCAACGGTGTCGGCGAAGTCTTCGTCTGTCTCGCCTGGAAAGCCCAGGATTATGTCGGCACCGATGAAGGGGTCGGCCTGCGCCGTCCGGACGGCATCGGCGGCGCGCAGTACCTGGTCTCTGGTGTAGTGACGGTCCATCGCGCCGAGGATGCCGTCCGAGCCCGACTGCACCGACAGGTGCAGGTGCGGGCGCACGCGCGGCAGCGCGAAGGCCCGCACGAACGCGTCATCGACGCGATCGGGCTCGTACGATGACACCCTGAAGGCAACGCTCGATGTGCCGCCGATCAGGTGGCAAAGGAGACCGGGAAGGTCCAGGCCGCCCGAGCCATACTGTGACAGGTTGACGCCGGTCAACACGATCTCAGCGACGCCGGACGCTTCGAGGGCCGCCGCCCGTGCAAGCGCCTCGCCGGGATCCAGGCTGACGGAACGGCCACGCGCGAGGCAGACGCGGCAGTAGGCGCAGCGGTTGTTGCAGCCATCCTGCACCTTCAACTGCACTCTGGTATGAAAGCGCGCGTCTCCGGGTACAAAGGCAAAGGGGTCGGCGGGCCGGCCGGATAGCCCGGCATCCAGGCGGCGAGCCTCGTCCAGGACATCCAGCCCCTCGAGGGCGGCCGCAACGAGGCCAGGCGCCATGGCCCGCACATGGCCTTTCTTCGATCCTGGCACGACCAGTGTGCGCGGCGCTATCGCCGAAACGGCTTCCGGGTCGAGTTCGGCATAGCAGCCAGTCACGATGGCCATCGCCTCGGGGTTTCGTCGCAACGCCAGGCGCATCTCCCGGCGCGCCTTCTGCTCCGCCTTGGTGGTCACGGTACAGGTGTTGAAGACGACGATATCGGCGCCCGCCTCGAAATCGACTATCACAGCTCCGGCCCTGGCGAAGCTGTCGGCTATGGAGTCGGTCTCCGCCTGGTTGAGCTTGCAGCCAAAGGTGCGGAATGCTACACGGAGTGCCATGCGGGGTGTTAGGGGTTGATGTGGGCAGTGACGCGCTGCTTGCCGAGCACGGCGTCGGTGAGGCCAGGATTGATGGCGAGCGCGGCGTCGTAGGCCTGCATCGCCCAGGACCAGTCGGATGCCCGCTCGCGTACGTAACCGAGCCGAGTCCACCAACGGGCGTTCTGAGGTTCATACTGCAGCGCGGTGCGTATCGATATGTCGGCATGACTGTACCGCACCAGTCTAAGGTAGGTTTCACCCATCAGGTAGTACACGGTGCCGATCCTGGAGCCGTCGGGCAACAGGTTGATGTAATCCCGGAAGTGGGCCAGGGCGTCGTCGTTCTTGCCCTGGTAGTAGGCTGCTTCACCGAGCGCCTCGACTATGCGGGGGTCCTTACGGATGGTGGTGTACGCCCGGTTGGCATACAGCTCGGCATCGGCATAGCGTTCGAGTGACAGGAGGCTCCATACGAGTACGACGTATGATTCGATGTTGGTCTGATCGGCTGCTATCTCGCTCAGGCATGTCGCGCGGGCCTCGTCATACCGGCCCTGTTTGTACATGCCGAGCGCGTCCGGTCTGGTCTGGGCGTGAACCGGTCCGGCAAGCGCGGTCGAGACGATGGCCAGACAGACACAGGCAATGGCCAGCCGATTAGTTCCGCGCGCCATCGCCGGAACCGGTCATGGAGCAAATGCCGTTGAATCTGCAGCCCGGCTCCATGGTTACTTCGGCCGCGGTTATGTCGCCTTCGACCCGGCATGACGAAAAGAGTTCGACGCGCCCGGTTGCCGTCACGTCGCCCTTGAGTGTGCCCCTGATCGTCAGGTTGCGGGCGGTGATGTCCGCCTCCACAACGGCCTTCTCGTCGATATGCAGATCGCTGGTCGTGGCGATGGAACCGCTGACATGGCCCTTGATCATCAGTGGTTCCTTGAAGACCATGGTGCCCGAGAATTCCACGTCACCGGCCAGTATGGTGTCGAGGGTATCTTCGTCTACGCTGCTGAGTTGTACATCCGTCATGGTCACCGATGATACGGCAAAGTGCGCCCGCTGGCAAGACTCAGGGATCGCTAGGTCTGGGGTTTGATCGCGACCCAGAGTTGGGAAAAGGCCTCTGGCGTCAGTGTCTCGGCACGGGCATCCGGAGATATGCCGACGCCGGCGCAGACTTCTGTCAGGTGCGCCTCGGTGAAGCCAGCGGCCTTGAGGTTGTTGCGAAGGGTCTTGCGCCGTGACGAGAAGCAGGCGCGGGTAAAGCCGGTAAAAGCCCGGTCGCCGGCGAAGGGCACGGCGTCATTGCGGCTTTCCATAACGACGACGGCCGATGTGACGCGTGGCTGCGGCCAGAACATGCCGGCGGACAGATCGAAGGCCGTCTTGACGCGGTATGTCGACTGGCAAAGCACGGTGAACGCTGAGTAGTTCTTCGTCGAAGGTACGGCGCACATGCGCTGCGCAGCCTCTTTCTGCACGGTAAAGACCATGCGGGCCGGGCGAACGCCGCCTTCAATCAATGTGGCTATGATCGCTCCCGCGGCGTTGTACGGCAGGTTGCCAAATGCAATGGCAGGGCGACCGGAGGCCGCAAGTGCGCTCTTCCAGGTCTTCATGAAGTCACCTTCATAGAGCTCGAAGCCCGCCATGGAGCCGTACGCTTCCCGTATGAACGCGGCAAAGCCCTTGTCTATCTCGAACGCCGATACGGCAAGACCCGCGACCAGTGCCTCACGGGTCATCGAGCCTGTTCCCGGGCCAATTTCCCACGCGCGGGCGCCGGGCTCCGCCTCGAGCAGCGCGGCGATGCGACGTCTGGCCTGTCCGCTCACAAGGAAGTTCTGGCCGTACTTCTTGCGCATGCCCAGGCCCAGCCGCTCCAGCAGGGCGGACAGATCGGTCGGCGAGTCGTAATTGACCGGCAGCGGTACGGTGTCTTGATTGGGGGCGTTGGGCGACATGCGGCCAAGCATATACGAAGGTGGCGCCAAGAGCAACGACGCTGGCCAGCGCCGTTGCTGGGGCTCCGCCCGTGGCGACCGCGACAGCTGGCATCGCCGCACCGAGCCGGATGGTGCCTGTAAGCAGCTCGTATGGCACGGAGCAGAGCCAGGCGGCCAAGGGCGCGGCCGCCGGTATGGCAGCGACGAGCGTGACGCCCGCCAGGCCACAATACATCAACGCCGAGACAAGAGGCCCGGCAAGTGCGCTTGAGAGTGGCGAAAAGGGATTGAGGTAGCCAAAGGCGATTATCGACAGTGGCGCCGTCGCGGCCAAGGCCGCAAGCCCCATCGCCACGGCTCCCGAAATGGGCGGAGGCAGCCAGCGACGCAACCGGAATTCATAGGATGGCGCGAATAGAGCTATGCCGGCGACGGCCAGGTACGACAGCTTGAATGACAGCGCGTGGACGCTTTGCGGGAACAGTATGACAGCGGCGGTGAATGCCAGGGCCAGCACCGCAAGCGGGGCATGTGGTCTGTCAAGCAGCAGGGCGGCGCTGCCAATCCAGAACATGATGACAGCTCTAGCCACGGCGGGTGAGGCGCCGACTATGCAGAGGTAGGCGCCTGCGAGGACACAGGCCGCAGCCCTGGCCCTGAAGGGCCCCACAAGAAATCCCAGCAGCACAGCGACGAGCGTAGCCAGGATGCCTATATGCTGGCCTGACAGCGCCAGGATATGCGCACAGCCAGCCTTGCGGAAGTCGTCGGCGATCGAGCCGTCCAGGTCATCGCGCACCCCCACGATCAGCGCCTCCAGCAATGGACCCGCGACACCACCAGCACGGTTAAGCGAGGCAAGCAAGGCCGACCTGATGGACCAACGCATACGCTCCAGAGCTGACGCAGGCGCCAGAATCGCGACATCGCCGCCATCGACAAAAGCCGCGGGTACTGCCAGGGCGTCTGGCCACGCGCCTGCGCCACCCCGAGCCGGGGTAGCTGGCTTGCGCAACCCAACCGACACAATCTGCCCGCGTATCAGCGTGGCTGGTCCGCCACCGCGGACATACACCAGCAGGGGTCCGCTCGCCGTGACGCGTGCGCCGTCACGGCCGCGTGCAGCAAGCAGCTCGATTCCTACGGCTGTCATGCCGGAAGCCGTGCGCCTTGGGTCCGCGGTGATCATGCCATCGCAAGCCAGCACACCAGTCGTGATGACCAATCCGGGAGATGCCCTGCCCGCCCAGGTGTCCACGCGGGCATGAGCGCTGGTTCCAAGAAGCAAACCCAGCGAAAGCGCAAACAGGAAACCCGCGCGGAGACGGACATTCCGGCCCATGGCATGATCGGATCGAGAAATATCGCTTGAAGAACGAGTGCTCGAAGAATGAGTCCCACAATAACAGGCGGCGGCCAGCAGGGCCGCGCAGGCAGAAAGAGCGATGATCCGGGAGGTCGCGCCTGGTTTCAGGTATACCGCGACAGCCGCTCCGATAGCGAAGGGAATGGCTGGGGGGAGCGGCGGATTGGTTCTGGCCATGCCTCCGCAACGACGCAGAAAGCACTGGCGCTTGATAGCCTACCAGCGGAGCTTCTGGAGTGCGTCCCTGGCGGCTTTCTTTATCGATTCAGGATACTGCAGATAGCCGATGTATAAGAGATAGTCAAAGGCTATTTTGTCTCCAAGCAGGCCCAGGTTGTTGACGACGGCCAGCGTTATCTGCTCGTCCAGCGCCTTGCCTTGTTCTGTCTCGGTGTTTATCAGCTGCAGGTACAGCGCCAGTGCCTGAGCCGCCTCGGTGGTACCCATGGCTCCGAGCAAGCCTATGGAATCAAGAAAATCCGATTTTGAAACCTGGCCTCGGGAGTACTGTATCTGGAAATCATAAAAATGCTTGATGGCCAGCGGTGAGGCCTTCTGCCATCCCCGGGCCGTCAGTTCCCGTGCCGCCGATGTGCGCAGCGCCATGATATACGACTGGTCTACAGGCATTGCGCCTTGGTACGATACACCGACGGACAGGGCCGTCTCCGCCAGTTCGGCGCGCTTGTCAGCCGGCAACGCGTCCTTCTGCAACCCGGCCTCCAGTGCCGCCGCTTTTTCTGACGGTGCGTGGGTCTGTATCACTTCGGTCAGGAAGGCCGCGTAATCCCCATTAAGCGAGGCCATGGCGGTACTGGCCCGGTTGGTTATGGCAAGGCTGACCGACGCCATGTACGCCGAGAAGAGGAACGGGAATGACGACGAGTCTCCGAGCTGTCCCACCGCATAAACCGTGGCATCGAGCACGGAGGCATCCGGCGCCGAACCGGCCTTGAAGAGGGTTATCTGATTGTCCAGGTACGCATTCATCTCCCTCAGGATTGTCTTGTTGCCGGTAGCCGTCTCTGCCAGGGTCTGCAATATGGCGACCCGGACCATGGCGTCCTTGTATACGCCCAAAAGGCTCCACATGTTCTCGGAAGCGGGCGCATAGTTGTACTTGCGGATCATCGTGACAGACAGGATGGCCATATCCCTCATCAGCGGGTCATTGGCTAGCAGTACAATGTTGCCGAGGACAAACTGGACGGCTGTGTCGTACAGCGGTCCCATGTTGACCGATTCGTAGGCGGACGCTTCCTTGAGCAGTTCCAGCTTTGTACCCAGGCTGGAACGCACAAAATTGCGGCGGTAGGTATCGATGAGGTCGGTTGACTCCTGGGCAGGGATACTTGCGAGTGCAAGCGCCAGCATGACGACGGAGAGCGCGCTGTGTTTTTTCATCGTCACCCCTGTTCCTGTGATTCCAGCCCCATGACCCGGCGTTGAATTTATACCGAAAAAGGCCGGCCGTCCAGCGCATCGCCTGTGGGAACCGCCGGAACCGCGGACGCCTCCGGGCCGACGTTGTAGACGTGGGACCTGATGAGGTTGCGCATGCGCGGGCTGGGTTGCACTGCCTCTACATGCATCAATGACTGATTCTTGCTGACATCGTATTCAGCCGCCCGTACGGTGCCGCTCATCACGATCTGGTCGTCGCCGACATAGAACTGCGCCTTGACGAGCAGGCCGACCTTGGCTCTTCCGCCTATCAGCACGGAGACGCCGTCCTCGGACAGGTCCTGGATCACACACTTGAGACCGGGGACACGCTCGGGCTTCTCATAGGCGCCCTCCAGCCTGCGCAGCAGGTACAGGTACGCTGGCATCCTCGATCTGACACGCAGTGACTTGCGCTTCTGGGTCCGAAGCAGGGACTCGGAGTGGCCAAGCTGCAGCACCGGTATGTCCCTGATCCGCAGGTCTTCCAGCACGTAGGTATCGAAGACGTAGCCCGCGTCTTCCTGCCTCCAGAAATAGACCGAGACGCGCGACCCCTTCCACTGGAAGCCTGGTGGCACGCGGGCTCCGACCGGGTATGAAACAACCAGGTATCTGTCGTTTGAATCGATTACGGTGGACGAATACACACCGATGCCTTCGATCAGTATGCGTATCCGCTGGTTCGTGCGTATGAGGCGCGAGTTCGTTATGCCGGCCTTGTATTTGGGCTGTTCGAATTCCAGGCGCTTGCGGAAGTCATAGAGTTTCTCCATGAACTGGAGCGTCGCGCGGTCACGGTCCTTGCCTTCGGCACGGTTCTTCTTGCCAAAGGCCCGTATGCAGACATCCAGCTCCCTGATTGACCAGAGTGCGCTGGTTGGATCCCTGACGCCTGCAAGCCTCGACATGTTCATGATGGCCTTGGTCTCGGCCATCGTGAATCCGACCTCCTTGCCTCGCGCGTAGTATTCGAGCGGCGAGAAGCGTCGTTCGCCCCGCAGCAAAAGGGTGCCGGTGACAAAGAGCAGAATGACGACGACGACCAGCAGCACATTTACCATGGCGACGCTCCGTTCAGGCAGTATATACTGCCCCAATGGGAACCGATATCGAAAAATCCGGGCGCACGTGGGTGGAGCCAATCATCGTGACCTTGGCGATGATCGCGCCGAGCCTCGTGCCTTCGCAGGCACCGGCCGACATCATCACGTGGTTGAGTTCCGGCGCCGTACAATCGTTTTCGCAGGGTGCACTCCTTATGGTCAGTATCGGCGCAACGGGCAGGCTTCGTGACTACGGCATCATGAGGCCGCGCTCCGGCGATGCACTCCGTGCCGGGTTCTTGCTGGGCGCCATGCTACTGATAGCGCGACTTGTGGCCGTTTTCATGTCTATCGCCAACATCGACTCAGATTCCATCGCAACCGTGCTGCCCGGAAGCGCGGGCGCGCCACGGGCACTGATCATCATCGCGGCGGCCTTGTTCTCGCTGGCGGTCGCCTATCGCGAGGAGTTGTTCTACCGCGTCTACATCGTGCATGCCCTTCGGGATCGGGGCTCTGGCTCGCTGGCTGCGATCATGGTGTCGACGGCGCTTTTCGCCGCGGGCCATGCGTACCAAGGCAGCGCAGGGATACTGTCAGCACTGCTTGTCGGCGCGACGCTCGCTACCGCGGCCAATAAGGGATTCAAGTTGCACGCGCTGGCTCTGGCGCACGCTGTCTACGATTTTGGCGTCCTTATGGCCGCTCTCGGCTTGTCCGGCGGCTCTGGACGATAGCCTGTTAACAAGATGCCTCCGGCGCTGTATGATCGGCGCATGCAAGCAATAGACAGGTTGAGATCGGATCTGGACGACTGGGCTCGCCACGCTGGCACATCGCCGGGCAACAAGGACTTCGAGGCGCTCAGATCGACGTTCTCCAGATCCATGCCCAAAATTCCCGATGACACCATCGCCGCCCTCTTCACCACCTTCCTTTCACGGTACGCCTCGGGCGTGCCTGAAGAATCGGCCAGGGCGCTTGAATGGCTCGGCGGCATAGGCTCGCTCCTCTTGTCCGATTATGACGACACGTCCTTCTCAAAGGCCGAATGGGCGGAGATCCGCGAGCTCGTTACCATAGACTCCGGCGAGATAGACATTGAGACGCTGACCTATGTGCTTGGTCAAACGCTTGAACACAGTGCCCTCTGACCCGGATGGCGGTAGCCCTGAACGCGAAGGCGGAGCAGACTGGTTTGCCGATGAGGGTTTCTGGACAGACTACGCGCCGTTGCTGTTCGATGGTGACCACTGGGCCGAGGCGCCAGTCGTTGTGGACGCCATCCAGAAGTTGACCGGCGTTACGGCTGGCTCGGCCGTGCTGGACATGTGCTGCGGCACAGGCAGGCACGCTCTGGAGTTCGCCGCGCGCGGCTTCCGCGTCACCGGCGTCGACATCACCGAGCCATACCTGCGGGCCGCCCGCGAGAGCGCCGAGGCGATGGGCTTGTCGGTCGAGTTCATACAGGGCGACGCGCGCAGCTGGTGCCGGCCAGGCTCGTTCGGCCTTGCCGTCAACCTGTTCACCAGCTTCGGATATTTTCCGACCAAGGCCGACGATGAGCTCATGCTCGCGCGCATTGCGGAGAGCCTGGCCCCCGGCGGCGTGCTGGTCGTTGAGGTTGTCGGCAAGGAGACCGCCGCGCGCGACTTCATAGATGGCGAGTGGTTCGAGCGCGACGGCCGACTGGTGCTGACCGAGTTCCAGGTCGTCGGCGCGTGGGAAGGCCTGCGCAACCGCTGGATAGTCGTGGACGGGGCGCATCGCGTTGACCACTCCTGGGTGCAACGCCTGTACTCCGGCACGGAACTGCGCGACTCCATGCTGCGGTCGGGCTTCGCCTCGGTCGAGCTGTTCGGTACCTATGCCGGCGCTCCATACGACGACAAGGCCGAGCGCCTCGTCGCGGTTGGCAGGAAGCCGGCATAGCCGCCCTCGGATTCAACGCGCTCCTGACTTGAATGCCTCTCCATAGGGTGCCCCCGAGACCCGCTCGCATACCAGCCGCACGGCTGGATCCGCGTCGTCAGCCGAGCCCCCCGCCCGCAGTCTGGTCAATTCAGCCGCTATCATCTCGCTGTTCCTGGGGCTCAGCTCGAAACGGGTGGCCGCGATGATTCCGGCCACTATCAGCAGAATCGGGCCGCCCAGGAAGAAGACGAAGAACCGTGACAGAACCTGCGGTGTCTGGATGGCGTTGGGAACAAACCCTATCACCTGCAGGAAGAATCCGATGGTCGGCATCACGAGCGCTCCCTGTATCAGCTTCCTCGTAAGCGTCATCGAACCGGAGTAGACGCCCGACCTCTGCCGGCCTGTCATCAACTCGTCGACATCGATGACATTGGGCAGGATAGCGTACGGTATGAAGACGCCGGCCGAGGTTCCAAGCCCCATCAGCGCGCATACCAGCACCAGAGCCACGACCGGGGATGATGGCCCCAGCGTCATGGTGGCGAGCATGCCCACGAGCCATAGCACCGCGCCCATGATATAGGCAAAGCGCTTGCCCTTGCTGTTGGCTATATACACGTAGACCACGATCATCGCGAGCTGCACTACCATCAGCGTGCCCATAGCCACCGAGTAGAGGCCAGGCCTGCGCAGGTAGTAGGTCAGGTAATACGAGAACAGGGCCATCAGAAAATCCATGGCGGAATAGACACAGATGTACATGACGATATGGATGCGGAATGACTTGTTCCTGAATATGCTCAGGAACTCGCGCATGAAGTTCCTCGATACCGTCTGGGTCTTCAGCACCGTGTCTTCCTTCGTGCCGAAGAAGACTATCAGCCAGGGCAGGGCGAAGAATATGCCGAACAGCACCGACATGGTCACATAGCCGGCCGCGGGCCTCGCGGGGGTTGCGTCGATTATGATCCTGGGGATGGTCGCTGCCAGAAGTGACGAGAACCCGGAGAAGAATATGCGCGAACCGGACAACCTGTTGCGGACGCGGTAGTCGGGCGATAGCTCTGCTGCGAGTGCGGAGTACGGTATCATCACCATCGTAAAGACCGTGGCAAAGAGCACGTAGGCGGCGCTGTAGTACAGGAACAGCAGAGCCTGCGAATGGAACCCCACCGGTATCCACAGCACCACAAATGATATGGTTATAGGCACTATACCGACCAGGAAGTAGACCCGGCGGCGGCCAAGGCGGGACCTGGTGTTGTCGGATATGTACCCCATCAGCGGGTCGGAGACGGCGTCCCACACCTTGCCTATGCCGAAGACAAGACCTGCCAGTATGGGCGACAGCCCGACGACCTCGGTAAGGTAGAACAGGAACAGCATGCCCACGATCATGAACGCGCCGCCGCCATAGATGTCGCCGATGCCGTACGCGAGTATGGTCTTCATGCCCAGTGCGCCTGCGGGCCTTGGATCCCGGGATGCCTGTTCAGTCGTTTCCTTGTCCATCGATGTATCCTCCACCATGGTTGCCGTGCTGATGGCCACGAAGGCCCGAGAACCGTTCGGCTGTGTCGATGAGCCCCGCAGGGGGCGCGTCGCCACGATACGACGCGACGAGCACCTTGAATTCCAGCCGGGCGCCTTCCCATGACGGCGCCGACGGGAACAGGTGATCGGCTGTCATTATGGCTGCCAGCCTGCCCAGGCCGGTGAACCGGGCCGGATATCGATACTGCCGCCCCCACCAGGTGCCGTATGGGTTCATCGACACCCTGACCACATCGCCATGGCGCCCGCGTTCGCGAATCCGCCTGACCGGGCAGAAGGCGAAGCTTCGCGGCCCGCGGTCTGCCTGCGCGACAAGCAGTCCCCGTACCCCGTCGCTGACAGCGACCCAGCTCGGCGTGACATGGTTGTTGATGATGGCGTCCGTGGTGCCGCCGTGGTCTATGTAGTCGAGCGGATACGAGGCCAGACTGCCCGAGAAGTCGCGCTTCCATATCCGGATCGGGGTCTCCACGGGCACCCGGTCAAAGGCAACGAGTTCCATCGGGGCGAGCTGCGTCCACCGGGGATCCCAGCTTCGGCCGAGCCGTTCGGCCTTCCTGGGGTCAAAGCCGGTGTGGCTGGTTGTGTCATACCGCAATGAGCAGGTGACGATGGCGATCCGCCACGGCACAGCGGCAGCGCCTCCATTGTCGGGAATGACGAAGGTACGACTGCATTCACCATGCATCGGCATGATACTACCGGCGTACTCTTTCCAGGGCGGAAGTACTGTCGCGACGTCGTCTATGTCCTGAACGACAGGGCCCTGAAATGATGTCTGGCGGGGCGTGTCGGCGGCGAGTACGGAAGCACCGCGAACGGCGGCACGGAACGATTCGGTCAGGGCGATGACCCGGGCCGCCAGATCCTGGCACTTGGCGAACCGGCGCGCGTTCATCACCGGCGCCGCCATGCCAAAATGAGTCGTCGACAGCAGCCTGAGCCTCAGTTTGATGGCTTCGGCAGCCTGGGATCTCAGTGTCGGCGCGAGCGCTGCGCTCCACGAATCAAAGTCATCCAGTGCCACGGCCGAAAGCCCCGCCGCCTTCGCGACATCGGACTTGGCGGCTTCCCACATGGTTCGCGCCTCCTGCACCCGGTCCCACAGGACATAGTCTTCGTACTTGTCCGCCCAGGAGGCGTACCCATCGAAGGCGCCGTCAGCCAGATCCTGCCCCAGTGACATGGTACCGCGGTCGGGATGGGCCATCATGTAGTCCCAGGGCCTCGTAAAGGTCACATACGGAAGCCTCGCCATATCATGGACCAGATGGTAGAGGCCAGCAAAAGAAGGCGCGACAGCACGAGTCAGCGGCCGAGCCATGCCTGCCCAGAAACTGTCATCGGCGTCCATGTCCAGCACGACCATATAGTCTATCGGTCCGTCGGACTTCAACTGGCTTCTTCTGATGTTGGCAAGCATCCGCGCGGCGCTCAGCCAGAATTCGGCCAGATCTCCCTGGTTGCACGAAGGCAGCAGCCGCATTGTCAGGCCGGAGACCGGATCGACCAGAGTCATGGGGTTATAGCGCTGATCGGCCCCCAGGAGAGGCACGAACGATCCAAAGCCGTTGAATGGAATTGCGCTGTAGTACAGCGACACCGCCTCGATGCCAAGGCTCCTGTACAACGGAATATGGCTGGCCGTGAACATGCATTCCTGCGGCCGCGCCATAGGCACGAAGGAGCCAAATACGTCGGCGTTGCCACTACGATCGGGAGCCCTGTCGGCCCACCGCATCGACAACCGGAACTCCTCGGGTGTCTGAGCAGACAGAAGGCCGTTGTTCCAGGACATGGGCTCTATCTCGTCGATGCCTTCCACCACGCGCGCCCTGACCCGGTCGATTATATCAGGGGCATTGGCAGGAAGAATCTCCCCAAGGGTGAATGCGTTGTCGAAGTCCCAAGCCGCCCGCACCACCAAGCTTTCATCGCGCAGCCGGTCCAGATCGTCGAGTATACCCCGGATGATGCGGATATCCTTGCCAAAGCCCTGCTCGTCCGGTGTATCACCGCGATATGAGTGGTAGAAATTGACATGGAAGCGCGGCGCAAAATGGATACTCGGTTCGTGGTCACGCATGGTCTTTCTGTGGTATATGCGGAGCGGCCGGCTGTCAAGGAAATTGTAGTTCGTCGAAGCCTGCATCTCGGTATCCAACGCCACCGCCCGTTGTATGGCTGGTCTTGGGCAACTGCTCCAGGCGGTGTCGAAAATCGAAAGATGCAGGCTTCGACGAACTGGCTTTTTCGTGGAAAGCGACCAAATTCAGAGGTTTGTATGGTTTTTTCTTCGTTCTTGACCGATACTATGCATGTATGCATGTCTATACAAATCGTGTATGAATGGAAGCAGCCATGGCTAATATCGGTATCCGCCTAGCGGACGGCAAGTTCTACCCAATCCTCGAAGAAGGCACGGCAGCCAGAAAACGCCTGATCGTCACCACCGTCAAGGATGACCAGCCGAGTGTCCAGATCGATGTCTACAGCTCCACAGGCGGCGTTTCAGCCGATGCGTATGTCGGCAGCCTGATCATAGAGAACATCCCTCCGCGGCCGAGTGGAGAGCCGGACATCAGACTTGAGCTCGGGCTCGACGAGCAGGGCAACCTGAACGCCTTTGCGCGCGAGGAAGCGACCGGCGAGCATCAGACGCTCGAGGTATCGCTCAAAGCCCTGTCCGAAGAGGACAAGTATGACATTCCGGATTTCGACCTGCAGGAAGACGCCGGGATGGACCTGTCGACGGACGAGTTCCCCGAAGAGCCACCTTTTGATACTTCGATTCCCGAGGCCACCGATCAGTCCACCGACATGCCTGATTTCGGTGAGCCCGCGACCAGTGAACCCGAGCCCCGCGCAAAGCGCTCACCGCTGCTCATCGGGATACTGGCGGCTGCGGGCACGATACTCATCCTGCTCGCCGCATTCTTCATCTATACATGTACCGTCAACAGGCCAGCGGAGCCGCCCGCGGCCCAGACATCGGCTCCCGTCACAACCCCGGCACCGGCCCCCGAACCAGCTCCGGCTCCGGAACCGGCCAAGGTAGAGACGCCAGCTCCCGCGCCAGCCAAAGTTGTCGCTGAACCACCGAAGCCGGTTCCGGCACCAGCCCCGGCAAAGAAGGCAGGCACTTGGTACAAGATCCGGTGGGGTGACACGCTGTGGGATTTGTCGATAGCCTATTACCGGACACCGTGGCTCTATGGCGCCATAGCCAGGGCCAACAAGATACGCAATCCCGACCTCATCATATCGGGTCACTGGATATACATTCCTCCGCGCTGATCCTCGATGGCCAGATGGCACACGACGGCGGATGCGAGAGCGTCCGCTGTTTTTTTTGCAAGGAGACTGGATGAGAACGCTCGCCATGGTGCTTATTGCTATTGTACTCGTATCCACGCCGTCGTGTATCGGGTCGACAATCCACGGCCTCGACCAGGCCGCGTGGTTCGAGTTGCTGGCAAGCGATGCTCCGCTGCCCATAACCGCTTCCGATGTCATCGAGTACGACGCGCTGCAACAGCTTGGCCCTGGAGCCATCCTGTTCATAGCGATGCGCGCCCAGGACAAGGGTGACCAGCCGCTCGCTATCATGATGCTCCGCGAGGCGATAAAGCGCGAGACAGGCATATACCGGGAACGCGCTGTGAGCCTGCTCGCCGATATGTTGCTGGCTGACCGCGACGGAGCGGGCCTGCTCGAACTGTGCCGATCCGACGCAGCCACCGCATTGTTGCCATACCGGCGCGCATACCTCGAGGGCACGGGACTGATGATAACGCATGAGTGGGTCCAGGCTCTGAATGCGCTGGAGGCACTGCGCTCGGCCTTTCCGAAGGAAGCGGCCCAGGATGCGGCCGAGCTGGCATCGTTGTTGTTCGAAGCTGGATTCAATGCGGGGCAAGGCAACTGGGTCAGCGAGGTAGCATCGATCGTCGCGATGGATGGTTCGCCGCGCGTCTACGCGGCGCTGTCCCGTGTCGTGATCCTGCTGGCATCCGCCCCTGCAGGGGATGTGGCACCAGCCATCACCGCGCTGGGATCAAGAACCATGGAACTTGTCGAGGCGCGGGCCTTCGTTGGATCGAAGGATTTCGGCCCAGCCGTGACCGCCTTCAGACGCTACGCGGCCGCGGTCGAGGATTCCGCCACGGTAGCCGCGCGCATTGGCCAGAGCCTTCCCGGCTCGTCCGCCGGCAGCAGCGATGCCGACAACAGTGGGCCCGCTTTCGGTGACGGATCCGATCGACCGCTTACTGCGATCGCCGCTGGCAAGATGCTCCTGACCTTGCCGCGAGCCATCGCCTCGGATGCCGCGAAGGCCTTCATCGCCATCTCGCGCGATGAGGGCGCAGCGGGTTTTGAATACATCACCAGAACGCTGGCCGATCGTGGTGCGGACCCTTCGCGCGAATATTTCAACGCGTACTGGCACGCCCGTTTCCTGCGCGCTGATGATCGCTGGAAGGATGCCGAGGCATGGTTCGCCAGGGCCGCGAGCCGGGCCGCCAACTCAGCCGAGCGGGATGCTGCACAGTGGTACGTCGTGGAAGCCGCCTCAAAGCAATCGCAGGCACTCGCCATAGCGGCTCTCGGAAAGGCGCTGTCAGGATGTGGGAATCCAGGATACTTCTCCGACCTCCTGGAACCGCTTTCCAGGGACGCCTTGATAGCAAGGAATGGCGGCGCGCTCGTCGCCATAGACGCTGCAACCAGCCAGTCGAGCCGCAAGGATGCCGCCCGCATCGCGTACCTGTGCGCCCGCGCCGCCGGGCTTGGCATCATCAAGGACGCTGATGTCGTGGCTGTCTTTGGTTCGCGGTATGCCGATGCGGCGTCCTATGCCGAGGCTCGTATGCAGGCCGCCTATGACCAGCGCGCGGATGATTGGTACAGGATCGCAGCCGCCTACCGGCTGGGCAAGGCCCTGATCGACTCATTGGCCGCCGACCCCGAAGCCGATGCTACACAGGAACCTTCGGGACAGAAAGCCACAGCGAGCGAACAGTCTGCCGGGACCCCGGCGCCAGACAAAGACCAGGTCAGCATCGATGAGTATGCTCTTGCGATGGCGAAATTCGGGCTGGGCGCCAGGGTCAGATCGGAACTGGGGCCTGTGTACGCATCACTCGCTCCGGCCACCGTCAGAAGTATCGCTACCATGCTCAGCGCCTCCGGTCACCATGCGCAGGCCCTGCGCGTCATAGCCTGGCTGTACTGGAGGCAATCATATACACCGACGAAGGCTGACGCGGAGCTGTTCTGGCCCAGGGCTTACCATCAGCTCTTTGCCGAGGCTGCCCAGTCGACCGGGCTCGATGAGTTCCTGCTATACGGACTAGCCCGATCCGAAAGCTATTTTGACCCCGCCGCGGTGTCTTCATCGGGCGCGCTCGGACTGACGCAACTGCTGCCCGCGACGGCTGCCGAGATAGCCGGAAGACTGCACATGTCAGAATACTCACTGGTCGACCCCGCTGACAATCTGAGACTGGGTTCGGCGTACTTCGCCAGAATCCTGGCCAGCCTCGATGGCCGTGTCATGCCGGCGGTCTTCTCATACAATGCCGGCCCTACGCGCTTCAGGCGCTGGGAAGCGGAGTTTGGATCATTGCCGCACGATATGTTGCTGGAGGCGCTCTCATATTCCGAGACCAGACAGTACGGCAGGAACACCGTCATCGCCGCGCTGACCTATGCTGCGCTCTACGGCGATGGTTACCTTCGAGACTACTTTGCGTATTTGACAGGAGAAGGACCGCGCCCGACCTCAGTGCCGGTCAAACCGTAACGGTCAGGGACTGGCCGCTATGCCGCGATGGACACGAGCATGCCAGGCACCACTCCCGTTGGCCGCGCGTAAGGGAGCGCATTGGTCGACAGGGCGGTATGGAGCTGTTCGCCGTACTGCTGGATCAAGGCATCGATGCGCTCATCGGTCATGTCCGAACCGCGGCGTTCGGCCCTCGGCTGGCCCTTGGCCGACCGGAGCCGCTCTATCAACGTGTCCAGTATCTTGAGCTTGTCCAGGGAGTAGACCGGAGTGTCGGAACTGGCGGCGCCCGCCACATTCTTGAAGTATGAGTATACGAGCTGGGAAGGCGCGACGGGTACCGATATCCTGCCGCTCGAGCCCGCGTTGTATGCATAATCCAGCGGAAAGTGGTTCGACACATAGATGGCCATGGTACCGCTCCATTCCTGTTCCGACGTTCTACCTATAGTATCGGAATTCCATGGAGGTTCATGAGTCTGACTGTTGACGCCCGCCTTTGGTTACTTCACGGAAGCCTTGTACAGCCTGTCGTTGACGGCCCGCCCCAGCCCGTCGTCGGGCAGGCGCTCCGCCCACAGCTGTTCAAGGCCAGCCACATCAAGCTCATGCAATACATCGAAGAGAGCCGCCGCCGCCTGGACAGGATCGGCTTCTGGCGACAGGTCGACAACGCGAGCCCAGCGCCCGCTTTCGGCCTCGACACTAGCCGAGGCTTCGCCGAAGCACAACGCCGCCGCTCGCCCGGAGGGCCGCGCGGCCTCAAGGCCGCCAGCCGCCACCAGGTACAAGGGCCGTGATGGCGCGTAGTGGCTGGGCAATTGACCGGGAGCGTGCGGGCTTGTGGTAGCCCTGTCGAACACCTGGATGCCGCGTATCACCTCGGCTATCAGTTCCACGGGCAGTCCGCCCGGCCTCAGGATGAGGGGCGGATCGACCGACAGGTCGAGCACGGTGCTCTCGACGCCGACAGGGCAGCGTCCGCCATCGACAATGAAGTCAACCCGGTCTCCGAGCTGGGCAACGACATGTTCCGCCCTGGTCGGTGACAGATACCCAAATGGATTGGCGCTGGGCGCGGCGACCGGCACTCCGGATAGGCGTATGATCTGGCGGGCTACCATGCTGGCCGGGCACCGTACGGCGACGGTTGGCAGTCCACTGGTGGCCAGGTCCGGCACGCGTTCCAGCTTGGGCAGCACCATGGTCAGCGGCCCAGGCCAGAATCGATCGGCCAGGAGCCTGGCATACGGCACTGTCACATCGGCAACCTCGGATGCGCCTTCCGGCTCGGCCACATGCACTATCAGCGGATCAAAACTAGGCCTGCGCTTTGCCTCGAAGATGCGGGCCAGCGCAACACGATTCCACGCGTCGGCGCCCAGGCCGTACACAGTCTCCGTAGGAATGGCGACCAACAGCCCATCGCGTATCGCCTGTGCAGCCCGCTCAAGATCGTGGGCAGAAGTCGAGAGGAGTTTCATCGGGCGAGTATAGGCCGTCTTGTCATCATGTCGCAACACGAGCCGGAAATCGTATGACCGTCGTCGTACCGCCCTGATCCGTGCGGGTCAGCGTGCCCCCGAGCTGGTTGGCCAGAGCCTCGATCAGATCCATGCCTATGCCCTTGTGCTTCTTTGGCTTGGGGCGCCCATCGGCGCCGATCATCACCTCGGCTTGCCTGGAAGCAAACCCGACACCATCGTCCGCAACGGTGAACACATAGTCGCCATCGGACTCGGAAAGCGATATGGCCACAGAACCCACCCGCTCGCCGGGGAACGCGTGCTTGAAGGCGTTCGATATCAGCTCCGTGGTAATGATGGACAGCGGCATCGCGGTGTCGAGCGGCAGGACAACGTTGCCGGCTTCAATGGATAGCCTGATGCCCCGCATCCTCGCCTCGTGGACATCAGCAAGGTATTCGGCAAGCCTGGCGAAATACGCTCCGGCCTCGACGCCCTCGTACGACCCACCGCGATATATCTGCTCGTGGACCATCGCCATCGACTGCACTTGCGTCTGGCAGTCGGTAAAGACAGCCTTGGCGTGCTCATCGTCAACGCAATCGCTTTCAAGCGAGAGCAGGCTGGAGACGACCTGCATGTTGTTCTTGACGCGGTGGTGTATCTCCTTGAGGAGCAGGCTGCGGGAATCAAGCTCGCGTTCCATCGCGCGCTCGAGTTCGCGTCGCTCGCTGATATCGTGAATGAGGCCTATCGTGCCGGTTCCACGGCCCTGGAATTCGGGCAGGTCGACGCCGAGGCTGGAGACTTCGCCCCACGAGTTGACATTGGCCTTGGTCCACTCGATGCCTTCCTTGTGGCGCAGTCTCACATCCAGACCACGAGTCATGCGGTCGCCCGAACGGCGTTCGTCGAACAGCTTGGGCGCCGCTTCTGGTCCGGTGGTTATGCCTTCGAATCGGCGCAATACGATGCTCCGGCCGACTTCCGGCACATCGTCAGGATGGACAATCTCTGCAAAGTGCTTGCCAATCAATTCGGATGGCTTCCACCCCAGCTGCGATACCGCGTCGTTCAGGTACACGAAGAACCCATCACCGTCAAGCACATAGACAATGTCCGGCACCGCGCGCAACAGGTTCATGTAGCTGCTCTCGGTGCGTATGACATTGGTGTTCTGTCTGTCCAGGGCTTCCCTTATCGCCGCCGTCTTCCTGACGAGCGTCGGGATGAACCGTACCCAGGCTCCTGCCTGGTCGCGAACGATGAACAGGCTCGCCTCGTCAACGGTGTTTGTCGCAAGTCTTTCGATGCCAAAGTCGGGGTTGACTATGAGCACCGATGGAACGGGCCACAGCGATAGCCAGTCGGCCAGTGCTCCGTTCGCGAATCCAGTATCGGCAAGCACGACGTCGGCATCCTCGACGGCGGCATCGATAGACCTGATGTCGGCGGCGAAGGCACACATAGAGCCAGCCTCGGAAAGCACCTGCTCCACGCGGGATCTGTCTTCAGGATCTTCCAGAGCTACAAGTATGCGCAGTCTCTTTTGCCCCACCGGGATACTCCTTGCTCGGGCTCCACACAGTCACAGTCACAGTCACAGTCACAGTCACAAAGTAGGCCATGCGGGTGACGGCGTCAAGTCGTCGGCGCCGCATGGCCGCCGTGTCAGAAGAGGCCCACCCGCATGCCTATGGCCACGTTGGGTCTGATGAACTCATCGAGCGATGTCGATGCCTCGCTTGGTATGAATATCAGTCCACCTTCCAGATAGAGACCAACGGTCCTGAACACGGGCCAATTGAAGGTAAACTTCGCGAACTCCCACTGCCCGACCACGCCGGACAGGACCATGTACTTGCCGTCTATCGGAGAGAACATCGACGCAATGTCCGACGTCTGGCTGAAATAGGTAAAACTTGCGCCCAGAGCGAACGACATCGAAAAGAAGTCCCAGTCGGGGCCAAACCAGTACGAGAATGGCAGGTAGGCAAGGTTAGCCAGCAACTTGGCTCCGACCGTATAGCCGCCGAACCGTGACAGCTCCGCGGCCGGTGTGTCGGCGCTGGCATAGCCGAGCAGGTTGTCCCAGCTTGGCTGCGCATCAAAGCCCTGGCCAAACTGTACCTGGAGCTTTACGTTGTCCTGGAAGAACGACAAGCCAATGCCAGCCTCGAACCGGGTCGCCCCCAGGAGGTGCGCATCAAGGTACGAGCCCTGTATGAAGCCAGGCACTTCGTACGATGCCTTGTCGCCCGATCGCACGACAACAGCCACCTCGGAGAGCCCATTTGCATCCCCCGCCGTGCCTTCTATGGAGAGTACGCCGTTGTAACGGCGGCCCTCGGATGGCTTGAGCAGTGCGACATGCGGCCTCTCCGTATCCAGTATGACCATGCGCTTGCGGGTAGCGGTCTCGCCGTTCTTGAAGGTCGCCCGTATCGTCAATCTGAGCGTACCGTTGGGGTACTCCTGGGTTTCCAGCCTGTATTTGAAGGAGCCCTTGCCCTTGGCCTCGTTATAGGTCTTGCCGTTGTCCTGGCTTATTTCAACCTTGACGACCGTGCGCCCGTCTACCAGTGCCCGCCACCGCGCAACCGCGGCCTTGTCGGACTTGTCCGGCGCCGGCGTGTCCCAGCCGGCCGCTCCGCTCAGGTATGGCCGTCCCACTATAAAATCACCGGTGACGAGGGCCGCGACATCGACCCAGGGGCCATCGCGGGTGTACTCGATTGTCCTGGGCTCGGAGACTATGGCGGAGCCACTGTCTGACACTGACTCCGCGCGGAATGTCAGGGCACCGTCCTCAACCATGTCTGGCGTGACGGCAAGGCTGAACCACCCTTCCTTTGACGGATCGACGACGGCGAATGGCTTGCCGTTGAGGCTGATGGAAGCCTTGCCAGCCGGCGACGATGAGACGATGCGGCCATCAAGGGTGAACTTGCCCGAAATGCGTTCACCATGCGCCGGGAAGAATAGCTCCGCCGAGTCAGCCTTCCTGGCTTCAAGCACGACGATGTTGCTGGAGTCGTACGCGGTGTTTCCGGCGCGGTCCATCGCGACCGCCTTGAGGTTGTACCAGCCAGGAGGCAGATCGGACAGATCCATCGGCCGACTGAACACGCCGAGCGTCGTCACCGGAATTATGCGCTCGGGAGTCGATGATCCCAGTTTCGACAGTTCTATCGACAGGCTCTTCAGCGCCATGCCGTCGGCGACGCGTCCACCAGCAATGATGGATCCCGTGCCCTCGGCACCGTCCAGAGGCGTATCAAGCGAGACGGTCGGAGCGGTGTTGTCCACCGTCAGGAGGCCCGCGGCAAAGCCGGGTGTGTCGTATCCGTCAAGCAGCTTCATATATACGCTGTGCAGGCCATCAGGCACGATGCGGGTGTCGAGCTCGTAACTCCAGTCGGTCGTGCCAACCGCGTCGTTGTATGTGGCGCCATTGTCAAAAGACACAGCGACCGACTTGATGCCGTTGGCGTCCGACGCGGCTCCCTTCAGCGTGATGGGGCCCCTTGTGGTCAGTGATACGTCCGGGCTGATCAGGCTGCCGACCGGTTCCTCGCGGCTTATCCTGAAGGCCCTGCTTGTCATGTCGCCCTTGACGCCGTTCACGTCAACGGCATAAGCATCGAAGTCATGCTCGTTGTCTGTCAGGTCAAGCAACTTGAGAGGTACCGCGAAGCCGCTGGACCCGTCGAGTCTGTTCCATGATCCGCCATCGAGCCGCCAGAACAGCTCGGCTATTCCGTCATCATCAAAGGCCATACCGGAGACTACGAAATCCGAGCGCATCACCTCCTCGTCAGCTGGGATCTGCACCTGTATCGTCGGCTTGTCCGCATTGATATCGACCATGAAGGCCGGCGGATCCATGGACAGCGGCTGCACTATAGCCTGATTCCCCGGCGCGTCGGTGGCGCGGAAGGCCATACGTGTACCGCCCTCAGGCAACGAGCCAAGATCCACCAGGCGCGCGAAAGTCACCCGTCCCGATGGCGTTGTCATTGCCGCATCCCTTGGCAAGGCTGGAGCCGCTCCCCTCGGAACAAGTTCCATCGATTCCCATGACGTACCGTCGGCGCTGAACTCCATCCCGGAGATGGCTGAAAAGTCGTCGGCGTAACCCGACACAAGAACGAGGCCGTTGACCGTATCATCGGTCCGTGGCGTCTCAAAGACGACGCTTGGCGGCTTGTCGTCGTACAGGACGGACGTCATGGCTGTGCTCACCTCGCCAGCATTGTCTGTCGCCTTGACCAGCATGGTGAGCAAACCCTCGGAGGTCGGTGCCGTTACGGTCGCGGCAAATCCCCCAGCCGTGGCAGGTGCGCCTTTCAGCGCCTCGAATGGCGTCCAGGTGGCACCGCCGTCGACCGACCACGCAACCGAGGCAATGCCGTTCTGGTCGGAGGCGGTACCTGCGAGCCGGAAGGCGCCCCGCACCGGCGTGCCCGGAGCAGGTTCGCTCAAAGCCAGGACAGGGGCGGCGGCATCGGAAACCAGTACCATCGGTGTGGACCTGAACTCCTCCCCGTCTATGGTCCTCGCGACCATGACCGATGGCTTGGCCAGGGCACCGCCTTCGGTGCCGGCCGTGATGGCCAGGGACGAGCCATCGAAACTGGCCTGGGCAGACGGAATGGCGGGCTCAAACCTCACCGATTCCAGGGGCCTGCCGTACCAGAGCGCTCCCATGGAATCGCCGGGGTTAAGCACTGCCCTTCCCGTCGTATCGATACGTTGATCATAGAGGTAGACGCCTTCGGCTACGACCGCCGCGGCCTCGCGAACCGGCGCGACGCGGTAAAGCGATGTCGTGGCTTCGGTCACGGCGCCCGTCGTATCGGTTGCGCGCACGGCGACAACAGAGCGCTCGTAGGGCAATGTCGCTGGAGGTATGATGCGAAGACTGAAGGTGCCGTCGGCCTGTGGCTTGGGCGCAGGCGCAGTGGTCCACGCCGCGCCATTCAGGGCGTACTCCAGACGACCCAGTCCATTCGCGGCCACGATGGTCGCCTCCAAAGCCGTCTTGCCATCGATAACCAGCGATGATCCTGCGGTAAATCGCACGGCCGCACCGGTGCCACCAGGCGGCGTCGCCGACACGAGGCGGACGGCAGGCGCCACGCCCAGCTGGCTCCACGACAGCATGGCCTTGGCCGAGGTGATGCCGCCAGAATCGATGGCTGTCACCGACGCCGTCCGTTTGCCAGCCGCCAGGAATGCTGTCCCGAGAGCGTAGAGCGGGCCAGGTCCTTCAGCGGTATATGGCGCGCCATCGATGACAGCCGAAACCGAGACTATGGCATCATCATCGACAGCGTAGACTATGAACGGGTTCTGGTCGGCGCGGACGGCACCTTCCGACGGAGCCAGGAACCTGACTCCCGGGTTGTCGGCGGCCTGATCGTAAGCCACAGTGGTGGTGGAAACAGCCTTGTTGCCGGACCCATCGGTAGCCCGTATCACTATCGATGCCTGTGTCGCCTTGGGCTGGAAACGGAACACTCTGACCGCGTCGCCCGATCCTGACAGCAACGCCAGGTCTCCCTTTTCGCTGCCATACTCATAGCTCAAGGCAACAATACCCTTCGCGTCGGTCGCCCTGACCGCGAGGGTAAACTGTCCGGCAGCCGCCAGCTTGCCCGCTGCCGCGACGGCCGGTGCCACCAGCGCTATTGTCGGCGGCGTGCTGTCGTAATCGAGGGCGACACGAGTGTATGCCGTTGCGCCGCTCGCCTGCTGCACGGCTACCCATAATGATGCCGGGCCATCAGGGCGGGCGGGTATCTTGAGGGTGGCTGTCCAGGTTCCTGTCTTGTCTGGCTTGATGGCCAGGGGCTGGTTGATGGCGTCGGGGCCAAAGCCCCACATTGCCAAGGGCTTCTTGACATTCGGACTGATGCCGTAGAAGACGGCATTCAGGACAACCGCGCCCGAGGCGCGCACCGGTACGATCGCGTATTCAGGGAAGAGCGACTCATCGACCGAGCCGACGAATGGCGCGGTCCATGACAGCGTCCCTGTAGCGTCGGAACCCGTAAAGACCGCGGCCTGTGCGCCGGCTTCGGGGGCAGGCCCCGTGTTGGTCTTCAGCGTTGCCAGGGCCGGCGGCTCGGGGATCGCAGTCCCTGCAACGTCGAGGCCGGCGGCGGGATCGATCTCGGCAACATTGCCGGCTCGGTCCACAACCCTGAGCACCAGCGGCCCGTCCGATGGCCCGGCGACGAAGGACACGATGTCCAGCGACTCGAGCGGCGCAAAGATGCCGCGTTTGCCCAGCTCTATTCTGGCGATATTCTGAGCCGGCTCGCCTGGATCAACCGCGAAGAGTGTCTGGCCTGCAAAGCTATCGCCGGACTTTGGCATCAGTCTGGCCGGGGCGGGCGGGGTCGAATCGACCATGAAGGCGGTCGACGAGACCGCCGTGTTGCCCGCTGCGTCACTGGCCCGCACGTCGAGCCGCACGGGGCCGGAAAGATCCGATGCGTCGAATGATCCCCTATATTCCGCCCCGGCAGCGGACAGGGTGGTCCATGATCCACCATTGACAGCGAACTCGACCGATGCAACCATATCGCCATCGTCGGCTTTGGCCACAATGGCGATCGTACCCTTGACCCAGGAGCCAAAGACCGGCTCGGCGACCGAGACGGTCGGTGCGATCATATCGGTCTTGAAGATGAACGGGCCTGCCGCAAAGCGGTGCCCGCGGGACGTCGCGACGACGACGGACGTTGGACCGGTCGCACCGTCCGTCAGACGCTGGACGGCAACGGTCTGCCCATCGGCGGCAACGCTGACAAGGGATGTCGGCGGTTCAAGTGATACCGATCGTATCGCCTCGCCATCGAACGGAGTCACGAACGTACCAACCAAGGGTGACGCGTCGAGTATCTGGACAATGGCGGGATTGGCGGAGTCCGGTTCGGTCGCAAGCCCGAAATCCAGAAGCGGTCCGACCCGCGTCCTGGTATAATCGATGGCTATGAACAGCGCCTCCACGACGCCGACCTTGCCGAATGAGTCGACGGCGCTCACCTGCAGTGAGAGCACGCCGAATGGCAGTGAAGCGGGGACTGGAATCGTAAAGGTCGCCCCGGTCGCTGTCTTGGCAAACGGCAGCTTTGCCTGAGCCCCATCGTTTATCGTATATGTCATATCGACAAGCGGATTGGCCGCCTCGAGGTATCCTGATATCACCGCACGCCCGTCCAGTGTCGACAGGGCGATGCCCGGCAGGAACTCCCGCTCACCTGAAGTATCGATGGCCTTGGCAAGCACAAGGTGTGGAGCGGCGCCGGCATGGACGAAGGGTGTAGCCAGCCAGGGCCCGGCGAGTCCGTTGATGTCGATTGCGCGTATCGCGAGTATCCGCTGTCCGCTCGGAGCGGTGTCCAATGCAAGCGAGAATGGACCGGAGGTCTGTATCGTCGTCTCCGGCCCGCTGTCCAGCTTCCATACAATGGACGCCACACCATCATCGTCCCGCGCCATTCCGGATATCCGTACCGCTTCTTCCACCTTCGAACCAGACACCGGATACTGCAGCGATACGACTGGCAAGTCGGCACTTGGATCTACCTGCCTTGTTACGGCGACTGTCGAGACGTTGCCAGCGGTATCGGTAGCGGTGAACCTGACAGTCGCCGCGCCGGCCTTGTCAGGAGCGGTAAAACGCACGGAGAAATAAGGGTTGCCTGGAGTCAACGCTATGGTGCCCGCATCCTTCTCGTACACCCATGCAAGCGATGCCACGCCGACCGCGTCATGCACGCGTCCGGAAATGGTGGACGCACCATTGATTGCCTCGTCCGCGGCGGGGGATATAATAGTGATATCGGGCTTGGTATTGTCCACAAAATACAGGAAGACAGCGGTTCCCTCGGAGCCGACACTATCGACACTCCTGAGCCACAGGACCGTTGGACCATCAGGCATCTTCTTCGTGTCTACGGCCAGCGAGAACGTGGCGGTCCTGGTGGTCTTGTTGTAGGCATTGGCGAGCGGTAGCCAGGTGGAGCCCGAATCAAGCGAGTACCAGACGCGCGCGATCCCATTAGCGTCATAGACGCTGCCATTGACCGAGAGCCGGCCCGAAACGAATGATCCGAATGATGGCGCGGTTACGGTGTTGAGCGGCTTGGTACGGTCAAGCTGGAACGAGACGCGCGACTCAGATCCCGCCAGCCCGTTGATGTCGACACCCCTGACGGCCAGGGTATGAGGGCCATCAGCCATGGCCGAGGTCTTGAGGTAGTAGGACCAGTAGTCGGTGCCCTGTGCCCGCACCCACTCATCATTGTCCAGTTGTATGTCCACGGCCGCAACCGCATCATCATCGACACAGCTGCCCACAATGTTCAGGTCGGCGCCGACCCTGGCCATCGGCAATGGATTGACTATGCGTGCTATGGGCTTGTCGGACTCAGGATCGACTATCAGGTTGAATGGTGTCGAGAACGAGACATTGCCGGCCGAATCGATGGCACGGGCCAGTATGTTGTATGTGCCCGGCTTGAGCGCGCTTGTATCGTATTCGTAGGTCCAATTCTCCAGTCCGGTCGCCGGCTTGTAATCCTTGTCCGGCTTGGTTGCGGATGTGCCGGATTCCTGCGCGTTCAGCAGAGCGATCGAGCAAAACGCCAGCAAAGCGACGATTGGACGGCAAACGCGCAGGTTCATAAAGGACTCCGTTCATCCAGTCTGGTTCCCCGGCCACCGATAGTCCCGGGATCGGCTCTTCGCCATCATTCCAGTATCGGCAACTTTGACATTGGCCTATATTGTCCAGGAATTCTAGATCATTGTGAGCAGCCCTGGTTTGAACTATACTGATCGACAGAAACTCGATGTGACGCAATCCATGTATCCAAGGAAAACTGCATGAATCAGAGTCTTGATTTCAATGTGCCCGATCTCGGCGCGCGTTCTGTTCGATCTCCGATGGCGTTCTCCAACGCGGTTGGAGACGCCATTGCCAACTACGTCACCGATGATGACCGTATTCAATGGATATCAGGCTCTACCGGTGCCGGCGCCGCCGAACTCGACTCCGGGTTGCTCGAGAAGGCCGGCCCCCGCGAACGCATTTACTTCAACCCGTCACATGTCCATGCTGGCATCGTGACCTGCGGAGGGCTGTGCCCTGGAATGAATGATGTGATCAGGGCACTGGTGCGCTGCCTATGGAACCGCTACGGAGTCAGGCGGATAAGCGGCATACGATACGGGTACAAGGGATTCCTGCCCGAATATGGCCTTGCGATCAAGGAGCTGAATCCTGACATCGTCGATGACATACATAAGATAGGTGGCACCATGCTCGGATCATCCAGGGGCGGTGGTGAGCGTACTGCCGAAATTGTCGACGAAATCGAGCGCATGAACCTGAATATCCTGTTCGCGATCGGCGGCGATGGCACCCAGAAGGGAGCCATAGCGATAGCGGACGAGCTGGACCGCAGGCGCCTCAAGGTCTCAATCGTCGGGATCCCCAAGACCATAGACAACGACCTGCTGTTCGTTGATCGTTCATTCGGTTTCGAGACAGCGGTTGAACAGGCATCAGAGGCGGTAGCCGCCGCGCACGCGGAAGCTCATTCATCGATGAACGGCATAGGCCTGGTCAAGCTGATGGGGCGCGATTCCGGCTTCATAGCGGTGCATACGGCCCTGGCCACGCATGAGGCCAACTTCCTGCTCATACCCGAGATCAAATTCGATATGGGCGGCGACAATGGGCTGCTGGCCCATCTGGAGCGACGCCTGCAGAAGCGCAGTCACGCGGTGATAGTCGTCGCCGAAGGCGCGGGACAGGAATTGCTTGAGAGTGAGCACGGCGCCGTCGACGCGTCGGGAAACAAGAAGATGGCGGACATAGGAGCCTATCTCCGCGACACCATCAACGCCCATTACAAGGCAAAGGGTGTAGAGGTCAACCTCAAGTACATCGATCCGAGCTATATGATACGGAGCGCGCCAGCCTGCCCCAATGACTCGGTGTACTGCGAGCGCCTGGGCAACAACGCGGTGCACGCTGCCCTGGCCGGCAAGACCAGGATACTGATTGGCATGGTAAACAACGAGTTCGTGCACCTGCCCACCACCATGGTGGTGACGCACCGCAGCCTGGTAGATCCGGAAGGGAGCCTGTACCGCGACGCCATGGATGCCACAGGCCAGCCCCTGTCGCTCCTGAATACGTAAGGAGATGGAGATGCCAAAAACCAGCGTGCTTATCATTGACGAATCGGATCTGTTCAGGGAGTACCTCAAGGCGCGGCTTCTGCGGGCCGGGCTTGAAGCCGAAGTGGCCATAAACGGGCTCGATGGCATATCCAAGATGCGCAACGACCCTCCCGATCTGATCGTGATGGACTACCACCTCACGCGAAAGACGTGTCAGGAGGTCCTCCAGGATAAGTCAAGGAATCCCAATACCGCTGGCATTCCGGTTGTGCTGACAGCCCAGAAGATAGACAAAAACCGCCTCCTTGAGCTGGTACAGTACAACATCCGCAAGGTATTCATGAAACCGATCAAGATGGACGCCTTCTTCCAGATCATGACCGAAATTACCGGTGCGCGGTTCGAGGTCGACAAGACGCCATGCATCATCGAGGCGCATGTCAACGACAACATCGTGTTTGTCGAGCTGGCCAAGGGCATCAACCGCGAGAAAGTTGACCTGCTTCGTTTCAAGATCCGCGAGCTGCTCGACCTGTACGCGATACAGAAGCCGCGCATCCTCTTGATGCTCGCCGACATGGAGCTGTCATTCGTCGATGGCGAAAACCTGGCGTTCCTGCTGGAGACGATAGCCCAGGCGTCGGGTGCCAAAGCAAGGCACATCAAGGTGCTGACCCGATCGAGTTTTGCCAAGGAATTTGTAGCCGGCCGCCCTGAATTCGTCGACATCGAGGTGGTCTCCAGCCTGGAATACGCGCTCGATGGCTTGATAGCGGAAGCAACCAGGGCCGCCGACGCGCCGGAGCAGAAGGCCGCGATCATCACCGATCACATCCTGTCGACGCAAGGCGCAGCATCTGGCGCAGAGGCTATTGAAATGCGTTTCGAGACAGAGAAACCGAAGCAGCAGTTCTCAATCGAGGCCGCCAGAAATATGGGAGATGGCCTGTCCATAGCGGTGGTCGACGACGACTTCGTCATCCAGGAGCTGCTGAAGACAACCTTCGAGATGATAAGCGCCACGGTGACCACCTTTTCAAACGGCAGGGAATTCCTCAACGCGGTACGATCGCGTGTGTTCGATCTTGTGTTTCTTGATCTCCGCATGCCTGAACTCGATGGATTTGGCGTGCTTGCGGAACTGCGCGCCCAGGATCTTGACATGCCCATCATCGTGTTGTCCGCTGTAACGCAGCGGGAGTCGGTGGTCAAGGCGTTCAAGGGCGGAGTAAAGAGTTACCTGGTCAAGCCGCTCAAACCTGAACAGATCCTCAGGAAAACCCTGGAGATTCTCAAGGCCAATTTCTGACAGGAGCAATCATGGCACTTCCTGAAGAGATCTTCAGGGCATCATTCGATCAAGCCAGCCAGCCCATGATAGTCCTCAACGAACACGGTATTCCAGCGTTGTGGAATGCCGCCTTCGAGGTGTTGTTCACGGAGCTGGCCGGATTCGTCCCGGAACGGCTGGCGGTGCCGCTGTTCGACTGGCTTGAGGAGCGGGAATCGTTCAGATACTCGTACTATGTTACCGAGGTGCTGCGCGGCCGCATGGGTGCTGCTACCGTCGAAAGCGGCGTCAGGAGCGCGTCCGGAAAGCGACTCTGGCTCCGGACGACCCTGTCCCTCATAAAGACAAGCGACCAGAGCCCTCATGGCACCGCCGGGCATGAAGACCGCTGGATATGGTGCGCGTTCCTCGATGTCACCAATCAGAAGCTGCACGAGCGGACGCTCGTCTCGGCCAAGGAGGACGCGGAGAAGGCTACCCAGACCAAGAGCCAGTTCCTGGCCAACATGAGCCACGAGATACGGACGCCCATCCAGACCATACTCGGCATGACCGAGCTGCTCGTCGAGACCGCACTCGACAAGGAGCAGATTGACTACATCCGCACGGTTCGATTCTCGGCGGACGTACTCCTGGGATTGATCAATGACATTCTTGACTTCTCGAAAATAGAGGCTGGCAAACTTGACCTGGAGTCAATCGATTTCGAGCTGCGGCCGATACTGCGGCAAGCCGTCGACCTGATCATCCTCGATGCGCACAAGAAGGGTCTGGAAGTGATCCTTGATATCGACGAGGCCCTGCCAAAGATAGCTCGCGGCGATCCGGGCAGACTCAGGCAGATAGTCGTCAATCTGTTCAAGAACGCCGTCAAGTTCACCAACGCAGGAGAGATAGTGGTGCAGGCGGAGCTTCGTGAAGGCGATGCCGCGGCTCCACCCTCGATGCGGTTATCAGTGTCGGACTCCGGGTCTGGCCTGACCGAAGGACTGCGCACCAAGCTGTTCACTCCGTTTACGCAGGGCAGCTCCGGTGCACTGAGCCAGGGAGGCACAGGGCTGGGCCTGGCCATATCAAAGTACCTGACGGGAGCGATGGGCGGGTCGATATGGTATGAGCCCAACGTGCCGCATGGCTCGGTATTCGGCTTCGATGTGCCTCTCGAATCGGTTGCTCCGGCGCCGCTCCGCAATCCCCTGCATGGGGTGTCCCGCGTGCTGGTCGTCGACGATCATCCCAAAGCCCTGGCTTTTGCGATGCGCGTCGCAACCCTGTTCGGGCTGGAGGCCGATGGCGTGTCGTCGGGTGCCGACGCGCTTGTCGCCCTGCGTGACGCGGCCCAGGCGGGCGCGCCATATTCAGCATGCCTTATCGACCAGAACATGCCGGGCATGGATGGCTGGCGCCTCGGCGCCGAGATAACAGCCGACAGGCACATCAACGGCACGCGCCTTGTGCTTCTGGCACCGGAAGGAGCCATAGGTCCCGATGCCAAGATGAAACTGCTGCAATGGTTCAACGGGTACACGGTCAAGCCACTGGACCCCGATGAGCTCTACGATGTCTTGCAGCGGGCCTTGAGTGACGAGGTTGACTTGCCGCCGGTCGATGAGGCCGGTTCGGCGGAATCCGTGCCGATAGCGGCGTCGGAAACGGTGGCGCAGAAAGCCTCGCAGCCTGCGAAATCCGTTGATGGCGGCGACGGCGACGTGCAGCTCGGACTGTCGGTGCTGCTGGCTGAGGATCACCTGGTCAACCAGGAGCTGTTCGCGGTGCTGCTCAACAGGCTGGGCTGTTCGGTTACGGTTGCCAATGATGGTCAGATGGCCCTGGATCTCGGGTTCAGTGGCACCTATGACATAGCGTTGATGGACATATTCATGCCAAGGATGGATGGCTACCAGGCGACCCGTGCCCTGCGCGAGCGGGGTTTCTCCAAGCCGATCATCGCCATAACCGCAAGCGCGCTCAAGGGTGAGCGCGACAAGTGCATAGAAGTGGGCATGAATGACGTGCTCGTCAAACCCTTCAAGAAGAACGATCTGGCCGCCATGCTCAAGTTCTGGGCAGGCAAGGCGATCGAAGCCGCGGAGCCCGTGATCGCTTCGGCTCCTGAGCCGAACCGGGATGCGCTGGAACGTGTCGTGCTGGATTTTGAGGCACTCGTCGAGACATTCCTGGGCAACCGCGATAAAGTGGTAGACCTCCTGGGCCGGTTCGCAACCAAGACGCGATCACAGCTGGCTGACCTCCAGGCCGCCGCTGCGGCCGCGGACGCCAAGACCCTGCTTGAAACAGCCCACTCCATCAAGGGCGCGGCCTGGAGCCTCTGCGCCAAGGCCCTGGGCGATGCCGCGATGGGCGTGGAGACCGCCGCCGGCTCAGGCGACGTTGCCACGGCCACCTCGCTGTTGCCTCCACTTGTCGATCGATTCGCCGAGTTCGAATCCCGGGCCCGGTACTACATCGACGCGTCATGACCGACACATCCCGCCGCATTGTCTGCGGCATCGATGAAGCAGGGCGCGGTCCGCTCGCAGGCCCGGTGTCCGCGGCCGCCGTCGTGCTGCCGGTGGATTTTCCGCTCGACCTCTTGAACGACTCCAAGGCGCTTTCCGCCCGCGCCAGGGAACGGGCCTTTGCGGAAATCCTGAATCGGGCTCTCTGGGCACAGGCCTGGGCCTGGCCCTCCGAGATTGACAGCCTCAATATTCTAGAGGCCACGATGCTCGCGATGAGCCGCGCCTTTGCCCGCCTCGGCTTCATGCCCGATATCGTCATCGTCGACGGCACAAGGACGCCGGATCTGCCATGTCCACGCGAGTCCCGTATCAAGGCCGATGCCACGGTTCCCGCTGTGATGGCGGCATCGATCGTGGCCAAGGTCTCCCGCGACAGGCTTATGGAACGCTATGATTGGCTCTACCCTGAATATGGCTATGCCCGCCACAAGGGCTACCCGACGGCGGCCCACAGGGCCACGTGCAGGTTACTCGGGCCATCACCGATACAGAGAATGAGTTTCAACTATATGAAGGAATGACAAACAGCCGCTTCGGCCTGTCGTCAGTCGTCGTGCCTTGGGCTTGCCCGCTTCACGGTCATGCGACGGGCCGCCGGCTTTCCGGGCTTCGTCGCGCCTGTGGATGAGTCGCTACCGCTGGGACTCTTCGGCTTGACGCGCAGTACCCTGCCCTTCGGCTTGCCCGCGGTTTCAGCGGTTCTGGGCTGGCGGCCCGTGGCCTTGTCTATGTCGCGGCGCACCGAATCATGCCTGACCGAGTCACGCCGGGCGGCATCGCCACGGCGCGGCCGTTCTGATGACTCGCCGGGGGCCGAAGCATCGGCCCTGCGCGGTTTGGCGTTGCCTATGAAATGCCGCGGCATTTCGTCATCGCTCAGGCGCGGATTTCCTTCACGGCCATCGTCGCGCGCGACTCGCGCATCCCGCGCGGGCTTGTGGCTATGGTCGCCGTGTCCGGCCGGTCTTGATGGCGCCGCCTTGGCCATCGCTTCCAATGATTTTGTAAATGCCCTGATGAATTCGTCGACGTTGTCCTGGAAGACCACGATGGATCGTCTGTCAAAGCCTTCGGTTTCACTGGGTTTGCTCTCGACTATTGCCAGGAAGAGGTCGCCCATGCGGTTTTCCTTGACGTTGAAGAAATAGGTCCTGCCGTCACACGCTATGCGCGTTGAAAAAAGCTCGCCACGAACGCCCATCGAAACCCCTCCCTGATAATTCTTCGCGGATACTACCAGATTGTGCGCTATTGTACAAGCTCATCCGCTTGGCGCACCAGCGCCGCATGACGATCGAGCAGCAGAGCCTCGAGGCTCTGGTCTCCACCACGGACATCGGCCATGATGCGGAAGACCGGCTCGGTACCTGAACCGCGCATCCACAGGAAGCCCGCTTCGGTCCCGGACGCATCGATCAGCGCGATCTTGAGCCCGCCGCTGCCGGAATCCCCGAAGCGGCCGATCAGTTCCATCTCGGCCATCCCGGCGCTGCAGCGAGCCTTCCATGACAACGGCCCAAGGGCCGGAGCAAGCGCTGCCGCCAGCGATGGCCACGCGGCCCTGAATATCGGCTCGTAAGCGTTCTTCAGCGCGACGTGATCGCGGGTGCTCACATGGAGAGCGGCCCTGTCCTCAAAGACGCTTGTCGTCGCGAAGCGCGGCAGGCTGGCCAGCACGTCGCATAGTCCGAACTCTCCATGGTACTCGTCCGCCTGACCTGAGCGCTCCAACCACAGCCGGTATGGCCCCGGCACCTCGCTTTGCCCTGATGCGGCGTCGCGCAGGTAGAGCAGCTTGAGTATCGCTGTCACCGTATTCAATGGATCCCTGACGCTGGCCGGGTGCGTTATGACGCCGCCGTTGGAGCCCTCGCCCAGGATGCGCACCTGGTATCCGCGCTCGCGCAACTGCCTGGCAAGGCCGACGACATTGGCTTCGCCCGTCTCGGCGCGGAACACCTCGGCGCCAAGCGCCTTCGCTATCGCTTCGATTCGCAGGCTGGTGGCATCGTTGCAGGCGACGGCCGTCCTGGGCTGGGCAACGCCGTCCCGGAGCGCCGAGCTGGCCATGGCGGCAAGTTCGGCAAGCACCGCGAGCGCGAAGGTGTCCTGGGCCTCGAGGGCGCGCGCGCTACCAGCATCGTCATCCCAATAGACGATGTTGCCTCGGTCGCCATCGCAATCGGGCACATAGCCAAGAACGTAGGTGGGCTCATGCAGATGCGCGCGCTCAAGCTCCAGCCGGCATGGCTCAAGCGCCTCGCCTTCCGGGACTATGCGATGGGCAAACCGCCGGGGCTGGGCGTTTATCAGTTTGGTCTCGACGCACAGGGCGGACATGAAGTCCGCGTCTATGGAGAGAGAGCGCGCCGAACCGTTCATCTCTGCTATGATTCCAGCTCCGCGCGCGGCAACAGCGGAGGCCAATGCGTCTAGTTCTCGCTCCTGGATGCCAAGATCGGAAGACGCGCCCGACACCTCTCGGGCAAACAGGGTGTAATCTGATATGGCCTTTCTCTTGGCGCTTCCGCAGGCTGCATACAGGGCAGACACGGCTTTGGGATCGGCGGCACGGACCAGAGCGGCCATCGCATCGATATTGGCCGATCCTGCAGACGCATCCTTGAGCCTGGCTATAAGCACTTTGGCATCGGAACCTGGCAGAACGCCGCCATCGGAGAGGCCAAACTTTACGCCATTGTGTCCGGGCGGGTTGTGGCTCGCCGATATATAGCAGAAGGCATCGATATGATCATTGTTGTCCGGCGGCAGCGCGCCGGATCGCTTGGTCCATGCCATGATCTCCGGAGCGGCGCATATGAACGTGTAGCGGACGATTATGCCTTTGGCCAGGAACACCCTGGCCATCACGTCGGCTATGGCGGGCCCGGTCGGACGTGTGTCTATGCCCAGCGCCACGACAGGCGAGTCCGGCAGCAGCTCCAGAAGGAAGTCGGCGAACACACTGGCCATGCTGGCCACGGCCCAGGCCTTGGCCGGACTCAGCGACTCCATCATATCATCGTCGGACGAGCCAAAGACGCCGCGCCATCCAGATGCCGACAGTATCAATGAATCAAAGAACTCCCGAGCCTCCGCCGGCGACGGCCGCACCGACAGAGGAATGGCGTATGGGTCGCCCATGGAAAAGCCTGTGGCCGGGTGTATCATTGCGCGTTGCTCCGGGACTCTGTCAGAATTCTCGAATATCGATAACCGAGTCGACGACCGGCTTCAGCGCCTTGGTCAGGGCCGCCTTCTGGATGTCCTGAACCTTCAGGGTTACGTGCCACTGCATGATGCCGGCGGCCTTGACCTCGGAGACTCCCAGACCAACCATGTCACCACCGGCATCGGACACCGCCGATACGACCTTGGCGAGCGAACCCTTGACGCCAGGTATGGCGCAGGTAGCCCTGAGCCCCTTGCGACGACCGCCGAGCAGCTCGAGCAGGGCGCGGAATATATCGGTCTCCGTAATGATACCCACGAGCCTGGTTCCCTGGAGCACCGGCAGACCGCCTATCTTGCGATCAGCCATGATGCGGGCGGCCTCTTCCATCGGGGTATCGCCCGTGACTGTCACCAGCTTGCGGGTCATCACCTTGTCAACGGTAAGCTTGGAAAGCAATGAATTGATCTCCCAGACGCTAAGCGAAGTGGTCGGAGAGGGCGATGCGTACAGAAGATCCTTGTCAGATACGATGCCAACCAACTTGCCTTTGGCATCCAGCACCGGCAGGCGCCGCACCTTCTTCTCACGCATCAAGCTCAGCGCATCAGGCACCGAAAGATCTGCCGTGATGGTGATCGGTGTGGAACTCATCTGATCCTGTACGAGCATGCTAGCCTCCTCATTGAAATATGGAACTGTCGTGATCAGAGTATACTGCCTAACGTCAGACATGACCATCGACGCGCATTCGTTCATCCTGTGCTATACTCGCGGCCGATGTTCAGAAAAGCGGCCCTTATACTTGCCGGCCTCTTCGCGCTGGCCTTCGTTGGCGCCACACTCCTCAACGCTGACCTGGTGTCCAGGAGTCGCCACGCCCTGACGAGCGGTCTGCTGCGCGATCCATCGACATACGAGGCGGCGAGAAGACATCTGGTAGTCATAGTGCCGGATACCGACGACTCGTTCTTCCGCGGCCTCATCGAGGGCATCCTTGAAAGCGCCAAATCCGCGGAAGCGGCCATCCAGGTCTTCCGCTACTCAGGCGCAAATCCATCGGAAGCGGATATCCATTTCGAGACCGCCGTCAGCGCCAGGGTCGACGGCATCATCATGTATTCCACCAGCAAAGCGAGCGTCGTCAGGCGAGCCGCGAGCGCCGCTGAAAATGGCGTGGTATTCATACCGGTCGGCACGGATCCTCCCGACGGAGCGGTCAATTTTGTCGGCTCAGGTTCTTTCCTGCAGGGCTTCGAGGGCGGCAAGATAATCGGATCACAGCTCGGCGCCTCGGCACGCATCGGCGCCATACTGCCGACCAGCGGCGAGGGCGATCTCCGGAATGATCCGCTGCTCATAGGACTATCCTCCGGCATTGGCGCGTTTCCGGGAGCCCGTGTGATATCGGTATCCAGGTCCAAACCAGGGAGACTATCCGGTGAGGAGGCCGTGGCTACCGTAATCAGGAACAACCCCGGGCTCAACGCATTGTTCTGTTCAAGCGCCTACGATACCGAAGGCGCCGCGCAGGTGATAATTGACCAGAACCTGGTGGGTCGTGTGCTTATCATCGGAGCCGACGAAACATCCGAGATTCTGCGATTCATAGACAAGGGCGTGGTGGCCGCGAGCATCGTGCGCGATTCACGGCGCATAGGCATGGAGGCGGTTGCCGCATTCTCCAGGCTCAAGGACGGCAGACCATCGGGGCCAGCCGTCGAGGTGGGCTTTACGGTGATAGGCGCCGACGGAGCAAGCCAGTGACCTTCGCTCACAAGAGGCCCCTGCGCTCCTTCAGGGCGCGGATCATCCTGAATTCGGCTCTGGTGCTGGGCATCATCGCGCCGGCAACACTCTATACCGGTCTGGCGACATCGGAGCTGGCTCGAAGCGTCGGCGTGCTCTTCCGGGACAATCTGGTACTGGAGCATATATCCGACGCGCTTGATCGGACGGAGACGAGCCTGGCGGGATATCTGGGAACCAAGAGCTCCGACTTCCTGAAGGACTACATCCGGTATTCCACCCAGCTCGGTGAGGAATCCAGGAAGCTCAACAGGGAAATTCGTCGAAATCAGCCGCTGCTGCTCCAACGTGAACTCGCTGGCCTTGTTGACAGGTATCTGGAAGATGCTGAAGCCAGCGTAACAGCCAAGCGCGGGCGTGACGTGGCCACCTATACCGAGCGGTTCGAGCACTCCGAGCGCACAGCGGAGCTGGCCCGCCTGCTTATTTCGCGTATCGAAGGACTGTCACTGTCCGACTCGATCGTGGCGTTTTCTGGATTCAACTCGCGCATATCCGCGGTCATCACGACCAATTCCATACTCGTCATAGCGGCGACCCTCTTGAGCCTGACACTGCTTGTCCGGTTCTCCTATCGCATCACGGATCCGCTATCCAAGCTGGCCGCCGCCGCTCACGCCGTTGGACGCGGCGAGTATGATCATGAGCTGCCGCTTTCCGATTCATCCGATGAGGTCGGCGCGACTGCGGCGGCCTTCATGAGCATGCAGCAGAGCATCCGCGCGGCCTTCGACGAACTCAAGTCAAAGGCCGAAGTCGAAAAGCGGCTGATGGAGGAGCGGGTCATAGTGCTGGACATGAGGCATCGGCTGAAGGATGCGGAACTGCTCGCGCTGCAGTCGCAGATCAATCCGCACTTTCTGTTCAATACGCTCTCTGCCGGCCTGCAGCTCGCGCGGCTCGAAAAGGCAGACCGTACCGGCGACTTCCTGGAGAACCTGGGCGGCTTCATTCGGTATGCCCTGAAGCCGGCTACGCGATCGGTTCTTGTCCGCGATGAGATAGAGTGTGTCCAGCGCTATATCTGGCTGCTGAGGCTGCGCTTTGGCGACCGGTATGCTTTCGATATGGATGCGTCGGAGGATGTGCTCGGCGTTGAAACCCCGGCTCTTATACTGCAGCCGCTCGTGGAGAATGCCGTGGCGCACGGCCTGCGCAACCGTGAGGAAGGCGGCAGAGTCTGGGTGAGGGCTCGCATCGACGGAAACGATGCGGTACTCGAGGTCGGCGATGACGGTGAAGGCATGGCCGAGGCCGACATCGAGCGCATCAAAGGCGAGGCGCTCAGGATGCGCGGTGCGGACTATGAAGCCGAGGCAGGCGTGCCGCCACCCGGAGACGGCAATGGCGCGGAAGAAGGCGGCATAGGCCTGATCAACGTCATCCGCCGGGTGGATCTGGCCACCGAGGGACACGGCCGGGTCGAGATGCACAGTGTGGTGGGCAGCGGCATGCGGGTGCGCGTCATAATCCCCGCCGGAGGCGTGGCGTGATGCGCATTATGGTCGTCGATGACGAGCGACATGTCATCGACACCATATCGCATATCGTGCGCACCGAGCTCGCCGATGGTTTCGAGATTGTGGGCAGCGCTTCGTCAGGCCGCCAGGCCATAGCGCTGTCGATGGAACGCAAACCGGACATCGTCATCATGGACGTCAGGATGCCAGGAGTATCGGGCATCGAGGCGATACGGGAACTGCGCAGACGGGGTTCATCCGCCGCGTTCATCCTGGCCACGGCATACGAGCGATTCGACATTGCCCAGGAGGCGGTAGGTCTCGGGGTTGTAGAGTACCTGCTCAAACCGATAGTCAAGGAGGCGCTCGCGGCGGCTCTCAGGCGCGCGGCCACCATCGTTTCGGAGCGCTCGACCCTGGAGAACAGGGACCTGGAATCCCGGGAACGCGAAGAGTGGGCCAGGGACTTCGCCGAGGCGGCCCTGCTGCACGGCATAACGCTTGGCGAGCGTTTCGGGGACAGGCTGCGCCGCTACTGCATGGCGCTTGGTCTGGACGAGCCCTATGCCCGCATCGGCGTCGTCGCCATCGCCCGTCCCTTGGCAGAAGAGTCAGGCGCTGTCTATGCACGCCTGCGGGATTCGTTGCGGTACAAGACCCGCATGCTCGTGGGTCCGTTTGCGGCGGGGCGGTGCATCGTACTCATGCCTCTCAGATCAATGGCAGATGCCGCCATGGCCGCCCAGGACTTCCAGACCATACTGACAAAGGAGTTTGGAACGGAGCTGGCCGTGGGCACGATGCACCTTGGACTGGGCAACGCGCTCGAGCTGGTCGATGCCAGGCTGTCACTTGCCGGCGCCATGCAGAGCCTCGTCTCAGGCAGGTTCTCCGGCAACGGCGAACCACATTCCGGCTTCGCCGCCCTCGCCTTCCATGAGGAGGATGCGCTGCTCGGGGCGCTTGATGCCGGGGATGTGGACCGGGCTCGGCTTGTCTTCGAATCGTTGCTGGCTGGCGCGGTCGCTCCGCAGGAGGAGTCAAGCGCGGTGGAATCTTGCCGCCTCGATACCATCAACGCGTCCAGAATCATGTCACTGATAGGACAGATCGTTCGCTCGCAGGTGACTCGCGGTCGCCTCGATGCCGCTATGGCGAACGTCGGCATTGATCTTTCGGGCCTTGCAGCGGCGCTGACCGATGCCTATGGCCTCGGAGCAAACCCCTTCGTGGCCATGGCCCGCTCCCAATTCGAGACACTGGTGTCTTCCGCCAAGGATAAGCCGAACTACTCATCGGCTGTAGCAAAGGCTCTGGAATATATCCAGAGCAATTATGGTGGACAGGTGAGCCTGGAACAGGCAGCGGACCTTGTCGGCCTGTCGCCAAACCGGCTGTCAAAGCTGTTCGTTGCCGAGACCGGTCATGGATTCTCGGATTGTCTGATAGAGTATCGAATAGAAAAGGCCAAGAGCCTGCTTCGCGCGCCTGGGGCATCGATCAAGCGAGTCAGCCTGGAATGCGGTTATCCCGATTCCAATTACTTTTCGCGCCTCTTCAAGAAGATGACGGGTAGTACCCCATCGGCTTACTCGAGCAGTACGTTGGAGGATACAGATGAAGTGGACTGAATCGTCTCGCGGCACCGTGGCCAGGCGGCCACGGTCGGCATATGCGGGCAGATACTCCATCGCCATGGTCCTTGTCGCGATTATCGCCGTCTCCGTCTGCGGCGCATGCGCACGCAGAAGACCGTCAATAGAATCAGGCAGGGCACCGATCATCGGGTTTTCACTAGATTCGCTGGTAGTGGAACGATGGAAACGGGACCTGGACGTCTTCTCCCGTTCAGCGCGTGAACTGGGGGCAGAGGTCGTGATGCGGGTAGCCGACCAGGACCCGGTTCTGCAGGAGGCCCAGGTTCGCGAGCTGGTCAATATCGGCATCGATGTCCTCGTCATCGTGCCCAATGACGCGGATCGCCTCTCGGAGGTCGTCCGCTACGCCAGGCGTCGCGGCGTCAAGGTGCTCAGCTATGACAGACTCGTGCGCAACGCGGGCGTCGACCTGTATATCTCCTTCGACAACGAGAAGGTCGGCAGCCTTATGGCCGACGCCCTGCTCAAGGAGAAACCGGAAGGCAGCTTCATCATCATCAACGGCGCCAGAAGCGACAACAACGCCATCATGCTCAATCGTGGCATTCATGCCGTCCTCGATCCATCCGTGACAGCGGGGCGAGCCAGAATTTTCGCCGAAATATGGCCCGCGGAATGGGATAGCGACGAAATCAGGCATGACCTGGAAGACGTCCTGAAATCCACCCGATCCGAAGGGAACGGAGGCATCGACGCGGTGGTGGCAGGCAACGACATGCTGGCTGAGGCGGCGATAGCGACGCTCAGCGAGAGCCGCATGATGACCGGCGTACTGGTCGCTGGCCAGGATGCCGATCTATCGGCATGCCAGCGCATAGCCGAAGGCACCCAGTACGCCACCATATACAAGCCTATAGAGCGGCTGGCCCTGAAAGCCGCGGGCTTCGCGGTGATGATGGCCCGTAACGAGCCAATCCCGACAGACGTGATGATAGACGATGGCACGGGCAAGGTTCCATTCGTACGCCTGGAGCCGATACTGGTGACGCGCGAGCTTCTTGACGCGACGGTGATCAAGGATGGCTTTCATACCGCGGAGAGCGTGTACCGCAATATCAGACGTTGACGGATGTGCATCTGGACTTTCAATCCATCGTGAGTGCGAGAAAGTGCTACAAGAGCACCCACTAACAAAACGCGCGAAATAGTGAAGCAAGTCGCCCGATCATTCCTGATGACAGATGCAGGAAACCCCCGAATACTAATCTCCAGAAGAGTGTCGCCAAGAGGCGCCACGCGGCCGGCCCATGGGGCTGGTCACATCACTCGACAGGAGAACAAGCATGAAACGTCTTTCAACGCTACTTTTCGCTCTTGTATTGTGTGCCACATTCGTAGGCGCCGCATTTGGCCAGACCCAGGTTGGCATTGTGCTTCCGACCAAGGATGAGCCCCGCTGGATTCAGGATCAGACCAGATTCCTGGATGCCCTCCAGACCGCCGGCGTCAGCGCCGAGGTACTCTTCAGCCAGGGTGACTCAGCCAAGGAAAAGAGCAATGTCGAGACCCTGATCACCAAGGGAATCAAGGTCCTCATTATCTGCCCGCAGGATGGAACCGCCGCGGCCGCCGCCGCTGATGCCGCCCACAAGGCAGGCGTCAAAGTAATCTCCTATGATCGCCTCATCCGCGATACCGCATCGGTTGATTACTATGTAACCTTCGACTCCGTCCAGGTCGGCGCCGCATGGGGCAACTACCTCGTCTCCAAGGCAACCGGCAAGGGCAACAACCTGTACCTGTACGCCGGCGCCGCTTCCGACAACAACGCGTTCCTGTTCTTCCAGGGCGCCTGGAGCGTGCTCCAGCCCAAGATCGCCGATGGCACATTCGTCGTCAAGAACTCCAGCAAGGCGATTGCTCTCAGGAAAAAGGCCACGCTGACCCGTGACGAGCAGGCTTCCATCATCGGTCAGGTTACGACCAACTGGAGCTTCAACGATGCGAAGAGCAAGGCCGAAGCCAATCTTACCGTGACCAGGAAGGCAGACAAAGGCACCGTATTCATCTGCGCGCCGAACGACGGCACCGCCCGCGCCATCGCCGACGCCTTCGCCGCCGACAAGGATGTCAAGAAGTACTACATCACAGGACAGGATGCGGAAATTGCGTCGATCCAGTACATCATCGATGGCAAGCAGTCCATGACCGTCCTCAAGGACGTCAGGACGCTCGTCAGTGATGCCATTGCCGCCGCCGTTGCCTACATCAAGGGTGGAACCCCCGCCAAGACCACGACCTACAATAACGGCAAGGCTGACATCCCCGCCAAGCCGACCGCCATCGTGACCGTGACCCAGGACAACGTGAAGGCAGCCGTCGTCGATTCCGGCTACTGGCCAGCCTCCAACTTCACCGGCCTCAAGTAATACATCGTTTGCAGAGTGCGGGATGAGGTCGCGCCGGGCGTGACCCTTCCCGCCTTTTTTTTGATTGCGCCATTTCCGAACATCGTGTATTTTTGAATGTGGCATTATTGCATCAGCATCGACTGGAGGCTCCAAACAAGATGAGCGCGCCAATACTGGAAATGAAAAGCATCACAAAAACCTTTCCGGGCGTAAAAGCCCTGAATGAGGTCACCTTCTCTGTAGCCGCAGGAGAGATTCATTGCCTGGTCGGCGAGAACGGGGCAGGGAAATCGACCCTCATGAAGGTCCTGAGCGGTGTTCATCCGCATGGAAGCTACTCAGGCGAGATTGTGTTCTCCGGCGAGGTTCAGCATTTCAGGGGGATAGCCGACAGCGAGAGCCGCGGCATCGCCATCATATATCAGGAACTAGCCTTGGTTCCTGACATGACCGTATACGAGAATATCCTTCTGGGACACGAGATCAGGAAGGGTCTGACAATCGACTGGAACGAGACCATAAAACGAGCAGGAGAAATGCTCCGCAAGGTCGGCCTCGAGGTCGATCCATCGACGAAGGTACGCGAGCTCGGTGTAGGCAAGCAACAGCTGGTCGAGATAGCCAAGGCCCTGAGCCGGGACGTGCGCTTGCTCATACTCGACGAGCCCACCGCAGCCCTCAACGAAGGCGATTGCGATAACCTTCTGGCCATCCTGACGGGCCTCAAGGCCAGCGGCGTTACCTGCGTCATGATATCGCACAAGCTCAAGGAAGTAATACGCATCGCTGACACCGTGACCGTCCTGCGCGACGGGATGACCGTCGTCACCCTGGACGCTCACAAGGGCGAGGTGTCGGAGGGCGTTCTGATAAAGCACATGGTCGGCCGGGAAATAGACAACATATACCCGACACGTCAGAAACGCATCAGCGATGAGGTATCGCTTGAAGTCAAGAACTGGGGAGCCTTTGATGCACATGCCGGCAAGACCGTGCTCAAGGGCATGAACTTCTCGGTTCGCAAGGGCGAGATCATTGGCTTTGCCGGCTTGATGGGGTCGGGTCGCACCGAGCTGGCGCGCAGCGTGTTCGGAAATCCCGATGGGTACGATCTTGAAGGCGAACTGTACGTTGATGGATCAAAGATAAGCGTGCGCGATCCACGGGCGGCCATAAACGCGGGCATCGCATACGCGACTGAAGACAGAAAAGGCAATGGCCTGATCCTTATCGATGACGTCAAGCGCAATGTGACGCTTGCCAACCTCCAGGCCATAGCAAAAAACAGCGTGGTTGACGAGAACGCGGAAGTAAAGGTCGGGACCGAATACAAGGATGCGCTCAGGATCAAGACGCCGAGCCTCGAGCAGAAGGTGGTAAACCTCAGCGGAGGCAACCAGCAGAAGGTGTCTGTCGCCAAGTGGCTCTTCGTCGGGCCCAAGGTCCTGATCCTCGATGAACCGACCCGTGGTATCGATGTCGGGGCAAAGTACGAGATTTACGGGCTCATGAATGATCTGGTCGAAAAGGGCATGAGCATCGTGATGATATCTTCGGAGCTGTCAGAGGTGCTCGGAATGAGTGACCGGGTCTATGTGGTCTCCTCCGGACGCATCACGGGCGAGCTGCCCGTCTCCGAAGCCACCCAGGAAAACGTCATGCGACTCGCTACAAGCTAGAAAGGAATCATCATGATAGTCAATGATCTGAAAAAGGCATTGCGCCAGAACATACGCGACTACGGAATGTACATCGCGCTGTTCGTCATCATGGCCATCTTCACGGCGGCCACGAATGGCATATTCATCTCATCGCGCAATATCGCGAACCTGATGAACCAGACCGGCTACATAGCGGTTCTTGCCGTCGGTATGACACTCGTCATCGTCATACGGCACATCGACCTTTCCGTCGGGTTTCTAGCCGGGTTCCTTGGTGCGATTGCCGCTATCGCGATGGTGTCATGGCATCTGCCGGTCTGGATCGCCATACCCCTGGTGCTCGTATTGGGCGCTATAGCTGGCCTCATCACGGCATATCCAGTCGCAAAGCTGGGCATACCTTCTTTTGTGGCGAGTCTGGCCGGATGGTTGATATACCGCGGAGCCCTGCTCCTCGTGACCTCATCGACCGGCACCATCATCATCCCGGACGCCATATTCAACGCGATAGGCAATGGATACATTCCCGACATCATGCCTGCCGATGCGCTGATTCCAGGTGTGCACAAGCTGACGTTGCTCTTCGGTGTCGCCGCGATCCTGTGGTTCATTGCCAACGAGTTCAAGGTACGGAAGAACAAGAGCGTCTACGGTTTCGAGATAGCCCCGACCGGGCTTTTCACCCTCAAGCTGGTGTTCATATCGATTGTCCTGGCGCTTATCACCTGGGTGCTCGCTGGTTACAACGGTCTCTCCTGGACGCTGGTCATAGTCATCATCGTCGTTGGCGTATACCACTTCATAACACAGCAGACGGTGCTCGGCAGGCATATTTATGCCGTCGGTGGCAATCCTGAAGCCGCCGAGCTGTCAGGCATAAGCGTCAAGCGCACCACCTTCATCGTGTTCGGCTCCATGGGCATGTTGTCGGGGCTTTCCGGAATATTGTTCGCCTCGAGGCTCCAGTCCGCGACGCCCACAGCAGGCACCCTGTTCGAACTCGATGCCATAGCGGCGGCGTACATTGGCGGCGTTTCAGCCGCGGGTGGCGTCGGCAAGGTTTCGGGCTCCCTCGTAGGCGCGCTCGTCTACATGTCCCTGATGAACGGCATGAACTTGATGAATACCGATATCTCGCTCCAGTACGTGATCCGTGGAGCTGTGCTCGCGGCCGCGGTCATATTCGACGTGGCAACCAGGAGGAGAAAGGCCTGACAGAGCGGGCTTTGATCTACCTGTGCCGCAGCCAACCAAGCAATCCTGGTACGGAAGGCTCAAGCGCCGGGCCAGCCGCCTCAAGCGGCAGGTCTGGGCGCTTTTCCTGGCATTCAAGGATCCGCGCACTCCCCTGCTGGCGCGGGTGGTCATCATCGTGGCGGTGGCCTACGCTGTCAGTCCGATAGACCTGATACCGGACTTCATACCGGTTCTTGGCCAGCTCGATGACCTGCTTATTTTGCCGCTCCTCATTGCGCTGGCCATACGGATGATACCGCCGGATGTGACGGTGCGATGCAGGCGGGAGGCCTGGCACCACCTGCGGTCAGGAGATCGAGTCCGCACTCCGGCTGGAACGGTAGCCGCCATCGTATTCGCCTCGCTCTGGGTCGCCACCATTGCCTGGCTTGTGTCGCTGTTCGTCTAGCTATTGCCGGAAGACAGAGCGCGGTGAGCGGCGGCCGCGTCATTGGCAAGCAGTCGGTCATCTGGAACGACCGCCATCGCCTGCTCTATCGTCTCGAGCGCCTGCTGGTATTTTCCGGCATTGTAGAGCGTCGCAAAGACATTGTGAACCGAGCGCACCCAGTTGTTCCGTGCCGTCGCCTCGAGCGTGACAAGCTCGGCCAGCTTCGGAAAGCGTCTGGCGCCATCGGCGGCGACATCCCAGGCACCGCGATGGTCGCCGGCCGCGCGTTTCGCGTCGGCCCAGGCCGCATACGCGTACGCGTACGCGCGCTGTATCCATTCCGCGTCGATGCCGCCCGAGAGTGCCGCCTGATCAACGAGGGCGACAGCCTCTTCGGGCCTGGCCTTCCTGACGGCATCGAGCAGGGCAGCGGTAGCTGCGGAAGTCCGGAGCGCGGCCAATTCCGGGGAATCTCCCCATCTGCCTATCGCCTCGTTGACGAGAGCCAGTGCTTCGGCATACCGCCCCCCGGCCAGAAGAGACGAGGCCGTATTGTTGAGCCGCCCCTCAAGGGTCTGCCAGGTCAGTCCGTCGCCTTGTGCATACGGCGGCGAGCCTTTGGAGACGAAGGTGTATGCGTCAACAGCAAGCCCCAGGGCATAGGTCCAGTGTCCGGCTCGCTCGAGCAGGGTGGCCCGATTGCGCAGCGCGAGGGCCAGAAGGCCCCGGACATCGACATCGTCGCCAGGGGCGGAGCGCCTGGTCGTCGTATCGTCGTATCCATTGGCACTGGTCGTCTCCACATCGACATTCCGGTTCGGCAAAGTCAGATAGCAGTATGCGTGGTCTGGCGTCACCACGCCGCGCACTGGCAGCCCCGCTGCCGTCGCCAGGATGGCATACAGGCTCGATGCGCCGACACAATTGTACCGGCCCTCGATCAGAGCGTAATCCATGCGCGATTCCAGGAGGCTGTATGTCTTGATGCGCTGGTGAACAAGCCCCAGGACCAGGCCGCCCAGACGATATGCGTCCGGTGTCTCCGCGGCCAGTTCCCGTGCCCGTGCTATGTCCTGGAGGCCAATGCTGGTTGCGACAGCCAGTCGATCGGCTGATGCTCCGGAAAAAGCCAGAGCCGCATCAAGGAGGTCCTCGGCGCCCAAGGGATCCGGCAGTGCGGCTATCCGTGCGATACCGGCCTCCGGCTCGAGCCTGGCCGCCACGGTCTGGGCATTCAGGCCGATCGGACTGACGATCAACAGGAACAAGGCAACCAGCGCTGGAATCAATGATCGGTGCTGCAACACGAAGGCTCCGTCCTTTTGCGGTGAATGGCATCAACGGTGACAAATCACCGCCATCTATGTATTATACTGAAACGGATGGAACACAGAACCGGGAAACATGGAGACAATGCATGGAAACACTGTACGACCTTATCATAATCGGTGGCGGCGCTGCGGGGCTTGGAGCGGCGCAATATGGAGCCAGGGCAAACCTGAAAACGCTTGTCATAGAAGAGATGGCGCACGGCGGTCAGGCCCTGCTCATAGACAGGCTCGAGAACTATCCGGGCCTGCCTGAACCGGTTGACGGTTATACCTGGGCCGAAGTCATGCGCGCCCAGGCAGAGGGCTTCGGGGCGACAATCATATCATCGTCGGTGGAGAGCGTCCGCAAGGAAGGCGAGCAGTTTGTCGCGGAGACTGGCGACGGCCCCATGCACGCCAAGGCGGTCATCGCCGCGACCGGCGCCAAGCATAGACACCTGGGCGCTAAAGGTGAAGAGGAATTTTCAGGCCGCGGCGTGTCGTACTGCGCCACCTGCGATGGCCCCTTCTTCAAGGGCAAGCGGATGATAGTGGTAGGCGGCGGAGACGCGGCTTGTGACGAGGCGATGTACCTGTCAAAACTGACTGACACGGTAATCATGGTCCATCGCAAGGATCGATTCCGCGCCCAGAGGTCGGTAGCAGCGCGCGTGCTCGCCAACCCCAGGATAGAGGTACGCTTTGAAACCGTGATCGAAGAGATCAAGGGCAGCAAGGCGGTGGAATCGGCATCCTTCAAAAACCTCAAGACGGGGTCGATATACGACGAGCCGGCTTCGGCTGTCTTCATATTCGTCGGGTCCATCCCGCAGGCCGCCTACCTTCCGCCGGAGGTAGCCAGGGACGAGGTAGGCTATGTCGTTACCGATGACAGGATGGAGACATCCATACCCGGACTATTCGCCGCGGGTGACGTGCGGGTGACACCATTCCGCCAGGTCATCACAGCTGTCTCCGATGGAGCCGTCGCCGCTCATTGCGCGGCCCAGTACATAGACGAAATCGAGGGCAAGGCCTACCTTTAGGCCAGTCATCATGTCAGCGCGCGGGCGTACCGGATTGTTGATCGCGGTGATCATGGCCGCATTGCTCGTTGTCGCGATACCTCTGTCGTGCGCCGTAGCCCATGGCGAAACGACGCATACCGAGTCGGCCAGCCCGCAAAAACCGGTAGAACGCGTGTCCCTGCCCGCCGTCGACGCGGCCTCATTCTGGGCCCTGAAAGGAGTCGAAGAGAATTCCGCCATAGACGCCCTGCTGGCCAGAATGGGACCAGAAGAGCGACTTGGGCAGCTGTTCATGCTTTCGTACTCGGGGGACGAACCGACGCCACTACTGTATGCATGGATACGGAGGCGCGGCCTCGGCGGCGTCAAGATATTCGGATGGAATACCGACGATACCGACAGGCTAGCCTCAGCCATTGCCGCCATACAGAAAACCGCCCGTAGCGGACCGCTCGATGTACCGCCATTCATAGCGACCGACCAGGAAGGCGGCTGGATACGCCATGTGCGAGGCGCAACCAGTGTGACGCCAGGCAACATGGCCATAGGAGCGTCGGCTTGGCCAAGCGATGCCTACCAGAGCGCATACTACATAGGCATCGAGCTGACAGCCCTGGGCATAACGATGAACTTCGCGCCGGCCGTCGATCTGGCCACCAGGCCGGAGTCAGAGATAATCGGCCCGCGCGCGTTCTCCGCGGACCCGACCCAGACAGGCATACTGGCGGCGGCATGGGTGCGCGGCATGTCGGACGCTGGCGTCGTCGCCACGGCCAAGCACTACCCAGGCCATGGCGACACAACGCTCGACTCGCACGGCATCCTGCCCATCATCCCCATAGACGAAGAGACACTCTGGAATCGGGAGCTTGTACCATATCGCATGCTCGCGGCGGAAGGCGTACCCGGCGTGATGAGCGGGCACCTCGCGTTTCCCAAGATCGACGGATCAAACGAACCGGCATCACTGTCCAAGCACATGATCCAGGATATCCTGCGCGATCGCATCGGCTATGACGGACTTGTCATCACCGATGATCTCCTTATGACCGGAGCGGCGAGTTCCGGTGGACTCGCCGAGACATGTGAACGCGCCATCAGGGCAGGCAACGACATCCTGATGTTCAGCCGCACCCTCGCCCTCGATGACCAGGCCTGGGACCACCTTTACGCCTTGTACCGCAGCGATGCCTCGTTCCGCGCCAGAGTCGACCAGTCGGCGCGGCGCGTCATCCGTGCCAAGTTGCGCTGGCTGCTGCCGCGCGGCCGCGATGGCATCATGCCCACAACCGATCCAAGCGCCTCGATGCGCAGCACGCAATCCCAGGAGTTCTTCACCCAGCAGGCGCTGCGTAGCGCGACCGTGCTGGGTCAGGTCAGGCTGCCTGTCCCGCCAACCGGACGCGTCCTGATAGCCGGCCAGTTCGGCGACTATTTTATCGAGGCCAAGGCACGGTTCCCCGCCAGCGATGCCTATCGGTTCTCATATCTGCCGGCCGAGCATGCCAACGAATCGGAGCTGGCTGGCTTCCTGTCACGGATGGCGCGAGCCGACACGGTTGTGGTCTGCGTCGCCAACCAGGCCAGTGCCGAGTTCGCACGTGCCGCCATGAAGGCGGGCAAACGGCTCTATGTCGTATCGGCCCTCAACCCAACCTACGCACTGGAGTTCGAGAAGGCTGCCACCGTAGTGGCCGTGTACGCCTACGCTCCCGAATCGTTCAGGGCGGCCTTCGCTGTATTGGCGGGTGATATCGACGCCATTGGTCGCCTGCCCATCGTGGAGCGCCCCTGAACCTGTCGCATCGATCCTCTGGCGCGGTGTGGCGGCGCGCGACCGAGGCAGACCAGGCGACTATCAGATCATTCATCGAGCCGCGCGAGACTTATGCCACCGGATTTTCGTCTCGGCTGCTCGAGTCGGCCGACAAGCGGGCGCGAGCGGGCATTGGCAGCGTATTCGTACTGCATGCGGAACTCGAGCCGGGCAAGCAGGACATACTGGCCGCGGCGCTCCTCGCGTCAAACGGCAGCGTCTTTCCAGTGCTCGCCGACAGACTTGACCATGGCGGACCGCAGGCCGTCGTCGCTCTGTCGGCGCTTGGCAAGTTGCGTTCCGTCCGTGGGTATGACAAGTCAGTGTGCATAGGCGCAAAACAGCACACGGAAGCGCTGGAGCAGGCCCTGGGATGGGTGCCTACCCTGAGCATCGACTACGATGTGATGAGCGTCGCTCCCACACTGAGCCCCGCTACCGTGGCGAGCGCCACTACCGTGGCGAGCGCCACTACCGTGGCGAGCATAGCGAAGGCGCGGACCGCTGGCAAACTGGTCGAGTACCGACGAGCTGCCATCGCCGACCTGGACGCGCTGTTTCCGCTGGCCGCCAACTACGAACGCACCGAGGTCATGACCGAGCTGCACACCTTTGATCCGTCTCTATGCAGGGCAATCCAGCGGCGTAGCCTTGAGCGGCATATCGTATACCTCGCATCGGTCGGAAACCGGGTTGTGGCCAGGGCGCAAACCAACGCCCACGGCTGGACATTCGATCAGATCGGCGGCGTCTATGTGGATCCGGAATTCAGGGGGCTCGGCATTGGCCGCGGCGTCGTCAGCGCCTTGCTCGATGACATAACCGGCAAGGGACGCGGTGCCACGCTGTTTGTCAAGAAGAGCAACGACATCGCGCGATCACTGTACCATACGCTAGGATTCTCGATGATCAGGGACTATCGCATCTCGTATTTTTGACAAACGGGACGATGTCGAGTCAATGAACAGACGGCGAACCGAGATCGGGTTCTCCTGTCCAGAACTCGCCGGACAGGCAGTACGATGGAGCCGCCGCCACGAAGACCTGGCCACGCTCCGGCCATTGCACGACCAGCCGCTCTCCACCCACGAAAACAGAAGCCTCCCTGTCGGCATAGTCAGCGATGAAGGCGCTGGCTATCGAGGCGGCGGCGGCGAGGATTGGATCATGGTGAGCGCGGCGGACACGAATCTCCTGCCTGGACACGACGAGCGCTTCGATACCGGTCTGCAAAGCCACCTTCCGGGAGGACTTTCGTCCGGAGCTGCGTTGTGGTGGCTGGTCAAACAACGTGACCTCCAGAGTCCAGGAGCCAATCCTGACGGGAATCACTATGCCCGTCCCGCCAGCGGCCGCGACATCGATCACGCCACCGTCGAGTGCGGCCCCAAAGGGAGAACCATCCTGATGTTCAGGAGCCCCGATGGCCAGACCGAAGGTGCGCGAGTCTATGACCAGAGCCTCACATGCGTCCCGGCCGTATTCCATCGCGACCGAATCCGAACCAGCCCTGCCGGCATCGAAGAGCCAGCGTGACGCGCAGAGCAAAGCGGCCGGCGCAGGGACGCATTCGTGGCCCTGGCCGTCCCAGGTTCTGATGATATTTGACGGTCCCGACCGCGCCATCACGATTATGCCGCTGGCGGCTGCTCCACGAGCCCTGTCACAGACACCGGCAGCCACAAGTGACCAGTCCGGCTGGCGGGAGCCGCTGCCGCCAACGGCCAGGGCCTGCGCGTCGAACAGGATCCAGGCACAATCAGCAACGCGCAATTTCAGGAAGGAAAGGTTCATGCGATCAAGCGTAGCGTGTGCACCATCACGCAGGCAAGCCCCGCGCGCCACGCGAACCCGCCATGATGGACAGCCGGAGTCATCTTTCATATACTGTTTTTGTAGTTTCACGAAGCTTGTTGGCGAGGCAAATTCCATACCAGTGGCGGCTGTCCTCTGGCACGCCAATACAAGCAATGGTAGTCTAGGTCCGGCTGCAACAAGCTTCGAGGAACTACTTGCTGTTTCTATCCCCTAAGAATTCGGAGCATCATGAAAGACCTGACTCAAGGTGGAGAGACCAAAGCTATCATCACCTTCGCAATCCCGATGCTGATAGGCAACATCTTCCAGCAATTCTATAATATGGTGGACAGCATCGTGGTTGGCAATTTCGTTGGTACCACTGCGCTCGCCGCCGTTGGTATATCGTTCCCGATCATATTCCTGATGATATCCCTGGTCATGGGTCTGACCATGGGTACCATGGTGCTTGTCGCGCAATTCTATGGAGCCAGGAATTATGAGAAGGTCCGGGCAACCATAGACACCGGATACATTACCCTCTTCTGGGCTGGCCTGGTCATGACCGTCATAGGAGTCGTCTCCACGCCGATGATACTGATGCTGCTGAAGGTACCCGCCGACGTGTTCCCCGAGGCTTCAGCCTACCTGCGCATCATCTTTGCCGGCTTGCTGGCAACCTTTGGCTACAATGCCATATCGGCCATTCTGCGCGGCCTCGGGGATTCAAAGACCCCGCTGTACATCCTGATAGCGGCCAGTCTGCTCAATGTCGTGCTCGATCTGGTCTTTGTCGTAGCCTTTCACTGGGGCGTCTCCGGCGCTGCGTGGGCGACCATCATATCACAGGCGGCATCGTTCATTGGTGGACTCGTATATCTGGACACGCGCAACAAGCTGGTAAGCCTCGACATCAAGAAACTTGTGTTCGATAGCGCCATCTTCAAGAAAAGCCTGGAGATAGGGCTGCCGACCGGCGTCCAGCAAGTGATGGTGTCTGTAGGCATGATGGCCCTGAGTCGAATAGTCAACGGGTTTGGAACTTCGACGATAGCCGCATTCGCGGCGGCCTCCAGGCTGGACACCTTCGCCTCGATGCCCGCGATGAACCTGAGCCAGGCAATTTCGACATTCACCGGCCAGAACATGGGAGCTGGCAAGACGGAACGGGTCAAGCGCGGCCACCTCTCGGCACTGATAGTCGGCAGTGTCATATCGCTGGTCGCCGGTGCCGCCATGCTCATCTTTGGCTCCGGCTTGATGAGCCTGTTCACGCCCGATGCCGAGGTGATATCGATAGGTGCTCGATACCTGGCAATAGTCGGCGCCACCTATGTGCTCTTCTCGACCATGTTCATAAACAACGGCGTCATGCGCGGCGCCGGTGATGCGTTCATACCTATGATCAACACGATACTGGCGCTCTGGGTCGTGCGCATACCATGCGCCATATTCTTCACCGGGACGCTGGGCATGGGCTCTGCCGGTATATGGTGGAGCATGCCCGCTGGATGGTTGATGGGCGCCACATTCTCTACCTGGTACTATCTGGGAGGGCGATGGAAGCGCAAGGCCGTCGTCAATACTCCCACAGCCAGGGTGATGGATCCGCCACTCGATTGAAAACAGCAAAGTCAATCACGCTGGTACGGCCCAAGAGCAGGATCGAGCGATACCGATCACGCTTTCTGGCCTTCAACGTGCTCAATTCAATATCCTTTATGTTGCTGTCGGGAAACATACCGACACTGTTCGCGTTGAATATGGGTGCGTCGGGTACCTACATAGGGCTCCTTGGCGCACTCAACTTCATCACCTACTTCTTCATGCCTCTGGGCAGGAGGGCCATCCAGGGCCGCCGCATCGTCGGCGTGTTTGGCTGGTCATGGATGTTCCGCTACTGGGGAATGATACCGGCACTCGCCGCTCCACTCCTGGCACGCGCTGGCTACCCTGGCTGGGGGCTGGTGCTACTGCTCGTCGGGAGCCTCCTGTTCAATGTATGGCGTGGTGTCGGCCTCATCGGCAACAATCCCGTTCTGGGCATGATGGCAGGCGAGCGTGACCGCGGCGCCTTTCTGTCAAATGTCCAGATCGCCAACAGCATGACGGCCATAGCGACGAGCGCCGCAACGATGGTGGTGCTTGGCATATGGACAGGCAATCTTCTGTTTGGAGCGCTGCTCGGCGCGGGTGTGCTGACCGGCATGATCGCATCCACTATCCTCCTGGGATTACCCGAGCCGGAAGCCTACCGCCCTCCCGCCGGCTCATCATTCATGCAGACTGTCAGGGAGGCGTGGGCTGACCCGAGACTCAGGCGCTTTGTATTCGTCTTCGCACCCCTGTCGTTCTCTGCCGGCACCGCCCGCACCTTCATCGTGACCCACGCGCGCGTGCTGTATGAACAAAGCGACGGGCTCGTGATGCTGTACTACGTGGCCTTCAATCTTGGCAGCGTCGCGGTGGGTTATCTGTCACGCAAGCTGATGGACAGGCTTGGCGCCAAGCCGCTGTACGTGGTGTTCACCACAGTCGCCGCACTTGCCATGATTCCGGCCGCGCTCAGCCCCCGCTTCGAGTCTACGGTTATGACAATGGCCTTTCTCTCCGCGCTCAACTTCATTGTAGGCCTTGGCATAGCCGGCGAAGAGAACGCCGGCCAGACATACTTCTTCTCGATAGTCAAACCAGCGCAGATGGTGGATCTCGCTGTAATATACTATGTGGTCTATGGCCTTGGCGGCGCCCTTGGTTCAGCGGCGGGTGGCGTATTCCTCGATACGCTGTCGGTAGCCGGCGTGCCGCTGGTGGACTCATACAGGCTGCTCTACATGGCCGCTCTGGCGGTTACGGTATCTGTCGTCGTCGGAGCGACGCGGCTCACCGCACCTGGATCGGCGTCTGTGCGGCAATCCCTGGGCGTGCTGTTCTCGATGCGTGATCTCAAGGCTATCGGCCTCCTCGAACGGCTGGAGAAGAGCGGGTCGCCGGCCGACGAGACCAGGATAATCCGCGAGCTCGGCACCTATGGAGCCGCGGTAGCCGAGCGCGAGCTGCTGCCTTACCTCAATAGCCCGCGATTCGATGTGCGGGTCGAGGCGCTCCGGGCGCTCGAGAACCTGGACAGGCTCTCCAACAAGGCGCTGGCGGCGATTGCCGACGAGATCAAGCGCAATCCCTATACTACAGCGTATGTCGCCGCGCGCATCCTGGGCAAGCGTCACTGGGCCGAGGCCCTGCCAGCGCTACGCGGTGCCCTGTCAGCCGACGATTACATGCTGTGCGGCGCTGCCGTCACCGCGCTTGCCGAGATGAATGACACACAGAGCCTGGCAGCCATCGAGGCGTTGGTCGAGACCACCGACAACCCGCGGTTGATGATCAGTGCCGCGTCGGCGATAGAGCTGTTCGGGCAGCCCTCATCGGTCCCATCGCTCGTCAGCGTGCTCAAGAGAAAGAACCCGCCGGCCTATTCGTTTGACGAAATAGTGCTTGCCCTGACCGGAATATTGGGCGGGCTACGTGGATTCTACGCGCTGTATTCCACCTATGCGACAGACCCTGTGGAAGCAATGGGCACACTGCTTGAGACTCTGGATGACACCACACCGCCGGCGGGCTGGAACGTGGAAAAGCTCGCGGCGTTCAAATCATCGCTTTCGGACTTTGTGCAGAGCGGCACAGGTGGAGCCGTCGTCGCGCGGGCCATCAGCGGATCATGGGATCTGGATGCCGGAGCTACGGCCGTACTTGCCGAGGCGGCACTCGACGAAGATCTGGCACAGCACGGAGGCTTCAGGTTCTTCCTCGCCGCATGCGCCGTAGAGGCGATAGACATGAAGCAGACCTCTGTACAAGGAAGTTGAACCATGGGTAGAACGATTGGATTCATAGGCGCCGGCAAGATTGTCGACATCATGCTGGGTGCTCTTGGGCCAGCCCTGAGGGACGACGAGCTATGGGTGTGGAACCGTACTGAATCACGGTCGGAGGCCCTGGCTGCCCGGTACCCCCTCCATGTTGCCACAAGCATCAAGGAACTGGCCACCCGCTCTGACTGGCTCTTTGTCGCGGTCAAGCCTCACGCCGTTGCAAGGGTGCTGTCCGAGGCATGCCTCAGCGTGCGTGACGATGCGGTGGTCATATCGATGGCTGCTGGCATTACGATAGCCTCGATCAAATCGCACTTCGCTGCGCCTCCTGCTATCGTCCGTATCATGCCCAATCTGCCGCTGTCAGTCGGCTTGGGCATGACCGCCTTGTGCGCCGACGAATCGGTGCCCGCAGCCCATACCGACGCTCTGCTCGCCCTCTTTTCTACCGTCGGCCGCGCGCGCATCGTCGAGGAGCGGCTCTTTGATACGGTGACCGCGCTGTCCGGATCAGGGCCGGCGTTTGCCTTTCTCTTTATCGAATCGATGGCCGATGGCGCCGTACTCAACGGCATGGATCGAGTCCAGGCCTACGAGTTCGCCGCGCAGACGGTGATGGGCGCCGCAAAGATCATACTCGAGTCGGCCAAACATCCCGGCGAGCTCAAGGACATAGTCGCATCTCCCGCCGGCACGACCATGGCGGGTATTCATAGCCTGGAGCGCAAGGCATTCCGCGCCATAGTGATGGACGCTGTCGACGCCGCCGCCCATCGCAGCAAAGAACTGAATAGTTGATATAGTTCCTCGAACCTTGTGATCATTCCAGCCGTGCATACGCAGGGACAAAGGTGGGTCCCACCTTCAGCGGTGTTGTGGATGTCTTGAGCCATATCTTTCTGCTTTCAGTATTTAGCCGCACCTTGGACAGGAACGGCC
>DATKVB010000021.1:0-124858 GCA_035530295.1 bacterium | reverse complement strand
CCTGCTTCTCCCATCCCTTATGCCTGTTAATGATCCCCGCCTGACCTTCTGCCAGCAACTTGCGTGCCAAGGTCGGCTCTATTCCCGCCTTTCGGCGCGGCGCACTTTATAGCGCCTTTCATACATTCGTGTCAAGCGCCTGCCTCAAGAGCAGAAAAAAGTCCAATCAGGAAGCGCAGAAAATCTGCCCACGTCATGGACGCGAACAAAACCGACAATCCTATGCTCATTGATTGTGTATGAATATTAAACAATCCGAGGCTATAGCAAAGACTATCGCAATCAAATATAAATCTGTTCGTATTGCCTAATGAGTATACTTATAGCCCCCGGACATGTCAAGGATTTCCAGCGTGCCGCTTCATGGAATAAGCCAGAATACATCCTCGGCACCATATCGCCTGAGATCGAAGGCTTCATCGATATGCGCTTCGGTCAATTGCGTTGATCCAGCCAGATCGGCGATGGTTCTGGCCACCCGCAGGGCCGAATGACATGCCCGCGATGAGTACCCAGAGCGCTCGGCTTTCATGACGAAGACGCTTCGAGCCTCGGTGCTCATGACGCAGTATGCATCGATGCCATTGGCCGGAAGCCTCCCATTCAGACGATAGGGTCTACCCGAATAGCGCTCTGCCTGCATGTGACGTGCCGTCAGTATGCGTTGCCGAATGGCAGCGCTCGATTCACCGGGGCCGGAGGCAAGCTCGCCTGGGCTTGATGGCCGGACCGGTACGCGGATGTCGATCCTGTCCAGCAAAGGCCCACCCAATCGCTTCCAGTAGTGCCTTATCTCATCGCGCGAGCAAAGGCAGACTGCTCCCTGCCGCCCCAGGTTGCCGCACGGACATGGATTGCACGCGAGGACCAACAGGAATCGGGATGGATATGATGTGACGCGATCAGCCCGCGCAATCGATATTCGGCCGTCTTCCAGAGGTTCACGCAATGATTGCAGCACATCGGATCTGAATTCCGGGGCTTCGTCGAGCAACAGGACACCACCATGGGCCAGGCTTATCTCACCGGGTTTCCTGGACTTCCCTCCTCCGACAATGCCTTCCGCGGACGCCCCATGGTGCGGGGCTCGAAATGGCGGCCTGTGCAGCAATCCAGACAATTCGGGCAATTCACCGGCGAGTGAATGCAGCATGGTGGCCGTGATGGCATCATCCCCATCAAGATCAGGCAGCAAGCCGACGAGTCGCCTGGCGGCCATGGTCTTGCCAACGCCTGGGGGCCCGAAGAGCAACAGGTGGTGCCCACCGGCGGCTGCCACCTCCATGGCCCTTCTCAACCCGGGCTGCCCCCTGATGTCGGCCATGTCCTCAGCATCGATGAGACTGGAGCATTGCCCGGCGCTTTCAATGGCAGACTGATCGCAATCAAGGAGCCTGTCGCCATTACCCGGGTCTCCACGCAGAAGCGCGGTAAGCCGGTTCGCATCGGACAGTACATCAATGGCGAAGGCCTCACCGGAGGCCAGAGTCCGAGCCTCCTGTATGTTCTTTCGAGGTACGACGAAGTGGCTGATACCAGCCTTGATGCCGGCGGCTACTGCTGGCAAGACGCCAGAAACAGGTCGTATGCGGCCCGACAGCTCAAGCTCACCTAGAGCGAGTATCGGGAAGCCGGGATCCGGTATTTGGTTGGAGGCAGCGAGAATCGCCAGTGCCATCGCGAGGTCAAACGACGCGCCGGCCTTTCTGATACCCGCGGGAGCGAGGCTGATCAGCAGTCGATCCAAGGGAAATTCGAATCCAGAGTTCCTGATCGCGGCACGGATTCGTTCCCTCGCCTCCTTGATGGCGCCATCGGGAAGCCCGACCAGATCGACACTGGGAATGCCCCGTCGCAGATCAACCTCGACGGTGACGAGCTCCCCCTCAAAACCGACCGGCTCGAACGCATACACGATCATCCGCCACCCCCGCTGGCAATACGGCAGTGTGCGCACCACCGCTTGCAGCGCGCAGAAGCCGTTGGCAGAATGACCGGTTGCTATCCTCGAGGCCGACGCCTCCGAATCATCACAATGAAGGCGAGCGAGAAGAACAGCCACGGCACATTTGGAAAGACATAGGCCAAAAGTCCCGCGGCTCCGGCCGAACGCGCTGCGTCGGGAACGAGGCCATACACGACCAGGAGCGAATACAGAATGTCGGCGTAACCGGCGATGATGCCGACGACAATAAGCATCCAGGCAAGGTCCCGTATTCGGGACCAGACAATGATTGCCAGGAATGTCGTCACCGCCATCACCCCGAATCGGACAGCAAGCGCTGCGGCGCCGATGTTCATCGGAAGAACGCCTCCAGATCAAGTTCGCATGCGGCGCATGGCATGGTGATGCCCCATCGTTCCAGCACTGCGGGGTGCATCTCGCCAAACACGCCTATCGGGCTGCCATGGATTACCACCTCGGCCTGACGGCCAGGCAGGAACCGCGGGTCTTCCGAATCGACAACCGAATACTCCTCACCAAGATAGTACAGGAGCGCCGATACGACGCCGGCCAATTCGTTGTAGTCAGCCGCCTGGTGCGAGCACAGGAATCCGAGCCTTTGTCTGGTCGACGTGCCATAATTCTGGGAAGCATCAAGAAAGGCGACCTTGCCTATCTCGAAAATCCGGTGGGCGTATGGCGCCTTGCTGGAGACGGCCTCGGACTGCAGCAACCCAGGGAGTATGGACGGACGCACGTACTCGAAATTCTCTGTCATCGGATTGGATATCCTGATGACATTATCAGGCGATATGTTCATGCGTTCGATATAGTCCTTGCCCGAACCGAGGTAGTTGTAGATCATCTCCTGGTATCCCAGTCCGACCATCAGATCCTTGGCCTTTCTGGAGAATGACTCGATAGGAGACAATCGGCCAATGGTAAAATCGCGCGGGCGCTCCGGCTTGAAGCTGGCCATGCCCCGGCCTATCATCACATCTTCGACCAGATCGACAGCGTGTATGAAATCGTCACGATATTCGGGTGGCCAGGCGCGGATATGCTGCCCGTGAGCCTCCGCGCGAACGCCCATGACGGCGAGCGCCTCTACGGCCTTTTCCGGCCCTATGCTGTCGCCGAGCAGCTTTGAAATTCGTCCCGAATCGACCGAGCCTGCGGTCTGGAAATAGTACGGGAAGGTCACCGAGCGGCCCAATGGCGTGTCAAAGGCATAATCAACCCGCAAGGGCTTGATATCATAACCGGCATCCGCGAAATCACAGGCGACTATGTTGGCAGACAGGCAGACCGCGGGCATGTCTGTTCCGGTAAATTCGACCAGGAGGTCGCGATCGCCGACCTGCACGGCGCCTATGTCCGCGCTGTTGATGACGGGTGCCATAGACAGGACGCCACCATCGGCTCCCATCAAAATTGGATACATGTCTCCACCAGCTATGATGTGCCCGTATTCCTTGCCCTTGGGATGCTCCGCCACGATGCGGCGCAGCGTCATCTTCTCCTGCATCTGCAGCGGGACGAAGCTGACGGCGTCAGGATCGACGGCCTTGTAGGCTACGGGCCACTTGATCAGCTCGATGCGGTACATACCCATTGATACGCTGCGGCGCTTGCGGCCGAAATTGGAGCACAGCTTCTCCTGCGTCTGGATGGCATCGCGGAGCATGGCGTCACTGATTGCCTTGCCGGATATGACGAATGCCGCGATGAAGGGGCGCACCTTCTGAATCGAACCATCGACAACCACCCGGTATTCCGATGGGCGCGCATCGCCGTCACGGGAGAAGAATGGGTACGACGGGATGGGGTTGCCATCGCGGATGCGCAGTTGCCTGGCGATTCCGGCCGTGGACCACAGATCAGGACGGTTGGTATCGTTGAGCTCGATCTTGATGACGCGTTCATCCGCGGGAATCGGAGTCCCGGCGGCACCGCCTGCGGAGTCCGCGGCACGAACCATATCCCAGCCATCGAGCTCCGCCTTGGCCGTCGTCAGCGCGCTTTCAAGTTCCGCGGCGTCCATGCGCCTGCCGACAAGCTCAAAGAACAGGTTTTCGTTCACTTCTATCTTGGGCATTCAATTCTCCATACCATGCGTTCAATGGACTACAGGACCGATGACGCTATTTGACCAGCGCTCGGCGCAGGCGCACATTCTCGATATCATAACTGAACAGCTCGCGCAGGTCGTTGAGCCCGAGCGCCATCAAAGCCATGCGATCGATACCAATTCCCCATGCCAGAACCGGCACACTCACGCCCAGCGGTTCAGTGACTTCCGGCCTGAAGATGCCTGCCCCACCCAGTTCGAACCACCCGAGTACGGGATGCTTGATGTGGACCTCTACCGACGGTTCGGTGAACGGGAAATATCCTGGAACGTACTTGACCTCTTTGGCTCCCGCGACCTCTACCGCGAACATCTCGAGGAAGCCAAGCAGCGTCCTGAGGTTCACATCCTCTCCGAGCACGATGCCCTCGGTCTGGTAGAAATCGGACAAGTGAGTCGCGTCAACCTTGTCGTAGCGGAAGCAGCGCGCTATGCCAAAGTACTTTCCGGGCACCGACGCTGTCGGCAATTTCCTGGCCGACAGCACCGTTCCCTGACTGCGCAGTACCAATCTCTTCGTAAACTCGCGGTCGAAGCCATAGCGCCAGCCGCGCGAGCCGGTAGAGCCACCATTCTCATGGGTCGAAGCGACTCGGGACTGGAATGGCTCTTCTATCGATTGTGCCTTGATAGGATTGGCCAGATAGTAAACATCATGTATGTCACGAGCCGAATGGAATTGCGGCATGAAGAGGGCATCGCCGTTCCAGAATTCGGTCTCGACAAGGCCGCCATCGAATTCCTCGAATCCGAGTGACACCAGCTTGTCCTTGACACTCTCCAGGAATTGCACGTACGGGTTGCGCCTGCCCGGAATAAGCCGGGCTGGCCTGCTCTGGATGTTATACGAACGGAATGTCGCGTCCTTCCATGAGCCCGTCTCGAGCATGGACTGGGTGACCGCGCCCAGCTCATCGCCTGATATTCCCTGCTCGCGCAGTATGGCGGCGGCCTCGGCAGCCTCCGGCGTCAGGGCCCAGGTAACCGTCTCGCGCTCGGCGGCACGGAATGGCGCGTCGCCGGAGCCGCGCTTCCTGGCAATTTCGTCCATAAGGGTGGATTCAGCGGTGTCGAGCGCAGGCTCCGCAAGCAGACCGCCTTCGGTCGCGGCGGCCTTGGCCAGCAGGGTCCTGAGCGCAGCGGTCCGCCTGGACTTGGACGCGTCGACCAGCGCAACAAGCTTTTCAGGAGTCATCGCCAGGACACCTTCCCTGGATAGTCGCCCAAAAGCCGAACCGGCATCCTTTTGCTCCATGCCGATGGCCTGGCACAGCGCTGGCATGGCCGATGGACCATGAGCCTGCAGCCGGGCGATCATCCGATCCTCAGGCGACCCTGTCTCGAGCCACGCGCGCCCCAGCGGGGTCAGTTCGAAGACGGACTGGGACGTCCGCCCGGTCTCTGCAGCGAGGCCTTTGGCGATGAGCCATGCCTGGGCCTGATTCGCCTGGCCCTCGACATAACCCAGGTCCTTGGCCAATCGGGATGATTCGATTGGTTCTCCCGGCTGATAATGCAGAAGAATTCGTACCTCGAGCGGGTGCAGACTCTTTATGAGGGATCGTACGTCCATATATGCTCCGAGTGCTCAATAATAGCGCCATTGTGGCGAAAAGGTTGCTGGTGGTCAATTATGCGCGCTGAGCCTGGCCAGCGTCACATGCGCCGGAAACAGGTTCAGCAATGTGTGCTGTCAGTTCCGGCGCCAGGAGCATCGGAACGCTTCTTGACTATGGCCGAACTCTTGCGGCCATCCATCATGATGCTCAATGGCGTGTCCAGATGCGCCCATACGCAATGCGCCATGCGTTGTTCAGCTGCCAGCGTGGCCAGCCAGTCCCAATCCACGCGGGATGTCAACGAGCCGGCCGGTACTGTCAGATACCCGATGTTCATGCTGGTGACATTATGAAAGAAATGGCTGCCCAGAGATGATTCGACGCTGAACCCGGGCAGATCGGCCTCCACAATCATGCGGGCGCTCGAAATCTGGGAAAACGACACCGGTACGCCCAGCCAATGATCACGGGTGCCCCAGCGCCCGGGACCGATCAGGATGTATCGGCGGCCCAGCAATTTGAGCTCCTTGTCGATCGAACCGATCTCCGCGGCTATCGCCTCGGTCTGGCCGCGATCGAAGCGGTCCGGATCGACCCACACGATGTCGCTTATGGTATCATCGCGGCCGTTGCCCATGCTGCGCTCCGATACTATCAGGCACTCATCGGGATCAACACCACCAATATCGATGGCCACATGATCGGCGTGCTGAATCAGCGGCTTGATCTGCAATATGTAGAAGACGGCAGCCCCCCCGGCTCCATCCTCACTGACCGCGTACTCTATCTCCACAGGCAACCCCATGCTCCTGGTGCCAACCTCCAGAACGGCGTCGACAACAGCGGCGAACGGAAAGGCGTCATACTTGAGGACGGGAGCGAAGTCTATGATGCGCGGCCCGCGCGCCGATGTTCCAGGCTCGAGGCGGTCGTCCTCTATGCTCCAGGTGCTCGCGACCAGCTGGAAACCAGGATCGAGCTCGCCTTCGGACAGCTCAAGCTTGGCCAGGGTCGCCTCTTCGCCGGCCGAGAGGTCGAAATCGATGCGCTCCATGTCGAGGGCATAGAACCAGCGCTGGGTGCCGCTGATGCTGCGGCCCGGCGCCACCACATCGAGCTTGGGGTAGCGCGGCGAGAAGCGATGCGCCGATCCTCCTTCCACAACGTATGGTCCGAGTCCAAGAGCGGCGACACACAAACCATCATCGGGTTTCAGGTACGATATCGGATAATAATTATATGACTGGGCCGTTCCAGCTATCAGCGGATAGTACCAGCGGCCACGTCGCCGCCCTACGAGCTCCTGCACCACGATGGCCATGCGCTCTTCCTCTATCTTGTAGGCCGCCGCCTCGAAATATGTTCGCGCTGATTCGGAATACAGGCTCGCATAGATCAGGCGGATGGCGTCGCACAGCTCAGCCAGCCTTCTCTCCGGGTCGGGATCGGCGTTTGGTATCAGGAACGTGTCGTAGACACCGGAGAACGGTACCATCAGCATGTCCTCGAAGAGGCCCGACGAGCGCACCGCAAGCGGTTTGTCGGTCGTAGCGAGGAATGAACGCAGGCGGCCTACCAGTTCCGGGTCGAGCGGCCGCGATAGAAAGGCCCGCCTGACATCGGTTTCAGGCGCGGCGTACCACGCGAAGCCCCACAGACCGTGCTGATCCATGAAGCGCTCGAACTCATCGATGCCGATGAAGGCAGTATAGGGCAGCCGTATATCCATGCCATTCTGCGTTTTTGGAAAGGCGAGGTTGTCTATCAGGCTCTTGATGAAGGCAAGACCGCGGCCCTTGCCGCCCACGGAGCCACCGCCGAGACGCGCCAGCCCCTGATCTCCCGATATCACCCCGACAGCGGGAATCACACCGCGCGACTTTCCACGCCGCAGGTCATCCAGGGCCCTGCATATGAAGTCCCGGAGTTCGGAGGGCCCTGCAAAATCCTCCGGCATATAATTTCGGATTATACGGGCAAACCGCACCTCTCCGCGAGCCATCAGCCATGCCGAGAAATGGTTGCGTTCCGCGTGGTACAGCAGGCTCTCAGGCGTGATGGAACGCAACAGCGATTCAAACTCATCCATGTTGCGGGCGCGTGAAATCTCTATGCCTTGTGGGTTCCTGAAGACGAATGGACCAAAGCCAAGCTCCGACTGAAAGAATGAACCGAGCTCCCTCGCCAGCGTGTTGGAATTCTTGTCGGCGAACGAGGCGCCCAGCGCGTATGCCTTGTCGCGGTTCTCTGGCTCGCTCGACTGGATAAGCACCGGAAGATCAGGTTTTCTCTCCTTGGTCATGGCCAGGAAATGAAACCCTGCCTCCGGATCCTCCACGCCATCCTTGATGTACCGAACATCGGAGATCACGGTCAGGATGTATGGCTCATATCGATCAAAAAGTGCGGCCGCCTCGTCATAGCTGGTGGCCAGAAGGATCTTGGGCCGCCCGCGCATGCGCAGGATCTTGTACGTCTCGACAACCCGTTCCTCTTCGACAAGCTGCTGGGTCTGCTTCATCACGACCGAGTACAGAAGCGGCAGATAGCGGGAATAGTACCGAACCGAATCCTCGATCAGCAGCACAATGCGGACCATGCCGACGCGGGTGTCGTTGTCGACATTGCGCAGATCCTCGACATACTTGATCATTCCAACAAAGAGCTTCGAGTAGCCGTTCCAGACAAAGACCCGGTCTATGACGTCCAGGCACGAGCGGTTGTCGGCATTGAGGCCGACGAGGCTGGAGTTGTTCATGGCCAGAAGCAGGATTGGCACATCAGGCCACAGGGATTTCATCCTTCTGGCAAGTGCAAGCGGGGCGTCAAAATCAAGGCCGGCCATCAGGATGACCATGTCATAGGTACCGGCTCCATACATCTCCATAGCCGATTCGGGAGTATACGCGCAGGAGACGCGGGGAGCTGTTGTCAGGTTGAGCTTGAAAAACTCTCCGTATATCTGCTCCGACAAGGCGCCGTCGCTCTCCAGGACGAATGAATCATAGAGGCTGGCGACAAGCAGAATTTCGCGCACCCGGTATCGCATGAGATCGTGGAAGATGTCCCGCTCGCGGCGTTCGCGATCATACGAAGCCACCAGTTCATTGAAGTACATGCTGCATCCTCCAGGACGACGGGTGTATCGCCATGAAGCATCGTAGCGATAGTCGTCACGGGTGGCAAGTGCGGCTCGTCGACCATTCGTGGGGCGCGGGATTCAGATCGGCGGGATCGTAATGATGAATTGGCTGCCTGCGCCAGGCTCGGATTGAACGGCTATGTTCCAGCCATGGGAATCGATTATGCCCTTGACCACCGCGAGTCCAAGACCCATTCCCTGTTCCCTGCGCGATGCGCTGCCGCGGTAGAATGGATCGAAGATATTAGGCATATCGGATGCTTCGATGCCGGGGCCGTTGTCGGAAATCTCGATGATGACCGTGCCCGCATCGACTCGCGCATCGATCCGCACGAGGCCCCCCTCGGCCGTATACCGCAGCGCGTTGTTGACTATGTTCTCGAGGGCGCGAGCCACCAGACGTTCATCAAACGCTACAGTGACTTTGTCGCCTATATCTATAGAACACTCGGCACGCCGCCTCAACAGCATTGCGTCAGCCTCGACCCTTCGGCATAGCCCTCGCAAAAACGGAGCGAGCGGAACAACCTGCAGCCTGCGTCTCCATTCGCCCGTATCGACCCGCACGAACTCTATCAGGTCATCGATCATGCCGGCGAGCTGATCGACCTTGGTCGCTATGACATCGACATACCTGTCCCGCGCCTCGTCACTGTCAGCCATGCCGTCACCTATCGCTTCCGCGTACCCCTTGATAAGAGCTAGCGGAGTCTTCAGATCGTGCGTCACGCCCATGATGAACCGCGATCGGCGCGCCTGGTCGTCTTTGAGGGCAAGCCGCATGGAATTGAGCGATGCTGCCAGCGAGGTGATTTCGTTGCTTCCTTTTACCTCGATGCTGCGGTCAAACTCGCCCGCAGCTATCCGCCTCGTGGCTCCATCGAGCAAGCGAACCGACTCGGTCATCGATCGCGCTATCAACACTGACATCACGGCCGAAAATACGAACAGCACGCCGAACAGCACGATCAGCGTGGCAAAGATTCGCTCGTACGGCTCCATCAGGTGGTGATTGCCGCGCTGGATGCGCGTCAGCACAAGAAAGCCGCCTTCACCGACCCGGACCGGCGAGTCGAGCTGGTAGAGGTAAGCGCCGCTGGTCTGCCTGATATAGGCGAGCAAGGCTTCATCTGACATCTTCGTGCCCGATACGTGTTCCGCTATGGTCGAGAAGATGATACGGCGGTCTATATCCAGCACCGTGAATTCCATAGTCGATGGCCTGTGGGCTATGAAACTGGATAGTCGCTCCCAGGATTTTCTGTCTATGGAACCGCCGGCTATGCTGGCGACTTCGTCATAACCAGGAATCTTGATGGCGACCGACTCATGGCTCTTCTGCAGGGCGTACAGGCCGGAGAATATAAGAAGCGGCACAACGATGATGCCCGCCGCCAGAATATAGAACTGTGTCCGTATCTTCATGGCTTTGTCGCCTTGTCAGGATCGAGTACGAAACGGTACCCCATGCCATAGACTGTCTCTATGTATCGCGGCTCCGCTGGATCGTCTTCCAGCTTGCGGCGCAGACGCTGTATATAGACCGCGACGGCCGTCATGTCACCATAGGCGGTATTCCACACCGACTGGTATATGGTCTCGGGGCCAAGCGGTTTGCCCGCGTGCGTGACCATGAACATGAGGACGGCAAATTCCTTGGCTGACAGCGCAATCCGTTCGCCTTCCCGCCTGAGTATGCAGGCTTCGCCATCGAGGGTGAACCGCCCAAACACCACGGTCGATGGCCCCTTGGGCAGCGACGCATCCTGGTTTCTGCGCAGCATGGCACGCACCCTGGCAACCAGGACGCGCGGAGAAAAAGGCTTGGTCACGAATTCGTCGGCGCCGTAGCCAAGCCCGGCGATTATGTCCTCATCCGCATCCCTGGCGGATACGATGAGCACGGGGCTAGCGCCAGTCTTGCGGTACCGGTTCAGGAATTCAAAACCATCCATACCAGGCAAGTTTATGTCCAGAATGATTATGTCGGGAGCATAACCCTGGCCATTCTGGCCATCGATGATAGCCAAGGCGGCTTCTCCACTCTCGGCCTGCCTGATTTCCATGCCCTCTTTTGACAGATACAGCGCGACCAGGTCCGACAATTCGGCGACATCTTCAATAATAAGAACCTTGGCCTTCATCTCGTGGGCACGCTCCCGGGATACATCATAGTGGGGAGTATATGCGCGGCTGGCGGCACAGGCAACGCGTTGGATCGGCATGACCTGCGCTTATAACAGGAAATTATCAAAGATTCATCGGGCATCAATAGGCAATCACCACGAAGCACCCATAGTATACTGGTGCGCTATACTGACTCGTCTGGAGACTACACGAATGAGACGAATGTTTGCACTGCTTTCCATTCTTTCGGCATTGCTGGTAGCTCATGGCACGGCGTGGGCAGAGGATACGCTTGGCGTGGACGATGCCGTACAATTGGCTTTGGACAACAACGCCGGGCTGCGACAATCGGAAATCGCGGTGCGCGCGGCGCAACGCGCGATGGACCTCTCCTGGGGCGGTCTGATACCGGGACTGTCGCTCGGCGCCGGGGCATCGCGGCCCAATGTGCCGGGCACTGGCAGCACGACGAGCACCATTACAATAAATGGCTCGGTGAGCACGGCGCTGACATTGACGACCGCGGTCATAGGCACGATGCAGGTAGACAAGGTGCTCTATGACCAGGCGCAGTTGTCATACCAGACTTCCAGGCGAACGGTTGAGCTATCGGTGCGCAAGGCATACTACTCGCTGCTTATAGCGCGCGAAAACATAGGCGTATTGCAGAAAAGCGTGGATACAGCCCAGAAGAATTACGACCAGACCGAAGCGCGGCGCAAGGCCGGATTGGCACCTGAGTTGGACTCGCTGACCGCGCTCGTTGCCCTTGAGAAGCTCAAGCCGACGCTGGACAGCGCTCAGGTAACCTACGAAAACCAGCTGGCGGATTTCAGGCAGTTGCTGGGCATGGATCAGGCTCGAGTGCCAGCGCTGACAGGCACGCTCGATTCTGCCACGCCATTGGCCGCCGAGAATGCCAGTACGCCGGCGCTGGCGGACCTCACCGCCCTGTTGGGCTCATCACCAACCATTACTGCCCTGCAGATGTCGCTGAATCTTGCCAGAGCCAGAGAGGCGGCCGCGCAGAGGAGCATGTACTCGCCGGCAATATCGCTTGCGCTCTCATACAGGCCAACGTCTTCAGACAATGCCGCTACCTGGAAGGATGCCGGCTCGCTGTCGGCCACGGCGACCTTTCCGCTGGACAAGATGCTGCCATGGTCTCAGGAGCATCAATCAGCGGCGGCCGCGGCCGATTCTGTCGCCACTCTTGAAATATCGCTGGCGGAAGCCAGAACCAGCGCCGACCTCCAGGTCCGTTCGCTTGTCAGGCGCATCGATCAGGCCAGAAGTTCGCTCAAGGCACTTCGGCTCAATGCCACACTCGCAGAACGCACCTACGCGCTGACCGAGGAAGCGTATCGATTCGGAACGCGGGATGTTCTGAGCCTGCAGAACGCGCAGGACAATCTACAGTCAGCACGCATGCAGGTTCTGTCGCAACTGAATACGCTGATATCGGCGGCTCTTGATCTGGAATACGCATTGGGAGTCCCCTTCGGGACACTCGGGAGGTAACCGTGAAAAAACGCAACATCGTCATCATCATCATCTTTGGTATAGCAATAGCCGCCATACTCCTGATACCCAGCGCATCGAAACCTGCGGCCGCGGGCAGGGCACCTCAGACGGGGACAAGCTCCACGGGCAGGGCCACAGGCGGCGCGCCAGCAGGTTCCTCCGGCGGAGCCGCTGCCACCGCTGGCAAGCGCCCTGCCCGCGCCGGTGCCACATCAACTTTTTCCGTCAGGACAGCCCCAATCACCCGCGGCACCATCCAGGACTACATTGAGACAAATGGTGATATCGTCGTCGACTCCACGGTTGACGTCAATCCATACGTCGCGGGCAAACTCGTGTCGATCAAGGTACTGCTGGGCGCCAGGGTTGAGGCCGGACAATTGCTGGCCGAAATTGATCCCAGCACCCCTGGAAGCACCTATACGGTCAATCCTGTAAACGCTCCGATTTCCGGCACCATCACATCACTGCCTGCGTCGGTCGGATCAAAGGTAAGCACAACCTCAGTGGTAGCCAGGATAGGCGTACTCGACTCAACAGGCTTGCAGGCCAGTGCCAGGATTCCGGAGCGCTATGTCGGCGTCCTCAAGACGGGGCTCAAGGCAGCCATATCACTGGAGGCATATCCGGGCATGACCTTTGCCGCGACAGTGACGCGAGTCTCTCCTGTCGTCGATTCAACATCCCGTACCAAGGAAATCAGGTTGTCATTCGATCTGGCCGATCCACGCATCAACGCGGGCATGTTCGCCAAGATACGGCTGAACACCACAGCCTACCAGGACAGGATTACGGTGCCGGAGAACGCCATCCAGAGCGACTCCACCGGCGATTATGCGTTCGTAGTCGGTGCCGACAACAAGGTCTCAAAACGCAAGGTCGATCTTGGAGTGACGGTCGATGGGGTGGTCGAGGTCAAGGCAGGCCTGAAGGAAGGCGATATCGTGGTCGTTGAAGGCGCTTCTGTGCTGACAGACGGCGCAACGGTAAAAATCGTCGCAAGCAGCGGGGCCAACCCATGAGCATTGCCAACAAGGTCGTCGGCAGACCGGTACTGGTTGCCATAGTATTCTCACTGATCATGGTTGTCGGCCTCTATACGGTGTCGAACATCGCCCTCGACCTGATGCCGAGCATAGAGCGCCCGGTTCTATCCATAAGTACTAGCTATCCGGGGGCGAGTCCGGAATCGGTAGAAAAATCGGTAACGACGACGCTGGAAAGCGCGCTGATAAATGTCAGCGGGCTTAAAACCCTGACATCGACGTCGAGCGAGGGCTCGAGCCGGCTTACACTCGAATTTGGCTATGACATCAACCTGAACGATGCGACCAGCGACATACGTGATAAACTTGACCGCGTCCGCAACGCACTGCCAGATGGTGCCGACGCGCCGCGCATCTTCAAGTTCAACATGGACGATCAGCCAATCATACGGATTGCCGTATCGGGCAAGCGGACAGCCGAGGACTTGAAGGCACTGGCCGAGCAATACATCCAGCCGTACTTCGAACAGATAGACGGCATAGCGCAGGCCGATGTCAATGGCGGAAGATCCAGAATCGTCCGCGTGGAGCTTTCACAGAACCGGCTCGACGCATACGGTCTGACCATAACCGGCATAGCCTCGGGACTGGCCGCGCAGAACGTCGAGCTGGGCGGCGGCAGTATCGGCGAGGGGACGAAGGACTACCTCATACGCACGACCGGAGAATACAAGAGCGTCGATGAGATATCCCAGACAGTCGTCGCCACCATCGATGGATATGGCGTTCGCCTGGCCGACCTGGGCAGGGTCTTCCAGGGCTATACCGACGAGACGTCCATGGTGTTCATCAATGGCCAGCCCGGCGTCTATGTCTCGCTGACCAAGCGCAGTGGAACGAACACCGTGAAGGCTGCAGATGGCGTCTATGCCAAGATGAAGGACATACAGAAGCTGCTCCCCGCCGACGTAACGATGAATATAGTCTCGGATCAGACCCAGCAGATCAGGGGCACCATAAACAATCTACTGACCTCCGCCTGGCAAGGCGCGCTGTTGGCGATGCTCATCCTGTTCGTGTTCCTGCGCACCATCAAGAGCACGATAATCATCGGCATATCGATACCGTTCTCCATTCTGGTAACCCTGCTCGCAATGTATTTCGCAGGCATAACGCTGAACATGATGACGATGACCGGCCTCATACTCGGCGTAGGCATGATAGTTGACGCCTCCATAGTCATTTTGGAGAATATTTACCAATACCGTGAACGAGGCGCCAAGCCTTCGGTCGCCGCGGTACTGGGCAGCCACGAGATGATGTCAGCCATCATATCTTCCAACCTGACCACGATATTCGTGTTCATTCCCGTGCTGTTCTTCAAGAATCAGTTGGGCATGCTGGGCCAGCTCTTTACCGACATGATATTCACGATAGTGATATCGCTGTTGTCCAGCCTGTTTGTCGCAATATTCCTCATACCCGTGCTAGCGAGCACCTATCTGCCGCTTTCTACGCGCAAGGAGAAGCCACTGCACAACCTGGTACTCCGCGCAATGGATCAGGCAATCGGCAATGCCCTGGAGTGGCTCAACATCGCCTATCGCAAGGCGCTGGCCGCTGCCATACATCATAGACCGACAACGGTATTGATAGTCGTGGGCACTTTCCTCGTGAGCCTGTCGTTCATCCCAAGGATGAATATAAACTTGCTGCCACCGTCAGCGGACGATTCCGTGACCCTCAATGTCAGCCTGCCCATAGGCACAAAACTATCGGTCACCAAGGTTGTGCTGCGCGAGCTGGAGAACGTCGCTCTGAATGAAGTCAAAGGCGTCAAGTCAGTAATCACGACGGTCGGGCGAGGATCTACATCGTACACCGGACAGCTGACAATCCAGTTGCCGGTGTTTGCCGAGCGAATCGATACCGCCGATACGATCAAGGCCAAGTTGCGTACGCATTTTGAGGAATTCCCCAGTGCCACCTTCAGCTTCAGTCAGGGGCAATTCAGGCAGATGGCTGGCGGTTCGGACATAGACATCGCCATACAGACCCAGAACCTAAGCGCAGGCATAGTGATGGCACACAGCCTTGTCGATCTCCTCAACGACAAGATACATGATGTAAAAGACGTCGCGATGAGCCTCAAGGAAGGGCTTCCCCAGGTCGAGGTCGTCATAGACCGTCAGCGGGCCTACTCGCTCGGCATCAATGTCGCCTCGGTGGCCAAGGAAATCACGGCCAGCGTCGCAGGAACCACCGCTACGACCTATAGATCGGGCGGCGACGAAGAATCAGTCGTGCTCTTCCTGCAGGAATCAGACAGGATGAAGGTACCGGATCTTGAGCGCATTTATGTCAAGGGCACAAGTGGTCGGGTTGCCGTTGCCAACTTCGCCGAGCTTAGAAAAGGTGTCGGCCCGGTCAGCATCACCCGCGAGAACCAGAGCCGTATCATCCACGTTACCGCGTCAATAGCGACAAATCGCCGCCCTGGAGACGTGGAAGCGGATATCCAGTCCGCAATAGGCAACAGCATGGTCATACCCGAAGGCATAAGCCTTTCATATGCTGGTACCTGGAAGAGCATCGTCGAAAATGGCAACACATTCATATTGATCCTGACGATGGCTCTGCTGCTCGTCTTTGGCGTGATGGCTGGCCAGTATGAGTCGTTCAGGGACCCGCTGATCAATATGTTTACCATACCGCTCCTGGTTATTGGCGTCGTTGCGGTCTATGCGATAAGCGGGCAGGCTCTGACCATGTTCACCGCGATTGGTGTCGTGATGCTGGTCGGCATCGTCGTCAACAACGGCATCGTGCTGGTCGACTACACGAATCTGCTTGTCGCCCGCGGCATGCCTGTGCGCGAAGCCTGCATCGAGGGAGGTGCGTCACGGCTACGCCCGGTGCTGATGACGACATTGACAACCATACTCGGCCTTGTACCGATGGCGTTCACCAAGGGTGAGAACTCCCAGATGATACAGCCGATAGGCCTGACCGTGCTGGGTGGCCTCAGTTCAGCGACACTGATAACGCTGTTCTTCATACCGGTCATCTATTCGTTCTTCAACGACAAACGCGCCAGGAAGATACAGGAGAGAGCTAAATGATACGAATCGAGATAATAGCCAATCGTTCTGTCCAAGACGAGATCGTAGGGAATCTTGAGAATGATATACCTGATATCCTGTATACCATTGTACCGATTGTCCATGGCCGCGGTGGAAAGGACAGGCGCCTGGGTACGGCGACCTGGCCTGAGGAGAACTTCATGCTGATCACGTGGGTTACTGCGCAGACCGCCGATCAAGTACGACAGATCATCGTGGCGATAAAACAGAGATTCCCCAACGAAGGCATCAAGATATTCTCGCTGGGTGATTCACAGGAATGATGAGGGGCAAGCCTTGATCGGTCTATTGCCGCCTCGCGTGATTGTGTTGTATTGTCTGCAACTCAAAAAGGATCCAAACGAATGAGCGAGCCTCACAAGACCGAATTTCTGGGCCGGGATGCCATGTTCCCATTGCTTCTCAAGATGGGTATCCCGGCTGCCATCGGCATGATGGTCAACGCTCTCTACAATGTCGTTGACACCGTGTTTGTCGGCCAGGGCGTTGGTCCGCTCGCCATAGCCGCGCTGTCCATAGTATTTCCAATCCAGATGATTGTCTCCGCCGTAGCGCAGGGTCTGGGCGTTGGCACGGCTTCTCTGGTATCGCGCCGGCTGGGCGAGCGGCGGCCGGAAGACGCGGCGGCAGCCATAGGCACGGCCTATACGACTGTCATGCTCGTTACCGGCATATTGGTTGCCGCGCTGTTCATATTCATGCGGCCGATTCTGGTATTCTTCGGCGCCAGCGACGCGATCATGCCGTTCGCGATGCAGTATACCGGCATCGTAGCAGCGGGCTTCTTCTTCTTCGCCATGTCCATGGCTGCGAGCAATCTGGTTCGCGCCGAGGGCAACGCCAAGGCTTCAATGATGGGGATGCTGGCAGGCGCAGGACTTAATACCATACTCGATCCCATTTTCATCTTTGGGCTGGGCATGGGAGTCAGAGGAGCGGCCATCGCGACGGTGATCAGCCAGGTGACATCATGCGTGTACCTGTTTTCAACATACCTGCGTGGCAAGAGCCACATACCATTGCGCCTCGCCCACTTCAGGATACATTTCAGCGTGCTCGGTGAAAGCGCCATTCTGGGAACTCCGGCGTTCATACAGTCGGCTGGCATGAGTCTGTTAGCGCTTGTCATAAACAACTCGTTGGGTTTCTATAGCGGCGACGCTGCGATCACGACATACGGCATGACCAGCAAGATCGTGATGATGGTCATCATGCCGATTCTGGGCATCGTACAGGGATTCCAGCCAATAGCCGGTTACAACTACGGCGCCAGGAACTTCGACAGGGTACGCTCAAGCCTCTGGACCACATTGGTGACTGCGTTCGTCGTTTCGTTGTTCGGCTATTCTTTCATGATGTTGTGGCCACGGGTGGCGATGGGATTCTTCACCAGCGACACCGAACTCATAGCATCGAGCGCCAGGGTACTCAGGATAATCGTTCTGTTCATACCGCTGGCTGCCGTACAGATTACAGGCTCCGTCTATTTTCAGGCCATAGGCAAACGAACCCAGTCCATGCTGCTCGGGCTGTCACGGCAGTTCATCGTGCTGATACCGCTCGTGTTGATCCTGCCATCATTCATAGGCGGCGAAGGCATATGGATAGCGTTTCCACTGGCTGACCTTCTGGCTTCAAGCCTGACCATATCGTTGCTTGTTCGCGAAGTACACAACCTCGGCGTCAGGCACGAGGAATCAAGAAGCTAGCGGTATTCGAACCGCTCCGTAAAAAAACGACCCGTCCAGCCAGATGACTGGACGGGTCGCCCCCTTTTTTGGCCATGGTGCCGGTCTACATGACCGACACCCAGCCAGTATTACACGAGGCCCTGAGCCAGCATCGCGTCGGCAACCTTCTTGAAGCCGGCGATATTGGCGCCGACGACGTAGTTGCCCTCGGCTCCGAAGGCCTTGGCGGTATCGATGCAGTTCTGATGAATGTAAATCATGATGTCATGCAGGCGCTTGTCAACCTCTTCGGCCGTCCAGGCAAGCCTCATCGAGTTCTGGCTCATCTCGAGGCCTGACGTGGCGACGCCACCGGCATTGGCGGCCTTGCCAGGAGCAAACGGAATCTTCTTCTCGATGAAGAGCTTCCAGGCTTCCGGGGTGCAGCCCATGTTGGAGACTTCGACGACGCACTGCACACCATTCTTGACGAGCATGTGGGCGTCCTCGCCTGAAAGCTCATTCTGGATGGCGCAGGGCATGGCGATGTCGACCTTCTGCTCCCAGGGGCGCTTTCCGGCGAAGAACTTGGCGTTCGGGAACTTCTTGACATAGCTCTCGACGCGGTTGCGGTCGATGACGAGCATCTCTTCCATGTACTTGTGCTTCTCTGCGGTGGAGATGCCGTCGGGATCGTAGATGTAGCCATCGGGTCCGGATATCGTAAGCACCTTGGCGCCAAGTTCGCTGGCTTTGATGCAAGCGCCCCAGGCCACGTTGCCGAAGCCGGAAACCGAAACTGTCTTTCCCTTGAGGGTTTCCTTCTTGAGCTTGAACATCTCCTCGGCGAAGTAAACGGCGCCAAAACCTGTCGCCTCGGGGCGCACCAGCGAGCCACCGAATGAGAGGCCCTTGCCGGTCAACACGCCGGTAAACTCGTCGCGAAGGCGCTTGTACTGGCCAAACATGTAGCCCACTTCGCGCCCACCCACGCCGATATCGCCGGCAGGAACGTCGGTGTCGGGGCCGATATACTTCTGGAGCTCGGTCATGAAGCTCTGGCAGAAACGCATGATCTCGTTGTCGCTCTTGCCGTTAGGATCGAAATCAGCGCCGCCCTTGCCGCCGCCCATCGGCAGACCGGTAAGGCTGTTCTTGAAGGTCTGCTCGAATCCGAGGAATTTCAGTGTGGAGAGCGTCACCTTCGGGTGAAAGCGGATGCCGCCCTTGTACGGGCCGATGGCGCTGTTGAACTGCACGCGGTAACCGCGGTTGATCACATATTCACCCTTGTCATTCATCCAGGGAACCCTGAACATGACCGTGCGCTCCGGCTCGACGATGCGCTCGAGTATCTTCTGAGCCTTGTAGCGGGGATCTCTTTCGATGAGCGGGGCTATCGATTCAAGGACTTCATCTGCGGCCTGCAGGAATTCGGTTTCCCACGGAGCCCTGGCTTTGAGGCCATCAAGGACCTCGCGAATATAGGCGTTCATATGCCCTCCTCTTTTCAGAACCGAGAGACAGCGATTTGGTGCGGATAATTCCGTCCGAGGAGCATTCTACACGCTTTGCAAAACCTGTGCAAGTCATTTTTTGATATTTGACTATCATATTTCACATATCAAAATACAAATGGCATTTGAGCGGCCGCGGGTGGTTCAGTACAGGCTTCTGACCCGTTCATACAGCGCGGTCCATACATATGAGCTGGGAAGCGCCGGAGCGGACGCCGCGGGTGTCGCGGTTGTCTTGCCTGGTGTCTTTGGAACCGCGGCAGCGGCAGCCGGCTTGGGCTCGCGCACCACAGTATCGCGCGGATTGACACGGTCAAAGAAACCGACGCGCTCTATGGAGCCTTCGAAGAGCTCGTCATCGAGCCGTTTCACAATGATGCGCGCGACGACGTCGGCATCGTTCCAGGCTATGCCCTGGCCATCAGGCCTGATGCTGACGCCGCCATTCTTGACTATCAGGAACGAATCGCCCACGGCAATCCCATCCGCGCGGCCAAGATCGACGAGTCCCATATCGCCGCTCCTGGAAATCAGCGTACCACGGACCGGCAAATTTTCGCGAATGCTCCGCACCACGCTGGCTACCGCAAGCGCGACTCGATCATTGCCGGATCTGGGAGCCTGGAAGCTGGCCGCGAGCGCACCGGTTCTGGCCGCGTGCAGCTCGGCGGATACCACCACGTCACGCTCACTCTCCGCCACCGCAACGAGCACAAACCAATCGGCGCCTGATTCGCGCGCCAGCCTGAAGGCGTCCGCGAAGCTGGGTACCCGTGGCACGCCGCGCTCAGGGGCCAGCCCTGGAACAAAGGCCAGGGCATCCCGCAGGTAGCGGGCAATGACCATGTCACTTCCGGCATGGTATGGCGTGCCGCCAGGACCAACAGAGAAAATGGCGATGCGGTACGGATTGGATGGCAGCGACGCTCCGGAGACCTTCCAAGAGCGGCTGACCGAGCCCTGCAGCAGACTGTCGTATATCTCTATCGCATCGGAAAGCGCCTGATCGGACTTGCCGATATCGGCGAGGAACCGGAGCTCCGAAAGGTACGAGGTCGAGAGTCTGGATCCACGAAGCAGATCGGCATATCGCCTGCGACCATCATTGGCATACGGATTGATGGCCAAGCCGCGACGATATTCGGCTATGGCCTTATCATAGAGCAGCCGGCGCTCAAAATCCGCGGCCCTGGCAAATCGCCAGGCTGCCAGATCGGCCCGTGATGGATCCTCGAAAGTAGTATCATCCATAGCCAGGTTCTCGAGCGCGATCCGGGCCAGCTCGTCATCGGGGCGCTGCGCCGCCAGCGTCTGGAAGGCGTATTCAGCCTCGACGCGCCTGCCTGCCGCGGTCTCCACAAGCCCGAGCAGAAACCAGGCCTGCGAGTCCGATCGATCATACTTGATCGATCCGTCGAGTATCGTGCGCGCATCATCCAGCGCCCCGCGTTCGTAATACAGCGAGGCAAGGAGCCCACGTGCCTGCGCATAGGCAGGCCTGACTTCGATGGCCGCTCGCGCCAGACGGGCTGCTTCAACAGGATCACCCTGTTCGGCATACATGCCAGCGGCGGCATAACTCGCGGCGGCATCGCCCGATGACCAGCGAAGCGCCTCGGTCAAGTACGCCGCCGACTCATCGGCGCGGCCTTCAGCGCGGGAGATGAGCGCCAGCGACAGCAGGGCCCTGGCGTCGCGAGGCGCAGTCTTGAGCGAGGCCGCGAGCCGGGCCTTGGCATCCGCCGGACGCCCCGAGCGCAGATCGAGCAGAGCCAGGCCAAAACGGGCATCCCGGTCGTTGGGCAATCGGCCGAGCGTCTCCTCGAACCGCTTCCTTGCATCGTCGGTTGCGCCCATGCCAATGCGGGCAAAACCTTCAAGCGTCACGAGCGATGGCACACGGGGACCGTAGCCGTAGGCCTTTTCGATGAAGGCAATGCAACGCTCATACTCACCAAGTTGGTACTGGCAATCGGCCAACGCGGCCCACGCGTCCGCATATCCGGGGTTGATCGTGACCGCCTCTGTGAAGGCGTCAATGGCGCGATAGGTATCACCGGAGGCCAGCAGCGCCTGCCCCGATTCGTACAGTGCCCTTGGATCGGAGGCACGCTTGGCTTGAGCCGATGCCTGCGGGATGAGGATAACCGCCGCCAGCACCACAAGCGCCGCAACGCGTCTCATGACTCCACCGGGGCCTCCGCCCTCTTCAGGACCTTGACGGAGCCTATACGATGGCCATCCATCTCCTGAATCACAAAATCGAACGATTTCCAGCTTATCTTTTCATACCGCGCCGGAATCTTGCCAAAAAGGTCGAACACAAAACCGCCCAGGGTATCGAAGCCCTCTTCGGGCAGACCAATGTCGGTCTCTTCGTTCAGGTCTTCTATATTGACGCGGGCATCGCACAGCCAGGCGGAGTCACCCAGGGCAACGATGTCTTCACGTTCGTTGTCAAATTCATCCTGGATATCCCCGACAATCTCCTCGATGATGTCTTCCATGCAGACGATGCCTGAAACGCCGCCGTACTCATCGATGGCAATGGCAATATGCACGTGCCTGCGCTTGAACTCGCGCAGCAGGGAATCGATACGCTTGGATTCGGGGACGAAGTACGGTTTGCGGATAAGCGATACCAGATCGATATCGCCACCCTTGGCTATGGTGAGGAGGAGATCCTTCACATAGAGAACGCCGGCCACATCGTCTATCGTCTCACGATATACAGGGATCCGGGAATGGCCACAGCTGGTCACTGTCGCCAGCAACTCATCGCGCGGAGCGTCCAGCGCGATAAAAACCGTATCGATGCGCGGTACCATGACCTCCTTGACCGTCGTCTCGGACAGCTCCTGTATGCCGCGTATCATCTCGCGCCGCTCGGAATTCGCCTCGTCACCCTCATCGTCATCGACAGAGGTACGTGGAGCGAATGCGTGCACCAATCTTGAAATAAGCCCACTCTTCTTCAAAATATTCGTTCCTCCGCCAATGCCACCAGCAACTCTTCCTGTCGCGCCAGCATCGGCTCCACTATATCGTTTGTCTGGTGATCCAGCCCTGACAGGTGCAGTATCCCATGGATAATCAGCCGCCTCAGCTCCTCATCCTCGGTTACGCCGAATTCGACAGCATTTCGCGCCATAACCGGCGGACATAGTACCACGTCTCCGGCCATGTATCGACGCCCGGATTCGGACTCATACCATTCGCCAAGCGAAAACGACAGCACATCCGTGGGGCCGTCCTTGCCACGGTACTCCTTGTTGAGACCGGCAATGAATTCCTGACCGCACAACAAGAGCGACAGGTCCCAGGCATCGAGCGCCGCGGCGTCCATCACCTTGACTGCGAATGCGGCCGCCCGGGCGAGCCAGGCCGGCTCTTCCAGCTCCTGCACATCGATCGCTACCGTATTCATGTCTGCTCCCTGGTTCGAGGATATTCTATCCGGGAATGGAAATGGCCTGAAAGCACCCTTACAAACGTATTCTTGATGATTTCCAGATCCCTGAACGTCAATTCTGACATGGCGAGCTGGCCATTTTCGTATCGGTCCATAACCATTTCCTTCACGAACTGCTCGAGCCTGCCTATGGTCGGTCGCTTGAGGGTCCGGGAGGCCGCCTCAACGCAATCGGCCAGCATCACGACCGCGGCTTCCCTGCTTGAAGGCACGGGGCCCGGATACCGGTAGTCTTCGGAATTGGTCTCCGATGCCTCACGCTTGGCCTGCGCGAAGAAGTAGCTTATCAGTGATGTTCCGTGGTGTTCGGCGATTATCGCCTTGACCGCATCGGGCAATCGAAGCGCCTCGGCGCGCTCGAGACCGAATTTGACGTGACCGCGCAGCACGGTGGCTGAAAGCCGCGGGTTTATCTCGTCGTGCTTGTTGTAGCCGGACTGGTTCTCTATGAAGTATTCGGGTTTGTCGATCTTGCCTATGTCATGGTAATAGGCCCCGACACGGGCCAGCAGCGCGTCGGCGCCAATTTCACGGCAGGCGGATTCCGCGAGGTGCGCCACCGTGACCGAGTGACTATAGGTGCCTGGCGCCACGGACAGGAGGCGCTTCAGCGCCGGGGCGTTGAGGTCGGACAGCTCCTGCAACCTGAAGACCGTCGGCGCGTTGAGTGCCTGCTCCAGCACAGGCAGAAAAGCCAGCGCCAGGACGCCGCTCATGAAGCCATTGATTGACGACCAGAACCCGACTCCAAGTGCGCCAAGGAGCCCCCGGTCGGCCAGCGCGGCGAGCGCTGCGCCACTGATGAAGCATACCAGCGCCAGTTGCGCGCCTGCCCGGACCAGGTCTATGCGCTTCTCAGCCCTTCGGACCAATATTATTCCCGCTATGCCGGACAAAAAAGCCTCGGCAGGCACAAGGGTATTGAATCCGGTAATGAGCAACAAGCCCAGCGAAGTGACCATCGCAAACAAGACGGCGAAGCGTTCGCCAATCACTATGGCGACGACCATGGATATCAGGGCAGAGGGCAAAAAGGCCTGCAACTGGGGGCTGAGTGACGCGGGCAGCAGCGCCATCAACATCGAAGAAACGATGAAGTAACCCGAACCAAGCAGCAGTACGAACAGGAAACTGGTCCATTCCAGCCTGACGCCGGTATTGGTCTTGTCGAACAGGGCACCCGAGCCCAGCCCCACGAGCAGTATCAAGATGGCTCCGCCCAGCACGTATAGCCCGCTTATCCTGATGCCCGAACCACGCAGCGCGGCCAGCCTCTCAATGTCCTCACTCGTCACGATAAAGCCCCGTCGTATGACGTGCTCACCCTTGGCTATCCTCCGCATCACCGGTTCAATGCGCGCAAGCGCCGCGTCAAGACGGCGGGCACTCTGCTCGGCGTCGAAGAAGGCGTTTTCGCGGGCAAAAGACGAGACAATATCGATGACCGCGGCGCTCATCGATGCGGACAACTTGAGCGCCTTCGTGGTATCCGCCGCCGCGGTCCTGATCCGGCGCATGGTCGTGGCCTTCTCTATCGGAACCTGCTCATACACAAGCGGTCCATCGGTCCATCGCCTGAGTTCCACCGCCTCGGGGTTGTACTGCTCAAGCCCGGTATCGGGGAACGAGAAGATGCCATGCTGCATCAGCACATCGAGGGCAATGCGTCCCTGCTCGATGGCTGTCCCCGGCACCGGGTACTCGAGCAGGCGAGGAATGATGGTGGAATTGCTCAGATCGGGGAACTTGCCGCGAAGCTTCAGTGCCAGCTCGTCGGCGGACTTGGTCGACGATGCGATCTGGACAAAGGCCTTGCCAAAGGCTGCGAGAGCCTCCATCGCGCTCCGCGTGGCGGCATCATCGATCGAGAACACGGCCGGAACCAGGCGCCGTTCGGCGTCGGTCCGTATCTTCGTCGCCTTCGCGTCGACATACGTCACATCCCGCTCCGCGACTATGTCACGATCGGCGACCTTGCCGGCCTCGAAGCCCCCCATCCCCGCTGCCCCGGACACGGCGCCAAAACCGACAAAGGCGGCAAGGCACGCGAGCGCGGCGACGAGTACGGCGAGCAATCGATGGCGGGTATCGTCATCGAGCAAGGCGGCTCTCAGCCGCAGGAGGCCGGAGGGACGATCAGCGTTCGGACTCATAGGCATCGATAATCTTCCTGACCAGCGGATTGCGGACGACATCGCGGCCGTCCATGCGACAAACGAATAGGTCGTCTATCCGCGCCAGCACCGAAAGCGCATGCACCAGCCCGGATTCGCTCTTCCGGGGCAGGTCTATCTGCGTTATATCACCGGTGATGACCGCGGCCGAACCTTCGCCCAGCCGCGTCAGGAACATTTTCATCTGCTCCTTTGTTGTATTCTGCGCCTCGTCAAGAATGACGACGCAGTTGTTGAGGCTCCGCCCGCGCATGTACGCGAGCGGGGCTATCTCTATCGTATGATTGTCTTCAAGCCGTCGAATGATGTCGAACGGCACGAGCGATTCCATGGCATCGTACAGCGGCCGCAGGTACGGGCTTATCTTCTGGCCCAGGTCGCCTGGCAGGAAGCCAAGGCTCTCACCCGCCTCCACGACAGGACGCGTCAGCACCAGCTTGCGTCTGGCCTTGGACAGCACCTCGCGGAGCGCCCACGCGACAGCCAGATAGGTCTTGCCGGTGCCCGCGGGGCCAACCGCCATGCTTATGTCATGGGTGGCCAGACCGCGCAGGTACAGTGCCTGGTTGGCGGTGCGCGGATATACCTTTGAGAAGGCACCGGGCACCTGAATGGCCGCCTCCTTGAAGAGGTCCGTGCAAGAACGATCGGTAGCGGCTCCTTCCGGAGTCAGGCTCGCGTGGATGGCGGTTATCAGGTCAGGCGAGGCAGGCATCCCCTCGCTTATCGCGTCGACAACCTGGGTGACCAGGGCCGAAAACAGGTCGCGGATGCATGGGTCGTTTGACTCGACCCGCAACTCGTTGCCGCGCACGAAGACGCGGACACCCATGAGGCGCTCAAGAACACGGAGATTATAGTCATTGACGCCGCAGACGTCGGCCAGGAGCCTTGTATCGTCCAGGGCGATGCCAACAGCCTCGGTCGGTATCACGTCTGCACATCGTACCCCTGTCGACCGGAAAAATCAAGGAACGTCGAGCCGGGGAGCCAGGAAGCCTTCATTTCCATGATACGGTGTCGCCGTCCTTGCTGTATGTTGACTTTATCTGCGATACAGAGCGCCAGGCAAGCGATACCGACCAGCTTGTCTTGAAGACATAGATGAGGTTTGTCTCGTCGAGCACCGGATTGGCGGCAAAGGTGAACGCCAGATCCCAGTCGTGCAGGTAATGCTTGGCGGTAACAGACAGCGACTTGAGCTTGAACAGCGAAGCGCGCCTGTCATCATCGTTGAAGAAGTTGAACGACTGGGCCAGATCGACCAGAGGATTGACGGGGTCAACATTCGCTTGCGTCGGTATCGCGATGAGACCGGGATAGTAGCGCCATAGCGACGAGTTCCTCGATGTCGATGCAAAGGTAATGTCGACGAATTGATTCACCTTGAAGGTGAGCCCCAGTGTTACATTGAGGTATGAGTCGGTAAACCGCAGAAGGCTCTGCCTGGCACCCGCGTTGACGTCGACTGTCCAGTTGACTCGATTCCGCCAGGCGGCAGGCGGATGCCAGCTCGCGACATACGCCAGTGTCGCGGCATTGATCCTGAACGAGGTGTCCGGGGTAGCCACCCAGCCTACACCCCAGTCGAGCTCGTAAGCCTGCGCCTCGCTGGCGGTGAACCCCGCGGACAGGCCGTTCCAGGCTACGGTCGCGCCCAGCGATGTGGGGGTAGTCGCGTAGATGTCCCATATGATGGAGCCTGTCAGTGTCGGACCTGGGGCATTGCCCACCGTAAGGTTGGCGCTGACCGGATCCCACTCGAAGTCGGCATTCTGTGACGGTATCGAGTACGCGGTGGTCATGCTCAGCGTAGCTATGGCCGACTTGAGGCTCAGCACGCCTTGATACCCCTGCAGAATGGGCGGCAGGTCGGCGGAAAGTGTCAGGCTCTGCACATAGCCCCAGGGTTTCATGCCCAGGATGAGCGCCAGCGCATGGGTCGTCACGGTATCCGAGGTCCAGTCGGCGAGCACCTGCCGATACGTTGCCGTGTCGGTCCCGGTGTCGAATGTGTCCAGGGTGTACTCATAGAGCGTTGATGTAAGGCTGTAGGATACGCCCGTCGGCGACCAGAGCCAGTAATCCTGGAATGGCGAACTGGTCACCTTGAGCGCGGCGGTCAGCTTGTCATCGCGGTACTGGGCGTCCTGCCTGAGCCATGTTGAGCGGAGCGACGAGCTGACATAGGTTGTATCATCGCTTATGAGCGGCCGAGCCTGGAACTGGTTCGATGCCGACAGAGCGAGCGTGCTCGTCAGCATGCTTTCGAGCACGCTCCCTGAGAGTGTCAGCGTCGCCAGGTTCCTGATAGTCGCCGTCTCATACAGCGGCGACCAGTCGACATTGGAAGGCGCCGTCCACGCGCCTGTCAGAAACCGGCGCCGCCACGTGACGGTCGGCGTCAGTGACCACGCGATGGACGCGGAGAACGGCACACGGCTGGTGACCTGCTCCGTGCTTGCCAGCGGGGGTGGAACAAAGCCGGGAAGTGAATCCGCCGGCGCGACCGCTTCCGGCTTGCCCGCCGCGCTCCAAGGCACTTCGAGCTCGGGCGCAGACGCCTGAACCGGGACAGCAGCGGATCCGGTCGAAGGCGCCGGCGTCGAGACAGCGGCCGCGGCCGCTTCGGGATACCGGTACAGCGTACCCGAAAGCGTTGCCTGGGCATCGATAAGCGTCCATTCATACGGCACGAAGAACTCCCGCGTCGGATCGACGGTGAACAGCGTCGAATCGGGCCACGACAAAGGGGCGGTCTTGAGCACTGGCGTCCATGACAGCGACGAGGTGAATTTTGACAGTGTAATGGCCGACACCCATGAGGGCAGCGCGCTGGCCGGTACGCTGCCTGTTATTCCAACGCTATCGTTGAATGACGAAATCTTGGCTATCGTTGTCGTGTCCTGGGTCTGATCCAGAAACTGCAACCAATTCATGTCTTCGGATCTATCCCTGAAATCGCGGTTGAAGTAACTGTCGCTGTAGAAGGGTGACGACAGCGTCAGCGTGAATGGCTTTAGATCGACGGTAGCCGCAAGCTCGACTCCAAAACGGAACGGCAGCGATACTCCGAACAGGTCCACGGCGTTCCAGTCGCTTTCGTATCCGGTAGCCTCGACATACGGCGTGTAGTATGTGGAAACCGGGAAGACCGAGCGTGACAGGCCCACGCCCAGGAAGCCGGTAAAGGACTTGAGCGGCCCGAATGATGCTGTCTGTGCCTGGGTGGCCGCGAAGATGCCCAGATTCGAGTACAGGTCGGCCATCACCTTGACGAAGTCACTGCTGGATGTCGCCTTCTTGACCCTGCCAGTCCGCAGAAAGACGCCCTGCACCGTCCGCTCATAGCCCTGACCACCGTCGGTCAGCCTGAGAATGCCTATGTCTTCCTGCTTCTGCGGCTTCTCGCCGACAAGGTAGGTCGTCGTCTGCACATACCTGCCGAAACGCGCGTCGTATCCGAGCACCGGATGAAACGTGATCTCCTCACCTGGATAATAGAAAAACGGCAGGTACAGTACCGGTATCTCGCCGACCGACAGCGTCGCGTCACGCATCGCCCACTCGTTGCCACCCAGAATCCATATCTTGGACGCGCGGATCGAATAGTGCGGATGCTCGTCATCGCAGGAGCTGACGACACCATCCTTGAACACCAGTACATCCGAACCTCGTTTGATGATATCATCGGCGCGGAAATAGAGCGCGTTGTCGGTGCCGGCGGCCTGCCTGCTCTCTCCATCGAGGAAGGCGCCGCTCCAGTCCTTCATGCTCAGCTCCAGTGCCTCGCCCATGAAGAAGTCCGAGCCGCTGGCCTTCTTGCGTTCAAAGACGATGTTGCCGCGAGCGGAGAGGATGTTGGCATCTCGATTGACCAACACCTCATCGGCATTGATAGTCAGCGTCTCGCCCGATTCCTCATCCTTGACCGAAAGCGATACGTGGCCGGAAAAGCGCACCGTTGCTTCGGCGCCTTCCTTGGCGCTCATGTATTCGGTCTTGTCCGCTGACAGGATGCTGACGGTCCTGGTCGATGGGGCCGCAGGTGGTGGCGCCGAGACGCCGTATGATGCGTATAGCCGCACCCGCAGCTCGTCGACCGGGCCAGCGTCCGACAGCCCAAGCCTGCGCGCCCAGTCCACAAGCACATAGTAATCGGACGTGGCTATGTCAAGAGCCACTGTCTTCTGGAAGAGGTCATCGGTGCTGCTATCGACCTGTGGTTCCGGAACGGTCGACGCCCCTTGGTCGGCGGTCTGCGCCAGCGCCGGCACCGCCCCGATGACGATGAAGGCCAGCACGACGAGACTGAATGCAGACAGGGGTCGACGTTGATGGGGCATACGATGATGCATCATAGATTGAAACACGTGACCGGTAAACCCCGATCATTCGTGCGCCGATCAGGCTTGCGGATTTTGCCGGGCTGCGGCATGCTGTGCTGGAGCCTTGAAAAAAAGAGGAGTACGCCCATGCCCGCACAGAACTACCGTATTGCCCTGCTCGTCATCATTGCTGCCATAACCCTGCCTGTCTTCTCCGCCGAGCCTGCGCCGGTACCGGTCCTGAACCAGACGAAACTCGACCGATTCGTCAATGAAGTCGAGGCGATAACCGCCGACAGCATCATCGCCAGCGCGTGGGATACCGCGTACCAGTCAGCATCAATGGAAGTATTGATGAATCCCGATTCAGCCATGATGAGCGGGGATATGGTCAGCGCTGTCTATGCCCTCTTGCTCAAGACCCGCGACACGGTAAAGTTCGACGCCGCCGCAAACGCTGCCCTGATGCAAAAGGGCTGGACCACCGAGTTCTGGGATATTTTCGCCGCCGTCTCCATAGGGCTGCACTACGCGAGCATCGTCGATTCCAGCACCGCTGTCGCCGACCCTGACACTCCGCAGCCAGGCACCATCCCTGGGCTTCCCGACATCAAGCGGTTCCTGCATCCGAACGATTGGGATCTGATCAAGAAGAACTACTCGGCCCTGTTCGCGCGAGTAGGTGAAGAAATAGACAAGAACAACGGGTGGTAGATCGGTCCCTTCAGAACGTGACGAGCAGATCCGCACGGAACTCGCGGTCGAATACGTTCCGGTCGTTCTTCTCGTCGTAGACGACAGTCATCCATTGCCCGCTGTGATCAGTGATCAGTGATCACGATACCAATACAGCGCCTTGCTCAATGTGCGCGGCTTCCCGCAGGACACGAAGCAGGCGCCTGACAACGGCTGCTCCGGCATACGGCCTTCAGCGATGGAGGCAATCCCGTTGATCTGATTGCGCATTGCAGTGAAGCCCGTCCTGCCGAATACCTTCCTGTCCTCTGCTAGTGATATGAATACACGGGTCCGATGATATGGGGCGTTCCGCCTACCCATGCACAATGGAACGAGTCGTCATTGATGTCTTGGATGGTGCCGACAAATGCTGCCTGACCGTAGGCGTTCTGGACGTCCATTTTTCGAATTTCCGCCAAATATCCGGCAGGAGCTTCCAGAATCGCCGGCGTGCCGTTTTTCCAATAGCAGTATTTGGTGACGCCCCCGCCCATTGCTCGCATAGAGCTTCCCGCTGCCGAAGCGTTCAGCGTGTTTCCGGCGATATAGAGATCGCTTCCTACAAAGACCGCGGAAGTAGCCTGAGCGGACGCGAATCCAGATGGAATGGGCAGATCGGTTCGGGCGCCGTTTTCGTCCCACCAGCAGGGTACGGCACTACCATCCAGGAAGATGTAATAACCAACGAAGCGAATGGTAGTCCCTGATCCCGCGATGCCGGAGACAAAACCGCTGTCCGCGTCAACCGGGAGCGCGAGCGTTATGGGTTCTTCTTCGTCCTGTATCCCGAAAAGGGAAGTCACATTTCCATTCGTCCAGTACCTGCCGGCCACGTATACCGAATCGTTCAAGGTCGTCATCGCGGTCATTCCGCCCCCGGCCATTCCGGCAGGCAGGACGAGAGCTCGCAGTTCCCTGTTCTTCCACAGGGCCGGAACGGTTGCGCTCGAAGTCTTTATATTGCCGCCCGCGTAGATGTCGGTACCGTTCACCGCGGCGCAATACGCGAATCCGCCGGTATTGCCGGTCCCAACCGGCAGGGCATACACGGCTTGGCCCTCCCACTGTCGCGGTTCATATTCGTCGGTCGTGCTGTTGTAGTAGTAACCCGCCGCTACCACCGACGATATGGAACGGGCGATCGAGGCGACGAAGTTGTAGCTCGCGTCTCCTATCGTATCCAGAGAAATCGCGGTCGTCGATCCGTCCCAGTAACAGGGCGCTTCGTCGCTCAGCTCTCCGAAACAGAGCACCCCGTTCAGGGACGCTTCATCGTCATTCACTTCGTTATTATTCGACGCCGGATTCGAACAACCGGCGAGCGCGAGCGTAACTCCCGCGAGAAACAATCCCACTTTTCCCAGATGCGATTTCATGTCTGGTGTCTCCTTGTAATGATGCTGTTCTCTACAAAGGATAGACCCCAAAACGTGCTGCGACGAGCATTCGGAGCGTCGCGGACGGGTGGTTTTCGGGTAGTTCCGCGTCGAAAGCGACGGATCTCTAATCGGAATTGCGAATTTCGGAAAGCCGGTCCACCAATTCAGCCCGGTTACTCGTTCCGGTTTTTCGGAAGACATTGCCCAAGTGGAATTTCACGGTATTGGCTGAGACTCCCAACCGCGCGCCGATTTCCTTGTTCGAAAGATTGTGCGCGAGCATTTCGACTACGCGAAGTTCACCCAAAGAAAGCACCGGACTGTCCTTTCTCTCCATCTCTTCATCTCCGCGCTCTTTGATTTCAAAATGCCAGCAGAGTTCCTTGTTTTCGTGTTGCGCTATCGGGTGCTTCGACACTTCGTAACGGGACTCAAGCGCCTTCAGGACCGGGGCCGCCGGGCTTCCCAATAGGGCGGCATCCGATTTTCCCAACATCGAGCAGGCGGTTTGATTCAGGTCGATGATGGTCCCATTCGAGTCGACAACCAGCATCCCGTGGCGCATGTACTCCATCACTGCCTGCCGGGATATGGGAACCACCGCGAACAGCCGATACCGGAGGCTCGCGATAGCGAAGCAGACGTTGCCGAACGATATGGCGATCGCCGAATAGTCCTTTTCCCAACCGGGAATGACGTGGGCTACATACGCGGCGCTCACTATCGTCGGCACGGTTACGCCGAGCAGCATCCAGCGCGTTTGTCGCCGATACAGGCTATGGCCGGTCAGCGTGAACCACGCGATTATCCACGCTCCGGTGAAGGTCAGGAAGTACGCCTGAAAGAATATGATCCTTGCCAGGATTCCGTATCCGGAGGTCCGCGCCACGAGCAACCAACCAATCCGCTCAATCCGCAGCTCCTTCCAGATGAGCGAGTACGCGGGGGAGCTGCCGACGCCCCAGCAAAGCACGGGCAGTATCATGAGCGCCGCCTCCCACGCCTTGAATCGCCTGAGAAAGCTCGTGTATTCGAGGCTGAAAAGGAAGAACAACGACGTGCCGATGCCGAGGAACAGGTAATCGCCGGCGGCGAGGTATCGTTTGAGTACAGGGTCAGGGCTGAGAAGCTCAGCTGTATTGATTATGAGAAAACCAAGCTGCACGAATTGCAGGATGTACAGTCGCATGAAACGGTGGTAGGAACGGTGGAATCGGGGCAGCAACATGCCGATAAGCGTACCGATGAAAGCCAGCGGCGCCAGTATCAAGAAAAGTGAATATTGAGCCATGGATCATTCTGTCCACTCATTCGATCGCGGTCAAGACTGATAGCGACGTTCATTTCTGGAATTCTGCGGTTCTACGCCGTGATTCGGCGTTTGCGCCGAACAGCGACTGATTCCATCGCCCATGCAGAGCGGATCGGGAACAAGAATTCGATGCTATCGAAGCGCTTCCGCAAGCGGGAAGAAATGCGCGCAAAAAGAAGCCATAGGTTCCCGCCTCTCCGTGGAAGGCGTTATCAGTTATCAGTTATCAGTCGAAGATACGTTGGACGGACGCCTTCGGCGCGCGAATATCTTATCCATTATTGACGGAGTATTCAGCAACATGATTGGTAATTGTATTATCAGAAAAGCTGCAAATAGTGAAATTGATTCACTTATTGATATTTGGAAAACCAAGGTTTTTGATTTAGATAAGCGAGGTATAACTGTTTGGAATATTACCCAGTTTAACCGAACTAATCTTAGAAATAAGTATAAAAATCCTGAATACTATGTGGGAACAATGGACAATCGCATTTTTGGAGGTTTTATCCTTATAGAAAAAGATATCTATAATTGGCCAATCGAATTAAAGAATAAGGCATACTATTTTCATAAGTTCGTAATTAGTTCTGAGTTCGCTGGAAAAGGGTTTTCGAAATTAATATTAGATTGGGTTAAAGATTATGGAAAATCAAATGGTAAAACCGCCATTAGACTTGATTTTAATGAGAATAGAGAGTATTTGAAAAAACTATATTATGGAAATGGTTTTAAATTTGTTTCATTGGTATCTGAAATTGGAAATGATCGAATTGTCTTAGCAGAATGTATCTTGTAATTTATTAATATTTATTGTAATTGAAATCAGCTAACAATCGCTTCAACCGGATAGCGCTATTGTCACGGTTATGTGCTGCGGCTTCGCCTGGCACAAACCGCGCCAATGACGCGCTACCGGTTAAGCGTATGTTGGACGGACGCCTTCGGCGCTGTAGAAATTTCTCTTGACCATGTATATACAGAGGTATATACTATTATCAGGAGGAACTACAATGTTAAGTTCTAAAGTTTTCATTAGTGGTAATAGCCAGGCAATAAGGCTTCCTCGAGAATATCAAGTAGATGATAAAGAGCTTTATATTCAAAAAATCGGGAATATAATTATACTTTTTCCGAAGACCAATCCTTGGGAAGCCTTTGAGAAAAGTCTTTCAGAATTTTCTGACGATTTTATGATTGAAGGAAGAAATCAACCTGAAATGCAGAAAAGAGAAGGACTTTAATGTATTTGTTGGATTCAAACATTTGCATATACATTATCAATCAAAATCCTAAACAGGTTGTAGAGCATATAAAGACACTTCAGCCGCATCAAATCAAATTATCTGCAATTTCAATAGCAGAATTAGAATATGGTGTCTCAAAAAGTAGAGATAGAGGAAAAAATAGAACAGCACTAGTACACTTTGCATCCGCTTTTGATATTATTGAGTTTAATGATAAAGATGCAGAGGTGTTTGGATTGATTAGGGCAAATTTGGAAAAGAATGGGCAGATTATCGGTCCATATGATATGCAAATAGCCGCGCAAGCAATTTCAAGGGATTTAATACTAGTAACAAATAATACCAGGGAATTCATTAGAATCAAGGATTTGAAATTGGAAAACTGGGTTTAAGAATTCGTCCAACAATCGCTTCAACCGGATAGCGCTATTGTCATGGTTTGTGCTTTGCGCTACGCGGAAGTACGCACAAACCACGCCAATCGCGCGCTACCGGTTAAGCATATGGTATCTTGATCACAGATCACTGATCACTGATAACTCCCCCACTGAACCACTCCCTCTCCGCGCCTCCGCGCCTCCGCGTGAGATGCCTCGTACAAAGCATCACGCAGAGCCACAGAGTCACAGAGGTGATTCCGGACACCAGCCTCCCTCTCCGCGCCTCTGCGCCTCCGCGTGAGATACTTCATAAAGGGCCTCACACAGAGTCACAGAGTCACAGAGGTGATTCCGGACACCAGCCCTCCCTCTCCGCGCCTCTGCGCCTCCGCGTGAGATACTTCGTACAAAGCCTCACAGAACGTCGCGGGGGAACTATAGAACGTCGCAAGGGAACTGCAGAATGTCGAGAAGCAGTCACCCAGGGACGAGAAACAACTACCCCGATACCAGAAGTGACTACCGAACGTCGGGAAGTGACTGTCCCAGGACAAGAAGCAACTACCGAACGCCGGGAAGCAGGAGCCTCGCGGAAAGCGTTATCAGTTATCCGTTATCAGTTGAAGATACGGCATCTTGATCACAGTTCACTGATCACTCCCCCACTGATCCCCTCCCCCCGCTCCTACCCCTTCAGCACATCCTTAAGGTACTTCCCCGTCCACGAGGCCTTGACCCTGGCTATGTCCTCCGGGGTACCCTGCGCGACTATCGAGCCGCCGCGATTGCCACCTTCGGGGCCAAGGTCGACGACCCAATCGGCCTGCTTGATCACATCAAGGTTGTGCTCGATCATTACGACCGAGTTGCCGGTGTCGACCAGCCGCTGGATTGTCTCCATCAGCTGCTTGACGTCGGCGAAGTGCAGGCCCGTCGTCGGCTCGTCCATGAAGTACAGGGTCTTGCCTGTCGGCCGCCTGGCCAGCTCGAACGCCAGCTTGACGCGCTGGGCCTCGCCGCCGGACAGGGTCAGCGCCGATTGGCCCAGCTTGATGTAGCCAAGGCCGACGGACAAGAGGGTGTTCATGCGGTGCGCTATCTGGGGAACCTTGTCAAAGAAGGTCGCCGCCTCCTCGATGGTCATGTCGAGCACCTCGGCTATGTTCTTGCCCTTGAAACGGACCTCCAGCGTCTCGCCATTGAAGCGCTTGCCGTGGCACACATCGCAGGTGATGTACACATCGGGCAGGAACTGCATAGCTATCTGGATGGTGCCGTCTCCCTGGCAATGCTCACATCGACCGCCCCGAACATTGAAGCTGAAGCGCCCTGGCTTGTAGCCACGTGCCTTGGATTCGGGCAGGCTCGCGAACAGGTCGCGTATCGGTGTAAAGACGCCGACATAGGTCGCCGGATTCGACCTGGGCGTCCGGCCTATCGCGCTCTGGTCGATGTTTATTATCTTGTCTATGGCGCCAAGGCCCTCGACCGAGTCGAAGTCGCCCTCCGTCTGGACGGTCCTCGTGATGCGGTTGGAAATGGCAGGATAGAGCAGGTCTGTCAGAAGGGTGCTCTTGCCCGAGCCCGAAACACCGGTGATGCAGGTAAAGACGCCAAGCGGAATCGTGACATCGATGCCCTTGAGGTTGTGCTCGCGGCACCCATGCATGGTGATGACGTGGCCATTGCCTGAACGACGCACCGCTGGCACCGGAATGGTCAGCTCGCCTGACAGGTACTGGCCGGTAAGGCTCTTCTTGTTCTTCATGACCTCGGCTGGCGTGCCCTGAGCCACCACATGGCCGCCGTGGACACCCGCCCCTGGCCCCAGATCGACTATCCAGTCGGCGGTGCGCAGGGTCTGCTCGTCGTGTTCCACCACGATAAGGGTGTTGCCTATGTCCCGAAGGAAGACCAGCGTATCGATCAGGCGCTGGTTGTCCCGCTGGTGCAGGCCGATTGATGGCTCGTCCAGGATGTACAGCACGCCAACCAGGCTGGAGCCTATCTGCGTGGCGAGCCTGATGCGTTGGGCCTCGCCGCCGGACAGGGTGCCGGCCTTGCGCTCCAGTGTCAGGTACTCCAGCCCCACATTGCGCAGGAACGACAGCCGGGCCGTGATCTCCTTGAAGACCTGCTTCGATATCTGTTTCTGCGTGTCGGTCATCGCGAGCGCATCGAAGAACTTTACGGATTCCTCGACGGACATGAGCGTCAGGTCATGGATGCTCCTGTCGCCTATGGTCACCGCGAGCGCCTCCGGACGCAGACGTTTGCCGCCGCACGCCTCGCATGGCTTCTCGGTCATGAACTTCTCGAGCCACTCCTTGATGCCGTCGCTCTGCGTTTCCATGTAGCGCCGCTTGAGTTCGGCAAGAATGCCCGGAAAGGCTGACTCGTACTCGAAGTGGCCCGTGCCCTTGGCGTTGTCATAACGCACGCGTATCGCCTCGTTGCCGCCGTACAGGATGGCGTCCATCGCCTTTTTGGGCAGGTCGCCGAATGGCGTATCGAGGCTGAACTTGTAGTGCTTGGCCAGCGCCTCGAACCGGGACCGGTACCAGGCCGCGTCGGGATTGTAGGGTACACACCCGCCCTCGTTGAACGACAGCGACGTGTCCGGGATCACCAGGTCGGGATCGAACTCCAGCTTGATGCCGAGGCCCGTGCATTCCGGGCAGGCCCCGTGCGGCGTATTGAAGGAGAACAGGCGCGGCTCGAGTTCTGGCAGGCTGATGTTGCAGTCCGGACATGCCCCGCGCTGGCTGAAGAACTCGTCAACCTCGACGCCATCGACCTCGCGGGTAACGATCGCTATGCCATCGGCTATGCTCAGGGCCGACTCCACCGCCTCGGCGAGCCTGCGCCGCCCTTCCTCCGAGACCTTGAGCCGGTCTATGACCACCTCGATGTTGTGCTTCTTCTGTTTGTCCAGGACTACCGTCTCTTCGAGCAGGCGCTGCTCGCCGTCGATCCTGGCGCGGACGAAGCCTTGTTTCTTCGCGTCTTCCAGAATTTTCTGGTGCTCACCCTTCTTGCCCCGGATGACTGGCGCCATAACCTGCAGCTTCGTGCCGGCCTTCCATGACATGATCGTGTCCAGGATCTGGTCGACGCCCTGTTCGCGTATTTCCCTGCCACACTTGGGGCAATGCGGCGTGCCGATGCGGGCGTACAGAAGGCGATAGTAGTCGTATATCTCGGTGACGGTGCCGACGGTTGACCGGGGGTTCTTGTGCGTCGTCTTCTGTTCTATCGAGATGGCCGGAGACAGGCCCTCTATGTAGTCGACATCGGGCTTCTTCATCTGGCCCAGAAACTGCCTGGCATAGGCAGACAAGGACTCGACATAGCGCCGTTGGCCCTCGGCAAAGATGGTGTCGAACGCCAGCGAGCTCTTGCCTGAGCCCGAAAGCCCCGAAACGACTATAAGCTTGTCTCGAGGAAGTTCAACATCGATATTCTTGAGGTTATTCTCGCGGGCACCCTTGACTATCAGTTTGTTCATGGTGTGCAAAGCATATCGCCGTCGCCATATTCAAGGCAAGAGGCTTAACAGACGTGTAGTAAGCCAAGGGGCGCAAAAACAGCGCTGACAAGCCGTCCGGTGCGGTTCAGGGCGTCAGCCGAGAAAGGCCAAAGCAGTCGAGCAGGTAATCCGACAGCCTGTACAGGTCGATGGGGCGGCCGTCGACTGATCCCGCCTCGAGGCCATCGCCGACAAAGACCGTGAGTATCGGCGCGGACAGGTTCGAGCCCGAGGCGGTGTTCGGCTCATCAAAGGTGAGTATAAGGAGGCTGCCGTTCGACCGAGCCCAGTCGGCGTAGGCGCCAAGCCTGTTCCTGAGCCAGACGTCGGCCTGCGCCATGGTTCCGTCGTGCATGTCGTTGTCGAGATTGGGGATGACGAAGCTGAGCTCGGGCAGCGCGGAGAATCCCGCAGTATCGGTCGGAAAGGCGGAGAACGGCTGGATCGCCGCGTCGGGCACATCGGGGAAGCTGGCGGCGGGATTGTGCTTGCGCACGTACGTTGTGGGCAGCGTCGAGGCGGTGCCACGGAATCCAACCGACGGAAGATCCTCGGCATAGCTGACCATAGACAGACCGGCATCAGCATACCGCGAATACAGCGTCGGGCCTGGCAGGTCGTGGTCGTTGTTGTCTGTCACCCCAAGGGTCGAACCTGCGAAAACCGCGATGTAATTCGGCTGGCTTGGCCTCGCGACGCCATAGCAGCGGCTGAAGGTCAGTCCCATCGCCATGAGCTCGCTGATATACGGCAAGGACTCCACCTCGCTGGCGTCCTTGTTCTCCTCCCATACCACCACGATGTGGGACCATGATCCCGGGTCTATAGCCTGGGTACCCGGCGCGCATGCCGCCATATCGAGCAGTACCGTGAACGATGCCAGGACCACCACGCATCGTACGACTCTCTTCATGCCTTGAAGTATACCACGGCGCATATCGACAAAAATCGTGTAGCCCTATCGTGGATCGCGGCGTATACTGCTGGTCTATTCGATTCTGCGCACAGGAGAACCGATGAGGCTCAAGAAGACCATCATCATCATCGCTATCGTGATCGCCATCATGGTCATCATTGGCAACGCCGTCCCAGCGCTGATCGATTCGGCATACCCACGCATGCGGGCGTCGACGCGCGCCTTCGACGTCGGGAAGGTCGCCGATGGCGTCTATGAAGGCGCGGCCTTCCTGCTGCCGGTGTCGGTGCGGGTCAGGGCAACGGTCGCCGGCGGCCGCATCGCCTCGATAGACCTGCTCAAGCACTTCAACGGACAAGGGAAGCCCGCAGAGGCCATAATCGGCAAGGTCATCGAGGCGCAGTCGCTCGGCGTCGATGTGGTCTCGAGCGCAACTCATTCCAGCCTCACCATACTTACGGCCATACAGAACGCACTTGAAAAAGGAACAAAACAATGAAAGCACGAGTCGTGTACTACTCGGTTACCGGCAACACCAGAAAAGTAGCGGAGAGCATCGCGCAGGCCGTCGGTGTCACGGCGGAGAGCATCGGAACCGGAACGGCGCCTGGCGAGGCCGAGGTGCTCTTCATCGGGGCAGCCGTCTACGCAACCCATGATCACGGCCTGCACCCCGTGGTCAAGAAGTTCATAGCCGGGCTGAACGGAGGGAAGGTCAAGCAAGTCGCGGTGTTCGCGACAGGCTTCATCCAGAGCGACGCGGTTGGAATGCTTAAAAGCACGCTACAACGGCAGGGCATCAAGGTCGCGGACGAGAGCTACTTCTGCAAGGGCCGCTTCGCGCTGTTCAACCTGGGTCACCCGGGCGAGAAGGATCTTGAAGCCGCGGCGGATTTTGCCAGAAAAATCACAGGCCCGGCGCCACGTCGAGATTAGCGAAGGTCTTCCAGAAAGTCGCTCATGGAGCCGATCTCGAATGAGAGCGCCGGTTTGACGCCACCGGCGGCATCGCCGTCGATGACGGCTCCGCCCGTCACCAGGATCCCGAAAGAGGGCGATAGCCGCAACCCGAGTCCCAGGCATGCATTCCAGCGGATGGGCAGGAAGTCGCGGAAGGAGTCTCCAGTGACCCGGGCCACCCCTGCCGAGAGATTGGCGAGCGCGATGAGGTCTCCGCCGAACAAGGAGCTGATCCGTCCAACCCGGCGGTGCAGTTCGAGCCCGAGGCCGGCAACATGGTCGCCGCTATCGCGTTCGGAGAGTCTGTCGAGCCCATAGAACATCCCGGGAGCACGCAGATCGAAGCGACGCACCGGCGGCAGGGCGGTAGCTCCATTCACAAAACCAGAGAAATCCGTACCCATTTGCCCCGAAACCCCGAGCGACATGATCCTGGAGAGCCGGAACGCTGAGTTCCAGCGAAGATCCGCCGTGACAAAACTCATCTCGCCCCCGAAAGAGGGATTCGCGAGCCTTGCTCTGGCCAGAAACGCGATGCCTCGTTCCGGAAAGACACTCTCATGGCGCGTATCCCCCAGCACGGCACATGATATCGTCCCCACATTCCCAGGCGTGCCCAACGTAGCCGCGCCGCCTACCGCTTCAAGTGACCATCCGAGCATCATGGCCACTTGGTCACTCAGGTTGGCTCCCAGCCAGGCGCCTCCGCCCGCATTGAAATAGTCAGCTCTCTGCACGACATATTGAGCTGTCCGGGAGTAATCCGAACTGCCGTGGACCTCGATAAATGGATTGAGGTAGAAGGGATCCAATTGTTGATAGTACGCCGCGCGCAGCAATACGCCTTTCCAGAAGCCGGCCTCGACAGTCAGGCTCGAGCCCTGACCGGACAGGTTGTCAAGTTCGAGGCCGCTGAGTATGGAGGCCTCGCTTTCATAGGTGGCCGAGACCACGCCGTGATAGGCGGCACCCAGCAGGATGCTGGCGTTCGGCCGGTAATTTCTTTCGATCCTCACGATGCCGATAGCTTCGTCCGAGCCGGAAGTCTTCTCGAGATCGAATTTTACCAAGAGAAAATCGCCCGACGCGTAGATCTTGTCGATTGCATCCGTGAGCGATTGCGGATCGAGCTGTTTCCCGACCAGTGGCTGGAAGGCAGACCGTGCCGCGGCTTGATCGGACGCCGATGCGGCATCTACGCGCACGCCCGCAAGAACAGGGGGGGCACGCATCGCCCTGCGATTAGGCTCGGTGTCCGGGGTAACGAGCCCCCGGCCCTTCGCGATTCTTGCTGCCAGCATGCCTATTTGCGCGGACATGGTGCGCGCGCCCGCCGCGCCCTTTTCGATAAGCGCCCTGCTGGCCGTGTAGCTCATGGACGAATACCCCGACAGGTCAGGCCTGATGACCACATCAGCCGATGCTCGGGAGCGCCTCATATTTTCCTCGACATAGAGCCCAAGAGTCTGACCGGTAATATCGAAGCCGGTCTTGAGCTGGCCGTCACTCTCCGCCAGGCCCGTACGTGATTCTACCGCTATGACGATGTCGGCGCCCATCGCCCTTGCCATCTCCACTGGCATGTTGTCCACGATGCCGCCATCCACCAGGCTACGGCCCTTGACCTCATACGGTCTGAACAGGCCCGGGATTGACATGCTCGATCGCATGGCCTCAGCGAGCGACCCATCAGAAAAGACTATCTTCTCACCCGTAAGGATGTCGGCGGCGACGGCGCGATAGGGTACCGGGAACGAGTCGAAATCGCGGTCAGAGAGCATATGTAGCGTGAGGGCGGTGAACAGTGTCAGGATGTTCTGGCCAGAGATGAGCCCGCGTCCAACCTTGATGCCGCTCCGATCAAAATCCATGCGTATGGGGAAGCGTACCTGTTTGCTGTGCAGATATTGTCCGCCCAGCGCGTCCCGGCCTTCGGAGAATAGTGAAATCCAGTCGAAGCCATTAACCAGCGCTTCCATTTCGTCCGGCGAATAGCCGGCTGCATACAGCCCTCCCACGAGAGCTCCCATGCTCGTACCTAGCACCATGTCTATCGGGATGCCTGCTGCCTCGAGCTCCCGTATGACCCCAACATGCGCTATGCCGAGCGCCGATCCGCCAGAAAGAACAAGAGCTACTCTCGGTCGTGTGGAACTCGCGGAAGCATCACGCCTGCTGATTCCGTCTGGCGAGACCACTTCTTGTGGCGAGGCAGACACCAGCGGGAAGAACACCACGAGACCGGTCGCCACCCAAAAAACCACGCTCCGGAAAACGCCTTTCATGGTCGGCTCATCCTCCGACACGATAGCTTATCTCGGTCTTGTACACACCATTCAGGTACACCTTGACGCGATATATGCCCTCGAGGCGCCGCGCCTCGGCCTGTCGCAGCGACCATTCAAAAGCCACCGTTGTTGGTGGAGCCTTGGTCACTATGACGCTGCCATGGTCGAGATACTTGTCGTCCAGGTAACGTACGAACTCGCAACGGCTGCCCGGTCTGAAATCCTTCAAGGATACCGCCAGGTAGATGCTGCGGTCGGTGGGCGCGAATTGGGACGTAATGTCTATCGGCTTGTCGAGTGCCATATCGAAAGTACTCGATGTCGCGGCCACCTCCACGATTCCGGCAGAACCGCCCCGCGAGCTGGCCGTGGCACATGCGCCTAGAATTGAGAGAACCCCAATAATCAATATGAGAAGGGCCATTCCGCCTTTCTTCATCGCTGGTACCTTCATTGCTTCAATCACCCGAATCCGACTCTATGGCATCACCGTATTCGGCTCTCTCGGCAGCGGATCTCAGCTCATCCATATATGACTCATCGGAGGCCTCGACCGCGCTCATCTCCTTTTTGACCTCATGCAACTCACCTCTTTCTGTAGCCCTGACCATCTCGTTTTCCGCCACGAACGATCGGCGGGACATGGCTTCGGGATCATTGGCGGTTTCAAACTCACCCTGTTGCACATCCCGGGCATAATCACTGAGGCTAGGTTTTGCCGAGGCCGTGAACGTCAATAGCAGGACAATCACGACAATCATTGGAGCGGAGACACTATTGAGCTTCTTCACTGCTTTCCTCCACATGCCGATATCGTAACGCGCAATTCGGGAATTTCCGATAAAAGGAGCGCGCCATCCGTGGCGCGCCCAGGACGGCGACGGCATCAATAGGTGCGGCCATCTTGCCAGCTATACATTAAATTTAAAGAACATCACGTCGCCGTCCTGGACTACGTACTCCTTGCCTTCGATGCGGATCTTGCCAGCGGACTTGAGGGCAGCCTCGGTTTCCATGGCATTGATGTCCGCGAAGGAGTAGACGTCGGCCTTGATGAAACCCTTCTCGAAGTCGGTATGGATCACGCCGGCCGCCTGCGGAGCCTTGTCGCCGGCATGGATGGTCCAGGCTCGGCATTCGTCTTTTCCCGATGTAAAGAAGGTCCGCAATCCAAGGAGCCGGTAGGCCGCGTGTATCAAGGCGGTCAGGCCGGACTCTTTCAGGCCCAGCTCGCCCAAAAACTCCAGCTTGTCCGCTTCATTGTCCATTTCCGCGAGCTCCGCCTCGAACTTGCCACATATCACGACGGCTTCGGAGCCCTCCGCGGCCGCCCTGGCACGCACCGCGTCTATGTGCTTGTTGCCGGTCCTTACGCCCGCCTCGTCGGTGTTGCAGACGTAGACCTGGGGCTTCATCGTCAGCAGGAACCAGCTCCTGGCCTCGGCCATCTCCTCGTCGGTCAGGCCGACAGACCGCGCTGGCTTGCCTTCCTGCAACGCGGGCCTGACCTTGTTGAGGGCGCTCACCTCGTGCTCAGCCGCCTTCTTCTGGTCGCCACCGAGCTGGCGGAAGGATTTCACCGCCTTTTCAAGGCGCTTGTCCACGGTGTCGAGATCCGCCAGGGCCAGTTCGGTCGCGATCACATCGATATCGTTGATGGGATCGACCCGGTTGGCGACATGGATGATATCGGGATCATCGAAGCAGCGCACGACGTGGGCGATGATGCCTGTTTCCCTGATGTGCGCCAGGAACTTGTTCCCGAGGCCCTCACCTTTGGAAGCGCCGGCGACGAGGCCTGCTATGTCCACAAACTCGACGACCGCTGGAATCCGGCGCTCCGGTTGAAAAAGCTCGACAAGCCGGTCCAGGCGGGGATCCGGCAAGGGGACTATGCCGGTGTTCGGCTCTATGGTGCAGAATGGATAATTGGCCGCCTCGGCCTTGGCGCTCGAAAGCGCCGAAAATATGGTCGACTTGCCAACGTTCGGCAGTCCTACGATGCCGCAGTTCAGCGCCATGCTTTTCCTCTACGATGTCAGGATGATGTTGCCCAAAGAGTACCCGGAAACGGCGAGCCGCGCAATACGACCAGGATTCGAGCAATACCAATCGAAGGGTATCGATATTTCGTTATTCAAAATGCCATTTTACTTTTTGGTATTTACCGAAACCGCATTCCAGTATAGTATAGAATGGTATCGTAACGTCAGAAGGAGTATCCCCATGGCCGACTTCAGTTCTCTCTTTTCAGAAAACGCCAATAACATGAAGGCAAGCACCATCCGTGAGTTGCTCAAACTGACCCAGAAGCCCGACATCATATCGTTCGCCGGCGGTCTGCCTGCGCCGGATGTCTTTCCAGTTGAAGATCTGCGTACGGCGGCGAACATCGTGTTCGATACGCAGGGAAGAAAAGCGCTGCAATACGGCACGACCGAAGGCGATGATGGCCTTCGCGATGAGTTGATCAAGTTTGAATCCAGGCAAGGCGTTTCCATAAAAAAGGAGAATCTGCTTGTCGTCTCGGCCAGCCAGCAGGCGCTGGATATAGTCGCCAAGATATTCCTCGACGCCGGCGACTATGTGATAGCGGGCAGGCCGACGTACCTCGGCGCGCTGCAGGCCATACAGTCGTACTCGGCCAAGGTGCTGGGCATACCGTTTACCGCGGCCCAGGATGGCTTTGACATGGTCAAGCTGGAGCAGACCTATGCGGAAGCCAAGGCTGTCGGCAAGAAGATCAAGTACATCTATGTGATCCCTGACTTCCAGAACCCGTCGGGCTTCTGCTGGAGCGTCGAGAAGCGCAAGGCACTGCTCGAGTTCGCCTACAAGACCGGCCTGCCAATTCTTGAAGACTCTCCGTACCGGGAAATCCGGTTCATGGGTGATTCGATTCCATCGATATACGAGATCGATCAGCGCGGAGCCAACAAGGGCATCGTGATCAACCTGAAGACCTTCTCGAAGATTCTGGCGCCTGGCACCCGGATGGGCTGGATCATGGCCGACACCGCGCTGATAAGCAAGTTCGTTGTCGCGAAGCAGGCGATGGACCTGTGCACCAATGTCTTTACCCAGATGTGGCTTGCCGAATACATGAGAACAGGAAAGCTCGATGGCGTCATCCAGGCAACCAGGGACAAATACCGCGAGAAGCGCAACGCGATGGTCAAGGCGCTCGAGCGCTACATGCCCAAACGCGCCGACATTTCATGGACCAAGCCCGAGGGCGGGCTCTTCCTGTGGATCACCCTGCCATCGTTCATCGATACCGACAAGCTGCTGCTCAAGGCCGTCGAAAAGAAGGTGGCCTTTGTGGCTGGTTCGGGCTTCTACGTTGACAACCCCGAGCACAACTCGATGCGCATGAACTTTTCGTATCCGACACACGAGCAGATCGAGGAAGGCGTCAAGCGACTTGGACTGGTCGTTCAGGAAGCGATAGAAGAACACAAGTAGCGAATGGGCTTCCCGGGGCGAGCGACCAGCGCCCCGGCTGCCACCTATACCCTCGCCCCCATCTGGTTCCCCGACTCGTAGCGCCTGAGGCCTGCCCGGAAAAGGGCGTAGGAAAGGCCTGCATACAGGATCGCCACAGCGATGAGCACGGGTACAAGACGCCAGTCCAGGCCACGGTACACCGCAAGGGGCACGAACGCGATGAAGCCAGAAGGCAGGATCGTGTAGAAGACCCAACGCATGCCTTTGTCAAATATCGTCTCCGGATACAGAGAGAATGAAAGAAGAAATTCCGATAGTGCGCCTGATATCGCCTGGGAATTCCCCATGAAGAAGGCGAGGCTCTCCGCCGCCGCGAAGGTGGCGGCGAATATCACCGCTCCTGTGGCCGTCAATACGCAGAAGAGGAAGAAGCGCCCCACGCCGAAGTCAGGGAGCAGGGCCGCCACAATGAGGCCATAGGCGAGATCCCCCCAGGCCGAAACGATGGTCTTCGATGCCAGAACGTTTAGAAAGACGTCTTTCGGCTGAAGGAGGTAGAGATCGAGCTCGCCCTGCATGATTATCCGCCCCAGGTTCCTGATGTTCCCAAAGAGCACATGAGCAAGGCCAAAGGCAGAGGAGACTACTGCCCATACGAACATCACGTCAGTGAACCCATAGCCACCGATGCCCCCGGTTCGACCCAGGAGCACGCCCCAGAAGAGCGCAAATGCGCCGTTGTTGAGCATCATCCCAAAAACCTGCAGCAGGAAATTCGCCCTGTACTCGATTACCGCAAGGAAGTTGGCACTGAAGGACGCGCCCAGGAAACGGGCGTACGCCTTGATACGGCTTTGCTTTTCCATGTTTCAGCCCCCGTTTACGCTAAGGTTTTTTCGGGCGAGCCGGTATACCGCCTCGCACAGAAGAATCGCTCCAAGTAGCCAGACCATCTGGATCGAAACGAGACGCAGGCCCTCAGGAATTCCGGCGGCCACCGCTATTCGGGCCGGCGCGTAGGAGAGCGATGGAAAGGGCGTATAGGCAGCCACGGCCTGGGCCCGCGGTGGCAGGAACTCTATGGGCAGGAGTGTTCCGACGATGAGCGCGAGTTTCTGGAAGATCCAGAAGAATGCAGCGTTCTCCTCTATCCAGAAGGCAGTCATCGCCAGCGCGAACTGCAGGAAAAACTGGAGCGACCCCGCGAGCAGGAGGGAAAGGATGAGTGCGGCGGCACGCCCGGGGCCGAAGTGGACAGGCGGACCCGCAAGCAGTGTCCCGAGGAGAAAGCCTTCCGCCAGAAAGATGACAGCATCGACGAGGGCCGGGCCCATCGACTCCGCGTAGTGGAAGCCTACGAAGCTGTATGGCCGCCCGAGCAGGTACGAGACTTGGCCTGATTTGACGTCTTCCGCAAGGCGCCAGAAGAAACGCCCGAAGCCGAAGACGGATATCTCAGCGACAATGAAGTACCAGATGGCCGTTGCCCGGTCGTAACCGGCGATAAAGCCCGTGGCGCCGGCCTTTGACTCGAAGACGGCGGTCCAGATCCTCGAGAAGACGAAGACAAAGAGGCCGTAGGTAAGTATCGATCCGGCATAGTTCCCCAGGTATGCGAGGCGTGTCTTGAGACCTGTCGCTCCCGCGAGTCCGTACTTCCTGCCAACCGCGAATGCATAGGCGCCGAGGCTGTGACTCATGACTCGCCCCCCGCCGACTCGGCCACGGGTCTGGCCGCATCGCATGCCTCGACGCCTGTCCTCGCGGCGAAGATCGAGGCAATGATGTTTTCCAAGGGTTCGTCCTCCACGGTCAGGTCGAGGATCTCGCCCTTCTCCGCGAGGGCGCGGATGAGCTCGGGAATGCGGTGGCGGCGTGTATCGACCACGAAGCTCGCCTGGGTGAATGCGCCGCCTGAAGATCCTGCGCTCGCGCCGCCTTCGAGCTTCGTCTTGGTAGGGACAAGGCCGGGCAACTCGAAGCTGACGGGTTCCGCATACTTCACGCCTATGAATTTCCGCGCAAGTGCCCGGTGCTTGAGATCCTTCATCGATTCGTCGACGACGACCTCGCCATGGTGGATGATGAGGGCCCGCTTGCAGACCTTCTCGATGTCGCCTATGTCGTGGCTCGTGAGGAAGACCGTCGCACCGTCCGTCCTGACCGCCTCTTCGAGAAGGGCGCGGACCTCGCGCTTGGCGACGACATCGAGGCCAATGGTTGGCTCGTCCAGGAACAGCACCTTGGGGCTATGGATCAGCGCACCCGCGATCTCGCAGCGGATCCGCTCGCCAAGGGAAAGCTTGCGCACGGGCACGTCCATGTAGGGGCCGATGCCGAAACGCTCCACGAGCTCCCCCTGGCGGCGCTTCAGGGCGCCTGGCTCGATCTCGTATATGGCGCCGAGGAGCCTGAAGGAGTCCGCGGGCGGGAGGTGGAACCAGAGCTGGCTCCGCTGGCCGAAGACAGCGCCGACACGCATCGCAAGCCTGGTCCTGTCGCGCTGGGGATCGAGACCGAGGACGCTCGCGCTTCCTGAGCTGGGGGCAAGGATGCCGGTGAGCATCTTGATGGTAGTGGACTTGCCGGCGCCATTCGGGCCCAGGAAGGCTACGATCTCGCCTTCCTCGACCTGGAAGGATACGCTCTTCACGGCCTCGACCTGCCTGAACTGAGGGAAAGTCAAGCTCTTGAGCCCCGCAAGGAATCCTTCGGGTTTCACCTTGGCGCGGAAGGTCTTCTTGAGCCCTTTCGCTTCGATGATACGCATGTTCCGTCCTCCGGTACTTTGAGACCCTCCTGGAAAGACGGAAAATGGGCGTGGAGGAGCCTCGTGGTCGAGACTCCTTCCTCGGGCTTTTATCCCGTGGGTGTCGCCGATGCACGACCGGCCGGCGCCGCTCGGACCATGCTCCCGCCTGGACTGCACACTATCGTGGCGCGCCAGGCGAGAAGGAACCCTAGGCGCCCTCTCGAAATAAGATAAAAGGATATTTCGCGCATCAGACTTCGTCAAGCGAGTTGCGCGTTACTAGATATAGAATTGCCTGTGTCGGACCAGAAAGGCCTCTATGTCCGCGAAGCGGTCTACAATAGCGTGGCCGGTATCCTCGAGCAGGAACGCCTCGGCATGAGGCAGAAGAGCCTTCAGTCGAGCGGCCGATTTCCTGGTGTTGAGGAGCGCGTCCCTGTCTCCACCGAAATATTGCAGTGGCATCGTAAGCCGTAAGAGCTGTTCGTCGGCGAACAGAGGAAGGGCTTCGGTTACTGGCCTGAAATGCTTTGAGACGAGTGCCTGATATTCCAGTATCTCTTTAGGCATCACTACCCTGTGGTATATCGTCTTGTTAAGTAATTCTTGCCCCTTCTTGCCTAGCATGAGGTAGAACAGAGCCTTGAACAGAAAGCTGGTCTTCTGGGGCGCTATTCCGGCGGCGCTGATCAGTGACATGGCAGAAACGCGCCCGGGATTTCGTACCGCAAAATTGAGCGCGTACCATCCTCCAAGGCTCATCCCCACAAAAGCAACTGCATCCAGGCCAAGCGCATCGAGCGCGCCTCGAAGCCATCGCTCCGGAGCATCGGATGAGAGCGGGAAGCGCTCGGGAGTGCTCAATCCCGGCTCGCCAGGTAAGTCCAGGCAATAGACGCTGAAGTTCCGCGCATACAACGGTATGACTCCAAGCCATGATGCGCTGTTGGACACCGATCCATGCAGCAGTACCAGCGGCGGCTTGGCCGGATCGGTCTTCTGCAGCACGAATGTCTGGCCGAGCGGGGTGTCGACCATCTTCTGGGTCAGGCCTGCCGCCAGCCCCGAAGCCAGATGCCCCTGATACGCCTTACTGATGATCTCTCGCCCCTCTTCGGAACGGTACACTGAACCGCCCATCGTCAACTCCTTTCGATATGCGTGAGCCTTTCGAACATGGTCATGATCTCGCCGATGAATGCCGGCGATCCATACAGCGCGTACTTGGCCTTGCGAATCTCTGGATAGTAGAAGAAGTCGAAGCGCGAACTCCCCCAGGATGGATCCTTGCAATTGAGGGCCGCCATCAGCGTGTTGGACAGCCGCGAGGCCTCCTCTGAACCTTGCTCGTCTATTTCGATTATCGCCGAGACCCTCAGCCGGTCGCCAATCGAATCGAAATCAACCGGTTCCGCAGGGCGGGCGGGAGTCGCAAGCTCCGCGTGAGCATAGTCCTTGAGCGCGTCCTGACTGATCCTCCATGACCTGCCGATCTTCTGCGCCTTTATCTTGCCTTCATGGATGAAGCGAAGAATAGTCTTTGGGTGAAGCTTGAGGATCCCGCACAGGTCGTCAATCGAGTAGAATACTGTGTCCATAAAGACTCCTTTCAAATAGTCATTATATGTAGTTTATAGTAGTTTTATTGTAGTTTCAAGTATTTTTAAGTAGCATTCAGGATATTATTGCCAATGCGGTGGCTCTTACTGATGCCAGTCTGTCTTGATTTATCATGACGCACCGGACTCCTGCATATAACAGATCTTTATCACTCATTCATTATTTTCCTCTTGATTGGCGCAGGCTGGCGATCGTATTTTATTAACTACATTGTGCGATGGGAGATACAATCCGCAATCCACAAAAAATTCCGGCGTCTTGATCCGGCCTCCCGGCGGGCACGAACGCGCGGTCACACAAGGAGATCTCATGGGTATCGTAGAGCTGCAGAATGTCAGGAAAGTCTATCCACTGGGCAAAGTCCAGGTCGAGGCCGTAAAAGGCGTGTCATTCAGCATCGAAAAGGGCGACTTCATATCGATAGCCGGCCCATCGGGCTCGGGCAAGACGACCATACTGAACATGATAGGACTCGTTGACCAGCCAACAGAGGGTGAGGTGCTGCTCGGCGGCAAACCAACCTCCAAGCTGAAAGATTCCGAACTGACACGACTCAGACACGAGACGCTTGGCTTCATATTCCAGTCATTCAATTTGATTCCGGTGCTCAATGTGTGGGAGAACGTCGAGTTCCCCCTGTTGCTGGGAAAGACCCGCGTCGGCAAGGGCGAGAAGAACGAGTGGATCGACCACTTGATAGAGGAAGTCGGGCTGTCCGAGTGGCGCAAGCACAAGTCCAACGAGCTGTCGGGCGGCCAGCGCCAGCGTGTGGCGATCGCCCGCGCCCTCGTGACGCGGCCGCAGATCGTGCTGGCCGATGAACCGACGGCCAACCTGGACAGCGCGACTGGAGAGCAGATCCTGGAGCTGATGAAGAAGATCAACCGCGAGCTGGAAACAACATTTATATTCAGCACGCATGACGCGCGCATCGTCGACATAGCCGACCACATCATTCGCCTGCGCGACGGCCTCGTGATAGAGAACAGACGCCGTGAAGAGCCAGCCGGCACGATCCGGACAAACATGGTCGGCGCTTCGGCTGGCGCTGGAGCGTAATATGCCAGTAACGATGCGCATGGCGTTCCGCAACCTGATAGAGCACAGGGCCAAGAGCCTGATCGTGGGCACACTGCTGGCCCTCGGTATGCTTATCATGGTGCTGGGCAACGCCTTTCTCGACGCCTCCAAGCGGGGCATCCAGACTTCATTCACACAGAACTATACTGGTGATATCATCATTACAGGCATCGCAGATGGCCCCGTGTCGCTCTTCGGCGTGCAGTCGGTTGGAGGCATGGAGCAGACACCTACCCTGCCCGACTACGGGAAGCTGTTTGATCACGCATCAACATTGCCTGGCGTAACCGCGGCGGCGGGCATGGCCTCCGGTTTTGGCATCGCGACGAACGAGTCGACCGACATGTCAACCAACCACGAGGACCAGGACTCACGGGAAAGCATGATGGATGCCGTCATGATGCTCTTTGGCGTCGATGCGGCCAACTATTGGAAGCTCTTCAAGACAATAGAGATAGTCGACGGACACTTCCTTGCGCCCGGCGAATCCGGCGTGATGATAGCCGCTGACCGGCTGGACAAGCTGGCCAAACACCTCAAGCGTGACCTGAAGGTGGGCGACGAGGTGCTGATCCAGGGCATCAATAGCTCGGGCATACGGCTCAGAAGCGCCAAAATTGTCGGGACATTCAAGCGGGTCTCCGAAGGCGCCGGTCCGGAGCAGCTCACGTACATCGACATTGATACTCTGCGCGTATTGGCAGGCATGACCGTAGGCGCTTCAGAGAATATCAAGCTTGACAGCACCGAAACATCGATGCTCGGTAATGGCAATGTAGACGACCTCTTCAACACCGATTCTTTCGGCACCATCGACACCCCGGCACAGGCATCATCAGGCAAGCCGTTGACAGAGGCGGGCATATCGTCGCTTCTGGGCGACACGAGCGCCCGCGAGCGGCTCAACACCGCCGACACCGGCGCCTGGCACTCAATACTGCTACGGCTTGACGACCCAGCCAAGGCCCCGCTGCTCATCAAGGGGCTGAATACCTGGTTTGCGCAGGAAGGCATAGCCGCCATCGCCGGCGACTGGCAGAAAGCCGCCGGTCCATATGCCCAATCGGTCGATGTGCTGCGCATCGTTTTTACCGTCGCCATCATCATCCTGGCCATTGTCGCCATCATCATCATCATGAATACGCTGGTTGTATCGATAATCGAGAGAACCGGCGAGATCGGCACGATGCGGGCTCTTGGTGCCGGCAGGATATTCGTTCGCGAGCTCTTCGCGGCCGAAACGATTACGCTGTCGGTTGTATTTGGCATCGTCGGCATGGGGCTGGCATTTGTCGGTTCCGCGATCATAAACGGCATAGGATTCAAGGCTTCAAACCAGTTCCTGGAAATCCTCTTCGGCGGCAAGATACTGCACACCATCATCAATCCAATGGCACTCGTCGGCTCGATGGTCGTCATAGTACTTGTAGGGATTCTGGCCAGCCTGTATCCCGTCAGTGTCGCGCTCCGCATCCAGCCCGTCAGGGCTATGCAATCGTAAGGGGTTACCGTGAATACCATAGCTAATATAGCATTCAGAAATCTGAGCAGGCAGAAGAAGCGCACCATCCTGCTCGGCAGCGCGATAGCGTTCGGCGTGATGATTGTGACGCTTATCAATGGCTTTGCCGGAGCGTTTTCCAGCAATGTCGCCGAGAACTTCTCCAACCTGATGGCGGGCCACATCTTCATAAGTGGATCGGAAAAGGGCCCGAACGACAAGGACATATCGGTAATACGTGACGACAGCGAACTGACCGCTGCGGTTAAGGCTTCCGGCGCGCCGGTGCGCTACATAACGAGACGGTCGGCTTTCTCCGGCACCCTGATATTCGAGGGCAAGAAGATCCGCACGAACATAGACGGAGCCGAGCTTGAGAAGGAGACATTTCTCAGGGACCGGCTGTTGCTCAAGGCGGGCACCTGGGAAGCCGCGTCGGATCCACGCTCGCTCATACTGTCAGAGAAGATAGCAGCCAAGCTCAACGTGGGCATAGGCGACAGGATTCTGGTGCAGATGCAGACGGTGACGGGCCAGAACAACGTGGGCGAGTTCACGCTGCAGGGCATTAGCTACGACACCGGCATCTTTGGGCAGATGATGTCCTATGCCAACCTGCCGTACGTCAACGAGCTGCTCGGCCTGGCGCCAGGCGAATACCAGACTATGGGCGTCATGCTCGACGGGCTCAAGCATGTTGAATCGTCGGCGACCGCGATCTATGGCAAGCTGAGCGGCAGCGTGCAGCTGTTCGAGCGCGGCGTCAAGGATGCCAACGGTGTCGAGACGCCATTCCAGGCCCTGCTCAGCCAACAGAAGAAGGAAAGCTGGGTGGGAGTCAAATACCGGCTCGTTACCATCAACGAGCAGCTGTCGCAGATAAAACAGATAGTCGCCGCGCTTGACCTCGCCGCGGCGATAATCCTGGTCGTACTCTTCGTCATCATCATGGTGGGCATCACCAACACCTTCAGGATGGTGATGTACGAGCGCATCGGCGAGATAGGTACGATGCGCGCCCTGGGGCTGCAGCGGGGGCGCGTCCGGTCGATGTTCCTGTACGAGGCGGTGTTCCTGGCGCTCGGCGGCGCCGTGGCCGGCATAGTGCTGGCGCTGATCGCGATGGGCATCATTTCGCTTTTCAATTTTGGCATGAACAGCCCGGCCTTCCTGATCATGAAGAATGGCCACATGTCATTCTACCTGCCACCGCTCAGAGCCATTGGCAATATCATGATCATCGCGCTCTTGACGCTTATAGCGGTGGCCGGCCCCGCGGGCAAGGCCGCCAAGCTTACACCGGCTGAAGCCCTGCGCACGACAAACTAGAAAGGAATACACATGAAACGAATATTTGCCACGGCTGTCTTGCTGATGGCCGCAACAGGTTCGCTGCTCTTTGCCCAGGATGTGGGCAGGATACTCAAGGAACTCGACAGACTCGGAGACTTCTCCGGCCAGGACTTCGCGGCGGTGTACACCATCGTGTCACAGAAGCCTGGAGAGAAAGACAGCGTCACGCAGGTGCGGATGTTCCGCCGTGACACCAAGAAGCAATTCGCGATGCTTATAACCCTGCCCGAGGTGAACAAGGGTCAGGGTTACCTGCGCGAGGATGACAATGTGTGGTTCTACGACCCGACGAGCCGCAAGTTCTCGTTCTCGTCGATCAAGGAAAATATCCAGAATTCCGAAGCCAAGAATTCCGACCTTACCAAGCGAAGCTATACCGACGATTACACCGTAACCAGCACCAAGGAAGGCACGGTGGGCAAAATACCCGTCTGGATCATAGACCTCAAGGCCAGGACCAACGACGTCTCCTACGAGCGCGTAGTGCTCTATGTCCGCAAGGACAGGACCATGCTGCTCAAGCAGGAGGACTACAGCGTCTCCAGCCGCTTGATGCGCACCACGCTCTACCCCAAGTATGTCGAGCTCGACGCCCGCCTGATGCCATCACAGATCCTCATCATAGACGAACTGAACCCCGGCGAGCGCAGCCAGTTGACGATGACCGAGCAGTCGCTGGCCGGCCTGCCTGACAAGGTCTTTACCAAGGCCTTCCTCGAGCAGGTGAACAAATGACGCGCGGTGGACCTCGTCACCAACTGGCCATTGTCGTATGCTCGCTGCTGGCCGCATTCTCGCTGGCGGCCACCGTTTCCGCCCAGGATGCCGCTCCTGTCAACGAGGACGACCTCTTTGGCTCCGGCGACATGGTGGAGACCATAACCGAGTCCAGCCAGGGATCGGCGGTCAAGGACCTTCTGACCACCGATACCGTTCGCGTGGGCGGCAGCCTGACGGGCACCGTGACCACGACCTGGCAGTGGAACGACCCGTGGAGCAACGGCCTTACCCTGTCTGATTCCTATGGCCTTACGCCCGAACTGTCGGCGCTGCTGTTCTTTGACGGCCGACCGAGTGAATCGACCCGCTTCTACGGCTCGGTGAAGTCGGCTTGGCCGTTCATGGCCAAGACGGCCGTCCTTGATTCTTCGGGCACAAAAACCGGCGACACCGTCGATGTTCCCAATCTGCAGGTCTTCGAGCTGTTTTCCGACTTCTCGTGGAATGATTCGCTGTACATGCGCTTCGGCAAACAGACAATCAACTGGGGGGTCGGCTACTTCTACTCCCCGGCCAACATCATGAACCTCCAGCAGATTGATCCAACCGACCCTACGGCCCAGCTCGAAGGCCCGGTGGCGCTGCGAGCGATGGTGCCGATCAAGGGCACCCAGCACAACATCTGGGGCTATGCCGTCTTCGATTCGGCGACGATGAAGCCAGAGGATACCGCGCTGGCGGCAAAGGCCGAGCTGGTGTTTGGCGGCTGGGAACTGGGCCTTGGCGGCTACTACAAGAAGGACGACCCGATACGCGGCATGGTCACTGCGGTTGGCTCAATCCGTGACATATCGCTGTTCGGCGAGGCCACGGTATCCAGAGGCTCCAGCCGGACCTGGGTAACAGAGGTGACAACTGATCCGTTGACCAATTTCATAACCACGACGACCGATGACACATCCTTGTTCTTCAAGGGCACGGCCGGATTCAGGTACTCGAACAGCACCGACAACTGGTCGCTCTTGGCCCAGTACCTGTATGACGGTGAAGGCTACTCCAATACCGACCGCGAAGCACGGATTGAAGAAGCGTATAATAACGAAGATGCGATCAAAGCGACGCTTGGTCCAAACGCCGACACACTGTTCTCGACGTTCCTCAAAGGTCTTATTCTGAACAGCGGCCGCCACTATGCGGCGCTCAGCTTCTCAAAGAGCAAGTTCCTGACGGACGACCTCACCGTTTCGCTGTTCGCGATGGGCAACCTGTCCGACTTCTCCGTATACATCAAGCCGAGCCTGTCGTACGCGTTCTTTGACGGCCTGTCCATGTCGCTGTCACCGTTCTTCGCGTTTGGCTTTGATTCGGGCGAGTACGTGGTACTCAACGATGGCCGTGCCGTCGGCATCACCGTCGTGATGACCCTCGGTTCGGGAAGCTTCTGACCAGACCGTCGAGCATTTGTTCCCTGCGGGGACACGGAGAACTCTCTCCGCATCCCCGCACTACTTTGCCACCCACAACCCCACAACAAATTTCCGATATCGGGCAATATTCCGGTTGTGCTTTTTCTTCTTTTCGTCCTACTATTCACTATATTTGCATGGCGCGAATGCTGGGTGTGCCCGCGCTCATGTACAAACCAAAGGAGCCACACGAGGATGAAAGCCGCCAAGATCAGCGATCGAATATGGGCACTGCATGCGGACATCGAATCGGATGACCGTTTTGAGGGTATCTGGCCTATTCCTAACGGCGTATCGCTTAATTCGTATCTGATCAAAGGCCAGAAAACGGCCTTGATAGACCTCGTCAGGGACTGGTGCGGGGCGGCGGCCAACCTCAAGTCCCAGCTGGCGGAATCCGGCATCGATATCGCGGGTATCGACTACCTGATACTCAACCACCTCGAACCCGACCACACCGGATGGCTGGCCGAGTTCAAGGCGCAGAACCCAGGCGTGCAGATCATTGCCACCGCCAAGGGAATCGAACTGGTCAAGAGCTTCTACAAGATCACTGATGGCCTTCGTGCCGTCAAATCAGGCGATACACTCGACCTGGGCGACGTGACCCTCAAGTTCGAGGAAATTCCGAACGTGCACTGGCCAGAAACGATGATTACCTACGAGGCTAAATCCGGCACGCTGTTTTCATGCGACGCGTTTGGCAGTTTCGGCAAGCTGGGCAAGCGTGTCTTTGATGACGAGTACTATGCCGAGGAGCATGCCTTCTTCCAGGAAGAGAGCCTGCGCTACTACGCGAACATAGTCGGCAGCTTCAGCCTGTTCGTGAAGCGAGCCATCCAGAAGATAGCTCCACTGGGTGTCAAGGTCGTCGCGCCGAGTCACGGCCTCATCTGGCGCGAGAAGCCCCAAGCCATCATCGATCGCTACGCGAAATATGCCGGCTATATGGATGGCCCCCAGGAAAAAGAGGTCTGCGTCGTATGGGGCTCCATGTATGGCAACACCAAGAAGGGGCTGGACGCGGTGCTCAAGGGGCTGGAGGACGAGCGCATGCCGTTTACGGTGCATCGCATACCCGACGAGGACGTCTCGTTCGTACTCGCGGACGCGTTCAAGAGCGCCGGCATCGTCATTGCCATGCCAACCTACGAATACAAGATGTTTCCGCCGATGGCCTACGTACTCGATGTGTTCGAGCGCAAGCATGTCTGGAACCGCAAGGCCCTGCGCATAGGCTCGTGGGGCTGGGTTGGTGGCGCCAAAAAAGAGTATGAAGAGAAGGTCGCGCCGCTCAAGTGGACCCAGATCGACCCGGTTGAGTGGGCCGGCGCCGCTGATGAGGCGACTCTAACCCTGCTGCGTGAACGCGGCAGGGAACTCGCACGCGCAGTCAGGGCAGGCTGAATATACCAGTAAAATGGAACCGCCCGCGCTTGCAAGAAGCACGGGCGGTTGGGGGTCTCGGTTAAGGAGGTTTCCCAAGAACGGCCCTCGTTCCCGGACATGGACCTCGCCGGCTCATCCGCCCCCCGCAGACTCGTCAGCGAATATCCACCCATAGGCTACGACGACTTTCAGTATCTGTCAACAGAATCATTTCGTGCTTGCGGCCACTGCAGGTGGCCGCCTGATCAAGGCTGTCATGCAGGCCCCGGAAGCCTGAAAAGCCTGATCCAGCTGCCGGCTCGTTGGCTCATCAGCGCCGATAGATCGACAGTCTGCCTCGTTGAAGCATCGACCGTGACTATCCTGTAGGCCCCAGACTCGTCCTCGAACGGCACCATCACCAGTTTGAGCGGCTGGCTGCCTGCCCCGCCATCAAGAATTCCTATATAGACGTTGCCCGAGGCTGCACCATCGACTATCACGGCGACAGCTGATTCCACAGGCAAACCTCGATCGGGGCGGTATGGCCTGGCTGGAATGAGCCGCACGGGCATGCCGCCATCGAGCGCAAGGATTTGCGAACCCTTGAGCGCAACTTCCTCAGTCAGCTGAACCGATGCGTCCGCGCCAACCAGACCAAGATAGTCGGCTACCCTGGAGAAATCGGTGGCGCTGCGCATGAGCGCCAAAGCAGCGGAGTCGGGATGCCCGGAGGCAAGGTTGGTCGCAAGAGCGACGGCGCCGCCTGATGCACTTGAAGAGCCCATTATGGGTGTCCAGTCGATTCCAGCTCTGGTCATGTCATAGAGATACTTGAAAGGGTTGGTCAGAAACACATAGATCAGGCTGGATATGCGATAATTGCCCCTGACAAGCGAACCGGCAACAACGTAATCCACAATGGTGCGTTCGTTATTAGGTGTCAGCATAATCCAGCTCTGGCCATCATCGCTGAGGCACCATGCTATGCGGGTTATGTAACCTGTCTTGATCTGGCGGTCAATGACGATATTTCCGCGGGAACCAAGCGGGTATTCGCCATTACGCTGCAACTGGAACAACACATGAAATGATGTACTGTCCCGGACAACGGATATCCTGACGCGACCAAAGGGACTCTCGCGATATGTCGGTTGAAAAGCCAGCGCCCGTGATGGATCCGCCGTTATGGCGATGGAAAGAAACTCGGAACGTATGGACATGAAATCAGGAAAGCCTTTGAGCCCCGTTGCGGCATTCTGAGCGGCATTCTGAGCGCCGGCTCCAACAAACGGTATTATAAAAAGTGCCATAAGAACCCGCATGGCTCTCTTCGAATGATTCATGCTATCGACTCCAAATAATAATATTCCATCATTGTAGCACAACACCCATCGACCAGCTATGGTTACACCTCAGTAACAGACCAGACCTTGCCGCATAACCCGCATTCAGGATATCATTCTTCGCAATGAACAGTTCGAATCCCCCCACGCTGCGTGGCAAGCGCATCGCTGTTGGCCTTTCCGGTGGTGTCGATTCATCGACGGTGCTTGCCCTGCTCGCGGAGGCCGGCGCCGACGTATTCGGCCTGACGATGAAGATATACAACCCCGCGGCATCCCAGTTTGCGGCTCAAGCCGAATCGATGGCGGGCGACGCATGCTATGGCCCCGGCGAGGTTGAGGACGTCGCCGCCTGCGAGGCCCTGTGCGCCTCACTCGGTGTCGGCTATTCCTCGATAGACCTGGCAAAGGAATATGAAGAACGCATCCTGGACTATTTCAAGGCCGAATACAGGAACGGCAGGACTCCCAATCCGTGCGTGCGATGCAATGAGGACATGAAGTTCGGCTTCCTGCTGGAGCGGGCACGTTCTTCAGGCCTGGAATTCGACTGGTTTGCCACCGGGCATTATGCCAGGATCCAGGACAGGAACGGCATACCGACGCTCAGACGTGCGGCCGACGAGTCAAAAGACCAGACGTACTTCCTGCACCGACTGCCCAGTCAGACGCTCGCGCACGTACTCTTCCCACTCGGGGACATGACCAAGGCCGAGGTGCGCGCCGAGGCGCGCCGGCTGGGACTCTCGGTCGCCGACAAGGCCGAAAGCCAGGACTTCGTGAGCGGCGGATATGGCTCGCTCTTTGGCGAAGATGCGCCTGGCGACATAGTCGACGAGCGGGGCACGGTGCTTGGACGCCATCGCGGTATAGTGCACTACACCATAGGCCAGCGGCGCGGACTCGGCATATCGACGGGTCCGGACCCGCTGTACGTGTCGGCTCTGGATGCCGTGCGCAATCGTGTCATCGTCTCGGATGACGCGTCGCTCTTCTGCTCGGCCATCGATGGCGATGGCGCTATACTCCATGATGCAACGCTCGAAGGCACTATGTTCGAGGCATTTGTCAGGATACGGCAAAATCACAAGCCGGCCTTGGCGCGGGTCAAGGTCACGGGTACCCAGGCTTCTGTAGTCTTTGACCAGGCGCAACGCGCGGCGGCTCCCGGCCAGTCGGCCGTATTCTATGATACCGATGGCTTTGTGCTGGGCGGTTGCATCATAAAGGGCTCGGCGCGCCTTGCCGGAGCGCGCGCGGCATCGACCACCGCTTGACCCTTGCCGCCGCGGGCGCTATCTTCAACAGTATCGGGGGTGCCCCGGTTTCGACTGTTACGGTCCGGTTCGCGGGTCGCAGGTGGAGTGCCGACCTCCTACTCTCGGCAAAACTTTCAATTGCCAACAACAACGGCAATTTCGCTCTCGCCGCGTAAGCGCCGATAACGACGGACCCCGTGGTGCCCCGCTCTGAGCGCCACGAACGGTCTGTAACCCGACCAGGGCTTACCCCCCGCCATGCCCGCGGGACGGGGGGAACAATTAGCGGGATACGGAGGCGATAGCGTGGCAGCCCGCCGCCCGCCTTCCGACAACTTGAATGGCAGCCTAAACCTGTAGAAGCCTTCCTTCCGCGTAATAGGACGCGAGTTCGACTCTCGCCACCTCCAGAGTACAGCCACCGATCGGACCTGATCGGTGGCTGTTTTTTTTATTTTTGCCTGGTGCGGTTCTCCTGTGCATGAGACTCGAGGCATATATGGTAGTATACCAACCAAGCACCAAGAGTCTTGAAGCGCGAAAGGAATGGTATGGACACGATCAAGTTGCAGGCATTCTGTACCGTCGCGGAATTGAAAAATTTCAGCGAAGCGGCCAGACAACTCAATTATACCCAGCCGGCGATCAGTGCGCAGATCCGGGAGCTTGAGAACGAACTAAAGGTTACACTCTTCAAGAAATCAGGCAAGAAGGTCGAATTATCGGAAGCGGGCAAGACAATCCTGCCATACGCAGAGCGACTCCTTGGGAATTTTCAGGGCCTGAAGTCCGCCTTGCCCGATAGCGCAGAGCAGCACAACAGGACGGTGAAGATTGGCGCCAGTAGTCTGCCCGGCGTCCACCTGGTCCCGGGGCTGATGGAAAAGGCGCAGACCAGCTACCCCGGCATGTCATTCTCGCTTACCATAAGCAACAATTACCAGATAGAGCGAATGCTGTATGCCAACCAGATCGAGGTCGGCTTTGTGGGGAGGAAGAGGATGCAGCCGGCGACCGGAGCCCTGACGGAGCACTTGCTGGTGCGGGACGATCTCGTCGCAGTGTTTCCACCATCGCATCCGCTTGCCGGACGGAGCGAGCTGCGAATCGAAGACCTTGCCGGCCTGCCGATGATTCTGCCTCCACGGAACATACTTACCAGGCGACAAGTAGAGGAGCGACTACGCCAGCTGGGCCTTTGCGTCGACATTGCCCTTGAGATTGGCAACACCGAGGCTATCAAACAGCTGGTGGAACACACAATCGGCATGACCATACTCTGCCGTTCTGCCGTTCAGAAAGAAGCAGCAGCAGGACGCCTCTGCCCTGTGCCTGTAGCGGGACTCGATCTGGCCAGGTTCTTCTGTTTGCTGACCATGGAGAATCAGCGGCGTTCAAAGGCTTCAACCGAGTTCATTGCATTCGTACTGGACAAGGCTATTCCTATTCGATCTTTTCCTACCTATAAGTAAAATACTTTATACTCCGGATAAAATTCTTTTATTGGACGCCCTATGCCTCTGCTGATAAACCTCTTATGTGATTGTGCGCTCCGCATCGCCACCACCATATCACCAAGAAGGCAGAGGAGGTTCTCAATGCCAGACGTTTTTGCGAAGAACACGGCTACCAGCGCCGAAGAAGCGGCCAAGATCATTCCAAGGGCAGAGTTCCGGGTATTCGGGCATGGCGTCATAGATATAGTAAAAGACCGTATGTGGAACGGAAAGACCGTTCTGTTTCAGGCGCGCAGAATGCCGGCGGAGACTTATTTCCTGTCTGCAAAAACAAATGAGGCCAACGTCAAGGTGCGGGATGGGCTCCTGGACATAAAGGTAAAGACCGGCGAGACACCTGAGGGCTACGAGATCTTCCAGCCACGTGGCAAGTTCCAGTTTCCTGTAAAGCGCGAAGATCTGGAGACCATACTGTCACACCTCAAGGCCGACATGAAGCTTGACAAGGACACGTACACCATAGAGACCTTCATAGAGATGGCGCGCGCCTTCCCGGGAACTGCGGCGGTTTCAGTCGAGAAGATGCGCTATGGATTTACGATCGACGGCATAATTTGCGAATACGCGCAAGTCTGGTTAAACGGTGCCCTTGTGGAATCGGCATGCGTGGAAAGCGAAAACTACGCCGGCATGAAAGTTGTCATTGAGGGGCTGGGGATATCGGCCATGCCAAACACCAACTACCTCAAGGCGGCCAAGCGCGTTGTTGGAATGTGAGCATGATTCTGCGGGGTGGCCGATTGGTACACCTCGAGTATCGTTCTGAATTATCAAGGAGGTTACAGATGAAGCGCATCTTCAAGGCGGCTCTGATCGGGCTGTTCATGTTGCAGGTCTTTGCGGCTGGCGCCCAGGCGTTTCCGTCAAAGCCCATACATGTGATCGTCTATGCGGCGGCCGGCGGGCAGATCGACATCACCGCCAGGAAATTCGTCGAACTTGCGGCAAAGTATACGACGGCCACCTTCGTGGTAGAGAACAAGGTCGGAGCCGGAGGATTGATAGGCTGGGAATATGTACTTTCGCAACCAGGTGATGGATACAACCTGATGGCTGTTACGAAAACCCTCATCGCAAATCACATCAAGGATGAATTCGATGTTGATCCAATGTCGCTGGACTGGATCGCCTTCCTCATCAACGATGCTGAAGCGATAATCACTGGCACCAACTCCAAGGTGCGAAGCATCCAGGACATCATCGCCGATGCCAAGGCCAGACCTGGCAAGCAAATCTGGGTCACACCACCCGGAGTCGACGAGGTCGTGACCTACAAGTTCTGGGACAGGACTGGAATCACCGCGAAATATGTCCCATACGATGCCGGTGGACAGGCGATGGCGGCGGTCATAGGTCAGCAGGCCCAAGTCTACGTCGGAAATCCAGTTGACGTGCGCGGAAAGCCGGATCTAATGATGGCCGCAATCTCTGCAGAGAAGCGATTTGCCCAGTTCCCCGATGTCCCCACACTCAAGGAGCTTGGCATCAAGGGGCTTGACTCTGAATCATTCTGGCGCGGGTTCGCCGTAAAGAAAGGCACGCCGGACAAGGTTATCTCCTGGTATGACGACCTTTTCGACAAGATAACCGCCGACCCTGACTGGCGGCAGTTCAATGAAAAGGATGGCATGCAGGTGGTCCACTACAAGAAAGACAAGTTCAATAGCATCGTGCAGAGCGATATCAAGGATTTCACCGACTACTTCAAGAAATAATAGCACGTGGCGCGGGTTCTGCTAGCGGAACCCACGCTCCTTTCCTGGTCCAAAGGAGTACCCCAGAATGCCAAATAAACAAGTGGGGATTTTTCTGAACAGCATGAACGGATTCTGGACGATTAGTGCCGGTATCCTGATCCTGCTTTTGATAGGACGATCGATAATATCAAAATATGCAGGCAAGACGTACTTGAGTCAGGCATTGATACTGGAAACCATCTTCCTTATTTCCATTGTATTGCTTGCGCTGACATGGTGGTTTCCGGTCAGGGGCGAGGTATCGGCAGCGGTAGTCCCACGATTGTGGATAGCCGGCATTTTTATATGCCTCATATACTTGATAGCGAAAATTCTGGGAAAGACAGAAGCCCCGGACATAGTCGCCGGCGATATCGCGTTGCCAATCAAATTCATGGTGATCACGCTCGCCTATATCGTACTCATGATCCTGATCGGCTATTTTATAGCAAGCATCATCTTCATCGCCGCGGCCATGACCCTGCTGTCATACAAGCGCCGCCTGACGATCGTCGCCATTTGTGCCGGCTGGACCGCCTTCTCTTACCTGGTATTCTACCGGCTGCTCTATGTTTCATTGCCGGAAGGGATACTGATCAAAGCACTATTCGGCTGAGCCTGCCTTAAGGAGCGATTTTCATGGATACATTGCAATTCATGCTGCAAGGATTCGGCAATGTCTTGGCCATAGGACCCTTGATAGCGATTGTCACAGGCGTCTTTGTGGGCATACTGGTCGGTGCGATGCCCGGGCTTTCGCCCTCTATGGGCGTAGCGCTGCTCCTGCCGTTTACGTTTCGGCTTGACCCGCTCATAGGCTTGGTCATGCTAACCGCGGTCTACCTTGCCTCCAATTATGGAGGATCGATCACCGCTGTTACCATCAATACGCCTGGCACGCCATCAGCCGTCGCTACAGCCTTTGATGGCTATCCACTAACCCAACAGGGCAAAGCCGGCATTGGGCTGGGTCATTCCCTGGTATCGTCGGTGGTCGGCGGCTTTGTCGGCATCATAATCCTGATACTCTTTGCCCAACCACTGGCAAAGATCGCCGTGCGCATGAACCCGGCCGAGTACTTTGCGCTTGCCGTCTTTGGCTTAACGACGGTTGCCTCTCTCGGTGGCAAGAACTGGGCCAAGGCATTTGTGTCGGCGTTGCTGGGTCTCCTGATCAACACCATCGGCATTGATCCCATATCCAGTGTCAAGCGATACACCTTTGGTGTGCCAAATCTCTTTGACGGGTTTGACATCATCCCCGCATTGATAGGCCTGTTTGCCCTGAGCGAGATATTCTCGAAGCTCGAGGCCCGCGAAATCAAGAGCGTCGATGTAGGCGATGCTGAATCACGCAAGGATGTATGGCCAAGCCTGCGCGATTACTGGAATCATCGACGGGTAACATTGCAGTCATCAATTTTCGGAACGATCATCGGGATTTTCCCGGGTGCCGGTTCGGCGATAGCTTCCTTTCTGGCGTATGACCTGGCAAAGCGAACCAGCAAACACCCGGAAACATTCGGCAAGGGAAATCCCGAAGGGGTCTGTGCATCCGAGGCCGCCAATTCGGCGTCCGTCGGAGGCGCGATGGTGCCATTATTAACCCTGGGCATACCAGGAAGCGCATCGACTGCCGTGCTGGTTGGCGCCCTGATGATTCATGACCTGGTGCCCGGCCCCATGCTGTTTACCTCCAATCCAGGGCTGGTCTACGGGCTATTCGCCAGCATGCTGGTCGCCAATGTCTTTATGCTGTTCGTCGGTGCCCTCGGCGGCAAGCTCTGGCTCAAGGTTGTGAAGATATCCCCGGCGGTACTGATCCCGATGATAGTCGCCGTAGCCTTCATAGGTAGTTTCGCCGTCAAGAACTCACTCTTCGATGTAGGGGCGTGCGTTGCCTTTGGAATCGTCGGATGGCTGCTCAAGCGCAACGGGTACCCAATGGCTCCAATCGTACTTGGGATGGTCCTGGGAAAACTGGCGGAAGTCAACTTCAGAAGGGCCGTGATTATGGGCGGATACAGCATATTCTTCACGAGGCCTGCGAGCCTCATCCTGCTCCTGATCGCGGCGGCCTCATTCGCCTTCCCGTTCTGGCAGGCGGGCAAGAACAAGCGAAACGGCAGACTCAAGAACTAGTGGAAATCCGGAGCCTGTATCACAACGCTAGCATAGGGAGACAAACCGCAATGGCACAGAACACGATACTGAACACATTCCTGGAATCGGCCGCAGATGCGGCGCGAACTGGCAAGCCAGTCAGAGCATACATTGGCAATGAAGCATCCGATCTTGATTCCATGGCAACTTCGGTCCTCTACGCATGGCTCAAGGGACCGATTTCAGGGGGACTTGCGAATGTCCCGGTAATGAATATTCCTCGGGAAGACTTCAACCTGCGCACCGAGGCGGTGTGGCTATTCAAGCAAGCCGGCATCGACCCAAAGAACCTGGTCTTTCTCGATGACATCGACCTTGGCAAGATCCTTGCGGCCGGAAAATCCAGGCTCGTGCTCGTTGACCACAACAAGCTGTCGGCAGGGCAGACTGCTTGGGCCGACTGGGTCGAGGAGATTGTGGACCATCATGCGGACGAAGGGCTATACCCGGCCGCGAAGAAAAACATCGCGCCGGTAGGTTCGGCTTCAACACTCGTCGCCGAGCTCATGGTAGCGGGAAATCTCAGACTAGACCCGGCCGTGGCGACCCTGGCACTTGGTACGATTCTACTGGACACCGTGAACCTCGATCCTGAGGCCAAGCGAGTCACGCCCCGAGATGAGGCCGTGGCAAAAAAGCTTCTGGAGTCATCCAATGCCAACCGCAAAGACTTGTTCGATAGTCTGCAGTTCGAGAAGTTCAATGTAGCGGCTCTGAGCACGAGAGACATACTGCGCAAGGATTACAAGGAATACAAAATGGGTTCGATCATGTGCGGCATGAGCTCGGCGCTATTGCCCCTGGCAGACTGGTTCAAGAAGGATACTGCGCTCGAAGTCAGTCTCAAAGGCTATGCCGAATCCAGAAGACTCGATGTGCTCATCGTGATGAACGCATATACCGCGCCGGATTTTACGAGAGAAATGGCTGTACATACGAAGGACGCGGCACTGCGCGAGCGGCTCGTGAAATTCATGAATGAGTCGGGCGTGGGCCTCGTTCCACTGAAAACGTCCGCGAGCATCCCGACTGGCGCAACCGAATACTTCTCTCAGGCTGACCTGAGTCAGTCCAGAAAGAAACTTCAGCCACTGCTCTCTGATTATCTGTCCAGGATATAGGCGTACTCGCATGCCTGCCCGGCGGGCTGGATAGAAGCCTCGCCGGACAGTATTATCAAGTAATGGTCAAGGAAGCGATGAGAAAACTCGATATCCATTCCAGCTACGTCAGAATCATCAACGCCCTCAGTTTCTCTTCGGAGCTGTACAAGCTCAGGCGCGAGCTCAATGCCAAAATCGATATGCCCAGCACCATCGAGGCGGGGATGCGCACGCATGCTGTGGGTGTTTCCAGATGGTTCAAGAACAGGCGGATATCAATAGCGGAAGCGTACCTGATGGTCGTCAGGGACCTTGAATCGAAGCACTACAAGGCTCGGCTACGCGCGCTTCGTGTCATGCTCGATGCATCATTCCATGCGAAGACACTCGACATGCCACTCAATACGGCGCGCGTCCAGCTCGCGCTGATAAAGGAAGCCGTCAAGAACAGGGGCAACCGTCGCAGGCAGCTGGAGCTGCTCCAGGACTTCTCGATATCGAGCCATGGTCAGCAACAGGTCATACGAAGGTTGCTCGACGAACTGAACATCGTGGAACTGCCCGAGACGGGAGCCCGACTCAAGAACCTCGACGCAGGACGTGACGAGCACGTCCACGATGCGGCGACCTCGGGCAGGAAGAACCCGACACAGCTATTGATCGATGCCTTCATCAAGGGCATATCCGAACTGACGATAGCGTACACCTCGATGGCCTCGCTGGACATGATGAAGGAAGCCCTGGACGCGGGCAGGATCCTTGGCATACGCGTTTCCATAGGTCTTGAATTGAGCATACAGGTACATGGCCACCGCTTTCATTTCATGGCGTTGCTGCCGCAGTTCAAGAATGGAAAAGAGGCGGGATTGTGGTTTGGCGATCACGCGTCCAGACTCAAGACGCTCTTTGAAGGATTAAAGAAGAATCAGCAGAATCGAGAGGAAGCCGTCCGGGACCTGCTCAAGTACTTCAATGCTACATCGCTCAAGGAAATAAACGACGGATTTCCCGATCTGGAGCTGTACTCCGTACCCAGGCTCAGGATGAAGGACCTGACAGAATCGGTCCCCTTATCGATAGTCAATCGCATGCACCTTGGCGAATTCCTCTATGAGCGGTACAAGCCGGTGCTGTTCAACCGGGTCATGCTTGTAAAACTACAGCACGAAAGAGCGCTTCGATCATTCCGCAGGAAATCGATATCGGAATGGGAATACCGTATCATCAAGGAGCGATACACCAAGCTCAGGGCCGAGTACCATATGCTGAATCCGGATGAACTGCGCGCCCGCTACTTCACGAACACCGAGATTGGCGATTATCAGACCGTCTTTGACAATATAGACGAGATCAAGGCGCTTCTTGCTGCGAGCGGATGCAGATTGAAAGTGTTGCATCCACTTGAATATGGATTTGCTCCCGCAAAGCGCCTGCTCGAAGCCAGCCGAGGCATCATAGACCTGGTCGAGCTCTACAACATGCAGGATTCTGTCCACCGAGACCCTCAGGATATTTTGAACCTCGCAACCTTGATCAACGATCTGAACATCGAAAGCGCCAGGCGTGGAAACCCAGGCTATGTTCCGGTCTGCGGCAGCGATTCCACCGGCAGAAGCCGGACCATACCCGGGATGGGATTCATACGCGAAGACAGGATCAGTGGAAAATACAGGAAGCGCTATATCAAGCGCCATGTATCGATTCCGCCGATGATAGCGGCGATGATCGAAGCCGGTGGAAGCCCGATCCAGCCGGAGAGCGCCGCGACCGCATCAGCCATACTCAGCATGGGCAAGACCGCGGGGGCACGCTTCAACCTGCTGGGAGACGAAGACGACGGCGCAAACCAGCACATACCGGTTCCCAAGGCGTGGCGCTACCTGAACCCCGCACTGGTCAATTTCTGCTATACAGCGATAGGCTTCGTGGTGGCAAATCGGTTCATCGGCACCTTCTATGCGTTCCTGTGGCTGTTCATCACCGGGTTCAGGAACTCGATCGCCGATCTTGTGGCTGGGCGAGGAGCGCGGCTGAGCTCCTGGAACCTCAAGAGCATCAACTTCGACAACGTAGCCCGATCGCTATTCTGGACAGGATTCTCTGTGCCGATCATGGGATTCGTCAAGGCGCAGTTCGATGTGTTATGGCCGTTGGAGCATAGCGGCATCCTGTTCGATGCCACCAAATTCTTCTTCATCTCGTTCTCGAATGGACTGTACCTGGCGACTCACAATACCTTCAGGGGCTTTGACCGAAAAGTGGTCCGAGCCAACTTCTTCAGGAGCGTCCTGTCCTGGCCATTCGCGACACTCTTCTCGCCACTGGGAACAGCCATGGGCATACCAAGCATTGTGCAGGTCAAGATGTGGTCCGACGTCATAGCCGGGTTCATAGAAGGTGGCAACAAGTACCTGAAGATATTGGGGCTGCGCAGAAGAGACCTGGAGGAGATCGTACCGCAGATCCTGTCCGGTGACCGTGAGGAACGATTCTCCGCCTTGATAGACCTCTTGTTCCTGTTTCGTGAAGAACCCAGAACCGAGAGCTCGTTGCGAGCCGTGCTTGACGCAAAGTATCGGCCGATGCTTCTTCTCAAGATCGAGCGTGATACGTATTCATTCGGCCAATTCTACGCCGCGGTCATGAACGACCGCATGGACAACACCCTCGTGAGCTTCATATTGGCACGGTATACTCCGGAAATGGCGACTGAATTGATCAATCTGGTCGCCATAACGCTACCGTCGCTGCGGGAATGGCTTACGTCGCACGCAAGGCAGTTCAGGGAGATAGACCAGCCTGACTCGACGCGGGCTATCTCCCAGAATCAATACTCATCGTCGCCAACCAGCTCAACTTCCAGTTCGTCGGAAACCTCCGCCACGAAGTAAACGATGTCGGCAAGTTCCTTGGGACTCAGCGCCGCGGGCACCTTGACCGTGTAGAGCACCCAGAACTTGCCATCGTCTGCCTCTTCTATAGCCCACGCGCCGATCTTGGTTGTCGAATTCATCGCCATCAACTTCTGTATGACGTCCTGACCTGGATACTCGGTCATCACGGCTGCGACAGACCAGACTTCACGCACTTCCAGATTGCGGTAGTTGACGGTCTCGGAGACGATAAAGGCGAGTTGTGATCGGTCTTTGTCCTTGTCCATACTGTAGACAACCTTGTAGTTGTTCGACGTATTGACTGAATACTTGATGCCGATAGAATCGAGCGCCTCTTTGACACGTGGATCAGCCTTGTCCTGGGCGATGGCCGGGAATGTTGCCAGGGCCATGATCGATATGGCCAGAATCCGTCTGAAAATTTTCACAAAAGCTCCTTCCGCGCCACAAGGGCGTCATGGTATCAGTAATCGCCAGAATCACTATGCGTGGCTGGCATTGAAACAGACAGCAACCTCGAACCCGCCGAGGTTCGTTGAGTACTCGGTGGCTATAACCGGAGCGATCTTTGGCCAGGATATCTGGTGATTCTTGCCCTTGACGACGACTGGCGGCGAAATATCCAGTTCCATGCCAGCATAGGTGCCTATAGCGTTGCCCGCGATTATATTGGTCAACTCCGCGACGAGTCCAGCCGCGGTAGCCAGGCGGTCCTGCTCACCGCTAGTCTCCACGCCGGACGCCTTAAGCAACGCATCAGCCAGATCAAGCGGGAACCGCAACGCCACGACCCCCTGAGCCGAGCCGGCAATACCGAGAATGCCCGATATGCCCCAGCCATGATCCTCGGAACTATCGATGAGATGTGCCGGTTTCGGCATCGCAACCACCCCAAACATCTGCGAGAAGACCTCGCTCGCGGCACTGAAGAATGGCTGAACAATTGTGGTATCCATGCATGCCTTCCTGAAAACGGTTGTCTGTCGCGAGGATTTTCTTGTTTCCACGCCAATATCGAATTAGAATAGTCCGAACCATGCCGATTCACAAGGGTAACAAATCCAGAATGCTACTGACCGCGCTGAGGATGGCTCTGCTGTCCGCGCCCTTGGCGTGCCTTGCGGCATTTGCGCTCTCGTTGCCGATGCCGGTGCCCCGCTTCGTGGTGCCTGTCAGAAATTACAGCACGGTAACCCAGGCCGCTCTGCTAGACGCAGGAGCAAGGACCTTCAGGGTCGTACGCATAAGCCCGCCTCGCGCTCCATCGGCCAACGACATCGGCGCGGCACAGGCATTCTACGCAGCGCGCGGCATGCCGGTGATCTTTGCTCCGGAAGCCCCGCGCGGAGGCCCGCTCAGCGCCTATGCTCTGGAGCTCTCTGGAACCGGTACAGCCAGCCGGCTCAGCCTTCTTGTGGATGAACACGCTCACGATCGACCGATCGTCGTCACACTCGATGGAAGGACGGTGCTCGACGTGACAGGCGCGCCATCGGACCGGCGCCTGGACCTGCCGCTTGAGTCACTGAACAGGGAAGGCTCTACCGTGTCTCTGGAGCTGAGTTCAGGCAAGCCAGGCAGCGAACGCCACTCGACCCTGAAGCTCGCGGTGCCCGGTGCCGATGACCCGCGGATACTGCTTGCCACCTCGCCCACAGCCGGCCGGAGCGTCATCGAGGCCCTGTATCCAGTCAAGCGCGTCAGCATGGATGAACTCGGGGCAGCCGGGATGTACGGCTACCAACTTGTCGTACTCGATGGCCCCCATCTGACAGAACTAGGCGGTTCCACAGCCGCCGCGCTCGCCGAGTACGTCGAGCGCGGCGCCGGCAGCGTCATGCTTGTAGTAGATTCTCCCGACATAGGCGCTCCAGGCGACGCCCCCGCGCTTGAACGCATACTGCCCGTTGACCTGTCACCCCGGTCGCTTGCCAGGCTGCCTGACATGGCGCTGGTGGTGGCGCTTGATGTCTCGGGCTCGATGTACGGGGACAAGTTGTCGGTGGCCAAGGCGATAGGGATTGAGCTGGTGGGCAACCTCAAGCCAAGCGACATGGCAGGCATACTGCTGTTCGATGACAACGCCCGCTGGCTGTACCAGCTTGGACCGGTTGGAGCCCTGTCGGTAGCGGAAGACTCCGCGGCAAGGGCTCTGGCGTCGGTGCGCGCAGGCGGAGGCACCAGGATGTATCCGGCGCTCGAGGAGAGTCTCGCGGCTCTTGAGACTTCCAGCCAGCCGGAACGGCGTCTGATCGTGGTGTCTGATGGCATATCGGCTCCGGCTGACTTTGATGGCATAGCGGCACGGGCCTTTGCCGACAGGATTCCAATATCAGCGATGGCGGTGGGCAGTGAGTTCGACCAGGCTCTGCTGACCCGCGTGTCGAACGGGTCGGGTGGCAGATTCTACCGGGTCCGCGACGCGACGGAGGTCCCCTCACTGATAGTTGAAGACCGCAAGAACGTCTCGCGGACTATCTTTGCCCAGGAGGCAGTCAGAGTCGTCGACATCGCCGGCCAGCCAGCGGGCGCCGTACAGGGCATGGCCAGACTCGGGCCAAAACCGGACTCGGTAGTATTCTTCTCGAGCGAGGCAGGAGACCCATTGCTCGCGATGCGGCGCGTAGGTGCGCGTTCTACGCTGGTCTACGCGAGCGACATACACGGCCGGTATGGCGCTGATTTTCTTGCGCGCCCCGGTACCATATCCGTACTGAAGGCGATAATTGATGGGCTCCTCCCGGAACAACCGCCAGCCGCAATCCTGACCGAGACCTCCGATGGGCCCTCGCTTTCGATACACGGCGACTACCTGGTCTCGCCGCGCGTCGCCGTGGCAGACAGTAGCGGCACAATCACGTCGGAGTCGGCCTTCGAGCCGGTTGCGCCAGGGAGATACTGGGTCGCCCTGGATGTGCGGAGCGCCGGACGTTACACCGCGCTTATCGAGGATCGCGGCCGAACCGTGGCACGCGTGCCATTCTTCGCCAACGACAGCCCCCACGGCGTACCTGCGGGCACCGCGGCCGCCGCCGCCGAATATGTCACCCCATTCTGGGCCATGCTTCCCGGACGGGCACCCTGGCTCATAGCCTTCTTTGCGTTGTCGCTCTGTTCGTCTCTGCTCTTGAGGATGCGCCGATGAGAGCGGCATTGGTGCTGTTCATAATGCTGGCCATCGTCCCTTGGTCCGGCGCAGACACAACCGACGAGCCAGACACAGGGTATATCATCATGGAGCTTGACTCGCCCAGGGTCTTCGCCTTCAATACCGCGACCATAGCGAGCCCTCGTGGTCTTTCCGGCCAACTGCAGCTCTTCGGCATAGGCTCGGATGGCAACCGCACCCTGCTCTGTCTGACCAATGTCGGCTGGGCGGCCAGCGTGGACATGCTGTTCTACGCCGATGCCGGGACGCGCGCCCTGGTGGCCGAGGGTCGCACAGCAGATGGCCAGGAGGCACGCTTCACCGTGCGGCTGCAATCGAGCTATAAGGAAACTGTCGACGACGAGGCCGCGACACGATTATCGGCACTCGAGTTCCCATCATGGCAACGAGGGGCCGGCGCGACGACCGATTCCGTGGCCGCTTACGCGATGGCCAGGCTCTTTGTCCCCAAGCGCACCACGGCGCCACTCTTCATGCTCGCGCTCTGGTCCATCATCGCTCTGTCTTGGCCTCTCTGGCCCCGGCTCAAGGTCGCGGCAAGACACGGCTGGGAGGTCGCCGTGTTCGCGGCAGCCGCGCTATCGTTGGCGCTCGTCATTGGCATGATGGCGGTCCCTCGCACCTGGATATACTCGATAGGCGTGCCCGCTGTGGGTGGCGCCGCTTCTGCCTCGGTGCGCCATGATGCGACGACCACGATGAGCAGGGCCTGGAATGAGGTTTCCTGGAATGCAGTTGGCGCAACACATGGCGAGTCGCGGTTCATTGTCATCGATGCGGCAAGCACAGCCGGGCTACCGCTTTCGGCGCTTGACCGGTATAGGCGGATCAGGTTCAGAACTCCGCCGACGATTATCATACCTGATTCTGGAACGGCGATGCTGGCGCCGGCACGGCTGATGGCCTGGGGGTTCGATGAATAGACTCGATATTCCCGGACAGGCAGCAATAGTCGTGCCGCTCGCGCTCGAGACCTTCATCACGACATACATGCCGCCACAGACCGCGCAACCGTTGCTGATGGCGCTGATACCACTCGGATGGGCCACCTTCGTCATCATCGTTACCGATTCCAGAGACATCATGGCCGCGTATTCCTCGGCGTTGCCGTTTTCGGCCTACGCAGTCGTGGCGTTCACCGCGGCGCCGTACATGCCGGCGTTGGTCGCCGCCTGGACCAGCGCGGCGGCTTCTGTAGCTGTGGCCAGACTTGCCGGTGGCACGAGGCCGCGCGAGGCAGGCACGGGTAGGCTGTGGCGCTCCGCGACGCTTCTGGCGGGATGGGTTCCCGGCTGCGCGGCGACTCTGACCGCGGGGCCATGGTCAGGCGCGGCTGTATCCGTGCTGACGGTCCTGGTTGCTCTGTACATCAAAGCCCGGAGGATACGGTGAAAGCCTACAGCGCGCGCACCGCGATCAGACGCCTTGCCATAGCCGACGCCGCGTTCAGGTTGGGGCACAGGCTGGCTTTCTGGACCGCCGCAGCCTTGCTTGTCTGGAGCGCCGATATACTCGTAGCCACCATGACCGCGATGCCGGAAACCGTCTTTCATACCATAGTGATGACGGTGCTGGGCACCCTGCCCGCGTTCTTGCTGGCACCATGCCATGCGTCGCTGGGCCTCAAGGCGGTCAGACGGATCGATCGCGACACGGCCATAGAGTCCTGGCTTGCCTACCGGGGCGGGCCGGCCTGCCGTATGCTTGAGTCACGCGCGGCGGAGGCGCTGTCGATAGCCGACATAGCGGGTTTCGGCCGTCCCCGCATGACGAGGGCCGCGCGGGTGGCTCTGTTGTCAGTCGCCTCGACAGGGCTCTGTGTGTTTGCCCTGACTCAGATCATATCGATCAGGGCTGGCTACGGCCTGTCTTTGCTGTACCCCGACAAGTCGGTCGATGCGGTGGTGGCGAGGCGATCGCTGGCCGAGGGTCAACCCATGCCGCCGTACCTGATGCCGGACTCGATTGGCTTGCAGCCTCAAGGCCGCGACTCGCCCGGCGCCAGGAGATCCGGAATCCCCGAGGACCAACTTGATCAACAGGGAGCCAGGCCCACGTTCGGGCGCCCCGATACGCGCGACGCCATGGATGACGCGGCCTTGCCGGGCGACGGCGACTCCCGCGATGGAACCGAGCCGGGCGACACCCAGTCGAACCTGTCAGCGACCTCCGGCCAGCCGTCCAGCACTGGTTCCCGCAGACCGGCAGAGGACCAGAATGGTGACAGGGCCGGCTCGGAGGCGCGGGCTCCCGGTTATACAGGCACAGGCAAGGCCATGTCGGACAGCCCGCTTGTTGACTACCGCGCGCGGCTGGAGCGGCTCTTTGCCGAAAGCACCGGAACCGAGACGGCGCTTGGCTCGGAGCCATCATCCGCAACGGTGGCCGCGGCGATACGACAGGTGTTCTCGTCATTCGATACACGAGTCGTCGTTGGCCAGACGGACGACCCCGTTACCGCCCGCGTGCTGGAGACCTGGCGCGCGGCCTTCTCCGCCGGAGGCCTGCGATGACATACCGCGATAGCCACCAAATCGACATGGTTGTGGCGATTTCCTTCTCAATAGCCGCGGGCCTGGCTCTCTGGTTCGCCGACAGGCTGCTGGAGGCCGCGCTGCATCCGCTGATCAATCAGGCGCCGATCTGGCTCGCGCTGGCCGCCAATGCCGGCGTAGAAGAGCTACTGAGACTAGGAATGGCGCTGGCGACGATCCGGATCATCCGCAAGCTTGATCTGGAAATGGGACTGGCCACGCTGGCGGTGATGGCGTCATGCTCACTGGCCATACTCGAGAATGCCAGCTACGTGGCGGCGTTCCCGACGCTCGACGCGTACTGGAGGCTGGGGTACGCTCTGCCCATCCACGTGTGCGCGGCCACGCTGTATGCTCTGGCAACCGCGGCGCCGCGCCGCGCAGCGGCGCGCATACCCCGGTGGATGGTCGTCGCGATATCACTTATGGCAGCCTGGCTGTGGCATGCCGCCTTCAACATCGCCGCGACATATGCGCCTTTTACGCTGGTGGCGCCTGTCGGCACCATACTCAACCTTGCCCTACTAGCCGCGCTCGTCGTAGCGTCGGCCATTCGATTTGGATACTGGAGCATCTATGCAACCGGACGATTTTGAACGCGCACTTGAAACAATCAAGTCTCTTTATGATGACTATGTGGCCTATGTCGGCACTCGCGTACTCGGATGCCCTGCCATACTCGAACGCCTGTTCATAGCATTTCTCGCTGGCGGCAACGTGCTGCTTGAAGGCGCCCCGGGGCTCGGCAAGACGACGCTGGCCAGAACCTGGGCCGACTTCTTTGGCTTCGGCTTCAGCCGCGTCCAGTTCACGCCCGACCTCATGCCGCTCGATATCATCGGCTCAAACCTGCTAGAGGAAGGGCCAACCGGCAAGTCCTTCAGATTCTATAAAGGACCACTGTTCGCCAATGTCGTGCTCGGCGACGAGATCAACCGTGCCACACCCAAGACACAATCGGCATTCATGGAGGCGATGGAAGAGCGGCACGTCACGGTACTGGGCCAGCTCTATCAATTGCCCGATCCGTTCTTCGTCATAGCGACCCAGAACCCTATAGAGCTGGAAGGCACCTACCCCTTGCCGGAGGCACAGATAGACCGGTTCTTCATGAAGCTTCTGTTCTCGATGCCCGATTTTCACGCCTTGCTTGGCATCATGGATCTTGGCACCACCGCCGCGATGGGACAGGTGGCCGGCGCGGAACGCTCCGCCGCCGCGCTCGCCAGCTGGCGGCAGCTGGCGCCGCATGTGGCTGCGGTCGATGGCACCAGGTCGTACATCGCGCGCATCATCGAGCACACGCATCCCGACCGGTCGCCTGTCGACCTCGTCAAGCGCTATGTGACATATGGCGCGTCACCACGTTCGGCCATTGCCCTGTACGCGGCCGCGAGGGCGCGTGCGGCCATGGCTGGCCGGCCCAACATAGCCTTTGACGACATAGACGATCTGCTCTTCGATATCGCGGCCCATCGCATCATCCTGAATTTCGAGGCCGAGGCCGATGGCATCACCATCACCGACATTCTGGCCGCCGTACGAGCGGAAGCCGCCAGGGAGTTTTCGCGCGGCCGATCCGGCGGAACCAGCGGAACCGTTGCCGGCATGTCAGCTGGTGCGGCGCCTGGAGCGACCAGAGGCAGTTCATGACATTGGTCGACCCCGAATGCCCGTCAATCGTCTCCGCCTTCTCCCGTCGCGACCTCCGCGCGCGCCTGCCCGATTCCATTGCCGCCAAGGACCCGATGTACAGGCGGTCCGGATCGAGCTTCAACCTGAAGAGCATCAGGGAATACCAGCCTTTTGATGACCCACGCGCCATAGACTGGCGGCTCTTTGGCAGAAGCGAGCGGGCCTATGTGAAGGAATTCTTCGACGAAGCCGACGACGAGATAGCGTTCCTGGTCGACACTTCCGCGAGCATGGCATGCGCACCCGTCGAGGCATTGCTGACCTTCATAGGTTCTATGGCCTTCATGGCGCTATCGCTGGGGCTAGGAGTTCGGCTATGGACCTACACCGATGGACTTGCGGCCCGCCCCGTTTCGGCACGCTCGAGGAGCCAATTCGGCATGATCGAGCGATTCCTCGGGTCGATGGTCTTTGCCGGCCGCACCGACACAATACGTTCATACACCCAGTGGCGGTCGCGCGGCCGGCAACGGAGGGTTATGCTGTTCTCTGACCTGCACGAGGTCCAGGTTTCAGCCCACAGCGCCGGACTGCGGGCTCCGGCCTCAGGTTCGCTCTTCATCATCCGGTACCTGACGCCATTTCCAACGCTTGCGCACCATGGCGCCGAGTTCGAGGTGCTTGATCCAGAGTCGGGTGCGGTGACAGTAGTGCCCTGGGATGCCCCGGACGAGTTGCGCTGGACTGGGCAGCAGATGGAGATCGACGGCAGACTGGCCGCCCGGCCCCGGACATTCTATCGTCGGCTCGATGGTGCGAGTATCCGCGCCCCAGTCTATTGGGACATCCTGGAGCGGCTCTATGCCTGATGTGCCGGCCGCGCTCGGCCCGATTGCAGCGCTGCTCATTCCGGTGCTGGGGCTTATGTTCGTGGCGCTCAGGCTGAGGAGGCGCGTACGGTACCCCCATGAGCTGCTGCCGTTGCGCAACGAGCGCAGCCCCGCGGCGGCCCTGTTTCGAATGATCAGGCTCTACTTCGACACCATCATCGACGCGACATGCGCCGTACTGGTGGGCCTTGCCCTGACTGGTTGGCCGCACAACGCCTCGCCGAAACACGAGGCCGTGGTCATCGATACCTCGCTGTCCATGGCGAGCGGTATGCGCGGTGCCAGACCCCTTGACGAGGCCACCAGGGTGGCGTCCACGATGCTCGCCACCGGCGACGACGTCTTCGTGCTGGGATGGGATCCCGTGACACGGTCGCCCACGCTCGAGTCGAAATCCAGAGTACTCGATGAAAAGGGCGATCCGGTGGCTCTGGCGACCGCGCTCGATGGGTCAGAGTCATTCATGTCGGTATCATACGACATGCTGGCCGACTTGCAGCGACGATACCGCTCGGTAGCGCTCATAACCGACGCGGATGTCGACGAGACGCCGTGGCTGCGGGTGCACAGACTCCATGCCGCCCCGGAACGATACCTGTATATGGCCTCGTCGACCTGGGATGACGTGGAGAACAGGAGCGTGGCCCGGTTCGTCACCGCCGGTGGAGCGGCGCTTTCCGCCCTGTGGGAAGTCCTTGATGATGGTTCACTCGTCCGCGCCAAGCCGGAAGACTACCGGATAGCCCCGAGCGACAGTGGCTTCTCGCTGTCGTTCAGGCGCGCCGGCCTCTGGGCCGTGCAATGGCAAGGCCATATCCTGCCATTCGAGGCGCCTGGCGCTCCAGGCGCATACCGGGCCGATGGCGCCTTCTCCTCAATGATAGCGGCGGCGCTGTATCCGTCGGCAGGGCGGTACGGCGATTCATCCAGCCAGGAAGTCGCCGTGACCATACGTGACGGCGGCGGCCGGAACAGGCGCGGCACGATTTCCATACTGCGGGCAGAGCGCGAAGATTGGGTACTGGACCCGGCCAATACGCTCGGAGCGGCCGTCGCCGCCGGCTATGACAGAAGAGCCGATATGGCGCTGGGGCCAGCAGCGCTTTCGGCGCCGCAGACGGCCATGCCGTTCTGGCTGGCTCGGGCCGCATCGACACGGCGCATAGCCGGCAACACCGTAGTGACGGGACGGACGGCCGCCACGCGCGTAGGAGATGGCTTTCTGTATGTCCGACCTGGTCAGGCTCCCATCGCATTGATAGTCCCGCCAATCGCGGAATACGCGCATGATCCGCGCCCTATAGTCGTGCCGTCGAAACGAAGCAACGACGCACGGCTCCTGCTGACCCTGGCACTGGCGCTCCTTTTTGGCGCTAAGCTGCTGGTGGCAAGGTACACGGCGGTGGCCAGGCGCACGGCTGTCAGGACCGGCCGCGTGTCCCCAGGTAGCGCTCCACAAAATCAAGTTTGATGGCGCGTATGCCATCACTGATCGATACCTTGTACAGGTGTGGATTGAGGAAGCGCTTGTACGTATGATCGAAGGCCGCCATCGACTCGACACGGCGGACTCGTATGGTTTCCATGGGCTCAGGCGATCCGATGCGCAACCCACCCTTCATGACAGGCTTGAGCATCGATCTGATCTGACCACATGGCATCCAGGAGAGGCGCCGGGTATCCAGTGAAGGATGGTGCAGGGTTATCGGCTTGCTCGGGTCCAGTCGTTCGTCGCTCAGTGCCATCAGGTCAGCGATCGCCGAGCCAGAATCGTCATACAACCGGTACAGGTCCTTGATTCCAGGGTTGGTTGTCTTCTCCGGGTTGTCGGAGAACTTCATCGTAGGTTCCAGCACGCCATTGCGCTCCACCGCCGCCAGTTTGTAAACGCCGGAGAACGAAGCCTCGTTGCCGCCGGTGACCAGGTTGGTGCCAACGCCCCAGACATCGATAGGCGCGTCCTCCGCCACCAGACGTTCTACAATTTCCTCGTCGAGCTCGTTGGATACCACGATGAACGCATCCTTGAGCCCGGCCGCATCAAGTCCGGCACGCACCTTGCGGGACAGGTAGTCGATGTCGCCCGAGTCGAGCCTGACGCCGAAGCGCTTGCCCTGGGCTGCCAGACGCTTGCCTACCAATATCGCATTGGGAAGCCCCGACTCTATCGTATCGTAGGTATCGATCAAGAACGTCGCGGAATTCGGGTACAGCTCCGCATAGGCCTCGAACGACTCAAGTTCCGATGGAAACGCCATGACCCAGCTGTGCGCCATCGTTCCCATCGCTGGAATGCCGAGCATCTTGGCGGCCAGAGCGTTTGACGTGGCGGCGGCGCCTCCGATGAAGGCCGCCCTCGACGCCGACATGGCGCCGTCGTAGCCCTGCGCCCTCCTGAGACCAAACTCCAGCACGCGCTTGTCTCGGGCGGCAAGCGATACCCGGGCACTCTTCGTTGCTATGAGACTCTGGAAATTGAGCGTGTTGAGGACGAGCCCCTCTATCAACTGCGCCTCGATGAGTCCCCCATGCACACGCAGGATAGGTTCCTGCGGAAAGATGAGCTCACCCTCAGGCACCGCGTATATGTCACCGGAGAAACGGAATTGCTCCAGGTAGGAGAGGAAAGCCGACTCGAATCCACCCTGCCTGCCAAGCCAGTCCAGATCTTCGACGCTGAACCGCATGCCTTCAAGCTCGGAAAGAAGCGTATCGAGGCCGGCGAAGACGGAGAATCCTCCCTTGAACGGCTGACGCCTGAAGAACACGTCAAAGACAGCACGGGCGTCGAGCCCGAACTTCCAGTACCCCTGCGCCATGGTCAGCTCGTAGTAGTCGGTAAAGAGGGCGCTGATATTCACCTGAAAACCTCCATTGATTCGATTATGGACACGCCATGGAGACGCAGTTCGGCGAGAGCCCGCTCTGCCAAACCGGCGGGAGAACCGACGGCGCGAGTCGCGTCTCGGATGATCAGAACCCTGTATCCAAGTCGTGCGGCATCGAGTGCGCTGTAGTACACGCAGTAATCGAGAGCCAGACCGGCTATGTACACCGTATCGAGCCCCAGCCCACGCAGGTAACCATCAAGGCCAGTCGGAGTCGTTGCGTCGTTCTCGAAGAAGGCCGAGTAGCTGTCGAGATCGGGGCGAAAGCCCTTGCGTACGACCAGCCGGTACGGGTTCTGGTCCAGGTCTGGATGGAACCAGGCTCCAGTGCTTCCCTGCACACAGTGATCAGGCCAGAGCGTCGCGTCCCGACCATTGACCAGAGCGGCGTCGTACGGCTCTGCACCTGGGTGCGATGACGCGAACGACACTTGGCCTGAAGGGTGCCAGTCCTGGGTAAGGATGCATGTCTGGAATCGCGCGGCAAGCCTGTTGATGATGGGCACCACTGCGTCGCCATCGGGCACGGCCAGCGCTCCTCCCGGACAGAAATCGTTCTGGACATCGACGACGATGAATGCCGAGGTTCTGGTATCAATCATGGAGCTGTAGTTCCTCCGCCTGTATGCAGAGTAGCCTATTTACCGGAGCTGGTAAAGTCGAGCCGTGTCCGGACGCTGGCCCAGTAGACCAACGCATCGATCAGGCGCTCGCTTGTGCCTGTCCAGTCCGACGTCCTGGCTCCAAGTTCGACGACAAGAGAGCCAAGCGGCATGCAGGCAGCGCAGGAAGCCTTGGCGCATGGCCCTTCCGCCAGAAAGCGGACACCACCACCAAGCGCGACACCACCAAGCGCGACACCGCCAAGCCGAATATCCGCCAGTATGTCGAATCGTTGGGACTCACCGGCGCAAGCCACCCAGGAGGTACCAATACTTGCCCATGACGCGAAGCCGGGCCGCCACGATGTGGCTACCGAAACATCCGGCAGACCACCGGTGGATTCCGTATCTATCGTCCCCGCCACGCACAGCCGCCCGACCGAGCCGACCAGCTCCGATGAACCCCGGTACGTGAATATCGGGGGCGCATGATCATCGCCCTGCACCATGCGCCAGCCTATGGTCGCGGCGAATCCTCGGCACGCATACCTGGCTTCGATATCCACCCGCCACGCTGAAGAATCCACTCCATCAGGCGCCCGCCATGACGCGCCCGCGGTGGACGCAGCGGCCGTCAGGCATAGGTGTCCCAGTGACAGGCGCCCTTCAGCCCTGCCTGCCGCGGCATCGGGCCCCGGGTAGCCGGACGTGGATGCTCCAGCCAGCGCCCAGGCCCAGCTGCGGCCTGAACCGCCGAAGCCGCCCGCAGACCACAGCCTGTCCGAGGCCGGCGAAGGAGGGTCATACCAACTGGGCCCTCCTTCGTCAGCTGGTTCCACCGCCCCCGCAATCAGCAATGATAGCGAGCCACCACGAGGCGATATCCAGGCGCCATAGGCGGGCCTGTCTGACTGCGACTCGGGCGCCAGACCAAAGAGACCAAAGTCATCACCCAGGACAATGCCCTGATACCGCGCATATTCGGGATTGTCGAGCGCCAGGACAGGACCATCAGGCTCAAGCAGCATCAACCCCGCGCATGCAGGCCGGTACAGAAACGCCGCAAGCCCCGAAGTCCTCACGGTGCCGGCCGTCAGGAACGGCGCGCGCAAACCCATGCGCCCCAGCGGCGCCACCGCATCAAGGCCATCTTCGCCGCACCGAAGCGGCCAGTCGAGCCATAACCTCATGTCCAGGCTTTTGTTTCGCAGCCACAGCGAACAGTCCGCGCCATCCGCCGTGGTAACAGCGGCATTGATGTCGAGGCAGACATCGGGCCGCAAAGGCGCGGGCCCGGCACCCAGGATCCGCGGAAATAACAGAAAATAGACAAGAAGCAGGGCGAGGCACCGACCGCACCCCGACCCAGGAAGGCGCGGTCGCCCGGATGGCGCGTAGTATTGAAACATGCCCGCCAAACGACCATGCGAGCACCGGCGCTTGACGATTCGACATCGACTTTGTATTATACATAGTGAATTCTATATATTGGAGGATAGCAATGGCGATAGCCGTATACTCGACCCCGAGCTGCTCATACTGCAGGATGGTAAAGGACTGGCTCAAGGCACGGAATGTGAAGTTCGATGACTACAACGTAGCCTCGGATCAGCGCCGGGCAGATGAAATGGTCCGCAAGTCGGGCCAGATGGGTGTTCCCGTAACCGACATCAATGGGCGCATCATCATTGGCTTCAATACCGCTGAGCTGGAGCGCGCCCTTCGCTGAGAGTAGTTCCTCGAAGCTTGTTACAACATCGATATAGCTCCCATATCTTGTAGCAGACAGGGAACTCCGGTACCGCCTATTCTAGTTCGGGCGACCTGCAACAAGCTTCGTGAAACTAGCCTTGCCGTGCATCCTCGATTGATCTATATTTCTGATTCATGGAAGAGTGTATTGGCCGATTGTCTCCACAGCTCTTCTGGGACGTCGATCCTGAAACAGTCGATACAAAGAAGAATGCTCGCTGGCTGATAGAACGGGTCGTGCAACGCGGCACATGGGAAGACTGGTTGCTTATCAGTGAACTGTATGGGAAAAGCGGGTTGCGGGCCATCGTGCCCGCGCTCAGGCTTGACGCAAAGAGCGTCAATTTCCTCAGAATCTATTGCCAGCCATGATTGCCCACCCGGAAAGCGTTTCAGCCGAGCTGCTTGATAAACTGCGGACACTCTCATCGATGGATACCTTGAGCAAGGCTGCGCTCGGGGGCGGCACATCGCTGGCTCTCGTCTTCGGCCACAGGAAATCAATCGACATCGACTTCTTCCTCACCGACTCATTCGATTCGATTCTTCTGCAGGAATCGCTTGCCCGTCGGTTTCATGACTTTTCCCTTGTCAACAGGACCGCTGGAAGTCTGAGCGCTATACTAGGTTCAGTTAAAATCGACATTATGCTCCATTCCTACCCGTTACTTCAGGAATACTCCACGTTTGACTCTGTGCGCTTTCTGTCCTTGCCGGACATGGCCGCTATGAAAGTAAACGCGGTAACAAATCGTGGTTCCAAAAAGGATTTTTCAGATCTGCTTCTATTAGATGAAAATGGGATACCGCTGGGGAAGTCTCTCGACTTCTTCTGCGCCAAATATGGTTCCGCAGGTCGGTTCCTGGCCATCCGAAGCCTCAATTGGTTCGAGGATGCAGAGGGGGAGCCGGATCCATACTACTTGAACGGCTGGACCTGGCCAGATGTGCGCGAACGAATGTCCAGGCTTGCGGAAACGCTGGTGCATCAATAGCCGCGACTCATCAACTGCTCGTGGTGCTTCTACCACTGCAAATCCGATACTATCCCGATATGGGGATGGTCTACCTCAGGGCAAGCGCTGGAAAGCCAAGTGAACCGGGTCCAGGCCGGTAGAAAATACCAGTGTGGGTGTCAATGCTCCGGTACCAAGCGCAATTGAGTACACTGATGCATTGTTCGAGTTGCTGTTGGCCACAACCAGATAGGTTCCGGTCAGATCGACCGCAACTGAATTGGGATACACGCCTGTACCATACGAGGAATCGGCAACTGACCCATGTATCGGCGAAAGCAACCCATCCACATCTATCGTATAAGCCGTTATGCTGTTGCTTCCGCCATTGGTAACGTATGCGTAGCGCTGCAACGAGTCGATCGCAATGCAGGTTGGTCCGGTTCCAGTCGAATACGTCCCTACCAGCGAAAGCGCTCCGGTCGCCGAGTCGATGGAAAACACCGAGACGCTCGCTCCATTCACATTCACCACATACAGGAACTTGCCATCCGGAGTGACAGTGCTCTTGTACGGGCAATCTCCAGTGGAATGGTTGTCGACGAAGGTCAGGGCTCCGGTCGCTGGATTGATCGAGAACATTGATATCGTGTCGCTGGCAGAATTGGAGACGTAGAGGTGCTTCCCCGAAGGGTCGACGGCGAGCCATCGTGGGTAGCCAGTAGCACTAGAGCCATCGCTCCAATAGACCAATGTTAGTGGTGGAGGAAACCCGCCTATTGGCGACAACCACCCGGTGGTATTGTTGATCGCGAAAACCCCGACCTGGTGGGCGCTCCGGAACGTGCAGTACACGAACTGTTGGCCCGTCGGTCCGTTTGGGGATGCGACCACAAGGCCTTCCGTAACGGTGTCGGGATAGACGCGATTAATCAGCCCGACAGTGCCGTTTGTCTGGTTGATCAGGTTCCCGCTGATGCCCAAGACGAGGGGATTGGTGCCGGTGTTGGATTCATAGAGGAACTTCCCGCTCGCGTCAACCACGGTGCAACTGGGTCCGTCGCCTACCGCGCCATAGCCGGATTGACTCTTGGACCAGGCGTGGGTGTCAATGAAATCGTAGTCCAGATACCCGCCAAAATTGGCGACGTACAGAACCTGCTTTGGCTCCAGGGTCATATTTTCAATTATGAGTGAAGGAGTTATTGAATTGAGGCCGGTATTCACCGCATAGACCCGGTAGTAATACATGGTTCCTGGCATGCACGTGGCATCGGTGAAGGTGGAGGTGTCACCACCTTCCACGGGAAAGACAGTCGTATAGGTCCCATACTTATTTGTATCCCGCTGCACCTCATACCCGGTGGCATGTGCACTAAGAGTCCACGTCAGCACCAGTTTTGTCCAGTCGCTCGGCTCTGTTCCAAGGCGTGCCACCGACAGATTGGCGGGTACTTCCGGGCGCGCGAGATCAGTAATGGTCGAACTCATTTTAAAAGAATAATTCGGATTATTGATGTCATTGCTCGGGACAAGCAATGCGGCTTCCAAAGTCCCCACGGTTCCACAAATAGACTGCTTCATCCGCAAGGTGCTGCTGCCTCCGGCGGGAATGCTGGCTGCCGGCATTTGTGTAATAGTAAAATAGCTGGCACTGGTGCCAGTTATTGCAATATCGCCGTCCGCAATAACAAGCGTTGTCTTTCCGTCGTTCTTTATGGTCAGTTCCACTTCAGGGGATTCGATTGTCGTAACATAGCCAATATCGAGCGTACCGCCGCTGCCCAGTAGCGTCCCATCAACGAGGCGCAAAGAAAGCACCGGCGTCACTGTCTGGGCCTGGAGTTCTTTGGCTGTATCAAACAGGGCATTGTCGCAAGCGCTCAGGGCAAGAATCACGCAGAGCGGGACAAGCGGCTTGATGGTAGCTACTATTCGTTCGAATGGTGCGCTTTCATTCCTGTTCATGTATATGCTCCATGTATCGATGCTAATGCGAGAGGCCTGTCGATCAAGGCAAGCTGACAATCGTCATATCCCAGACATGGGACCCGTTGTCGGTAGTCGCGAGCCATGACAGCGCACCGGTAGTCTGGTTTATGGAATAACTCTCAACAAAATTCCCATTCGCTACATACAGACAATTTCCTAGAGTGTCCACAGCCATGCTCAGCGGATAATATGGAACCATCATTGAATCCTTGGTTCCTACTTTGACAATGCTCAAGGCACCAGCATCGACTTTAAATACAGTGATTGAATTTTCATCCGGGGTTGGATACGGGTCAGTTCGATTGCCGACAAACAGGAATCTCCCTCTCGCATCCATAGCCATACAGTAGTTGAATGGGTAGGTTACAGTCCCTAGCCAGTTAATCTTGTTCAGTACCTCTGCTGCAAATACACCTGTAATAGCGTTGAGCGTGTAGGAATACAGATCGACATACTGCTGCTCGCCGCTCATGTTCGCCGAGTACAAGTAGCCGCTGCTCGGATCGAAAGCCATATTGCCCGGCGTATAGGTGGTTGATTTCGGTGAACCGCTGATTGCGGTCAGCCCTCCGGTACTGGTATCAATCATGTAGCCATATAGCTGCTTGCCCAGCGTTGAAGCATAGAGGAACCGTCGGTCGGGCGAAATGGACAATCCATTGATCTGATCACCGATGATCAAGGGGAATCCAGACAATGCCGAGAGGCTGCCATCGGCATTGACCTTGAAACCGGAGATGCTGGAATCACCGTTCAGGTCATTTCCCACGTAGACAAAGCTCGAATTGGAGTTGACCACGATGAACCCGGGCTGGCTTCCGCATTGGGCCGATACCCCGAATGGTGTGAGTGATCCCGTGTTTGGATCAATTGAAAATGACCACACCTTGCCTGGTGTCGTCGTGTGGTCAGTCAAATATGCGTACTTGCATGCTGGATCAACCGTGAAAGCCAGATTGTATCCAGTCCCTGGCACATCAGCGGGAGTGCCCAGGATTCCAGTGCTCTGATCAACTGGATAGATTTTGACCCCTCCTACGGAGTTTATATACGCTACCAGCTGCATCGGCATCGCGGTGATGACGGCGGACGATCCGGACTCAGTGTCAGCGCTGACTGCTGTTATGAAATAATAATAATTAATCTTGTTGCTCAATCCCGAGTGGACGTACGGGCTAGTTACCCCTTCGATTTTTGTTGCAGAGGCCTTGGTCGGATTTGGGCTCGTTGACCAATAGAGGTTATAGCTCGTTGCGTCAGGCGTATCAGCCCAGCTGAGTGTCACTGAATGATTGGCAGCGACTTCCGTGGCTGGTAAAGCGATGACCTTGGACCACACAGCCGCGTTGCGTGCCACTATGACTGAACTTACCAATGGATTGCTACAACCCATCAGAAATACAACGATGGCCGAGGCGATCAGCAAAATGCGTGCTGCCTTCATTTTGCTGTTCTTCAGAACCATGTTACATCTCCCGTGCTTATGTCGGCGGCGCGGCCGCTCGATGATGATGTCTGGATCAACGACGCATAGCGGTCGGCAATCTTCGGGTCAAGCTTCTTGACGCGCTCGAGCGTGGCAACAACTTCGGCGGTCCTGCCCAGCGATGCGGCGACAGTGGCGATGCTCACAAGGAGGCGCGGATTGTCGGGGTTCGTCTTCGCGGCCTGGGTATAGTAACCATAGGCAGTCTGGTAATCCGATTGCATGAATGCGACATTGCCCAGATTGATTATGGCTGGAGTGTATTGCTCCCTGGCGGCTGCCTTCAGATCGCGCTCGGCTTCGGTGTACATCCCATACTTTGCGTACAGCACGCCGCGGTCGTTGGATGCCTTGGCAAAGCCTGGCCCCTTGGATGGCAGAGGCCCGAGGCCATCAATGCGTACGTTCAACTGGGCGTTGACGACTTTGGCCAATTCGACTCTGAAGGCGCGCAGTACGTCAGAGCGCGGCGGCAGGGCAATCGTCGAACCATCGGCTGGCAGGCCTACCGGCGCGTACTCGTTCCAGGCCTCGTGGATGGGGAGCACGGCCGCCTTGCCAGCGGTCGAGGCGTCCCGCCATTCGCTGGCGGCCTTGCGCCAGGCATCGCCGAAGCCCGAGCTCCTCAGCGTCGTCTCTATGGGAACCCAGACCCGCTCGCCCTGCACGATGCAGTCACGCAGAGCGAGCCCCTGGGCCTTGGCTTGAGTCGGGTTCAGGCCCAGATCCGCAGCCATGAAGATGTGCCCGGGTACTGTGACAAAGGCGGTTTCGATACCAGCCGCCTCGAAGCACGAAGCGTACAGCACCGAGAGGTCGGCACAGTCGCCGGCGCGGAAACCCAGGGTCTGCCTGGGAAATTTGAGTGTATCGACGGTGGCCGTGTCGACAACAGCCTGGGCAAAGGGGCGGTTGGGGCTCAGCATGTAGCTGATACCGTATGCCCGCAGGCCTTCGTGGATGGCTATGGCAGTCTGGAAATTCTTTGGAACTTCGGGGTTGCGGTCGGCCATGACGGCGGCCATGATGTTGCCGGTCAGGTCAAGGACCCAGGGGTCCTTGCTGGAGACGAAGGCAGCGGCCATGCGGTCGTCCCTCCATGTCAGGGCATTGCGGTCATAGACCAGCACCGTTGATGTCCGGCTCTGTTCAAGTCCGCCGTACTCCACGGTAACCTCGCCCGTGGCCTTGGTTGCCTCGGTTATGCCAAGGATACTGTCATTGAACAAGGCGAAAAGCGGCACTTCTACAGACGCTCCAGGCTCGAGACGGCCTATGGTCATGCTGTCTTTGGGAGCATCCATATACTGCTTGACCATGAACCTGACACGGATGTCTGTCGCGGCGGTTCTTCCGGTGTTTCGAATCGTAACCGTGCCGACGGCACGTTTATCGTAGCTGGATCGCAGGCTTGGAAACACGTTGGCAATGGCGAGTGACGAAAAGTCGAGCAGTTGGCGCTTCGTGGTGGATGACAGGGGCAGACGGTATCCCATGCCAAGGCTTATGCCCACGCCGCCGTATAGTCCGAATTTATACAGGAATGAACCATCGAGGCTGGCCGACAAGGAGTCGGTCAGTCTGAAGTCAACGCCACCGCCGGCCCTTGCCGCTCCGTAGGTTGAGCTCGTTCCGGTAGAAAGCATGCCATAGGTGAGTCCGGCGTCAAGAAAGCCTGTCAGGGCAAGCCGCGGCGCGAGCCTGAGACTGGTCGATGCCCCGGCAAGCACGGTCGCCTCCGACAGGCTTCCGGGCACGGCCACACCAGCGGCCGGCAGCAATCCGCCGCTCGAATAGATCATGCCGACACGCAGCGCAAGCGGCATCGACGAGGCGATGTCGTACTGTGCCCCCAGCGAGCCTCCCCAGGCGGAAGCAAACAGGTCATTGGCCGAGAAGTCGCCGGCCGAAAACGGTATGGCGAGCGTTGGAGACATCGACAGGGTCCAGGACGAACGATCGACTGGCGCCGCCTGGGCAACTGAGGTCATGGCAAACAAGGCGTTCACCACCGCTGACATGGCAAGAGCGCGAAACGGGCGGGAGAACGTCTTGATGCGCATAGCGTGGCCTCCGGGGCAGTATCGAGTCTAGTGACCCATACTCTTACCACGTCAGCGGAATGCAAGCGTCCTGTTTCGTCAAAACAGAACCAGAAATCGGCAAGAGCCTACTTGGCTGCGCTTCTCCGATACTCAGTCGGACTCATCCCCACCCTTCTCTGAAACTGGCCGTTGAACACGGTCTTGGAGGCATAGCCAGCCTCCATCGATACCTCGAGGATGTTCAGTTCGGGGCGCTCCATCAGAAGCCGACAGACAGACGCAATCCTTGTCGCGTTGAGCCATTCAGAGAAGCTCAGGTGCAGCACTGAGTTGAAATAGGAAGAGAGACGATACGATGGGATGCGCATAGCGGATGCAAGCGACTTCAGATCCAGGTCCGGATTCACAAAGACGCGGTCTACGTCGACCAGATGCTTGAGCCGATCGGCTATCCTCGCCGCCTCCTCCGGGCCTATCATCTCTCGTTGCGAGTGCCGCTGCTCGATCTCCTTGCGGGCCTCCAGAAAGGCGTCTGGCCGTGCCCTGTAGAAGAAGAACCATGCCAGCATCATCAGTTCGAGGGCAGTGTGGCCCGCCCGATACAGGGTCGCCGATGATATGATGAGTCCGACTCCGATGGTGGCCAGAATGACCATGAGGCCCGCGAACCCATGCAGCATCGCTCTTCCGGCTCCAGGCCCCCGTGGAATATCGGCCAGATGCCATCGACCAGCGCGGAACGACAGCACCGTAATCGCTATGGGCCATGCGTAGACCGCCGTCATGCTGATCGACTGGAAGAGGGCCATCTGCGCTCCGTCTTCGACACTGACGCCGAGTCTGGGAAGCCTGAAGACCAGATCCAGAAGCGGCAGAAGCCACAGCAGAAGGGACCAGCCCGCCCCAACCAGATACACGACACGGCGCGATCCTTTGACAGCCTCGTCGCCAAACAGGTATAGACTTATCTCAAAAAGCGACTGGCTGATGGCAAAGACGATTGAGACGATCAGCAGATTGTCAATCATCTGAGGTAGTTCCCAGTATTCGCTCAGCCAGCTGAGCAGAAAAACCATGCCGAGAGCCATGAACAAGGTGCCGAACGCACGCCTGACCCGTTGCCGGCCTGGTTCGACGAGAAAACCTGCTCCTAGTATCAGGAATGAGAATCCCGTCGCGCCACGCAGAAAATAGTAGAGCGTCTGAACCACGAAATACCCCTCAAACCGATTCGACATTCTATACTGCGGGTGCCATGCATGCAAACCGCGTGGCGTCTATATTCGTCACGATGTACAGTCTGCCAATCTTGCCGGCCCCCTCGTCGGCGGGATAGAGTGTGCCTCCGGAGGACCATGATGAACCAGGATCAGGTCAAGCAGATATTGCTTGGCATCGAGGCATGCGCAACCGACTTCAGCGTCATCTTTACCGGCAAGAAGAGCGGCATGGTCAACGGGCTATACAAGCCGATGACACACGAAATACTCATACACAACAAGAATTTCGAGAACGATGGCCAGCTGGTCTATACAGCCATCCACGAATATGCGCACCACCTGCACTGCGAGAAGGGTGCCTTCGTTCCTGGCGCGCGCGCGCATACCAACGAGTTCTGGTCCATTTTTCATGAATTGCTCGAGAAGGCTGAAAAGCAGGGCACATACACCAACAACTTCGCGACGGAACCGGAGTTCATGGCGATGACCAGGCGCATCAAGGCCATAATGCCGGAGAACGGCAGGCTGATGCTGGAATTCGGCAAGTTGGTCGTGGAGGCAGAAGCCTTATGCCGGAAGCACTTCGTCCGCTTCGAGGACTACCTGGACCGCGCGCTTGGTGTGCCCCGGACCAGCGCCGGTGCCGCTATGAAGGCGTTTACCCTGCAGGTGCCCGCCGACCTCGGCTGGGACGCTATGAAACTGGTCGCCGGCATAAAGAAGCCAGAAACCCGCGCCGCAGCGATAGACGCCTTCATGGCCGGCAAGAGCCCCGAGGCGGTCAAGGCACTCGTCAAGACCGACAAGCCATCGGACGACCCAAAGTTCAGGCTTGACAAGGAGCGGGACCGACTCGAACGGACAATCCACACGCTCCAGGAGCGTCTGACCATGGTGGAGAGTGAGCTGGCAAAGCTGGGAGATTGATGCGAGGAATGGATCGTCCACTACAAGTCGGTCTAGGCTGGGAAAAGAACGCTAGCCCTCACTGCCTCATCCTCATCTCTGACCCAGCTGCCCCCGAGTTGCTCCACAAGGGCATCGACTAGCGTGAGTCCGATCGCGCGATGGGTGCCATTGTCCTTCATCGGCTTCGCATTATTGCTGCCATCATCGCGTATGGTCAGGGAAATCAAGCCATCCTCCCGCCGGTGCATTCCTATCCTCACCGTACCAGTCGAGTTGCCAGGGAATCCTTGGGAGAGCTCATATGCGACAAGCTCATTGAGCAGAAGTCCGCATGGAATGGCCTTATCCAGCGATAGTGAAATATCCATCACGGCAATTTCAATATTGATACGGCGAGGATCAACATTGTATGTCGAAAACAGGTGATTACACAGCTGCTTTACATAGCTCGAAAAATCAATATGGGAGAAATCATCGGACTCATAAAGCGTCTCATGCACGATCGACATTGACCTGACACGGGATTCCATATCGACCAGCAAACGAGCAGCAACCGCATTTTCGCCTGCATCAAGAAGCTGCAGATTGATAAGGCTGCAGATGATCTGCAGATTGTTCTTGACGCGGTGGTGCACTTCCTTCAGCAGTATCTCCTTTTCTCTGAGCGAAGCGCACAAAGCATCGGCGGCCTTGCGCTGCGACGTTATATCCCTGATGATGCCTCCAACCATGAGCGTTGGTCCCATGGAAATCGGAAAGAGTGTGAGTTCGATTATCAGACGATTGCCAGCCGCTGACTCGACGGCTGTTCCGAACGGACCCACAGGCAATGCGGGACGTCCATCATGAAGCGCTGACTTCCAGGTCTCCACAGTGCGCAGATACTCTGTCTCCGACAATTCATCGCCCAGGAAACGCTTGAACCATGGTTCAAGTATTCCTGACCCAAGCAGCCTTCTTTTATCCTCGCCAACCAGGCGCTCGAAAAACGGGTTGCAGTCCTTCAGTACGCCTCCATCATCCAGAAGGATGATCCCCTCTGATGATTGCTCGACTAGACCGCGGTACTTGGCCTCGCTCTCTTGCATAGCGCGCTCGGCATTGCGGTACTCGGTCATGTCCACGTGCGATACCAGGACACGCGACCAATTCGCCTCGGAGCCCGGCACGATAGTCAGCCTCAGCTGAACGAAGATGCGTCTGCCCGATTTGGCTATGTTCACGGTCTCGCACTCGAAATGCGTCTGCCCTGATGCAAGCGCGATCATTTCGTCATGGAAGGCGCCCAGCAATCCATCATCGAGGACACGCCGGAGGCTCCCGACAATCTCGGTCTTGTCATCGTACTCGAAAAGCCTGAGCGTGGCATGATTGACATCGATCACCCTAACCAGCGCGGCGAACTCCGCCACTCGTTCACGGGAACCGAAGAAGACCGTCCAGTCGCAGATGCCGGCGGCTGTCGCCTCGTCAATGCGACGTTTCACGTCCGAAAAATCATCCTCCCAAATCGAGATGGGAGAATCCTCAAAGAGGCTCCTCAGCCTGTATTCGCTCTGGCTCAGGGCTAGTTCCGCTTTTTGCTGCTCCTCCAGGGTCAGTTCGAGCCGTCTGACCTGTGCCTCAAGTTTCGTTGCCATGACATTGCTGTACTGCTTGAGGTATTCTGCGTCATCTTCGGCCAGTGATGGCATCACTGGTCCCTTCTGAACACGAGCCTTGAGCAGCGCTTCGATCCTGCTCCACAATTCTTCCGGCTCAAGCGGTTTTAATATGTACGCATCGGCGCCCAGAGACATCGCCAGCCTAATGTCCTGGCTCTCCTTGTAAGACGATGAATAGAAGACGAATGGTATAGAGGCAAGCACTGCATCCTGCTTCATCGACCTCAGAAACTGAAAACCATCCATAACCGGCATGAGCACATCGGATATGACCAAGTCAGGAAAGAAGCTTTCTGCTTTTTCCAGTGCATCCGCACCGTTCCATGCTTCAAATACCGTATGACCATATCGTTCAGCCATGTAACGGAGGACCTGTCGATCATCCTTGTTGTCGTCAACAATCAGTATTTTCATGATCCCACCTCTCGATGATTGAATGGATCTGGTCGACAATGACGAGAGGATCTATCGGTTTCTCAATATATCCGTTGCAACCAGCAGCCAGTATTCTCTCGCGATCTCCGACCATCGCGAATGAAGTGATGGCAATGATCGGCAATCTCCCGTCGATGTCTGATTGCCTGATTCGTCTGGTTGTCTCCAGACCATCGATAACAGGAAGGTTGATATCCATCAGGATCAGGTCCGGCTGTTCCGCATGAGCTAGCTCCAAGCCGTCTTCCCCGCTGGTGGCGGTCACCAGCGCATATCCGGCTCTCCTGAGTGCATAGGAGATTAGCTTCAGGTTGTCCTGATTGTCCTCCACGATGAGCACCTTCTTCATTTCCGCCTCCGCCATATGGCCATTGGGAGCCTCAGCGCAAATCGACTGCCTTTCCCATATTCACTATGGACATCTATGTCGCCCTTCAGGACTTCTCTGACAAGCTTCTTCACAAGGTACAACCCGAGCCCCGTGCCCGGAACCAGAGGCCGCCGGGGAAGTACGATGCGGACAAATGGAGAGAACAACTTTGGCATATCTTCCGGCGATATTCCGATGCCGGTATCGCTGACGCTGCATTCCAGCGTCTCTTCCCCATCGACCAGATCGACGCGAATCTCGATGCTTCCGCTATCGGTATATCTGACAGCGTTACTGGCCAGGTTCAGTAGACATTGCAGAAGCCGCCGGCGATCGCCATATACCTGCATGTTTATTGCCTTGACTTCGATGGCCAGATCCTTCTTGCGAGCATCTTCGGAGACAGCTTCCGCAGCCTCGATTGCCACGCCGGCGACATCGAACTCCTCTTCGACTGATTCCATTTTTCCCGCTTCGATCTTCGATACATCGATGACGTCGTTGATAAGGGCCAACAGATGCTTTCCGGATCGCAGTATGGCCGCAAGGTCGTCCTTCTGCTCCGTAGTCAAGGCACCGACCCACTCGTTGAGCAATACGCTGGAAAATCCAATGATGGAGTTCAGCGGCGTCCGGAGCTCGTGGCTCATTGTTGCGATGAAGAGCGATTTTAATCTGTCAAGATCTTTTAGCCTTTCGTTGGCCGATTCGAGTTCTTCCGCCTTCTCATTCAAGTCTTCCACGATATTCATGAGCGCCATTTGGCTATCCCGCAACTCATCACTCTTCTTCCGCAGCTCCGAGGTGCGCTCCTTCACCCGTTTCTCGAGGTTCTCGTTGAGCGCCCGAATTTCTTCCTCGGCACGCTTGCGATTGGCAGTGTCCTGGAACACTATGACCGCTCCGGTCGTACGTCCACCATCCATGAGCGGGGCGCTGGTATACTCGACGGCGATCATCCTGCCATCGGCTTTCCAGAATACATCGTCTCCCCTGCGGGACATCATCCCGCTCTTCAATGAGACATGCAATGCGCATTCACCAAGAGGATACGGTGTCCCGTCGCTCTTGCTGTGGTGAAACAACGCGTGGCTGTCCTTACCCAGAATGTCGGCCATCTGAAAACCGAGCATCGACTGAGCAGCCGCGTTCATGAACAGAATGGCTCCATCGGAGTCTGTACCGAAAATTCCTTCACCGGCAGAATTCAATATCATCTCGTTCCGGAGGGTCAGGCGTTTCAGCTCCTGTTCTGCTCTCTTGCGCTCGGTAATATTCTGGGCGGTTCCACGCAGGCCCCATATCGCTCCTGTATCATCACGCTTCGCTTCGCCCCTGGCGACGATCCATTGGGTGGCAGCGTTTGGCCGTGCAAGCTCCAGGTCGAGTTCGTATGGCTCGCCTGTCTCCATGGCATGCCGTACCACCGCATCCAGCCTTTCCTTGCTCTCAGGCGTATATACTTCCAGATGTTCCAGATACTCTGGTGGCGGTTCGTCCGGATTGCGATCAAAAATGCGGCAATACTCATCGGACCACCATATGGTGTCGCGGACCGCATCCCAATCCCAGCTTCCGATCTGCCCAATGCGTTGCGATTCGCCAAGCAGCTCCTCGCGCTTATGAAGGTCCTTCTGACTTCTCTCCAGCTCTCTGTCGCGAGCATCGAGCATATCGAGCATTGCATTGAACTCATGAGCGATGGAGGCTGCTTCGTCCGTCCCGCCTACGGTGGAACGGGCTGTCCGAACACCGCTGCGAATTTGGGTGATTGTGTCCTGGATGGCATAGAGTCTGCGAGTGAAGTTGAAACTTATAAGCCATGCCACGAGCGAGCCAGACGCGATGGCCGCAAGGAGATAGAGAAGGCCAGCGCGAGAAATATCCATCAGCTTCCGGGTAGCCGCTTGCTGGCCCATGCCTATCCTCGCCCACCCTACACACTCGGCGCCGAGCATCGCTGGAACCGCAACGTCCACAATAGTGATAGATTGATTGAAGATGACCAGGCGAGCTGCCTTGGGCAAGTCCAGCAAGTAGGAACCAATGTGCGGTCTATCGGTGCTTGCCAGAATGCGGCCATCTTTGTCAGTCAGCATGGCAAAAATCATTTCGGGATAACGCCGCTGCGCCTCCACCAGCTCCTGTAGCCCGGAGATGTCATCGGCCGCGAGCCATCCCGCAGCCGATATGGCAAGCGATTGCGACAGTGCGACTGTCTCCTCGACCTTGCTTTCCAACAGCAATGAATGCAACAGCATCGTCGAGCCAAGGACCACGAGGGATATCATAAGCGCATGGACTGTCGCCATTCCGAGGACGAGACGACGACGCAGTGTGCCACCAAGGAACTCCCTGATTCTTGGCAGCATGCCGCTCATTCAACACTCCTCACTTCACCCTCGAAGCGCGATATATATGTTCGCACGATGTCATAATCGCTGTCGTTCGAGGTGATGAACCGAGCGGTCTCCATCCCCTGCAATATCACCTTGCCTTCCTCAGTCTCTGCCAGACCCGCCAGCAAATTCCGGACCCGCACCTGCAGGGTCGCTGGTAGATCATCCCGCGCCATGACCGAATTGTTTATGAGAGACTCAGTCTCCCATGCTATCCTAAGGCACAAGGCCTCCTGCGGGTAGTCGTGCTGAAATGCTCGCCATGGTGGTGGCCATGTAGCCCCAGCAGCGGCAAGCCCGAGATACACGTTCATGATCGATGACTCCTGCGAGCCGACATATCGGTTTACTATTTCATGATTGACATCGATGCCATTCCGGTGAAGAAACCATTGCGGCATGATGCATGCCGCCAAGGCAGTCGGTGCGGGGTAGCTCACGGTCTTGCCTTTCAAGTCCACAGGGCGCTCTATGCCACTATCGACGCGTACAATAAGAATACCCCTGAAATCGGAAGGCTCGCCCGCCATCGCGATGACATGGTACCCAAATTTCATCGCCTGCACTGTCTGCCACGGGTTCGCAAGAATGAGGTCTGGCTTGCGGGCACGATACTTTTCTTCGAATGCGCCATAATCTCTCGAAGCCTCGAGAGCAATGGTGCAGGTATGCATTCTGGCGTTCAGGTACCTCACAAGCGGTTGGTATGCCTTGAAGAGCTTGACTGGATTGAAGAGCGGGTGGACCGCAAGAGCATATGAGGTCGACGCTCCATCTGCCGTATGCGCGCCATACTCTGGTCCAGAATAATCCTGTCTGTGAACGAAGCAGCCGCACAGACATGAAGTCAGCGCAATAAGCATCACTATCGCAGAGCCGAGCCTACGCATCGGATCGATCACCAGCATCACGGGTTTCCAGTAGACGGACGTGCTCCTTCAGCTCGATCATCTTCTTTTCCCTGCCAACGAATATCCTGTTCAAACGTTCGAGCTCCGCATTCATCTTCACCAACTCACCTGTCCTATCATCCACCCGGCGCTCGAGTTCGGCGTTGGCCTGGCGAAGCTTCTCCTCGCTCTCGAGCAACTCCCTGTTTGCCAGCACACCGGTCAGGGCATCGCTCAGCCGCATCCCTACTTCCAGATAGCGACGCTGTTCTTGCGCCGACCATGTTCTGTACGAGTCATGACGCATGATTCCGAATAGCCAGGGTTTGCCTACTCGTGGGCACAGGGCCATGGCCATGAGACTTCTGGATCCAGAGTCAGTCAGGACGGCCCTCGGTATCTCCCGCCCGGAACCGGGCCCGAATAGTTCCGGCTCGCCGGATGCCAGAACCGCACGAATCATCCGAGCCAAATCCGGATCAATGGCAATGTCAGCCGAGGCGGAATCATCTTCAGCCGACGATGGCAGGCGCAGGTCAACCCGCATGGTCAGGAATGCTGCGCCAGGATCACAGGGGTACAAGAGAAACACCCTCTCGCTGGCGAAGAGCGGCAGAAGGACTTCGAGAATATCATGTAGCATACTCTCGATCTCATCGTTGCCTTGTATGATGAAGTTGATCCTGTCCATGCTCTCCAGAAAACCCAGATCAGCAAGACGGCCGGCACGAGAGCGCAGAATCGCGATGCCAACGGCCAGGTTGTCGGCCAGACCTTCTAGCAACCTCACCTCATCAGTATTGAAGGCACCCGCATCGGCAGAGTAGATGCAAAGTACGCCGAACGCCCTGCCATGCTCATCCTTCAAGGGTGCAGCAATGCTGGAACGATAGCCATGCTGCATGGCATTATCGCGCCAGGGCGCAGCCTGCGGATCAGCCTCAAAGTCCTGAATCCAGGCACTGACTCCGGTGCGTATCGCGGTACCGCTGGGTCCATGTCCGCGCTCGGTATCGGCCCAGGAAATATTGGCGAGTGAGAGGTACCCATCCTCGAATCCTGCCCAGGCAACCGGTCTGACTGACTTGTCATCATCATATTCAGCATACCCAACCCACGCCATCATATAGCCAGCCTCGTCGCAGACGATCCTGCATATCTCGGAAAGCAAGGAGTGTTCATCATGTGCCCGCAAAACGGTCTGGTTGCAGATAACGATGGCTTTCAACTCCCGATTGAGGCGGATTAAGTCCTCCTCTACCCGTCTCCGATCGGTGACATCTTGGGACAGCACTGCCACACCAATAACCACTCCATCTGGACTCACGATTGGGCTGTGCGCTACACGAAAGTAACGACGATTCAGGCCAGACTCACCGGAATACGCTTCTTGCTCAAAGTGCTCCCCTGCCAGGGACCGTTCCAGATTGAGTCTAGCCGTTTCGCGATCCTCGGCGACTGTCATGCAATCAAGAAGGCTTCGGCCCATATCTATATCTGTTCCATAGATCGACTTCATCATGTCGGCATGCGCCTTGTTGAAGCTCGTATAACAGCATGATCCGTCCACCGAGAACATGATCGCGTCGACGCTCTCGATAATTCCGCGCAGCATAGCGTATTGATCCTTCAGTCTCAGCTCGGTGAGCTTGCGTTTCGATAGTTCGCGATTCAGCGTGATTGTCCACAGGGTCGCAACGATGGATAATAACAGGAGCACCCCGGCCACGATCGCGAGGGTACGGAGCCGAATCTGTTCACGGGTCAGGTAGAGTACATCCTTCTGCTCCCATACCTTTAGAATGTTATCGTACGTCCCATCACGCTTGATCTCCCAGAGAGCCCTGTTGACCGCAGACAGCAACTCAGCATTGCCTTTTCTGACGGCTATGGCAGAGTCCGAGAAGGCGACTGGCTCCGGCGCGATACGGATGCCCTTGATCCGATTCTCGGCGAGCGTGTTGACGCCAACAATAAGATCGACGACAACAGCATCCAGCTCTCCACTGGCTAGCATCTTGAAGCCCGCCAGAAAGTCCGTTATGGCTATGAGAATGATCCCTGAATCCACTCGCAGCACCTTTTCGGGAAAGCCGCTTCGCTCTACACCTACCCGCAGACCGCGCAGACTCCCAGCACCAACGATATCTGTCCGGTCATCCTGAGTGAATATGGTGAATTTTGACTGGATGAAGGGCTCGGAGAAGTCGTAAAGACGCATTCGTTCTTCCGTCGGATTGATCTGGATCAAGGCATCTGCCTCGCCGCGCGCTACCATTTCCTGCGCCTTCGTCCAATCCATGCATGCAATCGTAATGTGACGCCCCATTTTCGATTCAAGAGCCCTCACGAGTTCGACAGCAAGGCCTGCAGGCAAGCCTTCACTCTCGTAGATAACAGGCTTCAGGTTCTGGTTTCCGAGAAAGAGAAGCGGTCGTTGATCGATTTCTTGCGCACAGAGTGAAGGGGCTATCAATAGCGTAATGGCCAGAAGCAAGATGGCAACTTGAAGTCCTGCAGTGGAGGATCTTGCACGCGAAAAATCCGGCTTGACGCGCATCCGTGTATTCATCGTGCTTCGCGGCATTGTCGCTCCATGCAAGTCTGGCGGTATTCTGTCCCACCAATGCTCCCAGACCACTATGAGGCCACGGGAGGGAGTCGGTCTAACCCTGAAGCTGATCCCCAGCTGTATTCTCGCTGATACTAGACTGAGTCTAGTGCGGAGCCAGGCACAAAGAAAGAGGAAAATCGGTTGAATTTCTGGACACGGTTGTCTCAGCCCGGGCTGGTGCGCGCCCTCAGGCGCCTATCACGCGCAGGGAGTGTCGGGAGCCTTACCCAAGCCCGTAGAACAGCGGCACCAGCAGTGGAACGAGCAGCGACAGTATTGCCCCTGAGGTAAAGCTGACCGGTACCGCCTCGGGACCCAGGCATTGCTCTATCAGAGGCAACGTCACATCCATTGCGGTGGCTCCTCCACAGGCTATCGCTGCGTACGGCCGCCTGGTCATGGCAAGGATTGGTATGAGGATGAACGCTATTGATTCCCGCGCCATGTTGGCAAGAAAGGCCGCGGAGCCGAGCGCAGGATCGCCGAGGTCGGATATCAGGACGCCTGAAAGCGTGTACCAGCCGAACCCCGCGGATAGCGCCAGCCCCTTGCCCACAGAAAGCCTGAAGACGGCGGCTACGACGAGCCCGCCGGCTAACGTACCGACGATAGTCGCGGCAGGCACGAGGATGGTGTCAATCCGCACAAAGGCTGCCTTCAGCGACAAGCCAGACTGGGCAAACTGCAGGCCTATCATGAACAGCAGCGCGTCGAGCACCCATCCGGTGACCAGGCTGTAGTCGAAGGCCGCGCCGGGCGACGCCATGCCAGCCAGGAATCCGGCCAGCACGATGCCGAGCAGCAGGCCCGGCCCCCTGAAATGCGCCGGCGAGAAGCCTGTGCCGGCCCGGTCTGCCCGTGCGGCAGTCTGACGCGGCTGTCGAAGGGTTCCCTTCTTGCGGAGAGCCTCGTATAGAGCGTAGCCCGCCCAGACCGCGAGTATCGTGCCTGCGAGAGAGGCTACGGCAGTGCCTAGACCCAGAAGGCCGATTTCGCCAAGGCGACCGCGCAGCTCCCGCTCGTTGCCGAGACGGAAACCCATCACGAACAGCAGCGACCACAGCACTATCCTGATGAGCATATCGGTGACACGCGATGGAGGCGCCAGCCTGATCCAATACAGCACGGCGCCCGCCGCCATGAAACCGAGGAGCACCGCTATCTGTATGAATGATCCCATCTCAGACGACACCGACAACGACGGCTGACGACGCGCCGCAGCAATCGCGCAACAGCGATGCAAAACGCTCGCCGACCTGAGCAAGCGATGCCGGAGAATGCGGGCCGAGCGGCGCGTACACGAAGCCAGCCAGCCGCCTCGTGCCATCCTTGAGCTTGCCTCGCATCGAATCCTTGACCGGGTTGCCCAATGGCGTCCCATCGGCGGCGCACGCGCAGAGCAGACCGGACAGATCCATTTCCTGCCCCGACGCATTGAAGATGTAGCTCTCGCCGGCCGCGCAAATCCTGATGACGGCCCCGGCCCCAAGCTCATCGGCGTCGAGAAGGCTGATTGGAAGCCCTGTCTCCAGCGACAGCAGGTTGTTGCAGTCGACCGGCCCGTTGATGGCAGGGAAACGCCCTTCGCGCGCGGCTTGCGCGAGGTACTCGCTGGCAGGCTTCTGCCGTCCTGCCGGCTTGAAGCCCCCCGCCCGGAGCATTCCCCTGACCGCGTCCTTCAGGCCTGCGGAAGGAAAGTCCTCGGCCGAGCGAAGCCTGACCAAGGCCGCCAGTTCGGCGGCCAGCGCCGCACAGGAAGGAGCGACAGCATCAACAGTCGCCGTCACCATGCAAACGAGGGCGCCAGCGAGCCGCGGGTCGTCGTCTTTCCGAATCGTCAATGAATCATCCATGATCCGCCGACGGTAGCATGAAGCGGCCTTCACGGCAAGCAAGGCAAGGAGCATTTTCGACTTTCGCCCACGATCATCTTGCACTATACTCTGGGCAAACGCGGGAGGACACCATGTGCAAACGGCTTGGCATCGTCTTTGCTTTCTGCATCGTCATCGGTTGACCGCGACGGTACCATTTCGGTGCTGATAAGCATGGCTGGCGAACTGGGCCAGAAACTGGTTGCAGCCTCGATGGGCCAGGAGGCGCCGAAGTCGAGCGGCAGGCCAGTCGTGCAACCGACCCAATCGGCATCGCCGGTTCAGGTCGCCGAACCGCAGGCAGCGCGGGAACCAAAGCCACGCACGGGAAGGTTCTCCACTGTTGCATTGGAAATCGGCGTCGGAGCGACTATCGCGACTCTGCTTGGGAATTCCTATGATGAGGACCTCTATACCTACAGCGATACCACTAGCGGTTTGACATACGACACCTACACTGAATCCATCGTCATCAGCCTCGGTTGGGTATAGACGTACCAATCGGTCCGATACTTACCTATGCTGGTATACGGGGCAGCTACCTGTTCTTCGACTGGGTCGAGGATGGCTTATCTTACTACGAGGGAGACTGGTCCGGCTTGTGCTACGGTCTGGAGGTCGGCGGAGATTATCGCTTTGGAATGTTCGACATCGGCGTCCGTTACACCTTTGACATGGGCACCATAACCGACGCCACAGGCACCTGGGTAGACCTCGACCTCGCGACCGGGGCCCTGTCAATGCGGGTTGGCATGGCTTTCTGAGCTTGACAATGTGATCGGGCCGCGTTTGAATAGCATTCAGTCGCTATTGAATGTTCTTGAAATGCAGGTGCACGGAGTATACTGGGAGCCGAAGCTTTATAGCGAAATGACTTGAGCATCCAGAGTCGCCACATCGATGCCATAACGCGCAACGAGGCAATTCGATGAGCAAAGTCGTGGTGCTGCCATTCTCCCTCTTGGTGTTCTCAACCTCAAGCATCAGCGGGCAGGACTCGGACTCAAGTTTCTCGCTGTGGCCCGGCGGGTCGATGCCCCGAGGCTTCGGGTGGCGGCATACCGTACACCATGGGCGGCGGCGCGGAGTTCCTCGGCATGTGGCGTCCGCCGTTTGCCGAGTACCTGAGACTTGGCGGCATCGTCGGCTACACCAGCGCACCCACGGTGGGGTCCGATCCGCTGTCGATGGTGCGCCTTGGCGCAGACGTCTCCGTACCAATACCAATCGCCGGCCCATTGAGCTTTCAGCTCGGTGGCGAGGGCGGCTACAACCTCGGGCTGTATGGCGGTTCCACGGGGAGCTATCCGTGGGCGGGCGCGAGGGCTGCTATTATGTTCAGTTTCAGTCCCACATTCGGGCTGGGCCTGGGTGCTTCCTATAATGAAGTGTTCGGACTATACCGCGGCGTTGACGTCTCGGTCGGCGTCTCGGTCGGCGTGTCGTTCGTCCCTGGCGCCGGCGCGAGGACCGCCAGGCTCGAGTATGCCGAAGCCGAGCTCGGCTCCATATATCCCGTGTTCTACAAATACTACGATGTCAACCCGATAGGCACGATATCCATCACCAACACTGAAATGACGACTATCACTGACGTCCGGGTAACCCTGTTCGTCAAGAGCTATATGGACGCCCCCAAGACCTGTGCCATCATCCCTCGCATCGCCAAGGGTAAAACCGCAAAGGTTCCATTGCTGGCGCTGTTCAACCAATCCATCCTCGCCGTCACCGAAGGCACCAAGGCGAGCGCCGAGGTCGATGTCCGCTACCACGCAGGACGCACCGAGATGACATCGAAGTATACGGTATCGCTCAATGTCCTGTACCGCAACGCGATGATCTGGGATGACGACCGCAAGGCTGCCAGTTTCGTCACGGCCAAGGATCCAGCGATCCTCACCTTCGCCAAGGGAACAGCGGGCTCGGTACGCGAAGTCGATTCCACCGGCTTTATACTCCAGTTCCGCCAGGCACTGGCCCTCTTCGAAACGCTGTCAGTATACGGTCTCAACTACGTCGTCGACCCCTCTTCATCCTGCGCCGCACTGTCCGCAACATCAGCGTCTCTCTACTACCTGCAGTTCCCGGGGCAAACCCTCACCTACCACGCCTGCGACTGCGACGACCTTTCGGTACTGTACCGCGCGCTTCTCGAGTCAGCCGGCATCGAGACAGCCTTCATTACCGTGCCTGGACATATCTACGCCGCCTTCTATCCTGGCATCGACCCGCAGGTTGCATCGCGCTACTTCTCCCATCCTGACGACTACATCGCAAGAGCGGGACGGCTGTGGATTCCGGTGGAGATCACCATGATCCACGACGGCTTCCTCAAGGCCTGGCAGGAAGGGGCCCGCGAATGGCGCGAGGCTCTGCAGAAAGAACAAGCGGCACTTCTTCCGGTCCGAGACGTGTGGAAACTCTATGAGCCTATAGCCTCGTCCGACGATGTCCGCGGCGTTGAAGATGTACCAGAGCGTACTCAAGCTCGACTCAAGCAATGTTTCCGCGCTGATGGGCGCCGCCCGCGCTGAATACAAGCGGGCGAACTACGCATCGGCCAAGTCCCTGTATGAAAAACTCCAGGTCCTGTCCCCTGCCGTAGCCACCTCATGCGCTTACATCATCCAGGCTTCCAGCAGCGAGGACCGCGCCACCGCCGCAAGAGACAGAACCAGGGCGGAGTGGAAGGAATAGGGGGGGATGACAGCATGAAAAAATCGCTGATACGCGTTTGCGCGGCTCTCGTCTTTACCCTTGCTAGTTGCGATTCATTGCTCTCAAATATAGAAGCCGATTCCTCGCTGCTCTCGAATGCAAATCTGAGTCTGCTTGAAGTCAATGTTGGTCCACGGTCCCCGACTTTTGATCCTTCGGTGGCAGGATACAGCATCACTGTGGGGAGCGATATAAGTACCGCAAGAATTACTGCAACCAAGGAAAAAGCTGGAGCGCGACTGGACACACGAATAAACTCGGCTGGATGGCTGGAGTTGTCATCAGGGATCGCTTCGCCGGACCTGGATCTTGTCATTGGAGGCAACACCATATATGTCCGGGTGACAGCGGAGAACGACAGCACAACAAAATTGTATACTATTCAAATCAATAGGCTGAACCCGGATTCAGCACTGAGCGCGCTCTACTTGAGCGGAGCGATTCTAAATCCCGTTTTTAATGCCAATACACTCAAGTACTCAGCAAGCGTCGCAAATTCCATCGCCTCGATCACGGTCGGAGCTACGACGGCGAGTCCAAACGCAACTGTTCAAGCCCGGTCGAACAACGAATCAACCTGGCATTCGTTTGCTTCTGGTGGCACTTCACCCTCACTGACGCTCGATATCATTGGCGACAATCTGGTCGAGGTCTCGGTACTAGCTGAAAACGGCATCGACAGCACCACATACGAGATATCCATACATCGGAAAAACATCGATTCAAATCTACAGGTACCCGTTCCAAATACTGGCAGCCTCAGCCCGGCATTCACCCCGGGAACAATTAGCTACAGCCTACCTGTGGGCAGCGCAGTGAACGCGATCTCATTCACTCCGACAGCTTCCAGCCAGTATGCGTCAATAGAGATCAGGATTGGAGCCGGTGGATGGGCGGCATGCGCATCCGCGGAACTATCATCATCGTTTACATTGCCATCGGATAATAGTGTGGTCGATATCCGGGTGACGGCCGAAGATCGCAGCCCACAAAAAACGTATTCCATCTCCGTGCACAGGAAGAGCGGGAATGCTGATCTGGCTGCACTGAGCATCACTCCCCCTGTTTTCTCACCATCCTTTTCTTCCGTTATCACAACTTATTCTGCTGGGGTAAATACGGCGACAACCAACACGAGCGTTACGCCGACCAAAGCACACTCGCTCGCATCAATTAGCGTCAGAATCGATAGCAGCGGATGGATCTCGGTCGCATCCGGAAGTGCCCAGGACTTGAGCCTTGTCGCCGGCACCAACATCATCGAGGTGCTCGTGGTAGCTGAAGATACAGCGGTGAACAAATATTATGCGGTGAAGGTTGTCAAACCATGTGCAGGCGCCATCGATCTTGCTTTCATGGCAAGCGGCACATATGCGGGCGTCGGAGGTTTGGTGGTGGTGAGGGCGATACGCGTACAAGCTGATGGAAAGATCCTCATCGCTGGTGATTTTGCATCATATAATGGCACGGGCAGGGGAAATATTGCACGTTTGATCAGCGATGGCGGTCTTGATACCACCTTCCTCTCGACAGGAGTAGGGGCAAATGATGACATATTGGACATGGCCCTGCAGCCCGATGGCAAGATACTCATTGCCGGATTATTCACCTCATATAATGGATTAGCTCGAGGACGGATTGCTCGTCTCAATGTTGATGGCAGTCTGGATACGAGTTTTCCAACTTCAGGATCGGGCGCCGACAACTTGGTCGCAGCAATGGCAATTCAGGTTGATGGAAAGATCCTGATTGGCGGCCTATTCACGTCTTATAATGGGACAAGCTGGAGCAAGCTTGCCAGGCTGAATGCAGATGGTACAATCGATAGTACATTCTTGGCGGCTGGAACTGGCGTTGGAGAAGGCTCAGGCGGTACCGGCACGGTCGGATGCATCGCAATCCAGAGCGACGGGAAACTGGTCATCGGCGGATACTTCGCTACATACAAAGGAATAACGAGAGGAGACATCGCACGGGTCAACTCCGATGGAAGTCTGGATACGACCTTCCTCACTACCGGCGTTGGCGCGAACGAATCGGTCAGCAAGGTGGTTTTTCTGCCAGACGGGAAACTGCTGATTTCTGGCTGGTTCTCGACTTTCAATGGACTGACGAATAGGGGTCGCTTCACAAGGCTCAATTCGAATGGAAGCGCGGATACTACGTTTATTTCAAGCACCACTTCAGGGATGGATATAAGTCAAGTATACTCGATAGTAGTACAAGCAAGTGGCAAGATACTGATCGGAGGACCATTCACCGTATACAATGGAGTCAGCCGTATTTGTTTAGCACGGCCGAACGCGGATGGGACGATAGACTCCAGCCTCGCGGTTTACGGCGCCAAGAATGGTTATGACGCTGTCCTGTCAATAGCTGTACAAGGAGACGGGAAGATAATCGCAGGAGGATTCTTTATGCAGTTCAACAAAGTGGAGACAGGAAATTTGATGAGGATTCTCATTGAATGAGCAAGGGGTAAGCGAGTTTCAGTGGAATAATCAAACATGCTCTTGATCAGCACAAATGGCACATCTCGAACTGTAACTGCACTCGGCAATGCCACCACGACGTTGCAGGTTATGTACAATGGCTGAAGCAAGTCTACTGAAATGAACAGGACAACACCCGGGGTGAATCCTTGGTTTGCCCGGGAGGATTCTTCTGGACGCCTGCAATTCAACTGATGGATTCCCGCGATTCAGCACGCTCGCTTCGTCCCAGCCATTGACGAACACATCGCTTTCCCCATAGATCGCGCTCATACGCAAAATAATCATAGCCACTGTCCGCTGCGGGCAGCGACGTGTCGATCCTGACCTATCGCAGGCTCCTTGGGGCCGGAACGTCATCACTCGACTTCAGTACGGCGGAATTCGCCAAGCAACCCGATTAATTCGCCGCATTCGGGTACCGGTTTGGCCTGTCTTCACCCGAGGCGGAGCATCTTCTGGCAACACAAGGCTATGCATTTGCCTTTGCCACGGGCAGCGTCCTCGCTCCCGTCGATTCCTTGTCACCGAGTCTGGATCACTATGCAGTGCCACGGACGATAGTCTATCGCTGGAATCTCAAGTTCATTCTGGCCAGAATGGCCAAATGGATGCAGGCTGCTCAGGTGGATTCGAAGAAACCGCTGACTTAACCAATCTCTAACAAGACGTTCACCAAACGCGCATGAATAACCTCTAGATTCCTGTCAGACGCGATTGACAGACGCCGCGTCCCGGCCATGGAGCCGGCTACAAGAACCAGGAGGAAACGACATGAAGAAGATCGCCTTTGCCCTGATCGCTCTCGTCGCCGTAACCGGCGCCTTTGCCCAGCTCAGTGGTACGTACACGTTCGGCGGTTCGACGACCGTCGCCCCGATAGCATATCCTGCCATCGAGCAGTTCCAGAAGGAGAATCCCGGAGTCAAGATCTCCTATGAAGCCGTCGGATCCGGTGCAGGCCTGAAGGGTCTGCTAGCTGGCCAGTTCACCCTCTCCGGCTCCTCGGCCGAGTTCTCCGCCGACCAGCTCCAGGGTGCAGTGGTCACGCCGATAGCGCTTGATGGCCTTTCTGTTATCATCAACAAGAAGGACACGGGAATCAAGAACATTTCCATGGCCGACCTTGCCAGGATCTACCACGGTGATATCACCAACTGGAAGCAGGTTGGCGGAGTGAACAAGCCCATTGTGGTTGTTAACCGTGACGAATCATCAGGCACCTACGCCGCGTTCTGGGAGTTGGTCTGCCAGGCGCCATTTGGCAAGGCCATCGCGTATACCAAGAACACGATCGTAACCAAGGAAAACGGCGAGGTCGCGATCAAGGTGCTCTCCACTCCGGGAGCCATCGGCTATGTCGGCATGGCCTTTGCCCAGGAAGTGGTCAAGGCCGGCGGACTCGAGCTGAGCATCGACAAGGTGCTCCCGACGACCGCCAACGTCATCTCCAAGAAATACCCCATCTCTCGCTTCCTGTACCTCGTGACCAAGGCCGCCCCCGTGGCAGGATCGGTCGAGAAGGCCTTCATCGACTTCGTGCTCTCCCCCAAGGGACAGGCGATCGTCAAATCCGCCGACTATATTCCGCTCCCCAGGAAATAACGGTATAGTTTGATGTAATGAGCCGGTCACTGATTCCAATCAGCGACCGGCCTCATTCTGTTCCAAGGAGTCAGCAGTGAAGAGAAGGAAGCTCTTTGAGAGCATGGCCGAGACCATACTGTTCAGCTCAGCATTCCTGTCCGTTGTGGCTGTCATCTTCATAACAATCTTCCTCTTCAAGAGCGGCTTGCCGCTCTTTCGCAAGGTTTCCGTATTCGAGTTTCTGTTTTCAACCCGTTGGGAACCAACCGCCACGAATCCCGGCTACGGGATACTGTCGTTCATCGTGGGCTCGTTCCTGGTTACGGGACTCGCTCTCCTCATCGCGGTTCCGGTGGGTCTTTCCGTAGGAATCTACCTGGCTGAACTGTCAGGCAAGAGGTCATCCAAGACAATACGATCGGCGGTGGAGCTGCTCGCAGGCATTCCATCGGTCGTCTACGGCCTCTTTGGCATAGCGGTCATATCATCTATATCCAGGACACTGTTTGGCGGCACCGGTTACAGCGTCATATCCGCCTCGTTCATACTGGCGATCATGACCCTGCCCACGATAATAAACGTGACCGAGGTGTCGATCAGGGCGATCCCCAGGGAGCTCAAAGAGGGCTCGCTCGCACTTGGCGCCACGCACTGGCAGACCATCGTCAGGGTAATGATCCCCGCCGCACGTTCCGGCATACTCGCCGGTGTCATACTCGGCATGGGCCGCGCCATCGGTGAGACACTGGCCGTCCTTATGGTTGGTGGCAACGCGCCGATCATGCCCACCAAACTGAACGGCATGGTGAGAACGCTGACCATGAACATAATCACGGATATGAGCTATGCGACGGGAGACCATCTGACGAGCCTCTTTGCGACCGGCATGGTGTTGTTCGTGTTCATTCTCGCCCTCAATCTTATCGTGCAGCTGGTACTGAAGCGTTCCATAAACGAACTGGAAGGAGGCGCAGGTGCATAAGCCCATGACTCCTACTGGAAGTTCCGGCCACAGGCTCGCTCTGGTCAGCCAGAATATGGCCTTTGGCGCAATTCGCGTCATGTCGGTGCTGACGATCATCATACTGGGAACGATACTCGGATTCATACTCTACAAGGGTCTGCGATATTCAAACATATATCGATCGACATTCCTCTCCTATGCGGAAGCTTCGCCTGACGGCTTGGCGGTAGTGGTCAACGGCAAACAGGACATAACAGAGGCGGACTGGGAACAGCTCTATGGGATGTTTACCGATGAGTATATAAACTGGGCAAAACTGGACGAATCAGACTTTGACCTGGTGCCAATCGCCATTGATCCGGCCACGCCCGATGGCGCGCTAGTCCAGTCATTCCTGTTCGGGGCAGAAGCGCAAGGCGGGGTGCCGCAATGGGGCGGGCTCGTCGAGTATGCCGCATCGGCCAATGCGGCTGTACAAGCGATAGCGGATAGACAGGGTGCGATCACCATAGTCCCGGCCAGCGCAATCCAGTCGGTCACCGGAGTCAAGACCATTCCGCTCAGGCGCTTGTCGCTTATCCTCAACCCTGATGTAACCGCGTTCGTCGGCGAATCCTATATCGAGGACCTGACGACGAACAATGTGCGTGACATCCTTATGGGACAGATACACAACTGGAAAGAACTGGGCGGCCCGGACCTGCCCGTGCTTCCAGTATCGCCGCCAGCTGATGCGGCTGTCGTCTCGGCCATCAAGAAGGCGGGACTTGCCTACCAGTCGGCAACCGGGATTTCCCAACCGACCGACACGGCCTCATACCTGACGGTACTGCAGGATACAAGCGGCGCGGTGGGGTTGGCCTTTGCAGGCGATGCGACGAACGCAGGATTGCCGCTGGCATCGCTGACCAGTGTGCGTACAGGCTGGAACCTGACGTTCAAGTATCTGGTCGAAGCCCCGAGGCTGTCAGGCAAGACTGGCGGCATATCAAGCATCATAGCAAATACCGTGTTCATGCTCCTCCTGACCATCGCGTTCGCCGCCCCACTCGGGGTAGCCGCCGCGATATACCTGGTGGAATATGCCAGGCAAGGCCGGCTCCTGCGACTGCTCCGGCTAGGCACGGAAACGCTTGCGGGAATACCGTCGATAATCTTCGGCCTTTTCGGGTTCCTGTTCTTCGTTGGCATAATGGGCTTCGGCTTTGGATTGCTTTCCGGATCGTTGACGGTAACGCTGATGATATTGCCGACCATCATCCGTACCGCCGAAGAGGCGCTCAAGTCGGTGCCCCGCTCGCTCCGGGAAGGCTCGCTCGCCCTGGGGGCGACAAAACTGCAGACCATACTGCGTGTGGTAGTTCCCGCCGCGTCACCAGGTATCCTGACGGGATTGATCCTGGCCGTCGGCCGCGCTGTTGGCGAAACGGCTGCCCTCCTCTTTACCATGGGTTCCGACTACAAGCTGGCAAAGGGGCTTTTCTCCTCGGCGCGGGGACTTTCGGCCCATGTATACCTGCTGTTCGCCGAGGGCATTTCATTTGACAAGGCATTTTCTACGGCGACGGTACTCGTCGTCGTAGTACTCCTGTTCAATTTCATCGCCAAACGGGTCATCGGCAGGATGAACCGCTCGGCGACGGCATAAAGGAAGCGCTTGATGCAAGAACCGCATTCCAAGTTCGCGATCAGGGAGCTGGACCTCTGGTATGGCAAGACCCAGGCCCTGAACAAGATCACCATCGACATCGAGCCCAGAAGCGTTACCGCGCTGATTGGACCATCGGGCTGCGGGAAGTCGACATTTTTGCGGACACTCAACCGCATGAACGACCTGATAGACAGCGTTCGTGTCGAAGGTACCGTCCTGTATGAGGGCGCCGACATCTTCGCACCCGAGACCGACGTGATCAACCTCCGGAAACGCATAGGCATGGTTTTCCAGAAACCCAATCCGTTCCCGATGAGCCTCTACGACAACATAGCCTATGGTCCTCGTGTCCATGGCATAAAGGACCGATCGACGCTCGACGACATCGTCGAGCGCAGCCTCAAGCAGGCTGCGCTGTTTGATGAAGTCAAGGACAGGCTGCACAGCTCCGCGCTGGGTCTTTCGGGTGGCCAGCAGCAACGGCTCTGCATCGCACGTGTTCTGGCCGTCGAGCCCGATGTGGTGCTGATGGACGAACCCACCAGCGCCCTCGACCCCATATCGACAGCCAAGATCGAGACTCTGCTTGACGAACTCAAGCAGCAGTATACGATAATCATCGTGACGCACAACATGCAGCAGGCAGGCCGCGTCTCGGACAGGACGGCATTCTTCCTTCTGGGTGATCTTATCGAGTACGCTGGCACCAAGGAACTGTTCTTCAATCCCAAGGATGAGCGAACCGAGAATTACATCTCGGGCCGCTTCGGCTGAGTCACGGAGGCAACACATGATGCGAATACAGTTCAATGAAGAACTCAACCGACTCCACCACGACATCCTGGCTATGGGCAGCCGCGTTGAAGAGGATCTGCGCAAGGCACTCCTCGCGCTCAAGACTGGCGACATGGAGTTGGTAGTCGAGGTCAAGGCAAGCGATCAGATTGTCAATGCCATGCAGGTGAAGATAGAGGATCAGGCGGCCATGCTCATAGCGACCCAGCAACCAGTGGCCAAGGATCTTCGCCAGCTCGTTACCATCTTCAAGGTTACCGACAATCTTGAACGCATAGGGGACCATGCGGTGCACCTGGCCAAGACGGCAAAACGGTTGTCGGACGATCCGTACCCCAGACCACTGGACAGGCTGGAGAATATGGCTACCATCGATGTGGCGATGGTCCACGACGCCGTCGCTTCGTTCCTGAACCAGGATGAATCCCTGGCGCGCGCTACGGCGGCCAAGGACGACCAGGTGGATGCCGAGCACAAGGCCTTTGTTCAGGAGGTCCTTGCCTATCTGGCCAAGAACCCTGGCAAGGCGCAGCAGGCTACAAAGCTGATAGCCACCTCGAGTTATCTGGAACGACTTGGAGATCACGTTACCAATCTGTGCGAGGCGGTGGTATTCATGACAACCGGAGCGCACACGGAGCTCAACGACTGAAGGATACCATCATGGCAAGAGCCGTCATCCTCGTCATAGAAGACGATCCGGATATCAGGGAATTGCTTGTATATGCGCTGGGCAAGGAAGGTTACCAGACCCTGGAGGCTGCCAGCGGGGAGGCGGGGCTGAAACAGGTCAAGGAGAATCCGCCCGACCTGGTAATCCTCGACATCATGTTGCCAGGCATTGATGGCCTCGAGGTGCTGCGCAAGCTCAAGCATGATCAAAAACTGCGTCCGATTCCCGTGTTGATCGCCAGCGCCCGGGGAGAGGAGACCGATATCGTGGCCGGCCTGGAACTGGGAGCCGATGACTATGTCACAAAACCATTCAGCCCGCGAGTGCTGGTCGCGAGGGTGCGAACGGCGTTGCGGCGCGCGTCTGAAGCGGCTGCTCCACAGTCAGACGAGTCGCCTATACTGACGATACATGATTTTGTTCTTGATGTGCCCAGACATGAGTTGATGCTGGGAGGCCGCGCGATTGACCTTTCGGCGACCGAGTTTGCCATACTCGAGCACCTGGCCCGATCGCCTGGCAGGGTCTTCACGCGTACGCAGATGATAGACGCCATCCGCGGGCACGATTATCCGGTCACCGACCGATCGATTGACGTGCAGGTGCTGGGCATACGAAAGAAGCTTGGCGACAGAGCCGACCTGCTGGAGACCGTGCGGGGAGTAGGCTATCGCTTCAGGGACGAACAGTGATCAGATCCCGGCTGGCCTTCAAGACATTCTGGGTCTTTGTGACTATCGCGACAGTCTCGATGGGCATAGCGATGCTGGTATCCGGTCTCGTGATGAGACGGCTGGCAATGGATGCCACCCGGGTTGCCCTGGAGCAGTCCGCGGTCGCACTGGCGCGTGTCACCGCGATCGACGACACCGGCGTGCCAACTGCGTCGGTTGTGCCTTCAGGTTTGAGTTCGGGCGATGACATGCGCATCACTATCGTGCTGGCCAATGGCACGGTGCTGGCTGATTCCGCGTCTGACCCATCAACCATGGAGAACCACGCAAGCCGCCCCGAGATTCGGGTCGCTCTGGAAGGAAGGTTCGGCACGAGCGTCAGGCGATCACCCACCCTTGGCAAGGACATGGTATACGCGGCGGCGCCTGTCTACGCCGGAGGCCGGGTTGCCGGAGCGCTTCGCGTGGCGATGAGCGCACCCGGTCTCAACGCGCTCCTCGCGCGGTTCATCGTCGTCGATACACTTGTGGCGCTCGTCATGACGGTGTTGATGGCTTGGGCCAGCATTGCCTTTGGCAACCGCATCACCGAGCCCATAACCGCGCTGATGGATGCAGCCGGTGATTGGTCGGCGGGCCGCCTCGAGCGCAGGGTCAGACGATTTCCCCATTCGGAGCTGGCGCCGCTTGCGGAGACGATGAACGCGATGGCGGCGCGGCTTGCCGATCAGGTGGTCGCGATGCGACACCAGCAGCAGGAATTGCAGGCCATCCTCGAGGGCATGGGCGAAGCGGTGATATCGGTGGACACCAACCTGACCATCATGCTTGCCAATTCCAGGGCACGTGAGCTTCTGGGACACATGGGGGCATCAGCCGCGATGGAAGGCCACGCATTGCTTGAGGCGAGCGGCAATGGGGCGCTTGAAGCGCTGGCACGATCGTGCGCGGCCGATGGTCAGTCCCACGAATCGGAGATAACACTCTATGGCGATACAGCCCGTATCATACTTGCGCACGCGGCCCCGCTGTCATCAGATGATGGCAGCCGCGGCGTCGTGCTGGTGCTGAATGATATTACAAGGCTCAAGCGCCTTGAGCGAATAAGGCAGGATTTTGTCGCGAATGTGTCTCATGAGCTCAAGACTCCAATCACCCTGATTACCGGCTTTGCCGAAACGCTCGAAACCGTCCAGGATCCGGCAGAAACTCGCCGTTTCGTAGCCATCATCAAGCGACACGCCGACAGGATGACCGCGATCATTGAGGACTTGCTTACATTGGCAAGGCTTGAGAGCCCGGTACGCGGAACGCTCGCGCTATCGCAAGTCAGGGCCGACAGTCTCGTGGCCCATGCCATTGAGTCTCTGGACAACCGCCCGGCGCAGCGGCGCATCACGATCGAACAAGCCGTAGACCCAGAGCTGGTAGCACAGGTCAACGAAGGCCTCTTCGAACAGGCGCTTGTCAACTTGCTCGACAACGCCATCAAGTACGGACCTGAAGGCGGTATGGTGCGCGTCGCAGCCACGGTCGATGGCGTTTCCTTGGTATTCTCCGTTACCGATCAAGGCCCCGGCATTCCCGCCCGTGATCTACCGCGGCTGTTCGAGCGCTTCTACCGTGTCGACAGGGCGCGCAGCAAGAATCTGGGCGGTACTGGGCTAGGTCTGGCCATCGTCAAGCATGTGGCGATGGCTCACGGCGGCGACGCCTCGGTCAGCAGCATCGAGGGCTCGGGTAGCGCCTTCTTTATAAGCATACCGCTGCAAGCCTGCGCCAGCGTCCAGGATGCTGCACCGGACGCCGAGACCCCGACAGCCAATTCGTAGCCTCCACCATACCACCGTCTGATTCTGCCACACGCTATCCGCACCTGCGCCTGCCCCGACCTATCCGGGATGGCCGCCCTGCCCCAGGGGCTGTCCGATGACATGGCGCATACCAGGCCGTCGATAACCACCTCGACCATCTCGGGTTGGCGCAGGTAGTCGACCGAGAAGCGTTGCTCCGCTGCGATGAAAGCGAGGCCCGCCGGATCGATATCCCAGGGATCGAGCAGGCGCGCGACGGCTTCCGAGGCAAAGCGGCGCAGATCGAAGCAGCAGCATAGGCTGGAGGCGCGATAGAACACCAAGGCCAGTGCTGCGGCATATCCGCCGGCAGCGCTCACCCGTATCGAGCCATCCTGCTCGCGGTCGAGTGGCCAGACAGCCCCATACGGCAGCGATCGTGATGACCCAAACCTGGCTGAACACAGGATCGCGGCTTCATCCAGCCGTGGCAGGTAGAGGTCAGCCCGCGATCCTGGAGGGAGTGTCATCGGCTGTCCGCAGTCTTCGGCCGACACCCACGACAGCTCCCACGCGTCCGCTCCGGCCCATCCAGTGGGGAAATCAGGCAACTCGACGACCGCGTGCATATACGCTCCGCCGCCAAGACCAACAGCAGCTGAACAAGATCCCATCAAGGCGACGATCAGGGCAAAGGCAGTCAGCGGCACGCGTTGTCTCATGCAGGATACACGAGACGGCGCGCACCAGCGCTTGCGCCACTCGCGTATTTATTCCATACTAGCTACGTAATGGAAGACATCGCAACCTATGTGGACAGACTCGATCAGGCTCTTACAGCCAAGATCGGGCGCATCAATGCCGTGGAACTCAAGCAACTCAAGGATGAGTACAAGCTGTTCCAGTCGGCGTTTCAGGGAATTTATAGCGTACTGCTCAAGAAAGGTCTCATTCATGAAGACCCCTACAAGTACGACCTGAAGATATCAGAGGTGAGCAGCCCTCCTGAGGGTCCTTTCGCAGAGAGCGAGAAACTGGATCAGATGTGCGTACGGCTTTCGCAGTACGAGTCGTACCTTGACTTCCTGAACAACTACTATGAGTTCAGCGTCGACTTCCTGACCATGGGCAGAATCAAGCGATTGGCTAACTTGACCAAGTATTTCAACTTTGCGCAATATTCCGAGAACAGCCAATTCGCGAATACCAGATGCCTCGCGGAATTGACCTCCCTCGTCAAGAAGGGCTCTGATCCCTTGTCATCGGGCATTATCAACGAGAGCCTCCTGCAACTTGAAAAGACTAGCCGCAAAGTATTCAAGACACTCAAGGATCTGACCTTCATCCATAAGGAACGCTACAAGGTTGAGATCAGGCGTCTGGTGATGGGGGAACTGACCCTGGATCGTGACTTTGTCATTACACACGAAGACGATGTTGTCCGCAGGGTCAGGCAGAAATTCGGCGAAGTCGCCCCTGACCGTCCATTCTATCCGGAGCTGGTCGTCGAGATGCTTAAGGAAGACTACTCATCAGAGGCTGAATCACTTCGCGATGCCGTACTCAAGCAGCTCGAGGTAGCTGAAGAGAAGCAGCGTGACGCGATGACTGACAGGAATTTCAAAACCGTGCTGATCGATGGCACCAGGGCGATAATCGGGGTGGGTTTTCAGCTTGAAGATGCCATCCGCAAGCTTGAGGAGAACCAGGCACTCCTCGAGGCTATGGACAAGTCCTTTTTCACCAAGGCAAAGCGGGTGCTATGGCAGATGTTTGGCAGGAAGAGCGAGCACGTCGTTCACGAGGTGGAGTATCTCGACCCAGTTTCAAGCGAGCGAAAGCATGAAGCCATCGATGTCACCGCCTTCTGCGCGGATGCGACGAAACGGGCGCAGAGCCTTTCTGCCATGGTTTCAAAATCAAGCGCGTCCTTCAAGCGCATGGAAGGTTCTTCCGAAGAGATAATCTACAAGTTTCTTGCAAGGAGCATCGAGGAATTCCAGGCGTTTCACCGCAAGTTGGCCGCCCTCGATGACTTCTACCTTGGCGCCATCACCGATCCCGAGAGCAAGGGCAAGGTTCGCAGCGTCAAGATTGAACTGGGTTCCCTCAAGAATGCCATAATCAAGGCCAACCAGAAACGGCATGAATACATAGCCCAAAAAGATGAAATGGAACAGATGAAACGGCTCGGTATACGGGACGTTTGAGCCAACGGGCCCCCTGACCCTGTGGGCACCAAGAGCCGAGGAGCAACGATGAAACGAACACTCGTCCTGTCAACCGTACTTGCAGCATTCTTGGTCTCTGCATTCGCCCAGTCTCAAGATCTGCCACGTGCCCTTGTCGTGGGCATGGGCACCTACGAGATAGAACTCAACCCCTATAAGTCCATCTATGCCCACGAGATGCAGATATTTACCGGACTGTATGAGGGGCTCTTTACCTACGATCCGCAGAGCCTGGATCCGGTTCGGGCAGAGGCTGAATCGTTTACCAAATCCAAAGATGGCATGACCTGGACTTTTACCATACGGGATGACGCCCGCTGGGCCGATGGCTCCAGGGTGACCGCTACTGACTATGTCGAGTCATGGCTGTACCTGCTGTCGCCGACGACAAAAGCCGAATATGCGGTATTCTTCGATATAGTCAAAGGCGCCAAGGCCTTCAGAACCGGCAAGAGCAAGAACCCCAATACGGTCGGAATCAAGGCCGAGGGCGACAGGACCCTGGTTGTCCAGCTCAATGCGCCGGCTGCGTACTTCACGCGCTTGCTGTGCCACAGCGCCTTCGTGCCGGTCCATCCATCGTTGCGCGGCACGAGAATCTGGAAGCCGATGGATATCATAGGCAATGGCCCGTACCGGATCGAATCCATGGATGCCACAGCCCTCATGATGACTCGTTCCAGCACCTATTGGGACGCCGCGAATGTGGCTATCCCGACCATACGCGTGGCTTTTCTAGGCAGCGATGACGAAGCCACGCAACGATACAACGATGGCGAAATAGACTGGCTGACCGATATGGCCAATCTTGACACACTGCTTACCCCTGATTCAATTCAATTCTCGCCTATGTTCGCAACCGGATACTATTTCTGGAACACATCACTGAAACCATGGAACGATCCACGGATCAGACGAGCCTTGTCACTGCTCGTCCCATGGGAAAAGATCCGGACCGAGGACAAGTACTATGCCCCGACCAGTGTGCTCATCCTGCCATTCGCCGGCTACAAGTCTCCTGATGGCATCAACAATACCGATGAAGTCGAGGCCCTGCGCCTCCTCGCCGCATCCGGACACGCGAAGGGCAAGGGACTGCCATCGATAAAGTTCGTGTCCTATGAATCGAAGCTGCACGACGAGAATCTCGACATCATGGCAGAAGCCTGGAAGAAGGTGGGCATTTCCATAGAACGTGTCGTGGTCCCGGACGGCGCCACAATCAGAGATATCCGCCAGCAGGGCTATACACTGTCCTTTACCAGCTGGATAGGGGATTTTGCCGATCCGGCGGCTTTCCTCCTGATGTGGACAAGCGACTCCGGCCTCAATGAAGCGGGCTACAAGAGCCGCACGTACGATGCCCTCATAGAACGATCGATGCGTGAAGAAGGTGCCACCAGACTGGCCACACTGGCAGAGGCCGAGGGGGCCCTCCTCTCCGATGCCCCGCTGATACCGTTGTACCATTCCATATCGTTCAATGTGATTGATCTGGAGTCCATAACCGGCTGGTATCAAAACCCACTGGATGTCCACCCATTCAAGACAATGGGATTTGGAGTTCGCAAGGCCAAGCCTTACGTCGCCTCCTCGACACTCCAAGGCTACTCGACACTGGAGAGCCGGGATTGAACAAAGACGAAGCGACGGGCTCATCGGCGGCGCGGGAGCCTGGGGAATCATTTCTCCTGAGCCTGGGGTTCCCCAGCATCAAGGTACACCGCTCGTTTGATCACTTCGATTTTACCAAGCCGGGGAGACGCATCCTGGTGATAGGCCCGATGGGATCGGGCAAGACCGAGTACAGCGCCCGCGTCTGGCGTGATTCACGTGTCGCACTGAAGAAGAGCGCAGCAGTGGCCACAAGAACGACGACCACCGGTGCTGATCGCCGGATCATGCACTTCGTGCGGTTCGGCATCGACAAGGACCGCTTTGCCGACTATCCGGACGATGCGCTACCCTATCGCGGCGGCTATGAACGGTGCGGCGATTCGATCAGCGCCGCGGTGGATTCGTTCGGACTGGAGTCGATCATAGCGGAACGTCCGGAAGCAGGCACCTGGATACTCGATGAAGCATCGTTCTATGACGAGCGCGTAGCCTACTTGATTCGAAACGAATCAGACGCGCGCGGGCTCGTATTCATACTGCCGACCCTGGTGCTCAACTTCCGCAAGGAGATTTTCAACCAGGCCGCGCGGCTCCTCCTGGAGAACGCCACCGATGTCTTTCCCCTGACGGCGTACTGCGAGCATCCTGACTGCATTGCCGACTCACTGTACACCTATAGATACTATCTGGTTGACGGCAAGGAATGCCCGGCCCTGTATTTTGACCCGCTAATCATCATTGGTGGTGACAGACTCAAGGATGACCCACGCGAGCCGAACTACTGCACCAGGTGCGATGAGCACCACTACTTGCCGGGCAAGGAGTATACCTTCTTTACGCTCAAGCCCCTTGGAGAATCAGCTTCACGCGGCGATATCAAGCCGCTTCTGGCGGAACTCGCAGCCATAGCGGGCGATATCGAGCATTCCAGGCTCCACGCAAGCCTCAAGCGCTTGTACCTCGACGGCTCCAAGCCGCGGCCGGAGAACCTGGCCTCCCTTGCCGTGCCATGCATAGCCGAGAAGGCGCTTTGCTATCTCTATGCGGAACAGAATCTGTTGTCTGCCGAGCAGCTCAGACGAATCGTATCGGACCTGGGTCTCGACCGGGACTACATACGCAAACGGCTGGCAGACAACCGCCGGCCTCTCGACCTTTGAACAATGTCTTAAAGCAACAAAAAGCCGCCCTTGCGGGCAGCTTTGCTTGTATCTGAATCAGATGGTTCAGTATCGGTCGTTGTCGCGACGGGGTTTGTCCATCGCCTCATTGACCTTGAGCTGACGGCCATCAAGTTCCCTGCCATTGACGCCGGCGATGGCTGCCTGAGCCTCGCTGTCGGAGCCCATCTCCACGAATCCGAATCCCTTGGAACTGCCGGAGTCCCGGTCGGTGATGATCTTCGCGGAAGCGACTGTGCCATACGCCTGGAAGATGGCCCGGAGGTTGTCCTCGTAGGTGTTGTAGCTGAGGTTGCCGACGTACAATTTCTTGCCCATGAATCTTTTCCTTCACCCGAAGTCTTGCTTCAGGTCTAATAAACCGTATATCCGCGATAGGAGCGGATAGAGCAGCACCATGGACTGTGGGTATTGTTTCGCGTCGAAAAATATACGTTCAGCTCCAAGCTTTTGTTCAAGAATAATATAACACATACCACAAAACAAAGATAGGGGGTAATCACGAATAATGCCTGAGTAGTTTCACGAAGCTTGTTACAAAGCCAAATTCCATACAATTAGCGGCTTTTCTGCATACAATCGACACCAGTGATGGTACCCTGGATCCGGTTGTAACAAGCTTCGAGGAACTACCATAAGACTAGACAATGAACTTGCCTATAACCCCCTTCCATGGACTTAATACCATCCTTGGTGGACTCTGCAAGCTGGGAAACCGATTGCGCAGCCTTGTTGATCTGCTCTGCCACAGCGCCTATCTCGTCCATGCTACTGCGAATTGTCACAGTGGTGTCGAGAAGCATCGTAATGCCCGTCCTGGCACGTGCGGCATCGAGGGCCATGGATTGAGCTTTGAGTCTGACAGACTCGGCAGCATCATTCATGTCTCGCAAGGCCTCCAGAATCTGGCGCGAACCTTCCCGTTGTTCAGCCATGGCGTGATCAACCTGCCGGACGAGTTCATCGGCGCTGGCGATGCTCGATGAAACGAGATTGAACGACACCTCCGATTCCACTGAGGCAGAGACGACCTCGGTGATGGTCTGCTTGATGCTGGATAGCTCCAGGCCAATGCTGAGCGACTGTTCGGTGGCAGTCTCGGAAAGGCGCCTGATTTCATCAGCCACTACCGAAAATCCCTTGCCCGCATCACCCGCGTGGGCAGCCTCGATCGCGGTATTCATCGCGAGCAGATTGGTCTGCTTGGCAATGCCAGCAATGATGGCGTTGGCGTCCATCAACAGCTCCGACTGGGATGCTATGGCACCGACCTTTCCGACAACAGCTTCCCGCTTCTCCCGACCAGCAATCACCGTCCTGATCAAATTCTGGAAGCGTTCAGCCATGTGGCCTATCGACGTGCTGACAGAACCGATATTCCCCATCATCTGTTCGATCGATGCCGAAGGTTCGGAAATACCAGCGGCCTGGGACTCTGTCAATTCATCTAGACTCTCTATGCCACTTACAACCGCGCTAACCGATGATGTTGCCTCGCCGGTGCTCGATTCCTTATTGGCAGCGAGCCTGCGGACGCCCTCGATATTAGCCAGAATTTCTGCTGTTGCGCTGGCAGATTCGTGGGAACTGGTTGCCAGCTCCTCTCCGATACCGCCAAGCTGTTCCTGTGCTGTCTTCAGCGTCGACATGATTCCGCGCAGTTTGCCTACAAACGCATTGAAACCGGCCACCAAGTCACCTATCTCGTCATTGCGCTTGAGCTCCATGACTTTTGTAAGATCAGCATCGCCGGTGGCAAGTTCTCCAAATGCAGCCGCCGTTTTCGCAAGAGGCCTGTTGGATAATCCAATTACGAACCAAAGTGCCGCAACCGATACCAGAATGACGGCGCTCGCTATTGCGACAACAAGCAGTATCATCTGACCTATCGATCGAAGGAGGTCATCAACCGGAGTCACGACGCCGACCCCCCAGTATTGATCAGTGCCGGAGATCTGGATAGGTTGCACCAGGAAATGGGCACGCAAGCCATGTGGCGGCTGCATACCCAAGGCCGTATACGTCCATCCTTGCGTATACGAGTCCATGATCGCAATCTGAGTCTGCGTGTCCGCTATCGAAGCATATGGTTTGCCAACAAGCGAAGCCTCTGGATGAGCCACTATGGTGCCCGTGCCAGATAACAGAAACGCGTATCCGAGTCCCAGAGGATGCATGGCGGGTATTGACTGCCCTATCGATTCCATTGAGACATCGATCCCAGCCACTCCTACAGACTTGTCACCGATCTTGATTGGAACGCAGTATGATACATACCATCGTCGACGCACCGGATATCCGGAAAACCGTGGGTTCTGTTACGAAGGTCTTGCCTGTTGATAGCGGCTCTTGATAATGCGCGGACGATGGACCATTCTGATAATCAACACAAGATTCCAGAAGCAATGAGCCTGAAAAGCGGTTCCAGGTCGGCACGAAGCGGCCAAGTGAAGCGTCCTTCCCATCGAAGGCATCAGGCTCGAATATGAACCACGCGCCGCCGACGTCTGTGTTCGCTTCCATAATAATCGTGCAAGTATTCAATAGCACCGGTTCTGTCCAATCCGATTTACTTAATGGAAGAGACACCGATGGCAAGTTGCTCGGCAGCACCAATCGCTCTGTCTATGAAGCTGGCAACCTCTGCTGCGCAACCCTTGCCGGCAATCTCGGATGCAGAATAGCTGGCAGCTGTCAGTTGCCCATGGATCAACAATGCAAGGACAGTTACCATACCGCCAAAACCAAGTGATGTTATACCGATGATCCAGAGCGCCATGGGACCTCTGTAACCAAGTCTCGGTCTTTGTTTCATAAATGAACCAACCTCTTTTATATGAGCAACTATTGTAGTACAGGCATCGGCTGTCAAATTCAGTTATCATCAGAAGGTCCGCAAGAGGTGCTAAATTCTAACAGGAACAAATCTGGGTGATTCTACAGCGTATCAGAGCGTGGCAAGCGAATCGACGAAAGCTTCCATGGACATCTGGTCTTGAAAGGCTGCCTGAAAGAAAGTCTTGCCACCACCGCCCTTGCCGAAGTTAGCCTTGGCCAAGGGCCCAAGAATCGCTCCAACATCAAGGCTCGATGCAGCCACACCGGTCGATGGTGATGCGGCCACAACCCTGAGCTCGGCAGGGCACGAGACAACGGCAATACGGCCGCGAGCCGCGAGGAACCGCGCGAGCCTGGAGCCGGCATCAGTGCTTTCGGATGATGCATGGACAATGCTGCCTACAGCGGTTGCGGCATCCAGCGCAGCTGCTTCCAGCGAAGCAAGCCTATCATCGGCATAGCTCAATGCCCGCTCAAGTGCCTTGATCCTGTCACGCCAGCCAACAATGGCAACCGGCAATGCGTCTTCCGCCATCGAGCCGGCAGCGGCCGAGTCCCTGGCCAGTGCCGCGAGCCTCCTATAATCATTATATGCTCGGCCGCCAGCGATAAAATGAATTCTGGTACCGCCCTTGAACTTTTCAATCCTTATTATCCTGAACGCCCCAATTGCTCCCGTATTGGGGACGTGGGTGCCGCAACACGCCGAATACTCAATCCCGTCTATCTCGACGATCCGCAACACCTGCGCTTCAACAGCAGGTTCCTTGCGGAGAGGGAACCATGCCGGATCCTCTGGCGGACACCGGTGCGTTATTACGGCATATCCGTCCCGAATGATTCTCAGAACTTCATCTTCGACAATATCCGCATCAGCACGATCAAAGGACGAAAGATTTATGTCTATCGATGACCATGTGTCACCCAGATGAAAAGACAGTGTATGCGCATCCATCATCCGTAGCAGTACCGCAGATAGGAGGTGTTGCGCCGTGTGCTGTTCGCTCCTGTCAATCCTGATTTTCAGTCGCACCATGCAGGGTACCAGCGCGTCAGTTGCCAATCCCGCCGCACACGCCTCGTCAATTTTTGCGCAAACGCGATGCAGTACTTGGTCTCCACGTTCCTCAACATTATCAACCGCTAACCCCGCTATGGTGCCTGTGTCACATGGTTGGCCACCGCCTTCGGGATAGAAAATGCTGTGGTCAAGGACAACACGCAGATGAGACTCATCTATCGGATCGATCGAGACTACCCGAGCCACGGTCTCTTGAAGATAAGGCTCGTCATAGTAGGTGAGAATAGTAGGCATGTTTTCATGATATCACGAGGTTCAGAATTGTCGCAACACTTGACTAGTTCCCCGAACCTTGTGACGTGAACGTGCAAGCGTCGAGGCTCCCGGTGGCGTGATGCCGGTGGAGGCCTCACGATGCAACCACCCTTCTGTCCCAACCCCCGCTGCTCCCATCACCGCGACAGCCCTGAATCGTATCTGCCCTACTGGAAACCAGCCGGCTTCTAT
>DATKVB010000020.1:0-70973 GCA_035530295.1 bacterium | reverse complement strand
CAAGGATCTGGCGGCGTTCCGGCGCGAGAGCACCTGCTTCACCCGCAACGTTGCCAACGGGCTGTCTCGGTTCGCCTGCCACATGGCGTACCACAACTACCAGAAGCCATACCGGGTCGAATCGGTACAGACCGACGCTTCTGTGCACGCGGAGAAGGCTGGGATCGACCCCAAGGCGATCAGGGCACAGCTTGCGAGGCTGTACACCGACCGGCCGTTCATCTGCCAGCACAAGCCAAATGATGAGGTTGCAAGGATTTGGCTCAAGCGGGCCGCCACTCCGCTCAAGAAGAAGCCCGACCGGCTCCCCGCATATGCCGGGACGGGGTGGATGCAGGGTTCGACGAACTAACCAATCAATAGAACAGCCGTATCTGTTCGTCTTCACTCTTGTGGCGCATCTTGAGGTACAAGGCTCCCGCTGGCTTCTTGTAGAAATATCCCGAGGCGTTGTAGTTCTCGAATGCCGCATCCATGTTGTAGTTGAGCCCGTACAGCTGTATGCGGGCGAATTGCTTTACGCCATAGAGCGCGACGTAGTGCGACGATCCTTCGGGATAGGTAACCGTGAAGGTAGTCTGGTCAGGACTCGATGCGACGGCAAAGGCCGATGCGCAGGTCCAGGCCCACGCGCCGGGGCCAATCTGCTTGTAGAAGCTGACGGCGTGTGGATAGTACGGGCTGTCGACTATGAAGGGGTAGACTACCGCTGCTTTCAGCCGCTCGTCCGACTTGGTCAGTACGCCATTGCTCACGGCGACCCGGGCCGGTACCGAGCCAGAATCATCGGCCAGCTTGGCAAAGCCCAGGATCAGGCTCTGTCCTATGCCGGCGTATATCGATTTACCCGTAGCGTCAGCCAGCCGCATAAGGGCATTGCCCGCGGCCAGTCCGACCAGAGCGTCGCAGGTGCCATCGGGAGCGGACTGCAGATAGAACTTGCCGTCTGCCTTGCGTATTGCCGGTGTCAGGGCCTTGTCCACTAGATCGGTTGCCCTGGAGAATGGATTCTCGTCATCTCCAACGTAATTTCTGGCATCGAGGTATGCTTCGATTATCCTGATGGACTGCACCGGATCAGACCGGGAGAAGTCGAGGGTCCGTGCCAGCGAGAACGCCTCCTGGGCCAGCGAATACGGAGCGCGGTCGAACAGGAAGGGAATAATACCCGGCCTGTAGAACAGCTCTATCGATCGCGATTGCACAAGGCGATCGGCTGATTTGACGTCGGCAAGGTTGGCCTCTTCATAGGCTGCCATCGAGACGGCCGATCTGCCGGCGAATGGCACGCTTTTCCAGGTCGTCGCTGCAGTGGCAGAGGCCCTGACTACGCCGACGAGCGCTGCTGCAGACTCGGTACGCCCACGGCGCATGGCCTCAGCCTCGAAGGCTATGAACGAGTCTTCATCAAAGGTGCCTGGCGATCCGGTCGTGGCTGCCCATGTGCCTGCCGTAGCGTCGAAGGCAGGACCCGAGAGGCCGTTCCACGCCTTGTCGCTCCAGTCGCTTATCTCCTTGGACCAGACAGCGGGGTCAAGCGGAGCCTGCGCAATGAATTGCACTGACCCCGATTGCTTGTTTTCGACCTCGCGCGAGGCGACAAACGGGGGTAGGGCTCCCTTGCTGGCGCTGATGGTCAATCGTCGTGAAGAGGCCTGGGCGGTTACACCGCTCATGCGATAGGTTGCGCCGCCTAGAGAAACCCGTGGTGACCCGTCCTCTGCAGGAGCCAGTAGCGCTGCGCCATAGGCTAATTCGTATCTGATGACGGCCTGTTGCACCGATTTGGCGGGGACAAGAGTCCATGATGCCCGGCTCTCGGAGTCAGCTGAAATCCTGAGCCTGGAACCATCGGCGAACAGGACAGTGAAACCGCTGGGCTGGGTCGTGAACGATGTGGGGATGGTGGAGCGCTCCTTCCCAGCTGCATCGACCAGAATCAGCGGGTACCGTTCGGAGAACACGAGCCTCATGCCCGCCGCGGTGATCTCCGCGGATCTGAGGCCCTTGCCATCCGCGGATGGCAGCCCCTTGATCGAAACGCCGCCCGCAACCGCGCCGATTGGACCGGCTGACGGGAATTGCACCACGACGAGCAGCACAAACAAGGCTATATAAAGGAAACCGAGAGCTACGGCTCTGCCAAACGCACTGATTTTCATGACGAATGGACTATATAGTTTTGCGGCTGATTGCGCAACCTTGGAATATCCGGAACTGGAGCCCCGAGAGGAAACCCGTACTTAGTTCGTCGAAGCCTGCATCTTTCGATATTCGACACCGCCAGGAGCATTCGCCCAAGACCAGCCATACAAGGGGCGGTGGCGTTAGATACCGAGATACAAGCTTCGATGAACTACAGAACCCATAACAGGAACCCGCATCATGGCGCGCTTGAACAAGGTTCTGAAAGCGGCTACGATGGCGCTCGAATCCGACCAGACGACCGGAGCGCACCATGAAAATCCGTTCGGCGGCGTTCATCGTCGCCTCACTCATCATCGTGATCTTGCTGGGAGCCTGTGTTGGCGCTCCGCCTTCCACCTCCGGGAACCTGCCCGGATCCACCGGCCAGCAGGCGCCGCTGACCGATGCTGAAAAGGAACGCATGGAACTCGACGCGGTCTATCGTGCAATAAAGTCAGGCGACTTTGCCTCGGCGGAAGGCAAGTTGGCCGGCCTCGTGCTCGCAAGGCCAGACAACCGGTCGTATCCAGTGTTGCGCGCCTCCGTGCTGCTGTCCATGAAGCGACCCGACGAGGCGCGCGCCGTTCTGGACAAGGAACTCGACGCATACCCAGACAACACCGACGCCCTCTTCGCGCTTGCCGAGCTGGAGCGCTTTGCGGGCAACGACAAGGCTCACCAGACCGCGATCGAGGCGATAATCAAGAGGGATCCAGCCAACGCTGAAGCCCAGGCGGCGATGGGTGACATCCAATACCAAGGCAAGAATTACACCAAGGCCGAGTCTTCGTACGCCGCGGCGCTCTTAGCCGATCCGAAGAATGTCAGTGCGCTACTGGGGCGGGCCCGCGTGCTGTATCGCCGGGATGACATGCACGGAGCGCTGGATTCGCTGAACACAGCGATAGGACTAGCCCCAGAAGAGCCCTTGGCATATCTCGACCGAAGCCGCGTGCTGTACCAGCTTGGTCGGTACGACGAGTGCGAAGCGGACATGAACACCGCGATCAAGCTGGCGCCGGAGTCTTCATGGAACTACCTCGAGCGCGGCCGACTGTATCTGGATACAGGTCGCTCGAAGCAGGCGCTGGCGGATTTTACCAGGTCCATAGAGCTGAACCCCGAGTATTTTCTGGCTTACGTGTACAGGGCTGCCATATATGAGGACCAGGGCAACGACGCGGCGGCCTTCGCCGACTACCGGAAGTCAACCAGTCTCTATCCCGACTACTGGTACGCCTTCGAGTCCATAGGCATGGTCGCATACCGGCTTGGGAACTGGACCGATGCGTACCAGGCTTTCGACAAGGCTGCCACGTACACGAAGGCGCATGGTGAATATTATATAGCTGCTGCCGTATCATTGATGCGTTCGGGTGATCCCAAGGCGGCTCGTGAATACGCCGGCCGCAACCTGGCCAGGATCAACAGGGAACAGAACCCGACACAATGGCTGGCTCTTCGTCTGCTATACGACCAGAACGATACCACAACCGAGCTTGAACTGAAGATAAGCGCCGAGAAGAGCCAGGATCTCAAAGCCGGCATGTTGTTCTATTTAGGCTCATACTGGGTTGCCCGCGGCCGCAGCGAGCTTGGCCTCAGGTATATCCAGATGTCCATAGACAGTCAGCGCGTTGGAACAATGGAACGTCGCATGGCCGAAGCGGACCTGGCGCGCCTGCAATCGAAGCCCTGAGAATCATGCTTGCCATTACCATTCTATCCGCACGGAGCCACCATGTCTGATACCGCAAGGGTCCTCGAGTTCGAGGGCCGCCATATCGTGCTTGTCGGGACGGCTCACGTCTCGAAGGAAAGCGTCGACGAAGTCACGGCCGTGATCGCCGCCGAATCGCCGGATACCGTATGCGTCGAGCTTGACGAGGCCCGCTGGCGTGCGATGAACGCGTCAGACGCGTGGGCCAATACCGACATCGTCAAGATAATCAAGGAAGGCAAGGCCTTTCTTCTGCTTGCCAATCTTGCGCTGTCCGCCTTTCAGCGCAGGATGGGCGCCGATGCCGGAGTCAAGCCTGGCGAGGAGATGGTCGCGGCCATCCACGCCGCCCAGGCCGCCGGTATACCGTTCCAGTTCTGCGACCGCGATGTGCAGACGACGCTACGGCGGGCCTGGTCACGGTCAAATTTCTGGAACAAGGCAAAGTTGCTGGCCCAGTTGATCGGAGCCGCGTTCTCCAACGAGAAGCCCGACGCCGCCGAGATAGAGCGGCTCAAGGTCCGCTCGGAGCTGGATGAGATGATGGGCGAGCTCGCACAGTACCTGCCCAGTGTCAAGGAAGTGCTGATAGACGAGCGCGACCGATACATAGCCTCGAAGATATGGGCCGCCACTGGCGACCGCATCGTCGCGGTCATTGGTGCCGGACACGCGACCGGAGTGGAGGCATGGCTGGGCAAGCTGGCCGCCGGTGCCGCGACTACCGATGTGTCCGATCTGGAGCTGATACCACCTCCAGGGCTGATCGCCCGGTCCGCCGGTTGGCTTATACCCTCGCTGATAGTGGGGCTGATCGTGCTTGGTTTTTTTACTTCAGGGGCCGAGGCTAGTCTCAGGTTGATAATCCGCTGGGTGCTGCTCAATGGCACCCTGGCCGCTATAGGTTCTGCCCTGTGCCTGGCCAATCCGCTGACGATACTGGTATCGTTCGCCGCGGCTCCGATAGCGACGCTCAACCCATTGGTCGCGGTTGGATTCTTCGCCGCCTTGGTCGAAGCCTGGCTTCGCAAGCCCCTTGTCTCCGATTTCCAGAGTCTGGCTGTTGATGTCTCGACCATGCGCGGATTCTACCGGAACAAGGTGACGCACATCCTTCTTGTCTTCTTTATGTCGAGTCTTGGCGGAGCCTTGGGCAATTTCATAGCGTTGCCGTTTCTGGCGCGCGGCGCTCTGTAGGTTTTTCAACTTGACCGCTTGAATTCATGCCGGGTCCCATGGCAGTATTGCCCATGGTGACCCGAGACTTTTCCGTTACCCCCCAGACGTCCGCATCCGCGAAACACAAACAACCATGCTGTCCCTTGTACGTCCGGATCGCCTCGTTGCCTGACCACGTTCAGGCAGGTTGCCTGCCCGAGTCCTAGAAGGTCTGTCCGGCCCTACCAGCTGGCTCCGGGCCGGCCCGGAAGGCTGGCCGACATCGTCCCAATGTCATCCGGAGAAAACCATGCTGGAAGAAACCCTGTCCTACGACGACGTACTCCTCGTTCCCTCCTATTCGGAGGTTCTGCCCCGCGATGTCGATGTGTCGACACGCCTGGCAGGAAACGTGAGGCTGCATGTACCCATACTCTCTGCGGCGATGGACACGGTTACCGAGGAACGGCTTGCCGTGAGCCTGGCCCTGCAGGGCGGGGCCGGCGTCATCCACCGCAACCTGTCGCCAGAGCTGCAGGCCGAACAGGTCGCGGGAGTCAAACGCTACTTGAACTGGATCATAGACAACCCGGTTACGGTTGAGGAGGACCGCACGCTGCGTGATGTGCGCGCGATAATGGAGCGGGACAAGGTGACGGGCTTGCCCGTTGTCGGGGCAGACGGCCGACTGGTTGGCATCATCACCGCGCGCGACCTGCGGTTCCGCCGCGATGACGGCGCCCTGGTCCGCGACGCGATGACGCGCGATCCAGTCGTTGAGACTCTGCGCGCGACACCGGCAAGCGCGCGTGACAAGTTCGACGAACATCGCATAGAAAAACTTCCCGTCGTCAATGAATCCGGCAGGCTGTGCGGACTCATAACCGTCAAGGACATGGAGAAGCACGACCGCTATCCCAACGCGGCTACCGACGCGGCTGGGCGCCTTGTTGTCGGCGCGGCCGTATCGCCTCAGGATTACGAGCACCGTGTACCGCTCCTTGTGGCGGCGCGTGTCGATTTCGTTGTCCTGGACACGGCCCACGGTGACTCGCGCAACGTCGTCGAGGCTATCAGGGGACTCAAGCGGCGGTGGCCCGATCTGCCTGTCATAGGCGGCAACGTGGCGACCCGCGATGGCACGAGACGGCTGATCGAAGCCGGGTCGGACGCGGTCAAGGTCGGCGTCGGACCTGGCTCGATTTGCACCACCCGCATAGTAGCGGGCATAGGCGTGCCGCAGTTTACCGCGGTGCTCTGGTGCGCCGAGGAGGCGGCCAAGTCGGGCATACCCATAATCGCCGATGGCGGCATCAAGTACTCGGGCGACATAGTCAAGGCGCTGGCCGCAGGCGCCCATGCGGTGATGCTGGGCAACCTCTTCGCGGGTCTCAAGGAGGCGCCGGGGCGAGAGGTGCTGTACGAGGGCAGAATATACAAGGAATACCGCGGCATGGGTTCCATGGGCGCGCTCAGGGATGGCTCCGGTGACCGCTATGGAATAGCCAAGGATGAGTTGCCGGTTCCCGAGGGCATCGAGGGCCGGTTGCCCTACAAGGGCGAACTGAAGACCTACCTGCACCAGCTTGTCGCCGGCCTGCGCAAGGGCATGGGCTACTGTGGCTGCGTCGATCTGGACGCCCTTCGAAGCTACAGGAACTTCGTCCGCATCTCCGCTTCTGGCCTCAGGGAAAGTCATGCTCATGACATTTCCATAACACAAGAAGCTCCAAACTACTCACGGCCATGAGCGGCAACTCCAAGGCACTTGACGCGGGCCGCGAATCGGTAGTACCAATTCGCATGGAAACAACGACGGACGTGTACCGGTTCATTGTCAGGCCGAAGGAACGGCCAGGCGAGTCGGGCGAGCCACGAGCTCGTTCGCTTGCCACGGATGCGCGCGCTCTTGGATTGCCAAGAATACGCGCCGTGCGACCGGCAACCATATATTTCGTGCGCGGCACGATTGCGCCCAGGGAGCTTAGCCTCCTTGGGCGCTTTCTTTTATGCGACCCTCTCGGACAGACGTGCACGTGGTCGGGCCCGGGCCTTCAGCCTGAGTCGCCTGTCGACCAGCCGGCTGGCGTCCGGCGGGTGGAGGTCGCGCTGCGGCCAGGCGTTACCGATCCGGTCGCCGATGAGACGCTGCGGGCCGCCAGGGAGCTGGGGCTGCGCGGAGTGGTCGCGGTGTCTACGGGCGAGGCCTTCGACGTGGAAGGAGACGACCTCGATGATGACGACCTTCGCGTGCTGGCCGAGCGTCTCCTGTGCAACGCCGTTATTCAACGCTGGGCCATTGGCACGATAGAGCCCGCCTGGCCAGAGGAGGCCGCGGGTTCCGGCTCGGTCGAATCATTCGACGTAGCGGCGATGGACGACGAAGCCCTGCTCGCCCTGTCCGCCGAGCGGAGGGCGGCCCTCGATCTGACCGAGATGAGCGCTATACGCGCGTACTACCGGCGCGAAGGGCGCGCGTGCACCGACGCCGAGTTCGAGACGATAGCCCAGACCTGGAGCGAGCACTGTGTCCACAAGACATTCAAGGCGATGATAGAAGTCAGATTATCGCCCGCTGATTCTGCAAGAAGTGCCGACTACCCGCCATTCGTCGACAATGTCCTTAAAAGTTATATAAAGAAAGCGACCGACGAGCTGGCCGCTCCATGGGTGCTGTCCGCCTTTGTCGACAACGCCGGCATTATCGAGTTCGATGACGAGTACGAGATATCGTTCAAGGTCGAGACGCATAACCACCCCTCGGCGATAGAGCCCTTCGGAGGCGCGAACACCGGAGTCGGCGGCGTGATACGGGACGTGATGGGCGTCTCGGCGCGGCCGATCGCGGCCACCGACGTACTGTGCTTCGGCCCGCCAGGGGTCACGGCGGACTCTGTACCGGCTGGCAGCCTGCATCCCCGGCTGGTGGCATCCGGCGTCATAGCTGGCGTCCAGGACTACGGCAACAAGATGGGCGTACCCACAGTCAACGGCGGCATACACTACCATCCCGGCTATGCCGCCAATCCGCTGGTCTACTGTGGTTGCGCCGGCATAGCCCCACGCGGCCGGCACCCGCGCAGGCAGGCGGCCGGCGACCGCGTCGTCGTGCTTGGCGGCCGGACAGGGCGCGACGGCCTTCGGGGAGCCACGTTCTCTTCGATGGTGATGGACTCCAGCACCGGTGAGCTGTCCGGCGCGTCGGTGCAGATAGGGGCGCCGATTGTGCAGAAGAAGGTGTCCGAGGTGTTGCTGGCTGCCCGTGACGCTGGGCTGTACTCGGGCATCACCGATTGCGGCGCCGGTGGGTTCTCTTCCGCCATAGGCGAGATGGGAGCGGAACTTGGCGTCGATGTCGATCTTGCACGGGCGCCGCTCAAATACCCTGGCCTCGCACCGTGGGAGATATGGCTGTCGGAGGCTCAGGAACGCATGGTCGTCTCGGTACCGCCTGACAGCATGGACGAATTGCGCGCGCTCTGCGACGCTGACGATGTGGAGATGACCGACCTCGGCCACTTCACCGGCAAGGGCCGCCTGATGGTTCGGTACGGCCCCACGGTCGCGGTCGATATGGACTGCGGCTTCCTGCATTCAGGGCCACCGCAGCGAAGGCTAATCGCCTCACCTGATGCTTCGGCGGTCGCCTCACCTGATGCTTCGGCGGTCGCCACGCCGGAGACACCGTCAAAGGTTGTGCCAGCCGTTTCGCCGGCGGCATTGCCCGACACCCGCGAAGCCTTGCTGGCTATGCTCGCTCATCCCGCCATCGCGTCCAGGGAATCGACAGTCCGCCTCTACGATCACGAGGTGCAGGGCGCGACAATTCTCCGGCCCTATGATGGCCCGATTGCCGATGGTCCACAGGACGCCGCGGTCATCCAGCCGCGGGAATCCACGGGCCGACGCGGTATCGCGCTGTCCAATGGATTCAACCATCGCTACGGCGAACTTGATCCGTACCGCATGGCTATGGCGGTCGTGGACGAGGCCGTACGCAACGCTGTCGCCGTCGGGGCCGACCCCGACCGCATAGCCATCCTCGACAACTTCTGCCTGGGCGACCCCAGGCGGCCGCAGACCATGTGGACCCTTCTGGAGGCGGCGCGCGGTTGCTATAACGCAGCGCTCGCGCTAGGCACTCCATTCGTTTCCGGCAAGGACTCGTTCAACAATGAATACGTGGGATCGGATGGCGCGCGCGTATCGATTCCGCCATCGTTGCTGATATCTGCAATCGGCATAGTCCCCGACACCGGCATGGTCCCTGGCTCGGACCTCAAGAGCGCGGGCGATGTTCTGTATCGTGTCGGCAGCCCCGGTGGCTCCTTCGGCGGTTCGGTTTACGCGGAGCTGTTCGGGCTTCCAGCCGGAGCCGACGGCTCGGTCCCGGCGCCGGTACCGGGCGCGAAGCCTCTGTACCGCGCGCTGCACCGCTCCATAGCCGCCGGCCATGTACGCGCGTGCCACGACCTGTCAGACGGCGGGCTCGCGGTCGCGGTTGCCGAAATGTGCCTGGGCGGCCGCCTCGGGGCAACGGTCTCCTCCGGCTCGGTCGAACGCGTCGGCGCGACCGTAGCGCTGTTTGGCGAGGTCAACGGATGTCTTGTGGTGGAAGTGGCGGCAGGAAGCGCCACGGAGTTTGAACGGCTGATGGCAGGCACGCCAGTCAGCAAGATCGGCTCGACAAACGATTCCGGACGGCTCGAGCTTGTCACGGGCGGCGAGACTGCGCGAGTGCAGATCGACGAGATAGCCAGAGCGTTCTCCGGCGCAAGGAGCGAACGATGAGCAAGCCCAAGGCGCTTGTGCTGCATGCCGCTGGTACCAACCGCGATCCGGACGCCTGCACGGCTTTGGAACTCGCCGGAGCCGCGCCCGAAATAGTCCACGTCAACGCGTTGCGCTCCAGGGAGCGCCGGCTTGCCGACTACGCGATGCTCGTGATACCCGGCGGCTTCTCATACGCCGACGCGCTCGGCGCCGGCAGGCTCTTTGCCCTGGATCTGGCCAGCTACTTCGCGGACGAGGTTGCCGAGTTCGTAGCCGCGGGCAAACCGGTCATAGGGATATGCAACGGCTTCCAGGTCCTGGTCAAGGCCGGAATTCTGCCGGGCATTGTCCACGGAAGCCCGGGCACCGCCACTCTGGCGCGCAACGAGAACGGTCGCTTCGAGTGCAGGTGGACAACGATGGCCGCTCCCTCGTCGACCTGTCTCTGGACCAAGGGGCTGCCGGGATTGCTGTCCTGCCCGATAGCCCACGGCGAGGGGCGCTTCCTGGTCGATTCCGGCTCGACCCTCGAACGGTTGCGCACGGCAGGACAGCTGGCGCTGCTCTATGCCGGGGCGGATGCTCTGCCAGCAGGCGGCGCCTACCCGGGCAATCCCAACGGCTCCGTGGCCGACATAGCCGGACTATGCAACCCCGCCGGAAACGTGCTGGGGCTGATGCCGCACCCGGAGAACAATGTGGTATTCCGTGTCCGTGACGATCAGCAGAAGAGATCCGCCACCGAGGCCTGTCTGGCACTCTGGAAGAATGGTGTGGCCTACGCACAGGGCCTGTGACGAATCCCGCAATGGAGGCACGATGAAGGCATTCGAAGGCTGTGATCTACAACTTGAAGGCAAGCGGTCGGGCAAGGTACGCGACTGGTATTCGCTTGGTAATGGCACACGGTTGCTGGTGACGACCGACCGGCTCTCGGCCTTTGACCGGGTACTAGCCTCGGTGCCGTACAAGGGCCAGGTGCTGAATCAGCTGTCCGCCTGGTGGTTCGCCGACACCGCCGACATCATAGGCAATCACCTTGTATCGGTGCCCGACCCCAACGCCATCATAGCCATCGAGGTGGAGCCGCTGCCTGTCGAGGTGATCGTCCGGGGCTTCATCACCGGCGTGACGACGACCGCGCTCTGGTACCGCTATTCGCTGGGCGAGCGCTCGATATACGGCTACGACTTTCCCGATGGGTTGCACAAGAACGAGGCGCTTCCACGGGCCATCATAACGCCGACTACCAAGGGCGGCCCGACGGGCCATGACGAGCGCCTGACGCCGGCACAGGTGGTCTCCGGCGGCTATCTCGGCAAAGAAGACTGGTCGAAGGTCAGCCGTGCCGCTCTGGCGCTCTTTGCCCGCGGGCAGGAGCGCGCCGCCAGGGCGGGGCTGATGCTTGTCGACACCAAGTACGAGTTCGGCCGCGCGCCCGACGGTTCGATACTGCTGATAGATGAGGTGCACACGCCCGACTCGTCGCGCTACTGGAAGGCGGATACCTACGAGTCGCGTCTTGCGGCTGGACTCGAACCGAAGTCGTTCGACAAGGAGTTTGTCCGCATTGCCTTTGCCAGCCTGGGCTACCGTGGCGATGGGCCACTGCCTGCCGTCCCCGATTCACTGTGGGACCAGACCGGCGCCCTGTATTGTTCCGCCTACGAGCGCCTGACCGGCAAAGCCTTCGAGCCGGGTGAGTATCCGGTCGGTCCGCGGCTGGAGCGCAACCTGCGCGCCGCGGGGGTCATACTATGAGGAAGCCGCTTGTCGTCATCATCATGGGTTCAAAGGCCGATCAGGATCACTGTGCCAGGATAACCGCGGCGCTCGACTCCTTCGGCATCGCTCATGAGTCGAGAATCGGCTCGGCGCACAAGACGCCGGGACATCTGACGGCCATGCTCGAACGATATGAAGCCGGCGGCGGCCCGCGGGTATACATCACGGTCGCCGGCCGTTCCAACGCGCTGTCCGGCTTTGTCGACGGGGCGGTGGACGCGCCGGTCATAGCCTGCCCGCCAACTCCGGAAGCGTTCAGCGGCGCCGACATCTGGTCGTCGCTCCGGATGCCAGGAGGCATAGCACCAGCACTTGTCCTGGAGCCGGCCAACGCCGCCCTGCTCGCCGCCAGGATGCTTGGCCTGGCCGATCCAGAGCTGGCCGCGCGCGTACACGACTTCCGCACAGCCAACTCCGACGCGATCATCGCCGCCGACACCTCCATGCAGAGTGATTCGATACGGGGACGACTGGCATGAATGCAGCCGACAAGGCCCGGGAAGAGTGCGGCGTCGTCGCCATACGCATCGATTTGAATAGGGCAAGCAGTGATGCCCGCAACGACGCGGTGCGCGCTGCCTTCTACGCCCTTTTCGCTTTGCAGCACCGTGGCCAGGAATCGGCAGGGCTTGCCGCCACCGACGGGCAGAGCATGTCGATCCGCAAGGGGCTGGGCCTTGTCACGCGCGCATTCGCTGAGGATGATGTGGCCGCGCTGCAGGGCTTCGCGGCTATCGGCCACACCCGCTACTCTACAACCGGCGAGCCGAGCGTCCGCAACGCCCAGCCATTCCAGATCGAGACGCGGCATGGGCCGCTTGCGCTGGCGCACAACGGCAACCTCGTCAACGCCAATGAACTCAGGCGGACGCTGCTGGAGCGTGGTGTCGGGCTGAGTTCGTCGTCCGATACCGAGGTGATGATCATGATGCTGGCCGCCGCTAAGGGCGAGTCGTGGCCCGAACGGATAGCCGCATGCATGCGTGAGTGGCAAGGCGCGTTCTCCTTTGTCGTGCTGACGAAAGACGCCGCCTATGCCGCCAGGGATCCATGGGGCTTCAGGCCGCTGTGCGCGGGGAGACTCCCCGAAGGCGGGTCGGCGGCGGCGAGCGAGACATGCGCGCTCCAGACGCTCGGCTGCCGCGACGCCGCTGATATCGGTCCGGGCCGTATCGTCGAGCTTGGCCACGATGGCCCTGTCGACCGCGGAGGCGTTGAGCCGGCAGGCAGGCAAGCGGCCTGCGTCTTTGAATATGTGTACTTCTCAAGGCCCGACAGCGTCTGGAATGGTGCGTCGGTCCACGAGGCGCGGCGGCGCTTCGGCGCGGCTCTGGCTATCGAGGCGCCAGCCAAGGCCGATGTTGTCATAGCGGTGCCCGACTCGTCGATATCCGCGGCGATAGGCTTCGCCCAGGCCGCCAACCTGCCGTACGACGAGGGCTTCGCGAAGAACCGGTACATAGGCCGCACGTTCATACAGCCGACGCAGGCATTGCGCGACCAGGGTGTGGCGCTGAAGTTCAACGCGATGCCTGGCACCGTGCGCGGCAAGCGGGTCGCCATCATCGACGACAGCATAGTCCGCGGCACGACGACGGGCCCCCTGGTGCGCCTGCTCCGCGAGGCCGGCGCCGTCGAGGTGCATGTCAGGATCGCCTGTCCGCCCATCAAGCACCCCTGCCATATGGGCGTGGACATGGGCTCGTACGACAGCCTCGTGGCGCACCGGATGTCAGTTGACGGGATACGGTCCCATGTCGGCGCCGATACCCTGGCGTACCTGTCGCATGGCGGCATGATGCGAGCTCTCGCCGAGGCCGGCGGACACGTTGGCTATGGCCATTCGGGCGGTTTCTGCTCGGCCTGCTTCACGGGCGACTATCCACTGGACATAGCCGGCGCGGCCGGCAAGAACGGATTCGAGGTTCCATGAGAGTATTGCTGGTTGGATCAGGCGGCCGCGAGCACGCGATCGCGATGAAGCTGGCCGAGTCCGCGTCGGTGGACCGGCTGGTCGTGGCGCCTGGCAACGGCGGCACAGCGGCCCAGGGCTGGAACATCGCCATCGGCGCGACCGACATAGACGCGATTGTTGACTTTGCCGACAAGGAATCGATCGATATGGTCGTCATCGGGCCGGAGGCACCGCTCGCCCTTGGCCTCGCCGATGCCCTTGCGGAACGCTCCACGAAGACGGGGCGGCGCATCCTGTGCTTCGGACCAGGCCGGGAGGCCGCGCGGCTGGAATCATCCAAGGCCTTCTCCAAGGCGATGATGAGCCGGCTTGGCATACCAACCGCCGCATATCACAGCTTTGCCGGAGCCGAGGACTTCGAGCGGGCTGCTGACTTCGTCCGCGAGGCGCCGTGGCCGGTCGTCGTCAAGGGCTCAGGCCTCGCCTCCGGCAAGGGCGTCTTCCTGCCAGAATCGACGCCCGAGGCTATCGGGCTGATCCACGAGCTGTTGCGGGGCAGCATGCTTGGAGAGGCTGGCAGCGAGCTGGTGATCGAGGAGAGGCTCGAAGGCGAGGAGCTGTCCATCCTGGCCTTCTGCGATGGCACGCGGATAGCGGTGATGCCGAGCGCCCAGGATCACAAGCGTCTGCTCGACGGTGACCGGGGTCCGAACACCGGCGGCATGGGCGCGTACGCGCCGGCGCCTGGGTGCCCGCCTGAGCTTGCGCTCGAATACGCCAGGATAGCGATAGAGCCCGTGGTCCACGACCTTGCAACCCGAGGTACGCCGTTCATCGGCGTCGTATACGCCGGCATCATCGTCACCGCGCAAGGGCCAAAGGTGCTTGAGTACAATTGCCGCTTCGGCGATCCCGAAGCCCAGGCCATACTCGCGCTGTTCGATGGGGACCTGGCGGCGACGCTGGCCGCCTGCGCCTCGGGAGATATGCGGTCGGTCCTGCCTGCCTGGAAGTCCGGGGCGGCGGCCTGCGTCGTGATGGCGAGCGAAGGCTACCCGGATGCGGCGGTCGGTGGCGCGCAGCTCGCGGGTCTCGAACCGGCTGGCCACGCGTATGTGCTCCATGCCAATACGCGCCGTGACGACGGCACGCTGGTAGCGCTGCCAGGCAGGGTGCTCGGGGTGACGGCGGTCGGCCAGGATTTGCGGGAGGCTTTGTCGTCAGCCTATGCCAAGGTCGACGCCATATCGTTTCCTGGCGCGCGCTTCAGGCGGGACATAGGCGTCCGCGGACTGGCAAGGCTGGCCCGCGACGGCAAGCAATCCGCCGGCTCGGCATACGCGTCGTCAGGTGTCGACATCGACGCCGGCAACGAGGCCGTCAGGCGGATGGCAGGCGCAGTCAAGGCAACATACACCGACGCGGTGCTTGCCGGTATCGGCTCCTTCGGCGGGCTCTGGGATGCCGCATCGCTTGCCGGCATGGTGGCTCCTGTCCTGGTCGGGTCGACCGACGGAGTTGGCACGAAGGTGAAGCTTGCGGCCCAGGCGGGAAGCTATCGCTCGATAGGCATGGACATAGTCAATCACTGCATCGACGACATACTCGTGCAGGGGGCGCGGCCTCTGTTCTTCCTGGACTACTTCGCCAGCTCCAGGATAGACCCGGCACAGGTGGCCGAGGCGGTCGGTGGGATGGCCGCCGCCTGCCAGTCATCTGGCTGCGTGCTGCTTGGCGGCGAGACAGCTGAGATGCCTGGCGTATACCAGCCCGGCGAGTTTGATATCGCGGGCACGATAGTCGGCGTCGTGGAGCGCGCATCGATACTGCCGACCGCTGGCATCGAGGCCGGTGACGTGCTGGTCGGTTTCCGCTCCGACGGCCCGCACACCAATGGCTACTCGCTCGTGCGCAGGGTCTTTGACGGCGTCGACCTGTCGACTGTCTACCCGGAGCTCGGCGCACCGCTTGGACAGGTACTCCTCGCTCCGCACCGCTCGTACCTGCCGCTCCTGTGGCCGATCTTGCGGGACAGGCCCGGCCTGATCAAGGGGCTGGCCCATCTGACAGGCGGCGGCTTTGTCGAGAATGTGCCGCGGATCCTGCCGGCCGGGATCGAGGCGGTTATAGAGCGCGGCCGTTGGCCGGTGCCGCCGCTGTACCGCCTGATAGAGCGGCTCGGCCGCATCGACGCCGACGAGATGTACCGCGTGTTCAACATGGGCATAGGCATGGTAGCGGTGGTGGAGCGCGGGCGGGCCGACGAGCTGGTAGCCGCGGCCGGGGAGGAATGCTGGATTGTCGGGCAGCTGGCCGCGACTGGCACCGCCGAAGGCGCCCGCACGAGGCTGGCGTGAGCGGTAGCATGCCTGGCCAGCCGCGGCGGCTGGTCGTGCTTGCCTCCGGCAACGGGTCCAACCTGCAGGCTGTGCTGGACGCCTGCGCCTCGTGTGTCCTCAACGCGCGGGTGGCCGCTGTTCTCTCCGACAGGCTAGACGCCCCGGCCCTTGATCGGGCGCGTGCTGCAGGCATCCAGGCTATCGCCCTGCCTGTGGTGGCCGGGCAGTCGCGTCGCGATTACGACACCGCGCTGGCGGACCTGGTCCTGGCCTGCCAGCCGGATTATGTCCTGCTCCTTGGCTGGATGCGGTTGCTGTCAAACGCCTTCCTGGAGCGCTTCTCTGGCACGGTCATCAATCTTCATCCGGCGTTGCCGGGAACCTTCCCGGGTACCCACGCGATAGAGCGCGCTCTGGCAGCGTTTCGGGCAGGTGCGATTCGTTATACCGGCGTGATGACGCACTTCGTGCCCGACGAGGGCGTCGATTCTGGCCCCGTCATACGCATCGCCAAGGTACCGATTCGTGCCAGCGATACCTTTGAAGACCTTGAGACCAGGGTCCATGACGCCGAGCACCGCATCATCATTGAAACAATAGAGAGTCTCTGCGATCCACGAACCTGAATGCCAAGGAGTAGACTATGCCCATTGCCCTGATATCGGTTTATGACAAGACAGGTCTGGCCGCGCTCGCCGGCGCGCTCGCCGGCGCTGGCTGGAGCTTCCTTGCCTCGGGAGGGACGGCGAAGGCGCTCTCGGCGGCAGGCATCACGGCAACAGAAGTCGCCTCGTACACCGGGTCGCCGGAGACACTGGGCGGCCGCGTCAAGACACTGCACCCGGCTATCCACGGCGGAATCCTGTCGCGCGGCACCGATGCCGACAGATCTGAGCTAGCCAGGCTTGGTTGGGGTGAAATAGACCTGGTCGTTTCGAATCTGTACCCCTTTGAATCGACACTGGCCAAGCCCGGCGTTACCGAATCCGAATGCGTCGAGGAAATCGATATAGGCGGCGTCGCGCTGCTGCGGGCGGCTGCCAAGAACCATGCCCGCGTCTCCGTGCTCTGCGACCCGAATGACTATGAACGCTTCGCCGCGGCGCTGCTGTCGGGGCACATCGATCAGACACTGCGCAAGGAACTCGCGGTCAAGGCCTTCTCGGTCTGTGCCCGCTACGACGCGGCGATAGCATCGTGGTTGGGACCGGAAACAGGAGCTGCGCTCTTTGGCTTTGCCGGCCAGGGGCTCCGCTATGGCGAGAATCCCCACCAGAAGGCGTGGCTGTACACCGACAAGCCAGGCGCAGGCCCGCTTGGCGGGCTCGTCCTCCAGGGCAAGGAGCTGTCGTACAACAACATCCTGGACCTCGACGCGGCGTGGCGCATAGCCAGCGGGTTCGATACGGCCGCGGCTGTCGTCGTCAAGCATCTGTCGCCTTGCGGTATCGCCACGATCGGCGACGCCACGATCGGCGACGCCACGATCGGCGACGCGGTTGGTCCGGCGCTCGAGGCCGCGATAGCGTGCGACCCGCTCTCGGCATTCGGCGGCGTCATCGCCGTCAACCGGCCATTCGATGCCGCGTGCGTGGCGGCTCTTGGGACAACCTTCGTGGAATGTGTCGCGGCTCCATCGTTCACCACCGAGGCGCGCGACCTCTTGTCCAGGCGCAAGAACGCGAGGCTCGTCGAGATGGGGCGCGATGGAATCACCAGGGCTCGCGCGCCGGGCTACGAGACCAGGTCCACCCTCGGCGGCTTCCTGAGGCAGGAGATTGATCACGGCGATCCGTCCGGCACCGAGTGGCGGCCAGTGTCGAAGCGTGCGCCGAGCGACGAGGAGATGGCGGCGCTGCGCTTTGCCTGGAGCGCCTGCGTGTCGGCCAGGTCGAATGCCATCGTACTTGCCGCGCCACTGGTCGGAGCGGTGGCCGGTTTCACGACGGTCGGCATAGGCTCCGGCCAGCCCAACCGCGTCGACTCCACTCGGATCGCGGTGACCAGGGCCGGCGACCGGGCCCGCGGTTCGGTGCTCGCATCGGACGCGTTCTTTCCGTTTCCAGATTCGGTTGAGGTCGCTGCCGCGGCTGGCATCACCGCGATCGTTCAGCCCGGTGGCTCGGTGCGTGACGCCGACAGCATCGCCGCCGCCGATGCCGCCGGCATCGCGATGGTCGTCACCGGTGTCAGGCACTTCAGGCACTAGCATGACAGATTGTAGCCAGTTACGCCGTACAGTATACTTGAACCATGAGGCTCAACTTACGGAAGAAGATCCTGCTTGGCTTCGGTATTTCATTGGTCTTTTCCATAATCGTAATGCTTTGGGCAATATACAATCTGTACGTCCTTGGAAATGCCAGCAAGGCTATACTCTCGGAAAACTACAAGAGCATCATTGCCGCTGAGCACATGATCGACTCTCTGGAGCGCCAGGATAGCGCGATGCTCATCTTTCTTCTGGAGGAGCGGGAGTCTGCCATTCGTCAATTCAATGAAGCCACCTCGGATTTCTGGATATGGTTTGGCAGGGCACGAGACAATATCACCATCCCGGGAGAATCTGATATTGTCGAATCGATCCACTCGCTCTATGGAAAATACATCGAGTCCTTCTCTGGCGCGCATTCCCCTGAAGACGCCCATCCAGCATTCTCGTTTCAATACTACAACAAGGTGGTGTTCGCCCTGTTTGAATCGATACGGGCCGAGTTGTCGAATCTCCGGGAACTGAATCAGCGGACGATGTACGAGGCGAGCGATCGTACTGAGCGACTTGCCGTCAATACGATCATGTCGATGAGTGTCGTGGGAAGTCTCGCCATAGCGGTCGGGATAGTCTTTAGCCTGCTTCTTTCGCGACGGATTGTCCATCCCTTGATTGAATTGACGGCGGCGACCGAACGGATTTCAGGCGGTGACTACGATGTCCACATCGAAGCTGAATCGAATGACGAGCTTGGTGTCCTCGCGGACAGCTTTGCCGTGATGGCGACCAGGTTGAAGAGTTTCAATGACCTGAATATAGGAAAGATTATCCATGAGAAGAAGAAGAGCGATACGTTGATCCGCTCGATCCATGATGGAATTGTCCTGATAGACAAGTCGTTGCGAATCGTAAACGCCAATCCCGCGGCTCAGGAAGCGCTGGGATTCTCATTCGACGAGAAATCTCCGATGCATTTCCTCGAAGCCTTCGACAATGCAGAGCTTTTTTCATATATCAAGGCTACTTCCGAGAGCGGCGTGCCACCCGTGATCCCCGAGGAGAAGACGATACTGACGATAGAGAAAAACGGCGTGATCGCTCATTACTCCTTTACAATAACACCGGTTCTGCTCGGCGAGCATGAATCCCTGGGCGTCGTGTTGCTGTTGCAGGACATCACGGCGCTGACTAACCTTGACCAACTGAAAACCGAATTCGTCATGACCGCGTCACATGAGCTCAAGTCGCCGCTTACCAGCATCGCAATCAGTCTGGACCTGCTGACGGAAGGACTTGGAGACACGGTTGACGAGAAGCACCGCGAAGTAATCGAAGCGGCGAACGAGGATGTGAACCGGCTGAAGGCGCTGGTATCGGACTTGCTCGATCTTTCTCGTCTGGAATCAGGAAAGGCCGAGATGGACTTGGCCAGATATCCGGTCCGGGATATCATGGAGCAGGCTTGCTCGATCATGCGAAGGCAGGTGGAAGAAAAGAGCCTGACCTTGAGGTGCGACCTTCCCGATGTCACTATGGCGATGATGGTTGACGGCAACAAGATAGTATGGATACTGACGAACCTGTTGGCCAACGCTATCCGCTATACCAATGAAGGTGGAACGATTTCGGTCTCCGCCGAAGAGATCGGGCATTTCGTGTACATCAAGGTCAAGGATACCGGGGTTGGAATCCCGCCTGAGTATCAACGGAAGATCTTCGAGAAATTCGTCCAGGTCAAGGGCGCGGCGAAACCGGGAGGGACTGGACTGGGCCTGGCTATCTGTCGGGAAATAGTACGGGCGCACGGTGGTCGTATTTGGGTGGAATCGGAAGTGGGGTCAGGCAGCACGTTCACATTCACGTTGCCGTCGGTCCTGGAGGGAGGGCAGAGCGATGAAAACCGAGAAGGTCCTGATAGTTGATGACGAGAAGAACATCCGGCTTACGTTGGCGAAGGCGCTGGAGAAGCTGGATGTGGAGACCGAGACTGCTGTCAGCGGCGAAGAGGCGCTGGAGCGGCTCGCTTCGGGAGGCCTGTCGCTCGTCCTGCTGGATCTCAATCTTCCTGGAATGGATGGCATGGACGTCCTGAAGCGGATACGCGCCAAGAATGATATGACCAAGGTCATCATCATCACCGCGCATGGAACAGTGGACAACGCGGTAGAGGCGATGAAGCTCGGAGCCGTGGATTTTATACAGAAGCCCTTTGTCTCCGAGGAAATGCGCGGTATCGTGGCCAAGGCGCTGCAAAGGCGAGTCGGTTTCCTGCGCCGATCGGTACCTTCTCCAACCCTGGAAACGGTCGGAGAAGCGCCCGCCACAATTCCTGAAGGCGCCTACACATACGATGATTGCATACAGCAGGCCAAGGCAGCGATCGAGGCGATGGACTTTGCGGAAGCCAAGCCATGGGCAGAACGGGCCGTGGCGCTCGAGACGTCTAGACCGGAAGCATATAACCTGCTGGGAATACTGATGGAACTCTCTCGCGATAACCTGCAGGCACAAAAATACTATCGGGCGGCGCTCTCCATCGACCCAACCTACAAACCCGCCCAGGCTAATCTGCTCCGGGCAACAGAAGCCTCACCTATCGGAACACTCGATATGGGCGGTGGTCATGACAAGCCGCGAAAAAAGATTAGCAGTTTCCTCGGCGGAATCATCAGGCGCAAGGATGAGCGATAGAATCGCGTACGCCATAATCCTTGGCTGCGGGCAGCTAGGCGCTCATCTAGCCGAGACGCTCAGCTCGGGCGGATCCGATGTCGTCGTAATAGACGAGGATTCGGCCAGATTCGCGGAGCTGTCCGATAGATTCTCCGGGTTCACCGTTGAAGGCGACGCGGCGGAATTATCGGTGCTCCTGCGTGCACGTATTGATAAAGCGGACACGTTCATCGCCGCTACCGACAACGATCGGCTCAATATCATGACCGCCCTCATCGCGTTGGAGTATTTCAATATCGGGAGGGTCCTCGCATGCGTCAGGGATCCGGTTCTCGAGGGATACGCCCGGAGCAAGGGGGTAGAAGCATTCTCGCCGCTCCTGATCGCCGCGGAGAAATTCCTCACTTCGGCAGGAATCCCCGAGGTCAGGGCGTGACGGTACTGATCGTCGGAGGCGGCACGCATATCTACTTCATAGCGCGATCGCTCATATCGAAGGGCAAGGAAATTGTAATAATCAACAAGGATCAGGCCGAGTGCGAGGCGTTTTCCCGCAGGCTCAAGGCTACTGTAATCTGCGGAGACGGAAGCCAGCCGCGGGTCCTCGAGGAGGCCGGAGTCAGGCAGGTCCATAAAGTGCTGGCGGTGACCCCCCATGACGAAGACAACTTCATGATATGCCGCTTGGCCAAGGATGTGTACGGGATCAAGGAAGCGTTCGCCCTCGTGAACGATCCAGATAATGAAGAGGTGTTCCGGTCGCTCGGGATAGGCGCTACTTTCTCTCTTGCTCCAATACTATCCGACCTGATAGAGCGGCGAGCCCAGAAGGACAGCGTCATAGGTTTTACTCCCATATCCGAAGGGAAGATCAATCTGACCGAGGTAGTCCTGGATGAGCGGGCGCCCTGCAAGGGAAAGAAGCTCAGGGACATACGGTTCCCTACCAATACGCTGATCATAAGCGTCCAGCGGGATGGTGATGTGTTCATTCCTTCAGGGGATACCGCCATGCTTGCCGGCGATAGGATATCGTTCGTGTGCCTGCCGGAGAACTACGCCAAGGTCCTCGGTTTGCTCGTAGGGAAGGACTGACTCGTGTTCTTGGCCAACCTACGTCGAAACTCAATCATTTATGAGGGCATGGCGCGCGCCTTGGGCTCGATACTGATCATAATGGGAGTCATATTCCTGACTCCTTTGGCTGGATTTGTTTTCTATCCATCAGAACGGTCTTCGGCCGCCCCGTTCCTGGTATCTGGATTGTCGCTCATGCTGGTCGGTACTCTGCTCGTATTGGCTTCAGGCAAGCGTGGCAAGGCTCCTCTCTCTGAGTTGAACGGAAGCGTCGTCGTACTGCTATCCTGGTTGCTTGCATGCCTTGTCTCCACGATTCCGCTCATGCGGCTCGGCAGCCTGGGTTTTACCCAGGCGCTCTTTGAATCTGTCAGTGGCTGGACGACGACGGGACTATCAGTCGTCGATGTCACGAGCGCTTCCCACACTATTCTTCTGTGGAGGAGCATCATGCAACTGGCCGGCGGCGCGGGGTTGGCTATCATAATGCTTGCAGCCTTCTCAATGCCTATCGGTGCAGGCTTGTACCGTGCGGAAGGACGAACAGACCAGCTCGTGCCTCACGTTGTACGCAGCGCAAAACTTGTGATGATGCTGTACCTGGGATACGCAGTCGCCGGGATCATCGCGTACCGGATCGCTGGTATGTCCCTGTTCGACGCCATCAACCACTCATTCGCAGCGGTTTCTACCGGAGGCTTCTCGACTCGCGCCGAAAGCATCGGCTATTGGGATTCCCCGCTGATCGAAGCCATAACAATTCCATTGATGATATTGGGAAATACGAATTTTCTCACGGCATACTTGCTGTTCAGCCGCAAGTTCAGGGCTTTCTTCAGGAACGGCGAGCTTCGGCTGTTTGCCCTGCTATTCGTTGTGGGGTCGATAACCGTCTTCTTTGCTGTCAGCATTGGCCTCTACCCAACCCTGGGCAAGGGAATACGGGTAGCCATTTTCGAGTCCGTCACGGCTCTCACCACGACCGGCTTCTCGACCGTCGGATACGGCAGCTGGAACCCGACCGGCATACTGATCCTGATCATCCTGATGCTCATAGGCGGCGGTACATGTTCAACCGCCGGAGGTATCAAACAGTATCGAGTTTACCTGTTGGGCAAATCGATCTGGTGGGAGATCAAGCGGTCTCTGTCACCCCGTAATGCGATCATTGCAAGGAGAATTCACCAAGGCGAAGATTATTCGTTCGTCAGCGTTGACCATATCATGCGCACGGGAACGTTTGTATTCCTGTATATTGCCGTATTTCTGATGGGCTCGTGTTTCATCGCTACATTCGGGTACAGCATGTCGGATTCCTTATTCGAATTCGCCTCGAGTCTCGGTACGGTAGGGCTATCAGTCGGCATAACGGGGGCTGGAACGCCGTTGCCGGTGCTGTGGGTCCAGATCGTTGGCATGTTGCTCGGGCGGCTGGAGTTCTTCGTGGTCTTTGTGGCGATTGGCAAAATGGCACGCGATGTGAAGGATCTGAACCATTGAGTCATCTATTTGACGAGCCCTGCTTTTTGCCTCTTGCACGATATCGAAACGGCATGCTACTATCCCGCCAATTTAAGCGGAGGGTACCAGGTTGAGAGAATCGCGCGTTGAACACCGCCACCATCGTGGGGTGCACTATCTGCTATCAGACGGCACACGAGCCGTCTTCCATTGGTTTTGAAAGCCGCCCTTTTGGGGCGGCTTTTTTTTGCCCGAAGCCTGAGAAAGATTGAGGAGGTACCATGCTCAAGGGACGTCACCTGATCGAACCGCGGGACTTTGATGTACAGGAACTGGATCGGCTGTTCGCGCTGGCCCAGCGGGTGGAGGAGGATGAGGCCTATCTTCGGGATTCGTGTCGAGGCAGGATTCTGGCCACGCTGTTCTTCGAGCCAAGCACACGCACCCGCCTGAGTTTCGAGGCGGCGATGATGCGCCTGGGCGGCTCCTGCGTTGGCTTTGCCGAACCTGGCTCCAGCTCGACGGCCAAGGGCGAGAGCCTTGCCGATACGGTGCGCACCGTAGGCTGCTACGCCGACATGATAGCGATGCGCAGCCCCAAGGAAGGAGCCGCACTGCTGGCATCCAGGTACTCCACGGTGCCCGTGGTCAATGCCGGAGACGGCGGGCACCACCATCCAACCCAGACGCTTACCGACCTCCATACCATCCGCAGCCTGCGCGGGTCGGTCGCTGGCCTGACCATCGGTTTCTGCGGCGACCTGAAATTCGGCCGCACCGTGCACTCGCTGGTCAAGGGCCTATCACTGTATCCGGGCAACCGGATGGTATTCATTTCGCCGCCGGAGCTGCGCGTGCCCGAATACCTGACGCGCGATCTGCTGTCACGCGATGGGGGGGAGTACATGGAGACTGACACGCTGGAAGACGTGATCGGGGATCTGGACGTTCTGTATGTGACACGTGTGCAGAAGGAGCGCTTCTTCAACGAGGAAGACTACGTGCGCCTCAAGGACAGCTACGTGCTGACCAAGGAGAAGCTGCGGCGCGCGAAGGAGTCGCTCATCATTATGCACCCCCTGCCGCGCGTCAACGAGATAGCGATGGAAGTGGATGCCGACCCAAGAGCCGCCTATTTCAGGCAGGCAAAATACGGCATGTACATCCGCATGGCATTGATCGCCTCGATACTGGGAGCCGCCTGATGCTGAACATAACCAAGATACAGAACGGCATCGTCATCGATCATATCCATGCCGGTCAGGGCCTGAAGATATTCAACTGGCTGGGACTTGGCGCCGCCCCATACACGGTGGCCTTCGTGGTCAATGCTGAATCGGTCAGGATGGGCCTCAAGGACATAATCAAGATTGACAACGAGATCGCCCTGGACCTCGCGGTGCTGGGCCTTCTGGACCCGGACATAACCGTGAATATAATACAGCATGGTGATATTACAAGAAAAATAAGCCTTGCCTTGCCTGAGCGCGTAGAGAACGTCCTGATATGCAGGAACCCCCGCTGCATCACTGCGACGGAGCAGTACGCTCCACACATCTTTCACCTCTCGGATGCCGCCATGGGCCTGTACCGGTGCGAGTACTGCGACGAGATGCGCGGCGCCGGAGACTTCCGATGAGCCTTCTGTGCCGGAACGTGCGCATCGTTGATGAGCACACGGACCGCGTCGGATCCGTGTACATAGAAGGCGGCATCATTGCCGCGATAGCGGATGAGGGCGTCTCGCTGGAGAGCTACCGGCCCACGAGGATACTCGAAGGCGGGCCGGGCGCCGGTAATAACCGCCTGGTACTGATGCCATCATTCATCGACATGCACGTGCACTTCCGGGAGCCTGGCTTTTCCGAGAAGGAGACGCTGGAGTCGGGGTCGTTGGCGGCGGCGGCAGGCGGATACGGGACCGTTGTCTGCATGGCCAACACCAGGCCGGTGATCGATTCCATTGGGGCGGCCAAGGCGTTGCGATCGCGGGCCCAGGCTCTGGGGCTTATCGATCTGTACCCAGCGCTCGCGCTGACGCGCGGCATGGAGGGGAAGGACAGCTCGCACCTCGTCGAGGCGGCCGGTTCTGCGCTGATAGGGGACGCGATACGGATGCTGTCGGAGGACGGCAAGGACATAGCCGATGATTCGGTGATGCTCGGGGCAATGGAGGCGGCTCAAGCGCTTGGCTTGCCGGTTTCATGCCATTGCGACGCAGGCGGCGAGGCGGCGGCGACGGCCCGCGCGATACGGTTGGCGCAGAAGGCGCGGTGCCGGGTGCACATTGCCCATGTCTCAAGCGCAGGGGCGCTTGGCGCCATACGCGCAGCGCGGGCAGCCGGATTCCTTGGGCTCACCTGCGAGGCGACGCCGCATCACCTGGCCCTGACCAGGGGCGACGCTTTGTCCCTGGGTGAGGATTCCTGGGGCAGGGTCGCGCCTCCACTGGGCAGCGAGGCGGACAGGGCAGCCCTGCTGGCGGCCGTACAGGATGGCACGGTTGACGCGCTGGCTACCGACCATGCTCCGCATCGCGCCGATGACAAGCTGGCCGGCGCACCGGGATTCATGGGGTTGGAGACGGCCTTCGCGGTCTATCTGGCTGAGCTTGTCCGTACCGGACTCATCCCCCTCGGCCGGCTCTCGGCTCTGCTCAGCGCCAATCCGGCGCGGATTCTGTCTCTGCCCGATCGCGGGCTGATACGGGCAGGACTCCGGGCGGACCTGGTTTTGGTCGATATGGAGTGGCCCTGGACCGTGCGGCGGGAGGACTTCAGGTCGCGCGGAGCCAACAGCCCGTTCATCGGTCGGCGCTGCCGTGGGCGTGTGCTGATGACGCTGCGGGCAGGAAGTGTCGTATATGACAGGAGTGAAGCATGATGAACATGGATGCGCTGTATGACACGGTGGCCGCGCGGGGGCCGGTGTGCGTAGGACTCGATACCGCGATCGGGTACATTCCGGAATGTGAGCTGGCCAGGGCTGATACGGGCCTGGCGGCGCTGTTCGCGTTCAACCGGGCCATCATCGACGCGACCCTGGACGTCTGCGCCTGCTACAAGGTCCAGATAGCGTACTACGAGGCACTGGGGCTCGCAGGTCTTGCGGTCTACGCCGAAACCCTGCGGTACGCCCGCGGGCGTGGCGCACTCGTGATTGCAGACATCAAGCGCGGTGACATAGCGGATACCGCTTCACGCTACGCGGCGGCTCACCTCGCCGGGGATTTCGAGGCGGACTTCGTCACGCTCTCACCCTATATGGGCATGGATTCGATCGAGCCGTGGCTTGACCAGGTACGGAACCGTGGCAAGGGCGCCTTTGTGCTGATGCGCACCAGCAACCCTGGCAGGCATGACTTCCAGGAGCGGATGCTGGCTGATGGCGGCACACTCCATGATGCCGTCGGCGACAGGCTCGACGAGCTGGCCGACGGGTACCGTGGCGTCCGGGGCTATGGAGCAATAGGCGCGGTGGTTGGCTGTACCGAACCAGCTGAGGCGGCATCGATACGTAAGCGCCGCGCAGGGCTCTTCTTCCTGATACCAGGATATGGGGCCCAGGGTGGTGGCGCCGCCGAGGCTGCGCTGCTCCTGGACGGCGGCAATGGCGGCATCGTCAATGCCTCGAGGAGTATCCTCCGGGCGTGGACAGAACGAGCCTCGAGCCGGGAGGCGACATTCACCGTGGTTGCCGAATCGGCCCGGAGTACGGTGACGACGATGCGTGACGACATAGCCGCCGCCTGCACCGCGGGAGGCCGCTGATGGCATGCACCGGCGACAAGACCTTCATGGAGGTCAGGATGCTGAGCAGTTCGGCGCTCGGGCCGGATGTCAGTGCCATCGAGTGCGGGTGGGACGGGCCACCCCCGTTACCGGGCCAGTTCTTTCTGATGCGGGCCAGGCGGAGTTCAGTGTTGCTTGGCCGGGCGATCAGCGTTTTCGGCTGGCAGCCATATCGGGATGGCGCGGGCCAGTCAGGCGGCATTCTACGTTTTCTGGTCGCCCGGCGCGGACGTGGCAGCGCCGAGCTTGTCGACCTTGCGCCCGGCGACATGGTAGAGCTGACGGGTCCGCTTGGCACGGGCTGGCCCGCTCTCGCCGATGGCCGCACCGCGCTGGTTGCCGGCGGTGTCGGCATCGCTCCGCTGGCCTTTCTGGCCAGTAGCCTGCCAGCGGGCTCATATGATCTGTACGCCGGATTCCGCTCCGGCGGCTATGGCCTGGACTCGTTCAGGCCTCGGTCCATGATCGTCGCCACCGAGGATGGCAGCGCGGGCAGGCATGGCAGGATACCGGAGTTCTTTGACCCGGGAGCCTATGCCACGGTGCATGCGTGTGGCCCCGAACCGATGCTGCGCGCGGTGGCTCGGGCATGCGCCGCAACGGGAACCGCGTGTTACCTGAGCATGGAGCGCAGGATGGCCTGCGGTGTCGGTGCCTGTCTGGGATGCACGGTATCGACAACGTCCGGCAATCGGCGCTGCTGCGTCGACGGACCGGTGTTCGACGCCAGGGAGGTGATCCTTGACGACTGATCTGTCCGTCGATATCGCCGGTGTACACTTCCGAAATCCTGTACTGGCGGCCTCGGGGACGTTTGGCTATGGCCAGGAATACGCTGGCCTCGTCGATGTGGCGGCGCTCGGTGGCATATGCACCAAGGGCCTGACGCTGGAGCCCCGCAGCGGCAACCGCGGCCAGCGGCTGCACGAGACGCCTTCCGGCCTCATGAACTCCATAGGGCTGGAGAACCCGGGCATACCGGCATTCATCCGGGACGAACTGCCCCGCATGCGCGCGCTCGGGCCGGCGATCATAGCGAACCTGTCCGGTTCCACCACCGAGGACTATGTCCATGGCGCGCGCCTCCTATCCGACACCGATATCGACATGATCGAGCTCAACATATCCTGCCCCAATGTAAAGTCCGGGGGTATGGCTTTTGGGCTGTATCCGGCCGACGCCGCGGCGCTGGTACGCGCTGTGAGGGCCGTGAGCGGCAAACCGCTTATGGTCAAGCTTTCACCCAACGCGGGCGACATCTGCGCCGTCGCGGTCGCCTGCGCCGAAGAGGGCGCCGACGCTCTGTCGCTGGTGAACACCTTCAAGGCGCTGGCCATCGATGTGCGGCGCAGGGTCCCCGTTTTCGACAACATGACCGCCGGCCTCTCCGGACCGGCCATCAAGCCAATAGCGCTGCGCATGGTCTGGGAGGTGTGTCAGTCGGTTGGCATACCGGTGATGGGGCTCGGCGGCATTGCCACCACCGACGACGCGCTTGAATTCCTGCTGGCAGGAGCCTCCGCCGTGCAGGTCGGCACAGCCACCTTCGCTCGTCCTGGCACCATGAACGAGATAATCGGAGGACTGGAAACGTACATGCGCGCGAATGGGATCGACAGCATTCCGGCGCTTTCAATAAATCACAGACCGCACTGGCAAGGAGACCAATCGTGAAGACAAGCCTTGAGCTTCTGAAGGAATCCGGGGCTCTGCTGGAAGGGCATTTTCTGCTCTCCTCCGGGCGCCATTCCGACCGCTACTTTCAGTGTGCGCGGCTTATGCAGCATCCTGACCGGGCCGCGGATGCACTGCGGCCCCTCGCGGAGCTCATTCGCGCGCGTATCGACGCGGGCAAAATGGCGGTGGACGCCCTGGTCGGCCCCGCGATGGGCGGCATCGTGGTCGCGTACGAACTGGGGCGTCAGCTGGGGCTGCCCGCGTTCTTTACCGAGCGGGACGATACCGGCGCGATGACCCTGCGCCGCGGCTTCGAGCTGACGCCGGGCATGCGCATCCTCATGGTCGAGGATGTGGTGACGACGGGGCTTTCGACAGGCGAATGCGCCGCCGTGATCACGGCTGGCGGAGCCACTCCCGTGGCACTGGCGTGCATCGTTGATCGCAGAGTCCAGGGCCTCGAACTGCGATGGCCGGTATTCGCCAGTTGCGCCGTGGAGGCGCACGACTGGGACGCTGGAACGTGTCCGCTGTGCACGCGGGGGCAGGCCATCACCAAGCCTGGCTCCAGAAAAATAGCGCCATAAAGCGGCGTGCGACTGGACTCAGATACGCTTTTTTTCTTGACTGGCGCATTCTTTGTAGTAGAATGGACGCGATTACTCGGTGCTCATTTTCCCAAGGAGGCCTTATGAATCGCACTCTCAAAGTCATCGCCATCGCGTTGACCCTCTTGCTCGTGTTCGGCACGGGCGTCTTTGCCGCCCCCGCCGCAAAGTACCACATCGGCATCGTGACCGGAACCGTCTCCCAGTCGGAAGACGATCTCCGCGGCGCGGAACAGCTTATCAAGGAATACGGCTCCGTCAAAGACGGTGGCATGATCCAGCACATCACCTATCCCGATGACTTCATGTCACAGCAGGAGACGTTCATCTCCTCAGTCGTATCGCTTGCCGACGACCCCCTCATGAAGGCCATCGTCATCAACCAGGCCATCCCCGGATCGGCCGAGGCTATCAAGCGCGTCAAGGCCAAGAGGCCCGACATTCTCTGCTTCGCCGGTGAGGCCCACGAAGACCCGCTCGTCATCCAGTCCAGCGGCGCCGACCTCGTCGTCAGCAATGACTTCGTGTCCCGTGGCTACACCATCATCTGGGCCGCCAAGCAGCTCGGCGCCAAGACATTCGTGCACATTTCCTTCCCCAGGCACATGTCATATGAGACCCTGAGCCGCCGCTGGGCGATCATGCAGGAAGCCGCCAAGGATCTCGGCATCAAGACAGTCTTCGAGACCGCCCCCGATCCGACCTCCGACGTCGGACCGTCCGGTGCCCAGCAGTTCATCCTGGAGAAGACCCCGCAGTGGATCGAGAAGTATGGCAAGGAAACCGCCTTCTTCTGCACCAACGACGCCCATACCGAGCCTTTGCTCCGCCAGCTCCTCGCGTATGGTGGAATGTTCGTAGAAGCCGACCTTCCCTCGCCGCTGATGGGCTATCCAGGCGCGCTCGGTATCGACCTCTCCAAGGAAATGGGAGACTTCCCCGCCATCCTGAAGAAGGTTGAAGCCGCCGTCGTCGCCAAGGGTGGCGCCGGTCGCTTTGGTACCTGGGCTTACTCCTATGGCTACACCCTGACGGCCGGTATCGGCCAGTTCGCCAAGAACGTGATCGATCATAAGGCCAAGAAGGACTCGCTCAAGGACCTCTTTACCGCCATGGGCAAGTACACCCCGGGCGCCAAGTGGAACGGAGCGTACTACGTCGACAACAACACCGGCGTACGGGCCAAGAACCAGGTTCTCGTGTATATGGACACCTATATCTTCGGCAAACCCGGCCATTTCCTCCCCACGACGTCTGTGAAGATACCAGCGAAGTATTACACGCTCAAGCCCGGCAAATAGTCTAATCTGAAAGAGGGGCCCTTTACGGGCCCTTCTTTTTTCGCTCGGACCGGGAATCGCGGCATCGTTCCACACCGGCTACGGTTTCGGTTCGACTCGAATGTCCAGCCCTGCGCTCCTCGGGGGTACCAAACTTGCCTGGATATTCAAACCAGGGAAACAACCAACGTCTTTCAGAGGATGATATGGGACAGCAAAGTCCGATTCTTTCCCTCGAGCATGTCTCGAAGGAGTTCTATGGCAACGTCGTGCTGCACGACGTGAGCTTCGATTTACGGGCCGGTGAGATACTGGGCCTGGTGGGTGAGAATGGCGCCGGCAAGACGACGCTGATGCGCATCCTCTTTGGCATGCCGGTAATCGCCGAGACCGGCGGGTACAAGGGCAAGGTGAGCATAGACGGCAACGAGGTCAACTTCGCAAGCCCGTTTGCCGCTCTCGATGCCGGTATCGGCATGGTCCATCAGGAATTCAGCCTGATTCCGGGCTTTACCACGACAGAGAATATAGTGCTCAACCGAGAGTCGATGAAGGCGACGTTCCTGAACGATGTCTTCGGAGACAGGATGAGCATTCTGGATAGACCTCAGATGAAGCAGCGCGCGGAGTCGGCCATAGCCAAACTCGGCGTCAAGCTTGACCCCGATATGATCATTTCAGAGATGCCCGTCGGTCACAAACAGTTCACCGAGATAGCCAGGGAGATAAACCGGGAGAAGACCAGGATACTGGTCCTCGATGAGCCGACGGCGGTGCTGACGGAGTCGGAAGCTGAAGTGTTGCTGACGGCACTGCGCAATCTGGCCAAGCTCGGCATAGCTATCATATTCATATCGCACCGATTGCACGAGGTCGTCTCCGTCGCGGACCGCATCGTGGTACTGCGCGACGGGCTTGCCGTCAAGGATACCCCGGTAGCCGGCGTTTCTGTCCGCGACATCGCGTCGTGGATGGTTGGCCGCAGCCTTGCCGCCGACGCCGTGCGTGGCGACGAGAAGCGCGAGTTTGGCCCCGAGATTCTGTCCGTAGAACATCTGTGGGTCGACATGCCAGGTGAGACGGTCCGGGACATCAACTTCACCGTGAAGAAAGGTGAGATCCTGGGCTTTGGCGGCCTGGCCGGTCAGGGCAAGCTGGGAATTCCCAACGGCATCATGGGGCTGTTCGCCGCAGGTGGTACCGTACGATTGCACGGCAAGGACGTGCCGCTGGAGGAGCCACGCACGGCCCTGGAGATGGGCATGGCCTTCGTCTCCGAGGATCGCCGTGGAGTCGGGCTGTTGCTCGATGAGTCGCTCCGGTGGAATATCGCCTTTACCGCGATGCAGATCCAGGGCAAGTACCTGAAGCCCATCATTGGCAAGCTCCTGACCATACGCGACGAGGCCGGCATGAAGAAGCTGACCGACGAATATATCGAGATTCTTGATATCAAATGCACAGGCTCGTCACAGAAGGCCAAGGAACTGTCAGGCGGCAACCAGCAGAAGATATGCCTGGCCAAGGCATTTGCCGTGCAGCCGGACCTTCTGTTCGTGTCGGAGCCGACGCGCGGCATCGATGTTGGCGCCAAGAAGCTGGTGCTCGACACTCTGCACAAGTACAACAGGGAGTTCGGCATGACCATCGTGATGGTCTCCAGCGAGCTTGAGGAGCTCCGGTCGATCTGCGACCGGATAGCCATAGTGGATGAGGGCCGCATAGCCGGAATCCTGCCGCCGACCGCCGAGATGGCTGAGTTTGGCCTGTTGATGTCCGGCGAGAAGACAGAGGCAGCGCAGGGGGCCGATCGTGGATAAGATCAAGCAGTTCGTGACCGACTTTGGTTGGCCGCGCGTCATCATATTTTTCTTCCTGCTGGCGCTCTTCATCGCCGCGCCGTTTGTCGGCGTCAGGATAGACGCATCGATTTCGGACATGCTCAACCGGTTCGGACAGAACATGCTGTTCGTGCTGGCGATGGTCCCGATGATTCAGTCCGGCTGTGGGCTGAATTTTGGGCTATCCATAGGCATAATCGCCGGACTGATCGGATCGACCATGTCGGTGCAGTTTGGCCTGACCGGATTTCTGGGTTTCTTCGGGGCGGTTGGCTTCGCCATTCCGTTCGCCATAATCTTTGGCTGGCTCTATGGCATGCTGCTGAACAAGGTCAAGGGTGAGGAGATGACCATTGCGATGTATGTCGGCTTTGCCGGCGTCATGTTCATGTGCATCATGTGGCTGGTCCTGCCGTACACGGCGCCGACCATGGTGTGGGGCTATGCCGGCAAGGGCTTGCGTACCACGATAACCGTAGAGGGCTTCTTCCGCCAGGTCCTCAACGAGTTCCTGGCCATCAGGATAGGCGACTCGTTCGTCTTCCCGACGGGCATGCTGTTGTTCGTAGCCTTCTGCACATTCCTGGTCTGGCTCTTCATGAGAACCAAGACCGGTACGGCGTTGACGGCCGTCGGCTCCAATCCTGACTACGCGCGCGCCTCCGGCATCAGCTCCGACAGGATGCGCACGGTGTCGGTGATCATATCCACGGTGCTTGGCGCTGTCGGCATCGTGGTATATCAGCAGAGCTATGGATTCATCCAGCTGTATACGGCACCGCTCCAGATGCCGTTCGCGGCCGTCGCGGCGATCCTGATTGGAGGCGCATCGGTAAACAAGGCCAGCATGGTCAATGTTCTGATCGGCGCATTCCTCTTTCAGGGCTTGCTGACGATGACGCCGTCCGTCATCAATTCGGCCCTCAAGACGGACATCTCGGAAGTAATCCGCATCATCGTCTCCAACGGCATCATAATCTATGCGCTGACTCGAAAAATGAAGGTGGCAAAATGAGCGGCAACAAGACTCTGGGCCGCTTCTTCAGCGAGAACGCGGTCGTCATCATATTTGTTCTCATCACCCTGGCGGCCATTCCGCCATCCGGTCTGTCCATACCGTATATAGTTCAGGAGATGATAACCAGGCTTGGAAGGAATACCTTCCTGGTGCTGGCGCTGATCCTGCCCATCTATGCGGGCATGGGCCTCAACTTCGGCATGACGCTTGGCGCCATGTCAGGACAGATTGGCCTGATACTTGCGATCAACTGGAACATCACCGGCGTCGAGGGCCTGGCCTTCGCCGCGCTTATCGGTACCCCGATATCGGTGATGATGGGCTACATCGCCGGCGCGGTGCTCAATCGGGCCAAGGGCCGCGAAATGGTCACCGGGTATATCCTGGCGTTCTTCATAAACGGCGTGTATCAATTCGTCGTGCTGTACATGATGGGCGCGATATTCCCCATACGCAACCCGGCAATCGTTCTGTCACGCGGCTACGGCATCAGGAATACCCTGAACCTGCAGGGCGTGCGGCAATCACTGGATACGCTGTTCATGCTTAAGGTAGGGCCATACTTGATACCGGTCGCGACGTTCATCGTGATCGCCGGCCTCTGCGTATTCGTGGTCTGGTTCAAGAAGACCAAGCTCGGGCAGGACATGCGCGCCGTGGGTCATGACATGGCCGTAGCACAGGCCGCAGGCATCCCGGTCGACCGCACTCGCATCATAGCGATCATCATATCAACGGTGCTGGCCAACTTCGGGCAGATCATCTTCCTGCAGAACATGGGCAATATGGCGACGTACAACGCGCACGATCAGACCAGCTTCTTCGCCGTAGCAGCCATTCTCGTTGGTGGCGCCTCGGTCAAGAAGGCCGCGATTTCCAATGTGTTCATAGGCGTAATCCTCTTGCACGTGCTGTTCGTGGTCACACCGCGGGCGGGCCAGAACCTCTTTGGCTCGGCTATGATTGGCGAATATTTCCGCCAGTTCATCGGCTACGGCGTCATAGCATTGACCCTGGTGCTGTACGCCTGGAAGGCCAGACAGAATACCGCGAGGGCGCGCGAGTCTTTGCGCGGTGGAACCGCCGGAGGTGCGAAATGAAGCAGATCGTCGACAAGAAGACGATGGTCAGGCGCCTCTTGATACGCCTGGCGCTTGTCGTGGTCTATGCGGGCCTTGTGATGTTGACCTTCGTTCTTGGCAAGGGCCATAGCCTGATAATCGACAACAAGGATCTTGACGATGGCACGCTGACCGCCGCGATGGACGGCAATTTGGTATCGATCGACGGCCGGGAAGCCTCTGAAGTATATCCAGGCGACAGGATCATGGAGGCCGTGAAGGGGCAGACCCACACCGTGGCGATCGAGGATATGTCCGGCGGCAATCGCATCGAGCGCAGGATAACGCTTCCGCTCGGTGAGGATACCCTGCTGGTTTCCATTCCAAAGCTGATAGCCGGCGTTACGCCGGCGGTCGAGGTATTCGTGCCGCTCAATGTGGCTCCCCCGAGTGAATCGGAGTCCGAGTCCAAGAACGAGTTTACATCTCCCGATGCGGTTCCGCTGGAACCGTTGCCTACTCCATAATCCGCGCACTTGAGGGAACCGGGCCTGCCGGTTCCCTCTTTCTTTCCGCTCTCCCCGCATCCCTCGCTTGAAATTACGGCGTCCCCTCGGCTATCATCGCCAAAACCGTACGCTGACCTGCGCGTCGAGGGAGTTCTAATGGCCAAGTATCCGTTTAGCGAAATCGAACCAAAATGGCAGAAGTATTGGGGCGCACAGAAGACGTTCCGCGCCGTCGAGGACCCATCCTTTCCGAAGGAAAAACGACGCTATGTCCTGGACATGTTCCCGTATCCATCCGGAGCGGGCCTGCATGTTGGACATCCGGAAGGCTATACCGCCACCGACATATACTGCCGCTACCTGCGCATGAACGGATACAATGTCCTGCATCCCATGGGCTTTGACTCCTTTGGATTGCCGGCGGAAAACTACGCCATACAGACTGGCACGCATCCTGCGATAACCACGCGAGCCAATATCGACCGCTTCCGCGAACAGATCAAGAGCCTTGGTTTCTCATACGACTGGGACCGCGAGGTTTCGACGTGCGAGGCTGACTATTACAAGTGGACCCAGTGGGTATTCGTCCAGCTATATAAGAAGGGTCTGGCCTACGAGTCAGAGGCGCCCATCAACTGGTGTCCGTCATGCAAGACAGGCCTGGCCAACGAGGAAGTCAAGGATGGCGCCTGCGACCGCTGCGGCACCAAGGTAACGCGCAAGCGAATACGCCAGTGGATCCTGAAGATCACCGCGTATGCCGACAGGCTGCTTGAGGATCTGGACGGTCTTGACTGGCCGGAGCCGGTCAAGGCGATGCAGCGCAACTGGATAGGCCGCTCCGAGGGCGCCAGCGTCATATTCTCCATTGATGGCACCGGTGACGGGCTCGAGGTGTTTACCACGAGGCCGGACACGCTGTTCGGCGCGACATACATGGTGCTTGCGCCAGAGCATGCGCTTGTCTCGAGTATCACGACGGCGGCGCAGAAGCCCATGGTCGATGCGTATGTTGATGGCGCCGCCAGGAAGAGCGACCTGGAGCGCACCGATCTGGCCAAGGACAAGACAGGCGTCTTTACCGGCGCATACGCCATCAATCCGGTCAATGACCAGCGCATACCGATCTGGATATCCGACTATGTACTGGCCTCATACGGAACCGGAGCCATCATGGCTGTCCCCGCCCACGACGAGCGCGACTGGGACTTTGCCAAGGCGTTCGGCCTGCCCATCATCGAGGTTGTCGCCAGGCCCGGCGCCGAACCATGCGTCGGCGAGCCGGCCGAGTGCACCGCGGCCGAAGGTGTGGCCGTAAACTCGGGCTTCCTGGACGGACTGGGCACCGAGGCGGCCAAGAAGGCGATGATAGCCTGGCTGGAGCAGAAGGGCCTTGGCAAGCTCGCCATCAACTACAAGCTCCGTGACTGGCTGTTCAGCCGCCAGCGCTACTGGGGTGAGCCTATCCCCGTGGTCCACTGCCAGAAGTGCGGCGTTGTGCCGGTGCCCGAGTCGGACCTGCCCCTGACGCTGCCCGAAGTCTCAAGTTACGAGCCTTCCGGCACCGGTGAAAGCCCTCTGGCCACGATTCAGGACTGGGTCAAGACCACGTGCCCCGTCTGCGGCGGCCCGGCCAGGCGCGAGACAAACACGATGCCACAGTGGGCCGGTTCATGCTGGTACTACCTGCGCTACCTTGACCCCGCCAATACCAAGGCCTTTGTTGGCAGGGACAAGATCGATTACTGGATGCCCGTGGACCTCTACGTGGGCGGGGTGGAGCACGCAGTGCTGCACCTGCTGTATGCCCGGTTCTGGCACAAGGTGTTGTTCGATCTGGGGCTGGTGAACACGAAGGAACCCTTTCAGCGGCTTGTAAACCAGGGCATGATCCTGGGCGAGGATAACCAGAAGATGTCGAAGAGCCGTGGCAACGTGATAAACCCCGACGACATCGTCAAGGAATTCGGGGCGGACGCGTTGCGGCTGTACGAGATGTTCATGGGACCGCTGGAGGTCAGCAAGCCATGGGCAACGTCCGGCCTCGTCGGTGTCAGCCGGTTCCTGGAGCGTCTCTATGCGATGGGCGAGAAGCCACTGACCGACGCGGAACCCACCGGTGACATGCGTAAACTGATGCACCGCACAATCAAGAAGGTGGATGGCGACACGAGTTCCCTCAACTTCAACACCGCGATATCGGCGATGATGGTGCTGTCGACCGAGGCGGCCAAGCTCGATATGCTGCCAAGGTCACTGTGGTCGACGCTGGTACGGCTGGTGTCGCCTTATGCGCCGCACCTGGCCGAGGAGCTGTGGTCGAAGATGGGGCACGCTGACAGCGTATCAAAGGCCGCCTGGCCCGTTTTCGATCCTGCCCTGTGCGAGGATGATGAGGACACGATAATCGTGCAGGTAAACGGCAAGCTGCGCGGCGACTTCAAGGCCGCCAAGGGTGCGCCAAAGGATGTCCTGGAGAGACTCGCAGGAGCCCTGCCCAGGGTAAAGGATCACACGGCCGGCAAGGAACTGGTCAAAACGATTATCGTACCCGGTAAACTGGTCAACTTCGTGGTGAAGTAGGCAGAAGGGGCTCCAGGAACCCGCGTATTTCGGCGAAGCTCGCCGTGTTTTCGGGAACCAGCGCGCCCAGTATCTGCCAGCAGTGCCAGAGTCCGTCCCACTCGCTCAGGGTCACCGCGACGCCAGCCGCGGCGGCCTTGCGTGCCAGAGTCCGTGCGTCATCGAGCAGTATCTCATCGCTACCAACCTGGATCAGCATCGGAGGAAGGCCCGAAAAGTCGGCGTTCACCGGTGACAGAAGCGGGACGGCAGGATCGGCGCCGTGAGCATACCAGTCTGCCCATTGACGCAGCGTATCGACGCGGAGCAGGGATTCGACCTCGGCATTTGTCGTGCAACCAGGATTCCTGAGTTCCATATCTGCCCACGGCGACATCAGGACCATCGCGGCCGGCAATGGCTCGCCGGCATCCCTGAGGCTGAGTACAAGCGCCATGGCCAGCCCGCCGCCAGCCGAATCACCCGAGACCACTATGCTGTCGACTTTGTATCCTGTGTGCAACAGGAATCGGTATGCCGCGACGGCATCGTCGAGGGCCGCGGGGAATGGATGCTCGGGTGCCAGCCTGTAGTCCGGCACCAGGACGCGAGCCTCTGCGCTGGCGGCCAAGCCTGATGCGAGCAGGCGTTCCAGCCTGGCTGAACCCGATACGTAGCCACCACCGTGCAGATGCAGCACCGCGGTGTCAGTCCTGGCGGACGGTGGCACAACCCATTCTGCGGCCACGCCGCCGGCATCGACCGGCAGGATGGATGTTCCCTTGGGCAGCAAGATCGAGGGCAACGCGGGCATGCCACTTCCTGCGCGCAGCTGCGCGAGGCTCTGCGTTCTGTCCCTGAACATCAACCTGAGCATGACGCGATAGAATCGGCTCCGAAGCGAACGTGACACGGGCTGCCTCCGGCGGCTTGAGCGGTGCTGATATCAGGTCTTGAACTGCTCGATCTCCGCAGCGACGGAATCAACGCTGCGCGCGGCGGCGACTGACAGATCGTTGGTGTCATGGGCGGCCCTGCGTATCTCATCCGCGCCTGCCGCCATCTCGTTCATGCCATTCTCAAGCTCGCTGGCCAATTGGAGCAGCCTGCGCATCTCGGTAAGCACGGTTACCGAGCCATTCTGCATCTCTTCGGCCGACTGCCTGACGTCGCTGGTGCTTTCGTTTATTGTCGACAGCGATTCAAGAATCTGTGACGAGCCGGAACTCTGCTCCTGCATCGAGTACTTGATCTCTTCTTCCAGCCGCGAAAGGATGCGTATCTGTTCCAGAATATCCTCGAATGTCCTGGCGCTGGTACCGGAGCTGGCGACAACGGCCTCGATGACGGTGCGTATGCCCTTGATGTTCTGCGCTATGGTCTTGGATTGTCCGGCCGCATTCTCGGCGAGTTTGCGTATCTCGTCGGCTACGACGGCAAAACCCTGGCCGGCCTCTCCGGCGTGGGCCGCCTCTATCGCGGCGTTCATCGCCAGCAGGTTTGTCTGGGCGGCAATGCCGGCGATCAGGCTGTTGGCTTCCTGCAGATTCTCCGACTGGGCATCGATGTCCCGCACCTGCCTGGCCACCGTCTCGATGGCGTCGCGCCCGGCCTCCGATTTGCCCAGCAGCTTGTCATAGTATTCGCCGACGCGCTCGATGTTCGCGGTGACCGACTGTATGCTCGCAACCATTTCTTCTATGGAGCTGGACGAGGTGGAAACGCCATCGGACTGACGCTCTATCAGTTTGTAGAGCTGTGCTATGTTCTTTGATATTTGTTCTACCGTGGCGCTTGATTCGGTTACCGAGGTGCTCTGGTTTATAGCCTGCAGCTTGAGGCTCTCGATGTTGGCCGTGATCTGCCGTATTGCGCTCGCAGTTTCCTCGGTATTGGCGGAGAGCCGTATCATCGCGTCTTTCAGCGATCGAACCTCTGTCTTGACTCGGTCCATGAGGCCGCCCAGCATGCCTACAAAGCCGTTGAAATGGCCCGCCAGCTCCCCGAGTTCATCCTTGGTCCTGGCATCAAGTGACTTGGTCAGATCCGCGTCGCCAGAGGAAACGTCGCGCATGCCTTCCGAGACGCGCCTGAGCCTGTTTATGACGTTGGACAGGATCAGGAAGGACAGGATGATCACGAAGAGCACCAGCACTCCGATGATGCTGCCGACAAGGACTATGTCGCGACCAAGCTGGCCGACCCGCGTCTGGAACAGCGTCTCCGTTTCCGTGGTGACAATGTCGATTATTTTCTGTATGCCCGTGGCGACGGCGGCCGTCTGCTTGTAGAAAGCCAGACCATCGCGACCGTAGTTGGCGCTGACTGACTTCTTGAGTATGTCGATGACGGATTCCTGCATCGCGTACCATTCGCTGCTGATGTCCAGTTCAGATTGGGCCACCTGGGCCTCCTGGCTCAGGCTGGACGCTCCGTTCTTGAGATTTACCGATATGCCGGCGTTGGTGTCGACCAGTTCAAGCATCGACTGATAGTTGATAGGTTGGTCAAGCGCATAAATCGAACTGGCCAGGCACTGGACGCGGCTTGCGTTCTCCTTGGCCTTCTCGTACAGCACCATAGAATCAAGCTTGCGCGAAGCCTCAGCCGCGTCAGTCATGGATAGTAGCGTCAGTTGATCAATGATCGTGTCTGATACCTGCGCCATTGTGGTGAACGCAGCGCGGGCTGTGACCGCCCGGTCGTCGATTTGCCGTCTGAGCTGCGGAATTGTCTCAGTGGCTGTGGCGACCTCGGTCTTGATGGCAGGCGGGATATCCTTGGCCGAGAGTGCCCCGATCGCGGCGTCCGTGGCGTCGTTGGTGGCGTTGCGCGTTGCGATGATGCCATCGGCTGCGGCCGATCCGGACAGATACAAATATGATATGCCGCGCTCTTCCTGCAGGCTGCGGAGCAGTCCGCTCATCGCCTTCATTGCGGTCAGATGCTGTAGCGCGTTCGCTATCCTCGCACGGTCCTTGCCCGCCTGTTGCAGCAGCATGGCGCCGAGCGCAAGGGCGAGCACGAGCGGCGTAATGGACAGGATCATCAGTTTATGTCGCAGTGAAAAGGTCATGCGGGTATCCTTCTTGTGTATGACATTGTAAGAACGACGCGTATGGTGGACGATCAGCGAAATAGCAGAAGCAGGGCTGAACCCACGATGGCCAAGGCGAGGAGCGCGTCGCTGCGCCTGACCGCCAGGCGGCTGTCTCTGAGTTCATCGGACCTGGATGCCGTATCGTCATTGCGCTCATAATAGACCGAAAGCAGTATTTCGTCGACGTCTTTGAAGAATGTCGCCATATGTACAGAGCCCTTGCGTTCCAGTATGCGGTCGTAGCCGCGCAGGGCTTCGGCGAAGAAGGCTCCGAAAGGGCCAGGCAGTCGCAAGGCCGGTCCAAGACAGGCCTTGGATATGAACATCAGCGCCTCGAAGGTAATGGCTTTCTCCAACCCCTCCATCAGGGCTATCTCGGTTATGGTGATCGGTCCGAACGATGCCAGCTTCTTGCCCAACGGTACGAGCAGATTGGCTCCGACTATGCTCGCTATGACGATCACCGTCATGAGCGGCGACAGTCTCCTGCCGGAGAGCCAGGCCGCGGCGGCCGCCGCCAGAAGCATGGCTACGCGACCGGCGATGTGGGGCTGGAAGAGCAGCGCAGCCGACAAAGCCACGCCCGTCAGCGCGAGGTGCGCGGGGTCGAACAACGATTCCCAGCGTTCGCGGCGCTGTGATCTAGTCATGCTGTTCGTCCCTTACGCGGGCAAGCCACACCGATCGTGACGCGAACGCCTCGGCAAAGACCCCGAGTATCAGTCCGGATACGAGGCCAAAGGCCATGAAGGCCGGGGCCATCAACCGGGCGCTCGGGCCAAAGACAAAGATGCGGGCAAGCGCGACCTGCACCATGTTCGAGGCGACCGCGCCTGCCACGCAGAGCCCTATATACGACAGTGCCCGTGGTCCGGCCATGAATCGCAGGCCACGCATCACCAGGGCGCTCGCGAGCGTGCCGGTCAGCGAAAACAGGGCCACGTACGAGAAGAGCGATCCGGTCAGGACGCTCATGCCGACGACCTTGACCAGAGCCAGCAACATGTACGCTCCGAATGGCAGGAGGTCGACGGCCAGCAATATAGGCAGGTTGGCCAGGCCGAGCCGCATGAATGGCACTGGACGCGGCAGCATGTATTCGATCGTTGAGAGAAAGAACGCGAGCGCGGCAAGAAAGGCCGCCATGCGGCGGCCACCATCGGCATAGGGCGGCAGGTGCCTAGCGGACAACCGCATCGATCTCATCGGTTTTCTTGGCTCCTTCGATGCGTATGAATACACCGTTGGGCAGGCATGCTGACCATTCACCTGTCTTGCCGATCGGCGGCGATGACACGCACAGCTTGTTGGCACAGGGTGAGTCGATGATTCTGGCCTGGCCATGGTCGATCGCAACCACCGTCACTCCAAGTTTTCCCGGAATCTCCACGGTTCTGGAGACTGATAGAGGGTAGACCCACTCGCCCGAGTCTGCCGTGGCCACCAGCGTCTCCGAGGCGGCGCCACCGTACACAAGCACGGACAGCGCCACCAAGGCGGCGATCGAGACTGCCAGAATGAGCACGTCGAGGAGTTTGATCCGTATTCTCGAAAGAAGCCCCGGCGTTGGAGCCGGGGCGTCGGTGCTCATGAAAGCCTCAATTCGGATTCTCAGTTGCAGTTGCAGCCTTCGTCGCCACAGCCACTGTCTCCACATCCGCACTCGTCGTCGCCGCAACCACAGCCGCACCCTTCGTCTTCCTCGTCGCCATGCACGTGGCCATGTTCAAGCTCTTCCATGGTGGCTTCGCGAATGTCCTTGATGGTGACATCGAAATGCAGTGACTTGCCAGCCAGGGGATGGTTGGCATCGATCTTGACCTGGTCGCCTTCGACGCCGACGACGGTGACCACACGGGTACCGCCGTCCTCCTGGGTCTGGAACTGCATGCCAACCTCGATCTTTTCGGGCTCGGCAAAGTCGGTCCTGGCCACCGTGAAAATAAGCTCCGCATCGGATTCGCCGTAGGCATCGGCCGGAGCTATCACGCACGCTACGGAGTCGCCCGCCTTCTTGCCGTCAAGGTGACGCTCAAGGCCGGGGATGATATTGCTGTTGCCATGCAGATAGACGAGCGGTTCGCCCTCGGAGCGGTCAATCACCACTCCGTCGTCGCCCTTGAGTACATAATCGATCGATACGACACGATCTTTCTGGATAACCATGATTGCCTTCCTTGAAAATACGGGTTTGAAGCAGGCTGCAAAAAACGCCAAGCGTTCCCAACGCCATGCCAGACGGGCGGGATCGAACGGAGCTCAAAAAACGCCATTTCGTCATGGATAAAGTACCTACTATAATTGAGATTTTCAAGCCCTGCGTGGTATAGTGCGTCAGCGGAGGCATCTGTGAACGTACTGCAGGCACTGGTTCTTGGGCTTTTTCAGGGCGTAGCGGAATTCCTGCCCATATCGTCGAGCGGGCATCTGTTGGTCTTTCAGGGTCTGATGGGGCTCTCCAATGTTCCTGCGCTGTTCGACGTGATGCTGCATCTGGCTACGCTGGTATCGATCCTTGTCGTGTTCAGGAAGCGGGTCGGTGGCATAATCGTCTCGACGTTTCGGTGGATGGCACGCAAGAGCGACGATTCTGACGCCGACAACCTGGCCATCATCCCGCCCGCCGCTCTGGCGACCGTGATTACCGCCGTGCTGGGCGTCATGATAGACAAGATTGACCTCAGCGGCAGCCCCAAGATAGTCGCTGGCCTGCTGCTCGTCACCGCGGCAATACTGTTGGCGTCGGCCTTCTGGAAAGGCACGCAGGGCTACAGGCAGATGCGCTGGGCGCATGGCCTCATTATCGGCATCGCGCAGGGCCTGGGCGTCTTCCCTGGCATCAGCCGCTCGGGCATCACGATAAGCGCCGGCGGCGCCTCGGGCCTGAACAGGGAGACGGCAGGCGAATTCTCGTTCCTGATAGCCATTCCCGCGATTCTTGGCGCCTTTGTCCTTAAATTGAAGGACATGGGACAACTCTCCGGCACCATCCAGCCGCTGCCACTCGCGGTGGCCACCGCGACAGCCTTCGGGGCGGGCATCATATCGCTGCTCATCCTGATGCCCATTGTGCGGAAGGGCAAACTGGCCTGGTTTGCCGCCTATCTTATCCCGGCTGGGCTGATCGGGCTTTTCCTCCTGTGACGAATCTCCGATATGATACCTAGGGATTGGAGCTGAACGCATTGCCCAGGCACACCAGAACATCATGGTCTATCATCGTCTCCTGCGCCGTACTATGCGCCGGAGGTTTGGCGCTTTTCGCCGAATTGCTGGTTGGAGCCCTGGGCGGGCGGACAATCGTAGGCGAGTTCTTCCTTCGTGGGCTGTCGTGGTCCGCCTTCATACTGCCTGCCTACCTGTGGGTTGGCGCGCTGATCGTAGCCATGCCAGGCTTTCGAACCGACCTTCTTGTGGCGATGCTGGCAAGCCTGGCACCGTTCGCCTCGCTGGCGATGACGGCGCGCTTTCTGGACGGACCTGAAACATGGTTTCAAGCCTATCCCGGGTTGCGCGGCGTAGGCGCGGGCGGTGTGGCCGCTCTGGGCTTCGGATTGACGCTCTGCATGGGGGCCGCTCTGGGACTGATAGTCCGGCGCGCCGGGCAGGCCGAAGCGGCTCCGGGGCAGGAACCCGAATCGCCGGGCGTCCGCCCCGATACCTCGGATGCCGAACCATACGATCTGGACCTGAGCTTCCCGCAACTACCACCGGTCCCGTTCCTGTCGTCGGTGATGCCGCCAGCCACGGCCGCCGAGCGAGCCCAGACAAACGAGACAGACGATGTGGGCGAGCTCGAGGACGTTGTCGAGCCTGAGGACGCTGTCGGGCAGCCTGCCGATCCAGACCCTATTCCGCTCATGTTCAACCGTACGCCCGAACCGGCGCCGATGATCCATGTCGATCCCGCGATGGACGGCGCATTCTGGGCCGATGCCGACGCTTCCGTCGACACCGAAGAAGTCGATGAGGTTGATGAAGTCGACGACGCCAGCGATGCCGACGAGGTCGACGACGAGGATGACCCGGATGAAGGGCCACGTGATGCCATAACCAGTCGATCGGCGCTCCTGCCCAGGGTGGAGGTCTTCCAGGATGGCGAACACGCCCAGGCCGTGAGGCCCGCGGCCAGGCACCCAAGCCCGGCCGCTGTCGTCGCGGAGCTGGCCATGGTGACGAAGACGGGAGCGGCTCCGCGTCGCCGTGGCCCTGCCAAGCCGGCCCTGCAGTACTCGCTCCCCACGGAAGGCATACTGACCGACTATCCCGACGGACAGTACTGGATCATAGACGACAAGACACGACACGCGGCCGAAGTGCTCCGTGAAACCCTGAAGGAGTTCGGCATAACAGCCGAAGTCACCGGTATACGCAAGGGCCCGGTGATAACGATGTTCGAGATTCTGCCGGCTCCCGGCGTACGGCTCTCCAAAATAGCCAACCTGTCGGACAATATCGCCCTGCGTCTGGCCGCCTCAAGCGTGCGCATCGTCGCCCCCATACCGGGCAAGCACGCCGTCGGCATCGAGGTGCCCAACGAGCGGCGATCCATCGTGTCGTTCAAGGAAATTGTGGAGAGCGAGGTATTCAGGAACGCGAAGATGGAGGTGCCGGTCGTCCTCGGCAAGGACATCACCGGAGATGTACAGGTCGTCGAGCTGACCCAGACGCCGCATCTGCTGATTGCCGGCGCGACCGGCTCGGGCAAGTCGGTCTGCGTCAATTCAATAATCCTGTCCATTCTGTACAAACGCTCGTTCAACGAGGTCAAGCTGATACTGATAGACCCCAAAATAGTCGAGCTCAAGCTATACAATGGCATACCACACCTCCTGACTCCGGTGATTACCGAGCCGAAGCGGGCCTTCCAGGCACTGCAGTACTGCATATGCGAGATGGAGCGTCGTTACAGCCTGCTGGACGCGATGGGCGTCCGCGATATCAGGTCGTTCAACCGAAAGATAGCCGAGAAGAACATGGCGACCGATCGTCTGCCGTACATAGTCGTCGTGATAGACGAGTTTGCCGACCTGATGGCGACGACAGGCAAGGAACTTGAATCGACCCTGGCACGGCTTGCCGCGATGTCCCGCGCGGTCGGCATTCACCTGGTGCTTGCCACGCAGCGTCCGAGCATCGATGTGATCACCGGCCTCATCAAGGCCAACATACCCAGCCGCATTGCCTTCATGGTTGCCAGCAAATTCGACTCGCGCATCATCATTGACATGGTCGGCGCCGAGAAACTGCTGGGGCGCGGCGACATGCTGTACTCCAGCGCCACCGATGCCTTCCCGATGCGCATGCAAGGCGCCTTTGTATCGGAAGACGAAGTGGAACGGGTCGTGGCGCATGTGAAGACACTGGGCGAGCCGGAATACATCGATGACGAGATGTTTGTCGATGACGAGGAAGACGAGGGGCCCTCGCTGTTCGACGATGAAGATGACGATCCGCTGTACGAAAAGGCTCTGGAGATTGTGCTGTCCCAGGGCAAGGCCAGCGCCTCGTTCCTGCAACGCAAGCTCAAGATAGGCTACAACCGCGCTGCCCGCCTCGTCGAACTGATGGAAGAGAAGGGCATCGTCGGCAAGGCTCAGGGTTCCAAACCGCGCGACCTCATGCACAACCCGGAGATGGGGCGTGTTCCCAACCCGCGCGCGCGCTATGTGCCCGACTTTGCGCCGGACGAACCAATAGAGACGTTGGCTGCCGAGAATGGGTCTGACGATACCGGAGACCAAACGGCCTAAGGGCGGTTCTCCCCGCGACCGGGACGATGGTCGCGCACATTGACTTGACGGCTCAAATCATTTCAGTTAGGTTTTTGTCCATGCCACTTGTCGACCCCGCCGGGATCTCGAATGGATGATGCTGGTCGCAGGATCATCCTCCTTGTCGAAGACGAGGCAATCATCGCTATGGATGAGGCCAGTCGGCTGGAAGCCTACGACTATACGGTCATGATCGCGGCCAACGGCGAGCGTGCCGTCCAGATGGTTTGTCACGATAATGCGCCGGTAGATCTCGTCCTCATGGATATCAACCTCGGCGATGGAATGGACGGCACCGAGGCCGCAACGATTATCCATGATTGCCGCGATATTCCCGTACTCTTCCTTTCCAGCCACACCGAACCGGAAATCGTCAACAGGACCGAAAAGGTTACCAATTACGGCTATGTGGTCAAGAACTCGAGCCTTACCGTGCTGGACGCTTCCATCAAGATGGCGTTCAGGCTTTTCGACGCGAACCGCAGCATTCGGGATCAGAAGATGGAGATCGAGTCGGCGTACGGGCGGATGCAGGCAGCCAATGAAGAGTTGCAGGCAACGCAGGACGACCTCATCGAGCATGCCAAGGCCCTGAATGAGAGCGAGAAGACATTCAGGTCGCTCTTCGAGAAGGGACCTATCGGCACCGCATACCACCGTATGGTCTATGACCATGACGGAAAGCCGCAAAACTATGTCATCCTCGAGGCCAATCCCGCGTACGAGCGGATGACCGGCACGATCAAGCCAGCGGGCAGACTGGTGACCGAGGTGTTTCTGGGTATCGAGCATGACCCGTTCGACTGGATATCCACCTATGGCAACGTGGCACGGACAGGCAAGGAGATCCGGTTCCAGCAGCACCTTGAGTTCAATGACCGGTGGTATGAGATCGTGGCGTATCAGAACAAACCGGACCATTTCGTGACGACTTTTTTCGAGATAACCGAGCGGAAGCGGATGGAAGAGGAGCTCAGGAAGAGCGAACAAAAATTCAGGGACACCGTATGGGATATGCAGGTTGGCGTGCTCCTGCAAGGTCCCCACGCGGAGATACTGCTCAGCAATCCAAAGGCTCTGGAATTGCTCGGACTCACCGAGGACCAGATCCTGGGCAGGACGTCATTCGACCCAAGCTGGAATGTCATCCATGAGGATGGCTCGCCGTTCCCTGGGCCGACCCATCCCGTACCCATGTCGATCGCGACGATGAGCCCGATCCTCGGGGCCGTCATGGGTGTCGCGCGGCATGCGGTCGGCGACAGGGTGTGGCTGGCGGTGGATGCCGTACCTCAGCTCGATGAAAACGGCGCGGTGCGCCAGGTCGTATGCACCTTCGTGGATGTAACCGAGCGCAAGACGGCGGAAACAAAAGTAGTCGATCTGCTCCGCGAAAAGGAGATACTCCTCAAGGAAGTCCAGCATCGCATCAAGAACAACATGAACATTCTGGCTTCGCTGCTCCGGCTCCAGGCGGAGGCACTGAAGAATCAGGAAGCCAAGGATGCGCTGGAGGCTGCTGTAAACCGCATATCGAGCATGATGGTACTCTACGACAAGCTATACCGTTCGGACACTGTTGGCTCCATCTCTATGCATGACTACCTTCCGGAGCTCGTCAGGGAGATTGTGGGCAATATGTCGACTGGTGAACCCATTGATGTCCGTACTGATATTGAGGACATCATGCTTGACGAAAAGCGCTTGTCATCGCTGGGGATCATCGTCAACGAGCTGATGACCAACTCGATGAAGTACGCGTTCAAGGATACGGCCGATGGGCACATCAGATTGACCGCGCGAAGGATGGGTGGCCGCATACGGCTGTTATATGAGGACAACGGAGTCGGCTTGGTCGATGCCGCGGCTACGCCCGAGGCTGACCCGCCTGTCGATGTCGGTAGGAGTCCCCGGATGGAAGGCTTCGGCTTGCATCTCGTGGCGATGCTGGCGCAGCAGCTCGATGGAACACTGGAAATTGAGCGGCACAGCGGCGCCAGGTTCGTTATCGAATTCAACGAATAGGCAAGGAGGGTTTCGATGCTGACTGAAGGAAATCAAGCTCCTGATTTCTCGCTCGAGGATGAAAACGGCACGATGGTGACGCTCTCGTCATTCAGGGGAAAGAACGTCGTCGTCTATTTCTATCCCAAGGACGACACGCCAGGCTGCACCAAGGAAGCCTGTGGCTTCCGCGATGCCTTTGACCAGTTCCTGGCCAAAGGCGCCGTCGTCATAGGCATCAGCCCGGACAAGCCTGCATCGCACGCCAGGTTCAAAGCCAAGTACGGTCTTCCGTTCATGCTGCTCGCCGACCCGGAAACCGTTGTGCTTAAACCGTGGGGCGCGTGGGGCGAGAAGTCGATGTATGGCAAGCAATACGAAGGTGTCTTGCGCTCAACCGTGGTAATCGGTACGGATGGCGTAATACAGAAGATCTTTCCCAAGGTGAGTCCCGAGGGGCACGCCCTCGAGATACTGGCGATGCTGTAGACGGCCGAGCCGTGCGCGTATTCATCGCCGTGCCCTTGTCGCAAGCCTTTAAAGAGGCGCTGACTGATGCCTGCGCCACGCTGCGCGGGTCGAGGCCGGGCCTTCGCTGGACGCGGCCAGAAGGCATGCATGTGACGCTGGCGTTTCTCGGTGATATCGACGAGCGCGGGTTGCAAGGCGCCATCATGGCTTCCAGGAGTGCCGTACAGGGCGCGGCGGTGGCCGGGATGGAGGCAAGCTTCACGCTGAGTGCCCGCGGGCTTGTCACCTTTCCGCCACGAGGTCCGGCGACTGTCATCGCCGCGGGCATAGGCGATGGCGCCACACAGACTGTACTCCTGGCCGAGCACGTCGAGCGCGAACTGGAGCGGGTTGGAGTGGAGAGCGGTGTACCGTTCAGGCCGCGCGAGAGGCGGCCCTTCCTGCCCCACATCACACTGGCCCGCGCCAACCGGCCCGGAGTCATCATTCCCGCGAGTGAGCGGGCAATTCCGATCATGTGTTCCTGCAGTGTCGATACGATCACCATCTATCGATCCAGTCTGGATCGAGCGGGTGCGCGGTACGAGGTTCTGGAGCGGATCCCCTTGTGTGGTGGACAAGAAGAACCTGGCTCGTCGGCAAGGTGAGCAGCCTCATGAACCTTGTCATCGCCGACCATGACCAGCGCGTCGTCAATACGCAACTCCCCTGGTCCTATGGCATCGGCACCGGCGAACACTTCTCCCGCGGTGACAAGCCCGTCATGGAGTTCAGGAAGAAACGACAGGAGCTTTCAAAACGGCTGGCTGGCGAACCTGGAAGCGACTAGGAGAGTCGCTGCCTGTGTTCGACGGCCCGTGATGCGAAGACGATTGCCGAGCCGACCACGATGATGGCCGGGCTCGTGGGCAAATCGAGGAGCAGGGCGAGCGCAAAGCCGCCATAATTCATCGCGAATCCGAAGAGCGCGCCCCATAGCAAGGTGCCGCGTAAACCCTTGCGCATCGATCGTGCGGCGAGTGCTGGCAGTATGGTAACGGCGTCGACCATGAGCGCGCCTGTTACCTTCATGGCGAGTCCTATGCCCAGGCAGACGAGTATGACTATGCCGTAGTAGACGGCGCGCGCAGGCACACCGTGCGCGGTGGCCAGTTCGCGGTCGTAGAGTACGGCACGTATTTCCCTGAAGAATGTCACGACAAGCACGATGACGAGCGCGGCGCCTCCGCAGGTCAGGATCAGTTCCAGGTTCGACAGCGCCAGCACGCTGCCCCAGAACAGGTCAAAGGCCTCTATAGCGTTGACCTGCGATTTGTAGAAGAGTATGAAAGCCAGTCCCAGACTCAGCGTCATGACGAGGCCGAGAGAGCCTCCCGCTGAAACGGTGGTGCGCTCCGACAGCCGTGCGACGCCCGCGCCCATCACGAGCGCTGCCGCAAGAGCCGAGACGATAGGTGGTATCCCCACAAGCAAACCCAGCGCGGCGCCCAACAGCGACGCATGCATCACCGCGAAGCGGGCAGGCACAAGCTCCAGTGCAAGGATGAAGGTGCCCAGCGCCGGAAACGCCATGCCGGTCGCGGCCAGGGCGATGAGGGCCCGTCTGAACGGGAGCAATGCCAGGATCTCAAGCACGGCTCACCTCGGCGCGGCCTTGTTTAAAATCGATAAAGGTGTCACAGAGCGCCAGAAGCTCCGGATCATGTGACACCAGCAGCATCGATGCGCTGCCTTCCCGCGCCAGCGAGGCGAGCAGTTCCACGATTCCGGCCCGCCCCTGCGCGTCGAGGTGCGAGCCAGGTTCGTCCATCATATAGAGCTCCGGTTCGGCGGCCATCGCGCGCGCAATGGCTACCCTTTGGAACTGCCCGCCTGACAGTTCCTGGACCGCCCGGGCCGCCAGATGTTCGACCCCAGCTCGCCACATCGCCAGGCCTATGGCCTCATGATCCGCCGGCCGGCTGTGGCCGAGAAAGCCAATCCTGCCATAGCGACCGAGTCCGACCACCTCTGCAACCGTCAGCCTGAACTGGCCAGGCGCCCGTGACTGTGGCACATAGCCGACGCGCGCCAGGACACGGCCGAAGCCGCGTGCCCCCGGAGTGGCGCCCAATAGCCGCACGCTGCCGCTACTGGGCGCATGCAGGCCCAGACATGAACGCATGAACGTTGATTTGCCTGCACCATTCGGGCCACGCAATCCGATGATCCGTCCGTGCCCTTGATCCACGCGCACGGAGACGCCATCGAGCACCATCATGTCGCCATAGCCAAGGCTGAGCCGCTCGGCTGCCAGAATCGGTGTGGCGTTCGCGGTCATCAAGACCGCGTCATTTCTTGACGGATCGGGCCGCCGCAAGGAAGGCTGCCTGATTGAGCGCAAAGACATCCTCTATGGTCCTGGTCCCATCCTTGCCCGGAAAATTGATGAGTGTCACGAGAGGAGCTCCTGTCGCGGCGACTATCGAAGAGCCAGACGGGTTGTGATAGTTGTCAATTATGAGAGCGGGCTTGGCCTTTGCCAGTTCTAGCAGGACCGCTGGCGATGGTTCTCCCGGCCCAAAGGTTCCCACCACATCAAAGCCAAGCCATTGTGCGTAGGTCTTGAGGTAGGCGTGCGCCACTACCCGTTTGTCTGGAAATGCCTCCGACACGGCCATCTTCATCGATGCGGTGAGTGTATCAAACCTGGCTGCCCATGACTCGTACGCGGGCAGCGTGCCGAAAAGAACCGCCAGTTTGTGCGCCTCGGATTTGAACGTCGCGGGGATGTTGTCGGTGTAAACCTGCGCTATCGTGAGTCCGTCGATCCCCGCGGTCTCCGCGAGGCGCTTGGCGAAACGCTCGTAGCCGGAGTGCACCAGAAATTGTGCTCCGGCTACTGCCGCAAGGTCGGATGGCTTGATCTCGTACTCAGGGGGATGCTTCAGTTCGAGAGGCGCGATGGTGACGATGTCAGTGGCTCCGGCAGCCCTGGCAAAGGCAGCCGTCCATGATGTCGACGCGACGACGCGTACAGGCACTATGGTTTGCGCCGCGATGGGTCCTGTCATCAAGGCCATCGCCATAATGGTATGCAGTGCTCTCTTGATCATGCCTGCAGGCTATACGCCAGAAGGCAAGCGGTCAAGCCATGAACAAGTTTGGCATCACCGGTTCTAGAAATCCTTCTCGTCGGCGTTGGCCCTTGAGACGGCGAGTTCAGAGAAGCGCGCCATCTGGCCTGCTACCTTCGCGCCCAGTTCGACAACAAAGCCGCCTATGACGGCGCCGGTGCCCTCTCCCAGCCTCATGCCCAGGTCGACCACCGGTTCAAGCCCCATCGCGTCGAGTACCGGTCTGTGGCCCTTGACCCTGGACTGGTGCCCCGCAAAGAGGTAGCCGATCACAGAAGGATCAATCTTCCACGCTATGGCGGCTCCGGCCGTGATCGGGAATCCGTCAAGGACGCACGCGACGCCCGTGCCCTTGAGGCCGAGCATGACACCGGCGGCTGTCACGATCTCGGGACCGCCGAGCGCGATGGCAACCGATTCAGGCGTCTCGAACGGCCCGCGAGCCCGCACCGCGTCGAGTATGACGCGACGTTTTCGCTCGAGCATCGCGTCATCGATGCCAGTGCCCCGGTCTATTATCATGTCTGGATCAAATCCATAGGCGACAAGGATGGCGGCGGCGCTGGTCGTGTTGCCTATGCCCATGTCGCCGAGCGCGACAATATCGTAGCCTTCATCTACCGCAAAACGGGACAGCCTCATGCCGTTTTGCATGCACTCTTCGAACTCGGCATCGGTAAAGGCGGACTCTGCGGAAAAGTCCCTGGTGCCGCGTACGGCCTTCATGGAAAAGCAGCCCGGTGTGCCGGCTGACCCATGCTCGGGCCAGGTGGGAAGGTCTGCGTCGACCCCGGCGTCGACCGCGTACACGTCAAAGCCGCACGCGCGCGACAGCACGTTGATTCCCGCCCCGCCGGCCATGATAGTCTGGAACATCTGCGCTGTCACGGCTCTGGGGTACAGCGATACTCCTTGGTCGACTACGCCGTGGTCGCCCGCCAGCACGAAAACCGCCTTGCGTCGGACACGCGGCGGGACAAGCCCCTGTACAAGCGCCAGCTTTTCCGCGAAGTCCTCCAGCTTGCCCAGGCTGCCTTTGGGCTTGGTCAGGTCGTCAAGCCGCTCCCTGATCGCGTCGCGTATCGAATCGGTGTCCATGGTCACGAGTCCTTCCTGTGCCTGCGCGAGACGGGCAGCACATAGCTGCCATAATCGACATGCGACCCATGGATGAAATGGGTGTCGTAGGCATCCTCCAGCCGGTCAGGTGTCAGGACGTCGTCTGGCTCGCCGAAGACAGAGGCTCCGTTGCCGCCGACAAGCAGGGCCACATCCGCGAAACGCCTCGCGGCGTTGACATCATGGGCGCTTATCATCACCGCCTTGCCCGACCCGGCAAGCGTTACCAGCAGCTCCATCAGTTCCATCTGCCTGCCAGGATCGAGGTGGGCTGCCGGCTCATCGAGCACCAAGAGGGGGGTGTCCTGGGCAAGCGCGCGCGCGATGAGCACGCGTCTGGCCTCGCCGCCCGACAGTGATGATATGGGACGATCGACGAAGGCGCGGACGTCCATCGCGTCGATGGCCCTGTCTATTGCCGCCTCATCGGCGTGATCGAATGGGGCGAATGGGCCACGAATGGAATAGCGACCCTGGGCGATTATGTCGCGCGATCGGTACGACCAGACGGCTTCGGCGCTTTGTGGCACCCAAGCCGCCAGCCTGGCCTTTCGCCGCGCGTCCATCGACGCGACCGGCAGCTCGCCCAGGCTTATCTGGCCCGACAGCGCGGGCAAGAGGCCTATGCATGTCTTGAGGAGTGTGGTTTTGCCACAGCCGTTCGGGCCGAGCACGACGAGGAGCAGCCCCGCCTGCATCCGGAATGACGCATCCCTGACGACGATCCTGTCCCCGTATCCCGCACACAGGCTCCGCGCCTCGACGAGCGACGGGGTCGGCTGCTCTGCAATGCTCATCGAACACCCTCGAGTCCGCGGCGGGCTATCTTCCAGATGAAGAACGGCGCGCCAATCAGCGCGGTCATGGCGCCGACGGGCATCTCCACCGGGGCAAAGACGGTACGCGCCACGGTGTCGGCTACGACCAGCAGCGCAGCGCCGGTCAGGGCCGCAGCGGGGATAAGCACGATGTGGCGCGGGCCGACGAGCCGTCTGGCCAGGTGCGGCGCTATGAGCCCCACGAAGCCAATCGCGCCGGCCAGAGCTACCGCGGCCGATACTGACAGGGCGGCGAAGCCACCCACGATGAGACGTGTGCGCACCGGCCGCATGCCGAGGCTTGCCGCCTCCTCGTCCCCGACCGACAGGAGGTCGAGCGACCGCGACGAGGCCATCGCGGCTATGAAGCCGATGATCAGTGCCGGCGCTGATGCGGCGAGTTCTGGCAACCCGCGACCGGAAAACCCGCCGAGCAGCCAGAACCAGGCCTGGTGCAGGTCCTGATCCTTGAGCGCCAGCATCACGGAAACGAGGGCGGAGAACAGAGAGCCAAGCGCGGTGCCCGCCAGCAAGAGGCTGGACGCGTCGGAGCGCAGCCTGGTCGCCCCTGCCACCAGATAGACAACCAGCGTCGCGGCAAGGCCGCCGGCGAACGCGGCGAGGCCTATGGCCGAGAAGCCAAGCGCCCTGATGCCGGAGCCGAACACGATCGCGCACACCGCTCCGAAGGCCGAGCCACCCGAGCTGCCTATCACGTAAGGGTCGGCGAGCGGATTGCGGAATAGTCCCTGGAATACGGCACCCGAGGCCGCGAGCGACGCGCCGACGGCGGCCGCAAGGCATGTCCGCGCAAGCCTGAGCCTCGCTATCACGGCCGCCGGCTCCGACTGGGCATCCACCGGCGCGAACAACGCCGCCAGGGCGCGTGCTGGATTCAGCCTGACGGCGCCCAGAGCCAGTGACGCGGTGAACACCGCGGCCAGAACAACGAGCAGCCCCATATAGGCCACAGACGTTCGACTTCGTTGCGGGTTCATGCTAGTTGAACAACTCGGGATACAGAACCGCTGCCATCCGCTCCAGTGCGTCAACGAGCCTTGGCCCAGGCCTCGATACTATATCGCCGTCGAGCAGGACAACGTGGCCGGAGCGGACCGCCTTCAGGGCGCTCCAGCCAGGACGGCGCGCCAGCCGTTCAGGCGTCAGGGCCGCGCCGTGGCTGTCGGCCGCCATGATGAAGTCGGGATCGCGCGCCAGCACCGCTTCGAAGCTGACCACCGGCCAGTCGGCCTGGGAATCATGGAAGCAGTTGCGGCCGCCGGCGGCCTCGATTATCTGGCCGGTAAACGACTTGGGGCCGACGCTCATCAATGGTTCATCCCAGGTTTCCCAGAAGACGATGGGCCGTTTGCCAGCTGGAACTGCGGCGGTCTTCGTCCTGATGTTATCCATCCTGGCCCGCAACGACGCGACGAGGGCCTTCGACTTTGGCTCGTCACCGGCCACGCGGCCCAGTAGTTCGATTGCCTGGAATACCGACTCGAAATCGGTCTGGGGCAGGGCGGCGAACCTGACGCCGGAGCGCTCGAACTCGGCGGCCAGCTGGCCGTGAGCCGACAGCTCGCCGACGACCAGGTCCGGCTTCAGCGCGACTATTGCCTCGACGCTGACGGTATTCGGAGAAAAGCCGCCGATCTTTGCCACGGCCTGCGCCTCTGCCGGAAAGTTGCAGTAGGTGGTGACGCCGACCACAGCAGGGCCGGCGCCAGCGGCGTACAGAATTTCTGTTATCGCTGGCGATAGCGACACGACGCGCCTGGCCTTGGCCGGCAGCGACACGGTGATGCCGCGGGCGTCCTTGAAGCTCAGTGCCGGGGCCGTCTGGGCCCACGGCGTCGGAACGGACGCGGCAAGTGCCAGCGCCATGACCATGGCTGCAGTTCGTCTCATCGATTCCTCCTGGTATTTCGACCGGGCGGCAACGAACCGCGGCTGGCCGTATGTGGAGGAACGTTCCTGATTGGTGTGAGCTCGATGGGCCGCGACGCTCTTGGCAGCGCGTCGAAGACAATCGCTTTACGCCTGTACCACGAAGCGTTCCACGAAAAGGGCGGCACGGAAGGTATTCTGGCTTGCCACACGTCCATGGCTCCCGGGGAGACATGGCGCAAGGCATACAGTTACGGGCTAGCTCCGGCATCTCACCGGATTCCCCTTCGTCGTCGCTGTGAGACACCACTATAGGTTCGGGCAGTTGCCGGGGTCAAGGGGATAGGATGACGACCGCTGCGCAGGAGTTGCGCAGCGCAATTGATGCGCGCCTATTTCTTCCCATCGGCAGCCGGTGCGGTGCATGGATGGTCCTGTCATCCTCCATGGAGCCGCCCAGAGACTCTCGATCTTGGCACGGTTCCTGCTGTGTAAGGAAGCATCCAAAGGAGAAAACGCACCATGAAGAAATGGAAATTGCTTACAGCAGCCGTAGCCGTGATCGTAACCGCCAGCGCGATAGTCCTCTTGAGTTCGGGCAGCAAGGCTCACGCGGGAACGGCTACCCAGAGCTACGATTTTGCGACCATCAGCCGTGGCACGATAGAGAGCGTGGTGACGAGTTCAGGCACCCTCTCGGTCGTCTCGTCAGTCACGGTACTCGCCCAGATGAGCGGGCGCCTCGAGAGCGTCAAGGTCGACTACAACGATCACGTGCGCGCCGGCCAGGTGCTGGCGACAATCAATACCGATTTGTTGCGGCTCAAGGCCAGGGAAGCCCAGGCATCCGTGGACAAGGCCAAGGCAACCTATGACCTCCAGGCGCTGGCCCTGCAGAACGCGCAGACGCTCTTCGCGAAGCAGCTCTTGTCCGAGTATGACCTCAAGACCGCCCAGTCCGAGCTCGATGTAGGCAAGGCCGAGCTACGTTCCGCCCAGGCATCGCTCGAGGAAATCGAGACCGAGATCAACCAGTACGCGATCATCACCTCGCCGATAGATGGCATCGTGCTCGAGCGGAGCATCGACGCGGGGCAGACCGTCGTCGGCGGATCCAGCGCGACATCGTCAAGCCTCTTTACGATAGCGGGCAACCTCTCAAGCATGCAGATAGAGGCGCAAGTTGATGAACTGGACATCGGTTCCATCCATGGTGGGCAGGCCGTGCGCTTCACTGTGGAGGCCGACCCCGGCGTCGAGTATACCGGTACGGTCAAGCAGATACGCCTCGTGCCTGACACATCAAACAACGTCGTGTACTACAGCGTCATCATCCTGGCGGGCAATCCAACCGGAACGCTGTTGCCAGGCATGACAGCCGATGTCGAGTTCATAAAGCAGAAGAAGGACAATGTGCTCATCGTGCCGAGCGCGGCGTTCCGGTTCTCTCCGGCTACCATGTCAACGGCCGAGATACAGCGCGCAACCTTCGTGGCCGGCCTGTCTGGCTTGACAGAAGCGCAGAAATCCGAGGAGCTGGCCCGTTTCGATGCCGCCTGGAAGGCGACGGAGGCCGGGACATCCGCGGAGAGCAAGAGCTCCGGTGGCCTTTCCAGCCTGATGGGTGTCGCCATGCCTGGAGCCGGTGGACCACCCGGATTTGGCGGACCCGGACAGATGGGTGGAAATGGCCGCGGGACGACGACGTCTGCCACTGCGGCAAGCGCCAGCGCGACCCCGGCCGTGGCCAGGAAGACACTGTGGTATGTCGATGAAGCAGGCAAGCTGGCCGTGCGGCTCGTCGGAGTCGGCGCCAGCGATGATTCGGGCACCGAGTTGATCGATGCCGATGACCTCGAAGGATCCAGGGTCATACTCAAGGTAAAGGTACAGTAATCATGGCAATAATCGAACTGCGCGGCATCAAGCGGCATTACATTCTGGGCGACATCACCGTCAAGGCGCTCCGCGGCATAGACCTGGACGTGGAGTCCGGGGAGTTCGTGGCGATCATGGGGCCATCCGGCTCCGGCAAGTCGACACTGATGAACACCCTGGGCTGTCTGGACAAGCCTACAGCCGGCAGCTATGTCCTCGACGGGCTGGAGACATCACGGGCCAGTTCCGACGAGTTTGCCGACATCAGGAATGCCAAGATTGGCTTCGTATTCCAGGGCTTCAACCTGCTTTCCAGGACGAGTGCCCTGGAGAACGTCGAATTGCCGCTGTTTTACGATCGGTCAGGTTCCACCATCGACCGGAGGCAGCGCGCCGAGGCGGCTCTGGTCGGGGTCGGGCTCGGAAGCCGGCTCGACCACAAGCCCAATCAGCTTTCCGGCGGCCAGCAGCAGCGTGTCGCCATAGCCAGGGCGATGGTCACCGATCCGGCGTTCATACTGGCGGACGAGCCCACGGGAAACCTGGACACCGAGATGTCGCTGGAGATCATGAGCCTGTTCCAGGAGCTGAACGAGCGCGGCAAGACCATAGTGATGGTGACGCATGAACCCGAGGTCGCTTCGTATACGCGGCGCGTCATAACGATGCGCGACGGAGCCATAGTCTCCGACAGGCCGGTGGCTCTGCGCCACAACGCGGCTCTGGACCTCGCCGACTGGAAGGAACGTCACGCGGCGCTGGCCGCGGAGGAGGTCGCGTCATGACCGTGGGAAAGCTTGCCAGCGCATCGGCGCGATCCATATTCCGCAACAAGATGAGGAGCTTCCTGACTTCGCTGGGTATCATCATCGGGGTCTGCTCGGTGATCGTAATGGTCGCCATAGGCTCCGGTTCCCAGGCGCAGATAAAGAAGCAGATAGAATCGATGGGGACGAACCTGCTGATGGTCATGCCGCCACGAGGCCCGCGCGAGGCAAACAGGATGACGATGGCCGATGTCACGAAGCTGCGCAACGAAGCCAGCTACCTGTCCGCCATCTCAGGAGAAGTCCGGTTGTCGTCCAAGGTGGTCGGCGGCAGCGGCTATTGGTCCACGACAGTCTATGGCGTGGAACCCGATTACATGGTCATAAAGAACTGGGCGATCGGCTCCGGTGAGTTCTTTACCGACCGTGACCTGGCCAGGCGAGCCAAGGTCCTGGTCATTGGTTCCACGGTGGCTACCAAGCTCTTCGGCGATGAGGACCCGCTCGGCAAGCCGGTGCGCATCGGTACCACACCGTTCACCATCGTCGGCGTGCTCAAGAGCAAGGGCTCCGGCAACAACGGCAACGACCAGGATGACGTCGTGATGGTGCCACTGGATACCGCTGTCACCAGGCTCCTCCGGGACGGCAAGATACAGGCCATAGAGATGAGCGTTGTCCGTGAGGATCTGATGGACGCGGCTCAGGCCGAGGTCACCGCGATCCTCAGGGAATCGCACCGCCTGTCCGATGGCAGCGACAATGACTTTGATGTGATGAACCAGTCCGAGATCATCGCGACGGCCTCGCAGACCGCCAAGACGCTCACATCGCTGCTCGCGGCCATAGCCGGTGTATCGCTTATCGTGGGTGGCATCGGCATCATGAACATCATGCTGGTGTCGGTGACCGAGCGCACGCGCGAGATAGGCATACGCATGTCGGTGGGCGCCCGCAAGAAGGACATACTGCTGCAGTTCCTTGCCGAGTCAGTGATTCTGAGTCTTCTGGGCGGGTTCCTCGGCATATCGCTGGCCTTGGCACTCTCGTGGGTGCTTTCGACCTTCATGAGCATGCCGACGATCATAAGTCCGGCGGTGATAGCCGCCTCCGTGGGTTTCGCGGGTGCCGTCGGCGTCTTCTTTGGTTTCTATCCAGCGCGCAAGGCTGCCAATCTGTATCCCATTGACGCGTTGCGTTACGAATGACAGGAGTTACCATGAAAGTATCGATACGAGTGCTGCTGAGTGCCATGCTGGTGGTCAGTTTCTTACCTGTGTCTGTTGTGGCGCAGGGAAGTCTCGATCTCGCATCCGTCCGTACACAGGCCCTGGCGGCCTCCGCTAGCCTCCGCAAGGCGGTGCTGGCCTATGATTCTGCCGCATTGGCCGAGAAGGCTCAATCGTATAAGCTCTTGCCGTCCATTTCGACTTCTGCGGGGAGTTCTCTGGACTATACCGGCGCCGGCAGCCTGACCGACAGCCTTGGTGCCACGGTCAAGCTGTCAGCGACGCAGACAATCTATGACGGCGGCAAACAGGTCGCGCTTGTCAGGAGTGGCGGGGTGGCTGTGCGGGTCGCCGCCGAGGCGGTCCGCGCAGCCAGGGTGGCTGTTGTCGGTCAGGCCGACGCGGCATTCTATGATGTACAGAAGGCGGCCGCCAGCGTGGACGCGGCACAGGCTGACCTGGATGCCGCGACGCTGCGGCTTGGCATAGCCAAGGCCAAGGCAGAGGTCGGCATCATGGCCGAATCCGACTACCTGCAGGCCGAGGCGGAATCCGCCGCCAACCAGACCCTGCTGACCAAGGCACAGAAGGCCCTTGCATCGGCGCGTGCCAGGCTCGCCTCGCTGACGGGGCTTTCGGCACTGCCCGAGTTGAAGCCGGTAGACTTTTCAGGCTATCAAGGCCTGCTCGCGAGGCTTTCCGGCCTCGATGATACCGCCACCAACGCCTTCTCGAAGGCGCTCTTCGCTCTGGCCGCGGCCGGGAATCCCGCCCTGGCGAGCTATGCGCTCGAGACCGAGAAGGCTACAATCGCGGTTGAAGCCGCGAAGAGCGCGTACGCGCCGACCCTTGCCGTCGGGTTGTCGCAAAGCGTCGGTTGGGGCGCGGTGGACGGATTCTATACTGGCGCCGGGACGGTTACGCTGTCAGGCACGCTGAGTCTGGACCCATGGAACGCTGCTAATGGCGTTGCTTCCGCCAGGGTTGCGGTGGAGAGCGCCGCGCTCGATGGTCAGGACGGGGCCAGGAGTCTGTCGCTGGACATAGACGTGGCGGTCAACGGGCTTGAGTCCGCGGCCCGCTCCATAGGGTCGTCGGCCAAGGCTCTCGAATATGCCAACAGCGGCTATCAGCGCACGCTCGAGAAGTTCAGGCTGTCGGCGGCGTCGGCCTCGGATCTGTCGGCCAGCGAAGCTCTTGTCAGCGCAGACAGGAACGCGCTGATAGCCGCGCGGTATGATTTCCTTTCGTCTCTCTCCGAGCTTCGGGGGCTGGTGGGGCTGGAGAGTGAAGACCGGATCATATCGTCAATACCATGATCGTAGCCGGAGGGGAGCGCAGATGAGGCATGACAGAACGTGGTACGCCTCGATGGGACTTGCCATAGTCGCCTTTATGGCGCTCTCGGGCCTGGCTATCATCATAGCCGACGGCATTGCCCAGAAGGACAGGCTGGAGAGCCGCAATGACGTGGAGCGGACCTTCAGCGTCCTGCTTGCGGGGCTTCGCGACCATCTTGATTTTGGCGAGACAATCGAGAGCAGCCCATCGCTCCGGCAGAAGGTGCGTGGAATCGGGGCATATGCCAGCGACGGGACTCGCCTCTATGACTGGGGCGCCGTCCCGGCTTCCTATTTGCCCGGCGGCTTTCTGAATGAAACCGGCGGTGCCGTAGCTGTCGAGCCCGAACATGGCTATATGGACATGCCACAGAACGATGCGGTGGCGCTCGTCCTGTCGCCTTTCCGGGTCGGTCCGCCGCCACCACATGATCATGAGCGCAATGTCGAACCGAGGCCAGCCGAGAGCGGCCGCCAGGCCGAACCCATATCGAGCACCTTCTTCTTCACTACCTTGCGCAACGCCGAGACCATCTATCTTGAGGTGAGCCAGCCTATATACTGGAGAAACCGCCGGACCGCGGATGTGTTGCTTCCAGTCGTGGAGCTGGCGATCGCTGCGCTGGTGTTTTTTGTTCGTCTCTTGATCGTGCGCAATGCTGAATACCGAAAGCGTCTCGAGGGACAGCGAAGCCTTGTTGTCCTCGGAACCGCCGCGAGCACGCTGGCGCATGAGATCAAGAATCCCCTGTTGTCCATCCGCCTGCAGACCAGGATCCTGGAGAAGACATGCCCCGAGTCGGCCATGCGAGAGATCGGCATCATCAATGAGGAGGTCGAACGGCTCTCGGCCCTGAGCCATCGGGTGGGTGACTATCTACGCGATCCAGCGGGCAGGCCCGTCCCGGTCGACCCACGGGACATAGCGGCGGAGGTGGGCCGGAGGCTCTGTGGCCGTGACTTGCTCCGGCCAGCTGTGGGTCCGTCCGCATCGGTGAATATCGATCCCGAACGACTCCGGTCAGTGCTGGAGAACCTGGTACGCAACGCGCTTGAGAGTGGTGGCTCCGAAGACGATTTTGCGATAGACATTCGGTCCATCGACGGGGCGGTGCGCATCGACGTGCTGGACCGAGGCGCGGGCATCACCGAGGACACAGCTCGGCGCGCCTTTGATCCATTCTTTACGACCAAGAGCCGTGGCACCGGCATCGGACTGGCCGTCTGCAAGCGCTTCATGGAAGCCGCTGGCGGAACCATAGCCCTGGAGCCGCGGGAAGGCGGTGGTTGCATCGCTCGCATCAAATTGCCCCGAATAGAGGCGAAGGCATGAGGATTCTGATAGTCGACGACGAGCGCAATATCCGCGAGTCTCTGCAGCGGCTGCTCTCGCTGGACGGCATAGACTCGGTTGTCGCCGCCGACGGCTGCGAGGCGTTGGCTATGCTCAGGGCGGAGCCCTTCGACGCCATCGTTACCGACCTCAGGATGCCGGTGATGGGCGGCCAGGAGTTGCTCGAACAGGCAAGAGCCGAGGGTATCCGGTGCCCGATATTCATGATGTCCGCGCTGGGCGAGATACGCGACGCCATCAAGGCCCTCAAGTCCGGGGCGACCGACTATCTTATAAAGCCGTTCGAGCCGGAGGACTTCATACACAAGCTCCAGACGGCCATCGCCAGCCGGCGTTTGGAAGACAAGGTCGAGGTGGACCTCAGAACTGGACCTGCAGAGTCACGGTTGATTGGCGATGGCGTCGCTATGCGTTCTCTTCGTCATGACATCGAGAAGCTTGCGGGCAGCGACGCCACCGTCCTTATCACCGGAGAAAGCGGGTCGGGCAAGGAAGTCGTCGCCAGGGAGATACACGCCCTGTCACCGCGATCGGGCGAACCGTTTGTGGCTGTCAACATCGGCGGCATCCACGAGAGCCTGATGGAGAGTGAGCTGTTCGGCCACGAGAAGGGCTCGTTCACCGGCGCGGAGGCGCGCAAGCCGGGTCTCTTCGAGTTGGCCGGTTCGGGCACGCTTTTTCTTGACGAGATTGGAGAAATGCCAGTCAGGCTCCAGGTGAAGATGCTCCGGGTGCTCCAGGAGCGAACAGTACGGCGACTCGGCGGTACGCGCGACATTCCCGTGCCAGCCCGCATCATGGCGGCGACAAACAGGGATATCGAGGCCATGGTGCGCGAGGGCGGCTTCCGGGAGGACCTGTACTATCGCCTCAACGTCCTGCGCGTCGAAGTCCCGCCGCTCCGCGAGCGCCGTGACGACATTCCTATGCTTGCCGGGCATCTCCTTGCCAGGCTGCGGGCGCGCATGAGCAAGGGCGACATCCGTCTCTCTGGTGAAGCGCAGGAGGCGCTTGCAGGCTACTCCTGGCCTGGCAACGTCCGCGAGCTGGAGAATGTCATCGAACGCGCTCTTATATACGCGGATGACAACCTGATAAGCGCCGGCGATCTGGATTTTCCCGCGGGCTACAGGGCCGCGATAGTCGTAACGGCACCGCGGGGCGCCGCCGCCGCTCCGCTGGTGACATCGCTTGACCATCTTGAGCGCGAGGCCATCGAACGCGCGCTTGCCAGCCACGGCGGCAACAGGACCAGAGCGGCCGAGGCGCTCGGCATAAGCCGTCGCACCATGCTGTACAGGATCAAGCGCTATGGTCTGGATGGCTGATCATGATATCCGGATTCCTGCTATACTGGCATGCATGGAACAAAGCATAGAGAACGATGCAGGCTGCTTCTGCTGTGGAACGCAGAACGAGCACGGACTGCACCTGCGCTTCTTGTATCCCGTCAGCGGGGAGGCCGAAGCCTCGCTCGTCGTACCGGAGTACTTCTCGGGCTGGAAGAGCATGACGCATGGCGGCTTCCTGTCGATGCTGCTGGACGAGGCGATGGCCCACGCCTGCATCCATGTCGCGGATTCCCCGGTAGACAGGACGGCGGTGACAGCCGAGATGACGGTGCGGTTCAAGAAGCCTGTCGAGACGGGTACCAGAGTCAGGATCGCGGGCAGGGTTGTCGAGACCAAGGGCCGCATCCTCTCGACCCACGGCGCGGTTTACGATGAGTCAGGAGCGCTGGCCGCCGAGGCGACGGCCAGATTCCTTGTCAGCACCCAGAAGTAGTTGTGGCGCGGCTCCAGCCGCTCAGTGTGTCCGCGGCGTATACGACAGGCTACCGGTGGGGCAGGCGCTGACGCAGGCCAGGCACTTGGAGCATGCGTACGCGTCGGCGGGTCGCTCCTTGTCCTTCCTGAACAGGCTGAACTGTGCCGGCTCCAGTGTCGAAAGGTAGCATACCTTGTCGCATAGTCCGCACCTGGAGCAGCTCGACTCGTCGATGCGTACCCTGAACAGGGAGAATTTGTTCAGCGCTCCGGAAACCCATGCTATGGGGCAACCCAGTTTGTGGTACTGGTACATGCCCTGGAATTTGCCGTTGACGCCGCCCAGTCCAGTGACTATTTCCATCATGAATCCGATGGGGCAGGCCCAACGGCAGAATACCTTGCCAAAGATGACACCTGTCAGGATGCCGGTGCCAAGGATCCACCATATACTGATGCCCAGGAACGACATGGCGCCATATACTGCAAGTGCCACGATGCCCTGTATCCATCTGCGCCTGTCTGCCAGGAAGGCGGTTATGCTGTGCGACGCTCTAGCCATGTGAATCCCCCTGTTCAGTGCCAAGAATATAAGCAGTATCATATATAATAGTGAGACGATATATTCAAGGAGCCAATGATGACAATGACCCACAGCCAGCGACATGCCCGGCTGTTCCAGCGCATATCCGTGCCGTACGCCTGGTTTTTTGCTGGACAGACGCAATCCTATTCTGCGTGCTTCGAGATAGGCAGGGGTTTTCTTCCGGATCCGGCCGGCAAGTTGGCCCTCGATCTGGGCTGCGGAACTGGCGCGTTCACCGCGGCCTTGCGCGCGGCGGGCTGGGACGTGCGCGGCGTCGATGTGGCCCAGGGCATGATCGAACAGGCGCGGTCCAAGGGCGTTGGATGCACCGTCGGGGACGTGCTCAAGGGGCTTGCGTATCCCGATCGATCATTCGATCTGGTCAGCGCCGCGTATGTGGCTCATGGCCTCCGCACTGACGATCGCATCGCGCTGTTCCGTGAAGCCAGGCGGCTGTCGCGCGGGGTCGTCCTGTTCCACGACTACACCGCTGACCGTCATCTGCCGACCAGCATCATCGAATACCTTGAAGGTGGCGACTACTTCAACTTCATCCGCACCGGGCTCGATGACATGCGCTCGGTGTTCACCGATGTACGCGTCGTCAGGGTGGGCAAGCGCGCCGCCTGGTATGTCTGCGTGCCGTGAATGTAGTTTCACGAAGCTTGTTGGCGGGGCAAATTCCATACCAGTAGTGGCTGTCCTCTGGTACGCCGATACAAGCGATGACAGTCCAGATCCGGCTGCAACAAGCTTCGAGGAACTACTTGCCATCAATCATCGACACGGGCGCATCGAGCGGGGCCAGGGTGCTGACCTGGATCGAGAGTGCTCCCTGATCATCGCAGACGAGGCCGCTGACTATCAGGGGTTGCGGCGAGAAGAGCATGTGTCTCCAGCGGGTGTACGCCTCGGGGAACAGCACCGTCTCGTACAGGGCTGTCTCGTCTTCCAGGCTGACAAAGTCCATCACAAGGCCGCCGGAGGTGAACACTTCCTTTTGTGTTATGGGCCAGCCTATCAGGGTGACCCGCCGGCCGACATGCATGGGTATGTCACGGGCCTTGATGCGCCTGACGCGCGCGATGGCCTGGCCCCAGAGGGCCAATGGATGACGGTCGCGCAGGAAACCCAGCGCCTCGAACTCGTCGCGCAGCTCCTTTTCGGTGTTGCGAGGCCTAGCCGTCTGCATGGCCGCCGCGGGGCGCCCGTGTGGGGGGCCTGGGCGTTCGGCTGGCGCGAAAAGCTCACCCTGGATCGCGGTGCCTGCCGTTTGAGCGGCCGCTGCCGGGGGAAATGCGACGGGTTCGGCGCACAGAAGGGCCCGAATCTGGGCGGAGCGGCTGTCGGATGGTGCCAGCGAGTCGAACGCTCCCGCGGCAACCAGAGCAACCAGGTCATCCCTGGCTGGCCTGCACAGGTGCGGGCGCATACGCAGCGAAAAGTCGGCAAGATCGGCGTAGGGCCCGCCCCTCCCACGTTCGTCAACTATGGAATCGGCGGCGGTCCGCGACAGGCCAGCGATTGCCGAGAGGCCGACCAGCACGGTATCCGCCTGACCCCGGTAAGCCCAGAGGCTCGTGTTGACGTCGGGCCCGGCCACTTTTAGCCCCATCCGCCGCGCCTCGCTGATGTAGGCGTGGGGGCGGTAGTAGCCGCCCTGGTTGGCCAGCACCGCGGCCATGAAGGCGGCCGGGTGGTGTACCCTGAGCCAGGCTGATTGGAACGATACCATGGCGTACGAAGCGCTGTGCGGCTTGCAGAACGAGTAGCCGTCGAACGACAGCAGCATATCCCAGGCCGTCTGTGTCGTCGCCATGTCGACGCCGTTCCGGTCACAACCGGCAAAGAACCGGTCCCGGTATTCAGCCAGCTTGGCCTCGCCGGCCTTCTTCGATATTACCTTGCGCAGGCGGTCCGCCTGGTCCTCGTTAAAGCCGGCCAGGGCGATGGCGACCTTGGACACATCCTCCTGGTAGCAAACAATGCCAAGCGTCTCGTCGAGTATTCCCGCCAGGCGCGGATGTAGCGGCTGCCATGGCGCGCCCTTAAGCCGCCGCACGTACTCCGATATCAGCTTGTTGGCCGCTGGCCGTATGATCGAGCTGTGGATGACAATATGGTCGAAATCGCCGGCGCCGGTCTTGCGCTGGAGCTGCCGCATCGCGGGTGATTCGATATAGAAGACGCCCATCGAGTCGCCGCGGGCCAGGGCCGCGACCGTCTGAGCATCCTCGGCCGGGCGCCATAGCGCCTCATCGATATCGATTCCTTCTTCGCGCAGGTTGGCCAGAGCGTCGCGTATCACCGCAAGCGACCGGTTGCCCAGGAGATCCAGCTTGACGAGGCCCGCCGCCTCGGCGCCGTCCTTCTCCCAGGCCAGGAGCGGAAATCCCTCCGCGGAGCGCTCGACAGGGGCATAGCGCCGCAGCGGTCCCGGCGCTATCACAAGGCCGCCGCAGTGCATCGACAGCCCCCGTGGCAGGCCAGTCATGCGGCGCGCGATGGCGAGTATCTCGTCCCACGGCGGGTCCACATCATCAGGCGCTGATCCCTGAGCCTCGAGCCGATGTTCCCGCCTCGATATCTCGCTATCGGAAAAGCCATAGGCCTTGGCGACTTCACGGAAGGCGGAACGCGGACGGAACATGGTGTGGTTGGCGACGCGGGCGCAGCGGTCGGCTCCAAATCGCTCGATGACACGACGCATCAAGGCTGGCCGTTCATCCCACGCAAAGTCTACATCGATGTCAGGCGGATCGGGGCGCGACATGGTCAGGAAGCGCTCGAAGTACAGGTTGTAGGCTATGGGGTCGACGTTGGTTATGCCCAGGGCGTATGCGACGATGGATGCCGCGCCGGAGCCGCGGCCGCAGGTGCGGCTGGACATGGCGACGATGTCGTCCATCACGAGGAAGTATGGCGCAAAGCCCTTGCGCCCGATGATGTCGAGCTCATAGTCGATGCGGCCGATGATGCCGTCGGACAGCTCTCCGTAGCGGCGCTCGGCCCCGTCCATGACGCGCGCGCGCAGTACCGTGCCAGGATCGTCGTCGCCTGACTTGTATTCAGGAAACACAAAGCCGTCAAAGACGGTGTCGAAGGGGCACAGGGCTGCAATTTTCGATGTCGCGGCCAGGGCGTCCGGCCATGATACCAGCCGACGCTCCAATTCCTCCGCGGTCAGAAAGAGTCCTCCGTCGGGGCCACCGGGTGCAAGGTCGCTTGCGACTATAGTGCCCACGGTCTTGCCGAGCGCCATCGCGCGGAGCACCTCGTGGGTGGCCCGGTCTTCCGGGTCCAGGAAGGTTGCATCGTCGATGGCCACCAGTGGCACGCCGAGGCGGCGGGCCTCCCGGACGGCGGTGACCGAGGAGGGGGTGACCGCGGCGAACAGGTTCGGCACGCGGCCGGCGAGTGCCCCGATGATTTCCGGTGAGTCAGAGGCCAGCACGAGTCCGCCCGAGTCGTCGCGCAGGGCCTGTACCAGGTCGAAGCCGGCTGTCGCGTCGGCCTCCTTGGCGGCGCTGGAGGCCGACAGGCACTCGCAGAGCCGCGCGAAACCGGCGCGGTCGCGTACGAACACGAAGACACGACCACCAGAGCCTTGCCCGCTGCCGGCGCCGAGCTCGGCACCGATGATGGGTTTGAGGCCAGTGTCGCGCGCCGCCTCGACTATGGAGTGAAGGCCGTACAGATTGCCCCGGTCGGTGATGGCGATGGCCCTGGCGCCGTACGCCGCGGCGCGTTCGCATATGTCGGCAGGGCTGCGCGTGCCGTACAGCAGCGAGTAGGCCGAGCGCAGACCCAGGCGGACGCCGTTCACGGTACGGGCTCCGTCATCGGCGACCGCCTATGAGGTGGACGCTATCGCGGTTTGCGACTATGGCGCTTGCCCGCGTGACGGCGGCCGGGCCGAAGCGCGTCCTCGCGGCGTCGACGGCGGACTGCAGGCGTTGCATTCGGCCCTGGCCCTCCGGGACGAAGAGGTCCGGCTCCCGCCGAGCTGGAGCCAGCACGGACAGTTCAATAGCGAGTGCGCGCAGCCGTACCCTGCGCGTGGCGGCACGATCGAAGGCCCGGTCGGCGGCGGCGCGCAGTTCGTCATCCAGTGTCCAGTCCGCGCCGCCGCGCTCGGTCGCCTCGGCACGGCAGCCGTCGGCGTACTGTACGGCTACAAGGAGACGCCTGGCGGCCAGGAGCGAGCGCCTGAGCTCGAGCCCGGCGTCCTCGGTGGCGGCGATGAGCGCGGCCCTGATGACACGCGCGTCAAGCTGGTCAGCCCCAAAATCCACCCTGCGCCTGATGACGCGCTCCCCGAGACATCCTGGGGCGACCGGCGTCGGGTCTATGCCGAGAGCGGCGTCCCTGAGAGCCAGGCCGCGCTTGCCGAACAGTGCCACCGCCTCGAAATCGGACAGCGCGGCGAGCTGGCCTATCTCGTGGATGCCGGCAACGGAGAGCACGCGGGACAGTGCCGGTCCGACGCCAGGCAGCAAGACGGCATCCTGCGGCGACAGGAAGGCGGCCTCGTCACCGCTCCTCACGTAGGCAACGCCGACGGGTCTGATGCTCCGTGCCGCGACCTTGGCCACGAGCCTGTTGGCCGCGACCGCGACCGCCGGTTCAAGGCCCAGCGTGTCGGCTATCTCGTTGCGGATGCGAACGGCGCAATCCATCGCCGGGCCGAATATCCGCTCGGTGCCGGCGAGGTCCAGAAAGAGATGGCCGCCCGAGTCATTCTGCACGAGAGGCGCCCAGCGCGCGGCTATCCGCGTCATCCCGGACTCCGCCAGAGCGCATGCCGCGGGGTCCGGCGGCATCATGACGAGGCCGGGCACGAGCCGCTGCGCCGCGACCAGGCTCATGCCGACGGCCAGCCCCTCATCCCGAGCCTTCTGTGACAGGCCCAGCACAATGGCCCTGGCCGCCGAGCTTGCTCCCGCGATGATGAACGGCTTGCCCGCAAGGCTTCGGTCCCTGGATATGGCGACAGCGGCCTGGAAGTTGGCGACGTTCAGGTGGACAACCGTGCTCGCTCTGGCGCTCGCTCTGACACTCATGCCGTGCCTTCCGAGATGACCCTCTGACTGGCAAGGATGGCGGCCAGGGTCCTGGCGTTGCCGACCGACTGGCCGCGCCGGTAGTTGTTGAAGTAGACCAGTACCGTATCGGCCCGGGTCGCGATGCCGCGCACCCTGGCGGCCCAGGCCTCCAGCTCCTCCTCGGTATAGAGGTAGTCGTAACGCGACGCGGCGTCCGAGCCCCACCAGGCGCGGGCGTTGCGGCCATGCAGGCGTATGTAGGCAAGGGGCGCGGTAACCACATCGATGACGGGAGGCAGGCCCTTGAGTTCGGGCAGGTCGAGTGACGCGATGGCGACCGAGCGGGCGCGCAGCGAGTCGAACACGCGGTTGTTGTACCATCCGGCGTTGCGGAATTCCACCGCCACGGGCAGATCCGACAGGGCGCCAAGCAGGGCGTCCAGGTAGCGCCTGTCATCGACATCGTAGTCGAACGCCGCCGGAAACTGCAGCAGCACCGCCTTGAGCCGGCCCGCCGCAGCCAGCGGCTCAAGAGCGCCTGCAAACAGGCGCGCGGTGTCCTTCCAGGTCGACTGGTCGATACGGTGGGTCAACGCCTCGTTGGCCTTGACCGAGAATGACAGGGTCGGCCCCGCCTCGGCCACCAGTCTACCCAGCCGCTCGGCCGTCGGCATGCAGTAGAACGTCTCGTTGAGCTCTACCGTGGGAAACACCGACGCATAGCGTGCCAGGAGGCCTTCCCTGGCGCTGGCGACCGGATAGACTGGCCCCACCCATTCGTTGTAGCGGTAGCCCGATGTGCCGACAAGAATCGTTCCCATAGTTTATTGTACTATACGGTTGTTAAGTAAAACAAGGTTAGTTCGTCGAACCCTGCATCCACCCCGTCCCGGCATACGTGGGAAGTCGGTCCGGCTTCTCTTTCAGCGGAGTGGCGGCCCGCTTGAGCCAAATCCTTGCGGCCTCATCATTTGGTTTGTGCTGGCTGATGAACGGCCGGTCGGTGTACAGCCTGGCAAGCTGTGCCCTGATCGATCCGCGGTCGATGCCGGCCACCTCCGCGTGCACG
>DATKVB010000019.1:0-24556 GCA_035530295.1 bacterium | reverse complement strand
ACCCTTGATGTGCGGTAGCACACCGGCGGGACCCAAACGGGGGCGCTTCGCGTATCTGCACCCGGAAAAAGGAAAAAGGCTTGTTTCACGGATCTGGTATGGGCGCCACGCTTCGCGGGCGAGGGAGCCGGTATTGGGTTGTTTTAACCTGGCATAAAAAAGAGTGCTTGCTGTGGTTGATCCCAGGTCACGCGAAAGATTGCGGCAGGTGGTGTGGTTACTGGGGATGAGGGGCGGGCTGAAGTGAAGCAAGAACCCGATGGATTTCAGTCCAGAGAGCAGTCTCGGTGAAGGGCTTGGAGAGGAAGCCATCCATGCCGGCTTGCGCACAGGCTTGCCTGTCTTCTGTGTACGCGTGTGCTGTCAAGGCAATAATGGGAGTACGCTGGCCTTGACGGCCGATTTCGTGTGCTCGTATGCGCCTGGTGGCTTCGAGGCCATCCATTCTGGGCATGCTGACATCCATCAGAATAAAATCCCACGAATCTTGCAGCGCTGTTTCCAACGCTATGGCGCCGTTAGGTGCCTGGGCCACCTGATAGCCGGAAAGCTCGAGAACGCGCTTCAGATAGAGGCGGTTGATTGCCTCGTCTTCTGCAATTATCGCTCGGCCGTGGTGGCTATGTACCGGCGGTGTCTCCATGAGGGCCTGCGTCTCCGCCGGAATGGGCTTTGATCCGGCCAAGACGGGTATGATGACCTCGAACTCGGTTCCATGGTTCGGCTTGCTGGTATAGCCTATCGACCCGCGCAATGCATCGACTATAGCCTTGGCCAGGGCCAATCCAAGGCCTAGTTTAGCGGCTGGATTGCCCTGTTCATCCTTGTATCGAGGCATAAAGAGCTCATGGCGCACATCTTCCGGCAAGCCTGGTCCTGTATCTCTTACAACAATGTGAAGAGCATCCGACATCAGAGCCAGAACGAGATCAATCTCTCCATGCTCGGTGAACTGTATCGAGTTGTCGCACAGATTGCGTATGATTTGGGTAATTCGTTCGCTGTCCGAGACGATGTATTGATTGGAGCCCTGGATAGTACACCTGAAGGTAAGTCCGCGAACCTCGGCGGCCTGTCGTATCTGGCTCTCTATGGTTTGAGCAAATTCCGCATATTGAAATTCGCTCATCTGGACGTGCATTGATCCGTTCTTTGCGTCTACGACATCGTCGAGGGTGTCCATGATGCGTCCGAGCTGCCTGAGCGATGACATGGCCATTTCGAGTGTCTGGTGGTCTTCCGGCGCAAGATGGGCGGGTTTGAGCATTTCCAGCGCCCCCGAGACGCCAAGCAGTGGCGTTCTGAGCTCACGACTCAGGCACGCGATCAGCTTGGTATTCTCTGTCGACATATCGTCCTCGTGTTGCTTGGGCTCGTCCGCTTGGTCGTTGGCTTCATGTGGATGTACCATGGGCGAACTGTCTGCCTGGGGCATGGGTATCGCTACGGTCGTGATATTCGCGAGTCGCTTGCGTAGGACCAATGCCCACGCCACCGCAACTGCCGCGATTGTCAAAGTCGCGGCAAGAATGGCTAGGACCGCACCCGAGATAGCAGACGTGCTCGGCGCCTTCTGGATAGAGAGCCAACGAACGCTGATCCTGTCCATGGTGCCGCTGTCTCGCATCATGGCAAGTCCGCTATCGACGAGGTTCGAAAGTGCTATGTCTCCAGTATGGAATGCCAACCGGTAGGTAGTATGCCACAGCGCGGGACCGATCATCGTCAGTGTTCGCATCGACTGTTCCAGCAACAGCCGTGATCCTATTATCGTAGGGACGATTGCACAGTCTGCTGAACCGTTGATGACTGAGGTGAGCATGGCGGTCCAGTCGTCGAACGCAATTATCCTTGATCCAGGTATGGAGCCCGCAGTCTGGGCCAAGTCTCCCATTCGGGTCGCGATGCTATGGTTTCTGATGTCGGTATTATCGTGGATATCGGAACCGACTCGGACTACGACACTGTAGCTGGTGTAGCAGAGTGGAGTGGAGACTGTAGCGGCGTAGGAAGGATTGATATCGGAATACATTATGGCCTGCATATCGATGGTGCCTTTTCCCAACATGGCTTTCGCCGATATTGGTGTCGCGGGCGTATATTCAACAGAGAATTTCTGGTCACTTGCGAGCTGATTGATTATGTCGACTACGAAGCCGGATGGCTTGCCCGTCTCATCGATGTACTCGAATGGCGGGAATCCGGCATCGATCGAAACTCGCAATGTCCGCTCATCTCCATGCACCATACTTGTTGCGATGCAGAGCAACAGAGCGGTAGCAATCTTCAGTATGCATACAGTCGACAGTGATAATCGTGACATCGCGCGGATATTTTGCACAGGATCAGCATACGACATCAGTCAGGATAACGCAAGTTTGACCACGAAACGCCGTTTTGGGATATACTGTTGCCTCGAGGTAGTACCGTGAATATTCGATTCAAGATTCTTGTTCCCGTCCTAACCGTTTCCGCTATCCTGTTCGGCAGCGCAGCCGCGATAGCCGTTACAACAACCGTGAAGACAGCAATAGCGTCGGCCGAGCGACAAGCCACATCGGCCGCGGAGCGCTATGCATACAGCATAGAAGCATTGCTTGAGGGCCCTTTTGCAACTGCCCGCACTATGGCTGACATATTCAGTGATTATGCAGCGGTTGCCGAGGCTCAGCGCCGCGTCTACTTTGGTTCGGTGCTCAAGTCAGTAGCAGAGCGCAATACCGACTATCGCTCCGCCTGGACTGCATGGGTTCCTGCATCGATCGATTCCCTCGATGCACAATTCGTGGGTTCGAATTATGGCAGCGATGGTGGATCATTCTGCGCCGAATATGTAAAGGGCACAAACGCGGCAGGGCTGGTGGCCCTGCTCGATTCATCCCGCACCGACAAGCGTTTCATCGTGCCGTATACCAGACTGGCGTCGTCCATCGTTGGCCCTTACCGCCGGTCCGACGATACCACGGCGGGTCTCGTGTTCAGCATTGCCTCGCCGGTGATAGAAGACGGTAAATCGGTCGGGGTTGTTGGCATCGAGATTGAAGCTGTAACAATAACCCGTCTGATCAACGCGATAAGCATGCAGACAGGCTCAGCGTTCTCTCTGCTCGACAACGATTATATATTTCTTGAAGCGGACAATCCTGAGTATGTCGGTCGATCGATCATCAGTATTGACGCCTCGCGGGGAGAAGAGGCCAAGGCCGTGAGGGCTGGTGAACAGCATGTGTCGCATTTCAGTTATGATGGAACAGGCGCTGAATACATTCGAATATATACGCCGGTTCGCGTCTCTGATACTGGCGCTCCATGGTCGCTGCTCGTCGAGACGCCAATGGCGACGATAAGGGCAGCTTCCGGGGCAACGACGCTGATGGTTATGCTGCTGGCCACGTTTGCCGCGGTCTTGCTTGCGCAGTTTGGTGTAACGATGATTGTCGCGGGCAAGGTTGCCAGGCCCGCTTTGCAGGCTGGAGCCCTGCTCAAGGGCATTGCCGAGGGCGACGGTGACCTTACCAAGCGGCTTGGTATAGGCACGAAGGACGAGATCGGCGCATTGGCGCGCTCCTTCGACAAATTTGCCGAGAAGCTAGCCGGGATTATCGGCGACACCAAACGTGCTGTCTCTGAACTCAAGGCCGGCTACAAGGAACTTGATGAGGGAATGATCGCTGCCAGCGACGCCGCGCATCGCATTGATCAATCGATCGACGGTGTCATCCAGCGCGCGCTCAACCAGGCGGCAAGTGTTGAGGAAGTATCGTCATCGGTAGAGCAGATAGCCCGGAATATCGAGTCGCTCGATACGATGATAGAGCGCCAGAAAGTCGGCGTTGCCGAGTCATCCGCTTCGATAGAAGAATTGGTTGGAGCGATAGGATCGATAGGCAAGAATGTCAGTTCATTCGGCGATTACATGAACCTTCTGATAGAGGCATCCGATGCGGGCAGGGGCAAGCTATCAGGCGTATCGCAACTGGTCAAGGAGATATCGACCCGTTCGCAGGGTTTGATGGACGCGAACAAGGTGATTCAGTCCATCTCCGCCCAGACCAACCTGCTGGCGATGAATGCCGCGATCGAGGCGGCTCACGCCGGGGACGCGGGCGCGGGATTCGCCGTGGTCGCCGACGAGATACGGAACCTGGCCGAACTGTCGCAGGCTCGATCCAAGGAAATAGCGGCCAGCATCGGCGGCATTCGAGGCGGAATCGACCAGGTCGTCGTGTCTACGGCCGACGCGGAACACGCGTTTGGCAATATCGTCGACCAGGTCCGTCGGGTCGGCGAACTGGAGATAGAGATAAAGGCCGCGATGGCCGAGCAGGGTGCCGGGTCGAAACATGTGCTCGAGGCTCTGTCGATTATTCGCGACATTACCGATGAGGTCCGAGGCGCATCCTCCGAGATGACGCAAGGCGCGTCGGTCGCCGGTGAAGAGATGCATGCCTTGCTGCAGGTTACCGAGGAACTCAAGCACAGCATGGAGGAAATCGGCCGGGACTCGGACGATATCAAGGCCGTGACAGAAAAGGTAAACGAGCTGGGCGCCAAGAATGCTCAATTACTGGCAAGGGTCGAAGCGGGCGTCGAGCGTTTCAAAGTCAGCCAAGACCAAGAAGCAGACCAATCCTGAACACCGCGAAGGCTATGGTCCATCCGAGCGTCAGCATGAAGGCCACCTCGAAGAGCAGCCATCCCCAGCCGAGCTCAGCCCTGATGGTGGCAAGGGACGCGAAGCACGGCGGGATGATCAGGATGAACAGCATCAGCACAAGGGCGACGAGCGGGCTGAATGCCGGATCGTTGCGGAGGGCGTCGCGCAGACCCTCGCTCTCCGCGCTCTCGTTGAGTCCAACGCTGTAGAGAACGCCCAGCGTGGATACGACCACTTCCTTGGCGGCAAATCCTGTCACGGTAGCGACTCCGACCTTCCAGTCGAACCCTATAGGCTTGAAGACCGGCTCTATGAATTTGCCAATCTTGCCCGCTATGCTCTGTTCCAGCGCGCGCTGGGCCATCGCGGTGTCGGTGCGGGCCGCGATCTCCTTCTCGGTGGCACCGGGGTGCTGCTCATGGTAGCTCGACGAGAATGCTGATCTGGCCTGGCTGTCTGGCTTGTACACCGGGAGGTTGGTTATGGCCCATATCAGGACGGACGCCGCAAGAATGACAGTCCCTGCCTTCTTGATGTAGTTCGACGTCTTCTCCCAGATGTGCCATACGATACCCGAGACAGTCGGCGCCCTGAATGGCGGCAGCTCCATGACAAAGGGCGTCGCGTCGCCACGCAGCAAGGTACGTTTGAGGACAAAGGCGGAAACAAGCGACATCACGACGCCAACCCCATAGATGAGCATGACCATGTTCGCGGCATTTTTAGGAAAGAACGCCGCCGCAAGAAGGACATACACGGGCAATTTTGCCCCGCAGCTCATGAACGGTATGATCAATATGGTAACGATGCGGTCCCTGCGACTCTTGAGCGTGCGGGCGGCCATGATGGCGGGAACCGAGCAGCCAAAGCCCAGCATCATCGGAAATACCGATTGGCCATGCAGGCCGAAGGTATGCAGTATCTTGTCGGTGGCAAACGCGGCCCGGGACATATAGCCGACGTCCTCGAGCAATGACAGGAAGAAGAACAGTATCACTATAAGCGGCACGAATGAAAATACTCCGCCAACGCCGCCGATGATTCCATCAGCCAGGAGCGACTGTAGCATTCCAGCCGGAACTGCAGTCCGCACCACGCTTCCGAGCCATCCAAAGAAGGTTTCGAGCCAGACCATTGGATAGGAGCCAAGAGCGAATGTCGTCTGAAAGACCGTCCAGAGAACACCGACGAATATTGGCAAGGCGAGGAATTGATTCATCACCACCTTGTCTATCGACTCGGTCATCGAGAATGATGGGCGATGTTCAATGCTGATGCATTCCTTCGTGGCGCCTCGAATGTATCCGTAGCGCTGTTCCGATACGACGATTTCGGTGTCCTTGCCAAAATGAGCATCGATCCAGGCGCTCGACTCCTTGGCCAGGGACGCTATGGCCGCGGCTTGCCTGTGCTGAGCCAGCTTTTCGAAGGCGTGGGCATCTTTCTCCAGCAGTTTGATGGCCAACCATCGCGCGGGAAAACGCTTGCAGAAATCGGCATCGGCGCGGATGGCCTTTTCAAGAGCCTCGAGCTTGTCTTCTATCTCTGATCCGTATCGTATGAACCTGGCGGGAGTCTGACCACCCGTGGCGACCGTCGCGTCTATCGCGTCGAGCAGCCGATCCATGCCGTCAGCTCTGGGGCCCACGGTCTTGACCATCGGTATGCCCAGGACGGCGGAGAGGGCCTTGTCGTCAATATTGATGCCCTTGGCTTCCGCCTCGTCACTCATGTTCAGCGCGCCTACCACAGGGATGCCCAGCTCCTGAAACTGCAGGCAGAGGTACAGATGCCGCGAGAGGTTGGTTGAGTCCATCACGTTGACGATGACGTCAGGCGCGTGGTCCAGCAGAAAATCCCGTGCGACCACTTCGTCTATCGAGTATGCGGTCAGGCTGTAAATGCCTGGCAGATCGATGAAGTCGTATTGCCGGCCATTCCGTATTCTTGAGCCTTCACGCTTTTCCACGGTGACTCCAGGATAGTTGCCGACCTTGTGGTGCGCGCCGGTCAAGGCGTTGAATATGGTGGTCTTGCCGGCATTTGGATTGCCCGCCAATGCAACCTTGAGCGGCCTCACCAGGACACCGTCTAATCCATCATGCATGTCGATTTCTCCTTGAAGTCATCATTACAATACCATGCAATGATAATGATAATCAATATCAGTACCAGGCATGACGAAGCCCGCTGGAATTCAGCCTTTTTCTACCGCGCGATTCATGATATACATAGGAATGGACTCAACCCGAATGTATGCCCTGGTTACGGGGGCTTCCGGCGGTATAGGCCGCCAATTTGCCAGACAGCTGGCGGACCAGGGCAAGCCCTGCATCCTTGTCGCCAGGGATTCAGCCCGACTCGCGGCTGTCCTGGCGGAATTGCCCGAGCCGGCGCGCAGCCTGTCCGTTGCAATGCCGAGCGACCTGTCGGCCCAGGGGGCCGCGGCGAGCCTGTACGCGGCCTGCAGGGATAAAGGCATTGTTGTCGACCTGCTCGTCAACAATGCCGGCTCGGGAGTATTCGGGCCAAGCCTTTCAGTTGATCCGCCAGGCGTCGCGGCGATGATCGGCCTGAACGTGACGGCGCTGACAACGCTCTGCCAGCTGTTCGGCGCCGACATGAAGGCCCGTGGTACAGGCCAAATCCTCAATGTAGGATCGTTCGCCGGGCTCAACGCGACCCCGTTCTTCGCAAGCTATGCCGCGACCAAGAGCTATGTGCTGAATTACAGCCTGGCCCTGCGGGCCGAGTTGGCGGGTTCCGGAGTACGTGTTACCTGCCTCTTGCCTGGCTATGTGCGGACAGGCTTCGATGAGCACGCGGGCATAGTCAGTGAAGCCTACAAGAAGTTCTCGATTGCCAACAGCCTCGCCGCCGATGTCGTGGCGAGGATCGGTCTCCGCGCGATGGACGGGCGCAGCGCCTTTGTCATTGCCGGAGGCAGGAACCGATTTGCGGCCTTCCTGTTCGGGCTCCTGCCACGGACAGCGCCACCGGCAATCATGAAGCGCTTTCTTGACTCGCTGGTCTGACCAGTGTCATCCCCGATGCAGGACTTGCGATGAAGACCAATTTCTCGATCGTACCGAAGCTGCTCCGCAGAGACCCCGTGCTGGCCGGCCGTATGGCCGCCGCATTCCTGGCGGGACAAAAATCCATGCTCGTCGACCACACGCTGCACCCCGCGACATCGAACGAGCTGGGCCTGATATACTTCAGGCTGACTCCACTGTGCAACCTGCGCTGTGTCATGTGCGGCCAGCGTGGTGACAAGGGCGTGCTGAAGGGCAGTTTTGCCGCCAATGAGGCTCGCAAGATCGTGCCGCTCGAGGATTACAAACGACTGGTAGACCAGATCAAGCACAAGCAACCCGTCGTCTATCTGTGGGGTGGCGAACCGTTTCTGTATCCGGACCTCTTTGCGTTGATAGACTACATGATGGAATCCGGGCTCATCGTCACAGTCAATACCAATGGCACCTTTCTCGAAAAGTACGCCGAAGAGATTGTACGAAAGAAATGGCACGGACTGTTTGTTTCGCTTGATGGATTCGAGGAAACAAACGACCGGATACGCGGCGAAGGATCGTACAAGAGGGTCATCGCGGGATTCGAGGCCATCAATCGCGAGAAGGAACGGCAAGGCACCCACTACCCGTACATGGGCGTTGTGACGACCGTGAGCAATCTCAACTACCGGGACCTGTATGCGCTTGCCGAGGCGACCAGGGACTTCAAGCTGGCGTGGCACATCTACAACCTCGGGACCTACACGAATGACGCCATCGTCGCCAGCCAGCAGGTTTTCATGAAGGAGCGGCTCGATACCGATATTTCGTGCCTGCCAGGATACGCGACCGGCTACAATGATGGCATCGACGGCCAGGAGCTGTATGATATCCTGACCAGGATTCACGCGATGGACATCGATCACCCCATCATCACCGTGCCCGCGCTGGAGCCAGACAAGATTGACATATACTATGGGCAGCTTGATGTGCCGGTGCGGACGCACTGTTCGGTGCCCTGGAGCCAGGCGAACATAGATTACAATGGAGATGTTCATTTCTGCGCCGACTACAACGACTATCCACTTGGCAACATACGCGAGCAGCCATTCTTTGACATCTACAATGGTGAGCGGGCTAGAAAATTCAGGCTCGCTCTCAAGAACGCCAAGGATGGCATATTCCCTGGCTGCGTGCGTTGCTACCAGAACATGCTGTGCGGCAGGCGCGTGAAGGGATTCTAGTACATCACACCGGAGGTTCGAATGGACAGCAGGTTCTTGCATGCAACCCTGATATTGATCCTGGTTACCGACCCACTTGGGAACATCCCGCTGTTCATTACGGCATTGGAGCGGGTCTCCACGGCGCGGCGCACTCGCGTGATCCTTCGTGAGTGCGCGTTTGCCTTTGGCATCCTGTTGCTGGCAATGGTGGGCGGGCGTGGGGCTCTCGGCGTGCTCGGCATAGGCGACGCCAGCCTCAAGGCCGCCGGCGGTGTGATACTGCTCCTCATCGCCATAAACATGATATTCCCTATGGCAGGCGCCAGGATGGGTGAGGGGCCGACCGAAGGTGAACCGCTGATCGTACCGATAGCGGTGCCACTGATCGCCGGGCCCTCGGCCATAGCGACGGCGATGCTTGTCGCGGCGGACGATCCAACCATGATGCCCATGTGGATTGGCGCCCTGGCCATATCCATGGCGCTGACCCTGGCGAGCCTCTTCCTGTCATCGACATTCAAGCGATTGCTGGGCGTGCAGTTCCTGTCGGCGATCGAGCGACTGATGGGGCTGGTGCTGACAGCCGTCTCCGTCGACATGATTATGGGTGGAGCGGGCGCGTACTTCGGCGCCATGATCAAATAGTATCTCTGAAAGGACCAAATGAGCATCTTCGAGATCATCATGCTGGTATGTTTTGGGGCTGCCTGGCCCTTTTCCATAGCCAAGTCGATCAAGACCAGGCGGACGGACGGCAAGAGCCTGGCCTTCCTGGTAATAGTCATAGTCGGCTACGCGTCGGGTATCATCAACAAGCTTCTATATAAACCGGATTTTGTGGTCTGGCTCTATGCGCTCAACGCGACGATGGTGTCGATCGATGCCGTGCTATGGCTACGCAACAGGCGCCTGGAGCGGCAGTCCAATGGAGCCGCGCATTGACACACACGGCACGCTGGCTGGCCCTGGCAATCGCGGTCATCGCCGCATCCTGTGCCACGCGCCTGCCGCACGTCGACGCGCCGCCGTTGACGGTCTCGTATCGCTCGGTCGATTCCACCGGCACGAGCATGGACTCGGCGCGGCTTGAAGCCATCGTGACCCTCGAGAATACCGGCGTGGCAACTATCGCCATTGAGTCGATCGAACACCGGCTGGGTTCCGATGCCGGTTTGATCGCGACGCGGCTCGATCCTTTGGCCGTGCGTCTGGCTCCAGGCGATTCAGCAAGCCTGCCGTTACGGCTCGATTTCCAGGTCCCCGAAGGAACCGCTCCGCTCGTGCCGCTGCTGCTGGAATCGCTCACGACAGCCCACACACATGGTGGCGCTGAGTGTCAAGTCTCCGGTTCGACGACGCTGGAATTCCCGCGGGTACTGGCGCCGGTGCTGGAGATATCGTCCATCCGCATTATCAAGGATGAATTGATCAATACCCGCCTGCGCGTGGATCTTGCGATTCACAACCCCAACGCCTTTGCGCTGTCGTTTGCCACACTCGAGTACCGGCTTTACGGCGAGGGACGTTACTGGGCTGATGGTAGCCAGCCCCAGCCATTCGATGTTCCCGCCGGTGGTGCGGCCACGGCCAGCCTGTTCCTGACCATGAATTTTACCGACATGAGCCGATCGCTCCTGGATCAGGTGATAAGGCTGGCGACAGTCAATTACCGGCTTGCCGGCGCCGCCCGCATCGATACGGGGCTGGACTTCCTGCCACAGTTCGTGCTGCCGTTCGACATGGCCGGACGAGCCACGGTTACCCGGTAAACCTGGCAGCGCCGCTGCGTCAGAGAGGCTTGATGGTCGCGCGAATCGTCCCGGCCATGATTCTGGCGCGCAAAGCCGCGGTTCCGGTGTACCCGGACCAGTCCATCAGCGTATCCAGGGCCTTCTGTCCAAGAGTGTCGACGAAGAACCGATCGGCCGAGAGGCGTTGCGCCAGCGGATTGTGCGAACCTGAAGGGCCGGTACGCACCGCTTCCCAGGCCGCCAGGGCATGCTCCCTGAGACGCTCGTGGGTCTGTTGCCTGTCGGCTCGGGCCTTGCCCATCGCCATGAGCACGCGCTCAGTCGCGGCGAACGGGCCGTAGGTGTTCATCGTACGCTCGATCGCCGGCATGTTGACCACGAGTCCGCTCACGATCTTCAGCGCAGTTGCCACGAGCTCGTCGCATATCAGGAATGCCTCCGGCAACATCGAGCGACGGTTGGCCGAGTCATCCAGGGTGCGTTCCAGGATTGACTGGGCGGCATTCTGCCATGCCACCTGTGGCAACACGGACAGTGAGCGCGCCAGCGAATCGATCTTCTCCGCGTTTATCGGATTGCGCTTGAAGGGCATTGCCGAAGAACCCACCTGCTTTGAACCGAACGGCTCGGAGAGCTCGCCTACCGGAGGCGACTGCAGAATCCGCATGTCCAGGGCGAATTTGTGTAGCGAAGCGCCGAGTCCAGCCAGTGTCGATACGACAGCGTAGTCCTGCTTGCGCGTGTATGTCTGGGTCGCGAGCGGGTAGAACGCCAGCCCCAGCTCTTCGGAAAGGCGCTCTTCGAATCGCTGGACATGGTCCTGGCCGATCAGTTCCACATACGATGCGGCGGTGCCCACAGCGCCTTTGAAGCCCTTGCCCCGTATGGCCTCCCGCTCGCGCGCGATGCGCTGCCGGTCATCGAGCAGATCCTGAGCCCAGATGCCCAGCCTATAGCCCAGCGTCGTCGGTTCGGCCGGCTGGATATGCGTAAACGCCATCACGGGCAGGTCTGCATATTCTTCGATTTTGTCAGCAAAGATGGCCAGAAGGCCGTCGAGCGCCTCGATTATCTGATCGAGGCCGCGCCTGAGCCTCAGCGCGTCGGCATTGTCCTCGATGTCCATGCTGGTGGCTCCCAGATGTATGATGCCGCCCGCCTGCGGGCACTGCTCGGCGAAGGCCTTGACCTCGGCCATCAGGTCATGCCGGATTTCGGCCTCGATCGCCAGCGACCGCTCGATGTCCACATCGTCCACGTGGGCGGCGAGCTCGTCGACCTGGGCTTTCGAGACCAGGCCGAATTCATGTTCGACCCGCGCCAGGCTTACCCATATTGACCGCCACAGCCGCCGCTTTGTCATATCGCTCCATGCCATGCGCATGGCCACGCTGCCGTACCGCCAGCTGAATGGCGACTGGTATACCGAATGATCGATCATGAGGCTGATAGTATCAGAGGCGGCGCATCGATTCCAGCTACATATTGACTAAGCATCTTCTGGATTTTGGATATATATTATATAGTGACGAGAATTGGTATATTCCCGATACTGCCACAACGATGAGGAAGCCACTGATGAAACGCCGTCTTTTCCCGAACATGACCATCCTGGCAAAGTTGATCACGCTGACCCTTGTCGTGGTCCTGTCATTTGTCGCCCTGTTCTTGTTCAGCCGTTCCGGACTAGTCTGGATTGCCCGTTCGATGCAGGAAATGCAGACCACCCACGCGGCCGCCTCGCAGGTCACGAAACAAGTGTCCACGCACGCTTATGATGCCCAGATTGACCTGTACAAGGCCACCAATTATCGGTCGCAATACTATTCGACCGAGGATGTACAGGCGATGATAGACAAGGCCAAGAGCGCCATGAGCGATGGCATCTCCACCGTTGCTGGCTTCGAGAGCCTTGTGGGACTGACCAAAGAGGAGTCCGATGCGGCTGTTGCCGCCAAGACTGCCTTTGATGCCTACACCAAGACGGCCAAAAACACGCTTGGCTTCATACTCGATGTGCCGGCGCTGGCGCTCTCCTCCATGCCTGATCTGGAAATGAAATTCGCCACGATTCTTGACTCCGTGGCCGCTCTTGACCAGGCGATAGCCAAGGCCGGAAACACCGCTTACGCCACGGCACAGGCACAGGCCAATAACCTGATCGTCCTGCTGATGGTCGTGGGTCTGATTGTCATCGTCCTGACCATCGGCGTTTCGACCATCACCGTGCTTTCGATAACGGCACCCATCGCCACGCTGGTCGCTGTCCTGGACACAGCCGGCAAGGGTGATTACCGGGTGGCGACCGGGCTGTCCGGAAAGGACGAGATGGGCAAGATGGGCCGAAGCATCGATGTGCTTATCGGCCAGACACGATCACTGATCGGCACCGTACAGGAGAAGGTCGCCGCCCTGGAGGAGACCGGCCAGAATCTGGCTGCCAACATGGAGCAGACCGGCTCCGCGGTCATAGAGATCAATTCGAATATAAACAGCACGAGAAGCCAGCTCAACGAGCAGACTGACTCCGTCAGCGAGGTGTCGGCGGCCATCGAGGAACTTGCGCGCAGTGTTGATTCGTTGTCGGGCCTTATCGGCACGCAATCCGGCGTGGTGTCGCAGTCCTCGGCCGCCGTGGAGCAGATGATTGCCAACGTGGAGTCGGTGGCGCAGTCTCTGGGAGTCGCGGCCGAGGCCAGCACGTCACTGGTGACGGTCGGCGCAGAGGGCAAGACGCGGATAGACGAGGTAGGTGAATCGGTCAGGGATATCGTCAGGAATTCAGAAAACCTGAATGAGGCCGCAACCGTGATAGCGGCGATTGCGGAACGGACCAATCTGCTCGCGATGAACGCTGCGATAGAGGCTGCCCACGCGGGCGAGGCGGGCAAGGGATTTGCTGTTGTCGCCGACGAGATCCGCAAGCTTGCGGAGCAGTCTACCGGGCAGGCCAAGGACATATCAGCCGGCCTTGGCAAGGTGGCGCAGTCCATAGAGACCGTGCGCACCGCTTCTGATTCAGCCGTGGAGTCATTCCGGGCTGTGCTGGAGCGCTCCGAGGCTCTGGGTGGCGAGATCGGCCGCACCAGCGCCGCCATGGCGGAGCAACGCGAGGGCGGCAGGCAGCTTCTTGACGGGCTTTCACGGCTCAAGGAAATTACCCAGCAGATTTCCCAGGGCGCCCAGGAGATGACTGGCGGCAACCGCGCCATCCTGGATCAGGTGGCCAGGCTGACCGCCGTCAACAAATCGGTGGTGCAGAACAACGACGAAATCATGATAGGCACAAAGGAGATAAACGAGGCGATAGTCGCCACGACAGATCTCTCATCGCACAATGCCGACCTGATATCCGACGTCAAATCGGCGGCGGACAAGTTTACCGTATAGCCTCCACGCAGACCGCGCTCAGCTTGAGCGGGGCTATCCTGCTCAGCGGATCAAGCTCGTCCCTGGTCAGCTTGTTGACCAGGGCGTTCGGGAAGTGGAACGGCATGAACGTCTCGCCCGGCGTTACTCCATCATCTATCCTGACCACCGTGGCCAGTTCGCCGCGCCGCGACCGAACGCGGACGCGCGCTCCATCGGCCAGACTGAACCGCCGCGCGTCGTCGCTGTGTACCAGTATGTACGATTCGCTGGCAAATGCCGACAACGGCGCGCTGCGCAGGCTCATCGTCGAGGAATGGAACTGGTACAGGATGCGTCCACTATTGAGGAGCAGCGGGAACTCGTCGTCTATGAGTTCAGAACCCGAGACATAGGCGACCGGCGTGATTCGCGCCAGACCGTCGGGCGTATTGAATTTTTCGAGAAACAGCGTGGCCTGCCCTGGATGATCCGCATCGGTGCACGGCCACTGGATGCCCTGGTGGTCGATTCGTTTGTAGGTAATTCCCGCGATGATCGGCGCGGCCTTGGTCGCCTCGTTCCAGATGGCCTCGGATGACGCATACGGCTCTGATGAACCACCAGGACCGACAGGTCTTTCCATGCGCCTGGCTATCTCCTGGATTATCCATGAGTCATCACGCGCCTGGCCTGGAGTGGCGACGGCCTTTCTGACGCGCATCACGCGGCGGTCGGAGTTCGTGAACGTGCCATCCTTCTCCGCAAAGCTCGTGGCGGGCAACACGACATCGGCGCGCATCGCCGTCGGCGTCATGAAGATGTCCTGAACCAGCATGAAGTCAAGCTTCTCAACGGCCTCTTCGACATGGTTCAGGTTGGGGTCTGTATGCAGCGGGTTTTCGCCCATGATGTACAGACCATGAACCTTGCCGTCGCCCGCGGCCTTCATGATCTCCACGGTCGAGAATCCCCTGGCGCCGGGCAGCTCGGCCGCCGGGTAGCCCCACAGCGCGCCAATGCGCGCGCGGTTGGCTTCGTCCGCGGCGGGAATGTAGCCGGGATAAAATATCGGCGACGCACCGACATCGGTGGCGCCCTGCACATTGCTCTGGCCTCGGGGTGGGCTGATGCCGGCGCCCTCACGGCCGACCTGGCCTGCGATCAACATCAGGTTTATAAGCGCGAACACATTGTTGGTGCCCACGGCCTGCTGGCTCATGCCCATGCCCGTAGCGATTATTGACGTGCCGGCCGTGGCATAAAGCCTTGTGGCCTCGTAGAGCTTGTCGGCAGGCACGCCGCATATCCGCTCGACCTCCGCACCGTCGTACGGCTCCACCGCCAGTCTCAGCTGCTCCAGAGCCTCGAGCCCGCCGGAAACACGAGTTGCCATGAAGTTTTTGTCCACCCAGCCTTGCTGTATCGCGATGCGGGCCATGCCGTTCAGCAGGGCCACGTCGGTGCCCAGCCTTGGCTGCAGCCAGACGTCGGCCCAATCGGCCAGCGGCGTCCAGCGCGGATCTATGACAACAAGCTTGCCGCCATTGACAAGGCCGCGCTTCAGATAAGTTGCGGTCACCGGATGCGTCTCTATCATGTTGTTGCCAATGACGAGGGCACAGTCCACGGTCTCGTAGTCCTGAATCGAATTGGTAGCCGCGCCGTCTCCCAGTGCCTTGAGCATCGCGGTTACGGTAGAAGCGTGGCAGAGCCTGGTACAGTAGTCCAGGTTGTTTGTCCCGAAGGCTATGCGGACCAATTTCTGGAAGAGGTAGTTGTCTTCGTTCGAGCACTTGGCTGATGACAGACCTGCGAGGGCATCGGAACCATACTGCTTCTTTATGGAGATGAATGCCTCGGCCGCCCTGTCCAGGGCCTCGTCCCAGCTTGCCTCCCGGAACGCGCCGTTTTCCTTGATGAGCGGTACGGTCAGGCGCTCGGGACTATTAACGAAGTCGTAGCCGAACCGGCCCTTGACGCAAAGGCGCCCATCGTTGGGCAACACGCCCTCGACGCCGTTGGCCTGCACTATCCGGTTGTCGATGACCGTCAGCTCCAGCTGGCATCCCACGCCGCAGTACGAGCACGTGGTCCGGACCTTCTGCGCAACCGGTTGAACCAACCCGCCGGCAAAGAGCCCCGCCCGCCTGATAGCGTCGCGGTTCGGCTTCTCGACAAGCGCACCGGTCGGGCACATCTGCACGCACTCTCCGCACCCGTCGCACTCCGAGCTGCCCCAGCCTTCCATTCCGGCCGATATATACGAGTCGATACCGCGACCCAGGATTCCTATGACACCCTTGCCCTGCACTTCGTCGCAGCCCTTGACGCACCGGAAACACTTGATGCAGTGCGATGGATCGTAGGTGAGGATTACCGACGAATCGTCAACACCTGGCCTGTCGCCATGTGCGAGCGGCAGACCAAGCGCCTCGACTGGCGGCCTCGGTGGCGTTATCGAATCGGCCAGACCGTACCGCACCGTCAGCTCGGCGAACTCGTCGCGGTGGGAGCCATCAGTACCAACGGCCACCTCGCTCATGAGCGACGCGAGGATGAACGTGCGCTCTGTCTCCAGCTCCTCGTCGAAGGCCGTCACGGTCATCCCGTCTTCCACCCTGGTGGAGCACGATGTGACCAGCCCGCGCATGCCCGCTACCTTGACAATGCACAACCTGCAGGCCCCGGTCGGGCTCAGTTTTCTATGCCAGCAGAGGCTAGGAATGCTGAAACCGGCCTCGCGGGCCACCTCCAGGAGCAATCGTCCTGGCTTGGTAGTGACCCTTGTTCCGTCGATGGTGATGCTGATCGTGTTGTCCTGCTGCATGAGTATCTTCCCTTCAGAAGAGTCTGGTAAGGTTCCGGGCTGCGCTCCGGAGTGATAGAATGGGTGATTGCCCGAGTGGGCAGAGCGACGCCTTGGCTATGCGGTCGGCGTCGTCGACCATCGATTCAAGATCGTCGCGGCTGAATGATCCCGATCGAGCCGCCTGTGCCATGGACCTGGCCCGTTGGGCTAGCCTCGCGGTACCGACTCGACACGGCACACATTTGCCGCATGATTCGTGCTTGAAGAAATCCATGATCGCCGAAATGGAGTCTGTCACCGATCTGCCTGGCCCCAGCACGATGATGGCGCCGGAGCCAAGCGTTGCGCCGGCGGCCTTGAGCGCGTCATAGTCCATGAGCAGGTCGAGCCTTTCGCCAGGCACGAAGGTGCCGGCCGCGCCGCCAAGCAACACCGCGAGCGCTTGTTTGGCGGGTTTGCCGCACGGGTCGACGACTCCGCCGGCCGCGGCTATGATGTCGCCAAGGCTTACGCCCATCTGCCACTCACCGTAGCCGGGCCTGGCCACATCACCGGAAACGCAGAAAAGCTTGGTGCCCGGTGATGATGCCGTGCCGAGTCGGAGATAGGCAGCGGCGCCGTGCTCCAGCACCCAGGGAAGGCTGGCTATCGTTTCAACATTGTTGACCAGCGTTGGCTTGCCCCAGAGCCCTGATTCGGCGGGGAAGGGTGGCTTGATGCGCGGGCTCCCGCGCTTGCCTTCGAGCGACTCGATGAGTGTCAGCTCCTCGCCGCATAGATATGACCCGGCTCCAGGTCTGACGACCAGGTCGAACGAGAAGTCCGTGCCCAGAATGCGCGCGCCCAGGAATCCGGCTGCGCGGGCGGATTCGATGGCAGTGCTCACGCGCTCGATCGCATGCGTATATTCACCGCGGATATAGACATACCCTTGCCGCGCGCCTATGGCATACGCCGAAATGATCATGCCCTCGATCAGCAACATCGGCAGCCGCTCCATGATGATGCGATCCTTGAAGGTACCAGGTTCGCCCTCATCGGCGTTGCATACCACGTAGCGTTCGCAACCTGCTTCGTCGGAGCATGCCGAACCCGCGGTCGCCCGCTCCTTGAGGCCCGTGGGAAAGCCGGCGCCGCCACGGCCGCGTACCTTGGCCTCGGCCAACTGCCCGACCACAACGTCTGGGGCCATGCGCAGTGCGGCCTTGATGCCGCTCCAGCCCCCGGCCTTGCCATACTGGTCGGCGCTTGTCGCATCGAGATCAGGTGGAAACCTGAAAATCGTGCGCATGCCGGAAGATGGGCCGATATCATCGGCGTACATACAGGTTTCCGGGACTGTGGCTCCGGCATGTCCCTGGTCATGTGCCCTGACCCCCGCGATGATGGCCGCTACCCGTTCAGGATCGAGTTTGCCATACACCGTGTCATCCAGCATCATCGACGGGGCGCCCGCGCATCGACCCAGGCACTGTGTCGTTTCCAGCGTAAAACTGCCGCTTGGATCGGTTCCTCCCGCGGGCGCCCCCGTAAGCCTGGAAATCGTCGTGATTATATCCACTGACCTGCGCGGGTCTACCGACCCGAACAGCCTGCATACGGGAGAGGCGCACACGCGTATGAGATGCCTGCCACGGGGCTTGAGACTGAGCATCGAGTAGTAGCTGGCCACGCCGGCGGCATCCGCCATCGATATGCCATAGGATCTGGCCAGCCGCTTGAGCTCGTCGGGGGGTATCCATGTGCCAGGCGCGCGTGCCTGGACGGCATGCATGTCCCCCAGAATCGTATCACGGCGTCTCATGGTCCAAAGTATAGGCCAGTTCCGGCGCCTCGTCAAAGATTCAATGATCGCTATATTATATCGATACTATTATATCGCCTTCGTCGTCGGCATGTCTCGGGGATTTGGCGTCTTTACCACGAAGAACTCGAGCGTCTCCGTCCCCTGATTCTGGATGGCCATCTTGACGTTGAAGGGCACCGCGACTATCGACCCAGCCGGGTAATGGTTGAACGGCTGATCCTCCAGCGACAGACTCAACGTGCCCCGCACGATAATCTGTCGCACATTGGAGTTGGCTACGTGCGTTTTGACCGATTCTCCAGGCGGCAGAACGATGTGGTTGATGCCGACGACATCATCATCGACGACCTGTTCCATAGTCTTGGCATCCGTTCTGGTATAGGCATAGGGCTTCTCTATCATGGTGTGGCCTCCGTCATGTCTTTCATGTTCAGGCTATCTTCGCGGCAAATGCCTTGCCGTATTCAAAGGCCGCCTTCAACGCGTCATCATCGGGATTCCACAGCGCCTTGAACCCCTCGTCGACCAGGTCGAAGCCTGACTCCTTGAGTGCGTCGGAGATGATCTTGACCGATTCACCCGACCATCCGTAGGTGCCAAAGGCGGCCGCCTTCTTGCCCTTGAACCTGAGGCCCTTGATCTCTTCCAGCGACCCGGCGACCGCGGTCAGGAGGCCCTTGCCCACTGTCGGCGAACCGATCAGCACGGCCTTCGACCTGAACAGGTCGGTCAGCGCATCGTTCTTGTCGAACTTGGACAGGCAGTGCGACACCACGGTTGTAGACGGCGAAACGCTGTTGATGGCCCGCGCGAAGGTGTCTGCCAGCGCCCGTGTGCCCTGCCACATCGTGTCGTACAGGATGGTCACTCGGTCTTCCTTATAGTCCTGGCACCACTCCAGATACTTGAGCACGATCTGCGTTGGGTTGTCCCGCCAGATCACCCCGTGGCTCGTCGCTATCATGGTTACGGGCAGCTTGAGCGACAGCACCTGATCGATCTTGGCCTTAACAAGGGCAGAGAACGGGGTCAGGATATTCGCATAGTACTTGATGGCCTCGTCATAGAGCTCGTCCTGGTCGACGAGGTCGTTGAACAGCTTCTCGGTGGCCAGATGCTGTCCGAATGCGTCGTTGGAGAAGAGTATCGCGTCTCCGGTCATGTACGAGAACATGCTGTCGGGCCAGTGCAGCATCGGCGCCTCGATGAACACGAGTTTCTTGCCGTTGCCCAGATCCAGCTCGTCGCCGGTCTTGACGATGTGAAAGTCCCAGTTCTGGTGATAGTGGCCCTTGAGCGACTTGACGCCATTGGCGGTGCAGTACACGGGCAGGTCGGGCCTGCGGCGCATCAGCTCGGGCATGGCGCCGGAGTGGTCGCTCTCGGCATGCTGGGCTATTACCATGTCCAGCTTGCCAAGGAGGCCTTCTGCCTCAAGGTTGTCGACGAATTCCTTGGCGTACGGACCCCAGACCGTATCGACCAGCACGGTCTTGCCTTCTTCTATGATGTAGCTGTTGTAGCTCGAGCCTTTGTGCGTCGAATACTCGTCGCCATGAAATCGGGTCAGCTCCCAATCGATCTTGCCGACCCACGATACGCTGGATGTCAGTGGCTTCTTCATGCAGGACTCCTTTCGACCGTCGTTCCCGGGTGGCGGTCAGCAACTCTGATGTATTGAATATGATATTGTTTGTTTCTCGTGTCAAGGTATTTAAGTACTCGAATGCGTATATTGTAATGATATTCTGCCCACAGGCGATGCCGCGCGGTCGTTATCAGTCGGCCAGCCGTTTCTCGCCGGACAGAGCGCGCTTGTCTGTCAGGTCCTGGCTGGCCTCGAGAACACCCAGATAGGTTCCATCAGCGTCGCGAAGCGCGAAATATTCTATATGAATGAAACGACCCTGCATCGATATCCAGAACGCCTCGCGGTCTTTTTCGCCGCGCCTGAACGCCTCGATGATCGCGACGACACGACCCACGCTGGCTCCAGGGTGGCAGTTGCGGACATCGCGGCCAACGATGGCCGGGCTGCGCGGAAAGATTCGGTGTGGCGAGTCGGAGAACCAGCGCACCTTGTCGTCGGCATCGACATAGGTCATGTCGACCGGCAAGGCTGCGAACATCGCGGCCAGCACCTGGTTGGACAGGCTGCCGGTGCGGCCACGGAAGCCTTCCAGAGCAGCATCGGCTGAAATCGGGAGGCTCGCCTGGACTTGGTGGCGGCCGAAGGAACGTATCGTGGCCTCGTCAAGGAACGAATACCCATACTCGCTCGCCTCGACGAACAGCATGTCGTCCGCCTCGATCGGCATCAGATTGAGCATCACCGGAAAGAGCGCGAAATCCTCACGAAAGACGTTGGCGTTCAGGTCGAAGTAGAGGCGGCCCAGAGCCTTGTTGAGCTGCGCCGGATCGAACCGCGCCTGAGGGCTATCCAGAGCGGGGAGCGCGGCATCGATCATGTGCGTCACCACCTCGAGGCCACGCCGCGCGTCGTCCTGTATCTCCCACATGACGCGTACGCAGCGATATTCGGGATTTCGCGCCTCGAACCACGGAAACAGGACGTTTTCCTTCTTGCGGTAATGCGCCTCCACGGCTCCGAGCCTCACGACAAGGGCACGCAGCGAAAGCAGCGCCGACCGCATGTCCCGGGCCGAGGCCCGCGCATCATTGATCGATTTTGCCAGGAGCTTGCCTTCATCCAGCACCTTGAGCAACCCGGCATTTTCGGTCACGAGCGAAGCGAACAGGCGCTCTCCCGGCCCCGGCGTGCAGCGATGCCGCCTGAGCGATGCCGACAGCAGGTTGACCAGCCGCGATATGGCCGGCTTGAGCAGTGCGAAATCGACGCCGGCCGCCACCGCCGCATCGACTGCGTTGACCAGATCCTCGGGGCGGGCGTCCTCGACGAGCGGCGTCGCCTTCTGCACCGCGTCGCTATTCCCGCCAAGAATCAGCGCATCGAGCAAGGTGGAAAATCCGGCGGCGCGGGCCGCAGCGTTCGTTATCGCCTCAGACATTGCAGGTACCTCGTGCTATAGTGTAGCATCCGACCCGGATGAAAGCGAGGCCAGAAACCAATGCCCATAGCCACTGCGGTACGCGCCAACCTTGAGAAAGGCTCGTGGATACGGAAGATGTTCGAAGCTGGAATTGAGCTCAAGGCCAGGCTCGGCGCATCGGCGGTCTTTGATTTTTCGCTGGGCAATCCCGACCTCGAACCACCACCCGAATTCATAGCGGCGCTGCGCCAGGCCGCTATGAGCGACGAGCTTGGCTCGCACGCCTACATGACCAACGCCGGCTATCCCTATGTCCGTGCCGCGATGGCGCGGAAGGTGGGCCTGGAGCACGATGTTCCGATGACAGCCGATGATGTGGTGATGACCGTCGGCGCGGCCGGCGCGATCAACGTGATACTCAAGACCATACTGAATCCCGGTGACGAAGTGGTCGTGATCAAGCCATACTTTGCCGAATATTCGGCCTACATCGACAACTATCGCGGCACCATGGTTGTCGCCGATTCGGCCGTCGATTTCTCGCTCGACCCCGAGGCCATTGCCCGTGTCCTGACCGCAAAGACCGCGGCCGTCATCATCAACAGCCCGAACAATCCAACAGGCCGCGTGTACCCTGCGGAGGCCATCAAGGCACTTGCTGCCGTCATGTCAGCCCACGCCAAGAGCAGCGGCCGAGCTCCCTACCTGATAATTGACGAACCATACCGCGACATAGTCTACGACGGCATCGTCGTGCCACCGGTACTGTGCTGCTATCCCGAGAGCATCGTGGCTTCAAGCTTCAGCAAGACCCTGTCCATACCCGGCGAGCGCCTTGGCTACATCGCCGTCAATCCGGCCTGTCAGGAAAAGCCACTCGTGATGGCCGGACTTACCGCCTCGAATCGAGTGCTCGGGTTCGTCAACGCCCCGGCTCTGATGCAGCGAGCCGTAGCCGCTAGCTGGCAGTCAAAGACCGATATCTCCCGCTACGCCCGCCGCCGCGACATGCTGGCCTCCGTCCTCCGTGACGCGGGCATCACCTTCGCCGCTCCCGAAGGTGCCTTCTATTTCTTCTGCCAGGCGCCTGAAGGCAAGCCCACGGGCAGCCACTCCACCAATCCGGGAGCGACACCCGATGTCACCTTCGCGATGGCCCTCAAGGATCACGGCGTGCTATCTGTCCCCGGTGTTGGCTTTGGCTACCCCGGTTGGTTCCGCCTCTGCTACAGCGTGCCAGAAGAGTCGATTGAAGGGTCGCGGGCGGCATTCAAGGCGACTATGGCTTCGTGGAGCTGAAGCACACCCGAGTTTGAATCACGCCCGGCGCGCCGATGCACGTTGAATATGGTTACAGAAAGGCTCTGGCCGAAGTCCGAGTGTAGGCCCGCTTGGACGTGTTTCTGCTTTCGGTTCCTGAGACTGGTGCCTCTGGTGCATTTTGAAATAACAATTGACAAAATGTACCGCGCATGCAATCCTATGATACATGATCGCCAGACTACTCGGTGAGAAGATCCTTGCATGGTCAAAGCAATACCCAGTCGTAACCGTAACCGGCCCAAGGCAATCGGGCAAGACAACCCTGTGCAAGGCGCTGTTCCCCTTGAAGCCGTATGTCTCGCTTGAGGATTTATCGATCCGACAAATGGCTATCGCCGATCCGAGAGGCTTTCTGGCCCGATATCCCAACGGCGCGGTGCTGGACGAGATACAGAGGGCTCCCGACCTCTGCTCGTCGATCCAGACCATCGTAGATGATCGGAACGAGGCCGGCATGTTCATCCTGACGGGTAGTCAGCAGTTCGAGCTGATGGGCGGCGTATCGCAGTCGCTTGCGGGTCGCACCGCTATCGCCAGGCTCCTGCCACTTTCCTACCGTGAACTCCACGACGCCGGTACGATCGGGTCTGATAATTCATTGGATTCAATCCTCCAGACAGGATTCTATCCAAGAATCCATGCGATGCATCTGGATCCGTCTGAAGCCATGTCATTCTATGTTTCGACATATATTGAACGGGATGTCAGGCAGTTGCTCAACATCAAGGACCTCTCCAAATTCGAGACCTTTGTCAGGCTGCTCGCAGGTCGGAGTGGACAGCTGCTCAATGCCAGTTCGGTCGCTGCTGATTGCGGCATCAGCCACGCGACTGCGGCAAGCTGGATTGGCGTGCTCGAGCAGAGCGCCATCATCTACCTCCTGCGGCCGTATTTCATCAACATTGGCAAGCGGCTGCTTAAATCGCCAAAGCTATACTTCCTCGATTCTGGATTGCTGTGCTATTTGCTGGGAATCCACTCAGCCGCTCATCTGCAGGCACACCCGCTTCGTGGCCCCATTTTTGAAAGCTTCGTTGTGGCAGAATTGCTCAAGTCCCGATTCAATGCTGGGCTCTCCGATATCTTCAGCTTCTATCGGGACAGCAAAGGACTTGAGGTCGATATCCTGGCCATCGATGCAGGAACTACGCTCCTGTGCGAGATCAAATCATCGGCGACGTTTCACGCCGATTTCATGAGTTCAATTGACCGACTGGCTGATTTCTTGCCCCGGCCTTGTGCAAAGGCGCTTGTCCTGGGCAACACCGATGATCCATATCGATACAAGGAATGCATGATTCATGGGTATCCCCATATCTACCGCATGCTTGATTCTCGGGTTTAGATCACACCGCACGTGGGGCGTGGCTATTCCCGCAAGGGGCATCGGCAGAAATTATTAGTTAGTCGAACCCTGCATCCACCCCCTCCCGGCATATGCGGGGAGCCGGTCGGGTTTCTTCTTCAGTGGAGTGGCGGCCCGCTTGAGCCAAATCCTTGCGGCCTCATCATTTGGTTTGTGCTGGCTGATGAACGGCCGGTCGGTGTACAGCCTGGCAAGCTGTGCCCTGATCGATCCGCGGTCGATGCCGGCCACCTCCGCGTGCACG
>DATKVB010000018.1:0-98601 GCA_035530295.1 bacterium | reverse complement strand
AGGAGCCCGCATGCTTCCAGTGGCCGGCGTAGAACTCCGGTGTGTCGTGGTGGTGCGGGCAGGCAGGATTCGGGCAGAAGGGTGGGTTCATGGATACCTCCACCACCTGCTACGTGCACACGAACACCGGTGCTTGCAGAGGATGCAAGGTTCGACGAACTAACCTTGCACTCCAACGCCACTCATGCGATAGTCGGCGTATGAACGACAAACGACATGACAGCCCCAGGCCGCGAGGCTCTTCAGCGGCTCATCGCCACGGCGACCACGCTCATGGGAACCGTGAGCACGCGCCTGAAGGCAAACCCCAGCGGCCGCGCTGGATAGCGCCACCACGGGTTGAATACCGGCCAACGACGCCGCGTCTCATTGTCGAATCGTCAGTGCCAGTCGCCACGGCAGAATCGGCAAGGCTCGTGTCGTCGCTCCTGGACATAGTCGAAGAGGTGGCGCCACTGCCATCGGGTCGCCGCAAGGACATCCGCCGCGACGTGCTTGAGCTGTGGCGCGAGCTGACCAGTGAGAAGTCGACCAGGCAAGCCGACTACATAGGGGAGCCGGCGCGGCTGGCGGCATACCTACGCTATTTTCTGCCATGGAACGTCGTACGACTGGCGCCTATCCTTGCAGGCCTCGATCTGGGCCTCTCCAGCGACGATCACCTGCTCGACATAGGCTCCGGCCCGCTGACCGTGCCAATTGCGCTCTGGATAGCCAGACCCGATCTGCGCGCCCTTGGCTTGAACATCGTCTGTGTCGATCGCGTGCGCCGCGTCATGGAACTGGGCGTCTCCATACTGGAGGGACTCGCCCTCCGGGCTGGCGTGCCGTTCGCGTGGACAGTGGAGCTGCGCAAGGAGTCCTTTTCGATAGCGCCAGACGGTGGTGACCATCAGCGGTACGCCCTGGTAACGGCAGCCAACGTATTCAACGAGAGCTTCTGGAAGCTCAAGGGCTCTCTGGCCGAGCGTGGTGAGATGCTGGCGGCTTCCTTGGCCGCGCGAACGGCTCCAGGCGGGCGATTCTTCATTGTGGAACCCGGAGACCCGCGCTCGGGCGCCATGCTCGCGTCACTCCGCGAGGCCACGCTGCTTGCGGGTGGTCGCCCCATCGCTCCGTGCCCCCACGACGCGGCCTGCCCGATGGCCGGCGCGTTCCTGAGCGGCGCCTTCAGAAAGGATGACGATGAAGATGAGCGCCCAGCGCCCGAGCGTACGCTCGACCGGGTAGTCACCGCCCGCGGGCGTTCGAAGGCGCCCTGGTGTCATTTCGTCATCGATTCTGGTGCGGCCCCGCAGCGACTCCTGGCCTTCTCCGAGTCCGCGGGCCTACCCAAGGACAGGCTTATAGCTTCGTGGCTCCTCATGCAGCCCGATTCCGCGGAAGAGAGAACCGCCACACAGGCCTACCCTGCAGACCGCTCAGTCCGCATCATCACCGACTCATTCAGGCTTCCTGATGGAGGCATGGGTCGTTACGCCTGCACCAAGACAGGGTACACCCTGGTTAGGGGATCGCTTGCAGACATGCCTTCGGGCACCATAGCCCTCCTCGATGGCCTCGTGCCGACGACGACAACCGAGCGCGACCCCAAGTCAAACGCCGTTATACTCAAGGCATATACCGGAGCTATCCCCTTTGGCGGCGCCCCCCCTGTGGAGAAGTCACATCTGGCCACCGTGCCGGATGTAGCCACTCATCGATCAGGCAAGACATCCGCTGCTCATTCCGGTAACCGTGATGCCTCTCACGGCGGACGCAAACCATCGCAGACGGCGGGCCGGAGATCGGGTCCTTCTCGTCGCCCAAGGCGCTCCTCTTGACACAAATCATGCCGGCCTATATAGTGCCGTCCTGTCAGCGATGACATTGGGGGCGTAGCGAAGCTGGTTTATCGCGTCGGCCTGTCAAGCCGAAGATCGCGGGTTCAAGCCCCGTCGCTCCCGAATCCCGCCCTCGCGGCGGGATTTTTTTACGGGCTGTAGCGCAGTGGCTAGCGCGCTTGGTTCGGGACCAAGAGATCGACGGTTCAAATCCGTCCAGCCCGACTCAAAAACAACGAGTCACCCTATTGGGTGGCTCGTTGTTTTTATATCAGGACGGGCTGGACGGATTTGTAGCGCACCCGCCGTCCGGCGGGCATTCAATCCACTTCCTTGCGCATGCGCGCGAAACGCGCTACCGAGTGAGCGCGCCACAATAGCGGCGAGAAGCGCGCTGGAGGCGCGCGACAGCGAACGAGGCGGGCTGGAGCCCCGAGGCACGAGGCCGAGGGGCGTAAGCCAAATCCGTCCAGCCCCACTGTAAAGCGAGCCTGGATTCATAGTCGACCCGCCGCCGGTTGGCATATACTGTCGTTCAAGGAGAAGTTAGTTCGTCGCACCTTGTTGCTTTCTAGTATGGATACATTCCCATGTAGTGATACTGGTAGCCTCACTACCACTGACGGTAGTGTTTTGGTGCAGCAACAAGGTTCGATGAACTAACCAAGGAGAACTCATGGACGGCAGGAACAGAAGCGATATTCGACCAGGCATCAGGGTCTCGATCATCCTTAAAGAGGACCAGAGAACGGGCAAGCGGACAGAGGGCGTCGTTAGAGACCTATTGACTAATTCAGCAAATCACCCTCACGGAATAAAGGTGAGACTCGAATCCGGGCTGATAGGGCGCGTCCAGGAGATACTGCCTTAGCGAAGTCGAACCCAAACCATGCAGTTGGCCGCTACTTCTTCTTGTGGATCTTGTCTTTTGATCCCTTGGACTTGTCCTTGAGTTCCTTGAATTGCTTCGACCCCGGCTTTATGCCCAAGGACTTGGCCAAGGCGCCCCAACCGGCCTTTCGGTTATTCTTGTAGGAGACGATGACGAAATCCATTGACTTACCGGACAGCTTTGCCAAGGCAGCTGCCAGGTAGATCTCGGCTGGTTCGAGTCCCTGTGACAGGGCCGCGCTGACCTGAACGGCTGACGCACCCCATTGCAGCGTCACCTCAGCGGTGAAGGTACCTATGTTTGCCTTGGCATCGACATTGAGCGCACCGAGTGTTGCATCAAGCTCTGCATCTCCCAGGCCAAAGCTGATGGTCTGGCCAAACGAAACCATCAAGAACACGCACAGTAGCGCCAACAAGACTCCCAGTCTCTTCATATGAATCTCCTTGGACTTGTAGTATCGCCCTTTCTGCCTGTGCGGACAAGGACGCGACTCGCTCTATGGTACTCCAGCATCTTGCCACTGCAGCCTCTTTCCCATATAGGTATAGGATAACTAGTTCATCGAAGCTTGCATCTTTCGATATTCGACACCGCCAGGAGCGGTTGCCCAAGGCAAGCCATACAAGGGGCGGTAGCGTTGGATACCGAAATGCAAGCTTCGATGAACTATTAAAACCATACCAGATTCTGACCGGATCTGGCCTGGATTTCTGCCGGAAGTGTGCCAGATTCGAGTCCGGATCTGGACGACGCAGCTTGTTCCGCCCGAGAGAGAGGCCTTCATGAGCAATCACCTCATCCTTGGCACCCTTCTCTGAGGGCGGCTCCCGTGGAAGCCGTTTACTTGCTTCATGTCCTGTTTTCCATATACTGACATGGTGGCCTTAGTGACACATAGTGTCATATACCCCAGGTTCAGGAGAAGCACTATTGAATTCCAGCGTTATGGTCGTCACCAGCTGCATTTTCTTGTGCGTAGTTGCCTTGGCATTGGCAATCTCGCGCATCCGGCATCACGATGCCTTGATGGGCCGACGCCTGGATGAAATCGCCCGGGGCGATCTTCCTCCTGATACAATTCTCGGGAACATGGTTTCGGATGCACGTCGCCTCGCTGATACGTCCCGCGCGACAGCCTCCAGCCTGTCGGGTAAGCTAGAATCGGTTCTGGCATCAATAACGGAGATCAAGATCGGTTCCACCAACATTGCCAAGGCGGGTCTTCTTCTGACTCGGGACATTTCCGATTCTGCAAGCGCTGCGGAAGAACTGGGGGCAAGTGCCTCCAGCCTTGCGGACCTTGCGGTCCGACAGTCCGCAGTTGTCGTTCAGTCCTCCGCTGCAATCGAACAGATGTCGGCATCCGCGGCAAACATCGCCCGGGTCGTAGCTGACCGCAAGAGGGCCAATCAGGAACTGGCAATCAAATCCCGCGATAGCGCCACTGCAGCCGCCAGCATATCTGAGGTAATAGATGAATTCGCCACGAGGGCCGCACAGATGGCGGAAATGGTTCACGCGATCCATGATATCTCCGAAAGAACCAACCTCTTGGCCATGAATGCGGCGATAGAAGCCGCTCATGCCGGCAATGCCGGCCGCGGATTCGCGGTCGTCGCGGACGAGATCAGGAAGCTGGCCAATACAGCCGGAGAGAAGGCTTCCGCCATAGATGCCTTGCTTGTGTCCATAGACGACTCGATTTCGAGGGCACACGTTGCTGGCGATGAAGGGGCTCAGTCATTTACCGAAATCGATGCCATCGTGGGGAGTACGCTGGCTTCCTTCGATGAGATAGCCTCCGCGATCACTGAGCTATCCGGCGGTACTTCCGGGATCGTCAGCGCGGTCGGGCAAACCAAGGCGGCGACCATCGAGATAGAGGCTGGATCAAGGGATATCGCTACGGCCGTACTATCGATCAGGAACGGTATAGCGGCCACCAAGAGCGGCGCCGCGACGACAGCGGAGGCTATTGAGTCACTTGATAAAGGCCTCATTCAGCTGAACCTTCAACTCCTGGATGCGTCAAGGCTGAATGCGGATGGTGGCAAGTCCTCCGATGCGATCATAAGGACGCTATCGGGTGTCGTATTGCACGATCAGAGTGACACAATCAGGTATGGCGAACTTGATACAGCGACGGCGCGTCTCCAGCACAAGCAATGGGTTTCCAAGGTGCTTCTGCATAATTCGGGAGCGCTGCATCTCGATCCGGCCGTGGTCGCCGATTCCCATGCCTGTGACCTTGGCCTGTGGCTATACCGGGATGGAGGGCTTGCGGCTCTTGATGGTCGCATCGATATCGACAGGCTTCAGGAGTACCATGATAAGTTGCACGTATTGGCCGCCAGAATGATCAAAGAGGGCTACACGACCGATGACGAACAGGAACGATTGATGATCGGCGAGCTCGAAACCCTCTCGGACAGCATCGCGCGATGCCTGGCCACTCTGGATAACAGCCATGCATGATGGAATGGACATTGGTTGCGCCCGATTTGTGTCACAAACCGCGCTCAGGGTCCTTGGCAGAGACGATGCCCGAGATGTCTGCGCGGGCGACATCTCGGAGGTGGTAGCCACCATCGCGTTCATCGATCTTCGTGACTTTACCAGGCTTTCGGAGGAGCTATCGCCCGAGGGAACGGTCCGTCTGCTCAATGATTGGTACGGTACCATTGAGCCTCTGATCGCGGCGCACAATGGGTTTGTCGACAAGTACATCGGCGATGCCGCGCTGGCGGTGTTCGTCGGTCCTGTCGACCGCGCGGTTCAATGCTGCATCGCAATCGTCAAGGCCGTCGAGGAACTGAACAGGGGCCGTCTTGCGGAAGGACTGTCGCCGCTCAGGGCTGGGATCGGCATGAATACAGGCATAGTCGCGCTCGCGGCGGTGGGGAGTTCCAGCCGCACAGACATAACGGTGATAGGAGATACGGTAAACGTGGCGGCGCGCCTGGAAGCGTTGACGAAGGTGTACGGCGTTGACATCATGTTCAGCGAGCACACATATGCTCGACTCAAGGATCTCGCGGGCTTCGAGCTTCGCTTTCTCGACCGGATAGTGGCGCGCGGCAAGAAGATTCCGCTATCCGTGTATGAGGCCTACGGTGGTGACCAGGAAACGCGTCGGGATGCCAAGAAGCGCATGCGGCCCGATTTTGACCAAGCGATCGCCTGGTATCATTATGGGCGGGTCGAGGAGGCTCGCTCCCTCTTCATCCGCTGTGCCGCCGCGTTGCCCAACGATGGCGCATCACTGGAATACTTGCGTCGCTGCTCCGAATTTGAGCGGACCGGCGTTCTCGAGCGGGCCGTTGAGATGAACGTATATCCGGTCTGGAGCCAGGAGTTTTCGGTCGGACACAAGACCATAGACCTGCATCACCAGAAACTATTCGAAGCGGTCGCGGTTCTGATGCGCATGATCGATGCGGAAGATTTCAGTCGCATCGGCTCGGTTGTGGAATTTCTGGCCAAGTACATTGTGGTCCATTTCAACACCGAGGAAGAGCTTATGAAATCCTGCGCTTATCCGTTCTACGATGACCACAAGTCGCAACATGACCGTTTTGCCGTGGTCTTTGCCGACCTGGTCCGTGAACTCCAGGCAGGCGGGCATGGAGGTGTCTACGTCGCGTTCCGGGTCCGCATCCTTATCGTCGACTGGCTGCTCAATCATACGACTAAAGCGGATCCGCACCTGGGTCATTTTCTGTCAAGAGCGGCATGCTGAGGAACCGTTCGTGTCTGTGGGTCCATTCGGGCGTCGAAGCCTACTATGGATGAGGACGCCTTATGGCTCGCGATATTCGACCGCAATACGCTCTATCTCTGCCCTGCATTCGACCAGCGCCTCATAGACTCCAGAATCGAGGTGGGTACCCGATAATCCTGCCATGTGCCGATAGGTATCCTCGAAGCTCCATGCCTCCTTGTATGGACGCTTCGTCGTCAGGGCATCCAGGATATCCGCCGCCGCGACAATGCGCGCTTCTATCGGTATGGCCTCCCCTTTCACACCATGGGGGTACCCTTTGCCATCCCATCGTTCATGGTGGCCTTCAATAATTGCCAAGGCTGCGCTAAACGGTGGCCGCGGAAGGTATCGAGAGAGGGCCTCGTTGAGTGAGCTTATTATCTGACTTCCTTTTTCTACATGCGTCTCCATAAGCGTGCGCTCATCGGGAGTGAGCGGTCCCGGTTTGAGCAATACCGCGTCGGGGATCCCAACCTTTCCGATGTCGTGCAGCGGTGAATACCACAGGATTTCACGACGAGTGCGTGGGCTCAATGCCTCCTTGTAATCGGGCTTATTCGCCAGACACCGAGCCAGGACCATGGAATATAGGCTGATCCGGTTCAGGTGTTGTCCGGTCTCATTATCACGGTGTTCCATCGACTTTACGAAGGCTTTCGATGATTCAGCCAGCAGAAGCTGGACAAGATAGTGGTGGTAAATCGCGCCGGCCAGTGATGATCCAAAGCGTTCAGCAATGGGTATGTGTGCCCCCTGGTAAGCATCGATGGTCCGCGAATTCAGGAAGAGAAAGCCAACACAGCGCTCTCCAAACACCAATGGCACGGTAAGTGACGATCTGAATCCCTCTTCAAGAATGAGACTGGTTGGTTTCGATTTGCTCGCGCGGGCATGGGCTTCGAGGTTATTGATGATGCGCACACGACGTTCGCGCGAAACCTCTCCGAGGCTGGTATCATCAATCGGCATGGAAAAGCCAGGGCCGATCCGGGGCTCGGCAGCCGTCGTGAACGCCGCCTCCGCTACAACCTCACCGAATTGGTCAACAAAAGCAACCGCCAGTCGCTCGCACGGCAGGTATCGGGCAAGAACCGGGTAGAGAGCCTGAATGGTCGATTCAAGATCTGACTGCCCTTCCATTACCGTAAGCAGGTCTCGATCAAACTCGATGTCCTGGATGATCGCATTCGAACGGTGCACGATGTCACTGGTCTCAAGCCAGCTCTCGTCATTTTCAAGGATCTTCATGCCAGGCTTAGATACCGCCCGGTTGATTGCGCTGATCGTGACTTTGATGCGCTCGAAGGCCTGTTCCTGTATTGCTGACAGCGCCCCTATTCTGATGCTCAGCAGAATGAGCATGAGCGCGGATAGCGCGATGAGGATGCCCGCTCCGAAGATGCGTTGTCCTGTGATTCGATACGAGTCATTGCTCAGGGCAGTCGCATAGTTGCGCAATATGGCTCGCATGACATCCCGATCAGGAGCGGCGGCTATTTGACTTATCAATTCCTCGTTCGATCGAGTATCTTCAAGACTCGATAACGCGGCATGGGTGATTTGAGCCATATCGGCATCGGGAGGCGCGGTCAGAATTTCCATTACCGCCGTGTTGATGACCTGTGATTCCTGCCGAGTATTCTCTCTCGATATCGGGAGCAGAACCGCAAAGACACCAAGAGCGGCAGCGATGAGCGCAAGGAGCAACGCCAGTACTACGCTTGCCCGCGAAGTCCGCCTGGTTGCATCGGCAATGCTCTGGATCTTTTGATCATGCCCTCTCGTAATGTCTCTATTGCCTTTGTCTCGTATGGTTGTCATATCACAATCTTACCACTAACCCTGATACTTCGCCAGCAATATGCACATTTCCATATGCACTTGGATTCAATTAATTACTTACTGGAAGAAATCTTACCCCAGGCAGGTTCTTGTGTCTCCGGTCTCTGGCGCTGGCACATGGCTCTTTGACAGATGTGAAGAGCTGGTATATGCTGTTTGCTTCGGATATGCAGAAACGATGATACATCTGGTTTTTCTCATGATACCTCAAAAAAGTATGTATAATTCTCACACATGGGCACATGGCGGAATGTGGGCCATCGACAAGGATGAGCCATGAGACATTTGTTCAAATATCGCACAGTACTGGTCTTTTATATTCTTGCACCTGTCATCCTGATCGGCATATCCATCAGTGCCATAGCCACCTTCACCGGTGCCAATGCCATTCGACAGATGGTCAACTATCTGGGGTATGAGACCAACTCGCGTATGGTATCCGATATCAGTCGCTTCCTGCGGGTGCCCATACTTGTCAACGAAATGAATGCGGATGCCCTGAATTCCGGTAGAATCGGGCTCGATGATGTCGACATGATGGAATCGCTCTTTACATCCCGGGTCAAATATACGCCAACTGTCACGAGTGTCTATTTCGGAAATACCAAAGGGGGGCTTATTGATGCCGGGCGGGAGGGTCCGAAAGGTTCTCTCTATGTCATAGTGACCGACGGGTTCAAGAATGGCCTCTTCAAGAAATTCAGCCTGCGGGACAACGGACACAAGGAAAGCCTCATATCCGCTATACCTGGTTTCGACGCCAGAGTTCGACCATGGTACAGGTCGGCCGTCGCCGCCGGCAAGCCGACATGGACAGAACCGTTCCTGCTCTTTACCGGGCAGGACACATCCATATCAGCGGTTCATCCTGTCTATGCGACCAACAGAGACCTGCTCGGTGTGTTATCGGTCGATATATTCCTCTCGCAACTCGATGAGCTGCTTGTAGACTTGCAGGCGAACCTTACGGGGTACTGCTTCATCACGGACGCTTCCGGGAAGGTACTGGTTTCGCCCAAACGCGATGCGCTTGCGGATATTCTTCAGAAGAGGTCGTTGGAATCCGTTTTTGCGGTTCCCGGAGCGTCTGGGAAAGGGTCTGTCGATTATTCGGGCGACCTGGTTGAGCATGGGGTTCGGTATAATGTCCATGCGCGATCCTTGCCGGACGACATAGGCCTTGATTGGTATGTCTTCTCAATCTATCCGGAGAGTGAATTTGCCAAGCTCATAGGATTCAACTATCCCGCCATCATCATGGGCATCCTGGGATCATTTCTCCTCGTCATAGCCATATCCATCGTCCTGGCGTCAATCTTCAGGAAACCGATCAATAATCTCGTCATCTTTTCTCAAGAACTGGCCAAGGGAGAATGGAACAGGACACCAGAGGCGTCATTCCTGTACGAAACCGAAATCCTCAGGGATTCTCTGCTCGCAATGAAGCAGGAATTGAGCGATTCATTCAGCAAGCTGAATGGCGAAATTGAGGCAAAGAACAAGGCGAACGGAGAGATCAAAGCCCTGCTCTCGGAGAAGGAACTGATCCTGAAAGAAGTCCACCACCGGATGAAAAATAATCTGAGCGTTATTGTAAGCCTGCTGAGGTTGCAGGAAGGCACGACCGATGATGCCAATACCACCGCAACACTGCAGGAAGCATCGATGCGTATTCAATCGATGATGCTACTCTATGACATGCTCTTCCAATCGGAGAATTTCCTTGAGGCGGATGTGGTTCACTATATCAGGAACATAATCAATGAATTGTCATCCCACTATGATCCAGACAAGCGCGTGCGTGTCCGATGGGATACCGTGCCTATCACAATGCCTTCCAGGTTCCTTTTCCTGTTGGGGATTATCGTGAATGAAGTCATAACCAACTCCTACAAGTACGCGTTTCCCGACAGGGATGGAGAAATCGCTGTCCATCTCGCAAAGTTGGATGGTTCTGCTGAATTATCCCTCGGTGATAATGGAACGGGATTTCAAGGCAAGGCAGAAGACGGAGCCAGAACAGGCTTTGGTATGAGGCTCATAGACGCCCTTGTAGAGCAAATGGACGGGAAATTGACCATTGAGGGGACGTCGGGCGTGATGATCAAGATTACGTTCCCGCTGGTGCCCTGATCCAAGCCGTCCGGATACTTGCCATTATACACACGAGCGGGTACTATATTCCAGAATCCATGCCCCAAGGGAATCAGCCGTGAAAGTGTTCCATTCATTTGTACTGATAGTCATCCTGGCCGCCGCTCCGGCAATGGCCCAGGATATACTCACGGCGGACAAGTTCTTCAATCAGGTGTCTGCCAAATACTCTGCAATCAAGGATTATTCCGCCACGGTTCAGGTGAAAGCAGGCAAGCAGACGATGGCTGGAACGGTGATATACAAAGCCCCGTCGCTTCTGCGCATGGATTTTACCCAGCCCGCTTCACAAGTCATTGTCTACGATGGCCAGAGCCTCGTAATCTATGTTCCGGAGTTCAGGGCAGTGCTGAGCCAGCAGACTGGTTCAGCCGGTGCTCCGACGGCGGCTACCGGCGAGGGACTACGTATGCTGGGCCGGAACTATTCGGTGGCCTACGAGACAGGTCCCAACGCCGTGCCGTTGCCCGGTGCGGAATCGGAACAGGTTATAAGGCTGGTACTGTCACGACTCACCGTCGCGGAGGGTTTCAGGACAATCGTATTGTCCATAGACCCGGCTCGCTACCTGATACGCAGGATGGAAGGCACGACGCTTGCAGGGGACCTGATTTCCTATGACTTTGCCGGCATCAAGCTGGATCAAGGTATTCCTGATGCCAAATTCATATATGATTCGCCGGCATCGGCGAACATGTACAATAATTTCCTCTTCAGTTCAGAAAACTAGGGAGCATCGATCAACCCATGAGTGCCAGCGCGATAGGTGAACAGCTACAAAAGGCACGTGAGGCCCGCGGTCTCAGCATCGAGTACGTTGCCAGCGAGACGAACATAGCCAAACGGTACATAGCCGCCATGGAAGCGGAAGACTTCTCGGTTTTTCCGGGAGACCCGTACATAGTCGGCTTTCTCCGGAATTATGCCGAATATCTGGGGATAGACTCTACCTCGATCGTGCAATCCTTCAGGGGTTTGCGCATCCAGGAACAGCCCATGCCCATCCAGGAGTTGCTACAGCCAAAGCGTCTGCCGTTGAAGCCCATAATCGCCGCTGCCGTCGTCATCGTGGTCGCTCTTGGCGCCTTTCTGGTGGTTAGGCTGCTCAAGCCAGGCACCGCTTCCGCACCACAGGCGCTAACCAGGTCGGCTCCGGCGCAACTCACCATGGACAGCGCAACCTTCGAGAAGCGCCTGTACGAGGGTGATACGGTGCTGGTACCGTTCAACGGTGATTCATACCGCCTGACCATATCCAGGATTGATGATCGCGTGGCCATCCAGACACCGGTCGGGGTGTCGCGGTTCATGCTCGGTGAGGAAGGTTCGATAGACCTCAATAAGGACAATAAACCCGAACTAGTCGCGTTCATAGTCGATTTTCAGAAGAATGACGCGTCGAAGGGCGCCGTGGTCAGGTTGCAGGCCTCCGGTTCTCTGGCAGCCGCGCTTGGTATGCCCCAGCCCTCCGCAAGCGTCGACGCGAACACCTCAGGAGAGCCCGCTGTAACCAGCGCCGCTGTAGCCAGCGCCGCTGCAGCCGGCGCCATTGCACCCAACGCCGTTGTACCCAACGCCGCTACCGACCGGGCCAGCACACAGGATTCAATAGTGTTCTCGGGCAAGCGCAGTCCGTATCCGTTCGTGGTCAACGTCACTTTCCGCAACTACGCGATGTTCAGGCACGAGATAGACCGTCACGACCGCGAGGAGCATTACTACCACAAGGGCGATCAGATCAGTGTGACGGCCAACAACTCGGCCAAGCTCTGGATGAGCAACGCCGCCGCCTGCAAGCTTACAATCCAGGCTTCCGGAGGCCAGAGCGCCGACATAGAGATGGGCGCGCCTGGCGAGGTAGCCGTCAAGCAGATCCGTTGGACCCAGGGTGACGATGGTACCTGGAGCCTCGGCGTATACAACGTCAATTGAAGTCATTCTACATAGATAACCACGGTTGCGCCAAGAATCAGGTCGATGCCGAAGAGATGTCGGCGAGGCTCGAGGCAGGCGGCTGGCAACAGGCGGCCTGCGCCGCAGATGCCGAACTCATCATCGTCAATACGTGCGGCTTCATTGAGGATGCCAAGAAGGAATCGATAGAGGCGGTGATGGGGGTCAAAGCTGCCTGGCCTGGCAAGCGCGTGCTCGTGGCCGGCTGTCTGGCTCAGCGCTACCCCGACGTGCTTGGAGCCGACATGGCCGAGGCCGATGGGGTCTTTGGCAATGGTGACCTCTCGATGATAGGCGAAGCCGCTTCGGCGGCGCTGGCAGGCCAGCACACGATATCGATGCCGCCGCGCATAGCCTACCACCCTGCCCGGCGCTCTGCACTTATGGGTTTTCCGCGCTCCGCCTACCTCAAGATCGCCGAGGGCTGCAACAACCGCTGCTCGTTCTGCGCCATTCCGCTCATACGTGGCGACATCTCGTCGCGTGACCCCGACGACGTGGCCGCTGAGTTTGCCGAACTCGTTGCCTCAGGCGCGTGGGAGATATGCCTGATAGGGCAGGATCTGGGCTCGTATGGGCTGGACCTGGCCCGAAAGCCGCTGTTGCCCGAATTGCTTGCCTCCATATCGAGTATTCCCGGTGACTGGCGCGCCCGCATGCTGTATATCCATCCCGACAGGTTCCCGCGCCGCATTCTCGACGCATGCTCGGCCGATCCCCGCATACTGCCCTACTTCGACTTGCCCTTCCAGCACGCCTCGGAACGGATACTGGCGGCTATGAATCGTTCAGGCAGCGCGGAGGCCTATCTGGAGTTGCTCGGCGACATCAGGTCGGTGATGCCGGCCGCGGTGGTACGATCGACATTCCTGGTCGGATTTCCCGGGGAGCACGATGATGACTTTGCCGCCCTGAGGCGATTCCAGGAATCGGCCAGGCTCGACTGGCTGGGCGCCTTCGCCTATTCCCGCGAAGAGGATACGCCCGCTTATTCCATGAAGGATCGTGTTCCCAAGCGCGTGTCGGCCGCCCGCAAGGCTGAGATAGAGAACGCGCAGCGCACCATCACCGAGGCCGCGCTCCAACGGTTCGTGGGTACGACGCAGACAGTGCTCGTCGAGGAGCGCATAGACGGCGATGACCTGGCGATAGCCCGAGGCTACATGAACGCGCCCGAGGTAGACGGGGCCATCGTGGTGGTCGGCGGCCAGTTGAAGGCTGGAGATGTGCTCGACGTCTCGATCGCGGCCGTGCGCGGGGTCGATCTCGAGGCTGTCCCTCGTGGCGCCTGAGCTTCCGGAGTACCTCCGGGGCCTTAATCCGGAACAACTGACGGCCGTGCTCCACGAGCATGGCAATCTGCTGATTCTTGCTGGAGCCGGCTCAGGCAAGACCAGGGTGATCACGACCAAGATAGCCTGGCTTATCAGGGAACGGCGGGTCGCGCCTGAATCGATACTGGCGGTAACCTTTACAAACAAGGCGGCGGCGGAGATGCGCGACCGGGCGTGCTCCATCGAGCCATCGTGCGCCAGGGCCAACATGCGTACCTTCCACTCGTTCGGTTCGTGGTTCCTGAGGCGCAACGCGGCCGCGGCCGGGCTCGACCGTGATTTTACCATATACGATGACGACGATTCGACGACGCTGGTGCGCGCCGCCTTTTCCGACATGAGCCGGCCCGAGGCAAGCAAGCTGGCCTCGGCCATAGCGCGCGCCAAGGACTATGGCCTGTCGCCCGACGCGCCCGATCTTGAGCGACATTTTAGCGAACGGGATTTCAGGCGGCGCTATGCCGAATACGAACGCAGGCTGCGGGCGACGGGCAATGTCGACTTTGGCGACCTGATATCGCTGCCGGTGCGCGTGCTTGAACAGGAACCAGTCATACGCGAACGCACGCATGCCCGCTTCAGTGTCATCCTGGTCGATGAATACCAGGACTCAAACGTGGCGCAATTCGAACTCCTCAAGGCGCTCGCCGGCCCACAGTCGTATGTCTGCGTCGTGGGCGACGACGATCAGAGCATATACCGTTTCAGGGGTGCCGAGGTCAGGAACATCCTGACCTTTCCCGAGGTCTTTCCGGATACCACGATAGTAAAGCTTGAACGCAATTACCGTTCCTATCAGAGCATTCTGGATATAGCCAGCCGCGTCGTGGAGCGCAACGAGGGGCGACTGGGCAAGACGCTCAAGGCGACCAGGGTCGGGGGAGACAAGCCCATACTTGCCGTGCTGCGCGACCAGGACGAGGAGACGGCGTACTGCGTCCGCGTCATAGATGCTCACCTGCGCAAAGGCGGAGCGTTCTCCGATGTCGCCATACTGTACCGTACCAACGCCCAGTCGCTCGCCTTCGAGCGCGCCTTTCCCGCGGCCGGCATACCATACCGGCTCGTCGGAGCCCTGCGCTTCTACGAACGCGAGGAGGTCAAGGACGCTTTGGCCCTGCTTGCCCTGGCTTCAAACGCCCGCGACGAGGTGGCGTTCAGACGTATCGTCAACAAGCCATCGCGGGGCATAGGCGACGCCAGCATGGAATCGGTGCTTGAACTGGGATTCGCCTCAGGCGGAGATCTGGTCGCGGCGGCAGCCATTGCCCAGGCCAAGTCGGCCAAGGCCAGGTCAGGACTGGCATCATTCGCGGCGCTGATGCGATCCATAGGCAAGCGTCTGGGGCCGAGTGATCCTGACATCGATGACGATACGGCGCCGGGCCTCACCGCGGTGGCACAGTCCGACCGACCGGCCGCGACAGGTGCCGAGCCGCTGTCGGCGATCGTGGAGTTCGCCATACACGAATCGGGCCTCCTCGCCTACCACAAGAGCCAGGATGAAGTAGCAGGATCCCAGAAGGCATCCAACCTGGACGAGCTGGTCAACGCGGCCAGCGATTATCCGGCCACGAGGAGCGGACTCTCAGCCTTCCTCGAGGCTGTCGAGCTTGACCGGGCCATGTCGTCAGGAGAGGCCAGCCAGGATGCCGTCACGCTTATTACCATGCACAACACAAAGGGGCTCGAGTTCCCCATCGTCATCATAGCCGGCATGGAACAGGGCCTGTTCCCGCGCGATGACGACGATGGCGACGACCTTGAGGAACAGCGAAGGCTGTTCTATGTCGCGCTGACACGCGCCAAGGATGAGCTGCACCTGACCTACTGCAGACGCCGGCTCTTCCGGGGCAGGATCATGGATTACCAGCCATCGCGGTTTCTCGCCGAGGTGCCCGGATCGATGCTGCGGACCTTTGGCGGCAAGCTTGATCTGTCCGCGGCACAGGCCGCCGGAAGGTGGAAGGCCGGCATGCCCGTGTACCATGACGACCATGGCTCGGGCCGCATCGTCAAGGTTTCTCCTGCCGGGGAAGCCGGAGTCTGCGTGATGGTGCGCTTCGAGACAGGCCGCACCCTGCAGTTCTTTCCCAAGTTCACCAGCAAACTTGAGATCATCTCGGATTGAAGTGGAGTAGCTATGGATGATCTTTTGCGGTTGCTGCCGGCGATCCGCCGCATCCGGGGCAACCGGCTGTACGCCGCCGATGGCACTCGCCTTCTGGACATGTGGCTCGACGATAGCCGTGGCATACTCGGTGACCGCGACCGCTTCGCGCGCACACACGCATCAAATGCCGCGGACAAGGGCCTGACCAGACCCTACCCCGGACTCCATGACACGCGCTTCCGCAAGGCCCTGGAATCGGTGTGGCCAGGCTTTGGCACAGTGCGCGTCTTTGGCAGCGAGGAGCGCGCATTGCGGGCGGCACGCGATGTGCTCTGCGCGGCTGGGCCAGAGAATGAGCAAGCTGCCGAACCATTCGCGGAGGCAAGGTTCGTGCTGGCCCGTCCATTTGCCGCAATCCCTGCGTTAGCCATGATAGCGATGCCGCGGCTGCCCTGCCCGCGCCCGTTCTCGCCATGGTGCCTCATGGCCCGCGACGGGTCGCCGGAGGCACAGTCGCTGGCGCTGGTACCAGGCGATATTGTTCCGGCGCAGAGCCTCTATGCCGCCGCGAGCGGGCTGGCCCGGGTCGGTTCAGCCATTCGCGATGGCTATGGCGAGGAGATGTGGCGCAGCTTTGGCGCAAGGCTGGATGAATGGTTCGAGCGCAGGGGACCATACCTCTTTGCTCGGGTAGCCGAGCCTGACTACACTGACTTCTTCAAGACCGCGCTCGCTGGTGGGGCGCTGTTGTCTCCACGTCCCGACGCTCCATCGATCGTTCCGCCTGACTGGGATGACGGTGAACTTGTCAGGCTGGCGCGGGCGCTACAAACGATCCACAAGGCCTGAAGTCTTCAGGGTAGCACAGAGGAGTATCGCATGCCATCGACAGCGCTCGCCTTGTTCACCATAGTCATCTGGAGCACACTGGCTCTCTTAAGCGCCGGAACCGCCCGGCTGCCGCCGCTTTTCGCTGTCGGAGTCGCGCTGTGCATAGGCGGACTGGTCGGCATCGTGCGCATCCGCGAGTGGAAGGTGCCGCTCCTGACGCTGGCAGTCGGCGTCGGCGGCATCTTTGGCTACCACGCGCTTCTCTTTGCCGCCTTCAGGCTGGCCCCCGCCGTCGAGGTAAACATACTCAACTACCTGTGGCCGCTCCTCATCGTCGTGCTGACCCCGGTGTACCTGCGCGGCTACACGCTGTCCGGACGCAATATCATCGGGGCGCTCCTGGGTCTCTGCGGGGCGATCCTGGTTGTCAGCGGCGGCAAGCTGACACCTGACTTCTCCAGCCTGCCTGGCTTTGCGCTCGCGGCTCTGGCCGCCTTCGTCTGGGCCAGCTACTCGCTGCTTTCAAAGCGGCTCAGCTCCTTCCCCACCGGCGCGGTTGGCCTCTTCTGCCTCGTGTCCGGGGTACTGGCTCTGGCGCTCTGGGCCGCCGGTTCGGTGATGACATCCGGATCGCTGGCTATGCCAATAGTCTCCGGCAAAGAGGCGGCCTGCCTTGTGCTGCTTGGACTCGGCCCTATGGGCGGCGCGTTCTACACCTGGGACGCGGCCCTGAAGCGCGGTGATCCGCGGACCATAGGCGCCCTTGCCTACCTGACGCCCTTGCTGTCGACAATCAACCTGATGTTGTTCGCCGGCAAGGCAGTCTCGATCACCGCGCTTGTGGCGATGGTCCTGATCATAACTGGGGCGGTGGCAGGGTCGATGAATCCGCGTCGAGCCGGCGGCGCCTCGGCCTGAGGTTGAGTATGACCACGCCGGCCAGAATCAAGGCTCCGCCCTCAAGCTGCAATGCGGTAAAACGTTCGCCGAGCAGCAGGGCCGACAGCAACACGGTAAAGAGCGGCTCTATGGTTGAGACAAGCGAGGCATCGGCCGACCCGATAAGCCTGATTGACGCGAAGAGCGTTATTATCGGAATCACCGATCCGATCGTCGCTATACCTATGACTCCGGCGATCGCCAGCGGCGTCGTGGGCAGGAAGAAGGCGCCACTCGCCAGGGTTATTATCCAGTATACTATCGCGGCGGCGGTCATCACGTTGGTGGTGGCAAAGACGGGGTCGAGTGTCGCGAGGATGCGCTCGCCGGCCACAAGATACGCGGCATAGCTCAGCGCCACCGCGAGCCCGAATACGTACCCTATCGCCGGATAGTCGCCGCGGGTCCACAGCGTCAGCACACAGCCCAGTCCAGAGGCGAGCAAGGCCGCTATCTGTGCGCGACGCGGCCGGCGTTTCAGGAAGAGCATCGACATGCCGACGACAAAGGCCGGATACAGGTATAGCAACAGCGACGCTATGCCCGGGTCAAGGAACCTGACCGCCAGAAAATACAGGCCGGCTTGGGGGGAGAATCCAAGCACACCGAGCAACAGCGCGTTGCGGTATTCGCGGATGGGTCGATGCTGGCCGCCTCGGCCGAGCACGACCGCCCAGAGGATGACGGCGGCGAGGCTGAAGCGCCACGCAAGCGCTTGCGCGGGCACCATGCCCTGCGAATAGGCCAGCTTGGCGAACAGCCCCAGGGTGGAAAAGGTGATAGCAGAGATCGCCGCCAGGGCCACTCCCTTGAACCGCGCCGCGCCGACAGCCGAGTCCAGCGGTGTAGTGTCCGCCGGGGTATTCACGAGCCTGAATCGAAGGCGATGCCGCCAAGCGCATAGTCGTCCGGCCGTATCGATGCGCGCAGGCGTTCGGCATCACCGAGCTTGCGCTCCAGATCGGGAAGCCTCCAGGTTCCATCGGTCCCGACCGGTTCGCCCGATTCGTACGCTGCCAGTTGCTCCACGGCTGCGCCGGCAGCTGCAGCATTGCGCGGCCTGGCCGATTCGGGCAGGCTTGCCGGTTCCGGAGCCTTCAGGGCCGCCGGTGACGCCAATGCCTTGGCGTATACCAGCCTGCGCATGTTCTCCGCCTTGATTCGCTCGTTGTCCCTGGCAACCCTGCCGGCACGTATGGCCGGTATCGCCCAGAACAGCGCGGAGAACGCCAGCGGCACCACGCCCAGACCAATGGTCATTACCGCGAGCGGGTTCGCGGCAAACGACGACAGGAGCCGTCCCACAAACCAGAATAGGTACGTGCCGCCGGTGACCTGGCTCGCGGCCAGGCGCTCGTATGCCAAGGAACAGTAGAGGAAGTACGATCCGAACAGCAGGTTGACGCCATTGATGGCCGCGTACCAGCCATTTGATTTCTTGTCGTTGGCGGAGAAAGATACGAGCCGCTTGAACGGCGAATCCGCGGCCCCTGAATCGTCCGACCGCGCACGCAACAGCAATTTCGGGAAATGGTAGTAGACGGTGCCATTGTCGCTGACTTCCGGGCTGCCCTCGAACTCGTAGAGATAGCGGTTGATGGCCCGGTCGGCGGCATCTGGTGACAGGCCGGTCACCGTCATAAAGTCTTCCAAGAGGACCACGCCCTTCCTGGCGCGCGCGAGCGCGACGAAGGCACGCTTCTCCACAGCGTCGTGGTCTGCATTGGGGTCTGGCTCGCCGAAAACAAACGAGAAGATAGCCTTGCTGAGCGGGCGCCTGTCCTCCCGCGACCGGCCGCGCGATTGAGACTCGTAGCGACGCTGGTTTGGCGACTTGAAGACTTCGTTGTAGAACCATATCCGGATGAATATGTCTATCAGCCGCGTTACGAGCATGCCGCTGCCGCCACGGCTCCGGCTCTTGCCGTTGCGATCCGAGGCGCTGACCGCCACCGATGCCAGAACGGCCAGCACCGCGAGCGCTATGAAGAGCGCGAAGTAACCGACGAGCATCACCATGATCCATGCCTTGAACAGAAACGTGCCTACGGCGGCCGCGCCCTTGCGAAACGCCTTCATGAAGCGCGCAAGGCTCGGTCCGAATCCCCGGTAGCGACTTCTGAACCCGTTCGGGAACGAATACAGCATTTCTCCCGAATCGGTGACCTTCAGCCGGCCATCGTACTCGTCGGCCACCGCTGGCAGCTCGGCGTCAATCTGCGCCTTGGGCAAGCCGGTAAATGCGACGATATCGGCCGGGGCGGCCTCGCCGCTTCGCTTCCTGAAGGCACCGACTATGGCGTCGCGCACCGCGTCCTTCTTGTAGTCCAGCACTCGTACAGATTCGGACATCAAAAGCTCCTTGTACACGCGCTCTTGTAGAGCGCATCGTATTCCCGCGCCGATTCATCCCAGGAAAAATCCAGGTTCATCGCGCGCTTGCGCATATCCGCTATCAGATTCGGCCTGTTGTAGTACGCCCACACTGCCCAGCCTGTCGTATCATAGATAGAGCGCGGTGTCAGCTGGTCAAACAGGAAGCCCGTGCCGGTGCCGGTATCCTGGTTGAAATTCGATATGGTATCGGCGAGACCGCCGGTGCGGTGCGCTATCGGCAAGGTGCCATAGCGCAACGAGTACATCTGGTTGAGGCCACAAGGTTCGTACCGGCTCGGCATCATGAAAAAGTCGGCTCCGGCCTCTATAAGGTGGGCAATCCGTTCCGAGTAGCCGATGCGCGCATTGAAATTCGGAAGATTGGCGGAGAGTACGCCAAGCTCCGATTCGCACCATGCCTCGCCGGTGCCCTGGACAACAAATTGCAGGTCCATGTCCTGGCATAGTGATGCGGCGCAGCCATAGGTCGGACCGAACAGCTCGCCTACGCCCTTTTGGTCTGTCAGCCGCGACACCATGCCGACAAGCGGTTTGTCCGGTGCGACAGGCAAGCCGAACTCCCGTTGCAGAGCCGCCTTGCACGCGGCCTTGCCCGACATATCATTGGCAGAATACGTGGCGGGCAGATAGGAGTCCGCGGATGGATCCCAGTCCGCTCCGTCGACTCCGTTCAGGATGCCTACCAGACTGGCGCTTCTAACCCTGAGGAGGCCGTCAAGCATGCAACCCAGGGCTGGAGTCTGGATCTCCCGCGCATAGGTTGGCGAGACAGTCGACAGGCGGTCGGCGCTCGATATGCCAGCCTTCAGGATGTTGACCGCGTCGTAATATTCGAAGCCAGCCTCGTGGTACAGCTCCCATGGCAGGCCGAAGTATGTATAGTTGTCCTTGTGATAGACGCCCTGGTAGCCCAGGTTGTGGATGGTCAGTACGCTTGACGCGTTCCTGAACGACGGCTCCTGGTAGCGCTGGTAGACCGGCACGAAGGCACTGGGCCAGTCATGTGCGTGAAAGACGTCAGGCATCCAGTCAAGCTTCTCGCAGAGCCTGAAGGCCGCCCTCGAGAAGAATGAGAATCTGCGGGCATTGTCTGAATAATCGGGTTCTGATTTTGAACCATAAATGCCTTCACGGCCGAAGAATCCGACATGGTCTATGCAATAGACCAGCACTTCGGACTGCGGCAACACAGTGCTGTACACTGTCGCGTGTTCGGTTCCCCAGCCCATCGGTACGTCCAGTGTTCCCGGCATGGCGGTCAGGCTGTCGAGCGGTATCGACGCATAGCGTGGAATTACGATGCGCACATCGTGACCGATCCGGCTCAGGGCTCTGGACAAGGCAGAGACCGCGTCGGCAAGACCGCCTGATTTGGCAAAGGGCGTTGCCTCGCTTGTTACCATCAAGACATGCACGGGGCCGCTCCTCGATATGGTTATGTTCAAAGACTATTGAAACGCATGGAATTTTTCAACGGCCTGCCAAGAGCCGGGACAGACGCGCTTGCCCGACAAGTATAATAACAACCGAAGGCGAGAGCAATCGCAGAGCGAGAGCAATCGCAGAGCGAAAGCAATCCGCTATCCGGTAGCGGCGGTCCGTTCGGAGAAGGGGCTGGCGCGGTCGAGCACGGCGCGAACTATCGAGCCCTCCTGGCCGACCAGGCCCGGATCATCGGCCAGCAACGCCATCGCGTCGGCCCGCGCCGCCTCAAGAAGGTCAGCGTCTCGTATCGGATCGGCGAAAGAAAGCCGCAGCGCACCAGCCTGGGCGGTGCCGGTGATCTCGCCTGGACCGCGTATGCGCAGGTCTTCCTCCGCTATCGCGAAACCATCGGTGGTCTCCTTCATCGCCATGACGCGACGTTTGGCCTCCTCCGACAGCCGAGCGCCTTCCTCACCTCGCTTCTCCGACCACACCAGAAAGCAATACGACTGCATCGAGCTGCGGCCAACCCGTCCGCGCAATTGATGCAGCGCCGAAAGGCCGAAGCGCTCGGCGTGTTCTATTACCATGCATGTTGCCTCCGGCACATCAACGCCCACCTCGACAACGCTGGTCGCGACTATGAATGACAGCGCGCCAGAGGCAAATGCCGCCATGGTCGCGCGCTTCACGTCCTCGGCAAGGCGCGCGTGTATCAGCCCACCACGGAATTCCGGGTAGACCTGCGTGGATAGACGGACGAACATGGCCTCGGCATCCTTGAGGGCCAGCTTGTCGGAGCGATCGACGAGCGGATACACAAAATACGCGCGGCGGCCGGCGGCAAGCTCCTTGCGGACGAACTCGTATACCTTTGTCTCGTTGCCGTCCCGCGCCAGGTGGGTCTTGATAGGTAGTCTGCCCTTGGGCATGGTCAGTATGGTCGATACGCTCAGGTCTCCGAACGCCGTCAGAGCCAGGGTCCTGGGTATGGGCGTCGCCGTCATCATGAGCATGTCTGGTTTTCTACCCTTGGCTCCAATCGCCAGCCTCTGCAATACGCCAAAGCGCTGCTGCTCATCGACGACAACCAGCCGCAGGTCCCGAAAGGTCACATCGTCGGAAAACAGCGCGTGCGTCCCGATGGCCAAGTCGACATCGCCACGGGCCAGAGCCTCGAGCAGCGGTCGCCTGGCGGCATCGGCCACATTGCCTGACAGGTACGCGAGCCTGACACCGAGCGGTTCAAGCAGGCGAGCGGCCGTATCGGCGTGCTGGCGTGCCAAGAGCTCCGTCGGAGCCATCAGGGCAGCCTGTCCGCCGTCGGCGATTGCGTACAGGGCGGCGAAAAACGCGACTAGGGTCTTGCCCGAGCCAACGTCGCCCTGCAGCAGACGCGCCATGGGCCAGGGGCCAGCCATATCGGCTGCAATCTCCGCTATAGCCGTCTTCTGATCCGGGGTCAGGTCGAAGGGCAGGCGCTCCTCGAGCGAGGCTGCCAGCCGATCCGGAGGCGCTGTACGATTACGCGGCTCGCTCCGGCGCGCGGCAGACCTGCGCGCTATCATCACCTGCAGGTAGAAGAGCTCCTCGTAGGCCAGCGACCTCCGCGCGGCGATGGTCTCGTGAGGCTGCGCGGGCGCATGGAGTGAACGGAGCGCCTCCGCCTTGCGGAGCAGATCCCGTCCCGCGCGTATCGACGGCGGAATCTCGTCATCGACAGAGCCCCATTGTGCCAGACCCCGGGCGACCAGCTTCCTGATTGTTGACTGCCCCAGCCCATCTGTCAGAGGGTAGACGGGCAGCACGCCGTCGGGCAGGTTGGGTGTTGACTCGTCGACGACGTCCGCGTCGAAAGAAGACGACTGCAACTCGGCGAAGCGATATTCGAATTTGCCGTACAGTTTGAGCCGTGCCCCGACAGGCAGACTGCGCTCCAGGAATGACCGGTTGAAGCAAACCAGTGCGGCACTGGTGCCCTTTTCGTCTTCGACCATGACCTTGAGGGTCCGCATGCGGCCAAAGCCAAACCAGACATGTTCCATCACCGTAACGCGACAATTGACAGGACCCTGGTGGCAGGCATCAAGCAGACGAGGTACCGAGCGGTCCTCGTAGTCGCGCGGAGGATAGAGCAGCAGGTCGGCGGCGGTATATATTCCGAGCCTGGCAAGGCGAGCCATGATGGTGGGCCCGGCGCCCTTGAGGTCTGATACCGGCGCGGCAAGTTCCCGTACGAACATGCCGGCTGTCCTAGCGCCAGGCCGCGGCCGCGAGCAGCCAGCCGTAGAAGTCCAGCCCCGCGGCCGGTGTGTCGGGGTCGAAATTCCTGCCATCGACCAGGGTCATGATGCCTTCTTCCACTACCCCGAGCACGGAGTCGAAATAAGGCGAGCCGTATGGTACGTCTGGCACTGGACTCGTGGCTTTGGCGGCATATCGCTCCGTGTATCGGACCGCCATCTGTCGGTCGCCGTGCGTCATAAGCATCCAGAGGAACAGCGCGGCATCCTTGCGGGTGGCGGCCGCGCCTGGCAGCGCTCCCGTGTTCACATACCACCCCGCCGCCCTGAGCCGCTCGAAGAGTACGCCAGGTGCCCAGCTGGCACCACCGGTGATGCGGTCAAGCGCGTTGGATTCGGCCTGCGCTACAGCGGCCATGCCGACGAGCGGTATGGGGTCCCTGGTCAGATAGGCCGATATCCCGGAATCCATCGTCGCGCCCGAGTCGCGGAGCGCCCAGGCTTTCTGCCGCTGTTCGCCATACAGCGTCGTATAGGCTTCATCGAGGAACGGCAACGACGCGTCGAAGACCGCGAGCGCCTCGCGCGGCTTGCCTGCGGCCAGCAACACGGACCCGAGCTCTGCCTTGATTCGGTAGGCTTCGTCGGCGACCGCAATGGCCTTCTGGAGTATGGCCAGCCGTTCATCGGGCGTCTTTGCGAGCCTGGAGGCGACAACAGAGGCGATCTCGTCACCACCATACGCCGCCCTCGACTCATCCAGCCTCTTGGTCGCGGTCATGCGCTCTCCCGCCTGCAGGGCGGCCTCGGCAGACAGCGCCAGAATTCTGGCTTGTCTTGTGGCATCGCCGGAAGGCACCGCGAGCAATTCGGTCAACCGGCGCCTGTCAGCCGCCAGGTCGACGGAACCGGGCACCGCTCGTGAGCGCACCAGGTCGAGTTCGATGGTCTTCAGTTCGGCGGCGCTGGCCTGGGCGTCAGCAGCGGCGGGAGCATCATAAAGGACATCGCGCTGGATAGTCGCGCATGATGAGAGTCCAGCCGCGATAGCCATTCCGGCTACTGCCGCCATCAGGGTGCAAACCAGCGGCTTTGCTGTTCGGGTTCTACTGTCAAGCATCGTCTTCATGGTCAAGCAGCCTTTCATCGGCCGGCATACGCACGCAAGGTGTCATCGGCGCCGCGCACTACCAGGTCCAGGGTTCCGTCGCCATCGATATCGATGAACGAAGGCGCTCCGCTGCCGGAGACCGGGAAACCTGGCAGCGGCGCCATATCGCCATCACAGGCGTAGAGCGCATCGCCGCCGCCAGACAGGTACAATTCCTCACGCCCGTCGCGGTTCGAGTCAAAGGCAACGACCGAAAGTCCGCGCGACTGGCCTTGCCGCACCGCTACCTTGTCGACAGTGGAGCCATCAAGGCCTATCTTCCAGAGCATGCCTTCAGCCGAGAGCGCGAATATGGAGCGCCAGCCTGGTGCCCATACCGGCGTCGCGTCAAAGGTACCCTGCAGCGGCACGGGGAACCCTTCGGCCAGAGTCCCTTCGGTGGTGTACGCGCTGAGCTGCCCGGACTCAGTTACCGCCACAACAAGCGCGTGTGCTGGCCCGGAGGCAGAGGCGCCGGCGGGTTCGACCAGGGCTGGAGCAGCCGAGGCGATGCCGGTCAAGCTGACTGGCCAACCGGGCAGCAAGGTTCCTTGGTTGTCAAACAGATATAGTTCGGACTCAAACGATCGTGGAAGCGCCGCCATCATATCCTGCCCCGCCGCGCCATTCACCGCAACCGCGCTGCGTAAACGAGCGCCCAAGGTGCTTGAGAACCGTGTCGAGCCGTCGAGACCGACAAGCAACAATGATGGACCCGATGAAACAGGCACCACGAGTCCCTTCCGCATGCGTGTAGGAGGACCGGAAACAGACTGTCCCGTCACCAACGGAAACCCTTCCAGCGGCTTGAGCGATGTATCCATGCGGTAGACCGTGCCACGATCGGATGCCGCCCACACGGCGCTGACCATGTCACCTGTCGTATCGAGTGCTACCCAGCCGGGGCCATCCATCGCGGTCTCGATCCGGTTGCCAGACGCCAGATCGAGCTCGATGATATTCGACCCGCTGGTCCACCACGCCAAAGGAGCGCCATTCTTGCTCCTGCCGACGATGGGTTCGCCGCGCATCCTGCCACCTGCCGCTATCGGGTAGCCGGGCAGCAGAGCCAGACCGGAAGTCGAGGCGGCCACCGCGGACAGTTCGAGCCGCATATGACCACGGCTCAGGCCGATCGCCGCCACGCCCCTGCCATATAGGCGGAGCGCCGCGGCAAGCCCGGAGTTGCCGCGCATGAAAAACGGCACGCTCCGGTCAACCGAATAATACAATGATGCCGATGATTCGGGCGATACACCGAAGGCGCTTTTCTTCCAGACATCGGTCTTGACCAGCAAGGAGCCGCTCCTGGACTCCTTGACGCAGGCTACGAGGGTCTCCGCGTTGGCGCAGACATACAGGAAACCATCATCGACGATGTAATATGGCTGCACGAGCCGTATGCCAAGGGCACCGATGAAGGTTCGCATGAACGGGGGAAAGGCTATGCGAGGCACGCGAGTATCGCCAACAACCGCCGACACGTCACGATCGATGACCATCGATCCGAATGCCTTGTCGAACACATCCTTGCGCGACCGCTCGTCGGCTATTGAGACGAAGAACACCGGATCAGGGCCAAGGGCGCTGCCGAACACGCCCATCTCCTCGCCCATCCATGAGAATAGCAGGGTCTGGATGCCGGCGCCAAGAGCCAGCCTGGAGGCCTTGTCCGCCGATTCGTACGCCGAAGCGGCTTCTGGCCCGAGTGCCGGCGCGGCCGCCCGCCACAAGTCACCAGGCTTGCCCGCGCTGATAAGGCTGTAGTACACGGTTGATTCAGGCAACCTTGACAGTAGTGCCGGCGTCCGCGACTGACGTCCGAGCACGGTGTTGACCGATTGGTCGCGCGATGCGGCAGGCACATCGACCGAAAGCGCAACGCGATCGTTGCTCAGGGCCAGATCGACTACGGACAGCGACGGAAAATCGATATTCCCGAGCAGAGCGCCCAGTGCGCCACCTGAAGACGCGATTGATTGGGTCATGGCTGTCGGGTTGGCCAGAAACCGGATGGAGCCGGTTCCCGGCTTGCCCAGAGCCTCGGCGAGCGAGGCGTCGATGCCGTCAGCGTCCTGATCGGCGGCCTTGGCCAGCAAGGCTTCCGATGAGGCGATTATGAGCAGATCGCGGTACCGCGTCGCGTACAGGGTAGCGCCAGAGGCGGAACCGTCAGCCGAATCGCCGAGCCGGTATACATATCGCGGCGGCAGCGCCCCGCGTTCGTACGACAGGCCCTTGACCGTGTCGAGCAGGTTCGGCGCTATCCTCAACGCCAGTGGAGCGAGCCTGAGCGCCGCCGATCGGTATCCGAGCCTCGCGACGGCTACAAAGGCACCGCCATCGTATAGAGCCGCGTCGACCCTGACATCGGCCAGGGTGGCAAAACCGCGGGTCCGTATGACAGGGGCTGATCTGATCGACCGCACCAGTCCGCGGGTGGCGCCAGACTTCGGGCCGGCCAGAATGGCGTCGAGCGCCTTGAGATCCAGCACCTCGCGCACGAAGGAGCCTGCGGATGGAACGCTTATATAAGCCTGGAAGCCTGCGGGCACGTGAGCCGCAGGGTCGCTCTTCCAGAGCGCCGATACCGCGAGCAGTATGGCCAGCGACAGCGTTGGCAATCCAACGACCACACCAATGCTCCAGGCAATGATGTGCCTGGAGCCTTTGCGCTTCGATCCATACGCTTCTGATTGTTCGCTGTCGGCCACCGCACCCTCCGTCATCCGCTCGATTGTCGACCAAAAACCGTTCTTGCGTCAACGCCTGACGGATGGTAGCATGGCATGGAGATACCGCCTGCAATCACCGGAAGGAGCCTTCATGAAACTACTCGAGCGCCTGAGAGCCATAGATGCCGAAGCCAAACTCATCGAACATATCGGAGCCATGCTCGGATGGGACCAGGAAACCTACATGCCCTCCGGCGCTATCGACGAGCGCGCCGATCAGCTGGCTTTCGTGGAGACCCTGTCCCACCAGAAGAAGACCAGTCCTGAAATCGGTGAGATTCTGGAAGTGCTCGGCTCGACATCGGCCAATCCATCCGGGCCCGAGTCGTTGTCAACAGTGGACCGCGCATATCTCCGCGTGATGCGCCGACAATACGACCAGACGACCAAGATTCCCGCCGAACTTGTCTCGGAGATGGCCCAGGCAACCAGTCTGTCCCAGGCTGCCTGGATAGAGGCCAGGAAGAACGATGATTTCAGGTCGTTCGCGCCGCATCTGTCGCGGATGCTCGACTTCAACAAGCAAATAGCCGCCTGTCTTGACCCATCACGCAAGCCATACGATGTATTGCTCGATCAGTACGAAGAAGGTGCCACCGAGCCCCAGATAGCCGCGGTATTCGGGGCGCTGCGGACCGATCTGGTCACCTTGCTTGACAAGATACGGGGCCGGCCCCAGATCGACGATTCGTTCCTGCACCACGAGTGCCCCACTCCAGCCCAGACGGCGGCCAGCGCCTACTTCATGAACGTGCTGTCCTATGACCTGTCAAGGGGCAGGCTGGATGTAACTGCCCACCCATTCACGACGACGCTTGGCTCGTCGGATGTACGCATCACCACGCGCTATGTGGAGAACTACTTTCCATCGAGCGTCTTCAGCACCATGCATGAGACCGGCCACGCGCTGTACGAGCTGGGCATCGAACCCTCGCCGGAGTACCGCCGGACATCGCTCTCGGAGGCCTCCAGCATGGCCATCCACGAGTCTCAATCCAGGCTCTGGGAGAACATGGTCGGCCGATCGATGGGCTTCTGGATCCAGCATCTCGCCAGCCTCAAGAATATGCTGTCCCCCGTGCTCAACGGCATAGGACTCGATGATTTCTACCGGGCCATCAACAAGGTGCAGCCATCGCTAATACGAACCGAAGCCGACGAGGTAACCTATGGCCTGCACGTTATCCTGCGATTCGAGCTGGAGAGCCGGATGCTGAGCGGCGATCTGCCCGTCTCCGATCTGCCCACCGCCTGGAATGAGGGAATGCAGCGGCTACTGGGCGTGCAGCCACCGGACGATGCGCGGGGTTGCCTGCAGGATATACACTGGTCCATGGGCTCGTTTGGATACTTCCCCAGCTACGCCCTGGGCAATCTATACGCGGCGCAATGGTGGGCTTCAATGAAGGTACAGGGCCTGGATCCAAAGGCCGCCGTGGAGCGAGGCGATCTTGGATCAATCCTGACCTGGCTCAGAAGCAATGTGCACAAATCTGGAGCCATGTACAAGCCAGGCGAGCTTGTAGAACGTATTTCCGGAGCGCCCCTCGATCCATCGCACTTCGTCCGCTACCTGAACGAGAAGTACGCCGGGGTCTATGGGTTCTGACCCGCTCCGGGCCGAGGCCGTGCGCGCGCTCATCGCGACAGCGGCGCTCTTCGCGGGTCTGGCCTCGGCGGCCATCATGAGATACTGGATGCGCCGGGGCGATGGCGGCGAGACACGACGCTTCATCATCATCATGGTTGCGTTCAGCGCCGCCGCCGCCTCTGGCGCCGCCGCCTTCATACAGGCGGCGCATCTGGGACAAGCGCCCGTCGGGAGCCTGTCATACGGTGCCGTTGGTTTTGCCGCCGGGTTGCTGGCAGGCGTCTTCCCGCGGGCGGCCGGCATCCCTATCGTTGCCATCCCGCTCATCGCGCTTGGTGTGGCCACGGCCTCGCTCGGCACATGGTCTGTGTGGGCAGATGACCTTGAGGCCGCGCGGCTTTCCGTGTATTCGGCGACAGACATGGCGACGAAGGGCGTGCTGACGGTGGCCGTGCCGCGCGGCCGAACCACAGAGCGCGATGTCGAGCTGAAGCCAGGTCCGGTAACCGTGGTAGTCGAGACGCTCGACATTCGCGGGCCGCTGTCGTTGGTCTTTGGCTCGAGGCGCTTCAGGGTTGCGTCGCTGCGGGCTGGCCCGGATGCGCTCGATCTGCGCGATTACGGTGGGCGCCTCCTCGATATGCGCGCCGACGGGCTGGCAGCCAGGGCGCTGGGCTTGTCGGCCTCGACTAGCGAAGCCAATCCGTTTGCGCCGCTGGAGCTGTCCACCGCGACATGGCACCTCGGGTCTGACGGTGTCATCAGGCTCGAGGCGCCGGCGGTCTACTGACCAAAGGCCTCAATCAGTCGGTCGGTCGCCTTGACCATGGTCGATCGAGGGCATCCGAAGTTGACCCTCGCGAAGCCATCGCCGCCGGTACCGAACCTGGCGCCGGCATCGAGCCACAACCCTGCCCTCTCCATAACCTCGGGGCCAACATCACCGCCAAGGCCCGCGCCCCTGAAATCTATCCACGCCAGGAAGGTGCCTTCACATGGTGTCACCTTGAGGGAGGGAGCCTCCGCCGCGAGTCTTGACACCAGATAGTCATAGTTGCCCCGCAGGTATGGCAGCAGTTCATCGAGCCATGGCGCTCCGTGCTCATAGGCAGCTATGGCGGCGGCGGTAGCCAGACAATTGGGAGAACCCATGCCACTGGCTGCCGACTCGCGGTCGAATGCGGCGCGCAGTGACGCGTCGGGCACTGTAATGAATGATGCCTGCAAACCGGCGATATTGAATGTCTTGCTGGGAGCCCAGCAGGCGACGAGCCGACGCTGCAAGGTGTCGCTCAGTCCCAGCATGGGCACAAGCTTGTTGGGGGCATAGACCAGGTCGGCGTGTATCTCATCCGATATGATTATGACATCGTGTCGCTCGGCGATATCGGCGACGGCGTTGAGTTCGTCGGCGCTCCACACCCGCCCGATGGGGTTGTGTGGGCTACAGAACACGAGCATCTTCGAGCGCACGCACGCTGCGTCGAGGGCTGCCAGGTCCAGTTCATAGCGGCCATTCCTGACCAGAAGAGGAGCCTCGACCGTGGTCCGTCGGTTGTCATCTATCAGGTGTTTGAACGGGTGGTATACCGGCGGCAGTATGGCTATGCCGTCGCCGGGCTTGGTAAAGGCCCGTATCGCAGTCGCTATCGCCGGCACTATGCCAGGCGAGAAACTCAGCCAGCTTCTGTCGACGGTTACGCCGTAGCGGGTGCGCATCCACGCGATGTAGGCATTATGGAATGCCTCGGGTTTTGCCGCGTAGCCGTAGATCGGATGCTCTGCCCGGTGCCTTATCGCCTCCACAACCTCGGGCGGTGAGGCCATGTCCAGGTCGGCTATCCACATCGGTATGACATCGTGGTACTTCGTCGACCGACACGACTCGGGACACTGCCACTTGACCGCCTCGGTGGCGGTCCTGTCTATGAGACTATCAAAATCGTACATCGGCATGCCTCAGAGCGATACGATGGCTTCGATCTCGACTAGTCCGCCCTTGGGCAGGGCGGCAACCGCGACGGTCGAGCGAGCGGGCTTGTCACCCTTGAAGTACGAGCCATAGACCTCGTTGACGACGGCAAAGTCAGCCATGTCCTTGAGGAAGATGGTCGTCTTGACTATCCCTTCGAGGGACGACCCGGCGGCCTCGGCAACTGCCTTGAGGTTGAGCATCGACCGTTCGGCCTGGGCGCGTACTCCATCGGCAAGTTCCCCGGTCGCCGGGTCGAGTCCAAGCTGGCCGGAGCAGAAAAGCAGCGAACCGCTCTTGATTGCCTGTGAATATGGTCCTATAGCGGCAGGGGCGCCCTTGGTGGCGATTACGGTCTTGCTCATGTTTCGTTCTCCTTGACGACTGGTGGTGGGGACGCCTCCGGGAGCAGTCCCGGAGAGCTTCAGGTTCATCGAATGATGATGGGCCAGTATGGCCCCGGGTTCGAATCCTGTCAAATGCCTGAAATACGCTCCGCTTCGATGATGTCGTCCGGTGTGTTCAGATTGACGAAGAGGCGCTGTCCTTCGCTGTAGCGTTCCACATTGTCTATGAGCACCATCTCATGCGGGCGCAGCACCGACTGTATCGAAGGTGGTTTTGTGCCGGCGCCTAGCGCGACCTCGATATACCCTGCCAGGTCTACATGGTAGAAGGCATGAAATGGCTCAAAGAACGGCCCCGATCGTGCCGCCGCGGCCACCGGATGCCGGCCTGCCGCCACTGAGGCGTCGATGTCAGCCGAGAGCCTGTCGACCCAGTCAGGTGCGAAGAACGGCATATCGCAGGCCACGAGGTAGACCCAATCGCTGGCCGAATGCTTGAGCGCCGTCAGCAACCCCACAAGCGGCCCGCCATCAGGTATCTCGTCTGGCACAACCCGGTAACCTAGGCCATCGAACGCTTCTGTCCTCGAGCTGATGGCGACCAAGTCATCGAACCTTGTACGCAGGCTGGTGGCGATCCTGGCTAGCAGGCGCTGGCCGGCAAATTCGATGTGCAGCTTGTCGCGGCCTTCCATCCGCCTGCCGCGGCCGCCAGCCAATACGCAGGCCGTTCCGAAAGTCGGACGTGCATCCTCTATCATGGCATCGAGTATCGACCGGATGCCATCGCCGAGGCAAGATGGGTGGCGGATCAGCTTGACGCGGTGCCGGAGGCCATTGTTTATATAGTTCATCGAAGCCTGCATCTCGCTATCCAACGCCACCGCCCCTTGTATGGATGGCCTTGGGTAACCGCTCCTGGCGGTGTCGATTATTTAAAGATGCAAGCTTCGATGAACTAATCATAGTCTACTGGCATTTTAACGTGATCGCGCCGCGGGGAGGATGTATGATCGAGCTGGTACCAACATTCTGTGGCAAGGACTGCGGCGGAGGAGCATGCCCTCTTTTGGCGAAGGTCGAGGACGGCAGGGTGACACAGATGCTCCACAATCCGGCGGGCATGGATCTGAAGCCGTGCCCACGGGGGTACGCCCTGCACCACGCCCACGACGCGCCCGACCGGCTCCTGTCGCCACTCATCGCTGATGGACCGCGCGGTTCGGGCCGGTTTCGCGAAGCCAGCTGGGATGAGGCGCTGGATATCGTGGTCCGCAGGCTCGGCGGCATCCGGTCCGATCACGGCCCGGCAAGTATTATCGGACTTGGCAGCGCTGGATCGACAGGCGCCCTGCACTCGAGCGAGAACCTGCTTGCTCGCTTCCTGAACGCCGGCGGCGGCGCGACAATGCTGGCAAGCAACTATTCAAACGGTGCCGCCCGCTTCGCCCTGCCCTACCTCTTCGGAGCTGCCGCAAAGCAATCAGGATGGGACGCCGCGACGGTCAGACACAGCCATCTGGTGGTGCTCTGGGGCGCCAACATCATGGAGGCAAGGCTCGGGACGGAGCTGGGCACCGCGATAGCCGCCGCCGCTCGTACAGGGGTTCCAGTCGTCGTCATCGATCCGCGCAGAACCAGGACGGCCACGGCACTCGGCGCTCGGTGGATACCCATCCTGCCCGGAACCGACGCGGCCATGATGCTGGCGATGCTGCATGTACTGTTCATGGATGGGCTGGTCGACAAGGCACGCGTGTCACGGCTGGCAATAGGGCTCGATGATATCGAACGGTATGTCTCGGGTTCTGCCGATGGCATTGCCCGTTCGCCACGGTGGGCGGAACATCTCTGTGGCGTGCCCGCTTCGGTTATCGAGTCGTTTGCCCACGAGTTCGCTGCCAGCACACCGGCGATGCTTGTGCCGGGGTACTCCATGCAGCGCGTGCACAATGGCGAGGAGACATTCCGTCTTTCGGTAGCTTTGCAGGTTGCGGCTGGCAACTTCGGGGTTCCAGGCGGCTCATCCGGGTCAATCAACAACAGGCTGCCTTCGCCGAGGATAGGTTCGCTGCCGGATCTCGACCGTGGTACTTCGCCGTCGATACCGGTGCTTCGCTGGCCCGACGCCATACTGCGTGGCACGGCGGGCGGCTACCCGGCCGATATACGCGCCGCCTGGGTGGCAGGCTTCAACGCGGTCAACCAGGGCGGTGACAGTCGCAAGTCAATCGAGGCGATGCGGTCGCTCGAATTCTTGGTCTGCTCCGAAATGTTCATGACGCCGACAGCGCGCCTCTGTGATGTGGTTCTGCCCGTAGCCTCACCGCTGGAAAAGGAAGATATAGGCTTGCCGTGGCACGGCAACTACCTGTTGTACAAACGGGCAGCTGTCGCTCTCCGCGGGCTTGCGCGGAATGACTACGATATATTCGCCGATACGGCCCGGCGGATGGGGTTCGGACAAACCTTCACCGAAGGCAGGACAGCGAGCCAGTGGATCGATCATTTCCTGGGCGAATCTGAGATTGATGATGTCGAAGCCTTCAGACGGACAGGAGTCTACTTCGGCGCGGACCGGGAACGCATCGGCCTGGCCGACTTCGCGGCCGATCCGCAGGCTCATCCCCTGCCGACGCCATCCGGCCTCATCGAGCTGAGCAGCCAGGCCTGGGCTCGCGACACCGGCAGGCCGTCCTTCCCCGTCTGGACCGACCATGACCGCAACGCTGAACTGCCATTTCTGCTCATCACTCCCAAGACAATTCACCGCACCAATTCCCAGGATGGTGGCGGCGCGCCCTGGGCGTCAAAAGAACAGGCGCCGGCAACGCGCCCGGACGCGGGGACCCTGACAATCGCCAGGGCCGATGCGACGCGGCTGCAGGTGCGGGATGGTGACGCCCTGCTTGTCAGGAACGGCCGGGGTGCCGTAAAGGTCACCGCGCTCGTCTCTGATGACATTCTGCCTGGAGTCGTATGCATGCATGAGGGCATCTGGCTGGATATCGGGAAGGATGGGCTTGACCAGGCAGGGTCTGCCAACATGCTCACTTCGACCGACGGTTCTGGACCGGCCATCGCGGCAGTAATGCATGGGGTGCCCGTGGCGGTCGATACTTTGCCTTTGAGCCGCTGAGCTGGTATACTCATGCAACCGTCTCCATCATGTCCATGTCTGATCATGGAGACCAAAACAAAGGATACCAAATCGTATGCAGGATTCGTCATATAAGGCTTCGCCGTATCGCTGGGTAGTGCTCGCGGCTTTTATGTTGGTCAACCTGGTCATTCAGGTGCTCTGGATATCATACGCGCCAATAACAGCCGATGCGGCTCGATACTATGGCGTATCGGAGCTCGCAATAGGCTTCCTTGCCATGGTATTCATGATAGTCTACGTTCCGCTCTCGATTCCTGTCGCCTGGCTGATAGACCGCTGGGGTTTTCACAAGGCGGTCGGCTTCGGTGCCGTTCTCTTCTCCGTATTCGCCTGGATGCGGGCACTGGCAGGTTCCAGTTACGCTATCGCGCTGGCTGGGACGATTGGTCTAGCCATCGCGCAGCCGTTCTTCCTGAATGCCTGGACCAAGATGCCGGCACACTGGCACCCAACAGGCGAGCGGGCCACAGCGGTTGGCCTTATTACGCTTTCCAACCTCCTGGGCATCGCCGGGGGCATGGTCATGACACCACTGCTCATAGCGCACATGTCCATTGCCCAGTCGCAGATGATATTCGCCACAGCGGCGGTCATATCGTCGCTGGTCTTCATCGCGCTGGCCCGCGAGTACCCACCTACCCCAGCCGGCCCTGAGAACCGGGATGACAAGGCACTTATGCTCGATGGGCTCAAGCACGCGCTGGCCGTGCCGTCATTCAGGCTGGTACTGGTGATCGTGTTCATTGGCATGGGTCTATTCAACGGAGTCACCACCTGGATAGAGCAGATCGTTCGCACCCGCGGCTTCGGCCCGGCCGACGCGGGCACGTTTGGCGCGCTCCTGCTCGTCGGCGGCATATTCGGAGCCGTAATCATACCGGCCCTGTCGGACAGGACCGGTCGACGAAAGCCCTGGATGTTCGGCGCGCTGCTCGCGGCGGTACCGGGGATCGTGGGCATGGCATTCGGCGCCACCTTCTTGAGTCTGGCGATCAGTTCCTTTTTTCTGGGCTTCTTTCTGACCAGCGTGATGCCGCTGGCGATGCAATTCTCGGTTGAAATAACGCGGCCAACGCCGGAGGGCACTTCGAATGGGCTGATACAGCTGTTCGGCCAAACCTCGGTTGTCTGTGTCTATCTGATGCAGGTGCTGCGCGACTCTTCCGGCGCCTTCACGACCAGTCTGCTCGCGTTCGCGCTGCTTGTCGGCCTCGGTTCACTCCTCATCCCGTTGATGCGCGAGGACCATTCATGAAACCTGTCTCCGTCGGGCTCTTCTGCGATTCGTATGCACCGGTTGTCGATGGTGTCACGACGACCGTTCGGAACTATGCCGACTGGCTGAGCAAGTCACTTGGTCCCACAACCGTTGTCACGCCGTCCGCCCCTGGCCATACTGATGATGAATCGTTTTCGGTGATTCGGTATCTGTCTATGCCCACCTTCTTGCGCCCTCCCTACCGCATTGGCCTGCCCCATCTGGATATCCGGCTTGCGCGAACCCTGGCGGCATCCGAGTTCTCCATAATTCACGCGCATTCGCCATTCGGTGCCGGCCACATAGCCCTGGAGACCGCGCGGAAGCATGGCATTCCCATAGTCGCCACATTGCACTCCAAGTACCGTGACGATCTGCAGCGATCGCTGCCCATTGGCCTGCTTGTCGATCGGGAGATCCGGCACATAGTCGATTTTTTCTATGCTGTCGATCAGGTCTGGGTTCCGCAGAAGTCAGTCGCGGCGACCCTGCGCGAGTATGGCTACAAGGGGCCGTACGAGGTTATCGAAAATGGCATCGATCTTGAACCTCCAGCCGACGTGGATCCATACCGCGTCAGGGGACAACTCGAGCTGGGCATATCACAAGACACTTTGATGGGGCTGTATGTCGGCCAACATACCCTTGAAAAGAACCTGGAGTTTCTGGTGCGGTCGCTGCCCGCGGTGATCGATGCCTTGCCCGAGTTTCGTATGATATTCGTCGGCGTCGGCTATGCCAAGGAGCGGCTCAAGGAAATAGTCGCCGAGCTCGGCATAGCCGGCCGCGTGACATTCCGTGAATCAATACGCGACCGGGAGATTCTGAAGACAGTCTATGCCCGTGCCGACCTGTTCCTGTTCCCTTCATTCTACGATACATCGGGATTGGTAGTGCGGGAAGCCGCGGCATTCATGACGCCGGCATTACTGATAGCCGGTTCCGATGCCGCGGAAGTCATCGATGACGAGCGAAACGGATTCCTGTCGGCCAATGATTCAGATGCGTTTTCCAGTCGCGTGATACAGGTATTGAAAGACCATGACCTCAGAAACCGGGTGGGGATAGAAGCCCAGAAGACCCTCTGCCGCAGCTGGCGCCATGTAGTCAACGAGGTGCAGGACCGCTACTCAGCCATACTGGCCGGACGGTCCTGAGTCTACCGCTGCACCATGATTACGGACAGCACCACGCAGGCAAAGGCCGCGGCTTGCATGCCATCCACTGGAATCGCGAATACGAGGAACGAGCTTATGACCGGCCATATTATCTGCGCGCCGTAGAGGGCCGGAGCCACTCTGGTCATTGTGCCTTTCTTGTAGGCCAGCTGCATGAGCGATATGACGGACATGCTCGCCACGATGTACAGGTAGGCGTATGGTGTCAGGAAGTATTCGAGTATATTGCCCTTGACCGATTGCATGACCTTGATAAGCACTATGATGAAGCCATCGAGCGATCCGGCGGCAAAGGCTATCGCCGCCGCGTACAGGTTGGAGGACAGCCCCAGGTATCGATGCGCAAACATGGCGGCGCCGACCATTGTGTACGGCAACGCGAAAAATACGACTATCCATACGTCCGATGGAGCCCTGGCTTGTGTCATTCGGGGCGCCGCCAAATTGGCTACAACGATGCCAAGTACCATCAGAGACGACCAGAACGCGACCCTGCGCGGGACATGCTCCCTGAGCAGGAAGACAGAGAACCCCGCGGTAAAGATGACATTGAGCCCCATCATCGCGCCAACGATCGATGCTGGCAGCCCCTTCAATCCAAAGTAGTAGAAGAAAGCGAGCATGTTGTTAAGGATTATGCCCGCCAGCCAGGTGGCCCTCAGTTTCCTGTAATCAGGATTGCCTTCACGCCGGAACGATAGCCAGTGCACGCCCTTCTTCTGCAGCACCATGCCCAACGATATGATCATGCTGCCGGCAACAACCGAGATATATGAAATTATCGTTGAAGACTCCAAAAAAGAACCCCACTATACCCGCTGTTCCCTGTCGAACGGCTTGCCAAGTTCGGTCGGTCCGACCATTTTTGCCTTGCGGACAAGCGCAAGCACGACGATGACCAGAATATACGGCAGCATTACAGCAAATTCGTACGGAAACTTGATGCCCGCAACCTGGATTGACAACTGCAGCGTCTGTGCCAAGCTGAACAGCAGAGCCCCGCCCATGACGCCAACCGGATGCCACCGCCCAAAATATACCAGCGCAACGGCTATGAATCCGCGGCCGGCTATCAGATCATCGGCGAACATCCTGGCCTGGGCCAGGCTCAGGTACGCTCCAGCCAGGCCCGCCATGGCGCCACCCACTGCCAGCGCCTGATAGCGGACGCGCGCCACGTTTATGCCCATGGAATCCGCAGCGCGGGGATAGGTGCCGACAGCCCGCACCTTGAGGCCCCATGGCGTCTTGAAGAGCACATACCAGAAAACCGGAACCAGAAGGAACGCACCATATACCAGAATGGTATGGTTGAACAACACCGGGCCCAGGAACGGAATCTTTGACAGCCCGGGTATTGGCAGGGGCTGGATGCCGGGCACACCGGTGACGCCTCCCACATAGTGCCGGAACAGCGTACCGGCGGTTCCCCAGCCCAGCATCTGCAGGCCTATGCCCGCGATGCCCTGAGGCGCGCGGAATGTGACCACGACCAGGGCGAACAGCAATCCGAGCAACGCTCCAGCGACCATGGCCAGCACGATGCCTATCAGGTTGGCGCTGCCCGCCAGCTCGGTCCTGGCCAGGAAATATGGGGGCAGGAATCCAATGAAGGCGCCCATCGCCATGATGCCTTCGCATCCAAGGTTGAAGATGCCCGCCCGCTGGTTTATCATCTCGCCGAGGCCAGCCAGGAGGAGCGCCACCGAGAACGGCACGCCCAGTATCAGAATATTGAGCAGGAACGATCCGCTGTTCATCGTGCTGTCTCCTCGATGTTTTGGTCAGGTTCATCGGCCAGGCATGGGTCTATCGAGTCTGAAGGATCGGGACACGAAGCGTCCGGCCCCGGCTGCACGGGTGGCTGCGGTCTGCCGGAAAGCCGGGCAACGAAACGGGATATCCTGTCCTGGACATACGGATTGTTCATGAACTGCCGGGCCGAGACAATCGCAAGAATGATCGCTCCTTGCAGAACCAGGACCATGTTGGCAGGCACGCTGGCCAGTCGTTGCGTCATGTCCGCTCCGATAAGCAGAAGGCCAAAGAACATCGAGGCAGGTATGATGCCCACTGGATGCAAGCCACCAAACAGCGCCACGACAATGCCGGTAAAGCCGTAACCGCCTGTGACGCCTTCTATGGCCCTGCGGTGCACGCCAAGGATCTCTATCGAACCAGCTATGCCGGCGCAGGCGCCTGACATCAGCATCGCTATTATCAGATAGCGCTCGACTCTGACGCCGGCGTAGCGTGCGGCTTTCGCTTCCGCTCCGGCGGCTCGCATCTTGAATCCGGTCGATGTTCGCCAGAGCAGCAGAAAGACCACCACGGCCAGACCAAGCGCTATGAACACGCCGGTATGCAGCCGCGTGCCCGGTATCAGCCTGTCGAGCCAGGCCGCCCTCGGGATGCGTACCGTCTGCGGTGTGCCTGAACCGGTCACCAGTTCTTCGGGATCCATCATCGGTCCGCGGAGCAGGAACGTGTAGAACTGCGCGGCTATGTAGTTGAGCATTACCGTCGACAGTATCTCATTGACGCCAAGGCGAGCCTTGAGCACTCCGGCGATTCCTCCCCATACGGCACCACCTGCGGCGCCAGCCAGGATGGCAAGCGGTATGAGCATATACTTGGGCAGCCCTGGCAGAGCGATCGCGACGGCACTCGAGGCGAGTATGCCCATCATCATCTGCCCCTCGGCGCCTATGTTCAGGATGCCGCTCCTGAATGCTATCGCTATGCCAAGCGCTATGATCGAGAGCGGTATGGCGCGGACGATTATCTCGGTTATGCCTATCATGTCCTTGAGCGGCTCGGTCAGGATGACGAGATAGGCCTTGAGAATGTCGGCTCCGACGGCCGCGAGGATAATGGCACCGATTGCCATGGCCGCCAGCGCGGCGACAATGACTATGAACGCGTTGTACGCGAGCTTGCCTCTCTTATTCATCAGCGACTCCAGCCATCAGCAGGCCCAGGGACCGTTTTGTCGCGTCCTTGCCTGGCATTACCTTGAGGATCTGCCCCTTGTATATGACGGCCACACGATCCGACAGGTTCATGATCTCCTCGAGCTCTTCTGATATGAGGAGTATCGCGACGCCTTCGGATCTTCTGGCCAGCAGCTGCTTGTGTATGAACTCCTCGGCGCCCATGTCCAGACCACGCGTCGGATACACCGCGATCAGCACCTTGGGGCCACGCGCCAGCTCTCGCGCCAGAATTACCTTCTGGATGTTTCCGCCCGAGAGTGATCCGGCAGCGGTATCGGTCGATGGGCAGCGGATATCGAAGCGTTCCCGCAACTCCGTGGCGTTGGATGCTATCGCGCCCAGCCGCAGGAATCCGCCCCTGCTCCAGTCACGGTCATCGATATCCTTGAGCACCAGATTCTCGCGTACCGAGAACGACGGCACGATGCCTTCAGTGTCGCGGTCTTCGGGGATGTAACCCATCCCCTCACCGATGATCCTGCCGGCAGAGGCTCCTGCTATTTCGATGCCATCGAGGTCTATCGAGCCCGATTCCACCGCGCGCAGACCGTTGAGCGCCTCTGCCAGCTCGCGCTGGCCGTTGCCCGAAACGCCCGCCAGGCCGACTATCTCGCCTGGAGCTATATCCAGCGATACGCGGTCCAGAGCCAGGTTGCCCCTGTCTCCAAGCACGCACAGTGACTGTATGGACAGAAGGCCAGGGCCTGTCGCCTTGGATTCGGTGGCAGCCTCGACACGAGGCAACTCAACCTCGTGGCCGGTCATCAGAGCGGCCAGCGATGATGACGAGTGATCCGCGGTGTTGCCCTCGAACACAATGCGGCCGCGGCGCAGTATCGATACGGTATCGCTCAGCGACTTTACCTCGTGCAGCTTGTGGCTGATGAAGATGATCGAGAGCTCCTGGGACATCTTCTGCAACTTGACTATCAGTTCATCGGTCTCCTGGGGAGTCAGGGCCGATGTCGGCTCGTCCAGGATAAGGAACCGCGCGCCAAGGCAGAGTGTCTTCACCAGCTCGACGCGTTGCTGTTCGCCGACGGATAGGTGCCATATGTAGGCATCGGGGTTGACAGGCAGCTCATGCCGCTCCGAAACCTCGATGATGCGCTTCCTGACCGCGGCCAGATCGAGCCTGAATGGCTTGTGGGATGACTTGAGGCCGAGCGCCACATTCTCGGCGACGGTCATGTTCTGCACGAGCATGAAGTGCTGATGCACCATGCCTATGCCATGATCGAAGGCGTCGTTCGGGGAACGGAACCGCACCTCGGAGCCATTGATGAATATGTGGCCCTCGTCGGGCTGGTACAGGCCCATGATGATGTTCATCAGTGTCGTCTTGCCGGCGCCATTCTCGCCGACCAGGGCGCGCACCGAGTGTTCGCCTACCGACAGGTCGATGTGGTCGCAGGCAAGGATACCCGGAAATCGTTTTGTTATGCCCCGCAGCTCGAGGCTCCGTATCGGTTCATGGCCCATGACCGAGCTCCTTGATGTGCCGTGTATGGTAGTTGAGCCACAAATACACAGAAACGCGGAACATCTCCGCGTCTCTGTGTCTCGGTGGCCAGATCGCGAGTCAGCTCGGTCAGTACTTTATTGACTGCCAGTCGAGCTTGAGCTTCTGTGCGGTTATGTCGGCGCGGGCCTGATCGGCGGCCTTGCGTATTGCCGAGGTCAGTACCGTACCTACCTTGTCATTGTACTTGAATACGAATCCGCCATTGTTGAACGTCATCGGGATGTTCTCGCCACCGAGCACGCCCGCCTGGCGTTTGTCTATCATGGCCTCTATTACCGGCGCATAGTCGTAGCTGGAAGCGGCTATGACCTTGAATCCTTCCGGCATCGACAGCTGCAGGGTATCCTGGCCAAGCCACCAGATCTGCTTGTCCTTGTACTCGGCCACGGCGCGGAGAGCGCCGGTCGCCTGCTGTGCGGCGCCGGTCAGCACGTCGGCGCCAGCCTTGATGTGGGTCTGGGCAAGCTCGCCTGCCTTGACGTAATCCGCGAAGGAACCAGTATGCGCTATTTTAATGTCGGCCTTGGGGTTGACCGCCTTGACGCCGAGCCAGAAGCCGCGGTTGTAGCGCGCAGAGTCACCGGCGTCGACGGGGCCGACGATGCCGATGATATTTGTCTTGGTCACCATGCCGGCAATGATGCCGTTGATGTAACCGGTCTCTTCGCTCATCGGCATGTAGGTAAACACATTCTTGGGGCCAACATCGGCATTGGTACCAAACGCGAAGGTCGTCTTGGGGAACTCCTCGGCAAGCTCGAGTATAAGGTTCTTGAACTGGGCACCATGGGCGACGATGATGTCAAACCCGCGTGATGCATACTGCCTGGCGGCGGATCCGGCATCCACCGGTTTCATCTTCTCGCTGTAGTTGTATTCGATGAGGGCGGCGCCATATTTTTTCTGCACTGATATGATCGCGTCATGCATGGCCTGTCCCCAGCCCTTGTCGTCGACCGTCGACTCTATTATCAGTGCAATCTTTACCTTGGATTTCGGGGCACCGTATACGGCACCGGCCAAAGCCAACAATGCAAGGATCACGGCAAATGTTCTCTTCATGGTCGCCTCCTGTAGCGCTTTCGTAGCTGTCCCGGGATATGTACGCGTCAGTGCGTTGCCCTATGGTTGATAAAATGATAGCACGGGCTGGAACGGCCGTAAACATAATTCACGCCGGCCCATTGCGCTCGCGCCGCCTCCGTGCCAGCTCGCCAGCCCGCTTGGGATGAAACGTATACAGGTACAGCAGCTCGACCTTTTCGCGGGCCCACGGGGTGCGACGCAGGAACTTGAGGCTCGATTCGACGCTTGGATCGCTATCAAAGCACCTGATGTGTATCTTCTCTGCCAGTCCATCCCACCCGATGCGTTCGGCCAATCGCTCTATCATCATCTGCAGGGTTACCCCGTGCAGGGGGTCTTCGGTCTCTGTCTCCGCCAATGCGCTCTCCTTCCAATGCAAATCGTGGCAAAACCAGCGATGCAAGGTTATAGTATACGGTACGGAGAAAATCCATGCAAAACGAGATTACGGCACCGATCGAGCTACTCGGCCCTGATGGCACGCTCAGCGCGGAAGGCTGGGCCCGCCGCCCCTGGTGGCGTTACGACAGAAGGCGGATCCATGCGTCGCCGTTGCGCATCAAGGAATGGGACTACTATTCGATTCTGTCACATGACGGAAAATTCGGGTTGACCCTGACGATGAGCGATCTCGGGTATGCGGGCATGTTCGCCCTCTGCTTCCTCGATTTCGAGCGCCGCTATTCCTGCCAGATCGACACGCTCAGTGTATTGCCGCTGGGCAGAACCGGCTTTTCACCCGACCCGGATGAGGGCTCCGTATCGTACGGCGACAAGAAGCTGTCGCTCGCGTTTGTCAGCGCCGGCGGCGTACGTTCGCTGTCGTTCACGGCCCCGGACCTGGTAGACGCGGACGGCCGGCGTGGTCTCGAAGGCGCCATCATCCTGACCCAGGGCCCGGAGCTTGAGAGCATGAACATCGCGACATCGTGGGCCCAGAATCGCCGCGCGTTCTACTACAACCGCAAGATAAACTGCATGCCGGCATCGGGTGGTTTCAGCATAGGCGACCGGCAATACCGGTTCGATGCTACCAAGGATTTTGGCGCTCTTGACTGGGGCCGCGGACGCTGGACATACAAGAACCGATGGTACTGGAGTTCAGCCTCCGGCTATATTGATGGCGTACCGTTCGGATGGAACCTGGGGTACGGATTCTCGGACCGGTCCCCGGCAAGCGAAAACGGGCTCTTCTGGAAAGGAACCGTACACAAGCTCGAAGAGGTTGTTTTTCATATAGACACCACGGATTACACGAAACCCTGGCGCTTTTCCAGTTCAGACGGACGGTTCGAGATGGACTTTTCCCCGTCTGTTGACAGAAATTCGACAACATCCATCGGGCCCATCAAGTCGGTTCAGCACCAGGTCTTCGGCGAATTCACCGGCACCGCGGTGCTCGATACCGGCAGGCGCCTGAAGCTGAAGAGCTTCCCTGGCTTCGCCGAAGACGTGCTGAACTGGTGGTAGGCGGGTTTTAGTGGTGCTGCCTGATATCAAAGGCCTCCACGAGGTCACGCTCGCAGTGCCCCTGAACGACGACGATATGGTTTCCCAAAGGATCGCGCACGATCGACTCGAGTGACGCCGGCGGCAGATCGCATTCTATCTGGGTGCGACACAGGCCATCGGCGCCCGATGTGGCGACTATGGTGCCTTCCGCGGTCCACAGCCTGTCCAGTTGGGCGCCTCCTATGCGGACCAGCGTCACCGGTCCAAGCTCGAATTCACCGGATATGCCGACGCCAAGCGATGATTCAAAGTGGCTCCGTATGGTGTATCGCGAAACGATGGAGCACGGGACCGTACAATGAGCCAGGAGGAGGCGGCCAGCGGGCGCGTCTATCCTGGCCGGATTTGACATCCAGCCGGTCAGGCCCGTCAGGCGCTTGACCCAGAGCAGGGCAAGGGCCGCGGGAATATCGCCCTCGCAGCCCGCTATAATGCCCTCGTCGTTGAGGCGTGACAGGCCGAAACAGCCAGTGGTTTTCTCATCGAGTACCAGGTCGAAACACCGGAGCGTCAGGGCGTCCAGACGCTGCTCCTTGACGATGCGCCTGAGCGCCCGGTAGACGCCGACCGATTTTCCGATGTCTGTCGGGCTCGGTTCGCGAATCGATTGCGCCTTGCTGAAGAACGTGAACTCTGGTCCCGTTTCGGGCACACCCTCGTCGGCCATGTATTTGTGCAGCATGTCTATCGGCACCGGCACCACGGTCACGCCCCAGCCATCGCGCACGGTCTTTGGATCGTGCGAACTGGCGACGAGCCAGTCGGAACTGTCGCCAATCCTGCCCAGCCGCGCGGTCGCCAGGCTTCTCATGGCGCTCATGGCGTTGATGGACCGGCGTAGGGTATCGAGCCCTTGGGCATCCGCGGCGCCGTTCAGGAAGAATATGCGGCCCGATCCGCCATCCCGCCTCACCCTCGCGAGCATTTCAAGAGCGGCTGGCAGCGAGTTCTGGTTTGGGTGCGCTATGATCCAGACCGGCTCGTCGGGGTACTGACGAGCCCTGACAGCGCGCAGGGCGAGCGCATCCTGCTCCGTGCCCCCGGTCAGCACGAAGTAGAGCAGCGGCGTCGTACCGGTCGCGCCGGCAACGGCTTCCGGCTCCAGGAGGCTACCGCCGATGCCGGCAAGTGCGTCCGCGTACAATGAGAGTATGGCCTGCCTGGCTATCCTGTCGTGAAGAATCGATGCGATTGGTGTGTATGAGAAATTCATTGCGCTACTATGCAACCAGAATAATCATTGCGCAAGTAGGATACCAGCGATTGCGACAGGCCCGGCACCCCGCGGCGCGCGCGTCGGGCCATGGCGGTCACAGGATCAGAATGGCTCGAACCTGTTTATATCGAAGTAGCTGCGCTCAAGCTCTTCCTGCATGACGAGCAGATCGGCGTAGTGCTGCTCCTCCCACTCCACCAGCATGCCCAGGAGTCTCCGCAGCTCGGGCGCCTCGGCGCGGGCCAGCCAGTCCCTGTACAGACGCACAGCGTCGGCCTCAAGGTGGATGGCTGCGGTTATCGCGGCCATCAGGTGTTTGGATGCGGCTACCTGTTTCAGGAAGGCCTCGCTGATGATGGCTGACTTCCAGGCTCCGCCCAGTTCGGCCGCGGCGTTCCTCTCGGGCGTCAGGTTTATGGTCTTGGTCTTGTAGTACTCGAGCAGGTAGTTGAAATGCAGCTTTTCCGCCGCGGCGCGCTCCAGGAAAAATTCCTTGACCTTCCCGGTGGAATGGGCTGCGCCGTCCTCATAGACGGTAACAGAGTCAAGCTCGCCCTTCATGCCGGCCTTTATGGCCGCCAGAACATCGTTATCGAGCATAGGTACCTCCACAGTCAGTGTTGTCGGTCTGCCATGATGACATCGTCACATGTTCTTCCAGAACTTGTAGTAGTCCTTTTCAAGATCTTCAAGGGAAATGAGAGGGTAGAACTTCGTCTGGGTAGCCGAGGCAAACATGAATCCATGGCGCAGGAACTTGTACGATATCCTGTCTACCGGGCAATCGAGCGACAGGCCCTTGGTGTTCTTGCCCGGCTTCGATCGAACCTCGAAGATCGCCTCGCGCAGGCGGGCCGGATGGATGCCTGGCACGAAGCAGCGGATGAAGGGGTTGTCCTGGAATTCCTTGAGGAAATCATCGACATTGAACTCGAGCTGGGCATAGAACATCACCGGCGCCCCCTTGGGCACATCCGGATTGGTGATGTACTTCGCGTATTCTATGAAGTTGTACTTGGTCAGGACCATCATCTTGATGGGATTGATCTCCAGCACTATGCGCATCTCGTCGCCACGAATCCTGGGATCGTAATCGGCGGCGGATAGCTCGACGAAGTCGCCCAGCGAATTGCAGTAGTACAGCTTTCCGAGCGCAGCAAAATCCATGTGCTCGAATGTCCTGTAGCTCGATATGAACTTTGTCGCCTTGGGCCTGCCGTCCTCGTGCGGCTTCAGCTCCGCGAACGCCTCATCGATCTTGAAAAATGGATGTCTGAACGCTGGATCGACCTCCACGAATATGAGGCGGCCCTCGAAGTAGCGGGTGGAGCCCTGCGTGTAGTGCTTGGCAAAGCGCTCGGGATCGAGCTGGCTTGCAATGAGCGCGTGGTTAGGGTGCATGATCAGGTACAGGTGTCTGGAATCGGCCATCTAGTTCCCCCAATAAAGCTTGAGCATCGGGGCGATCACCAGCGATATGATCGCCATCAGTTTGATCAAGATGTTCAGAGCCGGACCAGCCGTATCCTTGAAGGGGTCGCCAACCGTGTCTCCGATGACGGCAGCCCTGTGCGCCTCGGAGCCCTTGCCGTTAGCCTTGCCCTCGATAAGCTTCTTGGCATTGTCCCAGGCACCGCCTGCGTTGGACATGAAGATGGCCATCAGGACACCGGTCACGGTAACTCCGGCCAGGAGGCCGCCGAGCATCTCGATCCCGCCCAAAAATCCTATCATAGGTGGGGCGGCCGCGGCTATCAGGCCAGGCAGAACCATTTTCTGCAACGCAGCCTTGGTCGAAATATCGACGCAGGCCCGGTAGTCTGGAGTCTCGGTCTCATCCAGGATGCCCGGATGCTCATGGAACTGCCTGCGTACTTCCTCTATCATCGCAAACGCTGATATGCCTATCGCGTCCATTGCCAGGGCTGAAAAAAGGAACGGGATCATACCGCCGAGGAGCAGGCCGACCAGAACGCGAGGGTCGGTGACGCTGAAGACCAGAATATTCGATCCTCCGGCCGATTGGGCAAACGCGCTGAACAGGATGATGGACGTGAGTGCCGCCGAACCGATGGCGAAGCCCTTGCCTATCGCGGCGGTAGTGTTGCCCACGGCGTCGAGTTCATCGGTGACGTCGCGGACATGCGGGTCCATAGCCGACATCACGGCAAGGCCACCGGCGTTGTCGGCAATGGGGCCGTATGCATCGACCGACAGCTGTATGCCCAGGGTCACGAGCATGCCGAGCGCGGCTATGCCAATGCCATACAGGCCAGCGAAGGCGTAGCTGCCAAGAATCGCGGCACATATGACCAGTATAGGCGGCAATGTTGACATCATGCCCACCCCCAGGCCCGTTATGATGGTGGTCGCGGCACCCGTATCGCAGGCGCGCTCTATCTTGCGGACAGGGGCGGTATTGGTGCCTGTAAAGAACTCTGTCAGGATGCCAATGGCGGATCCAGCGGCAAGACCAAATATGGCCGCGAGGGCAACCCGTAACGCCCCCTTGCCACCGTCAAAGGTGGCTCCGCCCAGTACGAGTGCCGATACGGGATACATCATCACCGCCGCGAGGACCGCGGCCCCGAGGGTGCCACCGTTCAGTGATTTTTGGGGAGACTGCCCTTTTTTGCCTCGTACCATGAAGGTGCCGAGTATCGACACGCCAACGCCCATGGCCGCCAGAAGCACAGGCAGCATGGCCAGCCTGATCCTTGTGTCATCGCTCGCAGCGACTCCGGCACCCAGCACCACGCAGCCAACGATGGATCCGACATATGATTCGAACAGGTCCGCTCCCATGCCAGCGACATCGCCGACGTTGTCGCCGACATTGTCAGCTATGACGGCCGGGTTCCGCGGATCGTCTTCGGGTATGCCTGCTTCAACCTTGCCTACAAGATCGGCGCCAACATCGGCCGCCTTGGTGAATATGCCGCCGCCTACCCTCGCAAAGAGCGCTATCGATGATGCGCCAAGGCTGAATCCGGTCAGTATCGGGAAGATCGTATCGCGGAAGGTCGGGAGCGTGTCGCCGAACAGAGCCGTACCCACGGCAAGCACCACCGAGACACCAAGAAGCGCCAGACCCACGACGGTCATGCCCATCACCGACCCGCCGGCAAAGGCTATCCGCAGAGCAGGAACGATGCCGTCGCTGGCGGCCGCGGCCGTCCTCGCATTGGCGGCGGTGGCGGTTCTCATGCCAAAGTAGCCGGCGGCGGCGGAGCACAGGGCTCCGAGACCGAAGGCGGCCGCCTGCAGCTTCAGGGCTCCAGAATTGGCCACCGCCAGGAAGAGGGCTACCAGGACCACAAACGGCACCAATACCGTATATTCCCGCTTGAGGAAAGCCTGGGCTCCATCGGCTATATAGCCCGATATGCGTTCGAGCGACTCGTTGCCGATGGGGCGGGTGCGTATCCACATACTCTTCGTAACGGCATAGGCGACGGCCACGATGCCGGCGACAGCCGCGGCGATGATGGCGGGGTTGGCGTTCACTACAATCCTCCTGACCGGGAAGTCAATCCAGTCTTGATGACCGAATATCGAGTTTTGAGTATATGCGCAGTCTGCCAAGCGCACAACGAAATTTTATGGTGCAGTCACTTGCCTCCGGGCCACAAAATCGCTATCATTTGCAAATGATTCGCATTATTGCGATTCACGTATAGGTATGGAGGAATCATGAGAGCACTTCGCGCGTTGGCCATGCTGGCGCTTGGTCTTGTAGCCGCACTTCCGGTATTCGCTATTGGCGTCAAGGCGGCGCCATCACAGGTACCAACAATAGTCGTCAGCATTTTGCCGCAGGCCTATTTTGTCGAACGCATAGCTGGATCCAGGGTCAAGCCCCTGGTACTCGTCGGCCCTGGACAGAGTCCTCATTCATATGAGCCAACGCCACGCCAGATGGCTGAACTGTCTTCCGCCCCGATATGGCTTACAATCGGCGTGGAGTTCGAGATGGCACTCAAGCCAAAGGTGGCCGCGCTCAACCCCAGGCTTGCCATACTAGACACGACTGCTGGCATCACCTACCGCAACCTCGAGGCTCACCATCACGACGGCGAGGCTAGCGCGGCGGGTGAGGAAGAGAGTGGCATCGATCCCCATGTCTGGCTCGGCAGGCAGGCCGTCAAGGCGATGGCTTCGAGCATCCGCGACGCTCTGATCGCCTATGATCCGGCTGGCGCTTCGATATATCGGGCCAATCACGATTCCTTTGTCCATGATATCGACGCGGCCTATGCCAGAATAGCGGCCGAGGTCGCTCCGCTCAAGGGCAAGACTGTATTCGTATATCACCCCTCTTTTGGCTATTTCCTTGACGAATTTGGCATCATACAGGAGGCGGTCGAGACGGGCGGCAAGGAACCGACCCAGAAAGAGCTCGCCGCCCTGATAAGCAATGCCAGGGCGGACGGTGCCGAGATCATTTTTGTCCAGCCCCAGTTCCCGGTCAGCGCCGCGAGGACAGTTGCCAGCGCCATAGGCGGCGTCGTGGTGGAGATTGACGCGCTCGCTCCCGACTGGCTCGACAATATCGGGCGCATCGGAGACGCGCTCTCGAAGGCCATCAAATGAGTGCCAATCCGCAGACCGACAAGGTTGTGGCCATACGGTTCGACCATGTGTCGTTCTCGTACGGCGATTTTTCCGTACTCGATGCGGCCAGCTTCCATGTACACGCCGGCGAGTTTGCGGCTTTGGTCGGTCCGAATGGTGCCGGGAAGACGACCGTGCTCAAGCTGTTGCTCGGCCTGTCCCATCCATCATCCGGCACGATATCAGTACTCGGCCGCCCGCCTGAGGAGGCGAGGCTTTCAATAGGCTATGTGCCTCAGCACGCGTCATATGACCCAGCCTTTCCCATATCGGTGCTCGAGGTTGTGCGGATGGGTCGCCTGAGCGGACCAAGCAGGCGAGAGACGGCGGCCGACAAGGCCGCGGTCGCCAGCGCACTGGAACTGGCCGACGTCTCCAATCTGGCAACACGCCCCTACCCCGCACTCTCCGGTGGCCAGCGCCGCCGCGTGCTTGTGGCCAGGGCACTGGCGGCCGAGCCCGAGCTGCTGATCCTGGACGAACCGACGGCCAACATGGACGCGGAGAGCGAGTCACGATTGTTCAAGACGCTTGGCGGACTCAAGGGCAAGGCAACCATACTCGTGGTCACCCATGATACGGGATTCGTCTCGGCCCTGACAGATTCGGTATTCTGTGTAGGCGAACGTGGCTCCGGCAGAAGTGTCATCAGGCACAGGGCGGTTCCAGCTGACCACGTGGCCAAGGAGCTGTATGGCGGCCCGGCCCTCCAGGTGCTCCATGATACGGAGCTTCCGGATGACGCCTGCTGCGGCGGAAAGGCGATATGATGAACGGCTACCTGTCGGCTCTTCTCGACCCATCGATGCCTTTCGTACGCAACGCGCTGGTCGCGGGGCTCCTGTCGGCCATCCTGTTCGGGACTCTGGGTGCGGTGGTGACGGTCAAGCGCATTTCCGGCCTCGCCGGAGCCATTTCCCACGCCGTGCTCGGCGGTATCGGCATGGCGCTGTACCTTGCGGCGCACGGAATTCTGCCTGGCCTGCCGCCCATGGTTGGCGCGCTGGTATTCGCTCTGATAGCCGCGGCCATCATAGGATTTGTCTCGCTCAAGGCAAAGCAGCGTGAAGATACCGTCATCAACGCCATATGGGCGATTGGCATGAGCATCGGCGTCCTCTTCATTGCCAAGACCCCTGGCTATGCCGACCCGATGAGCTATCTCTTTGGCAACATCCTGCTTGTTTCCGCCAGCGACCTCGTGATGCTCGCCGCGCTTGACGCTATGGTTCTAGCCTTGGTCTGGCGCTACTATCCGCAGATAGAAGCAAGCGCCTTTGATGAGGAGTTCGCACGGGTTCGCGGCGTGCCTACAGACGCAGTATTCATAGTGATACTCGCGGTGACGGCCGTCGCTGTCGTGCTGTTGCAGACCTTTGTAGGCATCGTGATGGTCATAGCGATGCTTACGCTGCCATCGGGCACGGCAGGCTTCGCAGCCAGGAACCTTGCGGGCATGATGATAGGCGGCACGATACTGTCGGTGATGTTCACCGTGTCCGGTCTGGCCGTCAGCTGGGCCCTGGACATGCCCGCTGGAGGTGTCATCGTCGTCATAGCGGGCGCTATTTTCCTTGGCGTCTCGGCCACCGTCGCCGCTGTATCCAGTCGGGCCAGACACAAAGTCGCGCGGCCGTTGGCTGGCACGGAGCCAGGCGCATGACCAGGGCGCGTGCGGCGGTCCTGGCGGCTCTCGAATCGGCGACAGAACCGCTGTCGGCGGCCGGAGTCGTAGCCAAGGTCGGATCAAGCTGCGATCAGGCGACGGTATACAGGGCGCTCCACTACCTCGAGGACTCCGGGCTCAGCGAATCCTTCGTGCTGTACTGCTCCGAACATGGCGTGGAGCGGTACTACGCGTCGCGCAGATCGACTCACAGGCACTGGTTCCATTGCGAGTCGTGCCACCGCTTCATCGATCTGGGCGCTTGCCGTATCGGCGGGATCGTCGCCGATGTGGAGCGGGAACTGGGGCTACAGGTGACGAAGCACACCATGTACCTGTCCGGCATATGCGCCAGCTGCTCGGAGCAGGGGGCAGGACCTACTCGAACAGTCCCTTGAGTGCCTCGCCTATGTCCTCGCCTAGCTTGGATATGCCGTCACCGACGTTCCGCACGGTCTTCGACACAGGGTCATCATTCTTGTCGAATTCCGATTTGTAGAACTCGAAGCCTTGGCGCAGCTCCTCGGCCGGATCGGCCTGGTGGAGTCCGCGCTTCAGGTAGTTGCCATCCAGAATTGTCTGGTACTGACCACCGACCGCCCAGTTCTTGAGTTCAGTCAGCCTGATTACCGGGAATGGATGCGATTCCCATACGGTATTGAGCAATTTGAAGAGGCCGTCCAGCAGGCTCTTATGCTGCTCGTATTCCTGGGCCTGGGCAAAGAAGTCATTCATGTTGAGCTGCGATACATCGTCACCACCGGCCATTTTCATAAGCAGCGTATAGTTGGGGTCCTCAACCTGGGTCGCGAGCAGACCGGCACGGTCGGCAGTCAGTTCGCTCTTGCGGTCCCATTCGCGCAAAGCGGCGATGATAGGCAGGAGCACAAGCTCGGCCATCGGGATGAAATTCGCCGAAACGTTGAGCAGCATCCACAACGCGGTCTTGTATATCGCATGTCCGCTCATCACGTGGCCCATCTCGTGCGCGACGACGCAGGCAAGCTCGGTATCGTCGAGCCGCTGGACCAGTGAGCTGTTGAGGACAATAAAGGGCTCCCGTACGCCATAGACGCCGGCATTGAAGAACGGGCTCTGGGTCACAAAGACATCGGGCCGGTACGGCCAGTCGAACACATCAACGGTCCGTTCCATCATCTGGTGAACGCGCGGGAACTGGTTGGACGTCACCTTGACCGACGAAGCGACATGCAGAAGCCGTATCGACTGCTCGCTTGTCTTGCCGAATATGAACTTGATAACCTCATCGAGGCCGGGCACGTTGCGGAGCGCCGACATCGCCGCGAGATCGGCCGGGTGTTCCCAGGATTTGGGGTCAATGCCGTACAGTTTCTTTGTCTTCAAGGCGAGCATCATCGATTCCTCCTTAGCTTACCCGAGCCGCCATGCGGCGCAGGCAAATCCTTTCTTCTTGCGTTCAGCCAAGCGGACAAACCCCTTGGGGCGCTTGCGTTCGAATCGATCCATCGCCGATGATGGCATGGCGACGACATAGCCGGCGCCGGACTTGAGCACCCTCACCGCCTGAGCCCAGGTCTGGTCAACGGTATCGACACGCGGCGTCAGATCGGGGAACTCTACCACAAGATCATACGAAGCGGATGGCATATCCAAGGCAAAGGCAACCCTGAGCTGGGCCGGGTCGTCAGGCAAGCCATTCCTAGCCAGGTTGCGGGCGCTCGACGCGAGAGCGAGTCCATCACGGCCGCAGAGATCGATCACAGCCTCGCGCGCGCGCGCCTTGATGTAACACGCCGCCCGTCCTATGCCCGGGTTAATGACCGCGACACGTCTGACATGAGATCCAGCCATGGCATTTTCGCACAAATCAAGCGCCAGCTCGGTAGCGAATGACGGCGTGTCGAACTCTGGAAGCCCCCAGATGCCGGCCAGTCGATAGCTGGCGCGCCCGGCCCGCAGGGTCTGCTCCACACGCTCCAGCGCCTGCCACATCGAATCAAAGGTCTGCGGATCGGCGGCGCGGCCGCGCCTGAACAGCATGGCCGTGTGCCCGGCGCCCGCCTCGCTGGCGACTATCTCGGCTCCAGAGGCGACAACCGACGCGGTCGCGGCTTCGGCTATCGGCTCCACCACGACGATGGCTCCATACCCGCGGGTTGTCAGCACTCCCGGCAGTTGCCGCAGGAATAGATCGAGCACCGGCGTCCCAGCCTTGGCCGGCACATTGCAGAGGGCCAGGTCATAGCGCTCGCCTTCAATGCCATCCAGAAACAGCGCGTGATCGATCGTCGCTGCCGTTATCTTGTTTCTGCGGGCGTTGCGTTCGCTGAAGCCACAGGCCAGGGCGTCGCGATCGCGCATGCGCAAACTGGCTCCAGCGTATGCCTTGGCGCAGGCTATGCCAAGCACGCCAACGCCGGAACCGATATCGACTATGGAGCCGACCATGGACCTGTCGACGTTCCTGGCCACCAGTTTCAGGAGAAGCCGCGATCCGACATCGATATCGAATGAGCTGAACAGGGCGTGCGACAGGTCAAAGGACATATCGACGCCGTTGAATTTGAACGGAACCGTCTTGTTAACGTACTGGTCAAGGAATTCCTTGGGCAGTGTCATGCGATATGCGCCACAGCGCGTGCTACGAGGATACGGGTCGGATATTGATTCAAAGCGCTCTGTTCCATCGCTCGCGTCTCCTGACTGCTACTGTAGACTTCCGTTGGCTCATCGTCAATTTGGGATACCACTCAAGCGCCTGGCAATTCCGGCATTCCTCCTGAGCAGGGCGGGTGGAATCCAGGACATGCCCAGAGCCGTTCCCTTGAACAAAGCCTTGATCTGTTCGTCGCTGGCACCATCAATGTCGGCCATTGGCACTATACGGCCCGGCCGGCGTTCTTCAGGCGTCGCGAGCGCGTCCGCCATGGCCGCGGGGCTCTGGCCATACGGGCCTGGAGTCCATGCGCGCGTCGAATGTGGGCACGCGGCAACGCACACGTCGCAACCGTACAGACGCCTCCCCCAGACAGCTCGCACCTCTTCGGGGACGTTGCCCGGGGCTGTCGTCCAGTACTGTATGCATGAATCAAGCCGCACATCGGACTCCGCAGGGCTTCGTGTGACTATGGCGCATGTTGGACACGCGTCCGCGCAGGCGCTGCATGCGCCGCAGCCGCATGGTGCATCGACGTCGCGTCGTTCCTGCGTACCTTCAGCCACCAATTCAAACCCGGGTGGCAACAACAGGGCACCAATGATGCAGGCAGGCCCATAGGCGTTGGTGACGACCAGCGACGAGCGGCCGATGAAGCCCAGCCCGGCCATCACCGCGAGGCGCTTCTCCGGCAACCGGGAATTGACCAGAACCCTGAACGACCTGGGCGGCAGTCCGCTGCACAGTGCCAGGGCGCGCCCGGCCTGCTTCAGCAGCCGCCCAAGCGTTGCATAACGGTTCTGTGCGGCAAAGGCGCCAATACTGAGGCTCGCGGCATCATCTGGCGATTCATGATCGGATGCCATGGGACGCGGATCATATGGCAACAGCGCGACGACAGCGCCGGAGGACTCAAGAAGGCCATACCGTGCCACTTCGGCCGGCGGAGCGATCATCGCCAGGTTTTCCAGACACGAATGGCCGACAACGCCGCACGCGGGCAGGCCCGACCCCGACAGAACCGAGGTGATGTATGATCGATCAAGACTCTGGTTCAACGCGCCGCCTGTGATTCCTTGCGGGCGCGCTCGATTTTCTGCATCTTGCGGTAATATTCGGCCTGCTTGACTATCTCTGACATGTCCTGGACGACTATCTTGTTGTCTATCAGCCTGAACAGCTTGTTTGAAAGCAACTGCTGCACTACCTGATTGCCTTCGCTCATAGGCAGCCCGACCATGTTGATCAGGTCCTTTGGTCCGAAATCAAAGGCATGCGTCGCGCCGTTCTTGATCGGAACCCTGTTCTTCTCGAGCTGGATATGCAGTGCGTCATACATACGGCCAAGAGGATCGGATATCAGCGTGTTGGCCAATTGCTTGTATATGAACCAGATGCGCTCGGCGAGCAGCTGCGTCAGCCGTGTCACGATCTGCGGCTGCGCCTGCACCATGCGCTCGAAATTCTGCTTGTTGACGGCCAATAGATAGGCATCCTCATAGGCTATGGCGCTCGCCGAGCGGGGCTTGTTCTCGAGCAGGGCCATCTCACCGAATATGTCACCGGCCTTGAGCACCGCGAGCAGCACTTCGGTGTTGTCTACGATCTTGGTTATCTTTACGGAACCCTTCTGGATGATGTACAGCTCCGAGCCTGGCATGCCCTCGGAGAACACCATCGTGTCTTTCGGGTAGAAGCGGTTGAACTCCTCGGTCGATCCATCGAGGTACACCGCCTTGGAGTACGGCTTGATCTTGGCCAGGCGTTCCTTGGCCAGGGACGCGTGCTGTCCATTCGGACAGAATTTCAGGTATTGGTAATATGCGTAGTAGGCTTGGTTGAACTGGCTCTGGCGGGCATAGCACTCGGCCACCTTGTAGAGGTGCGATGGATCGATCTCGGCCGATTTCTTGAGGGTAATCCGTGTCAAAGCCTCATCGAGGAAACGCATGCGCTTTGAGAAGCCCATGATGATCTTCATCGCGACCGGCGTGTTCTTTTCGATAAGCATGCCATACTGTTCGCGCTGCACGCTTATAAGCGTGACATCGGTAAGGGCCTGGGCGGTCTCGATGTGGCTGTGGCTTGACATGGTCGAAATGACGCCAAAGAAGTCACCAGGGGAGTAGATGTTGCCACCTTCTTCCTCGACGACCTCGACTTCTTTTGAAATTCGCACCTTGCCAGACTTGATGATGTAGAAACGGTCGGCGTTCTGCTTGCCTTCGACTATGATATATGAGTCTTTTTTGAAATTGACGAAGGTCAACTGGAGCGGATTGTCCATGCCGTTACCATTTCTCCCGTCGGAAAGCTCATTCGAAGTATAGGGACGCCTCGGAGGGTTGTCAATCGACTCCCCGAAGCGTCCATTAGCCTGCCTTGCCAGAATCGTCCTGTCAGATGTCGGCGGGAAGGCCGAACTGGGCCGTCAGCGCCAGAACCTCGCGCTTGACCCTGGCAGAGACCGCGGCGTCGCCCTTGGCTTTGAGCACGTCCATGATCAGGCTGGCGATCTTGTGCATCTCCGGCTCCTTCATGCCACGGGTAGTGACGGCCGGAGTGCCGACGCGTATGCCCGAGGTGATGAAAGGACTCTTCTGATCGAATGGAATGCCGTTCTTGTTGACCGTGATATTCGCCTCGTCAAGCCATTTTTCAGCTTCCTTGCCGGTAATGCCGAGCGGTGACAGATCTACGAGCATCAGGTGGTTGTCGGTGCCGCCCGATACGATTCGCGCTCCGCCATCGGCGAGCGCCTTGGACAGCACCTTTGCGTTGGTCACAACCTGCCTGATATACGCCGCGTATTCCGGAGACAGGGCTTCCTTGAACGCAACGGCCTTGGCCGCTGTGATGTGGCAGAGAGGGCCGCCCTGGATGCCTGGGAATATCGAGCCATCGATAAGCTCGGACCACAGACGCGGACGATCTCCCTTCGGGCTCATGATGCCGAGCGTATTGTCGCCATCGGTTCCGACAAATATAGCACCGCCGCGCGGTCCGCGTAGCGTCTTGTGGGTCGTTGTTGTGGTGAAATCCGCGATCTTGATAGGACTGGGGTGGGCGCCGGCGGCGACAAGCCCGGCGATATGGGCCATGTCAACCATGAAGAGCGCCCCAACCTCGTCCGCAATCTTCCGGAACTTGTCAAAATCTATCGTGCGGGGATACGCGCTGGCTCCTGCGATTATCAGTCTGGGCTTGTTCTCGCGTGCCAGTCTGGCCAGCACCTCATAGTCGATCATCTCTGTCTCGCGGTTCACGCCATAGCGTATGACATTGTACAGCTTGCCGGAGAACGACACCGGCGCGCCGTGAGTCAGATGGCCGCCATGTGCCAGGTCCATGCCCAGGATCGTATCACCGGGCTTGAGCACCGCGAAGTACACACCCATATTGGCTTGCGAACCGGAATGCGGCTGGACATTGACATAATCAGCTCCGAACAATGCCTTGGCTCGGTCGCGGGCAAGATTCTCGGCCATATCGACAAACTCGCACCCGCCATAGTAGCGCTTTCCAGGATATCCCTCGGCATATTTATTGGTCAGAACGGTCCCAGCGGCTTCCATCACGGCCTTGGATGCGTAATTCTCGCTTGCTATCAGTTCCAGATTATTGCGCTGCCTGTCGGCTTCCAGCCCTATCGCCTTCCACAGTTCGGGATCGGACTTCTCTATATACGACATCAGAACCTCCTTGGTATCAACACCATACAGCATACCATGATCTGAATGCTATGAGAAACCTTTTCTTGCCGTTCGCACCGCGAGATCGAGCCAGAGCGGCTCAATAGACGCCGGTTATCTCGACATCGCTCCAGAACGATGTGTAGGCGGACAGGCCGCCGCTGGCTTCTTCGAATATGTTCTGGAAGGAGTACCGCCTGGAAGCGGAGACGGTTCGGCCATCAGGGTTGATCTTGTCGACGCTGGCAAGCCCGCGCGAGAATGCTATGTGCCTGTCGTCCATGTTGCCAAAATAGTGGGATCTATCCTCGAATGGCGGCACGAAGTTGCCGATGGTAGCGCCAGACATCAACGCCGGGTCAACCGGTACCCAGCCAAATCCATACACATAGAACTCGGCCCAGGCATGGTTCCAGGCGCGTCTGGAGTCATCCATCACCACGCCGACGACAGGCACGGATGGAACCCCCGCGGCGCGAAGCGCCGCGGCATAGAGGATGGCCAGATCCCACGAGTCGCCCCTGCCGGCGGAAAGGGCCTTGATCGGGGATTCGTACGAGGCCCTGGCGTCAAACGCCACGGCCTGCCCAAGTGACGCCAGAATCGCCTGCGCCAGCCTGTACGGGTTCTTCTCCCGGCCAGCTGCCTTCAAGGCAAACGCGACTATGGCCGGATCGGCTGATGGCACCAACTGGTCGGGCGCTGTCAGGGTCGTATACAGGCGAGGAACAGGATCGGCTGGCTGCTTCACGCGTTCGGGCTTGATGTCGGTCTCAACGCCATAGACCTGCACCAGATGGTCCTGTGTAATTGTCACGAGCTTGTCATCGGCCAGATCGGCCAGCCGGTAAACCGAGAGGCCACGGTAATCGGGTATCAGAGGCTCGTTCGATCGACCGAGCGCCTTGACACCCCGCTGGTACGGAGTTTCAGCCGGGAATGGCATCCACAGGTACAACGCATTCTGCCCGCTGGAGCGAACCCGCGAAACGGTGACGAAGTTGGATAGCGCATAGGTCTTGCGTTGCAGATACGACTTGGTTCCAGGAGTATCGACTATCTGGAAATAGCGCACCGGGCTCAGGCCTTTTTCAGTCTTGATCGCTATGCCGCCGGAGACGGAGCCATCGGGTATTCTTACGCGAATTTCCTTGTCGGACCAACTCTCGTATTCGCCAAACGCATCCTGCGGGCTGACATATCCATGGCCCGATTCGTCGCTCTTGACCTGGGCCGACACCTCGCCAATCCAGGAGAAGAGCACCGACGAGCCATCGCGGTTCGTGCCGAAATTCAGGCCGCGAATGGTCAGCAGCCCTCCTATGGCGCCGGATTCGGACGACAGCGAATCAATGGTTGGCCCGAGAGCCTGGCCGGTCGAGCCGCTTGGCATTGAAGGCAGCAGAGCGCGGCTCATGAACATCCTGGCGTTGGATCGGCCTGCCGGCGTTGTCACCCGGACAAGGCTTGAGTCGGCATAGAGCGGTATCCTCACCTCTATCCGATCGTCAGACCACAGCAGATACGACGACGCGGTCGGAGCGGCGCCGTCAAACTCGACGCGGCCATCTCCACGCTCGCGGCCAAAATGCTTGCCATGCACGACTAGAGTCGCCCCCGGCTCACCAAGAGGCGGTTCGATTGCCGAGATTGTGGGCCGCATAGCGCGCGCGCGCGCTATGGGCACCGCTATGGCTATTGCCAGGGCTGCCAGCGCCAGGACAGGCAACAGCACGGAGCGCCGCTTTCGGGGTGCCTGCCGAGGAGGAGATAGCGAGAAATTCATGGAGTGGATTTATCCTTGGTCTGCGTCGCGCCGACTCCTGACGGTGCGGTAGCCGGTACTCCGGTTGGGCCGTCGGCTACCTTGTACTTGTCCATGCTCAGCTCCACGCGAAGCGGTGCTCCACCGTCCGTTGCCGCGCCAAGCGGGTAGAACAGTATGCGCTCACCAAATGCCACCGACAAGGTATTGATGGCTGTCCGGTAGCCTACCCCCCCGGTGACATCCTTGTACCAGACCTGGCCCTGCGCGACGAGTAGGAGGTGGCCATCCTTTGTCTTGTACGGAGTTATGCTGATGAGCACCGCGACATCCTTGCCAAGAAGCTTGACCGATACGGCGGAACCGGGAATCGTGTATTTGACTTCCTTTGCTTCCCAGGTCGGGGTCGCGGATGGCTGCCCGATCGAAGCCGCGATATGGACTATCAGCGCTTCGCCGATCAGCTCCGCGGGTATGGCCGCCAGGGATCCAGGTTCAGCCTGCACCGTGGCTGGAGCCACCGCGGTGGGACTCTGAGCCCATGAGGAGACCGCAGCGCAGGCAGCCACTATCAGAAATACGCGCCTCACCGGCCGCTCCCTGGCTTGTAATCGGCCTCGCGGACTATGAAGGGTTCTCCGGTGGCGCCGGCATACGTGCCAGCCGGCAGCGTGATGTTGACGTTGACCGAGGCATTCTGCCTGGACAGGTAATCCAGGATCGACTCGATACCGGTCCCGGACGCGGATGTTGACACAGGAGTTGCCTCGATAGCCTTCTGCACCGCCACCCTGAGATCGGCGTTGCGATGGCTGGATTGCACAAGGGCAAATGACAGCACAGCCATCAGGATAGCGGCCGCCGCGGCCGCTGGCAGGGGGATGGCGTATCGACGCGACCAGATGTGCTCGACATGGATGCTCCGCGGCGGCTGCAGCCGCAGGCGCTCCGCTACGCGCCCGCTGGCGCGCGCGGCAGCGCTGTCCATCGCGACGATGTCAGCGGCGAAAAGGTCGTGGGTATGACGCAAAGACGCGACCTCGCGTGCACACGACTCGCATCCGTGGACATGACGTTCAATAGCGTCGCTCCATGGTGACGGCACTTCGCCATCAACCAGGGCAGACAGCAGTTCACGATCGGGACACATCGTTGCCATCCTCCCGCATCAGCGCGGCCAGCGCTTCCCTGGCCCTGAAAACCCTGACCTTCACATTGCCTTCCGCAATACCGAGCACACGACCGATCTCTTTGTAATTGAGCAGACCATATTCCTTGAGCACGAGCACGGTCCTTGACTTCTCGGGAAGGCGGTCAAGGTATCGCCGAATGTCATCGCTTGTTTCCGCCTTGATTGTCTGGTCTTCTGGCGACTCGGATGAAACACCATCGATCTCCTTCAGGTAGCGTTGATAGACCTTCTGCTCGCGCCCTTTGCGCTTGATCCAGTTAAGCGCGTTGTTCTTGACCACCCGGATAAGCCAGTACTTGGCATCATCGCGGGTAGGGAACATGCCCCATCGTTCTACAACCTTGATGTACGAGTCATGCACGACATCTTCAGCGGCCTCATCGGAATTGGTTATCCGCCGGGCCACCCTGAAGAGCATCGCGAATGTCTCATCGTACAAGGCCTTGAACGCGGCATTGTCCGTGGCGCTACGGTTATCAAACAATCCTGAACCCCTGTCCGTTACGACTGAACCGTCGGGGCGCCGCCGCCAACCTGTTTCCAGGTCGTGCCTCCGGCTCCATCCTCGAGGACGATGCCACGCGCCTTGAGGCCATCACGTATGGCATCCGCCTTGGCAAAATCACGGGCCTTCCTGGCCTCGAGCCGCTCGGCTATCAACGCCTCTACCTCGACCGCCAGAACTGCGTCGACTGGGGCCGCCTCGGCGCGGACAAGCGCGGACAGCCCAAGACCGAGCACCGCATCCATCGCGAAGGCGGCGCCGAGCGCATCGGCGGCCGGCACATTCTGTTCCCTCAGCACGCCCCACAGCTCGGCCAGGGCTCGTGGCGTCGACAGGTCATCCTCGATAGCGGTCCGAAAGGCTTCGACTCTTGATCGGGCCGCCGCGCACATCGCGTCGACAGCCGTGGCTCCCGCGGCTGGAAGCTTCTCCATCAACGCAAGCACACGATCATTCAGGGCCTTTCTCGATGCCCTGGCCGAATCGAGCGCCTCGTACGAGAACTGCAGCTGCGAGCGATAATGGCCGCCCAGCAGGAAGTAGCGGTAGTCCAGCGGATCATAGCCGGCGTCCACCAGTACCTTCAGTGTCAGGAAGCCGCCCTTGCTCTTGCTCATCTTGGCGGCGCCCATCACAAGAAATTCATTGTGAAGCCAGTAGTTGACCCATTTCTTCCCGGTCGCGGCCTCGCTTTGGGCAATTTCATTGGTGTGGTGCACCGGTATGTGGTCGATGCCGCCCGCGTGGATGTCAAAGCTGTCGCCGAGGTATTTCATGCTCATGGCCGAGCACTCGATGTGCCAGCCAGGGTAACCCCTGCCCCATGGGCTGTCCCAGACCAGGGCCTGGTTTTCAAACTTCGACTTGGTGAACCACAGCACGAAATCCTGTGGATTGCGCTTGTTCACATCTATCTCGACACGGGCCCCGGACTGCAGATCGTCCATCTTGAGCATCGCCAGCTCGCCATAGCCTTTTGATTTCGAGACGTCGAAATACAGATTCCCACCGGCAAGGTAGGTAAACCCGTTGGCTTCTATCTTCTGTATCAGATCTACCATGTCCTGCACATGCTCGGTAGCCTTGCAGACTATGGTCGGCCGCTCGATATTCAGGCGGTCGGTATCCGCGAAGAACGCGTCGGTATAGTAGCGGGCGACCTCGAGAACGCTCTTGCCACGTTCGGCCGCGGTCTTGACCATCTTGTCCTCACCCGTGTCATCATCGCCAGACAGGTGACCGACATCGGTTATGTTCATCACGTGAGTAACATCGTATCCCAGGAAGCGCAGCGAGCGTGCGACGATGTCATCGAAGACGTAGGCGCGAAGGTTTCCTATATGCGCGAAGTTGTATACCGTGGGGCCGCAGCCATAGAACCCGACCTTGCCCGGTGTAAGGGGCTTGAACTCCTGTAGCATCCGTCCGAGCGTGTTATAGAGCCGTAGGCCCATGCTGTCCTCCTCGATGATCGTTCCAACGGTCGTATTAACACTTCGCGCGACTTGCGCTAGCATGGGCGAAGTATGGATACACTACGGATATTTCTGGAGAATTGCAATATAGACGCGGAGATAGCGTTCGACGAGCCAATGGCGGGTCATACGACATTCAGGATAGGCGGCCCCGCCGATGCCTTTGTCAGGCCACGGAGTGTCGAGGCCTTGGCCACGCTGGTCATGGGCGCGCGGAGCCGGAGCCTGCCCATAACCGTGGTCGGGGGAGGCGCGAACCTGCTTGTTGGCGATCGTGGCGTCCGCGGAATCGTGGTGGCGACCGAATTGCTGCGAGGCTCGAATATCCTGGCCGACGGGTCGATGTACGCGGAGGCCGGGCTCGCCGTCACGGCGCTGGTCGGCGAGGCAGCCGACCGCGGTCTAGCCGGACTGGAATTCGCCGCTGGCTTGCCTGGTTCGGTTGGCGGCGCCGTCTTCATGAACGCCCGCTGCTACGATCGGGAATTCGCCGACGTCCTGGGGCGCGTTGACTTCATACGACCTGGCAATGGTAGTGGTTTGGCTGTCGAATCGACCACGCCCGACAGGGCGGCCTGGGAGTACAAGCGCACGCCCTTCATGCCAGGTGGCGCCCTCGAAGGCGCCATCATCGTCGGCGCGGCCTTCAGACTGATTCGCGGTGACAGCGCGTCGATTCGGGCCAGGATGGCCGAACTGGAGGCTGATCGTAGCGCAAAGGGTCACTTCGATAATCCAAGCGCCGGCAGCATGTTCAAGAACGACAGGGCATTTGGCCGCCCGACGGGCAAGATACTCGATGAGCTGCACTTCCGCGGCCGCAGGATAGGCGACGCGATGGTCAGCCTCAAGCACGCCAATATTTTCGTCAATGCTGGCCATGCTAGCGCGGCCGACATGATGGAACTGATAGTCGCGGCCCAGCAAGCGGCTCGATCGGCCTTCGGCATCGAACTTGCTCCCGAGGTGGTCTTCCTGGGAGAATTCCAGGGCCGCGTTTCGCGCCTTGCGCTCGAGCCTTTCGTAGACTAGTTTTACAATATGCTGATCGACGCGATGCCGGATTATGCGTACATCCTGGCGCCTCTTGTGGCATATCTACTCTCGAGGGCGATAGCGCTGTACCTGCAAAGGCGGGTTCGGGCCTCATCACCCGCCTCACTGGTGCTGCTGGGCTCGGTCTCATCAATGCTTATAACCCGACTGGGCGCCACCGTGCTCGGCGCTCCAATGGCGATGCCAAGCTGGACACAGGCTGGTCTATATACCCTGCTGGTCGATGCTCTCTGTGCGGGCGCGCTCTTCGCAGCCGGAGTCGGGGCAGGTCTGATACAGCATCCTCGTCTGCCTGCCCAGCAGGGGCATCGCCGCATGAGGACGGTTATCGCATTTTGCGTTCCACCCATCGCTGGAGCCGCTCTGGCGCTCGGATTCGGGGCGGTAAACGGCTCCAGTGCCATGCCAATATTCAGGGTAGCGCTTGTCCTGGCCGCGGCGCTCTGGCTGTTCAACGACGGCACCGGTACGGGCTTGCTGGCGGCGGGCCTGGCCTTTGCCCTTTCATCGGGGCCAGGTCCAGCCACGACCGCTGCGCTGTCTGTCGCGGCATCGATCGCGGCAATCATGGCCGTGCTTACCGGCCTGGCCACGCATTCCTCGCGGATATCGGCAAAGCCGCTTGCACCGGCTTTGTCCCTGCTCCTCGTGTGGTCGCTCCACGAAGCTGGAGCCGCGTGGCCGGCAGCAGGGTTGGCTGGAGGCTTTGCGCTTGGGCTCATCACACGCATCGAGTCCGAAGCGCCATCAGCAACCGGCGTATCCAAGTCAACCGAGACATTCTATGAGCGCGCCTCCGCCGAATCATCATACGCGCTCGCCTTCGTCGCAGGCTTCGGCATATCGCTGGACCATCTCGGTTCATCGGCGGTGGCAATCTCGATCATAGCCGGCTCGTTCCTCCTCGCCTCGTTGCTCAGGACCGTCATAGCCGAAAGCCGCCATCCTTACCTGCCGGTGCATGCGATTGGCTTTGCCGCCCTCATCGCCGCGGAGCGGGCTGGGCTTGCCAGCAACGCGGCTCTGGCGGGCGCGGCACTGGCATACCTGGTCGCCGTTTCGCTGTCCAGGCCAACGCGAGACGGTGCAAGCGACGGATCGGACGCTCCCGCGATGAAGGCCCTTGTCGCTGTATCGCTGCGCGGCGGATCGGCGGGTGCGCTGGCCTTCGCCGCGGCAATGGGCAAGCCAAACGAGCCCATCCGGGCCGCGTGCGTGGCAACGGCAGACGGTGCGGCGGGTCCGGGCACCGCAGTGGCCGAGGAAGCGCTGGTGCGCAGCGTAGCGGCGGGAGCCTCGGCCGGCATACGGGTGCTGCCAACGGTAGTCGTTTCGGCAAGCGTGCCCGACGGACTTGCAAGAGCCGCTCTCGAGCGCAGAGCCGACGCCATCATACTTGGACTCGGCGACGAGGACCGCTCGCAGAAGGCCGATCCGCGCTCCGCTATCGACGGTCTGCTGATAGCCTTTCCCGGGTCTATCATAGCGGTGCGCAAACCGGAATCATTCGCCGCCGCCAAGAGGCTCGTAGCCATAGCGATCGCCGGAGCCGAGGGAAGCCCCGGATTCGTGCAGGCACTGGATGCGGCGGCACGCGCCTGGGGCAGGCCTGCCCGCTCGATCGATGCCTTGATGATAGGCGCGGCAGCATCCACGTTCGCCAACGCGTCCGCAGGGCGCATCGACGGCCGGACCGCGCTGTCCGTTCAATCATGGCGCGACGTGCCAGCGGCCCTCGGCTCGATGCCGCCTCAGCGAACCGCCTTTGTCATCATATCACCGAGACCCGGCTCTGCCGGGTGGAATCCAGGGTACGAGCGCCTGCCTGTCGTACTCAGGTCGGCCTTCCCGGATTCGTCGATAGCATTCTGGTTGTTGCCCCACGCAACCGCCGACACAGCTGCGGAATCGGATGACTCCGCGACCGGCAACGCTGCATCCACCATGCAAGTGCCAGCCAACCACGATGCCTCGGACCACAAGAAGGCGGTGCGAGGCGAGCCCGAACGCGGCTGGCCGCCCATCGTGCGAGCCGCCTATGATGCTGGACGCGTCATTGTTGGCATGCGGGAGGAAGCCTTGGTCGACGCAATCCGGCGCCTGACCGACGCCATCTATCCTGATGACAGAGGCGCCTCGGGACGTCTCGCCACGGAATTCTCGACTGTGGCCCGCAAGGAGCCGATAGAGCTGTCACCGGGCATACTCCTCCTGCACGCCCATGCGCGCGGCGTGGCGATACCGACGCTTGCCATAGGCGCGCGGCCGGACGGCTGGCCCATCGTCGCATTGTCATCTGCCGTGAAAATAACGGTCATGCTGGTGTCGCCCGACGAAGCCGGCCCCGAAACACATCTGGAAGCATTGACGCAGATAGCGCTCGCGTTCAGGAATCTCGGGCTCGCCGACCAGCTTCTGCAGGACGCCGCCTCCACCACATGACATCGAATCTCTATCGACAGAAACGGGATTTTGGCTTGATCATTGCACACACTCAGGGCATACTTTGCGACCATGAAAGACTACAGAGCAATTTTGGCAAGGCCACATACGGCCGAGACTATCGAGCGGCTGGTGCGATACGCCAGGATAGAAACAACGAGCGATCGTCATGCGGATATCATTCCATCGACACCGTCCCAGTGGGAGCTGGCGCGACTGCTCGAGGCTGAACTCAAGGCGCTTGGCATCAAGGATGTGTCAACCGACCAGCACTGCTTCGTGATCGCGCGCATACCCGCCTCGCCAGGCCAGGAACACAGGCCATCGATAGGGCTCATGGCCCACCTGGACACATCGAGCGACGTCTCCGGCGCCAACGTCAAGCCGCGCGTCATCACCGCGTATGATGGCAAGCCTGTGCAGCTGTCTCCTGGCTGGGTTCTGGATCCCGCGCAATTCGCCGAACTCAAGGACTATACCGGCGATACCATCATAGTCACCGATGGTACGACGCTGCTTGGCGCCGACGACAAGAGCGGCATAGCAATCGTCATGACGGCGCTTTCGGCCATACTCAAGGATACGTCATTCGTGCATGGACCGCTCTATGCCATCTTCTCTCCTGATGAAGAGACAGGCAAAGGCATGGACGGTTTTCCCGTGGACAAGGTTAAACTCGATGCATGCTATACCTTCGACGGCGGCCGTGGAGGCGAGATAGAATCGGAATGCTTTACCGCCTACGAGGCCAAGGTCGCGTTTGCCGGAAAATCATCGCACCCTGGCTACGCCCGGGGCGTCATGGCCAACGCGGTGTCGATGGCCGCCAGCTTTGTGTCGATGCTGCCACGAAGCGAAAGCCCCGAGGCTACCGACGGCTGGTATGGCTACTACTACGCCCATGAAATCCATGGAGGGCTCGAGGCTGCGACACTCGAAGTGTTGCTGCGTGACTACACCGATGAAGGAATGGCACGCAGGCAGGAGACACTCAGGCGTCTGGCAGCCGCGGTCGAGGCACAATTCCCCGGCGGCACAGCAACCGTGACGCTTCGCAAACAATACCTGAACATGCGCAAACAGCTCGATGACAGCCCCAAGGTGCTGGAGCTGCTCAATACCGCGGCCAGAACCGCTGGAGCCGAGCCCTATTCCAAGCCCATCCGCGGCGGCACCGACGGCGCGCGCCTTACCGAGTTGGGCATACCGACCCCGAATATTTTCGCAGGCATGCACAACTTCCATGGGCGCTTCGAGTGGGCCAGCGCATCCGAGATGGTGCTGGCGGTCGATACGGCACTGGAATTGGTCAAGCTCTGGGCCAAAGCCTGATGAGTGGCCACGGAGGCACATGGTCGCTGTGTCTCCGTGGTCCGGCTTCAATGCTATGAGGATATCTTTTCTTTCATCCATCCAGTCGTGTTGTGAAAATCCGCGACAGCGGTGCCTGGTGGAACCAGGGCGTCGAGAGCCGCGGCCATTTCGGCATCCAGGCCAAGCTCGAGAACCGGCAGCGCTTCGGAGAGCTGAGCCTCGGTACGGCTGCCGAGGATCGGAGCGCATACCCCCGGTTGGTCCTTCACCCAGAGCAGCGCCAGCTGGGATGAAGTCAGGCCGCGCGACGCGGCCAGCTGACCAAGGGCATGGGCGACCGCTATACCGCGCTCGGATATGCGGGCGGCCACGTATCCTACACGCGCGGCCTTCGAGTCAGCCGGTGGCCTGGCAGCGTCGGCGTAGCGTCCGGCCAGCTGGCCAGCCGCCAAAGGTGACCACGTCAGCAATCCAATGCCATGGCGCATAGCCATAGGCACCAGCTCATTCTCTATGCGACGGTCGAGCAGGTTGTATGGCGGTTGCTCCGATACGAATCGCTCCAGTCCCTGGCGTTCACTGATGCCAAGCGCCTCCATGATCATCCAAGCTGGAAAAGTGGAGGAACCGATGTACCTGACCTTGCCCTGGCGGACAAGGTCGTCAAGTGCGCGCAGGGTCTCGTCCTGTGGCACGCTGAAATCCGGCCGGTGTGCCTGGTACAGGTCGATCCAGTCGGTTCCCAGCCGTTTCAGTGATGCCTCCACTGCGGAGATGATGTGACGGCGCGAGTTGCCGCGGTCGTTGGGATCGGTCGATACCGGAAAATGGAACTTCGTCGCGAGCACAACCCTGTCGCGCAGCCCGCCCGCAAGAGCCTTCCCCACTATCCGTTCACTGTCGCCCTTGGCATATATGTCGGCGGTGTCGATGCAGTTGATGCCAGCGTCCAATGCCCTGTGCACCATGCGGATCGCTTCCGCCTCTGGCGTCGGATCGGCGAAATTCCAGGTTCCCAGACAGAGCGGCGAGACCTTCAGTCCCGACCGCCCCAGGCTTCTATACTCCATCAGCGCTCGACGCACATCGCTATGCCCATGCCACCGCCGATGCACAGCGTGGCCAGGCCTTTGCGCGCATTGCGCTTCTGCATCTCATAGAGCAAGCTCGTCAGAATGCGCGCTCCTGATGCGCCGATAGGATGGCCAAGCGCTATGGCGCCTCCGTTGACATTGACCCTGGCCATGTCGAACTTCAGCTCCTGGGCCACCGACAACGCCTGAGCCGCGAATGCCTCGTTGGCTTCAATCAGGTCCACATCATTCATGCTCCAGCCAGCCTTCTTCAGTGCCAGCCGGACCGCCTCGACGGGGCCGATGCCCATGATTGACGGATCACATCCATGCCATCCGTAGGAGACGATGCGCGCCAGTGGCTTCAAGCCTTTTGCCTTGACGGCGTCATCACCCGCTACGATCAGCGCCGCGGCGCCATCATTGATGCCAGAGGAGTTGCCGGCCGTCACGGTGCCATCAGACTTGAATGCCGGCCGCAACTTGCCAAGAGCCTCGGCGGTTACACCCGCCCGGGGGAACTCATCAGTGTCTACAACAGTCGGGTCGCCCTTCTTCTGTGGAATGACCACCGGCACGATCTCGTCCTTGAACCGGCCTGACTTCATCGCGGCCTCGGCCTTGTTCTGGCTGGCGGCGGCCAACTCATCCTGGGCCTGACGCGTCAGGTTGTATTTTGCGGCCAGGTTCTCCGCGGTAATACCCATGTGGTACCCATTGAAAATGTCGAACAGGCCCTCATATATCATCGAGTCTATGATTTCGCCTGTGCCCATGCGGTATCCGTTGCGAGCTTGCTTGAGCAGGTATGGAGCCTGCGTCATGTTCTCGGTGCCACCGGCGGCGATGATCGAGGCGTCGCCCGACCTGATGGCCTGTGCTGCCGCCGCGACTGATCTGAGCCCGGAGCCGCACACCATGTTCACGGTCATAGCGGGCCGCTCCACCGGCAGACCGGCCTTGACCAGGACCTGGCGGGCTACATTCTGGCCTAGTCCAGCCTGCAACACACAGCCCAGGATGACCTCATCGATGTCGGCCGGGTTTACCCCTGCCCGCTGCATGGCAGCGACCAACGCTGTCCGCCCCAGTTCCACGGCCCCGACGCCTGTGAATACGCCATTGAAGCTGCCTATGGCAGTCCTGGCGGCTCCTACGATAAAAACGTCTTTCATTTGAACTCCTTGCAGTGCGTGTCTACGACCACATCCGCGTCAGTGTGCTCCACGATCCACTCTGGCGAATAGGGCGCAAAATACTCCATCAGATGAAACCTGCCATCCTTGACGGCAAAATATCCGACATCGGTAACGACGATATCCACTTCGTGAGCGGCCGTCAGCGGCAAGGTACAACGCTTCTTGAGCTTGGACTTGCCCGACTTCTCCAGATGGGTCGTCGCGGTGATGACCTTCTTGGAGCCGGCTACGAGATCCATCGCTCCGCCCATGCCTGGAACCATCTTGCCTGGTATCTTGTAGTTGGCGAGATTGCCTTCCTGGTCGACCTCGAGCACTCCCAGCACCGTATAATCGACGTGACCGCCCCGTATGATGCCAAAGCTCGTAGCTGAATCGAAGAAGCATCCACCGGCCAGTATCGTGACGGGCATCGCTCCGGCATTGGTCAGATCCTTGTCTTCCTGTCCCTTCGCGGGCGCCGGCCCCAGCCCCATCAGGCCATTCTCCGACTGCAGTATGACGGTGACATCGGCGGGCACGAAGTTTCCGACCATGGTCGGAAGGCCTATGCCCAGATTGACCACATCTCCGGACTTGAAGAAGCGCGCTATCCTGCGCGCTATGATTTCCTTGTTCTCTGCATATTCAATCATTTCAGGACTCCCCTATTCGGCCTTGACGATATAGTCGACGAAGATACTCGGCGTATGCACTTGATCAGGATCGATGGCACCGATCTCGACCAGCTCCTCGACCTCCGCTATTACGATGGCGCACGAGGTGGCCATCAGCGGATTGAAGTTCCTGGCTGTCTTCGAATACACAAGATTGCCGGCCTTGTCGGCTTTCTTTGCCTTGATCAGGGCCACATCACCTGGAAGCGCTACTTCAAGAAGATAGTCGCGTCCGTTCAGCGTCATCCTCTGTTTGCCTTCTTCCACTTCGGTGCCAACCCCTGTCGGCGTCAGTACGCCGCCAAGCCCGTTGCCCGCAGCCCGTATGCGCTCGGCCAGCGTTCCCTGTGGCACCAGCACGACCTCGGATTCGCCCGCGTTCATCTGCCGCTGGGTCTCTGGATTAGTGCCGATGTGCGACACTATCATCTTCGAGAATGCCTTGGCCTTGACGAGCGCGGCCACACCGTTGATGCGGCCATTCTTCTCATCGAGTACCGAGGTGTCGTTGCATACCAGGGTCAGTCCCTTCGCTCCCGAATCGACAAGCGCCTTGAGCACCGTGTCAGGTGAGCCGCATCCCAGGAAGCCGCCGACATGGACGACGTTTCCCGACCTCACCATAGCGGCTGCCTTGGCCGCGCTAATCACCGGTTTCTGTATCATCTCGTACCTCCGCGTAAGTTCCCCCGAATTTGCCCGCTGGAGAGGAAATTCGCTGTATCCGTTTCGTCCACTATAACACGCCTTCAGGGGCTACGTAATGCGAAAAACTTTGCGCATGCGCACGGCATACGTGCAAAAAAATGCCGACCACGATCTCTCGTAGCCGGATGCTTCAGCCTGCTACCGGGGCTCTCGCATGAATCGCAGAAGCATCATATCCGCACGCCTCATTTCTTCTCGGCCATCTTCTTGACGATATACGTAGCTACATCATTGGCATACGCGCCGCGGCCGAACCCCACATCAAAGCCCAGTTCAACCGCCAGCTTGTTGCCGATGCGCGGCCCGCCGGCGACGCATATGAACCTGTCGCGAAGGCCCTTTGCCTCAAGCAACTCGATGAACTCGGTCATGTTGTGGACATGCGTGTCCTTCTGGGTTACCACCTGGCTTATCAACACGGCGTCCGCCTTGACCTTGAGCGCGAAGTCGATGAGCTTTTCGTTTGGCACCTGGGCACCCAGGTTGTGGGCTTCCATCTCCGAATAGCGCTCGAGCCCAAAATGGTGGTTGTAGCCTTTCATGTTCATGATGGCATCGATGCCGACCGTATGTGCGTCGAACCCGGTGCAAGCACCAACTATAACTACCTTGCGCTTGATGTGCTGCCTGATATATTCGTTCACGGCATCCATGTCCATCGACGCATCAGCCGATGCTTCGTCGGCGACAACCGAATCATAGTCGACAGACGATTCCGTCTTGCCATAGGCTACGTAGAATGAATACTCGTTGGACAGCCGCGCGGAGTGCACAACTTCGCACTCCTTGAATCCCCAGGACAGCACCAGTTTTCTAGCGGCCTCCCTGCCCTTGGCTCCATCGGGAACCGGAAGCGTAAAGGAGACTTGAACCTTGCCATCGTCCATCGTATCGCCATACGGCCTCACTACCTTCATGCTGTCCTCCTTTATCGCTTGAGCCCGAGTTCGCGCTTCAAGGCGGACTCGAACGGGTTGTAGTATGCGGGGCCCTTCTTCGCCAGACCTTCAAAGCCCTTGCCGCCATCCTTCGGTCGCTTCATTTCGGCAAACAGGCCCTGTTCTATTGAATCGAACATGCCGACCTTCTCGACATGTTCCATGAACTCGATGGTCTGGTTCAGCACCTCGTGGGCCCGCGACACGACGATGCCGTCCTGCCTGAACTCAACATCATCATAGAATCCATCCATCGAGTTCATCACATAGCGGGCGTTCTCGACGGCGAGGTACCGGTCCATCATGAACGGCGTGTGTATCGCTTCGGTCAGCATGCCGAGCAGGTGTATGCCCTGTCCGGTAGCCTTTGAGACGAAATTGAACAGGGTATCCATCGCCAAGCCCTTGAATATGTCGCCCGACATGTGCTTGGTCGGGGGCATGTATTTGAGCGGGTGCTCGGGGAAAATCTCGCGGGCCATCTGCGCCTGTGCCAGCTCGTACATGAAGCCATTCTTGATGGTCGGATCCATCTCGAACGCGTGGCCCAGCCCCAGGAGGCTGGCCGGCAACCCCGCCTGGAAGCCAAAGCGCTCATTGAGCAACTGGCTGGCCAGCACCGTGTAGGCCTTCTCGTACGCGTCGCTTGTCGTCAGATAATTGTCCTCGCCGGTGTTGATGATTATGCCTGCGCAGGCGTTGATCATGCGGCTGAATTTCTGATCCACGAAGGTTCGATACATGTTGATGTCGCGAAACAGGATGCCGTACATCGAATCGTTGAGCATCATGTCCAGGCGCTCGACGGCGCCCATCGCCGCTATCTCGGGCATGCACAGGCCTGACGCATAGTTTGTCAATCTGATGTAACGCTGCTGCTTCTCGGCGACCTCGTCGAGAGCCGCGCGCATTATGCGGAAATTCTCCTGCGTGGCGTAGGTGCCGCCGAAGCCTTCCGTCGTCGCACCGTATGGCACGTAGTCAAGGAGGCTCTGTGCCGTCGTGCGTATCACGGCGATCACATCGGCGCCCTGCTCCGCGGCGGCCGCGGCCTGGTTGACGTCCTCGTAGATGTTGCCCGTCGCGACTATCAGATAGAGCAGCGGGCTGTTGTTGTGTCCCTTCCACGTTTCCAGTTTCTGCTCGCGGAAGCCGCGGTTGCTCTTGATGCGCGACAACGTTGCAGCGACAAGCTCATCTGACTTGGCCTCGATGCTCTTGCGGTCGCCGAGCGGCAGGCTCATGACGTCGAAGCCCGCTGCGATCTTCTCGTTGAGCGCCTGAACCGTGCCACCAGTCTTTAGCAGCGCGTTGACATAGCGTATGGTGGCGCCATCCTCGAGCGCCGCTGGGTCGACCCCCCGTATCCTGTCAACGACCAGGTTTGGCACCGGCACGCCATCGGCGTTGGCGCCATCGGCGCCGGCGAGCCTCAGGGTAGCGCGTTCCACCGTTACAGAACTATGGCTGTCTATGAAATCCTGTACAGGCGCGGTAATGCGTTCGGCCAGGGTTCTGGCATACGCAACACGGTCGGCCGGTAGGTTGAGTTTGTTCCTCATGTTCCATCCTTTCATGGAGCTCTCCGGGAAATCATCTGGATTCCCGAAAGCTCCCCTTCATCAGATAATATCGAGCCCGTTCGACAATATGCTTCTCAAGGCCAAGAAACGACGCGATTGCGAGCGCGTCACTTTCCACATCAGCGCCATCATCGGGAAGCACCTCGTAGCGCATGCTTCTGTTGATGCCGGCCAGTCGTTCCGCGAGTGGCCGGCCAGCGCCAGGGGCGCCATCAAACAGGTGGCCTAGATGCATCTCGGCGGCGGCACGGTCAAGGCCACGCATCCGCCTGTACTCGACACCCGGCATCCGCGCTATTCCGCGGAAATGCGTCGCAAAGAAGGCACGGTCGCCGTGTGACGAGGCATAGGCCTCGACCACCGCCGAAAGCAGAGCCTCCGCCTCGTGCGACCCTGTCGTCCTCGCCAGCTCGTCAAAGGCCAGCAGGGCTCCACCGTCCGATCCGCGAGGACCGCCCTCGAAAGTGGCCAGCGGAACATCGCGCGCCGCGATGAGCCGCCATAGTTCCAGTCCAAAGCCCGAAAGCCCGGTCAGCCGCTCCCCAGCAAGCTCTCCGACATATTCAACGCGCGCATAGACTTGCGTCTCGAACCTGGTGGCGGGCACGAAGTTGCCCGACTGGGCAAGCAGTTGCATGAACAGCAGCGTCTTCAGCACGACAGTCTTGCCGCCCATGTTCGATCCAAACAGCACGATCGCATCGGCCGCGAACTCGGACGTCAGCGGCGTATATGAAAGCCCAAGTCGGCCACACTCATCGGCACAGGGCACGAACCGTGCGCCGACAAGTCTCGTGACACCGGAATCGAGTACTGGCCGACTCATGCCAAACTCACGTGCCAGCACAGCGCTTGCCCGTGCCCTGTCAAGGCGCGTCACAGCGGCCACCATCGCCAATAGGTCCGGGACGGCCGCGCCCGCGACAGCAGAAATCCGGTCGACTACCCGTGCCTCTGCGATGCGCTCATCCTCGAGGAAGCGGGCGCGATCGGCCATCGCGTCTATCGCCGCGGCTGAAGGCGCGATGCGCACAATGTACCTGGTGTCGTCGTATGGCTCAACAGTCCAGCGGCCACCGGCCTCGGCCATCGTTCGAGCCACATCGCGTGGTGCCACAACAAATTCGCGGCCATCGAATGAAAGGCCATACTCCAGCCGTGTCGCGGCCTCGGCCTTGACGCGCTCGATGCCGACCGCCTCGTCTGCCGCCGCAATGCCGGCCCGAGCCGCCGCGAGCGCCGGGTCGTACACGTCGGCGATGTAGAACGTTTCAGGATCAGAGCCGCCGCGGTCCAGTTCGGCCGCCAGGAGGCCCGCGTTCGAGGTTCCTTCAATTGAAGGCAACCAGTGTGACGCGGCTTCACGCGATCGGAGAGTCGCCGCCACGCCGCGATAATTCGCCATGAACTTCTTGAACTGAAACAGCTCGAGCAGCTCATAGGCTTCCTTGCGCTCGAGCGGCACTCGCGGCATGCGCCGGAGGTGGTACGACAGTCTGTCCAGCGCGGATGGCTCACCGGCAAGCGCCTCCATCAGCGACAGGACTCCATCAATATCGTCAAACCTCGATTCGATCGTATGCCTGTCCACCAGAACTGTCTGAGCCTGGGCTTCATCCTTGCCCCACGGGGTGAGCGGCTGATAGTGAACCCAGAACTCATCGAGCTGGGCAAATCTCCAGGCCCCGCCGTTCACGCGACCATCCCCCGGGCAAGCTCATAGGGATTGAAGGCGATCATGCCGGCCAGCCGCTCGTCATCGAGGGCCCCCAGGAATTCGTCATCACAGAGTCCCCGGCACGATACCACAAATCCCCCGAACGATATGCTCCGGCGCACCCGGAGCGCGCGTTCCCTGATGAATGCCCGCAACTCCGAATCGCCCAGGAACACCTTGGTGAGATCCTCCACAACGACCTCCCTGGCGCCCGCGGGCAGCCGTGCCACTGTCTCGGCAGTCAGCGCGTCATCGAGCCAGAACGCCTCCGAAGATGCCTCGGCGGCTATCGGCAAGCCAATCAGCATTCCAATTCGCCGCACCTTGGCCAGCGCCTGCGCGAGCGTGCTGCGATCCACCCTCAGCACATAGACAAAGCGGGCGCCGTTGATGGAAGCCACTTGCGTTATCCGGTTAATGGCCCCGTCGACGAGCACCGTGTCGGTCAGACCTTCGGCAACGATGCGGTCGATGGCCCATGCGATCTGGCTGTTGCCATCGGGGCCGACAAGCGCCACGACCGAGGCCCGCCGGGCACGGGCAACGCATAGCCGGCCCAGCGCCGTATGGCCAGGCAGTACATCTATGATCTCCGGGAAACAAGGCCTGGCGAAGCGCTCGGTCGTCAATACAAAATCCCCGGCCCAGACAGGCACCGCGGGCTTGCGCGCGCCTGACAGGAAGTCACGGGACTCCCCGTCATACCCTGCGGTCAGTAGGGCAGGACCGGGTCGCCCGCTCGCCCGCGCACCTCTCCTCGCAAGCTCGGCGGCCCGGTTCATGAATGTGGTCTTGCCGCAATGTTTTTCCGGCCCCGTCACGAAGGTGACCCTGCCCAGAAAATCCTCAGCGCTGTCAAGCATGATCCCTTACTTTTTCTTCCTTGGCGAGAAGGCATTCGTGCCCCGTGCGGCGCGGACAAGTCCCTTGGGCTCCAGGGTCTTCTCATCGCCGGAGAGCAGCCTGGCGACACCGCAGGTAGCGTTCAGTTGCGGCTCGTCGAAGCATATGCGGCACTTGCCGCAATCCTCGTGGTAGCCTTCCGGCTCATCGTAGGTGGTGATAACGCCCTCGTAATTGCGAAGGATCACACGCTTGTCATTGCTCGATATCACATAATCGGGCATCACCGGAGTCTTGCCGCCGCCGCCTGGCGCGTCGACGACGAATGTCGGCACGGCCATGCCAGTAGTATGTCCGCGCAGATTCTCTATGATCTCGATGCCCTTGCTTACTGTCGTGCGGAAATGGCTTATCCCGCGCGACAGATCGCACTGGTATATGTAGTACGGCTTGACTCGGATCGTCAGCAGCTTCTGGACAAGCTGCTTCATCAGCACCGGGCAGTCGTTCACGTCGCGCAACAGAACACTCTGATTGCCAAGCGGTATGCCGACGTCGGCGAGCTTGCGGCACGCCTCTCGTGACTCGGCGGTAATTTCCTTGGGATGATTGAAGTGGGTGTTGATGTACAGTGGATGGTATTTCTTGAGCATGTTCACGAGATCGTCCGTGATGCGCTGCGGCATCACGACCGGGGTGCGCGTACCTATCCGGATGATCTCCACATGGGGAATCGCGCGGATCTTGGCTATGATGCGCTCCAGCTTGTCATCGGACATCACTAAAGGATCACCGCCGGATATAAGCACATCGCGGACGATGGGTGTCTTGGCAATGTACGCGATGGCGGCATCGATCTGGTGATCGAGCAGGTTGGCATCTTCCTCGCCCACGAGCCGACGACGGGTGCAGTGCCGACAATTCATAGAGCAGACATGGGTTACCAGCAAAAGGACACGATCGGGATAGCGGTGCGTCAGTCCTGGTACCGGGCTGTCAGAATCCTCGTGCAGCGGGTCATCCTGGTCGCTCGCATCAAAATGAGTCTCGGGCAATCGCGGCACCGCTTGCAGCCGCACGGGGCAGCCTGGGTTCTCCGGGTCTATCAGCGACGCGTAGTAGGGCGTGATTGCCATCCTGAATATCTTGAGCACCTCGGCCACATCGGCCTTGTCCTTGGCCGTCAGCGGCACCACTTTGGACAGAGTCTCGACATCCTTGATGTTGTTCTTCATCTGCCAGTGCCAATCATTCCATTGCTCCGGAGTTACATCCTTATAGAGTGGAATGCGCTTGTAGTCATATGTTGGATACGTGTGCATGATCAGCCTCCTTGAAAATTCCCCAAGCAGAGTACGAGAGCATCAGCCGCGCAGCTTCAGATACGCGCGCACTTCATCGGGAGTGGCTGGCTTGAGTCCAGCCTCGTGGGCAATGCGCGCGGCCCGCTCGACGAGCTCGGCATTGCTCTTGGCCAGTACACCCTTGCTGAAATAGACATTGTCCTCAAAGCCGACACGTATCCAGCCGCCATTCACTATGGCGCCATATTGCGCCGGCAGTGACGAGCGACCTATGCCCATCACGGTAAAATCGGCGCCGGCAGGCATCGCCTTCATGAACGCCGACAGGTTCTCGACCGTGTACGGCACGGCACCTGGAACATTGAGCACGAAGCCGTAATGGAAAGGAGCCGCGATGAGACCTTCCTTGACAAGGTAGTGGCTGGCGTACACATGTCCCAGGTCAAAGCACTCGAGCGTCGCGCGCACACCGCGCTTCTTGAATTCGGCCGCGAACTCACGCATCGTCGGCAAGGTATTTACGATATATTCGTCGCCAAAATTAACGGTGCCGCAGTCAAGCGAAGCCATCTCCGGTTCAAGTTCCTTGACCGGCCTCAGGCGCTCCTCGGCCGTATCGCCGACAGCTCCACCGGTTGTTATCTCGATTATTATGTCCGTCTTCCTGCGTACCGCCTCGATCGCCTCCCTGAAGCGAGCGACGCTCTGCGTAGGGTTGCCCTGATCATCACGAACATGCAGGTGCAGAATCGCAGCCCCGGCGGCGCGGCATTCTTCGGCTGTCTTAGCCACTTCATCAGGCGTTATCGGAAGCGCCGGGTTCTGCGCCTTCGTCGTCTCCGCTCCCGTGCATGCGCAGGTAATCACCAATTTTCCGTCAAGAGCCATAAGAACTCCTTTCAGTCCACCTGGGTAGACCGATACACCGTCGCCACTATGAGGTGATGAGGTGGCAGGACCATGCAGAATGGCCGCAGCACACAGGCATCGTCTTTCTGCACGGTTCTGCCACCTCATACGTTGTCATTCACTCACTCCGGCAATTCACGAACAGAACATAAACAGTGGAAACAAAGCGAGCATCGGCATGGATGGTCTCGTCCACCCTCCGTAGCCTTGCGGCACGGTATCCGACACGTTCCGGCCGGCGTCCGCTCGTCTCAGGACAATCCTGAGCCGCGTCCGCTTGCCGCGCCGGGGACGGGGAGCCCCCGGGGCGAGAGACGGTTGCCCGTCTGCTCACATTGATGATGCCTGGCCTTATTCATATCGGCCTTCTGCCGCGCATGAACCGGGAGACGGACTGCCCCCGCCGGTTTTGCGCTTCGCTGCGCATCCCGGCTCGCCGCCCTCCCATCGCCTGGCTTACGAGCCTGGTTCCGTGGGTACGGAACCACTGGTCACTTCACGTACTGATCCTCGAAATACTTGCGCAACTTGGCGTTCTCGCGCAGCTCCCACAGCGTTATCTCGGCATGATCCTTGGTGTAGCCATTGCCGATGATCATCAACACATCCTTGCCAATGCCTTCCGCACCGAGAGCGGCACGGGTGAAGCTGGTGGCCATGCTGAAGAAGTAGACGGTGCCATTCTCGCGGACTGGCAGGATGCTCGACATCTCGGTGCCCTGTATGTTGACACAATTGATGACAATGTCCACTTCCTTGCCATGGTTGGCCTTCAGGACGGCTTCGAGCATTTCGACCGGCTTGCCTGCATCGGCCATCACGATCTCGTGGCACAGGTTCATGTCACGGAGCGGCTTGATGTACTTCTCGTTGCGGATGTTCGCTATCACGCGGCCCGTCGGTCCGACACGCTTCATGGCCTCATAGCAGCACATCAGTCCAGACTTGCCACCGGCACCAAGAATCAGCACGCTGTCGCCCGGCTTGACGAGCTTGGCTGTCTGCGCTGGAGCACCGGCCACATCGAGCGCGGCGAGCGCAAGGCCTTCGTCCATGTCCGTGGGCAGCTTCGCATAGATGCCCGACTCGAACAGGATCGCCTGTCCGTCGATCAGTACACGGTCGACCTCGGGCATCACCTTGATGATCTTGTTGATCTTGAGCGGCGTCAGTGACAGCGATACGAGGCTGGCGATCTTGTCGCCGACCTTCAGGTCGCGGTCCTTGAGCGCCGAGCCAATCCTGGCTACCTTGCCGATGAACATGCCACCGGAACCGGTAACGGGATTCTGCTGCTTGCCTCGAGCTGCGACAATCTCCATGATCTTCTTGCCGATCTTGTCGACATCGTGGCCCGCTTCCTCTTCTATCTGCGTAAAGCTTGCAGAATCGACATTGAGCGCTATCACGTCCAGCAGGATCTCGTTGTCGTAGACCTTGCTCATATCGTTGTCGATACGATCGGCGGTCTGCGGCATCGCGCCGACCGGTGAGATGACACGGTGAGTGCCGTACTTATTTCCCAGAGCCATACTACCTCCTGTGATTTTCCCGGAAAAACCTGGCTTGAGCTGTAACCGGAATGAGTGTAATGACTCTACCTTATAAACCCGCGGTTCGGGTATCGTCAAGTGATCAAATACTATCAGCGTGCACCGGTGACACTTGCCTCGCCCGGGCGTCCCGGATACTATGCCCTTCAATAAATATGAACAATTGGAAACGCTCGTTCAACGCGGTGTGGGTGGCGGAGTTCATCGCGATTGCAGGCTTCGCGACCACGACGCCAATTATCCCCCTGTATTTCCGGTCCTTGGGGTTGACAGACCCGGCCGGCCTCAACTTCTGGACCGGCCTTACCCAAACCAGCTCATCGGTTGCGCTGGCGATATTCGCGCCGATATGGGGCAGCCTCGCAGACAGCTATGGGCGCAGGATGATGCTTCTTCGCGCAATGCTGGGCGGCGCCATTCTGATAGGATTGATGGCTCTCACGACCGAACCATGGCAAGTCGCCCTGATCAGGACCCTGCAGGGCTGCGTTACGGGAACGGTGGCGGCGGCTACAGTCCTGACGGCGACAATCGCGCCAGCCGAGGAAACGGGCTACAGGCTCGGCCTGATACAAATGGCAATCTACCTGGGCAACTCCGTTGGCCCTCTCTTTGGCGGGGTTGTGGCCGATGTGATGGGTCTACGTATCAATTTTCTGGCCACCAGCGCTCTCTTGCTGTCCGCCGCCTTCATCGTGGCCCGCTTCGTAAAGGAAGATTTCGTACCAAAACCACGCAGCGGATCAGTCCTGAAGAATGCCGTGCCCGATTTTTCTCCGCTCTTCAGGACACGAGCGCTCGGATCGCTGATGGCTGTGATATTTGCGGTGCAGTTTGCGTCGGCGGTCGTCGCGCCGATGTTGCCTCTCTTTATCATGGACATGACCGGAAACTCGACTGGCGTCGGTTCATTGTCAGGCATGATCATCGCAGCGGGCTCGTTGTCAGGAGCGATAGCGGCCGCGGCCATAGGCAAGGTCTCGGGCACATTCGGGTATGGGCGCACGCTCATAGTGTGCATGGCAGGGGCGACGCTGTTTTATCTGCCGCAGGGCCTCGTCAGGACTCCTTGGCAGTTGCTCTGGTTGCGGCTCGGCAGCGGCATCTTCCTGGGCGGTACCATGCCCAGCGTCAATGCCCTGATAGCGTCGCTGTGCACCAAAGACAAACAGGGGTCGACATATGGGCTGTCATCGTCGATTTCCAATGCCGGAGCCGCACTCGGGCCAGCCGTAGGCGCGACGCTGGCGACAGCCGCAGGATATCCATCCGTTTTTTTCGCCACAAGCGGTATACTGGGCGGCATCGGCGTGGCTGTCGCCGCATCGATGCGGCGACATGGCGATTCGATGGGGCATGATGGAGACAGAGCATGAACCGAACCGAACGCATACTGGCTGTGATCATAGCGTCGCTGTTGATCATAATCATCAGCGGCACTTCATTCGCGGTGCTGACCGGAGCCCGCTCGCGCAAGCTGGCGCGTGCCGCGGTGCCCGCGGAGTCCGGACAGACAGGCATTTTCGACGGCATCGGCCGCATACGGGCAAAAACAGCCGACAAGCCGAGCGCGGTTGTCGTCGTCGACGTGGCGTTTCCGTTTGATTCCGCAGACCGGCAGTTTCGCGAGGAGCTGACCCAAAGGCGAGGCGAACTGAGGTCGGCTGCCACGGCATTCTTCTCCGGAAAACGGGCAGAGGAGTTGAGCCCTGCCAATGAAGCCGCGGTAAAAGCAGGCCTGCGCGACACCCTGAACAGGCTCTTGTCGCTGGGCCGCATCGAGGAGCTGTATTTTTCCCAGTTCCACGTTGTCCAGTGAAGCCGCGACGCTGCGAAGCCGCGACGCTTGCAGCCCCGTGGCTTTGAGACTATACCGTCATAATGAATGTAGAAATACTGGCACTCTGCGATTTTGCCCAGGATACGCTGGGTAAGCTGACTATCGTCGGCGCCTTTGACGCGATAACGGTGCGCGAGACGCCCTCGGTGCATCCGCTCATGAGCATAGCGGCACGGGTGCGTTTTCAGGTATACGAGCTTGGCGCCCATACGGTGCGCATGGAACTGATAGACGCATCCGGCGACAGGCTAGCGCCGCCGCTTGACGGATCGATGAACATCAATGGCATAGGCGGCGACTCCGCCTGCGCCAACCTTGTGCTCAATATGACAAACCTCAGGATAGAGCGCGAAGGGTCATGGCGTCTCGTGCTCACAATTGACGATCAAGAACGTGCAACCGTTCCGCTGTTCATTCGTCGTGCCACTGCACCGCGGCAGTAGGCCAGTGCCCATTGGTTGCATCTTCCGCAACTTGTACTTGCAATACTGTTATTAGGGCACTACAATAGCCCCACCAAGTTCCATTAAGGAGGAACCATGAAACGTGTTCTTACAGGCCTGCTGCTGATCGTGCTCGCGGCGACACTCGTCGTCTCCTGCGGACAGGGCACCGCCGCCAAGGGTGTCGAGTTCGTAATGGGCAACGGCGCCGAGCCCCAGACCATCGATCCTTCCAAGATCCAGGGCGTTCCCGAGCACAACATCTATACGGCGTTGTTCGAGGGCCTCGTCGCCTACGATGCCAAGACCTCGCTCGCCGTTCCAGGCCTGGCAGAGAGCTGGACCATCAACCCCGAGGGCACCCAGATCACCTTCAAGCTCCGCAAGGCCAACTGGTCAGACGGTACAGCGATCAAGGCCCAGACGGTCGTGGACAGCTGGATCCGCACGCTTGATCCCAAGACCGCCGCCGAGTATGCATACATGCTCAACATGGTTGTCAAGGGCGCCGAAGACTTCAACAGCGGCAAAGCCGGCAAAGAAGCCGTAGCCATTCGCGCCATCGATGACAGCACCTTCCAGTGCGATCTCATCGGACCGATGCCCTACGCCGTTGACATGATGGCCCACTATGCGTTCGCCGTTCTCCCGATGCACGTCATCAACGCCAAGGGCGATGACTGGGTAAAGGCCGAGAACTTCGTCAGCAATGGCCCGTTCAAGCTCCAGGAGTGGAAGCCCCAGGAATCCCTCATCGTAGTCAAGAATGACAAGTACTGGGATGCCAAGAATGTGAAGCTCTCCAAGATCACGTTCCTCCCGATCGACGACAATCTGACCGCCTACAACAAGTTCAAGGCCGGAGAGATGGACTGGGAAACCGGCGTTCCTCTCGACCTCATCGACGAAGTCAAGCTTCGCCCGGATTACCAGGTTGCCCCGCAGGTTGCGACCTATTACTATATCTTCAACGTGACCCGCAAGCCGTTTGACGATGTCCGCATCCGCAAGGCGCTGGCTCTCGCACTCGACAAGCAGGAGCTCGTTGACAAAGTAACCAAGGGTGGACAGTTCGTCGCCGATGCCATGGTTCCGCCGATGGCTGGCTATACCCCCGCCAAGGGTGCGAGCTTCAACATCGAAGAGGCGCGCAAGCTCCTCGCCGAGGCCGGCTACCCGAATGGCAAGGGCTTCCCCAAGACCCCGATCCTCTACAACACCAGCGAAGGTCACAAGAAGATCGCCGAGTGGGTGCAGGAGTCCTGGAAGAAGAACCTCGGTATCGAAGTCTCCCTCGTCAACCAGGAGTGGAAGACCTTCCTGGATACCCGCTCACGCTCACACGATTTCGGTATCGCCCGCGCCGGCTGGGTGGGTGACTACCTTGACCCGAACACCTTCCTTGACATGTTCATGACCGGCTCCGGACTCAATGATGGCCTCTATGCCAACGCCGAGTACGATGGTCTCGTCAAGCAGGCCTCCACGATGAAGGCTGGTCCCGAGCGCATGGCAACCCTGCAGAACGCCGAGGCCCTCCTCATCGCGAAGGATCAGGCCGTGATTCCGTTCTACTACTATGTCTCCCAGGACATGATCGACCTCTCCAAGTGGGATGGTTGGTATCCCAATCCGCTCGGCGTGCACGAGTGGAAGTTCATCGCTCCCAAGGCGAAGAAGTAAGCAGACCCACAGTCGCTCCGGTGCGAGCGCGCCGGAGCGAGCACAAGGCCGTCCCTTCCGGACGGCCTTTTCAATATCTAAAACTCCATTTCAAATTTTATTGCGATTATGAGGGCTTTCCGCTAGCGCTGAACCCCATAGTGCGCTATACTGCGCAACCGCGATACAATCCGACCGGAACTGGCCGGATTATTGCACAGGATCATCACCACCACAGTGCTGGTCCGTACCCTTTGTAAGCGAGGCAACGATGTCAAGATTCATCGTCCGGAGACTGCTGAGCGTCATACCCACACTGTTCATCATCGTGACGCTGAGCTTCTTCCTGATCAGGCTTGCCCCCGGTGGGCCATTCTCAAGCGAGAAGAAACTGCCACCGGAAATCATGGCAAACATCATGCACAAGTACCACATGGATGAACCGGTTTACAAGCAATACTTTCGTTACATGAACGACGTGCTGCACTTCGACCTCGGTCCGTCATTCAGGTACAAAGACCACAACGTCAACCAGCTTATCGGAGCCGCATTTCCGGTATCGATCATGCTAGGAACGATTGCGCTGGCGCTCGCGGTGCTGTTGGGCACGATAACGGGCATCATATCGGCACTGCGGCAAAACAAGTGGCAGGATTATGCAGCCATGTCGGTAGCGGTGCTGGGCATATCGGTACCGCTGTTCGTAATTGGCCCCCTCCTCATGCTCATTTTCGCGCTGAAGTTGAAGATCCTGCCGACATCAGGATGGCTGTCGAGCCGCGCAGGATGGCTGACCATCATCATGCCCGCAGTCACGCTGATGATGCCCTACTTCGCCTACATCGCGCGTATGTCGCGCGGTTCCATAATCGAAGTGCTGCGATCGGATTATGTCAGGACAGCGCGTGCCAAGGGTCTCAAAGAGGGCGTGGTGATACGCAAGCACGTGCTCAAGGGCGCGATGCTTCCCATCGTCACCTACCTCGGGCCGGCGTTCTCCGGTATCATTACGGGCTCGGTTGTTGTCGAGCAGATATTTGTGGTTCCTGGAATTGGTCGCATCTTCGTTCAGTCTGCGCTGAACCGCGACTATACCGTCATCATGGGTGATGTGATCGTCTATTCGGTCATATTGATCATCGCCAACTTCGTCGTGGATATCCTGTACAGCCTCCTCGACCCGCGCATCACCTACAAATAAGGAGGCCATGCAATGCCGTCAATCGACAAGAAGACAGATAGGGCCACAAACGAGTTCAACCAGTACGTAAAGCCGGTTTCACTCTGGGCCGACGCATGGAAACGCCTCAGGCGCAACCGGATGGCCGTGATAGGCATGTGGATCGTGGGCGTCTATATGGTAGTCACCTTCGGCGCCGCGCTCCTGCCGTTCAAGAGCTATACAGACCAGGAGATGCTCCATATCAACTTGCCGCCATCGTTCAAGCCCGCCGGAGTGCTCGCGATGGAGCGCCTGGAGACGAGGCGCGACGATATCAACATGGCCATCACCAAGAGTGATCGCGTCGACCTCAAGCAGGATCTTGATCGCGTCATAGCGGAGATCGCCCAGCTCAAGGCCGAGATCGATACCAACCCTATTCACAAGAGGGTGTACATTCTGGGAACCGATTATCTTGGCCGTGACATGCTGGCAAGAACCATCTATGGCGGTCAGATATCGATCATGATCGGTCTCATCGGTACCCTGACAGCGGCCTTTATAGGCATAGTGCTCGGGGCGCTGGGTGGATACCTGGGTGGATGGCTTGACAACCTGATCGGACGCTTTGTCGACATCATGTACAGCCTGCCGTACATGCTGGTCGTCATCATCATCATGTCGATGTTGCCCACCGGCTCCAACAGCATCTTCGTGCTGTACATCGCCATAGCGCTCATCTCATGGCTGACGATTTCACGCGTGGTACGCGGCCAGATCATCAGCCTCAAGAATTCCGAGTTCGTGGAAGCGGCTCGATCGATGGGAGCCGGTTCGGGACGCATCATATTCAGGCACCTGCTGCCCAACTCGCTCGGTATCATCATCATATATTCCACACTGCAATTCCCCAGCTTCATAATGAACGAGAGCTTCCTGTCGTTCCTGGGCCTCGGTGTCTCGGCGCCGCGCGCCTCGTGGGGCACATTGGTCAGCGAGGGTGTCCAGGGCATGCAGCTGTATCCGTGGCGGCTCCTTGTTCCAGGCGTCGCGATGACCGTTTTCCTCTTTGCGATGAACTTCCTTGGCGACGGCCTGCGCGACGCCCTGGATCCACAGAGCAAGAACAGATCTTAAGGAGACCACCGAATGTCCGATGATGCCATTCTTCAGGTCAATGACCTGAAGGCGTACTTCAAGCTCGACGAGGGGCTCCTCAAGGCCGTGGACGGCGTAAGTTTCGACCTCCACAAGGGTGAGACCCTCGGTATAGTCGGCGAGTCCGGCTCCGGCAAGAGCGTAACCAATCTTGCCATAATGAAACTGATTCCCAGTCCGCCCGGACGCATAGCCGGCGGCGAAGTGCTGTTCATGGGCAAGGATATCTTCAAAATGTCCGATGAAGAGGTCAGAAAACTCCGGGGCAACAAGATCTCGATGATCTTCCAGGATCCAATGACCTGCCTCAACCCATTCCTGAGCGTTGCTGAGCAGATGGTGGAGACGATTGTGCTCCACCAGAAGCTTGACAAGACCGCAGCCAAGGCCAAGGCGATAGAGATGCTGAAGCTGGCTGGTATCCCCGCGCCGGAAAAGCGCATCGACCAGTTTCCTCACCAATTTTCAGGCGGTATGCGCCAGCGCGTGATGATAGCGATGGCGCTCTCGTGCGAGCCGGAAATACTGATCGCCGACGAACCGACAACGGCCCTCGATGTCACGATACAGGCTCAGATCCTTGAGCTGATCAAGGAGCTGTCAGCACGGCTGGGCACCGCGGTCATCCTCATCACACACTCCCTTGGCGTTGTCGCGGGCATGTGCGATGTGATCTGCGTGATGTATGCCGGGCGGATCGTAGAGCGCGGCACAGCCGATGAGATATTCGCCGATCCCAAGCACCCGTACACGCAAGGGCTCATCAAGAGTGTGCCACGCCTGGACAGGACTGGTTCACAGCGGCTCTACTCCATACCGGGCCAGCCGCCCAACGTCATAAACCTGCCGGATTGCTGCCCGTTCTTCCCGCGCTGCGAACGCGCGATGGACATCTGCAAGACCAAGTATCCAAAGGTCGCCAAGCTGGGTGACAAGCGAAGCGTAGCATGCTGGCTATACGAGGAGGGAAAATAAATGGCTGAGAACGAGAACCTCCTCGAGGTTACAGGACTCAAGATGCACTTTCCGTATAACACGGGGTCAATCCTGAGCCGAAAGAAAGGCTTCATCTACGCTGTGGACGGAGTCGATCTTTCCATCAAGAAGGGTGAGACACTTGGCCTCGTGGGCGAGTCCGGTTGCGGCAAGTCCACGACATTGCGCGCAGTGGCCCAGCTGTACAAACCCACGGCGGGATCGGTCAAGCTCAAAGGTAACGAGCTGACGACGGCCTCCCCTGCGGATGTCATGAAGGCCCGCAAGGACATGCAGATAGTGTTCCAGGACCCGTACGCGTCGCTCAATCCGCGTATGACGACCCGCGACATCATCGCAGAGCCGATGCGCATCTTTACCAAGGCGCGTATACTCAGCCTGTCCAAGACCGAGATAGACGAGCGTGTCGAGCAGCTGATGGAGCGCGTGGGCTTATCAAGGTTCTTCAAGAACCGCTACCCGCACGAGTTCTCAGGCGGCCAACGCCAGCGCATTGGCATTGCACGCGCCCTGGCCCTGAAGCCGGACCTGGTGCTCTGCGACGAGCCAGTCTCCGCTCTGGACGTATCCATCCAGTCCCAGATACTGAACCTCTTCAAGGATCTCCAGGAAGAATTCGGACTTACGTACATGTTCATCGCGCACGACCTTGCGGTCATTCAGTACATCTCCGACAGGATAGCGGTGATGTACCTGGGCGTCATAGTGGAATTGTCCAATTCAGCAGAGCTGTACAAGAAGCCGCTCCATCCGTATACCCAAGCGCTGCTGTCGGCCGCACCGATACCGGATCCCGAGGTGGAGCGCAAACGCAAGCGCATCATCCTGACCGGCGACGTACCGTCTCCGGACAAGCGCCGCACCGGCTGCTACTTCTACGATCGCTGTTCCAAGCGCATGGACAAGTGCGCCACCAGCGTTCCAAAACTCAAGGAAGCGAGCAAGGGCCACCAGGTGGCATGCTACCTCTATCACGACCCTGAGTAGTCGGCGCTCCATACTATAGTGCTGCATGATAGGCCCGCTCCGTAAAACCGGAGCGGGCCTTCTTCTTGCTTGTTGTGATATATGAATTGTGGTTGCCCAAAGCCAAATACCGGTATAAAGTTTATTTAGTTCATCGAAGCCTGCATCTCGGTATCCAACGCCACCGCCCCTTGTATGGATTGCCTTGGGCAACCGCTCCTGGCGGTGTCGAATATCGAAAGATGCAGGCTTCGATGAACTAGTTAAAGTCTACACTCGGTGTCATGTAAAATCGTTCAGAACCACGTTACGAACCATGGGGAGGCGATAGGCATGGACACAGGGGGCAAGGCGTCGAGTAGCGACGACATGTTGGTGCAGGTAAGCCGCTTGGCACAGGAACTCAAGGAGCGGCATCGCGATCTTTCCGATACATTGATGTCGCTGACCATGGGGTCGGATCTGACCGCGACCTTCTTCGAGGAGACCCTGCGGTCAAACAGCGCCAACCTCGAGGCCACTCGTTCCATAGATAGCGAGCTTACCGCACTCAGGACCAGTACCGCTGCGATTTCGTCATCTGCGACGAATGCCGCTGCAAAACTCTCGGATGCCGACGCTTCGTCGCGTGCGTCGCTTGCTGCGATAGAGGCGGGGACGGCGGCGCTCAGACAGATGGATGAGCGCTTTGCCGGATTCATCGCAACCTTCACCAATCTGACGGAGTCGATAGAGCGCATAGGCGGAACACTGAACGCCATCGACGAAATATCCGAACTGACCAACCTGCTCTCGCTTAATGCGGCAATAGAAGCGGCCCGCGCCGGGATCCATGGCAAGGGCTTCAAGGTTGTAGCAAACGAGGTAAAAAGCCTCGCGGAGAAGAGCCGCGGCCTGACCGGTCAGGCCGCCATCCTCCTCAAGGACCTGAAGAACGACATGCATGGAGCGACAGTGGGGCTCGAGGCCTTTCAGCTAGGCAAGGTCGAGCTCGCCAGGAGGATGGAGGCTTCTCAAGCCGAGCAGCAACGCGGTACCATATCGATATCGGGCGCGGCGGACAACATGAAGGACATAAGCGGCGCGCTTGCAGGACAGACCAGCAATGCCGAGCATATTGCCATGTCCATGTCCAGCCTCGCTGTTGCAGTCAACCGGCTAACTGAGAGTTCAGAACTGATCCAGGGCAACCTGCAGCAGCAGAGGAACGCTGCCGTAGAGGTGCTTCGTTCGGAGAGCAAGCTCAAGGGGAGCATTAACGATATGGCTCGATCCGTTGCACAGAGCGATCCAGGCAAGGCTGGTACTACAGCGCTGACCATTGGCCACGATGTTACCTATCCGCCATGGGTCTATATAGGTGGCGGACATTCTGCTGGCATCTCAATAGAAGTAGCCAGGCGCTTTGCTTCACTCGAAGGCATGACGCCGGAGTTCAGGCCAGGGCAATTCTCCGATGCCCTGGACGAGCTCCTCGCTGGAACCATCAGGATGGTAGCTAACGTCGGCTGGCCCAACGCGTATTTTGACAACAAGCCAGTCATCCCGACCATGCCATTCGCAAGCTTCAGGCCCGCGATATTTGCCCAGACTGCCCGCATGCATGAATTCAAGTCGATGCACGACCTGGCCGGAAAACGGGTAGCCGCGCAGAAGGGCTCGTATGTCATCGATTGCCTCCAGGGCGCCGGGTGCGAAATTGTCGTCACCGACAATGATCTCGAAGCCTTCTCGGCAGTGATATGGCACCGGGCAGATTGCGCCATCACCGAGCGTCTGGTTGGCACCTACCTGTCACGGCAGTATTTCTCTGCCACACTGGGGCTGTGCTTCGAAACGGGGGATCAAATGAAGGTTGTGTTCCTGCTTCGCGCCGAGGACACAGCCCTGCGGGATGCAGTGGACAGGCGCTTCAGGGATCCCGAGACGACAAGCCTGGTCGAACGACTGATTACCCAGCACCGCTCCAACGAACGCTGAAGCGGTGGCTCGATAACGCGTGGTTAGCGGGTAATCTTCCTGGCCTCGATGTAGAAGCGCTTCTCGGGCGCTTCGCCCATGCTGAACGTCTTTCTTGGCATAACGCCATCCCTGATCACGGTGGCGAAGAAACTGGACTTGTCAATCGGCGGCAGGTACAAGCCAAGGTTCCCGGCCCTGACCCCAAGCGAGTGCAGGCTCTTCGTGCCATGGATGTAATCGATGCCAGTGCCTGAGTGCCGCTTGAGGAACGGATCGATGAATGACTGGATGGTTCCGGCAGCCAGCTTGGCTGACGGCTTCTTGAACCGTATCAGCCCCGCACCCGAGGCCGAGACAAAGGCAAACCGATGCTCGTTTGAGGCTTCGTCTGTCATCCTGACCGCGTCGGCCCACGGCATTGACTCGACATCGCACGCACCCGTCGCCCGTAGCTCCTTGAAAAACGCCAGTTCATCAACCGTAAACAGCACTCTATGGATCGGATGGAACGGCAACCCCTCATCGTAAATGTTGACCAGCTCCACAAGAGCATAGCGGGCGGGATGATCCATGATCGCCGCATCCGAGGCACCCGCCTTCTTCGTCTCTTCCCAGACGGCCTTTGCGGTGGCCAGAGAATGATTCCCGTCTCCCACGGCAAAGAGCAGCACATGCGAATCGGAGTAGCGATTCTCATACGCCCTCGGATCAGCCAGCTTCTCGAGCGCCCTGGTGACACCCTCGATAAGAGCCGCGTCCGCAACGAGGGCGCCGCGCACGTGGCCGGAGCCCTTCAGGAGATCAAAGTCGTACAGAGGCGGCAGGCTATGCATCTTCGCGTGAAGCGGCTCTATGACGCCGCGCGCCTGATCATCGATCAGCAACATGATGTGGGGCAACTCCAGCGGGGCGCCACGCCGTATATCCATCCTGGGAGGCAGGCGTTCGACGATAGTACCCTCCGTCGGGCGAATCAGCGAGGTGACGCCCTGGCCATACTGATATCGTTCCAGATCGACCGCGATCATAAGCCCGGTGCGCGGATGCTTCTCGAACGGTGTCCTGCGCTCCACCAATACAAAGCCCGGCGTCTGCCTGGTAAGCACTCCATTGTCCAGGTAGGCACGCATGGCAGCATGGATTCTCTTGACTCTGCTGGCCTTGTCCTCGTCCTCGAGGTAGCACTCGGGAAATATCAGGTTCAGCGTGCTGGGTGCGTCTCCCACCAGCTTCTCGACATCGTGCCAATACTCATGCTCGCTGGAGTACTGGTCGCAGGCAACGACGGCCCATTTCTGAAAATCAGCACCCGCCTTGGGCAGGTAGGTCTCCGGAACGGCTACGCCCAGCGAGGCGAGCCTTCGCGCGGTATCGGTCATGGCATTGCTCCTTTTTTTGCGGCGGATGTCGGTATTTGGTAACCGACCTCGGACGCGACTTCATTATCGCAAGAATTTGCCACTGTGGTCAAATCCATAATGGGGGCCACCTTGCAAGAAGCGGTATACTACGACTAGAATCATGACACGAAGAGCGGGGATGATCGATGAACTCCAAATCCAGAGCAACACTCCAGAAAGTCATGATCTCAGTTGTCGCGATCGTCATGACAGCGGCGCTGGTTTACCTTACTTCGGCTACCACGCAGAGCCGCTTCGTTGAAGGCAGCGACCGCGGGACTCCTGTATTCATGGACAAATACGTCGCACCAGCGCTCCGTGACGATTTTGAGACGAATCTGGACGCTGCTACCTACGGATTCCTGGTCGATGCGGGACTGCTCTCGGTTCGTCCGCCGTCGGGTCCGGTGGCTTATTTTGCCGCCGATCGCCACTATGGAGTCATCAGCGCCAATGATCCGCTGGTCAGGCGAAGGCTCAGGGGCCGCCCTTCATCTGATTTTGCCCTGTTCAGGTCGATCAGCATCAATTTCTATGCAAATGAGCTCGTTTCAAAGTCGGTCGCGGCCCAGGACGGCTCCTATGTCTTTGTCAATATTGACGAGCACTGGCGAGCGTCGGTGTTGCATGCTTATGTACATGCCATAGCCGCGGCCAATGCGCCAGCATCGATGGGGCCAGCCTTCAGTGCGGACGCATCATTCGACCCAGAGCTCAAATTCGCGTTCAGGTTCGTTGACGAGACATTCGCCCTGCTCTCCAGCGACCTCTTCGACCTGTCGACCAGCACCGGCATCGACAAGGCATGGTCCGGCTTTCGCGCGGGCACGTCGAGCCGGTACGCGGGCACGTCGAGCCGGTACGCGAGCCCGGCTTCCGACGTGCTGGAGCGGGAGGCGGAGATAGTGATGGCGACCTACGACATGCCACAGAAGACGGTAGAGTTCTATGCTGCATGCAACGCGTATGCCGCCTCATTGATCGAGAAGAATGGCAAGGATGCAGTCTGCCAGATTGCCAGAAGATTCCTGACAGGCTCCTATGCCTCGCTTGATGACCTTTTTTCCGCGATGGGTGGACTCTCCATTGCAATAGAGACATGGAAGGGAGATGCGACCATACCCCGCTGACCGGCGGTTGTAGTTCGCACCATTATGGCAACATCAAAACGCATGGGCGTGTTCATGGCCAGCATCATGGCGATCATCTGGGGCTTGTCCTTTCTGAGCATCAAGACCGCCGTGGTCGTGGTGCCTCCGATGAGTCTTGGATTGGCCCGGTTCATAATAGCCTGTGCCGTCCTGCTCCTTATTCTTGTCGCATCGAGAAGATTCCCCCATCTTGCGATGAGGGACCTTCCCCTGATGGCGATCTCTGGATTGGTCGGAGTAACCCTGTATTTTCTCGGAGAGAACAATGGTGTGCTCCGCCTCTCGGCCTCCGAGGCATCCATCATCATAGGCACGATACCGGTGCTCACGATGCTGGCTGAACGGCTCTTTACCAAGGCTCGACTGACTGGCAGGCAGTATCTCGGTGCGTTGTTGTCGGCCCTGGGAGTGTCGCTGATTGTCGTCGAATCGCTGAGGTTGAGTCCGGCGCCCCTTGGGTACCTGTTCATGCTCATCGCCGCCTTGTCCTGGGTCGCATACGCGTTCCTGACCAAGCCGCTGCTGGCAAGCTATGACAGCCTCGTCATCAGCTTCTGGCAGAATGCCTTTGGCGCTCTGGGCTTCATACCGTTCGTGTTGACAGAACATGTGCAGTGGACGGCCATAACACAGGTGATCGCCGCCAATGTGCTGTACCTGGGCATCTTTTGTTCCGCCATCGGATATCTGTTCTATGTCATAAGCCTCAGGGTGCTCGGCCCGAGCGTCTCTAGTGTATTCATCAATCTGATACCCGTGGTTTCGGTCGCCGCCTCGTTCGTGATACTGGGAGAACGGCTCAGCACGCTTCAACTGGCCGGAGGCGCAGTCACCATCGGTGGAGTATATCTGGCGAGTCTGGCGGATGGACGAAAGAAGGTCCGCCGGAATGCCGACCCGCCGGAAACCTCAATATCCGTCTGAGAGCGACTTGTTTACATCCCGCTGGTACAGCTCCTGGTATACGAAGCTGCGATCCCGGAGCTTGTCCTTTATGGGTTGCGTGAAGGGCATGAGCCTCCAGAATATGCCGCGGACTTCCTTGTCCAGCTTCTGGATTCCCTCGCTCTCCTTGCTTACCCAGATAATGTAATCCTGGATGAAGAATTCCTTGACATCACCCTTGAGCTTCTGCTTCACAAACCACTGGTAATACTGACCGGTCAGACCTTCTTCCATCCAGTAATAGGAAGCCTTTTCCTTGGCGGCCTGCCAGCGCATGTCGGCGACGGCCGTGGCCACCGCGACCCGGAGATTCTTGGGATACATTGGCACAGCAAGTCGCGAGCGGCTGGTATGCCTATTATAGCGATCGAAAGGCTCCCAACAGACGCCCTGGTCGCCATAGCACGGCAGAATCACGACGAATGGCTCGATGCGATTCAAGGTGCTCTTGTAGGGACGGCAATACGCCTGGGAATCGATGCTCTCCAGCCATATCAGAGCGCTTATCACATTTTCCCTGGTGCCGACTTCCTGCAGGTTCAGGTGAAAATACTCCTTGGTGACGAGCGGGAAGTGGTTGCCTTGCCGCCCGACGCACATCTTGAGCATCTGCCTGGATGTCTCGAACTCCTGCGATAGCGCCTGCAGGTTGGCTTTGGTGTCTTCTCCCAAGGAGCCGACCTTTTCCCGTATCGTTTGCACGTCCTTGGAGGAATCCTCAAAGGCCTCGACGCTCGATACCAGCTCCTTGTCGGCTGCCAGAAGCCGCCGCATCATCTCCGATATCTCGGCAATGGTCTTCTTCTGCGGCTCCGAATACGGCGATGGAATCTGTATGAATCCCGGAAGATTGCCGTGCTGGCATATGATGTCTATTCTATCCTTGAGCATGCCTTCCAGAGTCCGGCGCTCCTCGGCCTTGGCCTTGAGCAGGGCTTCCGCGGTATCCCGCTTTCCCATAGCCTTCTGAAGCAGGGTATTGAACCTTGAGCGATCATCATTGCGCGCAGTGCTCACCTCGTCGGTGCTGCTCGCGTTGATCTGGCCCATCGCGACCGAACGCAGCCACTCATCGAGATAATAGATCGGCTCCTGCGATTCCTTCTTGTAGATGATCTTTGAGAATATGGAACGCTGGTCGGGAGACAGCATCGTGGGCAGAGCCAAACCGAACCGGACCATCAGCTGTTTTGGAACAACCGGGTTTGCGGCGACAACCCGCGGCACCATGGCTCCAACCATGTTCCAGTAGGCGGTAACCACCTGCTGCCTGAACATGCCCCGGTCCTTCGGGTCGGTAGCCTGCAGGTACTTCTTCAGCAACTCATGGAAGCGCTGTGACAGTTCACCCTCACCGGCCAGGGCCTTCTGATAGTATTGTGGATCCTCGAAGAAGGCGTTTGGCGGTTCCGATTCGAAATGCTGCACAGGATCGAAGCATTTCTTGGCAAGATCGACGTCAAACTCCCCTTTGGTCTCGGCCTCGCCCGAGACTCCCATACCGCCGAACAACGCTTCGAAACTTGGCCCATTCGACTGGCGTGACTGAGGCTTCGGTGAGTATTCTTCTATTGTCCCGCCTATAAGCGCGGCAATCTCAGGATCTATCTCGTCGGACATGGCATACCGTCCCGCATCAAGGTATACATCGCGCCACGAGCAGCGCTCCTTCTGGCAGAGCCCTTGCATCGACCATGGCGTACACGGGAAGTGTAGCTCATCGGCGTACTGGAGGCAAGGTTGTCATCTCGAGGCGCGTTCAGGGCTTGAGCAGGCGGGTCAGCAACTCCGTGTGGCTGATGGCGCTGGCTATATATGGACAAATGCTGTTCAGCGTGTATTCGTCTTCTTTGGTTATTACTTCTGACTCATCATAACTCTGGATGACGACAATACCGATGATCTTTTCATGGCTGAAAAGGGGGCTGCCAAGCCAATAGGTGGATGGAGTGCCTATCGGTATCACTTCTGGCGGAATCTTGCTGTGTTCATTCTCGAATATGAATGATTTGTGGCTGATCTTGTAGATAAAGCCGCTGAAGCCCTGCTCGAGCGGCCAGTGCATAGAATCAAAATCATCCTTCTCATCGCGCCAGTAGACAGGCTTGAATGTGCCGGTATTCTCGTCGACCCTGGAAATGATTATATTCCTGCGTGAAGCCGGTATCACATCACCAATGATCTCGTGGATGCGGCCATAGAGATCGACAATATCAACGGTATCCTCTACCAGGGCGGCGATCCGATGAACCGCGCTCTCGCGGTCCTGACGTGCCAGCTGAATGGCGAGAGAGAGAGCATCGGCCGCAAACTCGACAAAGGCAATGTCGTGGTCGTCATAGCGTGTGCCAGGCTTGTATGTCTGTACGGCGAGTACACCATGAACCGCGCCATCCCTATCGAAGAGAGGCATTCCGATCCAGTCCTCAGGCAATGGCCCGACCGGCACATAACTGGCAGGGGGCTGGGGATCATGCGTTATCCAATAGCGGTGACGAGTATCAATAACATAGGCGGTGAGGCCTTTTTTGGGGAACAGGCCCAAGGGGCCTTCCGAAAAGCGCTCATCGACATAGTATGGAAACCGTAGAAGCCCTCCCGGCTCCTGGATACACACATACATGTTGGGAGCCGGCATCCTGGCATTGAGCAACTTGTGGCAGCCGCCATAGACAAGCGGTAGCGACAGGCGTGAGTTTACCAGTCTCAGAATTCTGCCATATTCATCAGGCATGCCTGCATCCACCCTCTTCTGGATATAATCCTTATGAGTATACTAGATAAAGAAAAAGGCCGCCAGAGGGCGACCTTTTTCTTTGCTTGTGGAGGTGAGGGGAATTGCCCTCTGCTCGAAAACCTCCTGTTTTCTCGCTCCGGGCCGCGGCAGCCAGCTTCCGGCGCCTTCCTTGGCGCATCTTCCTCGCTGCCGCTCGGCGCTGTCTGCCGTTCAATTCCCCTCACCTCCTGCGGTTAGGCAAATAAAAAGGCCGCCAGTAGGCGACCTCTTTATTTGCTAAGTGGAGGTGAGGGGAATTGAACCCCTGACCTCTTGAATGCCATTCAAGCGCTCTACCAACTGAGCTACACCCCCAAGGCGAGAGGCATTTTACTGACGACGCATCGGCGTGTCAAGCGCCGGTACCAGGCGACAGACTCGGCCGGTCCTTGCATGATCATGCTCTGACACCGCATACTGGTACCATGGATGCCACCATGTTGATTTCGGCCTCATGCGCCGTTGGAATAGAACGAGTCGTCTCTGCTGAGCTCGAGCGCATGGGACTGACTCCCGAATCGAGATCAGCGGGCAGAGTAAACTTCAGGACTGACAATGTCGGTCTAGCCAAGGCGCTGATCGGCCTCAGAACGGTCGACAGGCTCTTCCTTGAGGTCTCAACTTTCGCCGCGCACAATTTCGACGAGCTCTTCGAGGGATACCGTACAATTCAGTGGGAGCGGTGGATTAGTCCCCAGGACAGGCTCGTCATAGAGAAGGCCAAGTCACTCCGTTCGACACTATCAGCCCAGAATGCGATACAGGCTATTGCCCAGAAAGGTGCGTACGACAGGCTATGCGCCAGGTACAAGGTAGCCAGGATGCCTGAGACAGGTGCAACGGTTTCCACAAGGGTCAGGATCGAGCGCGATATCGCCACCGTGGAACTGGATCTATGCGGTGAGGCGCTGTCGCGGCGCGGTTACCGAAAGAACCCGACCGAGGCGCCTCTTAAGGAGAGCGTTGCAGCCGCAGTACTGTTCATGTCCGGCTGGCGTCGCTCATTTCCGCTGTACGACCCATTCTGTGGTTCAGGGACGATACCGATAGAAGCTGCTCTCTATGCATTTGACATCGCGCCGGGTCTTGGACGCAATTTCGCCTGGGAGCGCATGCCGGAAGGTGGCGCCAGGGACATCGCCCTTGCCAAGGAGCAGGCACGAAACGCGGTGAATGTCGGCCGGGAGGTATTGATTGCTGGTTCGGATGCCGATCAGGCTTCGCTCAATGCGGCGCTGTCAAACGCGGGTCTGGCCGGGGTCGAAAAGCATATCCGCTTCTTTAGGGCACGAGCTGAGTCTGCCGCACCATTCGCCGAGCGGGGCTTCATCGTTACCGATCCGCCCTATGGCAAGCGTTTGGGTACCCCCGAGGCTGCGGACGAGCTCTATGCATCGCTCGGAGCCTTTGCCCAACGATTCAATCGCTGGGAGCTATGCTTTGTCGTCGACAGAGAGGATTTCGGCAGTTTCGCCGCAGATCGATCGGGTGCTGCCTGGAAAAAAACGAAGATAGTCGATGGAGCCGAGACTCGCTGGCTTCAGCGCCTAATGGCGTAGTTGGTTCGTCGAACCCTGCATCCACCCTGTCCCGGCATACGCGGGTAGACGGTCGGGCTTCTTCTTGAGCGGGGTGGCGGCCCGCTTGAGCCAAATCCTTGCGGCCTCATCATTTGGTTTGTGCTGGCTGATGAAGGGCCGGTCGGTGTACAGCCTGGCAAGCTGTGCCCTGATCGATCCGCGGTCGATGCCGGCCTTCTCCGCGTGCACGGAAGCGTCGGTCTGTACCGATTCGACCCGGTATGGCTTCTGGTAGTTGTGGTACGCCATGTGGCAGGCGAACCGAGACAGCCCGTTG
>DATKVB010000017.1:0-12392 GCA_035530295.1 bacterium | reverse complement strand
CAACGGGCTGTCTCGGTTCGCCTGCCACATGGCGTACCACAACTACCAGAAGCCATACCGGGTCGAATCGGTACAGACCGACGCTTCCGTGCACGCGGAGAAGGCCGGCATCGACCGCGGATCGATCAGGGCACAGCTTGCGAGGCTCTATTCCGACCGGCCGTTCATCAGCCAGCACAAGCCAAGTGACGAGGCCGCTAGGATTTGGCTCAAGCGGGCCGCTACTCCGCTCAAGAAGAAGCCCGACCGACTCCCCGCGTATGCCAGAACAGGGTGGATGCAAGGTTCGATGAACTAACCAAAAAAGCGCCCGCGGGAGCGGACGCCTTCGTGCTACTGCTTTATCAGACTACAGAATCAGCTTGGCGCCGAATACCCACTTGAAGGGCATGACTGGCCAAGAGAATATTGGAAAACTTCCGGTCTGTGAATAGAGCGGTTCATTGCTTTGCACGTTCCACATACCTTTGGCAAAGATTCCGATGCCACCGAGATTGACGCCAAGGCCAAGGCCGAAATCATAGTAGATCGAACCAAAGAGGGGATCATCGGTAAGGTCAGGGTAAATCGCCTGTACAGCTGCTTTATTCTTGTAGTCATAGGCCATCTCTCCGATGCCAGCCTGCAGAAACGGGTCTATCAGCGACCTGCCGCCCAGGATGTGGTACGAGAGGAAGAAGTTGACGTCATAATTCCACATGTCATAGGTGGAATTCACTGAATCCGGATATGTCTGCTGGTTGAATGACAGGCCCAAACCCAGCTTGTGCAGTATTATCTCGCCATAGCCACCCCAATACACACCAGTGCCGTCCTTGAAGTCGGCCCATGCTTCGCTGAGGGTCGGCAGGTTGCCTGCCGCATCCTTCTCATAATATTGCACGCCGGTCACACCCAGCACGATCTGGCCAAAGGCTCCCGTGGTCAACAAAGCTACGATGGCAAGCACCAGTAGAGTTCGCTTCATCATGAATGTTCTCCTTGCGCACCGCTGCGGTGCATGGCTATATCATAGCCCGATTATCCTAAAAAACCAAGGTCAGAAGTGGAAGTGCCTCTGGCGGTTGTTGAGGACGGCAAAGAGCGATACTATTGCTATGGTGTGATTGTTACCGATGATAGCATCGATACTCCAAGGAGATGGAACAATGAGAAGAAACGCTACGATTCTGGCCATACTGATGGCCTTTGGGCTGGTGGTCGGCGCCTACGCTCAGGCCAGGGCCACGCTTACTGTTATCGCCAGTGAGGGGCCCGCCCAGGTAATACTGAACGGCAAGCTCCTGGGCGTCGGCAACCCGAGCTTCAAGGCCCAGGTGGCTGTCGGGACCTACGACCTGATAGTCAGGAAGCCAGGGCTGCCCGAGTTCAGGCAGCGCATTACGGTGGGTCCGGGCGGATTGACCGTCAACGCCACGCTGGGCAACGCGCCGGTCACGATGCCGCCGCCAGCCGTAACGCCGCCGCCCGCGGCCAACTATATGCTTACCATCAATTCCAACGTCAATGGTGCGGACGTGTTCATCAATGGCATACAGGCAGGCAGGACGCCGTTCAGCGGCCAGCTCCCATCGGGATCGTACACTGTGGTAGTCAGGGCACAGGGCTACAATGAGTTTACCCAGAACATCGCTGTCAGCGGATCGATGGCTATCAACGCCATGCTGGCTCCGATGGCGGTGCCGCTCAACCTGGGCAATCTGTTCCCTGGCGCGGAAGTCTTCCTTAACGGAGCACGGATTGGCGTGGCAGGCAAGAATCCGTTCATGGCCCAGGTCGCGCCCGGCACCTATACCCTGACGGTTCGCGCCGGTGGCTTCATGGACTTCTCCATGCAGATCAATGTCGGGCCTGGCGGTTACAGCTATGCCCCGGCGCTTCAGCCGATGATGGCGGACTACACCTTCCAGATTCCCACATCGATGATGAACCCCGAGATGAAGGGCAACCCCTGGAGTCAGATCAGGCTGTATATCGATGGTGCCGCCCAGAAGGATTTCAAGGGCAAGGTGCAGCCGGGCAAGCGGACGATACGGATGGTCTCCGGAGCGTTCCAGATCGAGTTTGTATTCGATTTTGAGGCAGGCAAGTCGTATACGATAGAGCCGTTCGCGGGTATGTCGGTCAGATAAGGATCGAACCGCGCACATCATTGCCGCCCTTGATTCACGCAAAAAGCGTGTACCATGGGCGGCTTTTTTTTGGATTTCGGGGAAAGTTGTGTGACAATGGTATATACTATGCTTCATAGGAACGTTTATAAGGAGGATGTCATGAAAAAGCTGGTGGTCGTTCTGGCTATATTCGCGTTTGTGGCGGTACCGACCTTTGCCCAGTGGCGGCTCGATGTTGGCGCCGTCGTTCCCCGCGGCGTCGGCCTTTCAATAGGCGGCACAACCGAGACGACGATAAGCGGCGTTGATATGGCTTCATGGCCGTTCATCCCGTTTCCCGAGGCGGCTCTTTACTATACCGGTGAGTTCGGGCCGGTAACCTTGGGTGTCGGCGCGCGCGCCTTTACACTGATACTCGAGACAATCCTGTGGCCCAACGCCTTTGTTGAGGTGAACCTTGGTCCTGTCGCTCTGGAAGCTCAGGTCGGTGGAGGGCTCTTCGCGATGTTCGGTCTGGCTACGGCATCCGAGACGGGCAAGGTCTTTCTGCCTGATGTCTCGGCCTGGTTCAAGATTGGCAAGAAGGGCAATTTCAGGCTAGGCGGCGGCCTTATCGGCCTCTACATGCCCGAGATTACCGGCACTGACGCCATACCGTTCCTGTTGTATCTGGGCGGCAAGGTGGCAATCGGACTCTGAGCGCCGCCTGCAGGCGAGAAAAAAATAGCGGGGCACGCATGTGCCCCGCTCGATAGGCCGGACAGCCCGCTGCCAGCCGCCTACTCGAGGCTCAGTATCACCTTGCCAGAATTGCCCGACAGCATCGCATCGAAACCCTTCTGAAAGTCGTCAAACTTGAACCGGTGCGTGATGACCGGCGCAATGTCCAGTCCGGATAGCACCATCGTCTGCATCTTGTACCAGGTCTCGAATATCTCGCGGCCATAGATGCCCTTGAGGAACAATCCCTTGAATATGACCTTCTCCCAGTCAATGCCAGCGCCATTGGGCAGGAGCCCCAGGAGCGCTATGCGGCCGCCGTTGTACATGTTGTCGAGCATTTGCTCAAAGGCCTGGGGCGAGCCAGACATCTCGAGGCCCACATCAAAGCCACCAACCATGCCAAGTTGCGGCATAACAGCATGCAAATCTTCCTTGGTGATGTTGACGGTGCGGGTTGCGCCCAGTTTCTTGGCCAGCTCCAGTCTGTAGTCATTGACGTCGGTGATGACGACGTTGCGCGCCCCGACATGACGAGCTATCGCGGCCGCCATGCAGCCAATAGGTCCGGCGCCGGTTATCAGTACGTCCTCGCCGACCATATCGAACGACAGGGCAGTGTGGGTCGCGTTGCCGTATGGGTCGAATATGGCGGCTATGTCGTCGGGGATGGAGTCATGCACGTGCCACGCGTTGGATGATGGCACGGAGACATACTCGGCAAAGCAGCCGTCACGGTTGACGCCTATGCCGCGGGCGTTGGGGCAGAGGTGGCGTTTGCCGGCCCTGCACGCCCGGCAGACGCCGCACACGATGTGGCCTTCCGCCGAGACGCGCTCGCCAAGTTTGTAGCCCTGTACCGCGCGGCCCATCTCGACAATCTCGCCGACAAACTCATGTCCTATGGTCATGGGCGTCTTGATGGTGCGCTGCGACCACGAGTCCCACTTGTAAATGTGCACATCGGTGCCGCATATCGCCGTCTTCTTGACCTTTATAAGAAGATCGTTGTCTCCGACCGCCGGCATCGGCACGTCCTGCATCCACAAGCCAACTTCGGGTGATTTCTTGACAAGAGCCTTCATGATCATCCTCCATGCGGACACACGGTTAGCACCGTGGAGTCTCGCGAGCGTTCGCGGGCGCTTTCCGACGCAGACGATCGGCGCGTTACGCGGCGGTACCAAAGCCGGTACAGCACCAGTATAGCGCGCGGTTTGATTCCGGTGAAGTGTTTTTGGCTCGAATATTGCACCAAAAGTTTTGATAATAGAAATGTCGTTTTGAATTCTGGAAGAATTTTCGCTTTTTTGCTTGCGTCATAGGTATTGTGTGCGTATAATCGGCCGTAATACTACGAGACACCGACAAACTCACGATAAGGAGTCCCCATGCCGCAAAGGATCCTCGTCATCAATCCCGGCTCGACATCGACGAAGATCGGTGTATTTCAGGATGGCGCCGAACTGTTTACCCAGAGTGTCGCGCACACGGCCGAGGAGCTGGCGCGCTTTTCTACCATCGCGTCGCAATTCGAGTTCCGCGAGCGATGCATCCGCGACGCGCTGATAGCAAAGCAGTTCGACATCCGCTCCCTGTCATGCGTGGTGGGGCGTGGTGGACTCCTCAAGCCTATTCCCGGCGGAACCTATGCCGTCAATGCCGCCATGCTCGATGACCTGCGAAATGCCCGGTATGGCGAGCACGCGTCCAACCTTGGCGCGCTGATAGCGAATGCGATAGCCAGCGAGATTGGGCTGCCGTCGTACATCGTTGATCCGGTTGTAGTCGATGAGCTTTCCGAGGTTGCCAGAATCTATGGCCACAAGCTGTTCCGCAAGCAGAGCATCTTTCACGCACTCAACCAGAAGGCGGTGGCCAGGCGCTGGGCATCCGAGCATGCCAGGCAGTATGAGGACGTGAAGCTGGTCGTCGCGCACATGGGTGGCGGCGTTTCGGTTGGCTACCATGACCACGGCAGAGTGGTCGACGTGAACAACGCACTCAATGGCGAGGGACCGTTCAGCCCGGAGCGCGCCGGAACCTTGCCGTCGGGCGCACTGACCAAGCTGTGCTTCTCCGGCACGTATACAGAGAAAGAAGTGATGAAAATGATCAATGGCCAGGGCGGCATGGTGAGCCTGGCGGGCACCAACGACATGCGCGTGCTTGAAGCAAGGCACCTGGCAGGCGATGCCCAGGCCACTGTCGTCTATGAGGCGTTCATATACTACGTCGGCAAGGCCATTGGCGGCCTTGCGGCAGCCGCGGAAGGCAAGCTCGACGGCATCATCCTGACCGGCGGCATCGCCTACGGCAAGCTGGTACAGGAAGGCCTCAAGCGCATGGTTGGCTGGATGGCGCCGGTCACCGTCTACCCCGGAGAAGGTGAACTCGAGGCCCTGGCCTTTGCTGGCGCGCGGGTGCTTGACGAGCCAAAGAGCGCGCAGGAGTACCACTGATATGAAGACGATCGCAGACATCATAGCCGCGGCGAGGTCGCGGGGGCGCAAGCGCATAGCGGTGGCCGCCGCCCAGGAAGTGTCGGCTCTCGAGGGAGCCTTTGACGCCAGGGCCGCCGGCCTGGCCGAACCCATACTGATAGGCGACCTCGAGGCCATCAGAAAGATAGCGGCGGATATCGGAGCCGATCTTGCCGGTGTCCGCATGATAGAGGAAAAGGACTACGCCGCAGCCGCAGCCGCAGCCGTAGCCCTGGTCCGTACGGGTGAGGCCGATGTGCTGATGAAGGGCGTGCTGGATACCTCCATACTCCTCAAGGCCGCGCTGAACAAGGAAACCGGCATCAATGCCGGCAAGCTGACGAGCCACGTCGCGGTGATGGAATCGCCGCACTACCACAAGCTGTTCATCGTCACCGATGCCGCGATAAACATAGCGCCTGACATCCAGGCCAAGCTGGACATCATCACCAATGCTGTCAAGGTATCGCGGGCCCTGGGCGTGGACAGGCCAAAGGTGGCACTGTTGGCCGCAGTGGAGAAGGTCAACTACGACAAGATGCCATGCACCGTCGATGCCGCCATCATCACGCAGATGAACAGGCGCGGTCAGATCAAGGACTGCGTCATCGATGGCCCGCTCGCGCTTGACAACGCGATAAGCGCCGAGAGTGCCACGATAAAGCACATCGTGTCGGAGGTTGCGGGGGACGCGGACATCCTGGTTGCGCCGGATATAGAGGCAGGCAATGTGCTGTACAAGAGCCTTCTGGATCTTGGCGGGGCACACGGCGCCGGCATCGTGGCCGGAGCTGCCAAGCCCATAGTGCTGACCAGCCGCGCCGACAGCCGGGACACGAAGCTTGCAAGCATAGCGCTCGCCATACTGGCCGGCTAGAGACATTACTGGAACCTATTTACCGCCGGAGTATTCCGGAACATACCAGAAGGAGTCGCCATGGCTACTAAAGGAAGAGTCGAGATCGATCGGGAACGGTGCAAGGGTTGCCTGCTGTGCATCCCAGCCTGTCCGACCAAGGTGCTCGCGGCAGACAGCGAGCCGAATTCATGGGGTTATTATCCGTCCAAGGTCGTTGCCATGGACAAGTGCATCGCCTGTGGCAATTGCTACACCGTCTGCCCAGACGTGGCGATCACCGTCTACAAGCTGTGAGGAGGGTCAGACATGGCTGAAGAAAAACGCCTGATGAAGGGCAATGAGGCTATGGGCGAGGCCGCCGTACGCGCCGGTTGCGACGCGTATTTTGGCTATCCCATTACCCCGCAGAACGAACTGACCGCGTACATGGCCAAGCACATGCTTGATCAGAAGCGGACATTTATCCAGGCGGAGAGTGAAACCTCCGCCATCAACATGGTATACGGCGCCGCGGCTACCGGAGCGCGCGCCATGACCAGCTCTTCCAGCCCGGGCGTATCGCTCAAGCAGGAAGGCATTTCCTACGCGTGCGGCGCCGATGTGCCCTGCGTCATCATCAACGTGGCGCGCTCAGGCCCTGGCCTGGGCGGCATATCGCCGGCACAGGGCGACTACTTCCAGTCAACCCGCGGTGGCGGACACGGCGACTACTACCACATCGTGCTGGCTCCCAAGAGCGTACAGGAAGCCGCCGACCTGACCTACGAGGCCTTCGACCTGGCCGACCAGTGGCGCATGCCCGCGATGGTCCTTGCCGATGGCATGATCGGCCAGATGATGGAGGGCGTCAGCTTCATGCCGCCCAAGGACCCGGCCACCAGGGTCGCCAAGCCATGGGCCGTCGGCCACCACACCAAGGGCAAGCCGCTCTGCCACGTCGACTCGACGCACCTCGTGCCCGAGGAGTTCGAGCAGACGAACATAGCCAGGTTCAAGCGCTACGACGAGATGAAGAAGGTCCTGCCACGCTGGGAGGAGCAGTTCGTCAATGACGCCGACCTGATCCTGACCGCCTACGGCACCTCCGCCCGCGTATGCCTCGGAGCCATGCAGATGGCACGCAAGCTCGGCCTCAAGGTCGGACTCTTCAGGCCCATAACGCTCTGGCCGTATCCGGAAAAGCGGATCGGCGAGCTGGCCGGCAAGAAGTTCCTGGCCGTCGAGATGAGCATGGGCCAGATGGTGGAGGACGTGCGCCTGTACACGCATGGCAAGAGCGAGGTGTCCTTCTACGGACGCTGCGGCGGCATGATCCCCACCGAGGAAGACGTCCTCGCCGAGATCCGCCGGATCTTGAAGAAATAAGGAGCGCACACGTGGAACCTCTATACGGACACCCGAAGAGCCTATTGCCGATCCAGACCAAGTACTGCCCCGGTTGCGGTCATGGAGTCATCCATAGACTGATAACCGAGGTGATAGACGAGATGGGCATGCAGGAAAAGTCGATCATCATGAACCCCGTTGGCTGCTCGATCTGGGCCAGCCTCTATTTTGACTTTGACTCGGTACAGGTACCGCACGGCAGGACGCCGGCCGGCGCCACCGGCGTCAAGCGCATGAAGCCTGACCACCTGGTCATTTGCTATCAGGGCGACGGCGACCTTGCGGCCATCGGCACCGCCGAGGCCGTGCACGCTGCCAACCGCGGCGAGAAGTTTACGACGATATTCGTCAACAACGCGATATACGGCATGACCGGCGGCCAGATGGCCCCGACCACGCTGGTAGGACAGAAGGCGACGACTGCCCCGTACGGCCGCGACCCCATCGAGGCCGGCATGGGCTACCCGATACGCGTCCTTGAGATGCTCGCCACCCTCGGCGGCACCAAGTACCTTGCGCGCGGCGCCGTCAACAACGCCGTCAACATCCGCAAGACCAAGCAGTACATCAAGAAGGCCTTCGAGGCCCAGATGCGCGGTGAAGGCTCGACTATGGTGGAAATCCTGTCACAGTGCCCGACCAACTGGGCCATGGACCCCCAGGAAAGCGTTGAGTGGGTGGCAGACAACATGATCCCGTTCTACAAGCTCGGTGAAATAAAAAACGAGCTCGATGGCGCCAAGGAGGCCGTGAAATGACCGAAAAGACCTTCATGGCCGGCTTCGGCGGCCAGGGCATCATATCGTTGGGACAGCTGTGGGTATATTGCGGCATGAAGGAGGGGCTCGAGGTCACCTTCTTCCCGTTCTACGGCGCGGAGAAGCGCGGCGGCATTGCGCGCGCCAGCGTCATCGTGTCCACCGAGGAGATCGCCAGCCCGCTGGTTACCGCTCCCGACAGCGCCATCGTCATGAACATGGACTCGCTGCCCCTGTGCGAAGCCGTGCTCAAGCAGGGCGGCACGCTGATAATCAACTCCAGCCTCGTCAAGGAAGAGACCAAGCGCAAGGACGCCCGCGTCATCAAGGTGCCGTGCAACGACATCGCCGTACAGCTTGGCGACGTAAAGTTCGCCAACATGGTGATGATGGGCGCCCTGTCAAAGGCGACCGGCGCCGTCAAGCTCGACAAACTCGAGGCGGTGCTCAAGACATTCTTCAAGGCCGACAAGCACAAGTTCATACCGATGAACATGAAGGCCATAGAAGAGGGAGCCAAGGCCGTCGGCTGAGCCTGATACCGATGCACTGAAATCTGCCGTTCCGCCGCACATCGCGCCGGAACGGCTTTTTAATTCTTGTCCGCTCCGCTATGATTTGTGTGTGGACCAGAAAGGCGGGTGTGGATGAGTGGTGCTACCGGTGATGCTGGTGTCAAGAAGCGCGGGTTCCTGCGAGTCCTTCCATATCTGGGCCCGGCGTTCATCGCGAGCGTAGCCTATATCGACCCGGGCAACTACGCGACAAATATCCAGGCCGGTTCAGAGTTCGGATACACCCTGCTGTGGGTCATCTTTGCCAGCAACATTACCGCGATACTCGTGCAGGCGACAGCAGCCAAGCTTGGCATAGCGACGGGCAAGAATCTGGCGGAGCACTGCCGGGACAATTACCCGAAGTGGGCCACATATGGACTCTGGATCATGATGGAGATCGTGGCGATCGCGACCGACCTGGCCGAGTTCCTGGGAGCCGCGGTTGGCCTCCAGCTGCTGTTCGGCCTGCCCCTGCTGGTAGGCGGCATCATCACCGCGCTGGCCACCTTCCTGATACTGGGCGTGGAACGCTTCGGATTCCGCCCGCTCGAGGCTATCATCACAGGATTCGTGGTCGTCGTCGCGGTAAGCTACCTGGTTGAAACCATACTTGACCGACCCGACTGGGGCGCCATGGCACAATCATTCAATCCGCCCCGTCTGCCAGGAGCGGAAGGCGCGTTGCTGGCCGCGGGCATCCTTGGCGCCACCGTGATGCCGCACGCCATATTCCTGCATTCCGCACTGACCCAGAACCGTATGCGCCCCGATGACGAACCAGGACGCAAGCGGCTGTTCCGATTCGAGCTGATAGACGTGCTGGTCGCTATGGGCGTGGCGAGCTTCGTCAACGCCGCGATGCTCGTGATGGCGGCCGCGACATTTCACCGCAATGGCATGACCAATATCGCCACGCTCGAAAAGGCCTATGTGACGCTGGAGCCGCTCCTTGGCAAGAGCGCCAGCGTCGTCTTTGGCATATCGCTGCTCGCATCGGGCCTGTCATCATCGGCGGTTGGCACCAGCGCCGGGCAGATCATCATGGAAGGCTTCATACACAAGCACATACCCGTCTGGATACGGCGCCTTGTAACCGTGGCGCCGAGCATATTGATCATAGCGATTGGACTGGAACCGACCAGGGTGCTGGTCATAAGCCAGGTGCTGCTGTCATTTGGTCTGCCGGTGACCATATTCTCGCTGTTGCGCTTCAGCGCCGATCGCAGACTGATGGGTAGCCTGGTCAATTCCCGGTTAACCAGCATCCTGCTCGGCCTCGCGGCATTCTTTGTGTCTGCCCTGAACATATTCCTGATCGTCAAGACGTTGGCCTAGCAAGGAGCAATGATCGTGTTTGAACGCATACTGGTTCCACTGGACGGTTCAGCCGCATCCGAGATGGCGCTCCCGCGGGCGCAGGCCATAGCGCAGGCTTGCGGGTCGACCTTGATACTGGCACATATCATCGAGTCGGATCCACCCAAGACCGTGCATGGGCAACCCCATTTGTCCGAGGCGGGACCTGCTGCACTGTATCTACAGCACATCGCTGACCGGCTTCGCGCCATGGGTTTGTCGGTGGAAACACACGTCCACACCAGTGACTCACACGATGGAACACCACAGAAGGACCTGGCCGAGACACTTGCCGCGCATACGGTCGAGCTCGGCTTTGACCTTGCGGTGATGGCTGCGCATGGCAGTCGTGGGGCCCTTGATTTCCTGACCGCGTCGATGCCGCTCAAGGCTGCGGCCGCGGGTTGCTCCGCGGTGTACCTCGTCCGGGGCAGGCATGCTCCGTCAGGCGCCAAGGCGCCAAGGGCCATCATCGTGCCGCTCGATGGCGAGCCGGCCCACGAAGCCGCCCTGCCGCAGGCGCTTGCGCTGGCCGCGGCCCTGCGGCTGCCGGTGGAACTGCTTGCCGTGATACCGCGCACCGGATTCGACGCGGGCGGCAAGGCCAGCGCAGCCGCGCGGCTGTCACCAGCCCTGTCTGGCGCCTCGTATGCGTACGCGGCAGAGACCGCCGGAACGTACCTTGCGGCTCTCGGCAGGCGCCTGTCGGACCAGTGCGCCTCCGATGGCGCGGCGTGGCCCATCCCGGTGAGCTGGAGACTGGAGCGAGGCAGGCCATCGGGCGGCATAGTCCGCCGGGCCAGGGCAACCGAAGCCTTGGTCGTGCTGTCCACCCATCGCCGGCTCGGCTTCGACGCGGCACTCGAAGGCTGCGTCGCCTTTACCGTATCCACAGCGTATGACGGCGACAGCCTCATCGTTCCGGTAGCTTCCTGCGTCTAGCCTCTGATGAAGTGAGGCATGTCGGCAGGCAGCACCAGCGACAGCTCGACGAGGCCAGCTACCGTGCCTGACTCGTCGCGCCACGCACTCTGATAGATAAGCTTTTTCTGCCCGGCCTTGTCTATCGTGTACACATTCTGGCCGCCCGAATCCAGGATACTCTGCACGATGGCCCTGGATCGCTCGTTGTGACATGCCATAAGCGGCTTGCCGAGCAGGGCCCGGCCGCCTTCCTTGACATAGGTGGCGGCTGATTTGTCGTTCATGTAGATGATGTTCAACGCGCTGTCGGACACCGTGACGGCGCCAGGAAAACTTGTGACCCAATCGGGCAATGCGTTCATCGAATGCTCCTTGTTCATGGTTCGTTACTGTACCAATGGAGGCCACCGGGCTACAATGGCCGAGCGCCGGACAGGCGTGCCAGGGAGGCAGCGGCTATGGCCAATGGCAATGAACCGTGGATCGTGTCATCACGTCGCGAGGTGGGCGACTTCAGAATATTCAGAGCCGAAGAACTGACCAGCCTTGGCCCGCATGGCAAGGAAGCGCGCTTCGTTGTGCTTGACGCGCCCGACTGGGCCGTGGTCGTCCCCGCGATCGAGCGACAAGGCAGACGCTCCATACTAGCCGTGCGCCAGTTCCGCCACGGATCCGGCGCCTCATCGACCGAGTTTCCTGGAGGCGTGGTAGAAGCCGGCGAGGCACCCGCCGACGCGGCCGCCCGTGAACTGCTCGAGGAGACTGGCTATGCCGCCAGCCGCATCGTCCACCTGGGCTCGTGCTCGCCGAACCCGGCCTTCATGACCAACACCTTTCATGTCTTCGCGGCCGAGGGCCTGACCCTTGTGGCCGACCAATCGCTCGACGAGCATGAGATTGTCGATGTGGAAGAGATCCCCGAAGACGAGCTGTATGATCGCATCGGCGTGCCCCCATGGAATCACGCTCTGATGATGACCGCTGCCTGGTACTACAGAAGATGGCGGGAAGAGGGCGCCGCTATATGAGATAGTCGAGTGGGATGCCCCTCACACAGAGACACAGAGGCACAGAGACACAGAGAAGAGAGTTGTTTTCTCTGTGACTCTGCGTGGGATAATTGAGGGGAAGTTCCACACAGAGACACAGAGACACAGAGAAGAGAGTTGTTTTCTCTGCGGCTCTGCGTGGGATAATTGAGGGGAAGTTCCACACAGAGACACAGAGACACAGAG
>DATKVB010000016.1:0-197214 GCA_035530295.1 bacterium | reverse complement strand
GACGAGGGCCGCGCACTCGATGGCTTTATCCTGGATCCATCATGGGCCACCGCTGGCTCGAGTCTGCCGACGGCGACGGTCGGGCGCGCCAATGCAGGAGTAGCAAACGGCGGGTGTGTTGTCGTGGCCGGTTCTGGCGTTGAGACTGGCAAGCTGGTGGCCATGCATCCCGCGGTTATCGATGCCTGCCCCGCGGACTGGAGCCTGGTACTCGTGGAGGCGGACGGCGCGCGACACCGGCCCATCAAGGCTCCAGCGGATCATGAGCCGGTCATACCATCAAGCACCGATGTGGTTTGCGCGGTCATAGGCCTCGATTGCCTGGGACAGCCGCTTGATGAGGCACACGCGTTCAGGCCAGAGCTTGTAGGACGCGCAACCGGTCTGGTATGTGGACACAGCATGGATGTCCACACCATCGCCAGACTCTGCGCTGCTCCACTTGGGTGTTTCAAGGAGACTCCGGCTGGAGCCTCCCGGCTGCTCATATTGAACAAAGCCGATTTGGTCGCGCCCGAGATGGCGCGTATGGTAGCCGAATCGGCACTCATGGCAGCTTTGGTCGATGCGGTCATTATCACCAATCTTGGAAATCAGCGCGCCGATCATGGAATCCGTGACATTCTGGTCGGTGGTTGTCGCGGATCGAAAGGGAATCTGGTATAGTGTTACGCCGCATTGATTCGTGTCATTTCGCTGCGGAGCCGAAAGGGAACAGTCATGGACATATTCAGGAAGGCCGCGGAACTCGCGGAGCACAATATTCCGTTCGCGATGGCGACCATCATAGAGTCTTCTGGTTCAACACCGCGTGGGACCGCCAAGATGCTGGTCCTGGCCGATGGCACCAGTTTGGGCACCGTTGGCGGAGGCATAGTCGAATCGCGCGTAATAGAAGAAGCTCGGCGCGCCATCGATTTCGATCGTCCGACGGTGCTCGAGTATGCGCTTGATCATGGTCCTGGCGCCACGAGTCTGCCTATGGAGTGCGGCGGCGCCATGAAGGTACTCGTCGAGGTCTTTGGCGCAAAGCCACGTGTGCTGATAGCGGGTGGCGGCCATGTCGGGCTCGAGATCGCCAAGGCGGCGCATGCCATCGGGTATCGCATCGCCATAGTCGATGACCGTCCCGGCTATGTCAATGGCGACCGGTTTCCGATGGCCACTGAGCTGTATGTGGATGAGGACATGGACACCGCGCTGTCAACCGCCCCGGTAGACAGGAATACCTGCGTCATTATAGCGACACACGCCAGTGACGAGCGCGCCTTGCGCCACTTCATAAAAGCAGATTGCAGATACCTTGGATTCCTTGGCTCGAGGCGCAAGGTCAGAACGATGCTCGATATGCTTCGAGCCGAAGGAGTAGCCCCGGAAGTGCTTGGACGAGTGCGGGCACCAGTCGGTCTGGACCTTGGCGCCGAGACACCCGAGGAGATAGCCATATCGGTTGTCGCTGAGATGATGTCCGTGCTGGCTGGCCGGGACGCGGCGCCGCTATCCGGTCGTGACGGCGAATTGGTCGTGGTGCGCGGCGCGGGCGACCTGGCTACGGGTACCATCCTCAGGCTCAAGGCGGCGGGGTTTCGCGTCGTCGCGCTGGAGGTGGAGAACCCCACCTCGATCAGGCGCACGGTTTCCTTATCCGAAGCGGTTTATGATGGCGAGGCCCGCGTCGAAGGCGTCGTTGCTCGACTGGTCTCCGGCATTGACGAGACGAGAGCCGCTCTTGCCGAAGGAATAGTGCCGGTGCTTGTCGATCCGGACTGCGCATCGGTCGCCGCGCTGGCTCCGTATGCGCTCGTGGACGCCATCATAGCCAAGCGCAACACCGGCACGCGGCGCGGCATGGCTCCCGCCGTGATAGCGCTGGGGCCTGGCTTCGAGGCCGGCGGCGATGTTGATGCCGTCGTTGAAACGCAACGGGGCCACGATCTGGCTCGCGTCATACTCTCTGGCACCGCCGCAGCTGACAGTGGTACACCCGGGGAAATTGGCGGCCGCAGCGCCGAGCGCGTACTCAAGTCGCCCATAGCAGGCATAGTGGAGGCTGTGGCAGCCATCGGAGACATGGTCAAGGTCGGTGATCCTGTCATAGCGGTACGTGGTACCGAGGGTCGAGTCGAGGTGCGAACGAGCATCGACGGCATTGTGCGGGGCTCCATCAGGGCCGGTATGGCGGTACCGGTCGGCATGAAGATCGCGGATGTAGATCCCCGCGCCAGGCCCGAGAATTGTCTGACAGTATCGGACAAGTCGCGGGCAATCGCCGGCGGGGTGCTCGAGGCCATCCTGGTACTCAAGGGCAGAGTCAAGCGGGGGGCCTAGGTCGTGACGGCATCCCGCACTACCAATATACACGGAATGATGGCACTGCTGGCCGCCGCTCTCTTGTTCGCGACCACAACGACGCTGGTGCGCATTGCTTCGAACTCATTGTCCGGCTACTTCATATCGATGGTGCGATTCGCCGTAGGCGCTGCGCTGAGCGTCGCGTGGCTGATCTCAGCGAGGCGGGGCATACGCATAGTCAACAAGCGCGACTGGTTATTGCGCGGCTTCTATGGAGCGATTTCGATGACCCTCTCGTACATGGCGATTTCAAGGACCAGTGGCGGCCGCGCGACCATGCTGTCCAATACCTATCCGATATTCGTCGCGCTGTTTGGCCGGATATTCTTTGGCCAGAAGTTGCTGCCAACAGCCATACCGGCGCTTGCACTGTGTACTCTTGGCAGCGTCATAATACTCAACGACGGGAGCGGTTACGCCTTGGCCGGCGATGCCATGGCCTTGTTGTCGGCGGTGTTCGCGGGCCTTGCGATCAATCACCTCAAACGCGCCAGAGCTACCGACGATCCGGTCTCGTTGTATCTGTCTCCATGTGTTTTTGGCTTGCCGGTCGTCGCTTCACTAGCGCTTGCTACCGGAGGCATGCCAGTCGCTCCGCAGCCAGGCGCCCTGGCGATGGCGGTGGGGCTTGGCGTCGTGGTATTTGGCGCGCAGATCCTGATGACATGGGGTTACAAATACGTCAACGCGGCGAGTGGTTCGCGCGTCTTTTATCTGGAGATAATATTCGCGGTCGCTTTGGGAGCGCTGATAGGCGAGCGGCTCAAACCCGCCTTCTTCGCGGGGGCCGGAGTCATCATGGCAGCACTGTCACTCGACTGGTTTGTCTTGTTGCGCAAGAGCCGGCTCGATGCGGTCGCAAGCGTTCAGTGATGGTGACTCTCCACGTACGAGATAGCACGGTGCCTGATTATCGTATCGATTGATTTGTCCGCGGGCAGACGATCGGCTGGTATGAATCCGCCTGCCATATGGACGTGGCCGCCGCCGAAGCCCAGATCGCCCGCTATAGCTTGTGCCAGCTCGTCACCATGGATGTCATCGACTTTGCATCGAACGGAAATCTTGACGCCATCCGGTCTGACAGAGTAGGCGATTGAGGCGTCTATCTCATCGAGCGACAGGACGATGTCGTTGGCCGCGCCAACCAGTGAATCGTCCGCGTCAGCGAGCCGCAGGAAGGCCAACCGGCCGTAGGTCTCTATGGTCCTGAACCCGTCGGCATACGTTGCCAGATCGCCGAGCGTCAACTGGCTGCTGCGCAGCCGCCTGAATATTTCGGGTTCGGCAAAGGCATAGAGCCTGTAGAACATCAAGGCGTCAAGTTCGGTAACACCCCGCGTCATGCTGTCGGTATCGATGAAGATGCCGTACAACAGCGCGGTCGCGACAAGTCGTGGTGGAATCTCCTGATTTTCTATGAAATAATCGGCGATGATGGCGGAACATGAGCCGACATCCGGCCTGATATCAAGAAATTTATAGGATGCATCCTCCCTCACGGCATGGTGGTCGATTGCGGCTACTTCGGTACAGTGCAGATCGGCCATATTGGTGTTGCCGCGCTGGCCATCGACAACGACGATCCAGTCTTCCGATTCAATCGACGAAACCTCCGCGGCCAATGAAAGCTCGATGCCAAGCAACTCAACCATGCGCCTGGCATCGATCTTCTCATATTCGCGGCCGTAGATGATGCCTGCCTTTATTCCGTGTCTTGACAACAAGTATTGCAGACCAAACGCCGACGCGATGGCATCCGGATCGGGCGCGTCATGAGGCTGTATGAATATCCCGCCAGGAGACATCCGTAGGAGGGCGACCAGCGCGTCGAGTCTTGTGTCCATGATGCAGATGCTAGTGCCAGCGGCCGCACTCTGCAAGCCCTGAATTCTCGAACCCGCTTGTCCATCGATCGCGCTCATGGCTATAATCGTAGCACGCATGATGGAATTGTACGATGGAGGAACGGCATGAATCGCGCTTTGGAGACCCTTGAAGAACGTGGCTTTGTCCAGCAATGCACCGATATCGATGGGCTTTCCGCCCTGATGGACCGAGGACCGGTAACGTTCTATGTGGGGTGCGACCCGACTGGCCCTTCGTTGCACATAGGCCACATGGTGCCGTTTTTCGCACTCAGGCACCTTCGCGACGCGGGGCATGTTGGCATAGCCCTTCTTGGAGGCGGTACCGCCAGGATAGGCGACCCATCGGGCAAGAGCGAGATGCGCAAGATGATATCGTATGAGGCTATTGACGCCAATGCCGAGCTGTTCCGCAAACAGCTCGACCGCTTTGTCGGATTCGATGGCAAGACCAGCTTTTCGGCCAACAACAAGGATTGGCTGGCCGATCTCAACTACATAGAATTCTTGAGGGACATAGGCCGCCACTTCTCTGTAAACCGCATGTTGACATTCGAGGCATACAGGACGCGCATGGAAACCGGGCTGTCATTCATCGAGTTTAATTATCAGCTTCTGCAGAGCTACGATTTCCTGCAGCTCTACAAGCGCCATGGCTGTCGCCTGCAGATTGGCGGAGACGACCAATGGGGTAATATCGTCGCCGGCATGGAGCTTATACGCCGTGTCGAGGGGGCGGAGTCCTTCGGTCTGACGTTCCCGCTCGTGATGACAAGTGATGGCAAGAAGATGGGAAAGACGGAGAAAGGCGCCCTGTTCCTCGATCCTGAGATGACGAGTCCGTATGAGTTCTTCCAGTATTGGCGCAACGTATCAGACGCCGACGTGCTCAAGTTCTTGCTGATGTTTACGTTCCTGCCTGCTGACCGGTGCCGCGCCCTTGCCGACCCGTCGGCCGACATCAATGCCGCCAAGCAGACGCTTGCCTGGGAAGTAACCGCCATCATCCATGGTGCGGAAGAGGCCGACAAGGCGCTGGCGGGAGCCAAGGCGGCGTTCGGTGGTGGTGGTGACAAAACGGCCATGCCGACCGCCAACCTGTCGCGGGCGCGCTTCGAGACCGGGTATCCGGTTCTCGATTTGTTCGTCGATGCAGGTCTGGCTCCAAGCAAGAGCGAGGCACGGAGGCTTGTGCAACAGGGCGGCGCGGTCGTCGGTGACGCGACATGGTCGGACGAGAAGGCCGTCGTCGGCGCTGACAGACTCGACGCAGATGGCGAACTGGTTTTGCGCGCCGGCAAGAAACGTTTCGTCAGGGTCGTCGCCAGCTAGCGCTGTCGTCGCCAGCTAGCGCTGTCGCCAGCCAATCAGACCGCCTCGTTGGCCGTTCGGGATATGATCTCGTTCTGGTGCTTCTCGTCCAGATCCACAAAGTAGTCCGAGTAACCCGCGACCCTCACCAGAAGGTTGCGGTAATCCTCGGGCTTCTTCTTTGCGGCCTCCAGAGTCGCGGCATCGACCACGTTGAACTGCACGTGGTGCCCGCCCTGCTTGAAGTAACCCCGGATGAGCGCTCCGAGTTTGCGCGGCCCTGAATCGCCGGCCAGCGCGGCTGGCGTGAAGCGCTGATTGAGGAGCGTGCCGCCGGTCCTGGCCTGGTCGAGTCTGCCGAGGCTGTTCATCACCGCTGTTGGCCCATGGGTGTCCGAACCCTGTGATGGGCTTGTTCCGTCAGACAGGGGAGATCCAGCAAGTCGGCCGTCGGGCGTAGCTCCCGTCTTTGTCCCAAAATAGACATGACAGGTCGTCGAGAGGAAGTTCGCCCGGTACGGTGCTCCTCGACCGGAAAGCCGAGGAGCGTCCTCACCTTCTATAACGGTTATGAATGTATCGAATACACGCTTGGCGAGAGCATCGGCGGTTACATCGTCGTTGCCGAACAGCGGTGTTCTGTTGCGGGCCAGCGCCTTCAGGAGGTCATGGCCACGCCAGTTGTCAGACAGCGCGCCTCGCAATTCAGCCAGCGACATCGCGCTGGTGCCGTTTCCGCTACCGAACACCTGGGTCGCGAGGACCGAGAACGAATCGGTTACGGTGCCCAGTCCAACGCACTGAATGTAGTCGGTATTGTAGCGCGCGCCGCCGCGGTAATAATCGAGGCCGCGCGCGACGCAGTCATCGATGTACAGCGACAGGAACGGAGCCGGTGTCGTGGTGCCATAGAGCTCGTCAAGGTAGCCGTCGATCTTTACCTTCCAGTCAACCGCATACGAAAGCTGCGCCTTCCATGCGGCGAACACATCCTCGAATGACGTAAATGTGCCGACCAGACCCGTGGACGGTCCGACCCGCGTGCCTGTCAATGGATCGATGCCATCATTGAGAGCAAGTTCCAGCAGTTTGGGGCCATTGAGATACCCATGCAGTATGTAGGCTTCCTTGCCAAAGCAACCGGTTTCGATGCAGCCGCTAGTGCCGCCTTCACGAGCATCCTTGAGCCGCTTGCCTGCCACTACCTGAGCAAGCGTGACCTCATCGGCGTTGAAGAAGGACGGATAGCCCATGCCATTCCGCGCCACCGCGCTTGCCGCTTCAAGGATTCGGTCAGGTGTGCAGGAGGCCACCTGCAGGTTGGCCTGTGGCTGCAAGAGCCTCAGCTCGTCGAGCACTTCGAGTATTATCAAGGTAACTTCACTGGAGCCATCACGCCCGTCCGGTGTCAATCCGCCAAGATTGATGTTGGTAAAGTCGTTGTATGTGCCTGATTCGGCCGCCGTAACACCGACCTTCGGCGGAGCCGGAGTATTGTTGACCTGGATCCAGAACATTGACATCAGTTCCTTGGCCTTGTCCCTGGTCAGGCGGCCGTCGCGGATGTCGCGTTCATAGAACGGCGCCAGATGCTGGTCAAGGTGGCCCGGACTCATCGAGTCCCAACCATTGAGCTCGGTGATTGTGCCGAGGTGGACGAACCAGTAGGCCTGCAGAGCCTCCTGGAAGGTGCGGGGCGCCTCGGCAGGGACGCGCCTGCATGTCTCGGCTATCAGCTGCAGTTCGCGCACGCGATCGGGATTCGATTCACGCGCGGCCATCGATTCGGCCATTTCCGCATGCCGCCTGGCAAAGGTGATGGCCGAATCGCAGGCTATGCGCATGGCATCGAGTTCATGCTCTTTCGCCTCGCGCCGCGCATCGCTGGCTTGCAGACTCTTCCTGGCAAGCGCTATATCGGCCTGGATGGCCCGGAGACCCTTGCGATAGAGCTTGCCGTCAAGAGCGGTGTGGCCCGCGGCTCGCTGCTCCATGAACTCGGTAAAGACGCCAGCCTCGTACAGGGCCAGCCATGCAGCGGGCATCGCTGCAAAGGCACGATCCCGAATCGACCTGCCACGCCAGTAGGGTATGATCGTGGTGCGATACGTCTCTATTGTGGCATCGTCGACATCGTAGCTGGTCATGGGCCTGGAGCGCAGTATCTGCAGATCCTCGACACTATGGCACGTCAGCTCCGGGTAGGTTGGCGTTATCTTGGGGCCACTGGCGCGGGCACCGACTATGCACTCGTCATCACCGATATATATGGTCTTGCGCTCGCAGAGGGCCTGAAAGGCCATGGCCCGCAGTATGGGGGCCGGTGTCGATGCCGGGGATTTCTGGTATACCTCGGTGACGATGAGGGCGCGTTCAGCGCTGACGCGTGGCTTGGCTTCGAAGCTCTGGCTCCTGAGCCTTGCTATTCCGCTGGTCATGACAAGCCTCCTATCGTGGTGTCGATGTCATAGGTTCTGAACAATGCCGCGGTGTGTTCAAGTCGGTCTGTTTGAGGAATGCAGGCGTCGGCACAGCGATACACTTGCCCGCGTCGTTCATATTTGGCGCGAGCCGCGTCGTGGTATGGCAGGATTCTAACAGGGTAGGGTCTTGATCTGCCCGCTGGCTTCAGGGCTGCCACGAAGCCGGCCGTTGCAGTCATATTGTCATCGGAATCATTGTAGCCGGGAATATAGGGCACGCTGATAATCACGTCCGCGCCAAGTGACGCCAGCGTATGAATGTTGGCATGTATTGTTGTGTTTGAAACACCGCATATTTCACGATGGATATCATCCGATATGTATTTTAAATCATACAAGAAGAGGTCGGTATGAGCCGCAACCCTCAGCATCGACTCCATTGGAGCGTAACCGGAGGTGTCGACAGCGGTTCTGAATCCATGTTCATGGAGTGCGCGCGTTGCTGACTCGACGAAAGCTGACTGGGCAAGTGGCTCGCCTCCGGTGAAGGTGATGCCACCATCGGATGAGTCGAAGAACATATCATCGGACTCTGCGATGCGGATGACGTCGTCGACATCAAGGGGCACCCCTATGAGCTCACGTGCTCCTGTAGGGCAAGCCTTGGCACACGCGCCGCACTCGAGGCACGCAATGCCAGGATCGGCGCTGGCACCAGTAGGGCAGGCCTCTCTACAGAGGCCGCAGTCGATGCATCGTTCAGGCCTAAGCTGCAATTCCGGCTTGAAGGATATGCCTTCAGGATTATGACACCAAGGGCAAGAAAGGGGGCACCCCTTAAGAAAAATGGTCGTCCGTATGCCAGGTCCATCGTGGACGGCATGGCGGCGGATGTCGAATACAAGCCCGGATGGTTCGCTCAATGGCGGACCCCAAGCGCGGCCTCCCGCGCAAAATAGTATGCCATGATATAGCGTTCCTGGACAGAAAACGACCAATGTACATCACGGAGGTGGCTTGCTGCCTCCGGCCATGATCCTGCTGTCATCAACTGCACGAGTCTGGCATGCTCTATGATACTGGATCGTTCCCACTCATTGAGGTAGCCTTCCCTCCGAGGGAAATCGTAGAGTCGCTCCTTGAGGATTCGCGCCATTCGCCGGAGCTCGGCGTTGGCACTCTTGCCCAGATAGACATCGTGAAAGGCCAGATTTGCCTCGTAATAGGCGTCAAAATTGCTCAGCGCCAATGAGTCGGCCATGCGGGTATTGAGCGCGGCCATTCTGTCGGTGTCAGCCTCCGTGAACGTGGAGGCCGCTTCCAGGACCGCCGCCGCCTCGAGTGCGCCAAGAATCTGGTATGAATTTCTGATTGTCGCCACATCGAGCGGATTGATGACGACACCACGCCGTGGATGAATCGTTACAAAACCCTCTGCCTCGAGGCGCAGGAGGGCATCGCGCAGGGGGGTCCGCGAAAGGCCCAGATCCTCTCCAATGGCCTGCTGATCCAGAAACGCGCCTGGCTTGAGCCTGCCATCATTGAGCAGCTGTTTGAGATAGGCGTACACCTGCTCCCGGAGAGGCAGAACCTTCTCCGTACCGTTATACGGATCGACAGAGGCGAAGCCATGGCCTATGCTGTGTTCGAACATATTCACGCAATAGATATTGTACTGATATATCAGTGTTGTCAATATCCAGGCGTGGCGCACCATACTGGTTTGAGGAGGCTCGATCATGCGCGTTCTATTCATTGGCGGTAGCGGAAATATATCGACAGAATGCACGGAGGCCGCTGTCAGGCAGGGGCTGGATGTCTGCGTTCTAACGCGCGGTCGCAGCGATGTACCCAAGGGAGCCATATCAATAGTGGGCGATGTGGCTGATAGAGCCATGCTCGCACCGCTGGTCAGAGGAAAAAACTTCGACGCGGTTGTGGACTTCCTGTGCTATGAACCGTCGACGGCTGCAGCTTCTATAGCCGCTTGCGATGGGATGGTTGGACAGTATATCTTCCTGTCCAGCGCCTCGGTGTACCAGAAGCCACCAAGGAGCCATACCATCAGCGAGGCTACCCCGCTGGGCAATCAGTTCTGGGGCTATGCCAGGGACAAGATGGCCTGCGAGGGTGTATTTCTCGACGCCTACAGGAAAAGCGGGTTTCCGTTGACCATCGTCAGGCCATCGCATACCTATGGCCATACCTGGATTCCGACAGCCTTCGTGTCCGGTGACTTTACGGTCGCCGCGCGCATGCTCGCGGGCAAGCCTTTCGTCGTACCCGGCGACGGGCAGGCGCTCTGGACCATCACCCATGCGCGCGATTTTGCGGTCGGACTCATCGGCCTTCTGGGCAAGCCGGCGTCAATAGGCGAAGCGTTTACGATAACCGGCGACGAAGCGCTGACCTGGGATGAAATCCACCAGACCGTGGCATCTGCCCTGGGCGTCGAGCCACGCATCGTTCATGTTCCTTCGGAATTTATCGCTGCGGTCGATCCGGCGATGGGCGAACGCCTCCTCGGCGACAAGGCGTATACGTCGATATTCGATTGCTCAAAGGTCAAGCGGATAGTCCCGGAACTGCGGACTGCCATACCATTCGCGCAGGGCATCAGGGAGTCCGTTGCCTGGAGACTGGCGGACCCGGCAAGGATGATTGTCGATGGCGTCATGGATGGCCGAATCGACCGCATACTGGCTGCCTGGGAGCGGGCAATCGCCACAGTCGACGCACCGTGAGTCACGTGCTGGCTCATGGCGGACAGGCTGTTTTTCATTGACAGCGCGCCGGTGCAAGGCTATACCGATCCCTTGCTCGTCGGCAGAATAATCGCAAGGAGTTCATAGTCATGGTTGATATCAGAAACAGTTCATTCATGTTCGCGCTGGGGGCACTGGTAGCCGTATTCGTGACGGTGCAGAGCCTCGTATTCATGGCAGCCGCATGGAAGGAAGGGCGACGGATTGGCCTCGCGCCTGCCATCATGAAGAAGGCTTTGGTTGGCTCGGGCGTCTTCTCCATCGTACCATCGATAGCGATTCTGCTGGCGGTGCTGACGCTGGCTGGCGCCTTGGGCCTGCCACTGCCATGGATACGACTCAGCGTCGTAGGCGCCATTACCTACGAATTGCCCGCTGCCGAAACCGCCGCGCAGGCCTTTGGGCAGACAATAAAGCAGGCAATAGTCGATCCAACCATATATTCGGCCATCGCCTGGGCAATGTCACTTGGGTCGGTGTTCGCGATGATTCTGATAGCGCTGTTTGCCAGGAGCATACAATCCGGCATTCACAAGACGCAACTCAAGGATACGGTCTGGTCGGGCCTTCTTATTACCGCGATGTTCATGGGCCTGATTTCAGCCTTTCTCGGCAGCGCCCTGGGAGGCGGACTCGTCTCGATTCTAGCCTTGCTGTCATCCGCCGCGGTGATGGGCGGTTTTGGGTTGGTGATCAAGATGACCGGGCTCAGACAGCTCGAAAATTTCGCCATGCCGGTCAGCATGATCGGTGGAATGGTCGTGGCAGCCCTGTTCACGATGGCGCGGGCGGGGGGTGCGTTATGAACGTCAAGTCAACTGCAATACCAAGAACATACGACGAGACAATCCATCGCAACGGACGCATCTGGATGGTGCTGGCAATACTCGTGACGCAGGGTGTGCCCTTGGCCATATCGCTGCATTTTGGCGTCTGGCCGCCATTCAGCAAGCTGCTCGCCGGACTCATACCGACCATCATCGTGTTCTGGCCCATTGCCGTGGTCGAGGTTCTGACATACACGCCAATGCTCGGAAGCGGAGGCACCTATCTTGGTTTTGTCACGGGCAACCTGAGCAACCTCAAGGTACCCGCGGCAATCACGGCTATGCAGCAGGCTGGCGTGGAGCCATCAACCAAGGAAGGAGAGATAATATCGACGTTGGCTGTTGGTGCTTCGTCGCTGGTAACCAATCTGGTGCTGGTACTCGGTGTGCTGCTGATGTCATATCTTCTGCCTATACTGAATTCTCCGGCGCTGAAGCCGGCGTTCGCCAATCTATTGCCCTCTCTATTTGGTGCTCTTGGTGTCGTGTTCATCTCCAGAAACTGGAAGATCTCGGTCGCACCGCTCGTGCTGATGATAGGGTTGTTCCTGGCCATGCCGAAGCTTCCTGTCGGCATACTGATTCCGTGCGGAGCACTGGTCTCGATAGGCGTGGCCCGGCTGCTGTACTCGAGAAAGATGCTGTGACAAGCCTTGTCCTGATCGGGTTCATTGCCGGCGTCATGCTCGTCGTCATCGTAAGGGCGCTGATGATAAAAGCGCCAGCGGCTCGTCCGGAGCGACCAGCAACGTTGTGGGTCGACGCTGAGCTGGCCGCGCGCCACCTGTCTGCGCTTGTGCGCATTCCCACCGTATCGAGCCGTGATACGGGGGGCTGGGAGCCTGCCCGCTTCAAGGAACTGATAGAGCTGCTGCCCGAGCTCTATCCGGAGACTCACCGCGCGCTTGCCAGGACCATCGTTCGTGACTATTCACTGCTGTATCGATGGCAAGGAGTTACGCATGACAAACCACTGGCACTGATGGCCCACTACGATGTCGTGCCGGCCGATCCGGATGGCTGGACCAGGGGACCATTCTCTGGCGATATCCACGATGGCAGGGTCTGGGGGCGCGGCACTCTCGACACGAAGTGCACGATGGTCTGTGCCTTCGAGGCGGTGGAGGCTCTGGTCAAGCAGGGATTCGTGCCAGCCCACGACGTGTACCTGGCATTCGGGCACAATGAGGAAATCGGCGGTGATGGTGCAACAGGCATAGTCAGTCATCTGGAAGCTCTGGGCATCAGACCGGCGCTCGTGCTCGACGAGGGCGGCGCGGTGGTCAGCGGCATCTTTCCAGGCATAGCCAGACCGATGGCGATGCTCGGAGTCGCGGAGAAGGGCGTAACGGACATCGAGCTGTCGGTGATGAGCCAGGGCGGCCATGCTTCAACGCCGCCACGAAGAGGTGCCGCCTGGAGGCTGGCACGGGCTATCACGCGCCTTGAAGCCAGACCGTTTGCCATGCGCTTTCCTGTCGCGACCAGGGTCATGTTCTCGCGGCTGGCGCCGCATGCCTCATTCGGGCTGCGGCTGGTGCTTGCCAATCTGTGGCTGTTCGAGCCGCTTCTGCTGCGCGTGTTCGCGGCATCCGGCGGAGAGCTCAACGCCCTGTGCAGGACGACGACCGCGGTGACGATGCTGGAAGGCTCGGCCGCGGCCAATGTGCTGCCGGCCGTGGCAAAAGCCGTCGTCAACGTGCGCGTGGCGATCGGGCAGACTGCCGAAACCGCAGCGGCGCACCTGGCCAACGTCATAGCCGATCCGCTGGTAGCCATGCGAGTGCTCCTGCCTGGCGATCCAAGCCCGGTATCGGAGCTCGAAGGCGGGCATTTCGATGCGCTGACCAGGACCGTGACCGAAGTCTACCCCGACGCGATAATCGCGCCCTATGTTGTGCTTGGCGGCACCGACGCGCGGCATTTCTGCGCCATATCGCGCAATGTGTACCGCTTCTCGCCGTTCGAGCTGTCCAAGGCAGAGCGGGCAAGCATGCACGCCGTCAACGAGGCGATACCGGTCGCGTCGCTTGCCAAGGGGGTGGAGTTCTACACGCGGCTCATACGCAATGTCGGCGGGACAGAGCGTGCTCGGCAGGCAGGCTAAATTTCCGCTATCACGTGCCCATGGTAGTACTTGTCGCGCAGGGCCTTGATCTGGTCATCCTTGAGGTATTCGTCAAATTTCATCATACGGTCGATGATGCCGCCCGGGCAGAATTCTATTATCCTGTTGGCAATCGAGTTGACGAACTCATGGTCATGACTCGTGAAGAGAACGACACCCGGGAACTCCATGAGGCCGTTGTTCAGGGCGGTTATCGACTCCAGATCGAGGTGGTTGGTCGGTTCATCGAGTATCAGGCAATTGGATGCCTGGAGCATCATCCTGGAAAGCAGGCAGCGAACCTTCTCGCCGCCTGAAAGCACGCGAACCGGTTTCAGGGCCTCGTCGCCCGAGAACAGCATGCGCCCGAGGAATGACCGGATATAGGTCTCGTCATCGTTGGTCGTGTAGCGCTTGAGCCAGTCAACAATAGAATCATCCGAGTCGAAGAGTGGAGCATTTTCCTTTGGAAAATACGAAGAACTCATGGTCTGTCCCCAGACTACGTCTCCCTGATATTCCTTGTCTTCTCCGGCCAGAATCCTGAACAGAGCCGTCTTGGAACGATGCTCGCGGCCTACGAAGGCGATCTTGTCATCCCGGTTGACAATCAGATCGAGTTTATTCAACAGCATCGCGCCGTCCTCGGTCTTGGTCAGCCCACGGATATTGACCACGTTGTTGCCTGGATCGCGCTCCGGCTTGAAGCCGACCCAGGGAAAACGGCGGCTCGTCGCCTGCATATCGTCCACATCTAGCTTGTCGAGTACCTTGCGGCGGCTGGTGGCCTGCCGGCTCTTGGCGGCGTTGGATGCGAAGCGCTGGATGAACTCCTTGAGATCCTTGATCTTGTCCTCGCGGCGCTTCTTCTCGTCCTTCATCTGCGACTGCAACATCTTCGATACCTTGTACCAGAAGTCGTAATTTCCAGGGTATTGGCGAATCAGTCCGTAATCGATGTCGCATATCTGGGTGCAGACGGCGTTAAGGAAGTGGCGGTCGTGGGACACGACTATGACGATGTTGGGGAAATCCATCAGGAAGTCCTCCAGCCACGTGATGCTGTCCAGGTCGAGGCCGTTTGTCGGTTCGTCGAGCAACAGGATGTCGGGGTTGCCAAAGAGCGCCTGCGCCAACAAGGCGCGAACTTTGGTGCTTTCGGGCACCTCGCGCATCAGTCGCTCGTGTTCCGATTCGGGCACACCCAGCCCGGATAGCAATATCGACGCCTGAGCCTCGGCTTCCCACCCGCCGAGTTCGGCAAACTCACCTTCGAGTTCGCTGGCGCGTATTCCATCCGCCTCGGTGAAGTCTTCCTTGGCGTATATGGCCTCGCGTTCCTTCAGGATGTCGTGTAGCGTCGTATATCCCCGGATGACCACCTCGACGAGCCGTTCGTCCGCGAACGCGAAGTGATCCTGCTTGAGCACCGCCATGCGCATCTTGGGTGGATATGAAATCTCTCCGGCATCCGGCTCTATTTCGCCGGACAGCACGTTGAGGAAGGTGGACTTGCCTGCGCCGTTTGCACCGATGATGCCATAGCAATTGCCGGGCACGAATTTGAGGTTGACATCCTTGAACAGGATGCGTTCGCCGAAGCCGAGTTTCAGGTCGCTGATATTGATCACGTCGAGTTCCTTGAGCGAATGTATATTCCGTAGCTATATGCGAATAATGCATGAAAAGCGCTTGCTATGCAAGGTCCGTGGTTGTCATTGCTGTTTGACACGGGTATTGTGGTTCGTATACCATAGCGTATGTTTGTGTCTGTCGTATGTGACCTGGGCGGAGAGGATTCGCGGGCCGCAATATATGCGTTGTTGCCTCAATATGGATTCGAGAAGGTCCAGCGCGCCTGCTTCGAGAGTTCGCGTGCCAGTGACAAGCAAGTTGCCGCCTTGAAGCGTGACATAGACAAGGTGACCGATTACTACGATACGGTCAGAATATACCAATACCCGGTCGACGGAAGGCTCGCCATATCGATTCTCAAGGAGAATCGCTGGAAGCGAATCATCGTCAGAGGCGCCGGCACGGTTGCTCCATAGCTCCGCAAGGCCGCAGTCTCAATTCAGAATACGCTACAGGAGAACCACGACATGCTTGAAGAATTGACAACGCAGATAGCTGACCTGAAACGGGAAGTACTTGAGATATGGGGGCGTCTTTGACGCCGCGACAATACGCTCGAAGATAGAGACAAAAGAGAGCATCGCCTCCGAGCCTGGATTCTGGAACGACCAAAAGAAGAGCGAGCGCCTGATGGGCGAGCTCAAGATTCTCAGGAACCGGCTCGAAACCTGGGAAGGCATCAAGCGCTCGATGGACGCGCTCGACGAAATTTTCGGCATGGCTATGGAAGAGGGCGATGGTTCGCTCGAGCCCGAGATTCGTGCGTCCCTGAAGGACATCCGCGAACGCTTCGAGAAGGCGGTCACGCTTGAACTGATGACCGGCGAGGTGGACAGGACTGGCGCCTTCCTGACGATACACGCCGGCTCCGGCGGTACCGAGGCCTGCGACTGGGCCTCGATGCTGTTGCGCATGTACACCAGGTGGACGGAGCGCCGCGGCTTCTCCTATGAGGTCGTGGACCTGATCGAAGCCGAAGGCGGCATCAAAAGCGTCACCATCCAGATCGATGGGCTCTATGCCTATGGCCATCTGCGCGGCGAGAATGGCGTACACCGCCTCGTTCGCATCAGCCCATTCGATGCCAACGCCCGCCGGCACACGAGCTTTGCGAGTGTGCTGGTCCTGCCGGTCATAGATGACACAATAGACGTGACGGTCAAGCCCGAGGACATACGGGTTGATACCTACCGTGCCGGTGGCGCGGGCGGACAGAAGGTGAACAAGACCGACAGCGCGGTACGGATCACGCACCTTGCCACAGGCATCGTGGTCACCTGCCAGAATGAACGCAGTCAGCACAAGAACAAGGATGTCGCGATGTCCGTGCTCAAGGGCAGACTCTACGATTACTACCGCATAGAAAAAGACAAAGAGAACATGAAATTCCATGCCGAGAAGAAGGAAATTGCCTGGGGTTCACAGATTCGGTCGTATGTCTTTCAGCCGTACATGATGGTCAAGGATCACCGAACCAAGTTCTCTGTAGGCAATATCCAGCCGGTCATGGATGGCGACATCGACCCGTTCATAGACTCATACCTGCATTTCCTCTGGAAGGGCGGAACGATAGAGTCCGATGCCGAGGACGACGAGGACTGATGCCGTGAGAGGAAGGCTCGGTAGCCCGGTGGCAGCGCTGCTGGTTTTGGTAGCCTTCCTCCCAAACCCCTGCCATGCTCAGGCCACAGTCGATTCATTGACAGTGGCCTGGGCCGAATTTGCGACTGGGAGTGCCTTCGACTCTCTCGGCGCAGTCGGCGTGCTTGTGCCTCGACAGCTTGCCGCCGCGCTTTCCTTTGTCAGCTCAAGGTTCTGCACGGCGGCAGAAACGACTGCGGCAAGCCAGCGTACCGCGGCGGATCAGCTGGAGGCGGCTCGTGACGATGTTGCCAAGGCCAGACGCGCGCGCGACCTCGTGGCGCTGTCAACGGGTGATCACGCGCGCCGTATAGCGGATCTCGCCGCGGCGGAAGGCTCTGTTGCCAAGGCCGAACGCGCCCTGGCCGCCTTGCTCGATTCGGCGTCGCGTGATTCTGGGCCCCCTGTGACCGGAACGGATACGGCATCGTCGCACAGGCAGGTGGCAGCGGCCGCACCACGTACGCTCAAGATGCTTGCGGCTGATACCAATGGAATGCTGCTGAAGCCGCCAGAAAATCCCGCCCAGACATGCGCAAGCAAGAAGATAGATATGCTTGTACATGGATCAATACGGATGGTCGGTTCTTTTGTGGCGATCGATGCGGCGCTGTATCTGGCCTCTGTCGGTCGTGATGTCTGGAATGCAACCGAATATGCGGCTCCTGATGGCATCGATGCTGCCGTTACCGCCCTTGCGAGGCCACTGGCCGAGGCGATGCTTGGCAAGCCATTTTCGCTGATACGCTATGAGGTCACTCCAGCCTATGCAGATATGGCAATTGACGGAAAGCCTGCAACCGATGCGATACAACTGTTCTTTGCCGCCGGAACCCACGAGGCGAGCGCGCGTGCCCCAGGTTTCTCGTCTCGAAGCGTCAGCTTCGATGTGGAGCCCGGGAACGATACTACAGTCGAATTGAGGCTCGATCCGCTCGACGCGGTTGGCTTCAGTATTTCGAGCCAGCCGGAAGGCGCGCGCGTTCATGTAGACGGAGCGTTCGTGGGCCAGGCTCCAGTAGCTGTCCCACCAGCCGCATACCCGCGCGTCGGGCGGATTTCGATGCCCGGCTACGGAGACGTGCAAATAATCATACGTCCCGATGCGATTCTTGACGACCAGAACATCATCATGGTTCCATCCGACGGGCTGATATTTGATGCGCGATTCGATAAGGCCAAGGACAAGTTCTACCGTTCGCTCGGTTGGTTTGTAGTATCGTTGCCACTGCCGGTGCTTTCCGGCGGCCTGTTCCAGAATTATTACCAGACCGCGGGCCAGTACCTGGCAGATCATCCGAGTCCCGATCCGGCTATTACGGAGTCAATCAACTCGCGCTTCTATGGGTGGCAGGCGGCTTTCTGGGCATCAGCGGCCATAAGCGCCGGATTGGCCATAAACGCTATCATTTCGCTGATCGGCTATATAGGCTCTGCGCGATGAGCCGCCGCATGGTTTTCGCGGCGAATATATCTGAAACCCAGGAGTATTCATGAAGTTTGGTGACCGGATCCGCAAGCTGCTAGGCATGGACGTCGTGGGTGATGAGGATTGGGATGATCTGGCTGACCTTCTCGTTGAAGGCGATCTGGGCGCGGCATTCGCCGATGAGGCTGTCAATGAGCTCAAGCGATTATGCGCCTCCAGGGGCATACGGAGCGGCAGCGAAGCCCGCAGGGCGCTGAAGGATGTACTCGCAATCCACGCGAAGGCCATCTCGATCGAGCCACGCGCTGGTGGTCTCAATGTGGTGATGCTGCTTGGTGTCAATGGAGTCGGCAAGACCACAACGTCGGCCAAACTCGCCAAATACTGGATCGATGGTGGATTCTCGCATCTGGCCATACTCGCGGCAGGGGATACATTCAGGGCGGCGGCCATAGAACAGCTGCGGATGCATGGAGATCGTCTCGGCATTCGCGTTGTAGCGCAGGAACGGGGCTCCGATTCAGGTGCCGTACTGTTCGATGCGATAGAAGCAGCGACGGCGGAGGGCGCCGATCTGGTTGTGGCAGACACCGCTGGCCGCATGCACACAAAACAGAATTTGATCAAGGAACTCGAAAAGATGGACAAGATCGTCGGCGCGAAGGCCGACGCCTCCAGGTACCGCCGGTTGCTCGTCGTCGACGCGACGACCGGTCAGAACGCGCTGCGCCAGGCCGCGGCTTTTGCCGAGGCGGTACAGGTCGACGGACTTGTCCTGACCAAGTACGATTCAAGCGCCCGAGGCGGGGTGGCTCTGGCCATAGCCCGCGAACTTGGCATTCCGACCGCCTTTATTTGTGATGGTGAGCGCTACGAGGATATCAGGCCTTTTGATGCTGATCGTTACCTTGATGAGTTCCTGGGGCTCGACTCGTGATATCCAGCCTGGCGTCGCCCCGAAACCTGGCAGTATTCGCCGCTATCCTGTCATGCGGCCTTCTGGCGCCACAGGCTCAAGGAACAAGAGGCGGCGCGGATCAGGTTTATGATGAGGATGGGCGGATAACCATCGAACGAACCATGCTTGAGGGTGGAGCGATCCGCGAGATCCGGTACAGCTATGATGCCGGGCGACTCATCAGGGTCCAGACATTGCTCGATGGCACCGTGGAGCGCACGGTCAGTTATCTATTCGCACCTGATGGTCGGCTGGTGTCTACCCGGGAAACCGACGGCAGCTCATCTGGTTCGGCGCGCACCGAGTCCGGAGCCTCCACAAGCTGGCTCGTGTCCCCTGATGAACTGGAGCTGCGCGATTACGACATCGATGGCCGACTCGTCGCCATCACCTGCTTTCATCAGAATGTTCTGGTCAGCCGCGAAGAACGCGCATGGAAGGATGGAACCGTCCAACGTTCCGTGACAACGCAGCCGGATGGCACCATAACCACAGATGAATACCTGACCGATGGCCCGGCCCGCGGACAGATTGAGTCCAGGAGCGCCAGGAGCGGGATGACAATGACCCTGGAGGAGCTGTATGCATACGATGAGAGGGGGCGCCTCGTCGAGACACGCCGCAAAGGCTCTCAAGGCTTCGAGCTGATCCAGTATTACTATGATGAGGGTGGCACGCTGAGGATGGAGCGCCGCTCCAAGGGTAAAACCCTGTCGGCCATGGCATTGGCCATGGCCAGGACCTACGGAGGCCCTACCACGTATGTTGAGGAGTCATACGATGCCGGAACGCTGTTCGCGCGCGTCCGGTATGAGGATGGCAGACGCGTCTCCGAGGATATACTCAGGAATGGTGTGGTGATCCGGACGAGGCTTTTTCCATGAACCGCCTCGCGTGGATCAGGTTTGTCGCGTCGCGATGGTTTCGGTCGGGGCGCAAAGTCGGGCCATCGCTCGGACCGGCTACCGCAGGCATTGCAGTAGGTGTCGCGGCACTATTGTGCGTCATAGGCGTGATGAACGGGTTCCAGATTGGTTTCATCGATGCCGTCCTCGATCTGGACAGCTATCATGTACGCATTCCAGCGGCCGGCACCAGTGTGTCGGCCGTGCTGTCCGCGGTACCCGGCGCACGGGCTGCCCTGCAATTCGTCGATGTGCGCACCATGGTCGTCAACGCTCGCGGCAAGGCAAGCCCGCTCCGCATCAAGGTAGTGCCTGATACAGTCATGGCCGATGATCCAGCCTTCGCCGGTCGGCTGACCATGCGGTCGGGAACATTCGGCGCTGGTCTTGCTGTCGGATCTGAACTTGCCCGCAGCCTCGACATCAGGGTCGGCGATATGGTATCTGTGCTGTCCGTGCAAGCAGACGTAGACACGGGCATTGACGCGCACATGCTCGAGTTCACGGTCAGTGGTATATACCATTGCGGCTATTTTGACTTTGACGCCGGCCTGGCGTTTTTGCCATCGTCACTGTCGTCGGGACTCGATGCTGGCGAGACGCCTGTCATAGGGTTGCGGCTCGCCGATCGATATGATGACGAGCGTGTTATCGGATTGCTCGAGGCCGCCGGCATACGGGGCGCCGAAGGCTGGAGAACATACAACCGCGCGTTCTTTGGGGCGCTCAGGATGGAAAAGACCGTGATGCTTATGCTGGTCGGCCTGATATTCATAGTCGTGGGCGTCAACATATTCCACCTGATGCGCAAGGCGGTCTATGGTCGGGTCGATGACATAGCGACCATCAAGGCTCTGGGTGCGGCTTCCATCGACGTCAGGCGCATCTTTATGATGGACGGCATAGCAGCCGGAGCGGGCGGGGCGATTGCCGGGCTGGTGGTGGGATTGCTGGTCGCCTTCAATATCAATGGCATATTCTCGGGAATCAGCGCCATTACTTCGGCGATCAATGGTCTTGCTGGCGGCAGTGGCAAGGGCCTGGAATTCTTCTCGCCGGACCTTTTCTATATTGGGGACGTTCCGGTTCGCTTGTCGTTTTTCGAGGTACTCTTCATAACCGGTGCCGGCGCCGCCTCGGCGCTGGTGGCTGCCTGGGCCGCGAGCGCCCGCGTTTCAAGAATCATGCCCGCGGAGGTGCTGCGCGATGAATGACGATGTAATCGTATGCGATGGTGTCCGCAAGACGTTCCACAGCGCGGCCGAGGATCTGGAAATACTGCGCGGTATAGACTTGCGCCTGTCGAGCGGTGATTGTGCGTCGATTACGGGACCCAGTGGCTGCGGCAAGAGCACGTTGCTCTCGATACTGGGAGGCCTCGACTCGCCGTCGACTGGCCGGGTGATGGTCGGAGGCATCGAGCTTTCCGATGCCAGGGAAGATGAACTTTCCACATTCAGGGCACGTGTCGTCGGTTTTGTGTTCCAGTTCCATTACCTGCTCAAGGATTTTACCGCTCTCGAGAACACGATGCTGCCGGCGTTCATGGCATCGGGTGACAGACGCGATGCGGAAGCCAGGGCGCTTCCGTTGCTGGAGGCGGTTGGCTTGGGAGACAGGTTGCATCATGTGCCATCAATGCTTTCCGGGGGCGAGCGTCAGCGGGTTGCCATCGCAAGGGCCCTGATCAATGCCCCTGCGATAGTGCTCGCCGATGAGCCAACGGGCAACCTCGACCGGGCAAGCGCCGGCATCGTTGAGGAATTGCTGTTTCAGATGGCAGCGACGACCAACACAACCCTGCTTGTTGTAACACACGATCAGGGCATGGCCGAGCGCGCTGGGCGCCGATTCATGCTGCGCGATGGAGTGCTTCTAGAATCATGAAAGGCGCACCGATACTGTTCGTCGCGTCACGATTCTTCGCTGGCAGGCGCAACGCGGCTGGAACCCGCGATCAGGCGCGGAAGGCCTTGGTTGGCGCCGTGCTCAGTATCGCGCTCAGCCTCGTGCCGCTCATAACGGTGATGCAGGTCGCCGACGGCATGATACGCGGGATTACGGCGCGATATGTCGAGCTGGGCACCTACCATGCGCAAGCCGTTCCATACGCGTCGGCAGACCTGGTCGGTGCGCGTGACGCCGCACGTAATGCTCCAGGCGTCACCGGCGCGTGGATAGAGAGGCAATCGGTAGGCGTTGTCTTCGCTCATGGCGCTCGCGAGGGAGCCATCATCAGAGGCGTCGAACAAGGCTTCGTCACCGATCCATCAACGCTTGAATATCTCCGTGTGGTTTCAGGCGCTGCTACGATTGAGAAGCCATACGACGCGCTGGTTGGTTCCGCGATGGCCAGGAAGCTGTCGCTGAATGCCGGGGATACAGTAAACCTGATTACCATAAGGCGGAACCAATCAGGGGTCATGATACCCCGCGTATCCATCCTGACGGTGCGCGGCGTCGTCTCGGCTGGATACAGGGATCTGGATGCTCAGTGGCTGTTCATGCGCCAGGAGACGGCCGCCCGTTTGCTGCCGCCTGAAAATACGCGCAGCTTTGTGGGCATCAAGGCTGCGGATCCATTCAAGGCGCCAGCGGCTGCCAGGGATGCGGTATCTGGCCACTTGCCTCCGGGGTTCTCCGTATATCAGTGGAAGGATATCCAGCGCAACCTGTTCGAATCGCTGGCCAGCACTCGTACGATGCTGTTGCTGATAATGGCTATAACCGTGGCCGTTGCCGCTGTCAACGTATCCAGTGCTCTGACGACGCTGGTGCTCGAGCGCGGGCAGGAGATTGCCGTAATGAAGAGCCTGGGGGCCAGCCCCGCTGACCTGGCGCGCATCTTTTCGCTGGGCGGAGCGGCGCTCGGGGCCCTTGGCGCCGTCCTTGGCGCAGCTGGCGGTCTCCTTGTCAGTGTGCGCATCAACCAGATACTGGCCGGGTTGGAGCGAATCCTGAACATGCTCAGGGACCTGTCAGCCCGGCTGTCTGGCGGGCTTTCACCGGCCCAGTACAGGATACTTGATCCAGCGTACTATCTTGAGACAATACCGGTTCATATACCGTTTGCCGAAATCGCCGTGGTCGTCATCGCGGCGGTGGGGCTGTCCTTTGTCGCGGCGCTTGGACCGGCCCGTCGAGCCGCGGCTCTGTCACCGCTCGATGGCTTCAGAAAGCGCTGATCGCGGCCCGCGTTGATGACAATTTTCACTCTACAGGATATAGTGGGGCCGGGATTGTGCACCGAGAGCACCGATGCGAGCGCTGATGCGCAGAGCCGCGTATGTTCTGACAGGAGGACTGTATGGCCAAGAATGAAACGAACTATGCGACACAGACAGCCGACGAGAAGCTGAAGGCGCTCGAGGCAGCTCGTCTGCAGATCGAGAAACAATATGGACTTGGATCCCTGATGCAACTCGGCAAGTACGACAATGCGCTCGGAATCGAATCGATTCCGTCGGGTTCCATACTGCTCGATGAAGCCCTGGGTGTCGGTGGATACCCGCGCGGTCGCATCATTGAAATATACGGTCCTGAATCCTCGGGCAAGACAACGTTGGCGCTACACGCCATAGCGGAAGCCCAGAAACTCGGCGGCATAGCCGCGTTCATAGACGCCGAACATGCGCTCGATCCGATCTATGCGAAGAATCTCGGTGTCAATACCGATGAGCTGTGGGTATCCCAGCCAGACAATGGCGAGCAAGCCCTGGAGATAACCGAGTCACTCGTCCGATCAGGCGCAGTCGATATCATAGTCATAGACTCGGTGGCAGCGCTGACGCCGCAGGCCGAGATCGAGGGCGACATGGGCGACGCCCACGTTGGCTTGCAAGCCAGGCTCATGAGCCAGGCATTGCGCAAGCTTACCGGCACGCTGAGCAAGTCCAAGACAATTTTGCTCTTCATCAACCAGATACGCATGAAGATCGGCGTGATGTTTGGCAATCCGGAGACAACGACCGGTGGCAACGCGCTGAAGTTCTACTCTTCGATTCGGCTCGAAGTCAGAAGAATTGAAACGATAGAGAAGGGTGAGGACGAGGCGATTGGCAACAAGGTACGCGTCAAGGTTGTCAAGAACAAGGTTTCGCCGCCATTCCGCCGTGTCGAGCTCGAAATCATGTTTGGCAAGGGCATATCGGCATCAGGCAGCCTCATCGATGCCGCCATCAAGTGCGGCATTGCCGACAAGAAGGGTGCCTGGTACACGTACGGGGACGAAAAGCTTGGCCAGGGACGCGAGAACGTCAAGACCATGCTGGAACAGAATCCCGCTCTCGCTGCCGAGCTGGAGACAAAGGTACGCGCCATATTTTTCCCCGCGAAGGTCAGCTCAAAGGAAGGCCAGGGAAAGGACGCCCAAGGGAAGGATAGCCAAGGCAAGGCGACCAAGGTTGCGGCTGCCATGGCTCCCGCGGCGTCTGCCAGACCCGCGCCTGTCGTCGCCGAGCCGAAACCAAGGGCGGAGCCGGCGTCACCGAAAGTCGCCGCAAAACCACTAAACGACGATGATGATGGGAGCCTGTTCTGATACGCGCGTACTTTGGGCTCGGTTCCAATGTAGGCGATTCCGAGCGATTGCTGGCAGGAGCGGTATCGCGCCTGCGCGAGTTGCTCGGTTCGGCCCGCGTGTCTTCAATCTATCGGACCGCGCCCAGGTACCTTCTTGACCAGCCTGATTTCCTTAATCTGGTCGTAGCCGGTGACACCGATCTTGGTCCCATGGACCTCCTGGAACGGACACAGGCGATAGAAACGGAATTCGGCAGGGATCGTTCCAAGGAACGACACAAAGGGCCGCGCACGCTGGATATCGATATCCTGCTGCACGGCTCCACTACGATGCAATCGTCTGCCCTGACGCTGCCACATCCGGGCATAGCCGAGCGCGCCTTCGTGCTCGTTCCACTCCTTGAACTGGAACCTGACCTGCGACACCCTGTCTCTGGCGTCCTCCTGTCATCTTTTCTGGAATCCGTTGGCGGGCAGGGGATTTACCTGCACGCCAAAGCCCCACTATAATCGGCCAGCGGGAGCCCATGGAAACAGCGTCAGAACCAACCCTCGAGCCAGCAAGAAATGTTCGCAGTTTTCACCTTGCCGATTTTGAAGGCCCTTTGGATCTTCTCCTCTTTCTCATCAAGAAGAACGAGATCAACATCTACGACATTCCAATCGCCTCGATTACCGAGCAGTTTCTGGCTTCCATAGCCGAGGCAGAAGGTGTCGATCTCGACAGCCTGACCGAGTTCTACATGCTCGCGGCGACACTGCTGTATATCAAGAGCAGGATGCTCCTGCCTGTCGAGTTCGACCTGTCTGATGAGATAGACGATCCGCGCCGTGACCTCGTCGAACAGTTGATTGAATACCAGAAGTTCAAGAAATTGTCCGAGTTGATGGAACAGAAGGAACTTGAGGTAGAATGGTCGATCGAGCGGAAGAAGATGCAGCGCGCGCTGCCCTTCGGTGACGAGGAGCTGTGGGACAAGATCGACGTCTGGGATCTATTGACCTCATTTTCAGGCTTGATGGGTGGCATGTCGAGTGAACGCATTATCGACATGTATGAAGAAGTATCCATCAACGAGAAGACCGCGTTGATACATGAGTTGCTCGAGTCGCGATCGTCATTCGCCTTCCTTGATCTCATAACCAGGCCAGGATCGACACTGGACATCATCTGCGCGTTTCTGGCCTTGCTCGAGGCGGTCAAGTATCGCGTCATTTCCATTCATCAGCATCGCCTGTTCGGCGACATACAAATACGAAGGTATGAGAAGCGGAGCCCCGATGGACCTGAATCTTGATCGTGAAGCGGCGCTCATCGAGACTATCCTGTTCCTGGAATCCGAGCCTGTCGATAATGCGGCGCTCATCAGGATCAGTGGCCTTGCAAAGGATGTGGTCGAGGCGGCGATAGAGCATCTGCGCGATACCCTGAACGTACCTTCGCACGGCCTCGAACTGGCCGAAATGGGTGGCGGCTGGATGCTCGCACCCAAACGCGAATTATGGGAGATACTCAAGGAACGGTATGGCCGCAAGAACGAACAGAAGCTGTCCAGGGCGGCGCTCGAGACCCTGTCCATAATAGCGTATTCACAACCGGTAACACGTGCCGAGGTAGAGGCCATTCGAGGCGTAGGGGCCGACACGATGATGCGGCTCCTTCTTGACAAGCAGTTCATCAAGGAAGTGGGCAAGAAGGACGCTCCAGGAAAACCCATCCAGTATGGAACGACCAGGGAATTCCTCAAATTTTTCAGGCTTGGAAGCATAGCCGATCTGCCAAGGCTCAACGAAACCGAGCGTGATCGCTTCGAACTTGAGGGTGAGCAGTGAGCGATGATTCTACGCAGGAGCCTGCGGGTACCAGAATCCAAGCACTGCTCGCGCATGCAGGCATTGCCTCGAGGCGTGCCGCCGAGCGGATGATACAGGAAGGCCGCGTGAGGCTGAATGGGGTTGTCATCACCGAGCTGGGCACCCGGGCCATGCCTCTGGACCGCGTCGATGTTGATGGCCTGCCGGTGATCCAGGAAGAGCGATTGCACTACCTGGCGATGAACAAGCCGCCGGGTTACCTGTGTGCCATGTCTGACGACAGGGGCCGGCCCATAGCGGCATCGCTCCTGAAACCGGACATCAAGGAGCGTGTCTACAACGTCGGCCGGTTGGACCTGGAATCCTGTGGGCTCGTGCTGTTTACCAACGATGGTATATTCGCCAGGGATGTTGGTCATCCTTCATCGGGTCTCGTAAAGGAATATCTCGTCGAGACCGACAGGCGGATACATCGAACCTTTGGTGCGCAATTCGAGGCCGGCCTTGCAGATGATGGAGAGACCCTGAAGGCGGAGCATGTGGAGCTGACCGGAGAACGGACGTGCCTGATCAGGCTCGTCGAAGGCAAGAACAGGGAAATACGGCGCGCCCTTAAGCAATTCGGGCTCAAGGCGCTGCTCTTGCGGCGGGTCGCCATAGGGCCTGTTCATCTCGGAGATCTGGCCGAAGGCCGGTGGCGGCCGTTGACCAGTCAGGAGCTGTCCGCTCTTGCAGAAGCGAATCGCGGAGGGGCTCGTTGATGATCGTGGCGATGGATGGGCCGGCCGGGACCGGCAAGAGTACGATAGCGCGGATGGTGGCCGAGAAGAACGGTTTTGTATACATAAACTCGGGCAATCTGTACCGGGCCATCACCTATGGAGCATTGCGGTCGGGCATTGCTTCCGACGAGCATGAGAAGTTGATTGCTTTCGCGCGGGGCATACGGCTTGGATACGACACGGGCAGGCTGACGCTGGATGGCGAGCCCGTCGAGCCATTCTTGCGAAGCGCTGCCGTCGATGCTGTGGTCGCCCAGGTATCGGCCATCGTGCCGGTCAGGCACATCGTCAACAGGATACTACGCGAGCTGGGCTCAGGAATCGATGCGGTGGTAGAGGGCCGCGACATTTGCACGGTCGTGTTCCCGGATGCGGAAGTCCAGTTCTACATAGACGCGAGCGTCGAAGCCCGTGCCGATCGGCGTTTTCAGCAAAATGCAGACGGACTGACGATAGATCAAATTCGGCAGAATATAGAGATGCGTGACGATATAGACCGGAATAAAGCTGAGGGCAGCCTCAAAAAAGCAACGAAAGCCTTCTATTTGGATACCTCATACTTGACCATAGGTCAAGTTTATGACATTGTGAATGCGAAAATTCAACAGCAAGGGAACCGTATGGGCAAGGAAGTGGAAATGGGCGCGGTCGCTCCCTCCGACGACAGCATCCAGACACAGTTACAGGAACAGTATCTAAAATCCATGAACCATCTGGAAGAGGGCGACCTCGTCGAGGGACAGGTGGTACAGGTCGCCAGCGACTGCGTATTCGTTGACGTTGGGGCCAAGAGTGAGGGAAAGATCCCGCTCTCCGAATTCACAGAGCCGCCAAAGGTTGGCGACGTGGTGACCGTGGTTCTCATGAAAAAAGAGACCCGATCAGGTGAGACGTATGTTTCAAAGTCAAAGGCCGACGAAAAGGTCCATTGGCGAAACATCCAGAACGCCCACAAGAACCATGAGACAATCGAAGGCGTCATTGAAAAAGAGATAAAGGGCGGTTTCGAGGTAAGCCTTGGCTATGGCCTCCGCGCCTTTCTTCCTGTTTCAAAGGCCGATGTTCAGCGCGTCGAGAAGGGTGACTACCTCATCAAGGTCAAGTCAAAGTTCTATATCGAGCGGCTCTACTCGGAAAAGCGTGTCAATATCGTGGTCAATCGCCGCGAATTCCTTGAGGAAGAGATAAAGGTCCGTAGGGACGCATTCTTCTCCACCGTCAAGATTGGCGATACGGTCAAGGGCGCCGTCAAGAGCTTCACCAGCTTCGGTGCCTTCATCGATCTGGGTGGCTTCGATGGTCTGCTACATATCAATGACATGAGCTGGGGCCATGTGACGAAGCCCAAAGACTTCGTCAAGAAGGGCCAGGAGATCGAGCTCAAGGTTATCAAAATCGATCCCGAAGAAGGCCGCATCAACCTTTCGTTGAAGCACTTCGGACAGGATCCGTGGGAAACCTTCGAGGAGCGCTATCACCTCGACGCCGTGGTCAACGGCACGGTTACCAAGCTGACCGATTATGGTGCCTTTATCGAACTTGAAGACGGCATAGAAGGCCTCGCCCATATCTCCGAGTTCTCGTGGGTCAAACGCGTCAAGCGTCCCGACGAAATGCTTAAAGTTGGTGATAGTGTGGAGTGCATGATCCTTGGTTACGACCTGGATCAGCAAAAAGTATCACTTGGCCTTCGCCAGGTCCACGAGAATCCATGGACGACAATCGACAATCGTTATCCTGTTGGCATGCGCCTGACAAAGAAAGTGGTCAAGATTACCGCCTCCGGAGCGTTCGTCGAACTTGAGGACGGCATCGATGGATTCCTTCCAGCAGAAGAGTTGTCCTGGACAAAGAAGGTCAGGAACGCCGGCTCGGAGATACAGGTCGGCGAAGATCTTGAAGTCATGGTCATAGAGAATCAGCCGAACGATCATAGCATCAGGCTGTCCGTGCGCAGGCTCTCCGACGATCCATGGCAGGCATTCTCGGGCACATATCACATTGGCTCTGTCCTCGATGGCACGGTTTCCTCTATTACCGACTTTGGCGTGTTCGTCAAGGTTCCAGGCGAAATTGAGGGCCTGGTCAACAAGGCCAACCTCAGCGCCAATCGTGACGAGGAATATGAAGTTGCCGTCAAGAAGTACGAAGTAGGGTCACCGATCAAGGTGGTCATAACCGAACTCAGCCCGGAGCGTCAGAAACTCTCACTGTCGGTGCGCGACCTCGAGCGCAAGCAGCAGCAGGCTGAAATGTCCCGCTTCATGGACGAGGGCACCTCGAATGAGGGCTTTACCCTCGGCGACCTGCTCAAGGAGAAGAAGGACAGTTCCCGCAAGAATTCGTAACATGATTGATCGTATAGATCCCGAGAAGTTTGAGACGCTAATCGAGATCAATACGCTCATCAATTCCAATTATGGCGATGCCACGTCGTTGCTGACTCAGATTCTTGAGTCAGCAACACGTCTTACCGTTGGTGAGGCTTCCTCGTTGCTTCTCAGGAACGAAGAAGACGGCAAGCTGTACTTCGAGATAGCCCTTGGCCCCAAGGGACGTGACATAAAAAAATTCAGCCTTAATCCAGGTGAAGGTATTGCGGGCTGGGTCGCTGAACACGGCCAGTCGCTCATCGTCAACGATGTCGAGACAGACTCAAGATTCTATGGCGATATTTCCAAGTCGATTGATTTCCCAACATATAGCATTCTCGCGGTTCCCATGCTTGTCCGTGGTCGATGCGTCGGTGTTCTGGAGATCATAAACAAGAAAGACAAGAAGTACTTTACTCAGTCCGACTTGCAGTGGCTTGAGATATTTGCCGTACAGTCGGCTATTGCCATAGAGAACGCCAAGTACCTGGAACGAGCGCGTGAGGAAATTGGCTATTTGCGCGACCAGATATCCGCAGACAAGGGCTACCATGTACTGGTTGCCGAAAGCCCGGAAATTCTGGAGAAGCTCGATCTGATCGACAGGGTCGCAAAGACCGATTCGTCGGTGCTGATTCTCGGTGAGAGCGGTGTCGGCAAGGAACTGATCGCGGAGCAGGTTCACCTGAAATCAAACAGGAAGAACGGCCCGTTTGTCCGCGTCAATTGCGCTGCTTTGCCGGAGGGACTGCTTGAGAGCGAGTTGTTCGGGCATGTAAAGGGCGCCTTTACCGATGCGGTGCAGAACAGGCGTGGCCGCTTTGAGCTGGCCGACGGCGGCACGATCTTTCTTGACGAGATTGGCGATTTTCCGCTCAAACTACAGGCAAAGCTGCTTCGGGTTCTTCAGCAAAAGACATTCGAACGAGTTGGTTCAAGTGATACCGTAACGGTCGATGTCAGGATTGTCGCCGCGACCAACAGGAACATCGATGGTCAGGTGAAGCGAGGTGAATTCAGAAGTGACCTCTACTACAGGCTGAACGTCCTCCCGATCTATGTGCCGCCGCTTCGCCAGCGCAAAAGCGATATACCGGCACTTGCCGAATTCTTCCTGAAGAAGTTCAGCCGCGAAACAAAGAAACAATTCAGTGGATTCACGGACCAGGCAATTGAACAGATGCTGTCATATGCATGGCCAGGCAATGTGCGTGAATTGGAGAATGCGGTCGAGCGTGCCGTGGTGATTGCCAAGGATAAAATTATCGGAGCACGCGACTTGCTTATAGGCGATGTCAGCGGCGACAATGACGAATTCCGTGGAAAGAGCCTGAAGGAAGCGTTGACGATTTTCAAGAAACATTTTATAGCGAGCGCTCTTGATGAGCACAAATGGAATCAGACGGAAACCTCCAGAATTTTGGATATTCAAAGAACTTATCTATCTCGCCTAATCAAGGAACTCGGCATAGCCAACCCTAAGGAGTAACAACAATATGAGCTCTAATGAAACCGGGACCAAGGGAACACCCCAGGCCCGCCCCTCGGGAAAAGTGAAATTTTCGGATCACCTTAATGATTTTCTGCTGGCAAACAGGAAGATATTCCTGATTTTTGGCATAGTCGCCGTCGTATTGGTCGTCGGAGCCGGCGTAGTATCTGTGGTAAACAGCTCAATCGCAACGAACTCAACCATCGCTCTCGAGAAGCTAGAGGCGGATTTTGCATCGTGGTCCAGCGCGACTGATGCCGACAAGCCTGCAAAATCCGAGGCGATTCTGACCGGCGCCGACACCATAATCAGGAAATATTCTGGAAGGTACGCTGCCGCACGGTCTCTCCTCATCAAGGCTCAGTTGCAGGTCGCCATCAGCGATCTGCCAGCCGCGGAAAAGTCATTTGCCTTGTTGGCTGACAAATATCCCAAATCGCACATGGCGCCGGTTGCACTTGCCAATGCGGCTGCTGTGGCTGAGGATCGCGGCGATCAGGATGGTGCTTTGAAGTATCTTGAGAAGGCTGACAGCAAGTATCCAACTGAACCCGGATCTGGCCGCGTGATCCTTTCGATAGGGCGAATTCATGAAAATATGAAGCAGTATGACAAGGCGATGGAAGCATACAATCGCCTCGTAGCTACGGGAACCGATAGTGATTGGACAAAGCTTGCCCATGATCGTATAATCATTCTGAAATCGCTCGGTCTCGTCCACTAGTACTTTCTGCGTTGAAGGTGCCAGGTGCCCGACCGGTCGGTTGGGCACCTTTTTTTATTCCTGCTGAATCACTTTCCGGAGGGTGGCTATGCCGAAGAAACGGGCCAGAATATTTGAGGCAAAATTCTTTGCCTTCGTCATTGCTATCTTTATCTTTGCCGTTTTCGCGGGCTTGCTTGGTACAACGCGTTTTCTCCAGAATATAGAAGGCTCGGTTCTTGACACCCATTTCAGGCTCAAGACTGGTAGGGAATCCAAGGCCATTCAGGAAGGCGCGGTACTATCCCATCAGAACCTCAAGATTTCTGACAGTCTTTTGATTCTGGGCATCGACGAGAAGACATTGGCAGAATACGGCAAATGGCCGTTTCCTAGAACGCGGCATGCGGACCTTATCAACGCTTTTTCGCGATTGAAGGATCAGAACAACCGTGAAAATTCACTGTTCATGGATGTATTCTTCATAGAAGAAGATTCCAATCCTACCAATGATGCGCTTCTCGCGAAGGCCATAGGAGATTCAGGAAGTGTCTTCCTTGAGACCGTGCTGTCTCCGTATGGATCCGCGTCACAGGACGATCCGATGGCCGTCAGGGAGAATGCTCTCTATGAGCGATTCGGCTCGGTCAAGCATGTCGCGGGCAACTGGAAGACCATCAACACTTTCTACGGCTATGAACCGCCCCTCGAGCCACTTGGTCGGGCGGCGGCGGGTTATGGTCATGCCAATTTTCTGTCCGATGAAGATATGATATACAGACGCCAACCGCTGATATTGCGGACGAGCGTACTCGTCAAGATGCTGAGGCTCGACGAGCTGCAACCAGGATTCTCGGTGGATGATGCCTCGTTCGAACGCCTGGCCTGGCAGGATGAGAAGGGTGGCATGCACGATATCACCACGCCAATTACGGCGCCTGAACTGGTAAGGCTTACTGACAGGATGAAGGCGGAGGCCCCGCTGAAGATCGAGGACGCCAATGAAGATGGCGTACCCGATCCAGGCTATTTTGTTGTCCGATATTATAAAGACACCTTCGTTCCGGCCATAACACTGTCGCTGGCTCTCAGATATTTCAATAAGACGGTAGATGACATCCAGGTAGTCGTTGGGTCGCATATTCTTATTCCTTCCCCGATGGTTCGGGATCCAGACACCAATGAGCTGGTTCCGTACAGCATCCAGGTTCAGCCGGATACCTTTGACAAGGACGGCAACCTTATCGCCGAGGGGCAGAGAAGGGCAGTGCCCGAGATACGCATTCCGATAAACGAGCGCGGGCAGATGCTTGTCAATTTCATGGGGTATCGGTCCAGCCCGACTTCCGACGGTGAGCAGACCTTCCCTGTTCGTTCATACGCGGCCTATGCCAATCGTGATCCCGGTCCTGATCCTTCTCAATGGAAGCGGACACTCGCTGTCAAGAACAAGATTCTTATGGTTGGCGCGTTCGCAGCGGGAGTCGCCGAGGATGAGAAGCCTACGCCGTTAGGCATCATGTACGGTATCGAGATGCACGCCAATGCGCTCAATACCATACTGATGGACAACTTCATACATCAGGCCCCAGCCTGGCTCGATATGACCATCCTGGGATTTATTATTCTGCTTATAGCGACTATCAGTTCCAGACTGCCAGCGATCTTTGGATTCTTCGGCACGCTGGTCCTGGCTGTCGTCTACTTCTTCATAGTCAACATGGCGTTTGATGCTCGAGCCTTCCTGATAAATTTCTCGACGCCAGCACTAGCCGCACTTCTGACATTCATATCGGTTGTGGTGTACCGCGTCTTCACTGAAGAGCGTGACAAACGCCAGATCCGCGACACGTTTGGCAAGTACCTGAGTCCGGAAGTGGTGCAGCAGCTTGCCATCAATCCGCCGGAGCTTGGTGGCGTCGATAAGGAACTCACCGTTTTCTTCTCGGACATACGCGGTTTCACGACGCTTTCAGAAAACATGACGCCCCAGGAGCTGGTCAATCATCTCAATGTCTATCTCACGGCGATGACTGATCTGACCATTCTCTATAGCGGAACACTCGACAAGTATATAGGTGATGCCGTGATGTGCTTCTGGGGAGCTCCTCTGCCGCTACAGAACCACGCCGAGCTCGCATGCAAATGTGCCCTCAAGCAGATGCGGGCGCTCGAGGAGTTGAACAAGGGCTGGCCCGAGGCCAAACACATACGCATCGGCATCGGCATCAATTCCGGCATAATGACCGTTGGAAACATGGGCTCGAAGCAGCGTATGAATTATACGTTGATGGGCGACAACGTGAACCTCTGTTCACGTCTCGAGGCTACCAACAAAGAATATGGCACCGGCATCATAATAAGCGAATACACGTACGCGCAGGTCAAGGACAAGTTCATTGTACGTGAGCTTGACAACATCAGGGTCAAGGGCAAGAACAAGCCCGTCTTGATATACGAACTGGTCGACTGTCTTGAATCGATAGAGCCTCCGCCCGTGAACACCGTTCTGGCCAAGAAGCATTGATGAGGAAGCTTGTCGGACTTGCGTTCATAATGATCGTATCGATGTCCTGTGGCATCGATACGATAAGCTACTTGTCAGGCAATCCTCGTTCGTATTCCGCGACTGATACCGCCTTGGTGTTCTATGGTCCTGCCACTCCGTATGATACCTCATATCTGGGCATTGATATTTTCTATAAAATTTATGCCAGCGATACCGACGCCGATGCAGACCTTGCGAGCCTCACGGCGAGGCAGAGCGCTACCGACGCGGTACCTGGATACTCTGTATCATCGTATCTCTTGAGTTCCTCTGGCTTGGCATACAGCAAACCGCTACTGAATGCATCGATTCCGATTCCGCAGTTGCCTGTGGCAAATCTGCCATCCACCGACTATGCCGAAATAGATTTCCCTACGATGACAACCGAACCTACAATAAGTTTCCCATCGTCCGGTCCGACAAGCTACGAACTCCGCCGAGCCATATCGTCTGGCGGCACGTATGTCTCGTTCAATACCAAACCAGTTGCGGGAGACGCGGATTTCAAGTCCAATAGTCTAGATACTGATGAAACAACGTTCTACGTGCAATTCTTCGCGGCCTCGTTTGGTATCGACTTTGCTTCCGGAGGAATAACGGAACTGTACGGAGATGCAGTTTACCTGGGCCGGATTGCCCTGAATTTCTTTTAAGGCTATCATCCCGCAGAGGGCTAGTATTGAAGGGCAAATTGCCGACAACAAGCGACTTCTGATAATGTATATTCTGTCTACCAGCGCGCCAGACAGCAAGTTGATTGGATGGACCTCGCGCTACTTGTAGTAGTCGGTGTAGCATTCAAAATATGACTGGTGACCGGTTGTCGCGTCATCTGACAGTCGCGCGTACTGTTCCCTGCGGACAATTCGTACGCCAGAATCCCTGACGGCGATTCCTGCTGATTGTTCGAATAGCGTTGACAATCCATATTCGCGCTTTCCGGTAAATTGCAGTGCAAGGTCTATATGATCGTCGAATACGTTCAGTGTGGACTCGGAAAGAACCGGTATGAGCGCCATGTTGTTGGTTATTGCCGTTGCCAGCACAGACGGATCAATTGAAGTACCAGCGGTAAAGATGCTGAATCTTGAACCCCAATGCATGGCCGAAAGCGAAACGAAGTGTTTGCCGTCTATGATTGGAACGACAAGGCTATCCTTGATCTGCATGTCGATGTGAAGGAGCCGGTTAGCCCTGGTGATTATCGCCTCGAGTGATTCTAGCGGACGCGATGCGACAATGGTTACGCCGTATTCTTCTTCTGATTCGTACCCCAGAGACAATGGTTCCGATATCTCGAGTCTGGGCATTGGATTGAAACCCTGTGAATACTCAAGCCTCATGCCCGCCCTTTCGAGGGCCGAGCTTATCATGGCCCTGATCTCCTGGTGGGCAAAGTACGCTGCCTTGTTCAGCTTGGTATACTTGAACAATAACCGGAAATGTTCATCTGGCCTCGGCTCTGTCAACACATCACTACCATCAGTTGAGCGATCGCTCTGCTCAATGAAGCCGGTGATCTTCTCTTTGCTGTCGATCGGATCTCTGATTGTTACCGAATCTGAACATGCGCCACATGGTGCCATGCATTCCGCCGCGCACGGTGGCGACATTGTAGCGTCGATGGCGCGCTGGCGTTCCTTCTTCAAGAAGGTTGTCGAAACGCGCAATGATATATCGGACCAAGGCAGGCGTTCGTCTGGATCCCGCTCGCTGGCCGCGAATTGTTCTGGATCATGTGGCCACTCTGCAAGCGCACCTTGCCATGCGCTCTTGTCGAATAGATCATCCCAAGCATCGAAACGGGCACCCTTGCTGAAGGCTGAAACAATGAGATCCCCTACCCGCTCATCGCCACGCGCGACAATGCCTTCAAGCCAGGAAAGATATGGCGCGTGGTAGGAAATCTTGACGCGGGAGTCACCGCGGAATGCATCCTTGATGGCGTAGATTCTTGATGCGGCGGCCCGATCGGCCAACTGAGCGCTCCACTGAAACGGTGTATGCGGTTTAGGGACAAAGGTGGCCACGGTGCAATTGATGCGAACGGTCCGAGTGGACCTCGATATTTCTCTTATGAAATCGATAATGGCATTTTCTTCGGAAATATCGGCGGAAGCCAAGGGCAATCCTATCATAAAATAGAATTTGGCCACTTTATATCCGCGCCGTTCGGCTTCTATCAGAATTGATTTAATCTTGTCGATGCTGACACGCTTATTGATGGTCATCTGCCATTGATCAAGTGGCGTTTCGACCGCGAAGGTCAATCCACTCTTGCGGGTTCCAGAAAGGTCATCAAGCAATTCAAGGGGAAATGATTCTACCTTCAGCGATGGCAGCTGAAATGAAATACCCTCGCGCTTCCATCGATGGTTGAGCGCTCCGAGCAATTCGACAATTCCCGGGTAATCACCGCTCGACAGAGAAGAGAGACTTATTTCTCTGTGTCCTGCGACACGAATCTGTGTTTCTACATCCTCGAAGATTCGCTCGATGGACCGGGCACGGCGCGGCCTGTAAAAATATCCAGCGTGGCAGAAACGGCATCCATTGGGACATCCACGCATGATCTCAACGACGCCATGGTCCTGAATTGGCTTGACGACGGGAGCAGGAAAGGCATAGCGATAGGGTGCTGTTTCAAAATCATTGAATATATTCCTGATGGCGCGCTTGCCTGGCACCCATATCGCCTGCTCTGCACGGATCATGTCAAGCAGCGCATTCCGTGCGGCTCCCGCACGCTTGGCTTCACGCAGCTCGGCGATTAGTTCGAAGAATCTGTTCTCTGCTTCTCCTATCCAGACCGCATCAAGAATTTTTGAATACGGAACCGGGTTGGTGATAGCCGGGCCGCCCGCAATGATGATCGGTGTGGTTTCGGTGCGCTCCGTTGCGAACAGCGCAATTCCAGCCAGATCGAGAATGCCGAGTATATTGGTGGCGGCCAATTCATATCCAACGGTGAAGGCGACTATATCGAAGTCGCCTATTGGAGTGCCTGATTCGAGGCTATACAGAGGCGTATTTGATTTTCTGAGCAATGCCTCATAATCAGGAGCCACCGAAAAAACACGTTCGCACGATACACCATCAAGAGCATTGAGACTGGCATAGAGTATGCGCATAGCATTGTTGGCCATGCCAATTTCATACATGTCAGGAAAACAGAGCGCTATCCTGAGATTGGCCTCTGGCTTCAGGATTGAACCATTTTCACCGCCGAGGTAGCGTGCCGGCTTTTGAATGCGTGCCAGTTCAGGTCCGAAGAGCGAGCATGGATCGATGGCGTTCATGCGTCGAACCGCCTGGCGCCAATTCCCAGAGATAGTCCAATACCGATGCATATTGCCCACAAGGACGAACCGCCATATGATAAAAATAATAGCGGGATTCCAGTAATGGGCATAATGCCCATGGTCATGCCGGCATTGATCATGAAGTGAAAGAGGATGATGCCAAAGATGCCGGCGACAAACGAAGCCGCGGACAGGCTCTTGAGGTTCTTGATGGTAAGGGCCAATCGAATCAGTATGTAGAGGAACAACGCGAATATAATGATGCCGCCCAGGAATCCCAGTTCCTCTGAAATAATGCTGAATATAAAATCGGTGCTTTGCTGTGGCAGATATCGATAATGGCTTTGAGTACCCTGAAGAAATCCCTTGCCAGAGAATCCTCCGGAGCCTATCGCCGTGATTGATTGCAGTATGTTCCAGCCTGATCCGAGTGGATCGACACTGGGATCGAGAAAGACGGCAAGGCGCATGACCTGGTATTCCTTGAGCAAGTGCTGGCCAACCAACGATGCTCCAATACCCACCATCAGAATCAGCGCTCCGTATGCCGTCCAGTAATAGTAACGTCGCTTGAAGAATCGGAAACCAGCAATGGAAAGACCCAGTGTCGATGCTATGATCAACACAATATAATATACGTATGGCTTTTCGTAAAAGACTCGAAGCAGGATCGACGGCTTTGCCGCAGTGACCGTCTGCCAAATTGGCATGACCGTCATTACAATGGCTATGATTCCAATTGCGACTATCATGAAGAGATACCTTTTGTTGACTCCGCCAATATATGCCATGGTTAGATAGAGCGGAAAGAAAACAAGGGCAGTGCCGAAATCAGGCTGCAACAATATGAGCCCCATAGGAATGGCGGTAATGACGAATGATATCGCGAACCGCTTGATCGATGTTGACTCGTGCGCACTCTGTTCCAGATATCGAGCAAGAAACAGCGCGGTGGCTATCTTCATGAATTCCGATGGCTGAATACCGTAGTCGCCGAACAGTCCCAGCCATGATCGTGCTCCATTAACAACCTTGCCAAAGAATCGCGTATATATGAGAATGGCAAGGAATATCATATATAGCAATGGGATATAGTCCGAGATGCGTTTGAGATCAAGCAAGGAAGCGGCAACCAGAAGGATGATGCCGGTGACGACCCAGAGTATCTGTTTCATGTATTCCGAAGAGACGAGGCTACCAGCGCTTGTTGTCCCAGATGAATATATGAAAAGAATGCCAATGACCATCAGGATGGACATTGCAATGACGATGCTCCAGTCTATTGACCTCAACTGATTCCTGATCGATGCCATCATTCAACCCTCGAGCCAATGGTCATGGACTTGTTGAGCAACCCGAGCTTGGCTGCGGCTTCTTCATAGGTCTGCCCTGCAAAATAGCCCTGGAACACAATATTGGTGGCATACGGTGCCCACCATTCCCACGGGTTTGTCGCCTCGATCATTGCCACGACAATGATGATGTCTTCGGGGTTGGTCGCGTCAACCGGTCCGTAGCCAACGAACCATGAATGCCATCGGTCCGCAAGGCCCACTTCGGCTGTTCCGGTCTTGCCCGCCACATTCACTACTTTAGTACTGACCGGATAATGAGCAGTGCCATTCACTATGACGCCTCTTAGATATTCCTTGACTGTCTTGAATGTGTCCTTCGAAATGCTGGACGCGACAAGCACCTCGGGCGTCTTCTTCATGACTATGGAACCATCGCGTGGATCACGGACTTCTTTCAGCACGTGCGGACGGTATATTACGCCCTCATTGACGACCATGGCCATCATATCCGCCAGCTGTAACGGTGTAACCAGCAAATAGCCTTGTCCAATCGCCATGTTCAGCGTATCGCCGCCAAGCCACTTCTCATGGAATTGTCGCTCCTTCCATTGTGGTGTGGGGACGAAGCCAGCTACTTCACCTGGCAGGTCTATGCCTGTTGCTTGCCCGAAGCCAAATTCCCTGGAATATGTAACCATGCGTTCTATTCCGAGTCTATCCTTTGCGACTTCCCAGAAATAGACATCGCATGACTGTGCCAGCGCCCCTTCAAGGTTAAGCCAACCATGTCCAGGCTTGTGGATCCAGCAACGGAAGACTCGATCACCATAACTTATCTCGCCGCTGCAAAGAACCTTTTCTTGAAGCGGTATCGCCTTCTCCTCTATGATGGCCGTTGACATGATCGTCTTGAAGGTAGATGCAGGCGGATAACTGGATTGTATGGCGCGTTCTATCAGAGGCGTACGAGGGTCTGCGAGCAAGCGGGCATATTCATTGTTTCCGCCATTATCGATGATATCGTTCGCGTTGAATGATGGCCACGAGGCCATCGCCAGAATTTCACCGGTAGCGGGTTTCAGAACAACCATCGAGCCGATTCGATCACCAAGCGCCTTTTCCGCCAGAATCTGCGTGGGTCTGTCTATCGTCAATACGATATTCCTGCCCATCTGCGGCGGTTCTACATCTCTTGAACCTGAGGCGACGTTGCGACCATGAACATCGACAGTCTTGAACTGTCGACCATCCTTGCCTCTCAGCAAGCTGTCGTATTGCCGCTCAACTCCGGCCTTGCCGATTATATCTCCCGCCTGGTAGCCTTTGTTGTAATAGACTTTGAGTTCATCCCTCGAAATGTCGCCAACGAATCCAATAAGGTGCGAGAAACTGCCAGATTCAAGATAATTGCGCTTGGGTCGTGAATACCAGGAGACTCCTGGATACTCGTCTATCTTTTCCGCGATACGCACAATCACATCCTGGCCGACCGAACTTGATAATTCAACCGGCTGGAACAATCTGTAGTACGAAGGTGGTATCTTCTTCTGTACTTCATCGAGTGGTACGTCGAGCACGGACGCCAGTTTTGAGAATACGGTGTCACGCATGTTTGCCGGGATCTCGGCCGGAGTGACGACCAGGGCAAAGGAATCGATATTCAAGACAAGCGGAAGGTTATAGTTCCTGTCATAGATTTCTCCGCGTTGGGATGGGATGCGTTCTACCTGCCGCGCGATCGATACGGCCTTCTTTTGGTATTCGGAACCCCGTATGACCTGCAAATTAAAAAGATATACCGTGTAGATGCCGACAATAAGCACTGCCAACGCCATGAGTAGTGTCGCACGCGTTGGATCGGGCCCCTTGGTCCCTTCTGAAAAATCACTCATCCGTGCAAGTTCCTGGGGAGCAAGAATCGGTCGAGAGGGCCAAGGAGCAGAAAGAGAATCGGAGCTGCCAGCGCGTTGTAGGCTACCTCGATCCATAGAACGCTGCCAAGAAGATCGTATGCCAGGACTTTTCCCGGAAAGAAGAATGATAATACAATAAGGTACAGCGCCTTGAGTAAGGTAGCGACTATGCCAAAAAGGGCCGGCATGAGGACTTTGTCTATGTAGAACTTGCCCGAAAGCAGGTTGGCAACCCATGCGACCGCCGTCTTGATGAAGGCGTTCAAGCCCAGAGGTGCAGCGCTGATGCCATCCTGCAAGAGTCCCGCCGCGAAGCCTATGGTTTGTCCTTCCATTCCAGGACTCTTGAACGATAAGTAAACAAGTGCCAGGAGTGACAAATCCGGAATGACCGCGTGGATAGCTATGGCTTCAAGCCACGTAGATTGAACGACGAGCAGAATCGAGACAAGGCCGAATGACATCAACAAGCGACGTATCATAGACCCTACTCCACACCCGCTGTAGCGGGTGATTCAGTGCGCACAATGAAGACATATTCGATTCGGCCAAAATCAATAACCGGATCCATCTCAAGCTCCAGGGAGGTCAGGTAATCAAAGACCCGGAGTTTCGTTACCCTGCCAACGCTGATGCCTGCTGGGTACAATGACTGCATACCGCTTGTAACCACCAAGTCTCCGAATTGAATCTCGTCCTTGGCGCGCTTTTTGATATAGCGGATGATTATGGGATCGTCAGCTGTACCAGAACCGGACGCGAGACCATCATACCGGGATCGCTCAAGCCGGACGGCGACGTACGCAGAAGAGTCATAGATAGGGGATACGACGCAACTGCTGCGCCCAACCTCTATGACTCGACCAACCAGACCCTCCATTCCTGCCTGAAACGCAATGACCGCCTGGTTCTTGGTCACACCATCCATTGAACCTTTATTCAAGACAAGCGTGGAATACAGATTTTCTGGATCACGGGCAATGATCTTTGCCGCTATCGAATGATATGGGGCTTCTCTCTGAAACCCAAGCTGCTCCTTGAGCCTGTCATTCTCGAGCTTCAGTTCTGTATAGTTGCGCTCGAGATTTCCCAGGTCCTCGACGCGTTTGAGCAATTCGTCGTGGCTTTCTTCAAGTCTCCTCAGTTCGACAATGCTGTTCGCCGTCTCCGAGAAGAACTCACCGACCGTGTCAAAACCACGCTGGAAGAATGATAGCACAGTCAATCCGACGCGTTCGGGAAAACCCACGAGACTTCTAGTGGATACGACGAGCATAATCAAAGCGACCATCAACAGCAACGCCGAACCAAGTGTCGTACGTGCCGAAGCTTTGTCCCGAAATGCCATGGTGCTTACAGATTCATCTTGCTGGCTGATCCGAAGACATCAGTGCCATGAATCATCTCGAAGTATTTTCCAGCCCCGATGGCGACGCACTCAAGCGGACGTTCAGCCAGGATTACAGGCACGCCTGTCTCCTTCGCGATCAGACGTGGCAATCCCTTGAGCAGCGATCCGCCACCAGCCATTACAATACCGCGTTCGACTATATCGGCCGCGAGTTCGGGAGGTGTTTGTCCGAGAGTCTTCTTGATCTCTTCGACGATCTGATTAATCGGTTCCTGCAGCGCTTCGCGCACCTCAACCGAGTCAATTTCGAGCCGTCTTGGCAGGCCGGTGATCGCGTCGGTACCCTTGATCTCAACCTTTTCTATAATCTTGTCGGGACTCGCATTGCCGATTTCTATCTTCAGGCGTTCGGCTGTCTGCTCTCCAATGATTAGATTGTGAGCGGCCCTGATATGTTTGATTATCGCTTCATCGAATTCATCTCCGCCAATACGGATAGCGTTCGTCACAACCAGGTCTCTCAGAGATATCACAGATATCTCTGTAGTGCCGCCGCCAATGTCGCAGATCATGTGTCCCGCTGGCTCATGTATAGGAATGTCAGAACCGATGGCGGCCGCGAGCGACTCGGGAAGGACTTCCACTTCACGCGCGCCAGCCTTGTATGCGGCTTCGATGACCGCACGACGCTCGACCTCTGTGATGCAGGTTGGTATTCCTATGACCATCCGCGGCTTGATGAACCAACGGCGTGGAATGACCTTCTGGATAAAATACTTGATCATTTTTTCTGTCGTATCAGGATCGGCAATTACGCCATCCCGTAGTGGTCTGATGGCAATAATATTGCCAGGGGTCTTCCAGAGCATCCTCTTGGCTTCGGAACCGACTGCTATGACCCGTTTGGTGCCTCTCTCTACGGCTACGACGGAAGGCTCATTGATGACGATTCCCTTCCCACGAACATAGACCAAGGTATTGCAGGTACCCAAATCAATACCGATATCGAGTATGAGCGAATCGAACAGTCTCTTCTTCATGATCTGGGCTCCTTACAGGTTATCAAGAACGTTCCGATAGTTTCTGACGCGCGCCTGTGTGCATTGGATCTATGGATACGGCTTTGCGCCATGCGGCTCGAGCCTTGATCGGATCGCCGGCACTCTGAAAGACGAGCCCCTCATAGTACCATGCGTCTGCTGATTCCGGATTCTTTTCTTTGATCGCATCATACCTGGCCAGCGCTTCAGTCAAGCGGCCAGACGAACGATAAATGTCGCCAAGCACAAAGTTGCTGCGCTCTGCAAGGTATTCATCAGTTGTCGCAGAGAGCGCCTTGAGCGCCAGCGTCTCCGCTCTTGCGCTGTCGCCTGTCTGGGAGGCAACCGAGGCCGCGGCGATCATCAACTCGGGCGAATCAGGCTTTGCGGCCATGGCCTGATCAAAATAGCCCGCGCTCTGCTTGTATTCACCGATTCCCTGACTGGCCAGGGCCAGATACTCCCAGGTGTCGGCGGCGGAATACTTCAATTTGATCGATTCAAGGAGCGTTGTTATGGATTCGTCATAGAAATCCAGCCCTTTGTGAAAATATGCCTTGCCAAGGATATATGTTGCTTCAGGTCGCAATGGGGCTTTGGCGTCGAGCAGGGCCTTTCTCAAGGCGAATATCGCCTGGTCCATCAGAGCGATTCTCTTCTCGCCGTCGCTTTCGGCCATGCCAAGATAGAATGATGCCAGTCCCTTGAATGTCAGATAGAACGGATCAAGCGGGGATGCTTCAAGCGACGTATCGCATGATGCTGAAACGGCTTGATAGTCCTTGCCATTCCACTGCTCCATCACGGTTCGTTTCGGAATTCTCGGATCCTTGTTGGTGCGCGCAATGCTGCCCACACCAACCACAAGCGCGATAATGCCGATTATGGCTATCAAGGAAATACCCACGCCGACCAACAGCTTTCGGCGTCGAAGTCTCTTGAGGTATGGATCAGTGCCATGTGCGCGTGCCGGGGAATGATCGTTCATATGATTCGGTTCGTTGTATCATGATGGGAGCACCATAGTCAATTCGAGCAAAGAAAAGGGACGAACCTATAAGCCGGGTTCTGTGCCGCTTGCGCGGTGGCCGCCATCCATCTTCGTCGAGGATTGCTCCTTGACTTACGCGACCTACCCGCGGGGTGTCCGATGCACCAAAGCATCGCGACCGCACGAGCCGTGCTCCCGCTGTTCGGCCTTGCTCGGCGACGAGGCTTGCCATGCCATCCACGTTGCCGCGGACGCGGTGGGCTCTTACCCCACCTTTTCACCCTTACCATCGCAGTGATGCGATGGCGGTTCGTTTTCTGTTGCGCTGTCTGTCGCATGGCCGTCGCCAGCCATGCGCCCGGCCGTTAGCCGGCGTCGCGCTCTGTCGAGCCCGGACTTTCCTCCATGACGCCTTTCGACATCATGGCGGCGGCCCGGTTCGCCCCTTGATATTGCTCAGTCGTCCGAATCGCCGATGCCATCCTTGTCGGAGTCACCATCCATGTCATTTTCGGCATCGTAACCATCATCCTCGGAATCCTCGCCAAAGTCATCAAGATCGGCAAGTGAGCCGGATTCAATATCGACTATCATGTCTTCCTGGGTGCCATCGCTATCCTGATAGAACAGCACGCGCGAGCAGTACGGGCAGAATACGATTTTGTCACTCTGCCGAACTTCGTTGACGAACTGGGCCGGCAGTATCATTGAACAACCGGAACACACAACGCCTTTGACCGGCACGATACCGACACCCTGTTTTGACTTGATAATGCGCTCGAACTTGAAGACAACCTCCGAATCGATGTCGGTCGTGGTCTCTGTCTCAAGTGTCTTGAGCTCCGAGACGCGCGCCTTCATTGACGATTCGTCGTTCTTGATTCGCGTCCGCTTTTCGGTGACTTCTGTCTCCTGGGACGATATAAGGGTTTCGCTGGCAAGGACTTCCGATTCGGCCTCATGGAGATTTTCGTCTTCCCGCTTGAGATCCTTGCGAAGCTGATCTTCCTTGAGGCCAGCTTCGGTAATCTCCTTGTTCAAGGCCTCGAACTCGCGGGGGTTCGAGATCGTGTCCATCTGCTGTTCCGACTTCTCTTTATGCTGGACGACGTCCGCGAGTTCCGCGCGAAGCTGTCCGACTCGTGCCTGGGCCTCTTCGAGCCGCAGGCTTCGTTCACCATAGCTCTTTCTGGCCCGCGTCAGCACTTCTTCCTGGGCGGCGATCGATTTTGGCAGCTCGCGTATTTCCTTTTCGATGGCTACACGCTCCATCAAAAGTCCCTGGAACTTGCGAAGCCGGTCGAAAAGTTCTTCCATCAGCATATACTGTCACCTCGTTTGAGTAAATGTCAAAACAACCGCCGGATCATACCACGGAATGCACACCAAGATCAACGATCGCGCGCTTCTGCGGTTTTAATGATCGACATAATCCCGCAATTTCTGGCTTCTCTTGAAATGTCTGAGCTTCTTGAGAGCCTTGGCCTCTATCTGACGAATGCGTTCGCGTGTAACGTTGAAGTATAAACCCACTTCTTCGAGTGTCAGGGAGTAGCCATCATCGAGTCCGAAGCGCATGCGAAGTACTTCCTGCTCTCGGGGTGGCAGCGTGGACAGTACCGAGCGTATCTGCTCCTGGAGCAATTTATAATCGGTCTGGACGCTTGGGTTTTCAATTTCCTTGTCCTCGATGAAATCCCCAAGGAGGCTGTCTTCATCCTCACCTATCGGCGTCTCCAGGCTGATTGGCTCACGCGCGACATTTTTGACGCTCTTTACGCGGGTGACCGGCCAGCCCAACTGCTGTGCGACTTCCTCATCGGTGGGCTCCCTGCCCAGCTTCTGCATGAGCTGGCGTGATTCCCTCACCACCTTGTTGATCTGCTCGATCATGTGTACCGGTACGCGTATAGTCCTGGCCTGGTCGCTAATGGATCGGGTAATTGCCTGCCGGATCCACCATGTGGCGTATGTCGAGAACTTGTAGCCTTTGCGGTATTCGAATTTCTCTACTGCCTTGATCAGGCCAATATTCCCTTCCTGGACAAGATCAAAGAAATGCAATCCCCTGTTTGTATATTTCTTGGCGATTGACACGACAAGCCTGAGGTTCGCCTTGATGAGCCGGTCCTTTGCGTTCTTCATCATGATCTTGCCATGGTTTATATCCTTGGCCATCGTGATGATCACCTCGCAGTTGTTCTCAAAGGAATATTCAAGCTCCTCCAGCTTCTTCTCGGTGACCTGGATCTGTCTGATGCGTTCCTTGATCTCGTCTGCCCCGATGCCAAGGTCGGCCTCTATCTGTTCGCGTCGCTCCTTGAGCGTTAGATTGCGCCCCAGCACACGCAGTTCTCGTAGACTGTCGACCTGCAGTGTGCGCTCGAGGCGTTCCTGTTCACGCCTGTATTTCTTGATGCGCTTGGCCGCGTTGATGAATTTCTCGGAGAACGAGTTGATCTCTTCCGGATGCAGATCGGCGAGACCGAGTCTGTCCAGCAGCACCTCGCGGGACTTTGACAGCGCGTCATCGGCCTTGACATCTCCACCGCGCGAGGCGATTCGTTTCTTGTTCTCCATGTAGGCGCGCAGGTCGACCTGGGTATCCTTGAGCACATCGCGATAGAACTGGTTGAGCCTCCGGCGTTCGGCGATGCGCTCCGAATTTTCCTTGCGCTGCTGCGAACCGGATTCGCGCTTTGCCTTGACAGAGATCTGATAGAACTCGGGAATCAGCATGCCGCTCTTCTTGATGATCCCCTTGATTATGTTTTCGCCTTCCTCCATCTGCTTGGAGAGTTCTACTTCCTGTTCCGCGGTCAACAGGTTTTCTTTGCCTATTTCCCGAAGATAGAGGCGGATCGGGTCGTCAACGGCGCTCTCTTTGTCGTTATATACGAGGCGCTTCTTCTCCTGTGTTGAGGCGGGACCCGCACCCTGCTCTTTCTGTTCGGGCACTTCCTCAAGTTGCAGATCTTCTTCCTCGACCTGTATGTTGTTGCTTTCGAGTATCGCGAGTACTCCATCGATCTTGTCGGAATTGAGAAATTCTTCCGGCAAAAAATCGGAGAGTTCGTCAAAGCTGATCGTTTTCTTTGACTTCGCGTATTCAAGCAATTTTGCGATAGCGGGATCGATATCAGGGTCGCCCATGTCGCTCTTCCTTTATTCTGGTGAGTTCTCCATCAAGATACATTTTTTCATACAGTAAGTCATTCAGGGACAGCTCATCGCCGTCACGTTCCTGGTCATATTCACGTATACGCGCCACTATGCGTTGCTGGCGGCGTTTCAGGGCACGTTCCTTGACACGTTGTACACCATCGACGATAAAGAGCTCCGGATTGATGGCGTACGCTCCATCGGCGACTTTCTGCATGATGAATGCCTTGAGCTCGTTGCTCGCTAATCGATCGATGATCGCGGTAATACTCTGGTCGCCGCTGCGATAACATTCCTCCATCGCGATGAACGCATCCTTGAGTGCGTCGTCATCAAAGTCGGTTGGCCCTATCTCCGCACGCGCCATGGCGAAGCTGGAACCATTGGATGCCAGCGCGGCGACAAGTTCCGCATCGGCTCCCGCCTGGAAAACGCTTAGCTCGGCTCCGTGCGCTTCGGGACGACGAGCCACCCCCTGTTTCAAGAATCGATCCAAGTCGCTTCGTACTGAAGCGGGATCTGCGTGAAGACGAACGGCCGCGCCATTGATCAACGCGTCGCGCTGTATATCGGAACCAATACCTGCAATGAAAGGGAAAAGATACTCAAAAGCCTTGGCCTGCGACTCGGAGCCGCCCGATTTAGCCAATGTCTCGGCGTTGCCAAGGATGAATTCATCAGCAGTTATAGTTGAAACGGAATTCTTTTTCAATTGCTCGGGGCCACTTTTCTCAAGAATCTCTGCAGGATCCTTGGCGCCGGCTATTCTGAGCACACGGACGGCGAGTCCCGCCGTTTCGGCGATGCCTAGAGCGCGCTCTGTGGCCTTCCTGCCCGCTTCATCGCTATCAAATGACAATATGATGACACGTGCGTAGCGCTTGATTATCGATGCCTGAGACTCGGTAAACGCGGTTCCCAATGGGGCCACCGCGTTGGAAACGCCGGCGGCGTGAAAGGCTATGGCATCCATATACCCTTCACAGAGGATGGCCTCACCACCGGTCCGCATCGCAGCCGCGGCCATATTGAGGCCAAATAGCGTCTCGTGCTTCTTGAAGATGGCCGTCTCGGGCGAGTTGATATATTTAGGTCCATCCCCGGAAAGCACGCGCCCGCCGAATGCTACCACTCGGCCACGTATGTCAGAAATTGGAAACATGAGCCTGTCGGAAAATATGGTCGTTGTTGGATAATTTCTGGAAAACAGTCCGGAACCAGCCAGGAACTCGTCGGAATATGCCTTGCCCTTAAGGAATCGGTGGAGCCATCCTCGATCGGATGGAGCGTAGCCCAGACGAAAGGACGCGATTGTCTCATCGCTCAGATGGCGATTCCTGGCATACGACAATGCCGCGGCGCCGCGGCGATCCGATAGCAGGAGGTGATGAAACGTCCCGGCGAGCCGCTCGTAGAGCTCCAGCAGCGAATCGCGTTCCTGAGCGGCCCGCAATTCAGCCGGATCATCCTCACCTTCGTAGGTAATGGCGATTCCAGCCCTTTCCGCAAGTCGTTCAAGCGCTTCGACATATCCGCACTTCTCAATTTCCTTTATGAAGGTGATAGCATCGCCACCCTTCTTGCATCCAAAGCAATAGAAGAACGCCCTGTCCTCGTTGACACCGAATGATGGAGTCTTTTCGTTGTGAAAGGGACAGAGCCCTACCCATCGTGCTCCGCGCTTTTCAAGGCGAACATATTCGCCTACGATGCGGACAATATCGGTAGCGGAGACAATCTGCTGCACAATGTGTTCAGGTATGCGTTTCATTGACTCTTTGGCTTGACCGCGAGTACGGCGGCCTTGATATGTTCATCGAGGGTTTCTGAAAAGTAGTGCCTGCCCGCGGCTTCGTCTATAAGCCTGAAGTACAGATATTTTGAAGACGCTGGCCTGAAGACGGCGGTGAGCGCCGTCAGCCCAGGGTTGCATATCGGCGCCGGTGGCAAGCCTGGGTGCATGTAGGTGTTGAATGGATCCTGCACAGCCAAATCGCGATCAAAAAGCCTGGCGGGGTGCGGTTTTCCCTGTCGCTCCGACAGCACATAGACGACCGTGGCGCATGACTGCAGTGCCATGCCTATTCTGAGCCTGTTGAGGAAGACGCTTGCCATAAGCGGTGCCTCGTCAGCAACCCTGTATTCTCTCTCGACAATACTGGCAAGAATGACGCGTTCGTGCAATTCGACGGGTGAAAGGCCTGTCGATTCAGGAATATCCTGTGCCAATTTCCTCCTGAAGGTTTCAACCATCAAGCGTACGAGTTGCTCGGCGCCAGCGTTTTTAGGAAGAAAATAAGTGTCGGGGAAGAGATATCCAACGGCTGACGTGGCCGGCAAGGCCAACGAGTGCAGTAGCGCTGGATTGCTGACTGCATCCAGGACGCTTTTCGCGGACGCCACCCCGGCGGCTTCCGCCATAGTGGCTGCGGTCCCGACACTGGCGCCTTCGGGAATGGTAACCTTGACAAGAATCTGCCTTCCTGCGGCAATCATTTCGAGTATGGAGCTCGCTCCCATATCGGCTTGTATCAAGTAATCACCGGCTTTGAGGGACTGATCAAGGCTTCGTGCCTTCATGAGCAGCCTGAAGAGAATTTCCGACTTGATCGCCCTTGATTGAGCCAGCCTGCGAGCGACTGAGTTTCCTGACTCGCCGGCACTGACCTGAAATTCCACCCCGCCTTCTGGCATGGCGGTGGGAGGCCTGTCGAGCACTGACAGGGTTATAAGCCCAGCCACTCCAAGAACGATGGCGAAGAGCACCAGAAATGCAATCAAGGCCACCAGGATCACAAGAAATGGTCGTTTCTTCTGCGTCGCAGTCATAGGTCGGCCTCTGGCATCAGCTTGACATTTGGCTGGCAGTGGCGGAGGCATACAGGGTTTGAACGCATTCCATGTCCTCTATGGATAAGTCTTCATAAAGTATAGATCTCAGGCACTCGAGAGCATCACGCTGATGCTGATCAAGCGATTCTTCATCTCGGAGCAACAATACATACAGCCCGGCAACCTGTGCCCCGGTAAATCGCATCTCATGATCAGTATTGAGTATCTGTTCAAACTTCAATCTCGACACCTTCCCGTGCAAGCACCACTTCTATGCCCTGATCTTCTATATGCTTCAAGTACCATGATGCCGATTTCAGTATGGTATCGATCTTCTGGTCTCCGTATGACGGTTCATGGTGGAACAGCACCAGGCGCTTGATGTTCCATGATGCGGCGAAATCGGCTGCGAGGCTGAACGACGAATGGCCCCAGTATTGCTTCTCGATAGCCTCGCCCAGGGTGTACTGCGCATCGATGATCAGTGCATCGGCTCCCTTGAAATATGATTCATTCTCTGGAGTACGATCAAAGTCCTTGGGATCGAGTTCTGTATCGGTTGAATATATGGCCTTCTTTCCGCATTCCTCTACGGCATAACTGTAACAGCCCCCAGGATGGCTCATCGCCCTGAACTGTATATCTACCGCACCTATCCTCACCCCTCGGCCTTCAAGACGAACGAATTCCTTCTGGGCACTCATGGCGTCCAGACCTATCGGAAAATAAGGAGCCTTCATCTGGCCTCCCAGGATCTCCCGCAGATCAGGAAGCGGGCTATACATCGACAAGCGCGTTCTCGGGTCAAATGCCGGAGCGAAGAATGGCAGGCCCTGTATATGGTCCCAATGAAAATGTGAAAAGAACAGATGTATCGAAGCCGGCTTCTTTGAATCGATTATCTCCTGCCCAAGATTGCGTATGCCTGTCCCGGCGTCGAAGACCAGGTGACAGTGCTCATTGGTCTTGACCTCAACGCACGCGGTATTGCCGCCTATGGTTGAAAACAGGTAATCAGGCAACCGAGCCAGGAATAGCTCGCGGGACTCCTGCGATTGCAGGTCGGCCGGAGTTATGCGTTGCACAATGGATGAAATCTTGCTCCTAAGTCTGGCGGGTGTCATCGGGGTTGGCAATGAGCCCCGAACTCCCCAGAAGCGTATCTTCATCGATAGTCTCCAATGCACGATCGTAGTCAATGATGATGGGCGGCCACGCGCGCCGCTGCCACAGCCGTTCGCCGATGGCCTCGGAAGATATGACAGGACCATGTCCGATCCCAGGGCAGTCCCTGGATTCCCGTTCCCAGTCTGCTTTCGTCTCTACGACACCCTGCCAGAATGGATAGGTGGAGCACTGAATCGGTCTTGCCTCATACATTGAACAGCCATGCTCACCCCATAGTACGCAATCGTTGTTCTTCTTCTCGCGAAGCGAAAGCGCCATGCCCGTGCCAATATCGACCGTTCTTATGAATGTAGCGATAAATTCATCAAAGGCAAGACCACTATGGTCAAGAAGCCGCCGAAAGTCAAATTGAGATAGAAAAACGAATCCGGGCTCATGCCTGCAGCAGGCCGAACAGCGAGCGCACTCGAAACGCAGGCCTTCTGCCCAGAATTTCTTGCTCATAGCATCAACCCTCTTGATAGAAAGAAGGACCGCCCCGAGGCGGTCCTTGCATAATGGAGAGAGAAGGATTTGAACCTTCGAAGGCGTAAGCCAACAGATTTACAGTCTGCCCCCTTTGACCACTCGGGAATCTCTCCGTGAAATCCGATCGCCACCGGACTCGTTTGAGCCATCTCCCGGAATCGAACCGGGGACCTCGAGATTACAAGTCACGCGCTCTGCCAACTGAGCTAAGATGGCGTTGGAACGAGGCACACTATACAGAAATGCCGCGAGCGAGTCAAGCTCGAAACCCCGCTACCGGAGCGGTGCGAAGAATCCGCTCTCTTCTTTGCCAGAACGATCGCGCAGATATACTTCAACATTGAACGGGATATAGGACTTGCCAAAGCCGTCATCAGCCGTCGATCGGTATGAGAGTCGATACGTGCCGGTGGGATGTGCTCGTACCAGCTGGGCAATGATCGATACGCCCTCCGGTCTGTCCGCCCGGTAGATAGCGCCACCAGTTCTCTGAGCTAGCATGGTGAGCAGCTCGGATGGGCTGGACTTTCCTATGATCACCGCGTAGAAGGTTATGCCGTTATCTATAAGAATTGATGCAAGCTCCGATAGTGATGGCCCATCCAGAGTCGCCTCGTTGACTGATCCGGTGCCAATATGTACCAGCGCTCGACGGCCAGAGCCATTGAAGAGTGCTGCGGAAGCCAAGCGCAGCCCTGAATCGAAGCGCCAGCCATCGGAGGCCTCAAGACTGAGCACTGCCTTGGTGATGGGAGCCGCTCCGCCGGAAACCGGGGGCTGGGCATTCTTTCCGGCGATGACGATTTGAGCCGATGCATCACCGCCAAGTGATGCATACAGGGCCGCCACGGCATCTCTGGCTTCCAGGCGCATGCCGGCGACCGCTGGGGAACCCTCGAGCAACATGACCATGTCGATCCGGGTGGAGGCATCGAGAGTGCCATCGAGTGCAAGGTCGAGCGCTGGCTGAATGGATGACTTCAGGTAATCAACCGGTTTTTCGCCTTCTATGCGTCGCTCCTTTGTAGTAATCCCTTCCGACACATAGAAGTTGCTGATTCCTAATCCGGTCATGGGGCGCCCATATCTGTCCTGGACACGTACATCGAGCGCGACACGGGGGAAGGCTGAGGAATCAACTCGGCTGACCTCAACAGAGAGGCCCGAGAAGCGAGTCACTGGATCCGACAGGTACGCCAATTCAGACGCGTCGAAGTCTGCCGCCAGCAGTTCGCCATTCGCGTCAAACGCCGCTGATACTATACGGCCGTTTCTGCGTTCCGAGCGATACACGGTCTGCGCGGCTCCTGTCTCCGGGTCTATGAGCAGCACCCTTGAACTGTCAGCCAGGAGGAGCCGGCCATCGGCGGTGGCGCGCAAGCCCTCTGGTCGTTCCAGTGCCACGGTGGATACGGTACCGATGTAGTTTCCATAGGTATCAAAGACGAATATGGCTTTTTGCGCGGAGTCAGCGACGAAGACACGGCCCTGTATGATGGCTATGCCCGTTGGCATCGTAAGTCCGTCGAACATGGCGTTGCGCGCACCGAATGACAAGACCATCGCCCCAGTGCTGGCATACTTGACGACCCTCGCAAATCCTACATCGACGACATAGATGAAATCATCGGCATCGGCGGTAATGTATTGCGGCCCGGAAAGCCTTCCAGGGCCACTGGCATCACCAAGATACCCGAGTATACGTCCATCAGGTGACATGCGCGCCACGCGATCTGCCTCGAACTCGGTGACAAACATGGTGCCATCCGAAATGACTGCACAGGCAAACGGCCTGTCAAAGCCGCTTGAACCTGCATTGATTGTCTGTATGATTCGAGCGTTGGCGTCCAGATGCAGGATAGTATTGGTGCCGTGCGATACCAGGTAGGCCGAGCCATCAGGTCTGGGTTCCACCCAGGATGGCCGCGAGAACAGGATGGTCTTGCCCTTGTCTCCCATGAGCTCGGCAACGCGAACGTAGCGATCAGGTGGTGGTAGACCCGCGGGATTACTGGCGGCTCCAGCAAGCTCAAGCCGGCTTTCCACGAATGGAGATGGACCTGCAATGGAAAGCGCGTCATTCCATCTGGCGAACGCGACTCCGGATATCCCGAGCTTGTAGTATGACTTGCCGAGCCAGTACAGACAGAGTGGATCGTTCTTGTCGGTAGCCAGCGCACGTTCGAATAAAGACAGGGCTTCGGCGTATCGCCCCTTGCCGTACGCCTCGACGCCGGTCCGGAAGGATTCGGCCGCAAGCGGCGATTGTATGCGATATGCGAATTGAGCGCTTGCGTTCATGGTCAGTGCCACGAGCACGAGCACAAGCATCTGTCTTCTCATGGTTCCAGAACCGCCTTTTCAAAAGCCTTGATATGCTCCCGGCTTTCTTCATTATCGGTCAGAACCTCTGCCGCCTCATAGAGGTAACGCCCCGCCTCCTCCAGCTGGCCACGCTTGAAGTAGGCCCAGCCCAATGAATCGGCATAGGCAGGATTCTTCGGCGCACCATCCAGAGCCTTGCGGCAGCATGTGAGCGCAGTCTCAAGCTCCTTTTCTGCGCAGGCGAGGAGGTAGCCGTATCCATTCAATGCTGTCAGATTGTCTTCATCGACGTCGAGCGCCTTCTGGTACCAACGAAGCCCATCTTCGAGCCTTCCCTGTTTCCAGCTTGCGTGGCCAAGAGCGGCTCGTACACGCGCATTCTCATAGGGGGAGTCTACTAGTTTCATGAGCTCATACTCGGCAAGTCGGGCGCGACCTGTAACGGCATAGATGTATGCCAGCGTCAGCCGGCATTGCGCGGAACGGCTGTCTGTACCGCCCGCAGTGACGACCTGTTCAAGGTACAAGAGCGCTTCGTCGAATCGCTGCAACCGTGCATGACAGAGCCCCAGAAGGTAGGCCAGGTCCAGATAGTCATCCTCATCGACAGTAGCGCCGGCGAGCATCGCAAGTGCTGCTTCATACTGGCCTTCACGATAGGCGGCTGATGCTTCGGCTATGGCTCTTGAACCTTCCGGTTTTGCGGGTTTCATGGGGTTGTGTCGCTCGCCGATGGCTGCAAGTGCTGAGCCGAACAAGGATACGCGAGTACTCTGGTCACAGTCGCAAAGCCCTTGTTGACCAGATCATCGTCGCTTCCTGGCTCCATATTGGTATCGACATGGCCATCCATAAAAAAGCAATAGGAGTAGTCGTCGGGGCCGTCGAAGAATTTCAGGGTATCGCGATAGATGCGCCTGCTTGGAAACGCATCGACAACCGTATAGACGTGGTCGTCCTGCGCGGGAGGAGCATTGAGATTGATGAACACATCCGGTGACCACAAATCCAGAAAGTAATCGAGTCGGTCTGCTACCAGTCTGGCAAGCGCGTTATACTGGAAAGGACCAACATAGGTGGCCAGGGAGACGGCTATTCCAGGTATACCAAGTATGGTCGCCTGTCTGGCTGCCGCGGCTGTCCCTGAATAGACAAGGTCTGTGCCGAGGTTTGGTCCCCTGTTGATACCCGAGATGACGATCTCGGGTTTGAACGGTATGACTCCATGTCCAGCCAGAATAACGCAGTCAGCAGGCGATCCTGAGCATGCGTATTCGTGCTCAGCAAGTTTTCTGATCTTTATGGGGTGCCGCAGCGACATGGCATGGCTCATTCCGGAGCGCTCAGAGTCTGGTGCCAGAGTCCATACTTCATGGCGCGTCCCCAGCGTGCGAGCCAGGGCCTTGATGCCATCGGTCGCGTATCCGTCATCATTTGTCAGCAAAATTTTCATCGACGCTCCTGGCGCTACCCGTAGGGAGCGGCTATTCGGCGATCATACCAGTGCCTACAGAAATTTCCAAGGCGCTTGGTTTGAAGCCAAAGATCCTCTCGTATTCCTCCAGTCGCGAACGGTACTCTTCCGCGGCCCCGGCCTGTGCCAGTGTCAGCGTGCACCCTCCGAATCCCTTGCCTATCATCCTGCTTGCCATGATGCCGTCGATTTCCAGCGCTCGCTTGACCAGCCAATCGATCTCAGGGCATGAAATCTCATAATTGTTGCGCAGTCCTGCCTGGGATTTGTTCATCGCCTTGGCGAAAGAGGCCATGTCGGCATGCAAAGCGGCTTCACGGGCTTCCCGCACACGCTGCGCCTCGTCTACGATGAATGCGCAATGTCGGCGGACTCGTTCAGGCATGATGCCCATGAACTCGTCGAGTTCATCTATCGTATAGTCCCGAAGACGCCGCGAACCACTGCCAACCATTATCGAGAGCCCCGTGGCGCAATCATTTGAACGCTGTCGCAACTCGCTGTCCAGTGGGGGGCGCGGGACTCTTGAATCTGTGAGTATCAACTGAACGTCACGCAGGACAGACGGGATGGACTCGGCGGTTCCTTTGAGCGCGTCGATGTAGGAAAAAGACGAGGCTTTGGCGGCAAGAGTGGCGAGGTAGTCTGCGGACTTCGATGAGCGCTCGAAATATGCTTTGTCCGTCTCGACAATCGATCTGGCGATATTCTCGGCAACAGGTTCGTGACCGGATACAAGACAGACAGCCCATGCGGCTGCACACTGCAGGGCGGTCGCCGAGCCAAGGCCCAATCCCTGGGGCACATCACCCGAGATGGTGATGTTGAAACCTCTGACAGTGTTTCGTTCTGCAATAGAGGCGATTTCTGCCTTGATATAGTTGGCCCAGCGATCCTCGCGCTTGAATTTGAGATTCGACAGGTTTGTGCGTTTGCGCTCGTTCAGGTCGGCGGCAAAGAAGCGTATGGACGAGTCATGGCGGCTCGAGAAGGCTATGGTCACACGCCGATTGAACGGGAACGCCAGAACCAGACCGTCGGCATCGGTGGTGTGTTCTCCGAGAAGACGCACGATTCCAGGGGCAGAGACGACCACCTCGGGCATAGTCTCATATTCCATGTGGTGCAGTTTTGCGATATTCGCCGTTTCAAAGGTCACCGTGTTCATATAATGGGGTTATCATACTTCAAAAGATCGCTGCCATCAATAAAAAACGCCATTACAAGTCATTTTGACAAGAGCCGGACAAGGGTTTACTATGGTGACATGCAACGAGTGCTTAATTGCCGTATCCTGCCCGCTCTGGCGCTTTCCATATGCCTTGGGGCGTTCATCTCCTGCGTTTCAACACAGCCAGTGCAGGTGCAGCCGGTTGAGACAGACGCTACCGCGGTGGAGGCCGCCCCGGAGCCGGATGCAAACCCTGCTGCGGACCAATTCGACCCGTCATCGGTAAGCGTCGAACTCAAGCAGACCACCTTCATTGACATACGAGCGCTTATAAACAGCCTCAATTCGATCATCCAGGCCAAGGATTACGACGCCTGGTCACAGGCATTGACCGATGCCTATAGGGACCACTATTCATCGGCCGAGACGCTCGCCCAGATTTCCGATTCACCAGTGTTGAAGCGCCAGGGTATAGTCCTGAATACACTCAAGGACTATTTTCTGTACGTTGTGTACCCATCCAGGCAACACGACAGGGTCGACGATATAGAATTCATGCAGGCAACACGCATTCGAGCCATCACGGTCACCGCCAAGGGTGAGCGCTTGGTACTTTACAACCTTGAAAAAATCGGCGATACATGGAAGATCGCAATTTGGAGGTAATCATGAATCGTCATCTAGGAGCGTTCGTCGTGATAATCGCGCTCATATCATCACCGGTATGGAGCCAGTCTACGACAACTGCGACAACCTCGACCGGCGGTGAACGAACCGTAGAGGAATCATATCTGCAGGATCCCCTCGAAACGATGATCATTCGCGAGCAAGCCTATTCTGACAGCAAGGACATGAAGCTTGTCGCCCTGCAGTATATACGGCAGTCTGTCGATGAGGGCCGGACCAGTCCGGAAGTAAGGAAATCGCTTGAGTATCTCGCCGGCGAGACCACCTTCACGGTCGTTCGTTCCGGCGGCGTCGGGCGTACGCTCAATAATTTCCCGGATATCCGCAGGGAGGCATGCCTGTTGCTCGGCGAGTTCAAGACGCCCGAATCAAAGGATATCCTTATGAAGGTGGCGCTTGCCGACGATGAACCGATGGTTATAGCAGCCGCTATCCGTTCCATCGGCAAGATTGGCCTCATGGATGGTGACGACGTGACACAGACCATAGCCTTCATCATCAATCGCTATGATATACTGCTCCCGGACAATAGCCTTGCCTTTGAGAGCCTGGTTGCCCTTGAATCCCTTGCCGACAAGAACAACGGCATCAAGGATCCCGCCGCCATCAGGGCCATCCTGCGTATCGCGGACGGCAACTACATTACTCCGGTCAAGCAGAAAGCCAAAGACCTGTTGACGAAGCTGCGCAAATACTCCGCGGCGGGAGCCAGCTCGGGAAGCGGCAAGTAAGACCACATACGCTGGATGCCAAGAGGCCCGATCTTCCTGATGGAAGGCCGGGCCTCTTCATATGGCGATCAAATCCTGTCAGATTATGCCGAGCCGCTTGCCCTCTTCCTCGGAAATTTCAAGGATCATATCAAGTTCCTCGTCGGTGTGAACCGCCATGAAAGAAGTACGAATGAGCGCGCCGTTGGGCGGAACCGCAGGAGCAATGACCGGGTTCACATATACGCCGCGCTCAAAGAGCGCCTTCCAGAACAGGAATGTCTTTTGATTGTCGCCGATATGCAGAGGTACGATCGGCGTTTCCGCCGTGCCGATTTCAAAGCCCATGCCGCTGAAGCCATCGAGCATCTTTTTGGCTATTGCCTGCAGGCGCAGAACACGCTGCGGCTCCTGTTCGATTATTTCCAGAGCCTTGAGCGCCGCGCCTATCGTGGCGGGAGGCATGCTGGCGCTGAATATCAGCGGTCTGGCAAAGTGCTTGATATAGTCGATTACCCGAGCGCTTCCGGCCACGAATCCACCTATCGAAGCGAGTGCCTTCGAGAACGTACACATCATGATGTCAGGCTTGGCAACTCCATTGAAGTGCTCTACAGTGCCGCGCCCGGTCGCGCCCAGTACGCCCAGGGCGTGTGCCTCGTCGAGGTAGACCCGAGCCTTGAACTCGTCGGCAATCGTGCGTATCTCCGGGAGCAGGGCTATGTCGCCTTCCATGCTGAAGACGCCGTCAAGGATTATGAGTATGCCACCGGTTGGAGGTATCTTCTCGAGCACCTTGCGGAGATCGGCCATGTCGTTGTGCTTGAAGCGATGCAGCGTGATCTCTTTTTGCATGCCACGCGCCAGGAATATGCCATCCATGATAGAGGCATGATCGAGCTTGTCGGTAACGACATGATCCTGACGGCCAAGCAGCGCGGAAATGGCACCGAGGTTGGACTGGTAGCCTGTCGTGAACGTCAGCGCCGCTTCCATGCCTACAAACCCCGCGAGCTTCTCTTCCAGCTCCTCATGCAGTGCCAGCGTTCCATTCATGAACCGCGAACCGGAACAGCTAGAGCCGTATTTCTCGACGGCTTTCGTAGCTGCTTCGCGAACCCGCTCGTCAAAGGCAAGGCCCAGATAATTGTTGGAACCGGCCATGATCATTTCGCGGCCTTCTATGACAACCTTGCTGCCGCGATTGGCTTGAATTGGCCTGAAATATGGATACCACCCGCCATTTCTGGCTTCCTCCGCCTCGACGAAATCATTGCACTTGTCGAAAATATCGCCGCGTGTCTCGGTTGTCGTCCGTGTTGACATGCTCATGGTTGTGTTCCTTTCGTGCTGGAAGCCTGTTTCTGAACCTTCATGACGTCCTGATGCATGAAAAACTCCACCAGCCAGGGCATGAATCGATTGATTGCGTGAATCATGGCGCTGGTACGATCGGCAAAAATGATGAACCGGTTCGATGGCAGCCTTGAAAGCAGAGCATCGGCGACCGACTCAGGTGTCAGCAACTTGGCATTGCCGGAGACAGCCCGAGTCTCGGCAGGCTTGTATTTGTTCTCCTCGTGCAACTGCGGCGTGTCCGTATCGGGAGGACACAGGACCGACACCTTGATGCCGTGGAGTCTTGCCTCTGCCCTGAGCGTAGCCGAAAATCCTATGATGCCGAACTTGGAGGCGCCATAGGCCGTGTAGCCAAAGACGCCGATCAGACCCGCCAACGATGATACATTGACTATATGACCGTGTTTACCGCTTGCCAGCATGGCCCGGTAGACCGACAGGCAGACATACATTGTGCCGAGCAGGTTAGTCTGAATGGTGGTTTGCATGATTTCGGGCGTCAACTCCTGAAAATACCCTGGCCTGGCTATGCCAGCACAATTGACCAGTATGTCTGGGACGCCGATCTTCTTGCAATCGACCTCCAGAGTTGATGCGACACCTTCGGCCGATGAGACGTCAAGGGCTGAGGTTGTCACCGACGGCCAGGATTCCGCATCGATTCCAGATTCTTCCAGACGCCGGTGAATCGTCTCTACCGCGGCCGCGAGCTTAGTGTCTGAACGCGCCATCAGGTGCACGGCCGCACCCTGGCGAGCAAAGGCGACGGCGGTGGCGAGCCCAATGCCGCTCGATCCTCCGGTAATGAACACGAGTGAACCTGTGTAGCGCAGTGGTTTCATGGTGACGGCATGGTATGCTCGCCGGGCTATACTCGTCAATCGAGCGTATGGTCCGGCATGCTCTGGCTCATTGCTGCCCAGAGCACAATTCCCGCCTCGATGCGCGGTTCGACCTGGCCGGCATCGACCAGATACGACAGCATTGATCTAAGCGCGCTGCCTACCAGAACATACTGATTCATGTCCAGGTTGATGCCTGTCGTCGAACAGACGCGCTCAAGAATGACATCGAAGCCGGCTCCGCCATCGCCACATGCCCTCTGTATGACATCCAGTGTCGCGGCAATGCGGCTCTCGTTGGCGTCGATCAGCGAGGCAAGGTCCTGAGTGTGCGGAGCGTGGCTGGGCACAAACCAGCGGCCTTGAAGTCCACGCAGACGGCCTAGCGTCTTCAGGTGTTCAGCAACATCATACAGATAGAATATTGGATACTTTTCGATGATATGCTCTGAGAAGAGGCTGTCGGCTACGAACCAGACATCGTCGGGCGTCCCAACGCCTATCATGCCGACAAAATGACCAGGCAACGGCATGGTTCGAAGCGGGCTTCCGTGAATGACGCCATCATCCTTGATACGGTCGGTCACTGCTGACGGCTTGGCCATCAAGAACTTGTTGCATAGCGATTTCATCGGAAAACCACCATACAGCAATGTTGGTTCGAGCAAGGGGTGTTCGATGAAGGATGCCTCAATGGATGTGGCGGCGATTCTGCACCCGGTGCGCTTCTGCAGGAAGGCGTTGCCACCGACGTGGTCGGCATTGGAGTGTGTGCAGACTATCATCTCCAGGTTCCACCCGCGTTCGGTGATAAGCCTGAGGATCTGCCTCCCAGCATCTTCATCATTACCTGCATCTATCAACGTGGCCTGGTTGCCTGACACCCAGAGCCCCATGGTAGCCGGGGACGGGATGATATAGGTGTTCTCAGTGATCTGCTTCAGAACAAGAGCCGCCATTGTCTGCCACCTTGATGGATATTCGGCTGTGTCAAAAAAAACGCGCAGGCACCAGAGGCGCGAGCGCGTGTACTGAGCGATGCCGGGCTCGAACCGGCCACCTGCAGCTCCGGAGGCTGCCGCTCTATCCATATGAGCTAATCGCTCGACCTGCAAGTAGTACGATGGAAATGATGCCATTGTCAAGCTTTACAGCGATATGAGTACTGGTATAGCATCTGTTCATGATCGATTGTAACGATGCAGAGGCTACTCTGCTCCTGGCCAGTACATCCCCCCGGCGCCTTTCGCTGTTGCGCGCTCATGGCTTCAATGTAACCTGCTCACCCGCGGATGTTGACGAGCGAGTCTTTGACCACATGCCCATTGCGCAGCGTGTCGTTGCGCTTGCCAGGCTGAAGGTGGTTGAAGGCTCGCGCAATGCGCCTGTTCCGCCACACTGGGCCGTGGGGGCCGATACTATGGTTTCGATTGATGGCGTGGCGCTGGGAAAGGCAGCAGACCGAGCCGAGGCACGCTCGATGCTCATGATGCTGGCAGGCAGGACGCACATAGTCTCCACTGGAGTCTGCGTGCTCAACCGGCGGACAGGCACCAGCGCCTCGGCACTATCGGAGACACGGGTGACTTTTGCCCCGATGAACGAAGCCGAGATAGAGGGCTATCTTGATACCGGAGAATGGATTGGCGTCGCGGGAGCCTATCGCGCCCAGGAACGAGCCGCGTTCTTCATTGAACGCCTGGATGGTTCCTTTTCTGGAGTCGTGGGCTTGCCACTGCATGAGTTTTATGCCATTCTGGCATCGTCTGGTTATCCGTTCCAGTTTGGATCGAAAGCCGACACGGTACAACCGGGCGTCATAGCTCGATGACCGAATCTTCCGCCGAGGTGCATGCCAGCATACACCAATACGGCGAGAAACAGTGAAGGGGGCTTCCGACTGGATCGGGAGCCAATGGAGGAACACGTGGCTGTAGTCACCATGAAGAGCCTGCTTGAGTCCGGCGTACACTTTGGGCACCAGGTCAAGCGCTGGGATCCGCGCATGAAGAAGTTCATCTTTGCGGAGCGCAATGGCATTCACATCATCGACCTGCAGAAGACCATTCAGTCAATCAAGGAAGCATACGAAGTCGTCCGCAAGACTGTCGCCGCCGGCAAGCCGGTGCTGTTCGTCGGCACCAAGAAGCAGGCGCAGCAGGCTATCCAGAAAGAAGCCGAGCGCTGTGAGCAGTTCTATGTGAACAACCGCTGGCTCGGCGGCATGCTTACCAACTTTGCCACCGTCCGCAAGTCCATCGAGCGCCTCATCAAGCTCGAAAAGGAAGACTTCTCCAGCTTCACCAAGAAGGAACAGGCCCAGCTCCAGAAGGAGAAGGCCAAGCTCGACAAGAACCTCTGCGGCATCAAGGGCATGACCAAGCTGCCAGGCATCCTGTTCGTCATCGACACCCGCAAGGAAGCGATAGCGGTGGCCGAGGCTCGACGTCTGGGCATCCCCATCGTCGCCGTTGTCGATACCAACTGCAACCCCGAAGGCATTGACTACCCGATACCTGGCAATGACGACGCCATCCGCTCAATTTCACTGTTCACCCAGATCATCGCCAACGCGGTGGTCGAGGCGGAGAGCGAAACAGGCCTCAAGATAATCGAAACCCTCCAGGAAGACGAAGAGGCTGCTCCGGCCGTAGCGGAAGTCAAGCCAGAAGTCGAAGAGGAAGAAGTAGAAGTCGACCCGGCCAACTACGTTGCGGCCGCGGAGCCAGTAGCGGCTGCGCCTTCTGTTGCCGATGCCGGCGCGGTCGAGGAGCCGATCGTCGAAGAAGACAAGTATTACGCCAAATAAGGAGCCTACAATGGATGTCAAGGCAAGCGATATAAAGAATCTGCGCGAAAAGACCGGCGCGGGAATGATGGACTGCAAGAAGGCACTGGTCGAGGCCGAAGGTGATTTTGCCCTCGCCGAGCGAAAGCTCAAGGAGTGGGGACTCGCAGGCGTCGCAAAACGGTCAGGCCGAGCCACAAACGAAGGCCGCGTGTTCATCGCTGAAGGCAAGGCCGCGATCGCCATGGTCGACGTAGCCTGCGAGACCGACTTTGTCTGCCGCAATGATGATTTCATCAAGGGCGGCAACACGATGGCCAAGCTGAGTCTGGACAAGAACTATGCCGCGCCAAATGCAGAGCTTGAGGCGATTGTCCAGGATCTGGCCAGCGTCATCAAAGAGAACATAACGCTGAAACGGGTCTCGCTGGTCAAGGCGGGCGCCAATGAGTATCTGCATGCGTACACCCATGGTGAAGGCAAGCTTGGCGTGGTCGTCAAGCTGCAGTCAGACAAGCCAGAGGCTTTCAAGAACGCCGAGGTCGCCGCATTCGTGCACGATCTGGCCCTGCACGTCGCGGCCTTTGCCCCGATGTTTGTTGACCAGACCAGGATCAGTGCCGATTGGGTCAAGGAACAGCAGGACATCTTCAAGAAGCAGGTTGAAGGCGACGAGAAGATGAGTGGAAAGCCCGAGAAGGTCATCGATGGCATTCTGGCGGGCAAGCTCAAGAAACTGATGAGCGAGATATGTCTACTCGATCAGGGTTTTGTAAAGGACGAGAAGCAGAGCGTCAAGGCGGTGATGGACGCGGTTGGAAAAGCCGCCGGAGCCAAGCTCAGCATAATCGACTATGTCTATTTCAAGGTTGGCGACAACTGATACAAGCCTGAAGCTGGCCGGTTCCGTTCTCGGAACCGGCTTTGTTGGTCTAAGGATCCTGCTTGAGAGGATGCTCGAAAGGGAGTGCAATGGACGATATCAAGAATGCATGCGAAGAGCGCATGAAGAAGACCGTAGCCTCGCTCAGGGACGATTTTGCGGCGATCAGGACCGGACGAGCCTCACCGACAATCCTTGACAAGCTCAGGGTTGACTACTACGGGCAGAAGTCACCCATAGCCCAGGTTGCGACCGTATCGGTGCCTGAGGCCAGACTTATCGTGATTCAACCATGGGATCGTGGCCTGATAAGCGAAATAGAGAAATCAATCCAGAAGTCGGAACTGGGCCTGAACCCGTCCAACGATGGCAAAGTAATCAGGATAGCGATTCCGCCTTTGACCGAGCAACGACGCAAGGAACTCGTGAAGAACGCCAAGAGCATGGCCGAGACCTCCCGTGTTGCCATACGGAACATCAGACGCGACGGCCTTGAAGACCTCAAGAAGAAGACTGATGTTCCAGAAGATGCCCATAAGAAAGCCGAAGAAGAATTCCAGAAGTTGACCGATTCCTATATCGCGCAGATCAACAAGACGCTCGAAGAAAAAGAAAAGGAAATACTGGAAGTCTAGGTATGCCCACCACATCGCGATCAATACCGGCGCATGTCGCCATTTTTATGGATGGCAATGGACGCTGGGCCAAGGCTCGTGGCATGCCCCGCACCGAAGGGCACCGAGAGGGATTGAAGGCCGCGAAGCGAATCGTGTTGGCCGCCAGGAATCTGGGAATCGGCTATTTGACCCTCTACACGTTCAGCACCGAGAACTGGAAACGCGCGCAGGAAGAAGTCCGTTTCCTGATGGGACTGGTCAGTACCTACTTGTGCTCCGAGTTCGATTTCTATCGTGAGCAGGGCGTACGGGTTGTGCACTCGGGCGACATCGATGGGCTGCCCGCAGATGTGCAGGACGCCATCAGGCAGGTCATGGCCGATACCGCGGGCTTCTCCGGAATTACCGTAAATCTGGCCATCAATTATGGTGGTCGGGACGAAATCATACGCGCCATCAAACGCCTTCCCGCAGATCATTCGGGGCTTACAGAGGCGCAATTCAGGGAACACTTCGATGTGCCGGAAATGCCCGACCCCGATCTTATCATCAGGGCCGGAGGCGAACTGAGGCTTTCCAACTTTCTGATATGGCAAGCCGCCTATTCGGAGCTGTACTTTTCCGATGTGCTTTGGCCCGACTGGTCGGCTGAGCATCTTGATGGTGCGGTCAATGAATACGCGCGGCGAGAGCGAAGGTATGGCGACGCGCGATGAACAACTTCATGACCAGGGTGCTCTTTGTAGGCATAATCGTTCCACTGCTGTTTGCCCTGATATTGCTGGTGCCTTCATACAACCATCTGCCCATCGTCGTCATAATCCTGGTATTCTGCGGCGGTTCCGCGCTTGAGTTGCGCAGAATAGTGGAGCCTGATGGCGGGCGCTACCGTTCAGTCATAGCCCTCATGATGGCATTGATACCGCCCATCGCCGTATATCTGACCAGGTTGACGCGCGATGGAAGCAGCATTGTCGCCGGTTGGCTTGCGCCGCTCTCAGTCGCTGTCATCGCGGCCTTCTCGGTCGGTGCCATTCCCCTTGCCTTTCCTCGGACCGAATCGATGACAAGGACCGCGGTATCAAGAGTCGGCGCCAACGCGCTCTATCTTATATATCCCGGCGCCCTGAGCACGGCAATGATAGCGATTCTTGGTGCCCCTCGCGGGGCCGGAATGCTGCTTGTCTGGTTCGCGTTCATGGTCTTTGGAAATGACAGCATGGCCTGGCTCGCCGGAGTGACACTCGGCAAACACCGGGGGATATTCGCTGTCTCGCCTAACAAGAGCCTCGAAGGGACCATGGCGGGAATATGTGGCAGCCTTGTTGCAGCGCTGCTTGGCCCCGTGGTCTTCCCGACTTTGATCGACGCCAACTGGATTATGCTTGCTTGTCTGGGATTGGCCATTGGCGTCGCCGTCGTAACCGGGGACCTGCTTGAGTCCGCCCTGAAGCGCGCCGCTGGTGTCAAGGATTCCGGAACGATAGTGCCTGGACGCGGCGGAATGCTCGACTCATTCGACAGTCTGCTCCTCTCAGCCCCATTGTTTGCCGCCTTTATTGCGGTTATGGGGCTCTTGCCTTGATCGGAGCCTAAATGTCCGGACGATCACTGAAACGCATCATCCTCATTGGAGCGACAGGCTCCATAGGCAAACAGACACTTGATGTCGTCTCAAGGCATCCGGATCTCTTTGCGCTCGTCGGCCTCTCGGCTCACCGTGACGAGCAGGGATTGCGCAAGGCCGCGATGGCCTACCCCACCGCTACATTGTGCCTGAGCGGCGCCACGCCTCGTGAAGCCGGCATCAGGTATGTTGGCGCCGAAGGACTGATACGCCTCGTCGAGGATACCAGCGCGGACATTGTCGTCAACGCGGCGGCCGGCGCCGATGGTCTCGAACCATCATTTGCGGCCTTGCGTTCGGGCAAGGACCTGGCGCTTGCCAACAAGGAGACCATCGTGATGGCTGGCCGCCTCGCGTTGGCAGAAGCCGCCTTGCATGGCAAGCGCATCCTGCCTGTCGATTCGGAACACGCCGCAATTTTCAACATGATGGAACGCTTTGGCGCCGGATCGGTTCGCGGCGTCATAATAACGGCATCCGGTGGAGCCTTCAGACAGATGCCTCTGGAACGCTTGCCATTCGTAACGCCGCGTGACGCCCTGGCCCATCCGACATGGAATATGGGTGCAAAAATAACGATAGATTCCGCCTCGATGGCTAACAAGGGCCTTGAGGTAATCGAGGCGGCGCGGCTTTTCAGCCTTGCTCCTGAATCGATCGACGTTGCCATTCATCCTGAAAGCAGAGTACATTCGTTCATACGGACCAGGGACGGTTCTTTGTATGCCCAGATATCCAGACCGGACATGAGGTTGCCCATACTCAATGCACTTTCATGGCCGGATATGATCGATGAGCACATTGCCGACCTTGATCCGACTCAATCGCCCATGACCTTCCATAAGCCGGAGCCACTGCGCTATCCGCTTCTGGGGCTGGCCTACGAGGCACTTATGGCTGGCGAAGGCTACACGGTCGCCTACAATGCCGCCGACGAGATTGCCGTGGCGGCATTCATGGACGGCTCGATACGATTTACCGACCTGCACCGCGTTGTTGCCGCGACACTCGACCATGACCATCCGCGGCTTGTCGATGATCTTGACGCTGTCCGCGATGCCGACCGGCAGGCACGGGAACTGGCGAAGGTCGTCCTAAAGGAGATTGCATGACGATTGTTACGATAATCCTCGGTCTCGTGGGCTTGGGCATCGTGGTATTCTTTCACGAGCTCGGCCATTTCCTCGCCGCCAGGATGGTTGGAGTCGAGGTCGAGGAGTTCTCCCTGGGCTGGGGGCCCCGGCTCCTGACCCATAGGTTGGGTCGCACCAAATACAGCATCTCCGCGCTGCCGATAGGTGGGTACTGCCGCATGAAGGGAGAAGACTCGTATCGCAAGGCCATAGAATCCGGCCTTGAGGATTTCCCCAAGGAGCCAGGCTCGTTCTTTGGAGCCCCACCAGTCAAACGCATCATCATAGCACTGGGCGGGCCCCTGATGAATGTCGTACTCGCCTTCTTCATGTATCTTGGAATCATGTCTGTGGGCTACTCGGTACAGAGCTGGGATGATAGAATCATTCTGGCAAGCAGTCTTGATGGCAAGACCTATCCGGCCGATACGGCTGGACTTCGCACCGGTGACAGAATCCTGGAGATCAACGGCGAGCGGATCAGCACTTTTTCAGAAATCCAGGAATCGGTAGCGCTCTCCGCTCGCAGGCCGACCACCATGGTCGTCGATCGGGATGGCAGCAATGTTGGGATACGCATTATCCCCGAGCTTGACAAGGATTCCGGAGCCGGCAGGATAGGAATATATCCGTGGATAGAGCCGCTCGTCGCCTCGGTCGATCCCGCTGGAGCGGCCGCATTCGCCGGTATTCAGCCGGGTGACACCATTGTCGCGATCGATGGAACCCCTGTCGACTCGACCATGGCAATAGTCGGATATCTGACCTCCCACAAACCCGCAAAGGCCGTGCTCAGGTATATGCGGGCAGGCGTCGAGGCGGAGTCTGACGTTGTCATGACCTATGGGCTTGACGGCTCAGCCGATCTTGGCTTGGGATGGAAAACCAAAACACTTTCGGTAAAGGCCCGCAACCCAGCCGAGGCCCTGTCAATGGGATTCGCGGAAACAGGCAAGACGATATCTGCTACTTATAGAGGAATCGCTTCGCTTTTCATGGGTACGAATGTGCTCAAGGCAATATCCGGACCGGTTCGCATAACCTGGATGGTGGGCACGGTCGCAGCCAGCGGATTCTCAGCCGCATCCACAGGCGGCCTGTCCATTGCGTTCAACTTTCTCGCAGCCTTGTCCATTGGCCTCTTTGCCATGAACCTGCTACCGATACCCTTGCTTGATGGCGGCTCAATAGTGCTGTACCTTTTCGAGCTGGTCAGCCGCAAGGCCGCGAAGGTCAAGACGGTGCTTCGATATCAGACCATAGGCATGGTCGCGGTTGCGGCGCTGTTCATACTATCGACGCTGAGCGATGTCCTGTTCTTTTCAAAAAAATAGCTCGGCATGTATACGATTGTGCATGAATGGAGGCCATTATGAAGGAAATCCAGTGCAGATGTGAGGAAATGGTCGAGGTGGATGTGCCGGAATTCATCGACCTTGATGCCCCGGCCATGATAACCAGGTTGGCCGCGGGCGAGTCTCCGTCGTCCATATGCCCACGCTGCGGGGCACTTGTGAGAGCCGAATTGCCCTTGCCAGTACGGTCGTCATCAAGGCACATTGACCTGACAGTGATGCCGGACATAGAACGCTTGTCGGTGTACCGTGGGAAGGTCTCGGAGCCAGGTTCCCAGGAGATTCTTCTGGGATACCAGGAACTGTTCGAACGCGCGCGCATGCTTCGCGATGAGCTTGATCCACGCGCCGTCGAGGGACTCAAGTACTTTCTGCAGACCAAGGCAGAGGAATCGGAACCCGAGGCGGATATAGCGGTTCTGTATAATGGGCTCAAGGAAGGATCACTGGAGTTTCATATTACGGGGCTCAAGTCTGGTCAGACGGGAGTCGTCAGGCTGACGCGGTCGGCATACCAGAAGATAGTACCTGACACCAGCTCAGCTTCTCCAAAGGAACCCTACAAGAGCATTCTTGCTGGACGGTATCGATCAATAAAGAAGCTTGGATTCATGGCATCGACAGAGGATGCGAGCTGATCAATTACCATTAACCGTGCGACGGGTTGGCTCTGACCTTTTCGACGGCCTGATCTACGGCGTTTTTTATGGCATCGGCATAATCACCGGTCTCGGCCGCGTGCGCGTACATGGTTCCAAGCAATGACGCATGATACATGGGCTTGAGCATGTTGAGGGCAAGAGCGGCCATGTCGACGACACAGTCCTGGCAATCGCATATGCCATCCTCCGCCGCTGTCTCCAGGCGCTTGCCGAGCTCGTCCAGAACCATGCGTTCGGTATCATTGACCAGTATGCTCAGATCATAGTTCTTTTCAAGATCCATTTTGCTTGTCCCCCCGAACAGATTCTAATGGCCGGCATGTTCCTTTTCAAGCGATTCGAAGCGAGTAATCTTCTGAAAGAACAAGAGCCCGACCTTGCCGACCGGGCCATTCCTGTGCTTGGCGACAAGAAGATCAGTGGGCGTATATGGTGAGCGTTCATCGTGCCGCTTGTCTATCTCGCGCTCCCTGTGCAGGAACATGATCAGGTCGGCATCCTGCTCTATTGATCCGGATTCACGCAAGTCGGCCAGTGACGGCTGTTTGCCTTCCGCCTCGCGCTTCAACTGCGACAATGCCACCACCGGTATTCGCAGTTCGCGGGCAAGTGCCTTGAGCGAACGGGAAATGCTGGATATCTGTTCCCAACGGGGCAGATCGGTGTTTTCGTGTGTGATCAGCGTCAGATAATCAATGAATATTATCTTGACATCCTTTTCGCTCTTCATGCGACGGGCCAACGACCTCAAATCAAGCAGCTTGATGTTGGGTACATCGACGATGTACATCGGCGCGTCGTATATCCGGCTTGCAGCATCCATCAGGCTCTGGATGTCGCTGGGCTTGATCAAGCCGCTTCTGACCTTCTCTGAATCAATGCGCGCTTCACTGGAGAGGATGCGGTATGTCAGCGAAAGGTCGGGCATCTCAAGCGAAAAGAAGCACACAGGGATGCGCTCGCGGAGCGCCATGTGGGCGGCCATGTTCAGGGCGAACGCGGTCTTGCCAACGCTTGGGCGGGCACCGATGATTATAAGTTCCGAATTCTGGAAGCCGCTGGTCATGCTGTCAAGTTCGGTGAACCCGCTGGGGATGCCGGTGTAGGCATTCTTGTTCTTGGCCAGCGCTTCTATCATCTTCATCGCTTCGGGGACTATCTCGCGGACGCTGCGGTATGAAACAGATTGGCGATCCTGATTGACCTCGAAAATGCTCTCCTGCAATTCGTCAAGCAGTATGTCTGTCTCTATGGAATCATCATGCGCCTTCTGATTGATGTCCGCCGCGAGCCGCAGGAGGTGGCGCCTGGTCGAGCATTCCTGCACGATCTTGGCGTAGTACTCCATATTGGCGCTCGATGGCACGGCGTCGGTCAGCTTGGCAATATATGCCGGTCCTCCCGAGTGCTCGAGTGAACCGAGAGCGCGCATCTCGTCGGCCAGTGTAATCAGGTCACCCTTCTGTCCTTTTTCGAAGAGCGATATGATGGCGGCAAAGACATTCTTGTTGGCGTTTACATAAAAATCATCCGGGCGCAGATACTGCAGGATATGCGGTACTGCGTCCGGATCGAGTAGCAAAGCACCCAGCGCGGCCTGTTCCGCCTCCGCGTTGTGCGGTGGAACCCTGTCCTTGAGCTGGGCGGGAATCATGCGGGTAAATTATTCCTGGGCGGGAGCGGGCTCGGGAGCTGCTTCCGCGGCGACTGGCTCGGCCTGCACTGGTGTCTCCTCGCGGTGATGACGCCTTGGCTGCTCTGGAGCAGGAGTGTTCTTCGCCTTCTCGACATGTCCCTTGATGGCGACGCGAACGATTGCTTCTTCCTTCTCATACAGGCGCACGGCGATCTTGTAGTTGCCTACGCTCTTGATGACGCGGCCAGGAACTTCGATCTTCTTGCGGTCGATCTGGATTCCCTTCTTGAGCAGTTCATCGGCTATGGTCGCGTTTGAAACGGCACCGAACAGCTTGCCGTTCTGGCCGGCGGGCATGTCCAGAGTCAGTTCTTCGGCTTCAAGTCTGGTCTTGAGATCGGCGCTTGAAGCGCGCTTCTCTGCCTTGCGGTTCTCTATCTCTGCCTTGCGTTTCTCGAACAAGGCTATGGCTGCCGGGCTATATGGATAGACGAGGCCTCTGGGCAGCAGGTAGTTGCGGGCATAACCGGCGGCGACGTCCTTCACGTCTCCTAGTTCGCCCAAGTTTGGAACATCGTTGTTCAGGATAACCTTCATGGTGTATCTCCTTTACTGGTTGCTGTACGGAACGGAATCCAGGTCTCAAGGGTACCGAGCAGTGCGAGCACACCAATGGCTATGAAGCCGGCAATCCCGCTTGCGACAAGCAGGATAAGCACGAGTGGCATGATCAACCGCGCGACAGGAGCCAGACCAGCGCGTTCGGCCAGCGCGTTGGCGATGGCGAGCCCCTGGACGCCGTAACAGATTGACAAGGCTGTGGTCGCGTTCAACGCGACCGCCGAAAGCACAAAAGACGGATAGAAACGATTGACAAGCAACGCGGCCCACGCGCCAAGCAGGAACCATAACAGTGGCACTGGCAAGTGGTACGTCTTGAGCGTCGGGATATCGCCATCGGCGATGGTTCTTCTGAACGAACCCAGCCGCGAACCTATCCATGCGCTGGCAAAGAGAAAGATGAAGACGATGGCGCCGAAACTGGACGCGACACCAGTCTTGATGGCCGACCACAGCGCTTCGGTGTCGGGCACTTCCGCACCGACAGCCGAAGATGCGCTTGAGAATGCGGCCATGAAGATGTTCTTGACACCCTCATCTCCAGCGGCGGCGATAAATGAAGGCAGGCACACCAGCGAAGCCAGCGCGCCTCCAGCCAGGGCCCTTATAGCGAATGGTATGCGCTCAAAACGTGGCAACGCCATCAGCACAAGAGCCAGAATCATCGCGGCAGGAGCCGAAAGACCGAGAGCAAGCGTCCCGGCGCTCATCGCCCCGGCCCTTGACAGCAAGACAATCTGCCACACCGTGATTAACAGTGCCGCAAACACCGAACTGATACGCATCGTGTGATGTCCCCTGTTGGTGGCCGCTATCTGCAGCGGCACAAGGTACAATGGAGCGAGCGCTATGGTCCCATAGAAGGCGGCCGTCAGCGCTCCCATCGCCAGAGGAAATCGATAACGTGCGAGTCCGGTTTTGATATCCACCGCTATTATTTGGTCACGTACGGAATGTACGCGAGCGCGCGGTCTCGCTTGATGGCAACCGCGAGCCTGCGCTGGTGCTTGGCGCATGAGCCGGTAATGCGGCGGGGCAGAATCTTTCCGCGCTCGGTTATGAAACGCCTGAGCGTGTCGGGATCCTTGTAGTCGATCTTGAGCTTCTGCGCGCAGAACTTGCAGACCTTCTTGCGAAAAAATCCCTTCCGTCCGCCGCGTCCACCGCGATCGTCACCCTCTCGCCTCGGCTCATCGCCACGACCACCACGGTCGCCTCGATCTTCCCTCTGATTCATATCTGACATCGTTAGTCTCCTTGAAAAAGGCTTTCCAGCAGCCTCTAGAACGGTATATCGTCCGAGAAATCATCGGGCGAAGGTGCCTGTGACGCCGGTCCCTGAGGACGGTCACGGCTGGGGTAATCACGCTGACCACCATGCTGAGCTCCCTGAGACCCCGCAGATGCGCCCGAACCCGAACTCTGCGACGAGTCCTGGGACTGGCCTCCGGTGTTTGAGCCAAGCAACTGCACGGTATTGGCGCTGATGATCACTTTCATCCGGGACTGGCCGTCCTGCTCCCAACGATCCTGTCGCATCGCGCCTTCGACAGCGACCAGCTTTCCCTTGACGAGGTACTGGTTGATCGATTCCCCCTGCTTGCCCCAGAGGTCGACGTCCCAGAAACTGGCTTCGTCAACCCACTGATCGCCCTTCTTCTTGCGCGAGCCTGTAGCAATCGAGAAATGACAGACTGCCTGTCCTGAATTGGTATACTTGAGTTCCGCGTCGCGGGTCAGTCTGCCAACCAGTACGGCAATGCTCAGATCGGCCATGTAGTACCTCCGTCAGTCATCTGCCCGGACAAAAAGATACTTCAGTATGCTTTTTTCGAGCTTGAAGACTTTCTCCGCGGCGACAAGCTTGTCTGGCGGAAGATTGGCTATGTACAGTACATAGCGTCCGCGCATCCTGTCCTTGATTTCATAGGCAAGCTGGCGTTCGCCAAGCTCGTCTTCTTTGACGATTTCGCCGCCGAGCTGCTTGAGCGTGGCGGAGACTGCTTCCTTCGCGGGACGGTAGAGTTCTTCTTCCGTCGCAAAGATTACGGTGAGTTCGTAGGGTCGCATTGATCCTCCCTGTGGTCTTGTGATCCGTCTCTACAACGGACGGATAAGGAGTCGTAAGCACATGAATCGACCATGCCGAAGCATGCTCGAGCATGTGCAGACAAATCGGCGCATTGTATCCCGAAACGCGTTGCAGGTTCAAGCGATCGGGGCGCTTTACCTGAAGCAATCGCCGGGATACAATGTGCCCATGTCAAGCGTTATCCATTACGAGGACAACATCTACATTGTAGACGGCCTCGTGCGTGTGTTGTGCGATGCATCCCGCCTCGAGCCCGATCCTGATGTCATAGGTGATGCCATGCTGGCGACAGCGAGGCTGGCCGACTCGGCCCTGCGGCGGGTCAAGGACCTGGTGTTGCAGAATGACCATCTGGTCGATCGTCCGGACTACCTGCGGCTCTTGTCGCGCTCGGCACGTGATCTTGCCGACGCTCTTGACCAGATCCTGCGCCCCGGCTCGACACTTGCGCCGGTCATAGCAAGTTCTGCTGATGAACTGGCCAGGATCGTGGCCGCGCAACGTGCCGCCGCCTCGGACCTGCGTGATGTGCTCAACGCTTCGACCGGGACCAACGCCTCCAGCGAGGATGTCGTATCCGGTGATGAACTTTCGGAACTCTTGAGGATATAGCCGCCCGCGATGAGGCCGCTGGCGATCAGTAGAGGTAGCGCTCCATTTCGGCCAGGCCACCGAGGGTAAGGTCCGGATCGATTTCGTCGAATACGGTGGTCAGCCCTGTCAGTACCCTGCACAATCCGCCGGTCGCTATGACTTTGGCTCCACCGAGCTCGGATTTGATCCTGCCAACCATGTACTCGACCAGTCCCGTGTAGCCCAGTACGACGCCAGCCTGTATGGCCTCGATGGTATTTCGCCCCATGGCCGAAGCTGGCGCCTCAAGAGGCACCGATGGCAGCTGTGCGGTTGCCTTGGATAATGAGCCGGCTGCCGTACCGAGTCCGGGCGCTATCGAGACGCCTACGATCGCGCCGCGTGCATCTACCGCAGTGAATGTCAGGGCGGTGCCGAAATCCACGACCAGACAGGCGCCGCCAAAACGATTCCACGCGGCAACCGCGTCCGCCACGAGATCAGACCCTATTTCATGTGCCGCAACCACGGAGACCGGCAGCTTGTCATAAACCAGCGGACCAAGAACCACCGGTTCCACTCCGAATAGATGCCGCGCCATCTTCTCGACTGATGCCGTCAGCTGCGGCACGACCGAGCTGAGGATGACGCGGTTGATCGATGTGATATCAATGCCGCGATCTAGCAGTATTGCCTTGACCACCACTCCATACTCATCCTCGGTCTTGCCGGGGACAGTGCGTATCCGCAGCGTCTCAAGGAGATGACCTGAATCATAGATCCCGCCGACTATATTGGTATTGCCCGCATCGATGACAAACAGCATGCCCCATGATTTACCGGGCAAGCCCGGACTGTCAAGGACACATGAGCTTGCGCTTTGGCGCGAAATTGAGCCATAATCCGGCTACTATGCAAGGAGTGTGCCCATGCCAGACATAATTCAGCCGCGCGTCCTCAAGGGGTTCAGGGATTTTCTTCCTGCCGCAGAAATGGAGCGCGCAGCCCTGCTTGAGTCACTGACATCGGCCTTCAGGAGCTTCGGCTTCGTGCCCATCGATACACCGGTGTTGGAGTACGCGGAAATATTGCTGGGCAAGGCCGGCGGCGAGACAGAGAAGCAGGTATACCGCTTCAAGGACAATGGCGGCCGTGATGTCGCCATGCGCTTTGATCTGACGGTGCCGTTCGCACGCTTCATGGCCGAGCATTCCGCGGAACTGTACTTGCCATTCAAGCGCTACCACATGGCCAAGGTCTGGCGAGGCGAGAATACCCAACGCGGCCGGTACCGGGAGTTCATGCAGTGCGACTTTGATATCGTCGGCGTCGATACGGCGGCGGCCGATTTCGACATTGTCGCTACCATAGCCGCGGCGATGCAAGCGCTCGGCGTCGATGGCGCTACGATCAGCATCAATCACCGGGGCGTCTTCAACCGCTTCCTTGCCAGGGTTGGCATTGCCGACAGGTCGGTCGAGGTACTGCGGGTCGTTGACAAGCTTGACAAGATAGGCGTCGATGAGACGCGACGACTGCTTGCAGAACTGGCCGGCGATGCGGCCGCCACGGATATACTCGAATTCATACGCGGCGGCGATGACTACATGACGACACTTGACAGGATTACGCGCCTTGCCGGAGGTGACAATCCCGATTCGGCCAGGCTGGCCGATATCATGGCCATGGCCCAGGCATGCGGTCTTGGCTCGAAGATTACCCTTGCGCCCAACATTACGCGCGGTCTTGACTACTACACCGGCGTCGTATTCGAGACATTCCTCGATGCCATTCCCCAGATAGGCTCCGTGTGTTCCGGCGGTCGCTACAATGATCTGGCATCGCTATACACGACACAGCGATTACCAGGAGTCGGTGCGTCAGTCGGGATAGACAGACTGATTGCGGCGCTCGAGACCACGGGAAAGACGCGCAAGACCGCGGGCTACACGCGAGCCGTCGTCATCAACATCGAGGAAGCGCTTGCGGCGGAATACCAGGCAGCCGCTCAGACTTTGCGCCTCTCGGGCATCGCCTGCGAAGTATTCCCCGACACTCGCAAGACAGGCCAGCAGTTTGCCTACGCCGAAACCAAGGGAGCCAGCCATGCCCTGGTTAGGGGAACCGGCGAGAAGGCTCGTGGCGTCTGGATACTGCGCGAATTGGCAACGCGGACGAATGTCGAATATGCCGATGTCGGTGACATAGCCGCAGCGATGGCACAGGTGCGGTGATCCATTCACCTGCCCGCGCATCGCGCCTGGCCGCGTCTCTTGTTGTCACTGTGGCGGTTTCCGTGGCGGCCGCGGGTTGCGCGGTCAAACCACCAAGCCTGGGCTCTGTCGAGTCGAGGCTTGTCGTCGTGGTGACTGATGCGGAGGGCCACCGCGAGGAGCGCTTGTCCTGCTTCGCGTCGGTAGCCGATGCCGATGGCGTGTCCGATATCGAGTATCTCTACGTGGTACACGATGGATCGGAACTCTGCTGGACGCTGACCGCAGATGACTGGGTGCAGAAGGACGATGGTTCCGGAAGCTGGCTGGGCAGCAACGGGTTACGCTCGACGGGCGGAGTAATGCCACGTGGTTCATACCGAGCCATACTCGTCGACAAAGCCGGCGAACGTGACGAGCGAACATTTATGCTGTCTGCTCCCTCGACACATGATCTGGCGATGCCCGTGCTGGTGCTGTCGGGGACGGATATCAGACTGGATACGCCCTGCCCTCTCAATACCGTGTTTTTCCTGGATGCCGGAGGCAATGTCGTGATGACGGCCCCGGTCAAGCCAGGCATAACAGCACTCGACGCGCTGTGGCCCAAAGGTGGCTGGCGCACCGGGGCTGATTTTATGACCGTCTATGGATTTGATCCTAAGGCGGAGATTGGATTTTTTGCGTGGAAGAAACGACTCCGGGACTGAATGGTCCACTCTCTGTCCGCGATATAGGCATTCGCAGCTATGTCATCAGGTCTGGCCGCATGACCGACATGCAGAAGGAAGCCCTCGCGCAGCTCTATGTGCGTTATGGCGTCTCATGGAATCCGGAGGCATCAGTCGACGCCATGAGTCTCTTCGGTTCTGACGGGCCATTCATCGTCGAGGTTGGCTTTGGCATGGGGCTTGCTACGGCGGCAATAGCGCAGGCGCTTCCGGCGGCCAGATTCCTGGGTCTCGAGGTGCACGCGCCGGGCGTAGGCAAATTGCTTTCGGAGATAGCATCACGAAACATAGAGAACCTGCGCGTATGCAGGCATGACGCGGTCGAGGTAATAGACGCCATGATACGAACATCAAGCGTCGATGGGTTCCATATATTCTTTCCGGATCCATGGCCCAAGAAGCGCCATCACAAACGGCGCATCATGAGCGCTGCATTCGTGCGCCTGCTCGCCGACAAGCTCAAGCCGGGCGGCTATATCTACTACGTGACCGATTGGGAAGAGTATGCTGTCGCGACTCTCGATACACTCAGGGCGGAGACCGCCTTGATGAACAACTCCGATGCATGGGCCGAACGGCAACCGTGGCGGCCCATCACCAAGTTCGAACAACGAGCGATCAATGACGGCAGACCCATCAGGGAACTATACTTCACGAAGCGGGGCTGATTTAAAAATCAGCGCGCACGCTGAACGAGACAGCAATCGCGTTGTCAGACGTTGCCCAGGTAAATTCCTTGTCGGCGCCGCCGCCACTCCAGGACACGGTGACGTCGAATGGCACCGCGTTCTGAATCGTGAACGATTCCGTGAATCTGACTATGAAAGACTGGTCGCTCAGATTGGCCAAAGCCGATAGACTGGATGTCAGGGATGAAGCCAGCAACTCGGTCGCCCGCACCGAGGCGTACCCATAGAATTGTCCCATGTACAGCGGATTCAGCGTCTCCATTCCAGCCATCGCAGCATACTGACCGGTAAGATCCGAGCCACTGGAGTTGTAGAACAACTCTGACGAGACGGTCCATCGCTTCAGGTCTCCCACGACTCGACTCGCCCCCAATGCAATGGCCAGGTTCTCCGAACCGGAGTCATAGGCCGGCGTATAAGCCGACTCGCCGTACAGACTCAATCCAAGCACGTGACCAGAAAAATCAAGACCCAGTTTGTCCTGGACGCTGGCTCCCGCAAATCCTGTCAGACCGAGTTCAACATCACCGACAGTGGCGTCGAAGCGGGCCGCCCAGGCTACGCTCTCGGCCGGATTCTGAACCGCCCCCGCCTTGACCAGACCAGAGAAGTCTGTAAAGAGAAACGCGTTGGCCGATGGCAATGGTACATGTACCCTGAGGCCTGGTTTACCCACTCGCAGGTCGACGCTCTGAAACGCGTCTATTTTCTGCAGGTTGATGAAGTCGACCGGGGTCCACACACGCGATGGGCCCCAGGATATGAGCTGGTTGCCTAGCCTGACAAATACAAGCTTGCCTATATCGAAGCTCCAGTGCAGTTCTGACAGGGCGAGCGTCGGCGCATACAGGTCTGGCGCGGGCCCTGCATCCGAAATGCTGCCAGCGATTCCCGCGAAGACAGTCTGTACTGCATTATAGGCCGCATAGAATGAGCCATAATCAGGCATCATCAGCTTGACGAACAACCTGCCAGAAAGCGATGACGAAGCCGAATATCCGTCCCACGTTGAAGGCACCGATGCCATCGCGGAGACCAGTATGGTGCCACCAGCAAGCACTGTAGTGGTGGCCTGACCTCCGGGCGCGACGCTGGCGCTGACCGTGGTATCAAACGAGGCGGCGTTGAACGGATCATCGGCCGCAGCGACCTGGGCGAACGCTGGCGAAGCGCTCGCCATAGTCACAATCAGCACAAGCGCGGGAGCCAATCGGGATACAGATCGAAAGGAACCATATTCAACCATATGCATGTCTGCCTTTCTGCTGCTAGCGTGACTGTTCCTCGAGGAACGCCTTGGAGAAGGTGTAATCGGGTATTTTGGCTGTGGATATGCCTTCATTGGTAATGAAGGTGCGCTGGCCTTTTTCAAGCTCGTTGATAGCCAGCAATTTGGTAAAGAGATACTTGTCAGCGGCGACTTTCTGGTAGTCGACATAGTAGCTGGTTCGAAGCAACGTGCCTGACGCGCTGAAGTTCTCCACCTTGACAGGAAGACCGTCGGTCTTGCGCACGTACCATTTCTGTATCGGGAATGATACATCGAGCTGCTTGGCATCGAGCCTGATGACATCGCATTCCCATTTGGACACTGTTGCGGTGCCGCCATAACTGAGCCAGTACTGATCCATGAGCCTCGTGCTGCCAAACGTGTCGGTGCGAACATCGGTGCTGCCCACGTCGTCCTTTCTGTTTCTGTATACGAATTCGCGGGTAGTTGGTAGATAGAGGTACAGGTCATCCTTGCTTCTCCAGTATCCCTTGCCCTTCTCGCTGTCGGGATACTGGAATATCAAGGTGAAGCTGTCGGCGGCATCACGTCGGTAAATCTTGATCTGTAGCACACGATCGGCTTCGCCTTCCTTTTTCTGGACTATGGTAAAGGTACTGGTCAGGTCGAGGCCTTCGAGGTTGAGCTTCGACTCGAATGCGGTGACCAGACCTACAGCCTTTGGATCGTTGCGCAACGGTGACGGAACTGGACCCGCGGTACCCTGCGCGGCAGCGTTGCCGACCATGCAGAGCGCCAGAATCGGAATGATATGAAGTATCCGTATTTTCATGTCGTGCTCCTCATCAGAATGTACTGGTCAAGGCCTCGACGGGGCGTATCAGACCGCCGCGCCTTGCCGGGAAGTATGAGAACATGGCCGCGAAAAGGCCTATGATCAGAATTATGGCAAGCATGTCCAAGGGCAGAGGGATCAGCGACAGATGCCCGGCGTTCAGGAATATGCCCAGGTTGCCACCTGGAGGCAGGCTTATGAGATAGCCGACCGCCAGAGCCATGATGGCTCCAAGCATGGCACCCGCTGTCGAGAATATCAGAGCAAGGGACACACTCTCGGCCATGAAGATGGCTGTTATGCCGCCGGCCTGAAAGCCAAGGGCGCGCATCGTTCCTATTTCCTTGAGCCGTTCGTTTACGCTCATCCGCAGGTTTATGAATATCGATACGGCAATCACGAACAACATCACCGCTGCCACGAGGCCGCCCAGCGCGTTGATGGCGCCGAGCACGCTTCTGACTATGCCCAGGACTTCATCCAGCGTGGCAAGCTTGAGCATCACTCGATCGCGCCCCAGCGTGTCGGCTTCATACTTGGTACTCGCCGCCGAGATTGCCGATATGGCCTCCGCGTCGGTCTTTGGTTTGCTTACCTCGAATCCTGCGGCAAGCAATGCCTGTGACAATGCATCGCGCCGGGCGGCCAGATTTTTCGGTTCGGGCACATAGATGAAGATGGTACTTGCGGCATCGGAAGACGCCAGATCGAGCCCTCGCAGGAACGGGAATTGCACAATAGCCTGCCCCCGCATGAAGAAATTGTCGGTTTTCCACAAGCCGCGTACCGTCAGGATGCCCGTATTGAAGGCACCGAAGCGAGTACGGGTGGAGACTACGACCTCATCGCCAAGAACCAGGCCAAAGTATTCGGCAAGGTCGGCGGGCAGGGCCAATCCGTTAGGATCCTGGGCCCATGCCTCCCAACCGCCTTCCGCAAAGACCATCTGGCCACGTAGTGCCGCGTCGGCTACCGGATCTATGCCCAGAAAACCTATTCGCTTTGAAATGCCCTTGTAGTAGACTGTCGATTGTAGCTGATATCGGGCGATAACGCTGGTGTCCGCGCCAAGGGTCTTCTTGATTATTGATTCAATCTCGTCCTTGCGCTTGAGACCGTTGTATATCTTGCCGCCGGCAGCGAATTGCCCCGATATAGTTATGTGCCCCGCCGTCGATCGCGTGAGGCTCGTGGTGATAGTCGACGTCGCACCTCTTGAGAAGGCGAACAGGAGCACGAGGATGAATGTCACGATAGTGTAATTGATGCCAAGCGTAAAACTGCGCTTGCCATTCCTGAATACGTTTCTGAAGGCTACACCTAGAAAGCGAATCATCGCATATACCTCCGTGACCGCTAGCGGTCGCTCATCGCCTTGAGAGGCGTAATGGATGTGGCCACGCGAACGGGATAGATCGTGGCGATGACCGACACGAGTACCACGACGGCAAGAGCCTGGATGAATGGCATCACGCTCACATGAAGCTTGAGTGGCCCACCGCCTATCAGGAATTGCGAGACCGTTTCCGGCAACGGAAGACCATTGGTGTTGAACAGCACGATGACGACCGATGCAATGATCATGGCGATAATCGAGGCGGAGACATTGAGTATCAATGTCTCCGCAAGGAACAGGCCGCGCACGAACGACTTGTCGGCGCCTACTGCCCGCATCGTGCCTATCTCGGCGGTGCGCTCCACAACATTGATGATGAGGGTGTTCATGAATATCAGGGCGACGACGAGGAATATCAATGCTGTTGCCAGATATATAAAGCCCTGGAGCGCGGTGGCGATCTGCGCATAGAACCCGGAAGCCGCATCCCATCGAGCGGTCTTGATTCCAAGACCAGGCACCTTGAGGAGCGCAGCCATCACGGCGTCTACATCGCTGCCATCCTTGAGCCTCACGGCTATCATCGTGGCACCCGAGAGCACCTCTGTCTTGAGTTTTGATAGATCGATAGCAGCGAAATTGGTGTCGGCCAGATCAAAGATTGCCGCTTCATCTCCAGACGCGGTGGAAAGCCCCTTGTCAAACTCCTTTGGCAGAGAGGATACTCCTGTATAGTTATAGAGCTGCGCGTACGTCGATGAGTCCATGAAATTGATGTAATCGAAAACGCCCCGGTATCGTTTGGGATTGAAAATTCCAACCAGCGATGAGCGGGTTGTATTCACGCCACCTTCGGTAATACCCAGCAATGTCAAAGACTGGCCAACCTTCAGCGTCAGGCCATAGTTCTTCAGGTATTGCTGGTTCTGATACTCGCTTATGGCGAGACCGGTTACCGCCGACTGCGCTGCACCGGATGTTCCAAAGAAACTGCCCGAAGTGACCTGTATGTTTTCAAATACCGTTCCGTACGATGCCGGGTCAACCGCGTAGAAGATGAACGGCAGATCCACCTTGGTGCCGTCCTTGTCCGCCTGCACCAGACCATAGTTTTGTGCGTACGGGGTCATTGCGGCGACCTCGGGCAGTTGCCGTAGCGCCTCCTCTACGGCGGCTATGTCACGTATGTTCGGCAACGGCGTATTGAAGGCAAAAGGCGAAGGCAAGTCACGCGACTGCGCCGAGTATACGATGAAGTCGCCGGTGAAGTTCCTCACTATGGCCTGCCGCGATTCAACAGCGGCCGAGGAAGAAATGGTTGTGCCAAAAACAACAAGGAATGTACCAAAGGCGACTAGCGCCCCTATAAGAATCATGCGCCCCTTGCGCCTCATCAAGGTGCGGAGGGCGAGCTTGAGGGTCAGCATCGCATCAACCCTCCGCCCCGTCGGATCCGACTATCATGCCGTCGAGAATGTTGACGATAGTGCGGGCCTCCCGCATGATATGCGCGTCATGCGTAGAGAATATGAAGGTTGTCTGTTCAGCTTCGTTGATCTTGCGCATCAGCTCGATGATACGAATTCCAGTCGCCGAGTCCAGATTCGCCGTCGGCTCATCGGCAAGTACTATGGTTGGATTGGTAACCAAGGCTCTGGCTATCGCTACCCGCTGCCGCTGGCCGCCAGATAGTTCGTTTGGCTTATTGCGCAATCGGTCCTGCAAGCCAACCTCTTCTACGAAACGCATTACCAGTTCCTTGCGCTGCCTGGCGTCGAGTGACCGCTTCAGCAACAATGGGAACTCTATGTTTTCGTACACATCCAGGACTGGAATGAGGTTGAACGACTGAAAGATGAAACCTATCTTGGTACGCCTGTAACGGGTCAGTTCCTTGTCGTCCAGCTTCTCCACTTCCGTGCCATCGATAAGCACGGTGCCGGAGCTTGGCACGTCGATGCAGCCGAACATGTTCAGCATGGTGCTCTTGCCCGATCCCGATGGGCCGGCGATGGCGGTGAAGGCGCCCTTCTCGATTTTGAGGTTGACGCCGCGCAGGGCGTCCACCCGGGTAGTGCCCAGCATGTAATACTTGTGTACATCGGTCAGTTCTACGACATTCATCTCGGTGCTCCTTCGTTATAGTTGAGTCCCTTGATCAATATATCTACCAGTTCATACGCCATATCATTCCTGCTTTTCTGAACCGCGAAATCGGGCACTGAAAAGAGGCTTTCCACCATGCCGATAAGCGCACCCGCTATCAGTCCCGTGTTGCACGTCGAAATCTCTTTCCTGGCAACAGCAGCGTCGAGCACGGCGCGCAAGGGCTTCAGAATGAGCTGGTGGACGAGACGCGTAATCAGGGCCGCGTCGTCGCTCTTGAGGTAGGTCATGTCTGACTCTGTCAGCTTGAGCAGATCCATCGGAGACTGCGACAGGAGCCATGCCGAGGCGGCCCACAGTATGCTCCTCAGATTTTGTTCGCTGCCCGTGATGGCGGCGTGGAGTCCATCGCCATGACGGCGGACATTGCGTTCAAGCACCGCCATGAATATGGACTGCTTACCTTCAGGAAAGTGGTAATAAAGGGATGCGTGTGTCAGGCCCATCTCCGCGCATATGTCCCTGAGGGTAACCGCGGGGTATCCACGGGCCATGAAAAGGCGCTCAGCCACATCGAGGAGACGAGTTCTGGCATTAGGCTCATCAACCTTACTTACCGACATGTTGGTAAGTTATGCATTGCGGAAGAATATGTCAAGCTTTTCTTCCTCCCTGCATGGAGAGAGAAGCTGCCATTCCGGCGCGCTATGCGAAGAACTCCGAAAGCTTGCGGTACAAGGCACCGACACGCTCTTTTTCCTCATGGGTAGCGGTCTCGGATATCTCGTCTATAAGCGATTCCAGGCTGGCAAGGCTCTCGTTGAGGGCCGTATGGAAGCCGCGCGAAACGCGAAACCAATAGGTTCCGGCGGTATCGGTAAACATCGCGACAAAGCCAAGTTCGGGGTTCTTGGGCTTCCAGTATGAAACCTGCAGCACAGAGTCGAGTACGGCCATCAGCCCCGCCAGATCCTCGTGCACATTGAATTGCTTCTTGCGCGGCCAATCGCGCTTCAGGTCGTGTTCGGGATCGAGCCAATGGGCTACGCGCAGGATCGTTTCCAATTTCTCCCCATCCATCAGGCGATTGTGACCGACCATGACGACTCCGAGCATGCCCCTGAACGCAAGCCCGGCATCGGCATCGAGAGCCGCACGCGCCTTGCTGAAGGCCGACCACTCGAGCACCGCCTTCTTGCGCTTCTTCTCTATGACCAGCTCGAACGATTCTCCGCCAATCTTGACGCGGTTTGTAAAGTCGCGCGCTTCTGTCCTCTGGCCCCTGGAGGCAGCTGCTCCCTGAGCGCCGGACCGTGCTGCCGCGGGAGCGACAAAACGCTTGCCAGAGACCTCGGCGGCAGGTTGTTGTTTGAGGAGGATTTCTGCGACGACAGGAGAAATCCTGGCAAGCATGCGCCGCTGCAGCGGCGATACGCTCATGGCATACATGCGCGTCGTTCTGACTATTTCGCCGGCGACTATAAAATCGGGGTTCTCCTTGAACATGACCGAGCTGGGATGAATTTGCACCCGTTCCGCCATAAGCGTTCTAAACAGGCCGCGTTCCTGCCGCGCGCATACAAATTGAATCAGGCCGCGACTGACCGCGCACAGGTAATCCTCTGTTGATCCGCCCGACGCTATCGGTACGCCAAGCGCGTTGACTATCAGCTCTATCTGTTCCTTGATACGCACAATTTCGAGCAGCGTTCGTTCATCGAGGTAATTGCGTTCGCTGAATTTGGCCTTCTGTTTGGCCTCGACGAAGGCGCGATATATTTTCAGATATGACACAAAATCGCCTGAGGCATCACGGAACGCATGGTGCGCGCGTCTGGCTTCGAGCTCCTCGCCAGGTGGCAACACATACGGGCTCTGTGTTGAAAGGAAGGCTGAGGCTATGATCGCTTCCTCAACGACATCGGGATACTTGAGTATCGCCTCAACTATCAGGCGCGACAGCCGTGGCAATAGAGGAAAGGCACACATCATCTGCCCGACCTTGGAGAGACTTCGATCTGGCTCGAAGGTATCAAGGAGGTTGAGCACATCCATCGCGCCCAGGATGCCCGAGCGCGTCGGCTTTGATATGAAATCAAAGCGTTCGAAATCGGTAATGCCCAGTTCCGCCATCCGAAGGACGACCTCGGAAAGGTCTGTCCGGTATATTTCCTCCATGGTGAAGAGCGAACGATTCTCGAAATCATCACGGGTGTACAGACGGTAGCAGAAACCGGGCGCTGTTCGACCGGCACGGCCCTTGCGCTGATTGCTCGACGCCTTTGAGATTGGCACCTGTACGAGGCTTGCGGTATAGGTCTTCGGATTGTAGAAATTGAGCTTGGCCTGGCCAGAGTCTATGACGCTGGTCACACCATCGATGGTAACGCTTGTCTCGGCGATGTTGGTCGATATGATCACCTTCTTCTTGCCAAGAGGCGCCTTGTCAAAGACGCGTTCCTGCTCATCCTTGCCAAGCCGCGCATAGAGCGGAACAATGTGGATGCGGTTGCGGCTTGACCCGAGCGCGAGTCGCTGCATGCAGTCCTTGATCAACTTTTCACCTGGCAAGAATACGAGCATGTCGCCATCGCGCTTGTCGCCTATGATCCGGTCGACTATCTCGACGATCTTGTCAATCAGTGAATCAGGGTTGCCCTCGACGGATGGCGGATCCCAGACTATGGTAACAGGAAAAACCTGCGTGTCGATCTTGACGATCGGACAATCGCCAAAATATGCGCTGAATATCTCCGCGTTGATGGTAGCGCTGGAGACAATGACCTTGAACTCGGGTCTGGCCTCGAGCACTCGCTTGAGGAGGCCAAGGATGAAGTCTATGTTCAGGCTGCGCTCGTGTGCCTCGTCAACCATGATGACTGAATATCGGGAGAGGGCTGGATCAAGCTTCATCTCCTGAAGCAGGATGCCATCGGTCATGATCTTGATAAGCGTCGACTGGCTGGTCTTGTCCTCGAATCGCATCTTGTAACCGACAAGCCCTGGCATCGGCGTGCCGAGTTGCCGCGATATGAACTCGCTTACCGATATGGCCGCAATGCGTCGCGGCTGGGTAACGCCGATGATGCCATTGCGCGCGTACCCCGCCTCATGGAGGATGACTGGAAGTTGTGTTGTCTTGCCGGAACCGGTGGGACTCTCGACGACGATGACTTGATTTGAAGCGAGCGCCTCAAGTATGCGCTCGCGTTGCTGATAAACAGGAAGATTCTTTGGATCCATGCATACATTGTAGCCGAAACCGTCAGATTATCAAAGGACCGCCCAATTCGGTATACTCCGGCAATGATCCATGAAGTTCTGGTTGATATTTTGATACTTGCCGGGATGGCGGCGATAGCAGCCGGACGAATTCCGACGCTTCGCATGAACCGGGCCGGAATCGCCTTCCTGGCCGCCGCTCTGCTCATCCTTGTCGGTGCCATTCCGCTGTCGGCGGCACTGGCCGCCATCGACATGGGCACGATAGCGTTGCTGTTGTCGATGATGATTCTGGTCTCCGCGATACGCATGTCGGGGCTGTTTAGCATAGTGGCGGCGCGGTTGTCGGGGCTTGCCGGTTTTCAGCGTTTGTTCTTGGCGTCAATCATACTTGTCTCGGGGCTGCTTTCAGCCCTGTTCCTGAATGATACTATGTGCCTTGTGCTTGGGCCGGTCGTAGCAGAAACAAGCATGAGGGCGCGACGGAACCCCGTTCCGTATCTGGTCGCGACAGCGACAGCAGCCAATGTCGGCTCGGCAGCAACAATCATAGGCAATCCACAGAACATGCTCATCGGAGCAAGAAGTGGCATTCCCTTTGTGGAGTATGCGACACGGGTGGGACCACCGGCCCTGATCGGCCTCGTGGTGTGCTGGGTCGTGATCATGCTCGTGTTCCCTGGCGAGTTCAGGCGTACAGCCGCGTCGCGCAGTGGCGTCGGACACAACATGGCCCAGGCACGCGTCATAGGTGCCGGCCTTATGGGGAAGCTAACCCTGGACAGGCATCTGGCTATCAAGAGCGTTTTGGCCAGTGCTGCAATGCTGACGGGATTTCTGGCTGGCGTGCCTGTCGTGATAGCGGCCATGGTACCGGCTGCCTTCATGCTTGCTTCAAGAAGAACGGAGTCAGAACGAATATTGATCGGGGTGGACTTCAACCTGCTCGTTTTCTTCGCCGGACTTTTCATCATGACCGATGCCGCCTCAAGAACCACCGCGTTCACAATGCTCGCACGTACGGCTCTCTCGGGCGCCACGGAATCGCCCTGGATATTTTCTGCCGCGACCGCGGTTATATCCAATGTGATATCGAATGTGCCGGCGGTCATGGTTCTGTCACCACTCGCCTCCGCGGCCGCCGACCCGCACCGTGCCTGGCTTGCGCTCGCGATGGCAAGTACGTTCGCGGGCAACCTGACGCTCATGGGATCGGTGGCGAACCTGATAGTGGCGGAAGGCGCGGCGACACGCGGGGCGAGGCTCGGATTCTGGGATTACCTCAAGGCAGGGCTGCCCATCACGATCATTACCATTGCTCTTGGTACGGCGTGGCTCAGCCTGACCGCTTGACCCTGCGGCGGCTGTGGACGTACCTTTAGCAAAACCGGGGTGGCGGTACGGTTCCGTTGGAACCAAAGCCGTCTGAGAACAGACCCGACGAACCTGATCCGGATAATACCGGCGGAGGGAGACATATGTTCACTCGTCCCTTGCACACAAGGGTATTGCTGATGGCGATTGCGCTGCCGCTTGCCCTGTCATTCATTTCATGCGTACAGAAGCAGGACACACAGCTTACGCTGTACGTGTACGATTCATTTGCCAGTGAATGGGGGCCGGCGCCTGTCGTCATTCCAGCATTCGAGAAAGCCACAGGCATCAAGGTCAACATTGTTGTGCCCGGAGACTCGGGCCAGGTGCTGGCTCGGGTCATAGACGAGCGCAAGACACCACAGGCCGATGTCATCATCGGGATAGACAACAACCTTCTGCCCAAGGCCGTCTCCGCCGATGTTCTGGCTTCATACAGACCAAAAGCCTTTGCCTCCATCCCGGCAGAATTGATTCTAGACAAGAACTGGATGGTCACGCCCTTTGACTGGAGCAGCTTTGCCATCATGTGGGACTCGGCCAAACTTGCCGAACCTCCGGCCTCCCTCGAGGACCTTACGAAGCCAGCCTATGCCAAGAAGCTGATACTCATGGATCCACGGACATCCACTCCAGGGCTTGGCTTTGTGGCGTGGACCGCCGCCGTATACGGAAATGATCTGTCGTCATACTGGAAACGGCTAAAACCTTCAATATTGACCATGTCACCAGGCTGGGACACCGGCTATGGCCTCTTTACATCCGGAGAGGCTCCGCTCGTCATATCGTACACGACGAGCGCGGCATACCATGCGGAATACGAGACCGCCGGCAGGTACAAGGCGCTGGAGTTTGCGGAAGGACATCCGATCCAGATAGAGGGTGCAGGTATTGCAAAACACGCAAAGCACCGCAAGGCGGCGGAAGCCTTCATCGACTTCATGTTGACCGACGAGTTCCAGTCGGCCCTGCCCCTGACCAACTGGATGTACCCCGTGATGCCGGGCATTGCCCTGCCAGCCAGCTATGGCGCCTCTCCCAAGCCGCGCAAGACCGTCTCGATCGATCCGCTGAAGCTGGACGCGGCGATGAAGACGGCGCTCGACGCGCTGCAGGCGCCCTGATACCCGGATGCCGGCCGCTCTGAGGCGACTGGTCGATGGTTCCGGCGCCGTACTGTTCCCGGCGCTGGCTATCATCGTACTCGTACCGCTGCTCGCGGCCTTTGCGCCGCTCCTCGATGGCGGCGCCTTTGCCAACCTCGGCCGCGCACTTGCGGAGCCAAGGTTTACTGGTTCCTTTGGCTATGCGCTAGCCCAGGCCGGCGCCAGCGCCGTGCTTGCCGCGCTGATAGGCATTCCTGGAGCATTTCTGATAGCCAGGCGCACGTTCCCTGGCAGGCGGTTGCTATCTGCCATGTCGGCTGTGCCGTTCTGTGTGCCGCCTTTGATCATCGCCATAGGATTTGTTCTCTACTATGGCCGGGAAGGGACGCTGAACCATGCCCTGATGGCGTTGTTTCGCCTGAAGGAGCCTCCCCTTACCTTCCTGTACTCCTTTTCAGGCGTCGTGATGGCTCATGGCTTTTACAACTTTCCGGTGGTCATGCGATTCGTCGGCGACGCCTGGGCAAGCGCTCCCCGGCGACATGAAGACGCGGCCCGGCTCCTTGGCGCCTCGGAGCGCCGGGCGTTCTTTACCATAACAGTGCCGTCCATTATGCCAGCGCTTGGAGCCGCCTTGTCGCTGGTGTTTCTGATGTGCTTCTACAGCTTCGTTATTGTGCTGCTGTTCGGTGGTGCAGGGGTCGGCACACCCGAGGTCGAGCTATACCGCGCGGCACGCTTCGAGTTCGACAGGCCTCTGGCCAGCTCATTCGCGCTCGTGGAGACCGTGGTCGCGATGCTCGTACTCGCCTTGTATGGCGTCTTTGAACGCAAGTCCGCGCGCGACCGGCGCGATGCCGAGCGGGCAGCCCCGACGCGATTCCAGTCTGTCAGGGGCCGCCTTGCCGCACTGTTGTATGGAGCGTTCGTCGTCATCTTTTTCATGGGGCCGCTGACGGCGATACTGGTCGAGTCATTGCGCGTGAAGACGCAGGCGCATGGCACGGGCACCTGGGGTCTCGCCAATTACATCTCGCTCTTCACCAGGCACGGCTTCCTGCTCGCGGCCTTCAACACAATCGCGCTAGGGCTGGGTAGCGCGATGCTGGCGTCAGTCACGGGTTTTGCACTATCCGTTGGACTCAAGCGGACACGGTCTTCATTTCTGTCCCGGGTGCTGCCGCTGTTGCCTCTGGGTGTCTCCAGCGTCGTGCTGGCCTATGGCTGGAGCATGGCTCTTGGACGCCCGTCGGTACTGGCTCTCGCCATGGTCCAGGCCGTCTCCGCCTATCCGTTCGCGCTGAGGGCCATCCAGTCATCGATTGGACTCACCGATGAGCGCTTTGTCGAGGCGGCCAGGACGCTCGGTTCGTCGCGTCTCGGCTCGACACTGAGAGTACGGCTGCCCATCGCGGCGCCATCGGTACTGTCAGGTTTCGCGCTCGCGTTCGCGATGAGTGCGGGAGACGCCAACGCAATAATCGCCGCTCCTGTCAGCGGCTTTGACACGGTAGCCTTGATGTTGTACAGGCTTGCTGGTGCTTATCGGTTTGACGAGGCGTGCGCGGCAGCGGTGATTCTGGCCATGGCTACCGGCATCGTTTTCTTTCTGAAGGATGCGCGTGATGGTATCATTTGAGCTCGATACATTGACGAAGGCCTGGCCCGACATCAGGGTCGAGGTCAGCCTCTCAGCCGAACCCGGGCATTCGTTGGCAATAGCGGGGCCATCTGGCTGCGGGAAAAGCACCGTGCTCAGGATGGCGGCAGGACTCTTGCGGCCTGATTCAGGTCGGGTGCTCGTCGCCGGACGCGACGTGACGCGCGATGAGCCGAGTGATCGCGGTATCGGCATGGTATTTCAGGATTATGCGCTGTTCCCACATCTCGACGTGGGCGGAAATGTTGCGTATGGCCTGCGCTGTTCTTCGGGCAGCAGACGACTCGGGCGCACATCGATCGAGGCGCGCGTGTCACAGCTTCTGGCAAGCGTTGATCTGGCCGGCTTTGAGCACAGAAGGCCGCACGAACTGTCGGGCGGCGAACGTCAGCGTGTAGCCTTGGCCAGGACACTCGCGGTAGCCCCGCGGGTCGTACTCTTTGACGAACCGCTTTCGTCGCTTGACGCCGCATTGCGAAAACGGTTGCGCGCCGATCTTGTCGACGAGCAGCGCAGACTCGGATTTACGGCGGTCTATGTGACACACGATTTAGAGGAAGCCATGTCGATAGGCGACACGCTCGCCATCATGGACGGCGGCCGTGTGCTCCAGTGCGAGCCGCCATCGTTGCTGTGGAACCATCCTGCAAGTGTGGCAGTGGCACGATTTGTCGGCAGTGGACCAACGCTGCGGATGCAAGGTTCACCGAGGCGAACCGGTTCAAATACGTGCGTGGCGACAGCGGCCGGATCATTTGTCCTTGATGCCGCGGCGTTGGCCGATTACGAGCGAATAACGGCCACGGGTGAACAGCCCTTTCTGTATTTCGAGCGATCGGCCGCCAGACCGCTGCGAGCCCCTTCCGAGCAGCCTTCCGCAAGCTGTTTCGACGCGTCCTGTGTGCGCACCGAATTCGCTGGTGACACGGTCGATTGTGTCATGAATTCCGGTGGAGAGATCTTCACCATCAGGTTGCCGCGCGAACAGGCACCACATGCCGGCGAACAGCTGCGCTACTATGTTGCTACTGACCGGGTCGGTATCATTCCCGATATCCGTACTCATTGAGCTTGTTGAGCAGCGTCCTGCGCGTGATGCCCAATTCAGTCGCGCTTGTCTCCCGCTTGCCATGGTTGCGCTCAAGAGCGGCGAGTATGGCCATACGCTCCACTTGGTCAAGCGCGTACGGCGTGCCATCCGGGGCCACAAACGAGCTCCTGCTCGGCGCGGCGGTCGCACCGGTTTTGGCAAGCGAGCCAAGCTGAAAGTCAGAGGCATGAAGCTCATCGCCATCGGCCAGGATAAGCGCGCGTTCCACCGCGTTGGAAAGCTCCCGAACGTTGCCCGGAAACGGGTATGACGCTATCAGAGCCTGCGCGTCATGTGCAAGTCTCATGCCCTTGCGGCCCATCATGGGCGCCAGCGAGTCAACAAAATAATCGGCAAGTTCGATGGCGTCGCCAGGCCGCTCGCGGAGCGGTGGCAACCAAATCCTCACTACATTGATGCGATAGTATAGATCCTCCCGGAATGTGCCTTCGGCGACCATGGCTTCCAGGTCACGATTGGTAGCGGCTATGATGCGCGCATCGATGGGCACACCCTTGGTCCCTCCCAGTCGGGTCATCTTGCGTTCCTGAATTACCCGGAGGATCTTGACCTGCATGGCAGCCGGCATCTCACCTATCTCGTCAAGAAACAGCGTCCCTCCATCGGCAAGCTCAAACAGACCGAGTTTCCTGTCGGTAGCCCCAGTAAAAGCACCCTTCTCATAGCCAAAGAGCTCACTCTCGAGCAGGTTGTCAGGCACCGCACCCAGGTTTACGGCAACGAAGGCTCCCTGCCGTCCCGACGCCCCATGCACCAGTCGCGCTGCCACTTCCTTGCCGGTGCCGCTCTCGCCGGTAATCAGGATGGTTGATGGTGTCGGCGCGGCGCGTGCTATCAGGCGCTGTGCCTCGAGCAATGCCTGGCTGGTCCCGACCATGCGAACGCGCTCGCCTGTTGGCCGGTGCGAGGCTTCACGGTCGGCGGACAGACGCCGGTCGCGTACTGCCCTGCGCAGCCTCAGCACGAGCTCATCGGGATCGAATGGCTTGACAAGATAGTCAAATGCACCAAGCCTCATGGCCTCCACTGCATCGCGGACATCTCCATGAGCGCTCATCATCACAACCGGCAGCACGAGCCCTTCGTCCTTGATCCATTGGAGCACGGAAATTCCATCGAGCAGTGGCATCCGTATGTCGAGGACGACCACATCGAATGATTCATCGGCCAGCCGTTCCTTCGCCTTGGCGCCATCCGGGACCAGCACGGCGTCTATCGATTCCGCTTTCAGGAAGGCACCTATGGAAGACAGGAGATTTGGCTCGTCATCGGCTACAAGAATGCGCACGGTGGTCTCCAGTATCATTCGTGTAAATTACGTATTGCCAAGCGCAAACGCGTGCATATACTGTAGCGCATGGGCACACCGGGAGTAAACCGCACAATCAGGGAAGCGATGGTCTCGGGAATTTTCTACCCTGATGAACGATCGACTCTGCTTGCCGCCGTCGATGGGGCGCTTGTCCAGGCCGAATCAGTGGTCGACCGAAACAGCTCCGCCAAGGTTCGACTCATTCTGTCGCCTCACGCCGGCTTTGCCTGTACCGGTGCCTTGCAGGCCATGGCATGGTTGGCCGCTACCTCCCGCCCGGTACGACGCATCATCATCATCGCACCTCTGCACGACAGACATCAGCACGGAGCCTACTTAACCGAATTCGGGAAGTTTGATACGCCATTAGGCCCGGTTGCCATCGACAGCGGCGCGTGCGCGGATCTTGAGTCGAGCTCCACGCTTTTTGCCATAAGCGATACGGCATTCCTTGAGGATCACGCCATTGAAGTGCAGTTGCCATTCATGCGCAGGCTATTCCCGGATGCCTCGCTGGTGCCGGTGCTGGTATCAGGTGATGGCGCGACGGCGCTTGCGCTTGCGCGGGCTATCGACGTTGTCTTTGGACAGGACGCGGATGAGACGCTGGTCGCTGTCTCCGCCAACCTCGCCTCATCATTTGTGGAGGCGGATGCCTTGCGCCGGTCGGATGATCTGATAGCCTCGATGGCACTCAACGACTGGCGTGGCATAACACAGGGGCATCATGTGCATGGCGCCACCGCTATCGCCTCGGCGCTGGCAATCAATGCGGTAACAGGGTCTCGTTTCCGCTTGTTGGGAAGGAATGATTCGCGGCATCAGAACCCGCCGGCCAACAACAGGATAGTCCACTACGCTGCCGCGGCATGGGATGGAGGTGCTTCCGATGCATGATCTCTTTACCGATGAAGACAAGCGCACCATGCTTGACCTGGCTCGGCTCTCGATCAGATCCAGACTCTTTGGCGAGACTCCCGAATGGCCGGCATGCAGCGCGGCACTCCAGGAGCGCCACGGAGCATTTGTCACGCTCCACGCACGTGGGAACCTCCGCGGATGTATCGGCCACATGAACGCGGACACCGAACTCTGTTCCCTGGTGCGCTCGATGGCGCTCGCGGCCGCGTTCGAGGATCCACGATTCCTTCCACTGTCGAGGCCCGAATACGACGATATAATAATAGAGATATCGGTGCTGACGCCATTCGAGCCATGCGCACCAGAAGACGTTGAGCCCGGAGTACATGGCGTCTACCTGACCAGGGGCTTCAGATCAGGAGTGTTCTTGCCACAGGTGGCTCCTGAGCAAGGTTGGGACCGGCAGCAACTGCTGGATAATCTCTGTCACAAGGCGGGGCTTGAGCCGGGAGCATATTCCAGACCTGACGCTCGGCTGTTCCGGTTTACCGCCATCGTGTTCGGAGAGACACAGACCTGATCAAAACGCAATTCCGTTGCCGTGCGTATCAGCTCATCTTTTCATCAACAATCGTGACGCGCTTGGCATTATGGTCTATGTCTATGGTCGTTGAACCACTGATTCCACGCGCTGGTCCGTAGCCGGCAACAAGCTCATCGATTGACAGCCGTTGCACCGGGCAGGCTGGAAAGAGCGAAACAGTGGCAGCGTACGCTATGCCATCGGGCATTCCGTCAGAACCGAAGATCAAATCAACGCCAGGCACGAATCCAACGTCATCGATAAGCATCCTGAACGGATTATTGCGATCCAGATATGATGCCGGCAGGCGGTCGGCATAGTCTATCGTGTCACTGGAGAAATTTGGCTGCATCGACAGAATCAGGCCCAAGGCCTTGGCCCGCCTGGCCTGACGCTCGTCTATGAACTGGACATGCTCGAGGCGCACTCTTGAATAGCGCGCGCCGTGCTTCATTGCCTTTTCAAGCGCACCCAGAGCCTGGTCGATGGCCAGTTCACCTATGGCGTGGATGGCCAGTCCGGTGCTGTATGAACCACACTCAAGTAGTCGTTCGTGGAGCCGATCATTGGAATAGGTAAACATAGGAGAGCCAGCACCAATCCATGGTCCCGCTATTGCGGCGCTCCTGGCACCGATAGCGCCATCAAGGAACAGCTTGATGCCCGATACCCGCTTTCGTGTCTCGATGTCCAGTTTTGCGTACAGTTCCGGCGCAACCCAGCATGAAATCCTGTCGAAATATGCTGAATGTATACATGCCGACACGATGCTCTTTGTTGGCACCGTCATGTCATCGCTTGATCCTATGCCGAGATTGCGCAATGTCTCGTGTGACGTGGCAAGCCTGTTTGCATCAAAGTGAATCAATTCACACCAGCCAGAGAATATCTCCGGCACATGGGCCTCGCACCACCGTTGGTCATCGGCATGGGTGAGAAGTTCAGGTACCATCCTCTCCAGATATGGTCTGCCGGCGTCACTGACAGCAAAACCATGCAGACTGAAATTGATAAGCATCACTGGTGGCATCCGTGAAAGTAGATCGCGCGACAGCTTCAGCTCGTTAGTCCTCCAGCCACGGACAACCGTCAGGCGATCATGGGGCAAGCTGTACAGCGCGGCAAGCGAGGCATCCGGTCCCATGGTCGAAAGATCAATGCATGAAGACAGGGCGGTGTAAAGACTGACATGGTTGTGGTTGTCATGCAGCAGGGGTATGGTTAGGCGCATTGCTTCGCTCCCTATTTCAAAGCTTTCAGGGGCACGGGCATAGCCTGGGCCACTATCATGCCACCAAGCATCAGCGCACATCCAACCAGCTCCCTGACGCCCAGTCGCTCGCCCAGGAACAGGAAACCTGCCAGTGCCGCGAATGGAGCCTCGAGCGACATGATGATGGAAGCACGTGATGGATGCGCGCGGCTCTGCGCAATCGCTTGCAGCGTATATGCGACGCCGATGCTGAAAATGCCGCCATACAGTATGGGCAGCGCAGCCTGGACAAAACTCGCCACCGTCGGTGTCTCGACCAGCCCCACCGCCGCCCAGCACAGGATCGAGCATACGGAAAATTGTATGCAGGCAAGCGCAAGCGTGTCGACCCTGGAAGCCCAGCGATCGAGAACGAGGATGTGCGCGGTCCAAAAGAAAGCGCTGCCGAGCACCAGGATATCGCCTTTGTTTATGGACATCGCGCCGGAAAAGGACAGGAGGTACAATCCTGCAAGCGCACAGACAGCACCTATCCACGTCAACAGCGGCGTGCGCCTGCCTATCAACGCCGCCGCTATCGGGACGAGGACAACATAGATGCCAGTAATGAAACCAGCCTTGCCAGCCGTTGTGAACTGCAACCCCGATTGTTGAAGGCTGGCCGCTACAGCCAGTACTGTGCCGGCCAGCAAGCCTGGCCCCAATGCCTTGCGCACGGACGACCATGGAGTACGCCTGATCACCAATACCGGAAGCAATGCGAGTGCGCCCACCGCAAACCGTGCGGCGTTGTAGGAAAAAGGCCCAACATTGGTCATGCCCATCCGCTGGGCGACAAACCCCGTGCCCCAGATGGCAGCTGTTACCAGCAACAGTGCTTCATATCGATTCATGGCCGCAGTGTATACGGCAGATGCCTCCCGGGGCAAGCATTCGGCATGCCTCTGAATGGCAACGTGTGGTACTATGGGATCATGCAAGGCACCCTCATGCGCTGGACAGTCACTATTGTGATTGTATCAATTTCGTTTTTCATGCTCTCGTCTTGTTGGTATGGCAAGCAAGCGGGCTATTTCCTGTCGGAACGGTTTCGCTCGGTTTCGGTCTCTTCTCTCGAGGGCAAGGCAGATACGTCGCCCGAGCTCAAGACGTTCTTGACCCGTGTCGAGTTCATAAGGGAATTTGCGGTCAGCACAGCAGGCCTGAAGCCAACCAGGAACTACACGCGATATGTAACAGTGGACAAACAGTATGTTGCCGATGTCTTGTCGGCCTGCGCGTCTGATTCATTTGATCGATACATGTGGCATTACCCTTTGCTCGGCGCCTTGCCCTACAAAGGTTTCTACGAAAAAGCCGACGCCGAGCGGGAGAAGGACAAGCTCAAGGCCGCGGGTCTCGATGTAATTGTCCGCCAGGTAGACGCGTTCAGCTCCCTGGGGTTCTTTACCGACCCGCTCTATTCATTCATGGCGCACTACGATGAAGACGTCATAGCCGACATGATCATCCACGAATCGGCTCACGCGACGCTTTTCATCAAGGGAGCCGATCAATTCAATGAGGAATTTGCTACCTTTGTCGGGCGCAAAGGTGCGGACATCTATATCGAGCAGCACTATGGCAAGGACTCGCCTGAATTCAGGCGGCGTCTTGAAAGACGACGCGATGGCGATGCCTTCGTCTTATTCCTGAAAGAAACAGCCAGCGAGCTTGACGGTGCCTACCGTGACGCGACGCTTTCAAAATCGGAGAAATTGGACAAGAAGGCGGAGATCATCAAGGAACGGGCACGTGCATACAAGGATCAGGCATCTCAGTTATTCGTCGATGAAAGCTATCGCGATTTCGACATGAACAGGATCAACAACGCGTACATCGATCTGTATCGTCTTTACGAAGATGACCTTGATCTATACCAGCGCTGGTTTGATGTTGTCGCCGGTGGTTCACTTCCCCACTTTGTGGACACACTAGTCGTACTTGCCCGCAGCTCCGGTGCCTCGATCAAGACAGCCATGGCTGAAGAATTGAGCACACAACCACGCTGACTGAGAGTCAGAAGGACAATCCAGCTGTCACCGAGCGAATCATCATCGAGGCGAACAGCATCACCACACCCGCGAATCCACCGGCAATGGCGACAACCAGTGTGCGCGGTGTAGACCGGGATCCGGCAAGGTGACCGGCGAGGGCAAAGGCCAGGCACGCCACCGCGGCTGTGACTGTCGCGAGCCCGGAGGCACTGGCGAATTTCAGCGCGGTCGCCAGCGCGGCATCGGACAGAGTCCCTATGTTGCCAACGCCATATATGCCTAGCCCGAGGCACGATGCGGCAGCGAGGCCAAGTGTCAATCGGGCCAGTATGGCCCTCGCGTTCTGAACCGTGTCGCCTCTCATGCCTTCTTCCTGGATACCTTGGCGGCTTGCGGTCTTGCATACGGCAGCAATATGGAAAAGGCATCTGCAATCGATGTAGTAAAACGGAATTCCATGCTCTTGAAGACTTCTGGAGGGATATCATCAAGATCCTTGCGGTTGGCTTCCGGCAGCAGCACCTTGTATATCTTGTTTCGATGCGCGGCCAGTATTTTTTCCTTGACCCCGCCGATGGCCAGAATTCTGCCAGTCAGCGTTATTTCGCCGGTCATTGCCCAGCCAGACACCAGCGGCCGCCCCGTTACCGCGGAGGCAATCGCCGCAGCGAGTGTTATGCCAGCGGATGGTCCGTCCTTCGGGATGGCTCCCTCTGGAACATGTACATGCAGTGTGCGTCCCTTGAAGTTATCGGCGGACAGGCCGTAGTCATTGGCGTGAGCCCGAAGATACGTCAGCGCCGCTCTGGCACTCTCTTTCATCACGTCGCCAAGATTGCCAGTCAGTATGAGCTCGCCTTCACCATCGAATCCGCTCGCCTCTACCGGCAGGACAGTACCGCCCATCTCTGTCCAGGCCAGACCGCAGGCCAGTCCCGGACCGGGTTCAGAGAATACCAGGTCATTTTCGTGACGACGCTTGCCTATCAACTTGGGCAATGACGAAGCTCCGATGGAGCGCTTGAAGTCAGCAAGCGGACGGTCGCCGCTTGCGTAACCGCTGGCTACCGCCGATTCTGCCGTTTTTCTGGCAACATGGGCGATTTCCCGCTCAAGCGATCTGACACCGGATTCCATTGTGTAGTGCCTGATGATCTCCAGCACCGCATCGTCACGGATTCGTATACCGGAACCATCAAGTCCGTTCTCGCCAATCTGTTTTGGAATGATGAAATGCTTCGCGATTTCAAGCTTCTCGTATTCGCTGTAGCCTGGAATTTCTATGGTTTCCATCCTGTCGAGCAGCGCGTATGGAATGGTATGAATGCCATTGGCCGTAGTCACAAACATGACGCCAGACAGATCATATGGAACCTCAAGGTAATGATCCACGAAGGTTGCGTTCTGCTCTGGATCGAGCACCTCGAGCAGCGCGCTCGCGGGGTCCCCCCTGAAGTCGCTTGACATCTTGTCAATTTCGTCGAGCAAGAAGACCGGATTGGATGAACCGGCCTTGCGCATGCTCTGCAGTATCTTGCCAGGAAGAGCGCCGACATAGGTCTTGCGGTGTCCGCGAATTTCAGCCTCATCACGCACGCCACCCAGGCTCATCCTGACAAAGTCGCGCCCCAGCGCGCGCGCTATGGAATGGCCCAGGCTGGTCTTGCCAGTTCCAGGAGGGCCGACGAGGCACAGAATAGGACCCTTGAGGCCTTCGTTGAGCTGTCTGACAGCGATGAACTCAAGGATGCGCTCCTTGACCTTCTTCATGCCATAGTGATCGGCGTCGAGGGCCAGCCGTGCTGCGACAAGATCCTGGGCGTCTGTCTTCCTGGCTGACCATGGAAGATCGGCCAGCCATTCGCAGTAACCGCGTATGACGCCGGCCTCGGGCGACAGAGTCTGAAGCTTGGCGAGTTTTGCCAGTTCCTTGCGGGCCTTCTGCAGCACTTCCTCCGGAGGATTCTTCTCCTCTATGCGACGCAGGAGTTCGGCATACTCGTTCTCGTCGTCATCGCGCCCCAGCTCCTTGTTGATCTCCTTGAGCTGTTCCTGGAGGAAGTAATCTTTCTGGGTCTTTTCCATCCGGGCGCGCACCTTCTGGGAAATGCGCTTCTGGATGGTAAGAAGTTCAATATCCTGCGAAAGCGACTGCTCGGTCGCTTCGAGCCGTTCACCGGGATTTATGATCGCCAGCAATTCCTGCTTGCGCTCGGTCTTGAGTCCCATGGTGTTGGCCACAATATCGCAGATTCGATGGGGGTCTTCTGCACGCTGAATCCCCAGAAGTGTCTCATTGGGTATCTTCTTGACGAGTTCAGCCCAGGTGGCAAAATCCTTGCGGACGATCTGGACCAGAGCCGATAGTTCCTTGTCTCCAGAGCTGGGACCTTCGTCATCGTCGAGCATGTCGATAATAGCGCCCAGGTACTCCCTTCTGAATACGGTCCGCCTTAGCCGGGCCCGTTTCTGGCCTTCCACCAGAAGGCGCGTTGAGCCGTCTGCAAGTTTCACCGACTGGATGATGTGCGCAACCGTGCCGATTTCATGCACGTCAATATCGTTGGCGCCATCGGCTGGCAAATTCTTGAGAAGAGCTATAAAGATTGTTTTATCCGATGCGGTAGCCACATCGGCGGCACTCACGCAGAACTTGGTAGCAGCCAGGACCGGCGCGATCGTATGTGGAAATACGACCGCGTCCCTGACGTATACAAGCGGAAGTTCCGTAGCGTCCCCTTTGGGCCGCAAGGAATCCAGTATGCTCATGCGCTCTTCTTGAGTTCCTCGACAATGGGAGGCAGACGGGACTCGACCGTGTCCCGAGTGACTACGACACGTTTGTGTTCAGCGTCGCTCGGCAGTTCATACATAACCTCGACCAACAGTTTTTCAACGATGGATCGAAGTCCGCGCGCGCCAGTGTTACGCTTGATGGCTTGCTCGGCTATCGCGTCGATGGCTTCAGGAGCGAACACAAGGTCAGCGCCATCAAGCTTGAAGCTTTCCTGGTATTGCCTGAGTATCGAATTCTTTGGCTCTGTTATGATTCGTTTTAGATCGGCTGCCTCGAGGTTGTCCAAGGCTACCTGGATGGGCAGACGGCCAATGAACTCGGGGATCATGCCGTACTTCACAAGATCATCGGGGTGCATGTTTGAGTACAGCTCCCGCAGCCCGGATTTGCTCCTGGGTTGAGTCTCCGCACCGAAACCCAGAGTAGTCTGCACGACGCGCGCTTCTATTGTCTTGTCAAGTCCGACAAACGCCCCGCCGCATATGAACAGTATGTTCGTGGTATCGATGCGTATATATTCCTGTTGCGGATGCTTGCGGCCACCCTGAGGCGGCACATTGGCAACCGTACCCTCGATTATCTTGAGCAACGCCTGCTGGACACCCTCGCCGGAGACATCACGGGTAATCGATACATTCTGGGTCTTGCGGGCAATCTTGTCGATTTCGTCGATGTAGATGATGCCCTTCTCCGCAAGTGCCACATTGCCGCCGGCATTCTGGATAAGTTTAAGCAGGATGTTCTCGACATCCTCGCCAACGTACCCAGCCTCGGTCAGCGTGGTGGCATCGGCTATCGCAAACGGTACGTTCAGTTTCTTGGCCAGAGTACGCGCCAGCAACGTCTTGCCAGTACCAGTAGGTCCAAGCAGAAGGACATTGGATTTTTCCAGCTCTATGCCATCAGAAAGCGTGTGGGAATTGGCGATGCGCTTGTAATGATTGTACACAGCTACCGACAGGACCTTCTTGGCATAATCCTGGCCGATCACGTATTGATCAAGATACTCCTTGATCTCTCGTGGCTTTGGAACATCAGTGATGAACTCACCGCTTGCGACGCTTTCGTCTTCCTGCAGAATGCGATTGCACACCTGAATACATTCATCGCATATATAAACGCCGGGACCGGCAATAAGGCGTTTGGCATATTCAGCGCTCTTGCCGCAGAACGAGCACTCATGGCCCTCGTCTGCGTCAGCAGCCTTATTTCCCTTCGACCGCGCCATGCTTCCTCCGTTCGAGTATCGAGTCGACCAGGCCGTATTCAACGGCCTCCTGCGCCGACATGAAGAAATCACGTTCCATGTCCTGCGCGACGCGGTCGATCGACTTGCCGGTATGATGCGCAAAGTACTCTACTGTCATCCGCTTCATTCTAATTATCTCGCGCGCCTGGATGCTGATGTCGGAAGCCTGTCCCTGCACACCGCCCCATGGCTGATGAATCAATATCCTGGAGCTTGGCAAGGCCATGCGCTTTCCGGCCGCTCCGCCAGCGAGCAACAGGGCTCCCATGCTCGATGCCTGGCCAACACAGATGGTCTTAACATCGGGCTGGACTATCTGCATCGTATCATAGATGGCCAGACCCGCAGTAACCGAACCGCCGGGAGAATTGATGTACACGTCGATATCCTTCTCGGCATCCTGGGAGGCCAGAAAGAGCAACTGAGCAACAACCAGATCCGCTGTCAGATCACTTATCTCACCATCGACGAATACGATACGGTCCTTGAGCAGGCGCGAATAGATATCATACGAACGCTCGCCTATTCCTGTCTGTTCAATGACGACAGGGACGAGATTATGCATTTTCTCGATCATGCTACACCTCGTGAACTAGATTACTCATTTTCCTTGAACAAGTCCACGAATGCGACCTTCTTGCCCTTCTTGACCTTGACCTTCTTCTCCAGGTCTGCAAGCAGCCTGTCTTCCTTGACGCGGTCTTTGAGGTAGTCGACCATGCTGCGGCGTTCGTATTCAGCCTTTATTTCCTCTATGGACATGCTTGAATCAGCGGCCATCCTGGCATATTCGGCTGCAACATCGTCGTCGGTCGCGGCGTATGAACCGTCGGTGACAAGCTTGTCCATTATCAGTCTGGTCTTGATTGAGCGCTCCGCTTCGGGGCGCCACTCGTCGTACAGCTGCTCCGTGGTCCTGCCGCTCATGCTGATGATCTGTGCCAGTTTGGCTTCATCCTCTATGCCCATGCGCTGCATCAGGTTGCGCATGCGCATGTCAAGCTCGGCGGCCAGCATCGACGCTGGTACCTCGACCTTTGATCGCTCTACCAAAGCCTCCAGTATGGCTTTTTCCTTGAGTGATCGCATACGATCCTCAAGCCTCTTGTCGAGCTTTGCCCTGACATCGGCCTTGAGATCGTCCAGCGTCTTGAATTTCTCCGAGACATCCTGGGCCAGGTCATCATCGAGTACCGGTAGCTTCTTCTCCTTGAGCTTGGAGAGCTTGATCCTGAGTTTCTTGGTCTGGCCTGCCAACTCTGAGTACTCATATTCAGGGGGGAAAACCTTGTCTATGGTCTTCTCCATATCCTTCTTCATGCCTATGAACTCGTCGTCGAACTTGTAGAGGTTGTGGCCGGATCCTATCTCGAATACAAAATCCTGGCGTTCCGATCCCGCGATGGCATTTCCTTCGGCATCGAGCTCCGAGTAGTCAACCGTCGCAATGTCACCCTTCTTGGCGGCTGCGGCATCATCCTTGTCCATGACGATGGCGTTGCGCTCGCGTATCTCATCGAGTTCACGCTCCTCATCGGCCTTGGCAATGGAACACGCCGGGACCTCGATTTCGGCGCCTTCGATGTCGCCGGGGGTAACTTCGGGGAATACATCATATGTTACGGAGAAGATAAAATCTTTTTCAAGATCAAAGGTGGGCTCGCCATCGAGCGATGGCTGCGCATAGGCCAGCGGTACGAGAGTCTCGCCTTCCAGGGCCGATTCTACTGCCTTGTCGAGTACACGCCCCATTGCATCGAGCTTCAATTGTGACCCGAATTTGCGCTCCAGAATGGTGGTGGGAACCTTTCCCTTGCGAAAGCCGTCAATGTGAACATTCTTGGCATATTCCTTGAGCAGATCATCGTATGCAGAGCGCACATCAGTCTTGCCAACGGTAACGGTAAGCTTTACCGCCGAGTGCTCAAGCTTCTCGAAATTCTTGGTAACATTCACGTCTATACCCCTTCTCATGGCGGCCCCACGAGAAGGCCGCAAACGTACAACAGGAGGCGCCTGTCCCGCTCTACGGTTATATGGCGCTTATGACAAAAAAAAGAAGGCGATCCGGGAGTTTCTCCGGACCGCCTTCGCGTCGAGCGGGAAACGGGAGTCGGACCCGCGACATCCACCTTGGCAAGGTGGCGCTCTACCACTGAGCTATTCCCGCAAAGAAGTTCCCTCATTCGCTGACGCCGGACAATCCGACCATGCGAGAGAAGGGACTTGAACCCTCACGCCGTAAGGCACCAGATCCTAAGTCTGGCGTGTCTGCCAATTCCACCACTCTCGCCCGGAACCATAAGGCACCGAACCTTACTTGAAATCGGCATAGCCTGTCAAGGCGGACACCCCGGCGAAGCATCGCGCGGAGCATCGAATGAGCCGTGCAGGGATCGAACCTGCGACCCGCAGATTAAGAGTCTGCTGCTCTACCAGCTGAGCTAACGGCCCTGGTACACACACACACACAAGAACAAATCACTGCGTCCGGCCGGACTCGAACCGGCGACCTACGGATTCGAAGTCCGTCGCTCTATCCAGCTGAGCTACGAACGCCCGCCGCCGATCGGCCCCGAGCGCCGATTCCGGACGAGCTAAGGGTGGATGACGGGGTTCGAACCCGCGACAACCAGATCCACATTCTGGGACTCTACCGCTGAGCTACATCCACCGTGCGCTTGGCGAGAGGTACAATGCCAAAAGCCGATAAAAATGTCAAGAGCATTCCAGAGAGTTTGTTACAGAGAGTTGATAATGGGACTCTGAGCCCCGCAGACTGCGCATCGTGATCCACGCAGGCCACGGGTGTCGGTCGCATATCCCAGTCTTGACAGCAATGTGGCGCCACACGCCGGACATACGGTTATCGAGCGCTCACCTGTGACATTACCCGGGTACACGTAGTTCAGCTGCCTGCGCGCAATGGAGACGGCTCCGTCTATGGTTCCTTTGGGTGTTGGTAGCACAGAATACCGATACATAGGGCGATAGGCCGACAGGTGCAGGGGAATATCGGGCGAAAGGTCGGCAAGGAAGCTGGCGATGCCATGTATCTGGTAATTGTCATCGTTCTTGCCTGGGATGACCAGCGTCGTCGCTTCTATATGAACCCCGAGCCTGAAGGCTTCGCTTATGAAGGCGAGCACCGTGTCCAGGTCACCGCCCAGCTCATCACGATACCACGCGGCATCGAATGACTTGATATCTACATTCACAGCGTCGCAGAGCGTCAGTATCTCGGTGGACGCGGGCGCAAGAGCGCAGCCGTTCGTCACCAGGACGTTCTTAAGTCCGGCCGCTCGGGCGTACTTCATGCTGTCAATAACGAATTCGGCGTGGACGAGCGGCTCTGAATAGGTATGCGCTATTGATGGACACCGAGCACGGCGCGCGCCTGAGACGAGCAGTTCAGGGGTGATTCTCTCTGTCATGGCGCTTGTCGATTGGGATATCTCATGGTTCTGGCAGAAAGGGCACCGCAGATTGCAGCCAACATAGCCTATCGACCATGTCTGGCTCCCAGGCAAAAAATGATACAGCGGCTTTTTTTCTATCGGATCAACAGACAGGCCGCTTGCGCGCCCGAAAAACGGCAGCTCCATGGTGCCGCCAGAGTTGCGGCGGACGTGGCAGACACCCGATGATCCGGGCGCAATAACGCAACGATGATGGCAGAGCACGCAACGAATCGATCCATCAGGGCGCTGTTCATGGAAGCGCGCGGTATCTGTTGACATCGGCGCCTTGCCCTATCCCCGATGCGGCCCCAGGATGCGTTCCTTGAGGCCGTGCGACTCACGCATGTACCGCAATGGCGCATCCACCTCGAACGGCTCATAGCGTATACCAACTGCCTTGCGCCTGATCCAGAGTTTGACTATCTGGTAGCTCTCTCCGGCTGCGTTTACTGGACTCGGCAGATCCTGCGCTCCGACCACATCCGCTGCCCTGAACTCATATATGGCGGACTCGCCGTCGTGTGGGTCGACAATCAAAATTATTTTGCCGTCATCATAGGGATGTTTGCGCGGTGTTCCGGAAAACGCGATGGCATCCTGAGGCGGCTCGCTCTTGTAGGCCTGCATCTCTACGGATGCACCGGAGAGGTATTCATGTACGCTCATGACTACTCCTTCCTTGCAACGTATCATCGAACCACAGTATACACGCAACAAGCGCTAAAAAACAGACCAGAACCGCAACGAACCAATCGCCATAGTCAAGATATGGGCTCCGCTCAGCCGTGTATACTGGCACCGAAACCATCCTGGACGTGGATTGAAACAATGGCAGGGACTCGATTATGGAACCGTCAGAGCCAACGACAGCGGAAACGCCGCCGTTGGTCGACCGTACCAGTGTCCTTCTCAGTTCTATAGACCTGAAACGGGCAGCCACAAAATGCTGAATTTCTGCGGAATGGGTTCTTGACCATGAATCATTGGTCTCGTTGATGAGCACCTCGGCACCGTCACGCACAAAGTCGCGGCACAGCGACGCGAACGCGTCCTCGAAACAGATAGGCGCGGCCAGGCGCACCATCCCGGCGCCTCTGGTGGGTAGCTTGAATATGACCCGCTCCGTGCCAAGAACCCAACCCGATTCGAGCCCCACGACGTTCTGGATGAAAAGCCTGAACGGCTCATATTCCCAGAACGGTATTGCCTCCGCAAAGGGAACAGGATGCATCTTGGCGTATGTGCCTTCCTGAATCCCATGAGGGTTTATAAGAATGACCGAGTTGGTCGCTTCGAAAGTCTTGTAGTCGAGTATCTCGGGCGCTCCGGTCAGAAGGTAAGCGCCTGAGTCGGCCATCAGGCTGGCCAGTGGGTCTTCCGCCGGCGTCCTCGCAAAGAAGCGCTGGAAGCCATCCCATGGCCGACGCAGGGTCGTTTCGCTGAACAGGATGACATCAGCGGAGGCAGCCGCGCCCGAGATGGCTTGCCTTGCCAGCCCGATTGAAACCGCCAGGTTCTCCGCCTCGGTGCCCGACCATGGATCAAGATTCTGCTGAACGAGCACCGCGTTGAAGCTGCCACGCGGGGTCCGCTCGCGGTGCAGCGCGACGAATCCATACATGACAATGCCCAGCATCAGGATCATGGCGACGACGACATGGCCCGCAGCGAGGAGGCGGCCATGCCCGTCGGCGCCGCGCGCAGGCAGGAAGTATCCAAGCCTGCCGAAAAGTGCGCCTTCATGGCAGCCAGGCGCATTGTGTCTGGGCTCAACCAGGACTTCTCCGAGGCTGGCAGAGAACAATGCCAACGCAAACGACAAACCGTAAACGCCGGTGGATTCGGCGATCTGCGTAGCCGGCGCCACGGTGTTCCAGCTATAGGCGACAAGGCCCCATGGATAGCCTAGAAATCCATTTGACTTGCCCCATTCGAATACGGCCCAGACCGCGGCGAACACGAGTGGGCGGACCAGTCCTGTTCGTTTGACGGCCGCGCGGAGGTACAGGCCAACGAATCCGTATACGACCATGTACGCGATAATGGTCGATCCCAGAGTCCAGAGCCTGAAATCCTTGAAGAACCACAGCCAATAGCTCGAAAGGCCATGAGCTACACCGCCAAATACGGCGCCAGCCCAGAATGACTGGCGATACGATGTGGTCTCCGAGAGCCCGACGAAAAGCGGTGTCAGGGCCAGAAGCCCGAGCGCCGGATTGCCCCAAGAAAAAAGCTCATTTGGCAATGCCAGCGCCAGCAACATGGCCGAGAGGATGCTGAACGACACGATTCGAAGCGATCTCATGATCAAGCATGATACACACGTAACCCAAAGCGCGCCAGCGGTGCCTGTCTGGCGCGATATCGCGCTTGACGCGGCATCGTGGCAGGTTTATGGTTCCGGCATGGTAAAGGCCGTATTTCCTGGATCATTCGACCCACCGACATTCGGGCATCTCGACATAATAGAACGAGCGCGCAGCATATTTGAACGCGTATTGGTCGTTGTGGCGGTCAACAGTGAGAAGCGCTACCTGTTCGATGCGGAACAGCGCATGGCGTTCATGCGTGAGCTAGTGGCGCCGTGGCCCAATGTGGAAGTCCATACCTGCGATACACTTGTAGTGGAATTCGCCAGACAGCACGCGTGCCGCGTCCTGCTGCGAGGAGTACGTAGCGTGCAGGATTTTTCATACGAATTCGAACTCTCCATCCTGAACAAGGGTGTTGGCCCGGAGATTGAGACATTCTTCATGCCGACAGACCAGAAATTCTTCGTGCTCCGCTCCAGCGCCATCAAGGAACTGGCAGCCTATGGAGGCGATGTCAGCGGAATGGTCCCGGCTGTCGTCGCCAAGGCACTCAAGGCCGCCTATCCGCGTCCCTGACTTGACAAAACATAGGTATTTCGTTAACGTACGCCGGTATCCGTTACAGGGACCAATTTGTGGGAATGAGGTTTTAGTATGGCTGTACCCAGATGTAATACTTCGAAGGCCCGATCGCGCCGACGCCGCTCCATCAACATGAAGCTCGTCGCTCCGACCGTTGTCACCTGTGGTAATTGCGGCAATGCCGTTCTGTACCATCGTGTGTGCCCGAAGTGCGGCTTCTATCGCGGCAGGCAGGTTCTTACCCCCCAGACCAACGCGTAAAGGAGATTCGCTATGGACGAATTGTACGAGAAGATCAAGAAGATCATTGCTGACAAGCTTGAGGTAGAGGAATCGAAAATAACACTCGATGCCAGCTTCAGGCAGGACCTTGGCGCCGACAGCCTCGACACCTATGAACTGGTGTACGGTATCGAGGAAGAGCTCAAGATTCGCATTCCGGACGAGAAGGCCAACGAGTTTGAGACCGTCCGCGACGCGTACGAGTTCATCAAGTCGCAAGTCTGATTTGAGCGGGCGAGCCCACTGCGGCTCGCCCGTTTGCATTGTCCAAGAGGAGGCCGTGATCGTGTCCTTCCGTAACGACGATATCAGTCGTGATCGGCTGGAAGCGCTCGCGGCCTTTCAGCGTCTGGTGCGTTTCAAGTTCAAAAACGTATCCCTGCTCAACAGGGCGCTGACCCACCGATCATGCGTCAATGAGAATCCCCAGACCAGCGGCAACAATGAGCGGCTCGAATTCCTTGGCGATGCCGTGCTTGGACTGGTCACTGCCGCTCGCCTCTTTGTGGCCCTGGGCGACAAATCCGAGGGTGACCTGGCACGCATCAAGAGCTTTGTTGTCTCGGAAGATACCCTGTCAGACATAGCGGCGCGGCTCGGGCTTGACGCACTTCTGCTGGTTGGCAAGGGTGAGGAGCGCTCGGGTGGCCGTAACAAGAAGGCCATACTTGCCGATGCCCTGGAAGCGGTCCTGGGCGCGGCGTACATAGATGCGGGCTTTGAGAAGACCCAGGAACTGGTTCTGTCGTTTGTCAATCCAGAAATCGAAAAGGTCCTGACAGACCGGCACCGCAAGGACTACAAGACCCTGCTGCAGGAGTATGCCCAGAAATGGCATCACTGCTATCCCGAATACGAACTGGACCGCAAGACGGGCCCTGATCATGACCGCACATACTGGATGAAGTGCATCCTGCTGGGCACCGAGTATGGGCCAGCCTCAGGCAAGACGAAAAAGGATGCCGAGCAGGCCGCCGGAGCGATAGCCTATGATGCCATTATTGTCGCGGGTGGTGTCGAGGCCGAACGACTGCTGTCAAGCAGACGCCTGTAGCTCCCACTCCCGGGCCTGGCTTCATGAAATGCCGAATTTGTCCTTGAGCCGTGTCGCGATTTCGGACAACCTGTCTCTGGTATTAAGCTCTGGATCGTCAAGAACGGCTTCCATCAACTCTGCAAGCGCCTTGCCCAGCAACGGGCCGCGCGGCCAGCCCAGGGCCAAAAGATCGTTGCCATTGATCGCCAAGTCCTTGAGGCCAAAAGCCTGGTCCTTTGAGCGCAAGTCCTCAACACGATCGAGAAGCGGCAAGACGGAGCGAGGATCGGCAGGACCATGGCCCATGCCGGAGGTGTCAGCGAGCCGCAGCGCCGCCAGTCGACCCATGTAGTCGAGGCCGACTCGGGCGACGAAACGCCTGACCGCAGCGTCCGTCCAGTCATCGGCGTAGTCGAACATGTGGTGCCGTATGAGGTGAACGACATCGTCAATAATGATGTTGGGATACTTGAGGCGCCTGAGCGCAGTTTCGGCAAGCCGCGCCGATTCAACATCGTGCCCATAGAACGAGAAGCCCCCATCAGGATGCGGCGCCTTGCGACTCGGCTTGCCAATGTCGTGGAGCAGCGCAGACAGGCGCAACACCGTATCGGCCTGGGCAGCGGCGCACGATTCAACCAAGTGGTCAAATACATCATAGCGATGCGGACCGCCCTGCCCTACTCCGCGGCACGCCGATAGCTCTGGCAGGAACTCGCGCAGCAACCCGGTGTCCTCAAGGAGATGCAGGCCCTGGGCGGGCCTGTCTGTCAACAGTATCTTGGTAAACTCGTCGCGGATGCGTTCCGCCGAGACAAGCCTGAATTGCGCAAGCGCGGTCGGGATGGCCTGGCGCGTGGCGCCATCGATGGCAAAGCCAAATCTGGTGGCAAATCGTATGGCGCGCAATGTCCGTAGTCCATCTTCGGCGAATCGAACAACCGGATCACCAATCGCCCGCACAATGCCTGCCGCGAGGTCTGCCATGCCGCCATTGGGGTCGATGACCTCGCCGGAGGCCGGATCCACTGCCATGCCGTTGATGGTGAAGTCGCGCCGTGACAGATCCTCAATCAGGTCGGCGGTAAATCGCACCGATTCAGGGCGCCGGCCGTCACGGTACTCTCCGTCGACACGGAAGGTCGTCACCTCGATGGAGTGTCCCTTCCAGCGCGCGGTCACGGTGCCATGCTGGATACCAGTTGGTATTACCGATCTGAACAGGCGGCTGACATCGTCCGGCAGTGCATCGGTCGCGGCGTCCCAGTCGCTGGCGGAACGGCCAAGGAGGCGATCCCTGACGGCGCCGCCGACGAAGTAGCACCGAAAACCAGCCACGGCAAATACGTCGGCAAAGGCTCTGAGGTCGCGTGGCACGTCGATACGTTTAATCATCGGCTCGCCCCGCTACCGAATAAGCATCGCGTCGCCATACGAAAAGAAGCGATACCGCGCGTGTATTGCTTCTTCATAGGCCGCCAGAATCCGATCCCGCCCCGCGAATGCCGAAACAAGCATCAGCAACGTTGATTCCGGCGTGTGAAAATTGGTGAACATCATGTCGACAGCCTTGAAGCGGTAACCAGGATAGATGAATATGTCTGTCGAGCCAGCTCCCGGTTGCAGCCCCGTTTCCTTCCACGCGCTTTCAAGCGTCCGGACGCTTGTGGTGCCAACCGCGACAACAGGCCTGCCCTCACGCCGCGCGCGGTTGACAGCCTCGGCGGTGTCCTCCGGGATGGTGAACTCTTCCCGATGCATGTGATGAGTCTCGATAGTCTCGGACCGCACGGGCAGAAAGGTGCCCAGCCCGACGTGCAGCGTGACGAAACGGATATCCACGCCAGCCGCTTCGAGGCTCTGCATGATTTCGGACGTGAAATGCAACCCAGCCGTCGGCGCGGCCGCTGAGCCTTGTGCCCGGGCATATACCGTCTGGTAACGGTCGGCGTCAAGCGGCGCATCGCCACGGCGGATATATGGCGGCAACGGCAGATGCCCATGGCGATCCAGATAGTCATCGTCCATTTCCCGTGAAAATCGCACGAGGCGCTCATCCTGCCTGGCCTCTACGATCTCGGCTACCACACCGTCGGGCAGCGACAGAATCTTGCCAGGCGTCAGCTTGGCCATGCGCGTGGTCATCACCGCCCACAGCGCTGGCCCTTCCCTGCGAAGCAGCAGTACCTCGACCTTGCCACCTCCAGCGCTGGTAGCGAACAGCCGCGCGCGCCTGACCCGTGAATCATTGAATATCATGAGCGCGCCGCCTGGCATTAATGACGCGATATCGCGGACCTTGGCGTGCGTAATGGCACCGCTGGCCTTGTCGAGCACGAGCAGGCGTGAATCGCCGCGTTTCGCCGGCGGCTCCTGGGCTATGAGCTCGGGCGGAAGGTTAAAACTGAAATCCGTCGTCAGCATGGTTCTTTCTGTATCCAAGGTGGTCGTAGGCAAGCTGGGTAGCGACTCGTCCGCGTGACGTTCGCATGATAAAGCCTGACTGGATGAGGTATGGCTCAAGATAGTCTTCGAGTGTTTCAATGCTTTCGTTCGTCGATACGGCCAGCGTGTCTGCGCCGACCGGGCCACCACCAAATTTCTCTATGATGGCAGCCAACACGTCACGGTCATGGCGTTCCAGCCCGTAGCGGTCAACCTCGAGCCTGGCCAGGCTATCGGCGACGACTCTGGCGGTAATAGCCGTAGAGCCGGCTACCTGCGCGAAGTCACGCATCCTGCGCAGCAGCCGGTTTGCGACACGGGGCGTACCACGGCTGGCCGCGGCGAGCAGGTCTGCCGCGGCGTCATCGAGGCTGGTGCCAAGAATGCCTGCAGAGCGCCTGAGGATTGCGACCGTGTCGGCGGTCTCATAGAAGCCAAGCCTGACGCTGATGCCAAAGCGGCTTACGAGCGGACTGCCCACCATCCCGGCCCTGGTCGTCGCGCCTACCAGAGTAAATGGCGGCAATGGTATCCGCAGGGTGCGGGCAGCTGGCCCCTGGCCGATGATGAAATCCAGCTCTCCATCCTCCATGGCCATGTAGAGCATCTCCTCTATCGCCGGCTTCAGTCGGTGGATCTCATCGATAAAGAAGACGGAACGCGGCGCCAGAGTGGTCAGGATTCCCGCAAGATCCTTTGGTTTTTCAAGGGCAGGAGCGCTCGTCACCTTGAAGTCGACGCCAAGCTCGTGACTCAGGATTCCAGCGAGCGTCGTCTTGCCAAGTCCAGGCGGCCCCATCAGAAAAACATGGTCGAGCGCCTCGCCCCGCTCGAGAGCGGCCTTTATGAATATCGCGAGGTTCGCCTTGATCGATGTCTGCCCCAAGAACTCAGACAACCTGTGCGGGCGCAGAGCGTTTTCCCGCTCGTCGTCGACAGGATCAAAGGCGCCAGCTACTACGCTGGACTTGGGCCGCTCACTCATGGCGCGCTCAATTCAATGATGACGCGGCGGAACAGCTCGCGCTCGCGGTCCGCGGCGGCATCTGGCAACCCTGGCTTCGATTCAATCATGATTATGGCATCGAGGACTCGCCGTCGGTCGTAGCCCATGTCGACAAGCGCGCGCACGATGTCATCATGGGGACCGGCGGGCTCGGCGCTCGTCGTCGACACCCTCGAAGGCAACTTGCCTTTGAGCGAGAAGACAAGCTTCTGGGCCGTCTTCTTGCCCAGCCCCGGCACCGCTTCGAGCCGTGCCAGGTCCTCGGTGTCGAGCGCGCGTTCCAGATCGTCAGCCCCTATGCCGCCCAGGATCTTGATGGCCTGTTTGGGGCCTATGCCGTCGACTGTCAGCAATTCCATGAATATCGCGCGCTCCGACTCGCTGGCAAAACCGAAGAGGCGCATCTGATCCTCACGGTGCAGCAACCAGCACAATGCCCGCGTCTCATCGCCGATACGGCCGAACGAGTCTACAGAGCGTGCGGGAACAGATAATTCCCATTCGATGCCGTTGTTGTCTACCCTGATGCTGTCTGCGCCCTTGTAACAGAGCGTTCCGCGGATCGCGTTGAACATGTCCGGGATTATATACGGCCGCCAGGCTTCGCATCAACCAAGGCCGAGCGGATGGAACGTCCATGACAATGGCAAATGGCAACGGCGAGCGCGTCTGCGGCATGATCGGGCTTGGGCACTTCCGCAAGACCGAGAACCAGCTTGACGAATGATTGCACCTCGGCCTTGCCCGATCGGCCCGATCCGGTGGCGGCCTTCTTGACGTCGTTGGGACCGTATTCGTTCATCGACAGGCCAGCATCCCTGCAGACCAGCCTGATGACACCACGCGCTTCGGCGACCCCAAGCGCGCTAGTAACATTGCGCGAGAAAAAGAGTGATTCCATCGCTGATTCTGCCGGCGCATATTCGATTATGACCAAGGCCAAAGCATCGCGGATGGCCGCCAGTCGTTCCGCGACATCGTCACCGGCTTTTGTTGTGACGCAGCCGTGTCCCCTGTATATGACACGGGCGCCGTCCAGATCGACGACGCCCCATCCCACGGCCGCTAGCCCCGGGTCGATACCGAGAACGCGGACACATGCCGGTCCGCGCGCCACGATTATTCCTCTGCTTCTTCAGGGAGCTCCGCGTTGTGGTAGACGTTCTGAACGTCGTCGCTCTCCTCAAGCTTGTCTATCAGTTTCTGTACCTTGGATGCAGAATCCTTGTCGGGTGTGACATAGGACTCCGGCACCATAGAAATTTCGGCACCATCGGTTTCCATGCCACCGGCGGTAATTGCATTGAGCACCGCCTCAAAGGCCTCCGGAGAGGTATAGACGACGATCTCACCATCTTCATTGACAATGTCGTCGGCGCCGCCTTCCAGGGCCAGCTCCATTACCTTGTCCTCGGCATACCGTTCGCCATCGAGCGATATCACACCCTTGCGCGCAAAGAGCCTGAGCACGGCGTTTGAAGTCGCCAGCGAACCACCGGAGCGGGTCAGTATATTCCTGACCTCGGCAGCCGCACGGTTCTTGTTGTCGGTCAGGACCTCTATAAGCACAGCGATGCCGCCAGGAGCATACGCTTCGTAGACCAATTCCTCGTAAATCGCGCTGCCCAGTTCGCCGGTACCCTTCTTGATGGCCCGTTCTATGTTGTCCTTGGGCATGTTCGCGGCACGCGCCTTGAGTACCGCCGTACGCAGGCGCGCGTTGGTGTCAGCATCTCCGCCACCCATGCGAGCAGCGATTGATATTTCCTTGATAAGCTTGGTGAACATCTGCCCGCGCTTGGCGTCAGCTGCACCCTTCTTGTGCTTGATTGTCGCCCATTTACTGTGGCCTGACATGGTATCTCCTTGCAGTGTAAAAGCGGTTTATATCTATACGAATACTAGCATGCAGCGCGTTTTACTGTCAACAATTCGACCTAATGCCAGAATACAAGCAGAAAGCGCAAAAAACAGCAAACACGCGCCAACCACCAATTTCGGCAGGCGCTTATATCAAAAACCAAAACCCCCGCCTCATAACGGGGGTCAATGTGGAAAGGACCGGATAATTCAGGACTTGGGGACGGCTATCCTGTTCTTCTTGACACCATCCTGGACAAGGTTGACGCGGAGTGTATCAAACCATGCAAAATCAAACGGCTTCTTGGTTCGCACGGTACTCTTTACCGCCGCCTCCAAATCGTCCCGGCATGATTCGCATAGGTCAAACTCACGAACATTGAAAAACGTCCTCGAGGGTATCGGGTCCATTATTTCTTTCTTGCAGACATCGCAGAATATGTGCTTCATACTGCTCTCCTCGATTGCTGTTTCGATGAACTGGATTCTATAGTATCCATCAGGTATTGTCGAGTGGAATTGCATGTTTGCCCGCACACGGGAGTGAGTATGATAGACAAGGGCTTCAACCCAGGTACGCAGAACTATAATTGCAGGAGTGTCCTCGTCATTGCCGAGATTGGCACGGGTCATGGTGGTGACATCGAGAAAGGCCGCGAGCTGATTGATGCCGCAATCGATGCCGGCGCCGATTGCGTCAAATTCCAGCATGTCTACGCCGATGAGATAATCCACCCCGCGACGGGGCTTGTACCACTTCCCGGCGGGCCTACGCGCCTCTATGATCGCTTCAGATCACTCGAGACCAGTCATGAGTTTCTTGGTCTCATGAAACAAGCTGTCGAGGCTCGAGGCGCGCTATTCCTTTGTACGCCCTTTGGCCCCAGAAGCGCCAGGGAATTGAGAGGCCTCGGCGTTTCAGCGATGAAGGTCGCCAGCCCTGAGCTCAATTATGTCCAGCTCCTTGATGAAATTGCCTCGTACCACCTGCCAACGGTCCTGTCAAGCGGTGTCTCGACGCTGGCCGACATTGAATACGCTGTCAGCCGCTTTGCCATCGATCCAGACAGGCTTGCGGTGCTCCACTGCGTAACCGCCTATCCGGCGCCGGAGACCGATTACAACGTGCGCATTCTCGGGTCGCTCTCGGCTTTGCTCGGCGTCGCCGTCGGCATATCCGACCACTCGATGGACCCCATACTGGTACCGGCGCTCTCGGTCGCCTCTGGCGCCTCCATAGTGGAGAAGCACATATGCCTCTCCAGACACGACGACGGGCTCGATGATCCGGTCGCCCTCGAACCACAGGATTTTGCCCGAATGACCAGAGCCATACGCATGGCCGAACGAGGCGAACCTGCGGAAACGATACGCGCACTTGCTGATGATTATGGCCTCGAACGTGTCGAATCGACCCTCGGCGATGGTCGCAAGCGGTTGGCAGAAAGCGAGCGAGCCAATTATGACCGGACAAACAGGTCAATCCATGCCAGGAGACCAATCGCCAGAGGAGAGCCGCTGTCAGAGTCGAATCTTGCCATATTGAGGACGGAAAAGGTGCTGAGACCAGGCCTGCAGCCGCGCTTGCTTCCGGTCATTCTGGGGCGGCAGGCTGTGCGCGACGTGCCTGATGGCCAGGGGCTTGAATGGGCCGACGTGGGCGGCCCTATTGGCGGCCCTTCAATCTGAACATACCCTAACCGAGCGTGACAATCGTCTTGCCGTGTCCGCCCTCTTCCGGTCTGGCATAGTGGAACCCTGTCACGCCAGGGTATCGGGATAGCGTATCCCTGACGCCTTGCTGCAACACGCCCTCGCCCGTGCCATGAATTATCGAGAATCCGCCGAGGCCTTCCATTGTGGCCGAATCGAGCTGACGCTCGAGTGCCGCGATGGCCTCCGCAAGTCGGAATCCACGCAGGTCCAGGTCCAGTACGGCCCGGCTCGACCTGTCGCGATTCGCCTCGATTGAAATGGTCGGGGCCTTACGTTCAAGCGCGACGGTCGGCTCAAGATCAGCCTCATCTACAGTCAGTCTCAGTGCGTCTGTCTCCACAAGCCATTTACCGCCCTTGACGGCCCGCAATGCCGTGCCGCGCTTCCTGCCAGGCAGTACGAGTACAGCACAGCCCTCGGTAATGGTCACCGGCGGCCGCGCGCCGGTCTTCAACTCACGCTCCAGCACATGCGACTCACGCTCCACAGCCTCGACGCGCTCGTCAAGCGAGGCGATGAACTCCTTGACTTCCTGCGTCTTGGTCTTGGTCAGCTCGCCCTCCCGAAGCTCGCGCACCAGATTTTCAAGCGTGCGTCTGCTCTCGGTGAGCAGGGCCTTGAGTTCGGCGACCCCGTGCGTCCTCAACTCGACTTCCTGCTGGCGCAGCTTGAGTTGAGCCAGGTCGGCCTTGCGCTGTTCATCCCTGGCGTCACGCAGCCTTCGCCGCTCTTCATCACGTAGCGCGTCCAGCTCCTTGTGCTTGGCGGACAGACCTGTGATAAGCGCTGAAATGTCGGTCTGCTCCTCCCGGAGATAGCGCCGGGCCCCCGCGACTATGCCTGGTTCAATACCGTTTCGGGCCGCGATGTCCAACGCGCGACTTTCTCCCGGCACACCCATCAGGATGCGGTATGTCGGTGACAACGTATCCTTGTCAAAGTCAACCGACGCGTTGAGTACACCTTCCTTGGTATAGCCAAAATTCTTCAGGATGCCATGGTGTGTCGTTGAAATGGTCAATGCACCCATGTCGATGAAATGATCGAGGAGAGCCATCGCTATGGCACAGCCTTCTTCAGGGTCGGTCCCCGAACCCAATTCGTCGAGAACGACCAGGCTTCGGCCCGTAGCACCGGCGACAATGGCTGACATTGTCTTCATGTGACCGGAGAATGTCGACAATGATTGATCCATCGATTGCTCGTCACCGATATCTGCCCACACGCCATCAAAGACAGGAAGCGCGCTGCCATGGGCCGCTGGAATTGCCAGACCGAACTGGTTCATCAGTGCGAGCAATCCTGCGGTCTTCAGCGACACGGTCTTGCCACCCGTATTTGGTCCGGTAATGATCAGGGTTCTGGCTCCTTCAGGCATCCTGATATCGATCGGTACTGCCTTGGAACCAAGAATGGGATGACGTGCCCCAACGATATCGATGCCGGCCTCCCGGACTTCCGCAAAGACTCCGTCGCTCATGTGCGAGTACCGCGCTCGGGCATACAGGCTGTCAAACCCGCCACACTGTCCCACCGCCATGGCAAGCTCCGGAGCCAGCCGGTTCAGTTGGGCGGTCGTCTCCCTGAGTATGCGCTGCAGCTCGCGCTGGTAACGGGCCTCTTCCTCGACCAGTTCATTATTCTTCTGGACAAGAGCCTCAGGCTCGATATAGACCGTCTGTCCTGTCGATGAGACTTCGTGCACGATGCCATGCACCCTGGCCTTCGATCCCGCCTTGACCGCCAGCACAGTGCGCCCGTCACGCTGTGTCGGAACATCACTTTGCAGCATCGCGCGCGTCGCCTCGTCCTGAAAGAACGAAGATGTTGTTCGCTCTATATCAATATTGATTGCACGAATTCTGGAACGTATATCGCGCAGTTCCGGAAGATCCTTCACCGTGCCGTCCGGTCCCACTATCCTGAACGCGGCCGTCACCACCGCCGAGAGGTCAGGTGCCACGGCGAGTTCCGATGCCAGCCCTTCATGACGCGCCGCCAATAGCCATCGAGTCAGTTTGAAGAAGGCATCACACCACATGCCCAGGGCCCAGAGCTCCTCGACCGCCAGACTGGCGCCTGGTTTGGCCACGACACGGATTGATTCCTGTACAGGCACAAAGGTCCCGGCAGGCACCCCGCGGCCCTCCTGGAATAGCACGACGATCGCGGCCACCCGCGATTTGAGATCCGCAACCGCCACCGTGTCTGCAAGCGGTTCGGATGAGCGCACTTCGCCCGCGCCTTCCACAGACAAACAATACTCAGCCGCGTTGTCGCGTATGCGAAAGAAATCCAGCAGACGCAATGCGTGTTCATTCATCGCCATACATGTTCCCATCATCCCTTCGCGGGCGACCGATTTTCCTGGTGTAGCTTCGTGTGTCCTCAAGTTCCATCAAAATGCGCGCGTAGCTCTCGTAGCGATCCTCATGGATGGCACCTGACTCCACCGACTTGAGCACCGCGCAGCCAGGTTCATCGATGTGTTTGCAGCGCGGTCCAAGAGCGCAGCCCGCCTGTGCGGCGCGGATTTCTGGAAAGCACGCTCCGAGCGAGACCGGGGCAATGCCGCGAACGGCAAGCCTCCGGAAGCCAGGCGTGTCGATGACCCGAGTGATGCCATCTTCAAGGTAGGCCAGTATCGATGAAACGGTCGTATGACGGCCGCGTTCATATTTCTCGCATACCTCGCCGACTTTCAGACCAAGCCCAGACTCCAGCGCGTTGAGGATGGAACTCTTTCCCACACCGGACTGGCCAACGAAGGCGGCCGTCTTGCCGCGAATGCGCTCCCGCAAGGCCTCTATGCCCATTCCTGTCGCTGCGCACAGCTCGATCGTCTCAAAGCCTATTCGGCGATAGTCTTCCATGCGCTCCGCAACCTCGTCGTCGATACCAAGGTCGGTCTTGTTGAGCGCTATGATGAATGGCAAGTACCCGGAGGCTGGCTCAAGCGATACCCTGTCTATGAAACGCGGCCTGAAAGGCGGCAACGCCGCGCTGGTCACGCACACGACAACATCCATGTTGGCGGCGATAGCCTGAATTGCCTTGCCCTTTTCATTGTATCGCCAGAACAGCGATCTCCTGGGCGTGAGCGCCGAGATGGAGCCGGTGCCGGCCGATGCTGGTTCCCACTCCACGATATCGCCTGCCGCGAGCGGGTTATAGAACCCTTCGGCTCCTTTGAGCTTCTTGCCTTTCAGGCCGCAACGTGCAATTCCGCCATCATCGGAGCGCACGACGAATGTGTTGTTGGAGCTGGAAACCACGGTGCCGGTCATCACGCTAGTGTACCAACCTGTTCCAGACCGAAGCGTTCGGCAAAACCTCCGTAGACCGGTCCAAACTCACCAGCGCCTGTCAGATACATGGCATCAGGCAGCCTGTCCAATGCCGTAGCGTCGGCAGCCTTTATCAGCGAGGCCAGTCTGGCCGCGACCCCCTGCCTCGAATCGATTATCGCTATGCCCGGCCCTGCGGCCTCTGCAAAAGCTTCGGCGACATGCAGAAAGTGCGTGCAGCCAAGCACGATCACATCGACTCCTTCACGCTTCATCGCCTCGACAGCGGGCATGACCGCAGCGAGTCGCTCCTCCCGCGTAGAACCAATGAAGCGGTGCTCCACGAAGTTGACCAGATCGGTGTCGCCCCGTTTGACGAGCACACAGTCCGGCGCGCACGCCATCGCCAGATCGGTCAGGTATGAGGCGGCAGCGGCGGCGGCTGTCGCCACCACGCCAATCCTGCGGGCCTTTGACATCGCGGCCGCCGGCTTTATTGCGGGCACCGTGCCTATGACGGCGAGGCCAGGATTGGCCAGACGTATGTCATCGATGGCCAGCTCGGTCGCCGTGTTGCAGGCTACAACAAGAGCCTTCGGGTTTTCTTGCCTGACCAGCGCGGCTATGGACTTTGTCGCGAGGTCTATAACGGTAGCCGCCGGCTTGATGCCGTATGGAAAACCCGCGCGGTCGGCCAGGTACACATACCGTTCCTGCGGCATGAGCATGCGGGCGGCCTCGAGGTATGGCAGGCCTCCGACACCGGAGTCAAAAAACGCGATGGGTCGTGAATCGATATGCATGGAGCTTCCTGTGCTGTTGTATGACGGATGGTGGATCACCCTCCAAAAAGGTTGTCAAAAGCATTCTTCGCAGAAGATGCAGTGTTGCGCGCCTTGCCGTCGGACACCTTTGATGGATCCGCCTTGAAATATTCGCAGAAATTCATGCGCTCTTTGTCTGATACCGCCTCCGGAACCGTTTCAAGACAATCGCGAAAGGCTCCGGGCTTGTAGAATATACAATGCCTGCATACATGGAGTTCCTTGCCGCATGTTGTACACGCGTCGCGGAACCCTATTCGCGTATCGGGCAATGGCGAACCACAAAACCAGCACATGAGTTCAGTATACGCGCGCGCGCCTGCTCTTTTCAAGCATCACCGACACCCGGCACCTTGAGTTGCAGGTTCGTTTGCACTATCCTCGCTGAGTATTGCTATGTGAGGAGGCCCGATCGATGTTCGATCTGCGGCAATGTGCAACCAGCGGATGCGATAAAACGGCCTTGCATCAATCGGAATTTTGCGCCGTTCATCATCCAGATCCACAAGCCTACGCCAACGAAGCGCTGGCATCGATGCAGAGACTCGTCGATATACGGGACCGTAACCTGGCCGGGCTTCGCTTCGAAGGCGCCGACCTTTCGGGCAAGCAATTTCATTCCTGCTCGTTTTCGAACGCTGTCCTCAAGAATGTCATATTCAGTTCGTGTGTCTTCAGAATGTGCTTCTTTGATTTCTGCGATTCAGATTCTTGTGATTTCTCCGATATCGACGCCCAGTTCTGCTCATTTGCCGGCGCGCGCTTCCTGAGCGCATCGTTCGAGCGCTCGGAACTTGTACATGACAACTTTGACGGCGCCATGACAACCGAATGCACCTTCAATAAATCGAATCTCTACAATTCGCGCTTCATAATGGCAGAATTCGAGAAGACTGACTTCATGGACTGCAATCTCAAGCGTTCCTTCATCATTCCTGCCAGGGAGACCGATGTGTCATGGCGGCTGTCGAACACGGCAGAAGCCATCCATGACCTTGAAGGACTGGACCCATGACCGTATTCTTCCATTACTCGGTGCACGGGTTTGCCAACGTCTATCTGGTAGGAAACGACATCACTATGGAAGCCGTCATAATCGATCCTGCCGCCTTCACGTTGCGGCTGCTCAATTTCATAGAAGACAAGGGGTATGCGGTCAAGGCGGTCCTCGTCACACACAATCACGCACACCACGTCGATGGATTGGGCACGTTGTTGCGCATCTACGATGCCCAGGTGTATTCAAGCAACTCCAGCATAGGTGACATTCCATGCCGCATGGTGACGGATGGAGAGCGCTTCAGCGTCTGCGGGCTCGACATCGAGGCGCTCTCTGTACCCGGACACTCAGCCGATTCACTGGTGTATCGATTCGACAAGCTGGTGTTCACCGGGGACGCCTTGCATGCTGGCATGATTGGCAAGACGCTCAGCCAATACAGCAACAGGCTATTGAAAGAGCAACTTGCCAAGAAAGTGCTCTGTCTGCCCGACGACACGATGTTGTTTCCCGGCCATGGGCCGCCGACCACAATAGCCGCGGAGAAGCTGTACAACCTTGGATGGAAGAAGACCAAGGCGGAATCGCGTCAGGATGAGTACGATCTATTCATCTGATTGATTTTCGCGGCTTTACAGCTCAACGTCACCACCATATACTTCTGCCAAAATCGTGCCCACGTCCGGGGTACATGCCTCGTTCAATTCCCAAGGAGTACTGGATGAAGAAGACGACGTTGATTGCCATGTTCTCACTCGCGCTCATGGTTGCTGGAGCTGTATCCGCGTGGGCCGCGGATGACATTCTTGGCTTGTGGAAAATAATCGATGACAAGACTGACAAACCCACGGCGTATGTCCTGCTCTACATGAATAGCGGGAAACTGTACGGCCGCATGATGGCAACAATCAGCAAGGAAACCGGCCTGATAGAAGACACCATCGTCACCCGGACTAAAAAAGCCGACGCGCTGGCCGGAGATCCGCCGAATTGCGGACTCGACTTCGTATACGAGATGCAAGAGAAAGGCAAGGATTGGAAAGGCTCCATCATCGATCCAGCCGATGGCAAGACATACGACTGCACCATCAAGCGCGATGGCAACAAGCTTATAGTTCGCGGTTCACTAAAAGGCACCGGCGGTCTGCTCGGCCGCAATCAGACATGGTTCCTGGCCAGCCTTGGCGAGTTTCCGGCAAATTTCGCATTGCCAGACGCGCGGGCCTTTGTCCCGGTCATCCCCCGAAAGAAATAGTATCCGGAGACTCTGCCCTGAACCGTCGCGGTGGATTCGCTATCGTTTCCTGTGACGCGACGATGGCGAGTTCATCCTTGTGCGAAGAGAGGGTTGCCTCCAGAACCGAGTACAGGGCGGAAGCCGTGGATTCAATCGCCGCTACCGGGTCGGAGCTGGCCAGGAAATAACCTAGAAACAATGAGCTTGCAAGGTCGCCTGATCCCTTTGGCGGGCGGCCGAAGGCAAGCGTCGGTGTCATCACGACATGATTCCGGTCTCCATCGCTGATGTAGAAACCAACCGGACCACCTGGAAACGGCCGGTAGCTGGTCAGAATGACTATGCGTGGTCCCATCGCGTGGATGCGGTCGACGGCTCGCGCGGCTTCGATCGCGGAGTGAATACCTATGCCGCTCAGGAGCTCCGCCTCGAAGATGTTTGGACACGCTATGTCGGCGCGTGGTATCGCCTCGTGCCGCATGAATTCGGGAATATCAGCCTGAACATAGACACCGCCAGGCTCATCCCCCATCACCGGATCGCAGCAGTACAAGGCGCCTGGATGTTCCTTCTTGACCATGTCAACGGCAGCCATTATCGCTGATCCGGTCTCGACATCGGCCATATATCCCGACAATACGGCATCGCAGGCGGCCAACGCGCCCATTCGCTGGAGGCTGCCCACGATAGCGGACAGATGATCGCCTCCGAAGGATGCTCCTGTCCAACCTGGATACCCCGTGTGCGATGAGAACTGCACCGTATTGACGGGCCAGACTTCATAGCCCATCCGTTCCAGAGGAAAGACAGCGGACCTGTTGCCGACATGACCATATGCGACATGCGACTGGATCGAGAGGATATTCTTCATCAACGAGTCCCTTCGTCATTGCTATGAAGCCGGTCGTAGAACCGTTCGCTGTTCGACAATGCCCGCACCAGAACGCGATTCAGGGTGTCCATGCCACGTGCCGTGGCTCGCCATCTGCCGGCTTCAAGGATGACACTCTCTGCAAACAGCTCATGCAACGGCCCAAACACCTCGACGGCATCATGACCAAACCGTTCAGCAAAGGCCACCAAACCAAAGCCCCGGCTGGTCCTGAGCGCCAGCATGAGCGATTCGAACATGGCATCAAGACCCGTCACCAGCACTTCATGAACTGAACCAGACGGATCATCAAAGTAGATCGCATCGTCTGCGGAATTCTCAAGCCGCATGAAGCGACCAGCTCCAATGTTGACATTTCCAACGCCTGAGGGACCCACGGCGAGCCAGTCATCCATATTCCAATAGTGCATGTTGTGGATGCATTCCTGCCCCGGCAGAGCCCAGTTTGAGACTTCATAGTGATCGAAGCCAGCCGACAGCAACTCCTCGCAAGCGGCATCATACTGATCGGCTCGCTCATCGTCATCAGGCAGGGCGAGCGACCCGGCGCGCGCGCCGCGTTCCATGGGCGTGCCATCTTCAAGCGTCAACTCATAGAGCGAAATATGGCCAAATCCCCGGTCGACAAGCGCGCGAACATCCTTGGCAAGGCCAGCTGCGCTCTGGGCCGGCAGACCATACATCAAATCGGCCGAGCGTCTATCAGGCCATCGCGCGGCTATCATGTCAAGAATCCGCCGCGTCGCGTCAGCGGAGCCCCGCCGCCCCGCCAGCCTCCGCGCCTCGTCTTCAAGCGTCTGCACCCCGATGCTCAGGCGATTTACCCCATGCGACGATATGATGGATAGAAAGTCCGCATCGATGTCTTCCGGGTTCGCCTCGATGCTCCACTCAATGGCGACGTTGCCATTCGCGACGCCGCTTTCCGCAATTGCGGAAAGCGCGCCAGCCAGAATGTCTGAAGGCAAGAATGAAGGAGTGCCGCCGCCAACATAAATCGTAGAGAAGCCTGAGAATTCGAATCTCTGGCTCAACTGCGCCAGGTGGCGCTCCACAGCGGCAAGCCACCGCGGCGCTATGGCCGAAAGAGCAGTACGATCAGGAGCGGAGCTGTGAAAATCACAATAGGTGCAACGCGACATGCAAAAGGGCACGTGGACATAGAGCGATGGTTGAAGAAGCCCACTGTCGGCGTGGGACAGACTACAGTCGAGTGGCACGTTTGAATGGCCAATACCTGAACGCAACCTTGCCCAGAATATCGCGCGACGAGACCGGCCCGAAAAATCTCGAATCCGTGCTCGAAACCCTGTTGTCGCCGATGACGAAAAATTGTCCCGGCCCAAGATCGATCGCCGCCATCGAACCACCGAGCGGCATATCCTTGCCCCATCCGGCAATGCCAAGAGAGCCGTTGATATCATAGGTCTTGGTGGAAACCTCGTACTCCGTCAGATAGTGGGTAGAGCCAGCCGTCTTGACGTAGACTATGAAATCCTCGATTTTCAGCGAGTCGCCCGGCACAGCAACAACCCGCTTCATAACCGGAGCCTCGTTTGATGATCCAAGCGGCTGCAACGCAACCCTCTGGAGCGTGACGAAGCGCACCAACGAGTCAAGGAGACGCACAAACCAGCCATGCTCTGGAGTCGATGGCCTGGTGAGCAATACGATATCGCCACGAGCCGGTGCCTTGAATACGCCGTGCCCACCGCTGAACGGGTTGAAAATGCCATAGGCCGACGGGAGCATCACGACACGGTCGCCTCTTGCCAGGGTGGGGTTCATGGAAGACGATGCAATGGCCCACGACTTGAACGCGAAAGTCGACATGATCTCGAAAATAATAAACAGGATGACAATATCCCTGAGAAAACGGACAATCAGCGAACGCCGTCTCCTCAAGTCTTCGTACGATCGAACGCGTTTCACGATGGCTATCGTATTCCGCCGGCATGTCCCAGCGGCCAGTAAATGAAGAGCGCATGGCCCAGCACCTTGTTCAAGGAGACAGCGCCAAACCATCGCGCATCCTTCGAGTTGTCCCTGTTGTCACCCATCGGGAAAACACGCCCTTCCGGAACATACCAGCCCGCCTTGATGCGCCTGTCTTCCGAAACGATTTTACTGTCATGCGGGTAGGCGTCGGCAAGCGTTGACATCCTCCAGGCATTGAATGCCAGCTCATCATATGGGCTGAACTGCGGCAATGACCCGGCGGCTGAGAGCCCCATGTCTATCTCGGCCGCCTTGATTCCGGCCGCGTGTATCGAGTCGTATTCCTCCGGCTTTACCATGCGCCGCAGCGGATAGCTGAAACCGGAAATTTTCTGGTAGTCGCGCTCGGTCATCCATGAATCGGTGCCTTTGAACAGGAAACGAACCTCACCGTCGATGACCCGGATCGTATCGCCGCCGACTCCGATCGCCCGCTTTATCAGGTAGTGAACGCGTGGCTGCCCGGCCTCGTCGCGATCGATGTCAACCATCGTCAGCGTGGCCATGTACACGAATTGCTGCAGAATCGTAAATACCGGCCCTTTGGACAGATAGGCCGGATTCTCAAAAACGATGACCTCACCGCGGTTCGTATGCCTGAAGCCAGGCACCTTCGCGACCCCGGGCAGAAGCTCCGGTCCGTACACCAGCTTGTTGACGAATATCATGTCGCCAACTTCAAGCGTTCCGGACATCGACCCCGATGGGATGCGGTACATCTGGAATAAGTATTGGTTGATGAGCAGTACCATGCAAACGGCCCACAGAATGGCTTCCATCCAGTCGCGGAGCCAGTGTTTGGCCTGCTGCTTCATCTTCTGGGTCATGCGACGCTTCTTGCGGCGTGTCAGCGCCCGCTCGGTGAAGCCCTGAAGCGAAGCAAAAATGTCCGGTTGGTTGGTCATCGTTTCGAGGCTACCATCTTTCGTTCGCGTTGACAAGCCTTGCCGCCGACTTCTATACTTCCGCGATGAACGACGAAAAGACCATCACCCAGCGCGATATCGATGATGCCACGGTCAGGCTCAAGCCGTTGTTCGGCGTACAACCCGGGCGATATCTGGCGGCGCTCTATGCTGCCCTGCTCCTCCTGTTGCTGTTCTTGATTCTTGTATACCCAGGGCTCAGCCATCCTGGCACCCTGTACAGCGTCAAGGCAGACCCACCTGGATCGGCCATTTTCATCGATGGCGTCTATGCGGGCTTCGCCCCGCGCGATGTCTTCGTGCCCGCGGGCGCCCACCAGCTGAGCCTCGGTCGGCCCGGCTTTGCCACCCATTCGGAAGACCTCCAGGTAAAAGGTCGCGTCTTTGCCTCCTTGTTCTTCAAACCGCGCGCGGCCTTTGTCGCATCCCTTTCGCCGTTGCGCGCGTATGACGCATATGATCAAATGGCTGCAGGCATCGCCGACTTTGCGGCATGGGCACTCGTCGGCACGCCGAGCGAGGCATACCAGGTTCCTCTGCCCCTGTCTGACGCGGCGGTCGCGGCGTCCATCGCCCCAGACCAGCTTGCGTCGAGCGCTGGTCTGGCAGGAGCCGCTCTGTCATATGCATCAAATGCCCAATCAGTCAGGGACGCGGCCAGAGCCGTCTGCATCGCATATGGCGGTAGCGCCACCGTGTCGCCCGTGTCGATGGGCGCGCTTGTCGGAAGGCTCTCTTCCGAGATCGCTGCGGATCCGGCTATGCTTATCGCGTTCGCGTCATCGGTGCCGCCTGGACTCCGCGACCGGATCACCGCGAGCGACCTGTATAAACGTGCCATCGCCGATATCGAGGCGAGCGCAGCTGCCTCAGCTCCAGCGAGGGTACTGGGCACCGCGAGCAGGGCCGGCTTCAGCATGGTTCGATTCGCATCAGGTACGGCTGCCATACGGGCCGGCACATCGGCCAGCGCGGTCGTTGCCGTTGCGGAATTCGAATTGGCGACGACGGAAATTACTGTCGGCCAGTTCAGGGAGTTCATCAGGGCAAATCCTTCCTGGGCTCCTTCTGCCGTCGAGACCCTCAAGGCCAATGGACTGGCAACATCATCATACCTGTCCGGATTCGATGCGGCTGCCGACGATGACGTGCTCAAGAATGTCTCGCGCCCGACCGCGGATGCGTACTGCGCCTGGCTGTCATCACGGGCGCCTGCCGGGTATCACTTTTCCATTCCTACCGAGGCACAGTGGTCATACGCCGCATCTGCCTCAGGTGTCTCGGCTGCCCGCGGAGCCGTGCTGTTCTCACCGGCCATCTCGGGACCTGCAAAGCCCGCGACGCTGCCATCTGACGCAGCCGGCTTGAAGGGGATGTTGGGCAACGTCTGGGAATGGTGCGCCGACTCGTACGCTGTCAATCCCGCATCAGGCATAGCGGCGAGGACTCACTTCCCATCGCCCGAGGGCATTGTCCGTGGAGGTTCCTGGGCCAACCGCGATGATCTCGTCAATATTTTATCACGCGGCCCAATGCGCATCTCCGAGTGTTCACCCTACCTCGGTTTCCGCATCGCCCTCGTTCCGAACGCGGAGTAGCCGGTGGAAGGTGTCAAGATCATAGCACTGAACCGTCGCGCCCACTTCGATTATGTCGTCGAAGAGACGATCGAGTGCGGCGTCTGCCTGACAGGCTCAGAGGTCAAGTCGATGCGGATCGGCAAGGTTTCGTTTCCTGACGGATACGCGATGTTCGAGCGTGGCGAGTTGTGGCTCAGGAATGTCCACATAGCCGAGTACGCGTTCAGCTCGATTTTCAACCATGATCCAGATCGGCCCAAGAAGCTCCTGGCCCATGCCCACGAACTGAAGCGTCTGGAACGCCGTGTCCTGGAAAAGGGATACACCCTGGTGCCGCTTGACTTCCACTTCAAGAAAGGCCGGGTCAAGGTGGAACTCGGCCTCTGCAAGGGCAAGAAATACGCCGACAAGCGATCGTCGATCAAGGAACGTGATGTCCAGCGTGACATTCAGCGCGAGTTCAGGGACAGGCAAGGTTAACGGTGGGAAATCTCAGAATCACTGGAGGCACGCTCAAGGGGCGTCGAATTGAGGTGCCGCAGGGCGATTTCGAGATCCGTCCCGCAATGGATCGTATGCGCGAATCGGTCTTCTCCATCATGGGGCCGCTCGATGGCGAGTCGTTCCTGGACCTCTTTTCCGGTTCAGGCATCATCGCCCTTGAGGCCGCAAGTCGCGGTGCCGATCCAGTGGACTGCGTAGAGCGTGACCGCGCAAAACTGGGGCTGTTAATCCGAAATGTCGCGATTGCGCCCATCAGGATCGCCTGCCACGGCGTGCCGGCAGAACGCTTCATTCTGCGATGCGAAGGGTCATTTTCGGTAATCTTCTGCGATCCACCCTTCCCATATGCCCACAAAACGGAACTTGTCATGTCGATTGCGCAACGCGGCTTGCTCGCACAGCACGGCAGGCTATTCATCCATTATCCTGGCGAGGAGACTCTTCCACAAACGTGCGGATCTCTGACCGCGATCGATGAGCGCGAATATGGCAGATCGCGTGTACGCATCTACGCGCACATGAGCGGACCGGTCGATTCTAACGATCCAGTGCCTTGATTATGGCGATCAAGCGTTTATCCAGCGACTCGCACAGGCTGGTTCTCTGACATGATACTGGTGTACCGGCAGAAAACAGCTCTGTAGATACAACCGCTGTCTCCAACGTGCATGTCTCATCGATACCATCGTGAAGCAGTTCTTCCCGAACCATTGCCGCTCCAATCCAGCGTACCGCTTGTGCGCTCGTACCATTGATTCTACCACACGGCGTATCCTTTTCAGAGCCTGGAGGTTTCTACAATTGATTAATTGGATATTCTCAACTATATTTGACCTATTCAAAGCTGCGTTGGCGCCGTAGCGCCTGGGACGGAGTCCGCATGGACAATGCGATATTCGAAAATTTCCCCGATGACGGCTTGATCAAGACAGTCGATGAACCGAATGTCGATCTGACATCTGAACAGAAGGCACAGTTGAATCGTCGAGGCAATGTGCTGTTCAACCAGGGGGACATCGAGAGTTCCCGCAGGATATTCCAGACTACTGGATATTCTGATGGTCTGCGTCGGGTCGGTGAGTCGTACCTGGAAGCAAAACGCCCCGTAGACGCGCTCAAGATGTTCAAGCTGTCCCATGACGAGGCTAGAAGCGCCGAATTGATTGAAATTGCGGCACTGGCAATACGTAAAATGCTCGATCAAGAGGAAAAAACATGAGCGACCCAACCAACCAAGAGCACGAGCCTTTGTTCAACGCCGGGTCGGCCCCCCAGCAGGACGAATCGCTTGTGGAAATCGCGGAACTCTCCAAGAAAGGATACCAGTTCCTCAAGGAGAATCGGATATCAGAAGCCGAACGCAATTTCAGGAAGATACTCGAATCCGATCCAGAGAACAATTATGCGCTGGTAGGACTCGGTGATGCCGCGCGCAAACGCGCCGCCCATCATGATGCGGTGGATTACTACAAGAAGTGCCTGATATACCATCCCGGCAACAACTATGCTCTGTTCGGCCTGGCCGATTGCTACAAGGCACTCAACCAGTACCAGAAGGCGATAGAAATCTGGGAACAATACCTGCTGCACGACAACAAGAACATAACCGTATTGACCCGCATAGCCGACGCGTACCGCAAGGTTCGCGATTTCAGGAAATCCAAGGCGATATACCTGCGGGTTCTGGAGATGGAGTTCGACAATCCATATGCGTTGATCGGGCTCGGGCACCTGCACTACGACTTCAAGGAATACCGTGACGCCCTGCACTACTGGCAGCGCATGGTTGACGCGCAGGGCGACCAGGTCGATATCAGAGTACTTACATCGATAGGCAACTGTTACCGCAAGCTCAAGCAGTTCGATCAGGGAATTCCATACTTCGAGAAGGCTCTAGGCAAGGAACCAGCGAATTTCTATGCGCTCTTCGGATTGGCTGATTGCTATCGGGGTACCGGAGAACCACAAAGGTCGCTTGACTACTGGAACAAGATCCTGGCCAAGGATCCCGAGAACAAGGTTATACTGACCAGGGCAGGCGATGCCTATCGCAGCATGGAACGGTACGACGAGGCTGCCGAATATTACGAGCGTGCCCTGAACATCGAGTTCGATGTCTATGCGGTGCTTGGTCTGGCTACGATATCGAGAATGCAGGGCAAGGTGCACGCTGCCATAGACTCCCTGAAGCGTCTTGTCCAGAACGACGCCAAGAATTACCGATTGCATCTTGAGCTGGCACAGTGCTATATGGCGCTCGGCGACAGGCACAAGGCAGAAGAGACGCTGCAGGACTTTACCAGGCTCGGAATCCGTAATCCCCATATACAGGAGCTGCTTTCGCAGATTCAGAACCAGTGACGCCAGCATCAAGCGGACACATACTCTCGGTCGCCGGTCTGTTGCCTGAGGAGATCGCCGACTCACTTCTACTCAAGCCAGCCTTTCGAGGCAAGCAGGTTTTTCGATGGCTTGCCAGAGGAGCTCAATCCTTTGACGCGATGAGCGATTTACCTGCGGCAGAGCGGCAGCGGCTCGCCACAACCAGCCTGTACTCATCGTCAGTAGCCGAGACGCTATCGGGCGATGACGGCTCAGTGAAGCTGAAGATCAGGCTGCATGATGGAGCCGCCATAGAATCGGTGTTGCTGAGCGATGCTGAAGGGCGCCTGACCGCATGTTTGTCTACACAGGTCGGCTGCCCGATGGCGTGCGCCTTCTGCAAGACGGGCACGCTTGGCCTGCTGCGCAACCTCGATGCAGGCGAGATCGTCGAGCAGTACCTGCACCTGGCGGCGCTGCGCGGCAGACCATCCAACGTCGTATTCATGGGAATGGGAGAACCTCTCCTTAACCTGGAGGCGGTCAGGAAATCCATAATGATACTGACTCATCCCGAAGGCTTCGGGATGTCAAGACGGAAGATAACTATTTCAACATGTGGCATTGTTCCAGGAATATACGACCTGGCTGACAACGGCCCGCATGTCAGACTGGCCATATCGTTGACAGCCGCGAGTGACAAGCTCCGCAGCGCGCTGATGCCTGTCAACAAGACCTGGAACCTGGCGGCGCTCAAAGCCGCCCTTGAATATTACCAGAACAGGACAAGCGACAGGATTACACTGGAAGCCGCGATCATGGGTGGCGAGAATTCCGGTCTCGACAGTGCCGCCGCGATGGCCGCCTGGATTGGGCACCTGAATGTCCAGGTCAACGTCATTCCCTGGAATCCTGTCGATGGCTTGCCCTACCGTGAACCTGCCCGCGGTGAGGCGGAAGCCTTCGAGACCGAGCTTGAGCGTCGCGGTATCAATGCCGTCAGACGCGCCAGGCGCGGGCGAGGTGTGGCCGGCGCCTGTGGCCAGCTCGGTGACACACTGGGTTCAGGCGCTCTTGAGGCGCAGTACCTGGCCGATGACGAATCAGACATCTGACAGCCGCTCCACCATAGCCTTCAGCCTCTCCACCCGCCGTTCTGCGCGGAGCCGCATGGCGCTGCCGGTCCTTGACATCGATACCGATCGCAAGATGAGCAAAAGCGCTTCGGACAGGTCGCGGCGGACGCGTTCCGCAAAGACTGATCGGGAAAACAGACCTGCCGGATCATCAGGCAGCAGGGGGATCAATGCATGGCGTTCCTGCCAGCGCCCCTGTGCGCGATAGAGCCGCATCAGCGCCCGCGTAGCGCGCGTGTCGCCGACGCGCAGGGCGGCCTGGAGCGTTTCTTCGGCCCTCGCGACATCCACGCGCGCCTCGATCTCGGCACGGCCTATCATGTCGCATCGTTCGTCATCATCGATACCAGACGCTATGTAGCCAACCTTGAAGAACAGGCGCGCCAGCGACACGATATCAAGCTGGTTATGGCTGAAGACTCGATCCAGTCTGGCGCATCGGCCCTTCTTGACGAAGTCAAACCACGCATCAGGTACTTCGGCTCCAGGAATATCGTCGTTTCGGGCCGCATCCAGAATCCTCTCCTCCATGTTGGATAGAGCGCACACGCCGATGGTCTTACGGTACAGGCGCCTCACCGGGTGCAGTACGTCGACATGCGGCACCGCCGGCATCGCGCCCAGGCCGTGCATTGCGCGCCTCGTCAACAGCAGCGGCATGTCGAACGATGAGCCATTGTATGTAGCGATGGCATCGACGCCGTCAAGCGCGTCGCTGACGCATTGTATGAACGCGCGCTCGGCTGGATAGTCGTCAAGGAAGAACTGACTGACGAGCACGGAGCCGGTCTCATCAATCCGCCCAATCGCCGCGAGGAACGCTATGGTTCCAGCTCCCCCAGACAAGCCGGTCGTCTCAAAATCGAAGAATGCTATCCGCCTCGGATCCGCTGTTTCGTCTGAAAATCGCCTTGAATAAGCCGCAAGCCTGACAGGCGCGTCTATATCGACCCCAATCGGCGACAAGCGCCATTGAGCATAGCGAACACCGCTTGCTACATATGACCATCCAGCTGGGAATTCGCCATCGTCTGGCCTTGTGTGCGCGGGTCCAGGCTCAGGCGTCCTCTGCAACGTTGACGCACGCATCCGCTCCAGTCGTGACCGCAGGTTGCCACTCATCGAGGCGACTCAATCCTTGGGCCCAAGGGCCAGCGCCTGCAGCATCAGCCTGGCAAACAGCGCAGCCTTGGCCTTTCGTGTGCCGACGGCCGCAAAGGCTTCCTCCGGTACGCCTATGCACGACGGGCAGCCGCTCTCGCACGGACAGGTGTCGATTCGTTCGGAGACAGCGGCAAGAGTCTCCGCGAGTGATCTGGACAGCGCCTCGGCCAGGCCTGTTCCGCCTGGATATCGATCCCAGACATATATCGCCGGCATGCCGTAGTGATCATCCCTTACGCGCCATGCAGCGCCAAGGTCGGAGCGATCGCACATGAGCGATACCGGTGCCAAGGACTTGATCATCGTACAGAATGCTGAAAGCACAGCGGCCCGTTCCATCTCGGCCATCGCGGAGAGAGCGACGCCAGGGGCCCCACCCGCCTCGACTACCAGCGTTACGGTGCGAGTCTGCATCTCCTCGGGCGGCAGATATATTTCGCCGTAGCCTATGTTCTCATTGGTATGGAAGCGCAGTTTCTTGAACTTCTCGGCACTCGAGCGTACAAGCAAATCGCCAACGATGATCCGCACACCTCCGGCGATCATCGATTCGTCTTCAGAAAGCACCTTGATGTCGTTCTTGACAATCGCGTCGGTATAATAGTTCACGTCCCGTTCCTCGACGAGGCACTGCCGATTCTCGATGTCAAGCTTCCGTACCATGTATTGACTGCCTCGATGGATATAGACGGCATCGTCAAAGACAAGCTCCTTGGCGCTCGGTCTGTCCATCTCACCTATCACGTCGGCCCTTCCCTGGGTGGTATCGATGATGACCACGTTGTCCGCCGTAGCGGACCGCAGCGACAGCTTCTCAGCGGGGTAGCCGGAATCGGCCCAATACCAGCGGCCCTCCGTTGCGCGGACCGTCCCTGACTCCTCGAGGAATGCCAGAACGCCTTCGACGTCGGATCCAAAGGTCTCACCATCGCTGAAGGGCAGCTCGAACGCCGCGCATTTGACATGATCGGTGTAGATGTACGGGTTCTCCGGATCGATTCTGGCATGCTCCGATGGCTGATCAAAGAAATGCTCCGGGTGCGCAATCAGGTACTGGTCCATCGGCGAACTCGATGCGACGTAAACCGCCAGCGACGAACCACGCCTGCGGCCAGCCCGGCCCGCCTGCTGCCAGAATGATGCCAGACTCCCAGGCCAGCCTGCTATCACAGCGGCATCGAGGCCGCCTATATCGATACCGAGCTCGAGCGCGTTTGTCGAGACGACACCCTGAATCGTTCCATCACGCAATCCACGCTCTATCTGACGCCGCTCGTCAGGCAGCAGGCCACCACGGTATGGCTCGACACGAATTCGTGAATTGTCTGTATACAGGTTTTTGAAGCGCTCGTTGAGGTATGAGGCCAGAATCTCAACCTTGAGCCTGGAGCGCGCAAACAGTATGGTCCGCGTTCCCCCTGCCAGGAGCAGCGCCGCTATCGCCATTGACTGGTCGGCCGAGCTCTTTCGTATGCCCTGCACGGCGTCTACAACCGGAGGATTGTAGAACACGACCGATTTTGGCGCGCGCGGCGCTCCATTTTCGGTGATGACATCGACGGGTCTGCCTGTCAGCGCTTCCGCCAGCTCCGACGGGTTGCCGATGGTCGCCGAACACAGGATGAATCGCGGCGATGAACCATAGTGATGAGCCACGCGGAGGAGCCGCCGCAGCACGTTGGCCACATGGCTACCGAAGACGCCACGATAGGCGTGCATCTCGTCTATTACAATATAGCGCAGCCCGGCGAAGAATTTTATCCACTTGGCATGGTTGGGCAAGACACCGGAATGAAGCATATCGGGATTGCTTATCACTATCCGTCCGGAATCCCTGGCGGCCTTTCGCGTCGACTGAGGCGTGTCACCGTCATACGTGGCGGCCTTTATCGGAAGCGAGCCTGCCATGATCAGCGCGTTAAGCTCCGCCTGCTGATCCTGTGACAGAGCCTTGGTCGGAAACAGATACAGCGCCCGTGACTCGGGATCATCGATGAGCGCCTGCGCGACGGGCAGGTTGTAGCAGAGCGTCTTTCCGCTGGCTGTCGGAGTAACCACGACGAAGTCCTTGCCCGAGGCAGCCATATCCCAGGACGCGCGCTGATGACTATAGAGCCGGTCTATACCGCGCCCCGCCAGAGCCTGCACCAGGCGCGGGTCGAGCGAGGGCGGCAACCCGGCCCATACGGGGGGCATCTCCGGGACACGCTCTATCCTGGTTACGCACGAGGCAAATTCAGGGTCGGCGAGGAGGTCCGCTATCGGATCTTTGGTGTTGTCTCGATTCATGACACGCTATGATACGGCAAAGCCATCGATTAGCCAATCGTCAATCGAAAGACCGATCACGGCCGGAAAAGCCGTGATATACTATGCCGCATCGACTATTTGGAAGTGACAAGGGGGCAGCCATGAACAAGGTCCTATCGATTGTCCTGGGCGGCGGCAAGGGTACACGGTTGTTTCCGCTTACAAAAGACAGGTCAAAGCCGGCAGTTCCTTTCGGCGGCCGCTACCGCATAGTCGACATACCGATATCAAACTGCATAAACTCCGGTTTCAGGCAGATTTATGTGTTGACCCAGTTCAATTCCGCATCGCTCCACCTCCATATAGCCAAGACCTACGTCTTTGATACGTTTTCGGACGGATTCGCAGAAATATTGGCTGCCGAACAGACGTTGACCCATTCCGGTTGGTACGAAGGCACCGCCGACGCCGTACGCAAGAATCTGGTTCATTTCAGGACCCAGAATCCAACACACTACCTGATAGTCTCGGGTGACCAGCTGTATCGCATGGATCTCGATGACATGTTCAAGAAGCACATCGAGTCCGGTCACCGGCTGACGATAGCCTGTACAACCGTCAGCCGTGAGGACGCCAGCGACTTCGGTATCATGAAGATCGATGAGAGCGGCAAGATTCTGGAGTTTCAGGAAAAGCCGGGTCCGGTAAAAGACATATCAGACTACAAGATTCCGCGCGGCATGCTCCGTGAGCGGCGCGGAGCCAAGGAATACCTTGCCTCCATGGGCATCTACATCTTCGATGCCGAGCTGATGGAGTCCAGCCTTGAAAACGACCACAACGACTTTGGCAAGGAGATCATTCCTCACATTCTGGCCACCAATGATGTAAACGCCTATGTTTTCGAGGGGTACTGGGAAGACATAGGCACCATCAGGAGTTTCTATGATGCCAATATCAATCTGACAAGCATCGCGCCGGAATTCAATTTCTATGACGAGATCAGGCCTATCTACACACATCGCCGCAACCTACCCGCCTCAAAGATCAATTTCAGTACCATGAACCAGGCGATTACATCCGAGGGTTGCATCATCACCAACGCCTCGATCACGAGTTCCATCGTGGGCATCAGGACAATAATCGAATCTGGCGCAAATTTCGATGGCGTTGTCTGCATGGGCGCCGATTACTACGAGACCGATGCGCAGAAAAAATCAAACGCGGAGCATGGCGTCCCTAACATTGGCGTCGGAGGCGGCTCTATAATCAAAGGCGCGATAATAGACAAGAATGCCAGGATCGGTGCCAATTGTCGCATTGGCATAGATAACCGTGAACGCACCGATGGCGAATTCGGGTCGTACTACATAGTCGATGGCATAATCGTAATTCCAAAGAACGCCATCATAGAACCGGGCAGCATCATCTAGCATTCTGACGCACCTGCGTCTCCGCGGAGGACAAGAGCAATGCGTCAAGATGTCAAGGCTGCCCTGGTGATTGTGGATGTTCAACGCTATTATCTTGAACCTGATTCTCCGTTCTATGCGTACACGGAATCATGCTGGCCCGGGGCCATGTCCTATATAGGCAAGCGCGTCCGCAAGATCGTCTTTCCAGCCATAACCAGGCTGCGTCAGTCGTTCGCTGCGGTGGGATGGCCAGTTGTCTATCTTCGACTATGCGCCTCGATGCCTGACCGCTCAGACCTGCACCGCTTCTTCAAGTCGTTCAACACATCAGCCGAGTCTGCGGGATTCGCCAATGCCTACCCGTTGGCCGCGGATCCCTGGGCTTCCGTGGCGCCAGACATAGCGCCTGACCCGTCAGACATCATCATGGACAAGGCGACGTTCTCTGGATTTTCCAACGGAGCGCTGGAGCAGCTGCTGCGAAGCATGGAGGTCGATACCGTGGTGATGACGGGCCTGGCAACGAGCCAGTGCGTCGATACTACCGCGCGGGACGCGTCTGAACGCGGATTCATGATAGTCCATGTCGAGGATGGCCAGGCCGACTATGGTCTGGCTGAGCATGACGCGGCGCTCTTCGCGTCACGTGGAATTTGCGGCGGACATGTAGTCGATTCTGAATTCCTGGCGGCCGCGCCCGTCAAGCTTATACGAGCGTATGCCGCTTCAGAGGAATTGTAGCCCAGCTCCCCGGCTTGCGTAGCGGGCCGCTACAATTCCTCGGCGCCTATGTCCGGTCTTCCGGCGCCTCGCGTTGAGACACGATTGGATCCGAACAAATCGTACATGCATGACCATTCCGCTGGCTCGCCGCCGTCGACACAGGCTGAGGTCCTGGCAAGCCGCCATATGCCCTTTGCCAGACTGCCAAAGGTGCGCGATGGATCCTCGATGAAATTCGCGACGGCCGGAGCCGACACCCTGTTAAGCGCAGCGATCGTCGTGCCATCCGGCGATCCATCGATGAAGGCAGCGATACCCCAGAGACAATTCGAGCCGATGGATCCGGCTACAGGCGCGTGATCGCTCCTGAATAGAACCGTAGCCCCTCGCTTCGACTGCACAATTGAACTCTGAAGCGAGGCTGCGGAGCCCACCAGTTCAATGACGGTCGTGCGAGGCGAATCAAGCACGGCGGTCAGATTGGCTATCATGATGATTGAGCCTTCTGATGCGCTGAATACTTGCGCCGAACCATTCCAGCCAGAATCGATGTACGATGATGATATGGCCAGCGTGCTGCCATCGATTCCGAACAGCCTGCATGAAGCGATACCACCATGAACCAGCATGACTGATCGTTCCATCGTCACGTTCGATCGCGTAGCGGACAGCCCGGACAACGCATACTCGGGTGATGCGTCGATCCTGAGTCCCACGATGGACACATCGGCATCGGCAAGACGCATGGCCTCGAACAGGCGGACCGATGACAGACACACGATCGAGACATTCTCGATGCGCAGATGATTGCCAGTAACATCAAGGGCTCGAGCCGTGGCGCTTCCGGATACCTCAAGTGAAGATGAAATCAAGCTGACGTCCGATCCTCGGGCGGACAACACCACCGTCTCTACTCTGCCAGAGGCCTTGATCGCCGCATGTCTCAAAGAAACAGAACCGTTGTTGGCGTATATCAGCCTTGTCGTAGAATCACCTTGCATGGCAATCGACAGCGTTTCCAAATTCAGATCGCCACCATCCACCGTAATCGAAGGATGATCCCCCGAAAGCACTGGCTGTACGACAATGGTCGCTGGTGATGCAGGCGCCTCATTCCAGTCACCGTCAAACCCGCCGCTTATGGTCAGGGCGCCCTGAACCACGACTGGTCGCCGCAGCTGCACGACACCGCGGACATAGATGAAGCGCGTGTCGGATGACGCGGCGGAGGCGATCGCGTCGTCAAGGTATGGTATTGGATCATCGGGTGTGCCTGACGCATCAGGCGAGCCTCGTGCATCAACGTAAAGCGAATATCGGTCGACCAGGAGGCGCAGCGGTGTCATGGGAGCGGAACGGTTGCCGAACGAGTCTTCCGCATATGACTTGACGATGTATCGCCTGCGGCCATCGTCGCCGCCTGTAATGGTTATTGGCCCGTCATATCTGACAAATGGCGCGGTGCCATCATCAGATATGGATACGTATATCTGACCATCCTCTGGCATGAATGCAACGACCTGGTCATTGGCGCTTGAATTGGCGGCGGCGGCGAGCTGGGGCACGGGTGGCGGTTCCCTGTCAATAGAAAACCCGATGAATCGCTCCACAACACCGCGACTATTGGCTGCTTCGGGCAACAACCTGAGCCCGTACCGCACGACGCTTCCGGCCTTGCCTTCGAAGCTCAAGCCGCGGGCCGGCACCATCGCGCTGGATGCGGATACCAGCGGAGGAATGCTGCCATCATCGCTCACTTCATACTGGATCTTCTGGTCATCCGGAGCCGATACAGAAACACCGGCACCATAGGTTGCGCCTGACTCGACGCCAGCTATGACAGGAACGATCATGTCGCGCGCAGCAGGCAGTATCAGCGATCGCGTCGCCGATCGGGCACCGCCGGTCCCTTGTACATAGTACGCGATATTCCTGGGGGTGTCGGACAGGCTCAGTATCAGTGGTGAGCTATATGCCGCAAATTCATTGCCATCAATCGCGACCATGACGAGCCACGGATTGTCAGGCCATTCTATGGTCGCGCTTGTCGCTTCGATTCGGGTGATGGGCGCAAGCGGTATCTCGGCAATGGCTATTGGTTCATCGAACGAGAACCGGGGCGACAGCCGAAGCGGTGTCTGCGCAATGTACATCACCCCGTCGCTCTGGTAGCCATAGTGTACAACGATGTCCGCCGCGTAACCCCACGGAAACGCAATCTCGCATGCGGTGCCAGCCATCGAGTGTGGCAATTCAGCATATGAAGAAATCGATGAAAATGGTCGCTCCGGATTTATGGCGACCACTGGTTGCGTTCCCTCCGGGACCCGTAGTATCAACCGTGCCGAACCGCTCATGTCGACAAGCTCGGCACCCAGGCCCTCTGCAGTTCCGGCAGGCTGGATGGCTGGCGAGGCCTCTTCCAATGGCAACGCAAACGACGGCTGGATACCAGACGGTGCCAGAAGCCATGAACCATAGACCAGTCGCGATATGTTTCCGGCGGTGTCGACGCTGTAGGCCGCGGCATGCAGTGTCCTGGTCGCGTCCACCGGAGCGCTGAAAGTCGGGGCGGAGGCGGAATCGAAACGCACGAAGGCAGCTCCATCGATACTGATGAAGACATCATCTGCCCCCTTGAAGCCGACGACCAGACTGGCTCCCACGAAGCCCGAGGGCGTTGCGAATTGCGGCGGTTCAGGGGCTCGTCTATCAATCGTGTATCGCGCGGTGTATGACTGATCGGTCGATCGCCTCAATTCAATGGTGTAGTGCCGCTCTTCACCGACAAAAGCCCCTAGATACAGGGGACGATCGAGAGTCATCCATGACGATTGTCCTTCAAACCGATACTCCGGCGCGGGCACAGCGGTCGAAGCAGGCAACAACAGCTGGGTCGAGCCGTAGACACCGGGGGGCGGTCCAAGAACACCAGGAAATGGCTCGGACATGGCAATGGTGGCAGAAGGGTCTGCATGACACCATGTGACGCCAGCTATTGCGATTGCAAAAAAGGCGATCGCCATGGCGATCGCTCTTGCGGGCATGCAGTGAATCGACAGGCGACCCGCCGCGCGCATCAGTTTTTCAGAATTGAGAGGATGCTCTGCAGCTCGGGATCCTCGGGATAGTAGTGCTCCTTGAGCTCTTCCTCGGTGAGGCCGACCAGTTCATGGCTCATGTAGTGAATCCAGCGCTCATCCTCGGGCGTCTTGATCTGGTGCAGACGACACCAGTAATCCGGCTTTATCGAAGGCTGCTCGCCGCGATACTCGACTATCTTGTAATCATGCACCGCTATCTTCAGGTCGCGCCTTGGTACGCCCTTCTCCAGGATTATGCTGGCCAGATGGTTGATGGTCCTGCCCGTGTCGTAGATATCGTCGACGAGCAGGACCTTGTCACCATTGCGCAGATATTCAGGGCTATATGTCCAGCCGTCAACCCTGACCTGCTCCTGTTTGCGAACGTCCACATACGACCGCGCGACGACAGCGGCATAGAATATTGGCCGCGAATCGTCGCGTCGCACGGCCTTGAAGTATTCAGACATGACATTGCCAAGATAGGCTCCGCCTCGCAAGGATACATAGATGATGTCCGGTATGAAGCCATCTAGATGAATGCGGTGCGCCAGTTTGAGCGCATTATTCCGCACTTCATTGTATGATATGAACTCCTTGCTCATCGGAACCTCACTTTATTTTACTGTAGCATCACTTGCGAACCAGCGCAAGCGTTGTAAGGGTCTGGCCGCCGCGCAGTAACGTGAACTGGACCTTCTGTGATTTCGAATCGTTGAGCAACTTGTAGAAGGCCGATGCCCCGTTTATCGATACATCATTCATGGCGGTTATCACATCGCCGACTTTGAGGCCCAGCGTTGCCGCGGGACTTCGAGCGACCACGCTGGTCACGATGACGCCCTTGGTATCCTTTGCCAGTTTCTGCGCATCCGCCGTGCTGGCGTCCAGAGTGACAACCTCCAGTCCCGGCCACAGTTTTGCATAGTCCGACGCGCCGGTCTCCTTGCGCTCGTCGATGGTCACTGTCGTCTTGACAGTGGCGCCTTCGCGGAAAACAGTAAAGACTGATTTGGAGCCAACCGGCAGATCACCAACGATCCTGACGAGTTGATCCATGGAAGCCACCGGTTTGCCATCGATCGCTGTCACGTAATCGCCAGGCTTCAAGCCGCCTTTTGCGGCTGGGCCGTCGGTAAAGACATGACCGATGAACGCGCCATGCTTGTCACCAACGCCGAGGTCTCCGAGCAGGGTCTTGGGTGGGTCCGACAGCAGCACACCAAGCCAGCCATACCTGACCGATCCCTTGGAGATGATATCATCGATTGCCCGTACGGCGTTGTTGATTGGAATCGAGAATCCCAAGCCGATGCTGCCGCCAGTAGTAGAGGCTATCCACGTATTGATGCCTATCACTTCGCCATCGATATTCGCGAGCGCTCCACCTGAATTGCCCCGGTTGATCGCGGCGTCCGTCTGGATGAAGTCGCTTATATTTCCGTCCGGTCCGCCATTTCTGCCAATTGCGCTGACTATGCCGGCAGTAACCGATGAGAACAAGCCGAATGGACTGCCGATAGCTATGGCCCAGTCGCCTACTTTCAGGGCCGCTGAATCACCAAGCTTGGCGGGGGTGATATCCTTGTCAGAGCTTTCAAATGAAACGACAGCGAGATCGCGTCGGGTATCGGTTCCGACGACTGTTCCCTTGAACTCCCGTTCATCAAAGAGCTTGATCGTTATCTCACTGGCTCCGTTGACGACGTGGTTATTGGTTAGAACATAGACCTTCTTGCCATCCTTGCGGACTATGATGCCGGATCCCAGTCCACGCTCTTCCTGCGGCGCTGGCGCGTTCTTCTCGTCAGGAGCCTGGTTAGGATCGCCAAAGAAAAAGCGCCACGGCAGCTGATCGCTCTGAGGCGGAGTCGATGTGCCGACCACGTCGACTTCCACCACCGATGGCAGAACCGTCTGGGCAACATAGTTGAAGGCATTCTGAATGGCCTTGGCCTGGATTACACTCTGCGGCCCGGTCAGCGTGGAAGCAGGGGCCGTTTCTGCGTGTGCTATGGCTGGCCCTTCCGTAGCTGGCGCCCTGGCCAGAACAGAAAAGGCGGCGACAAAACCAATCATGATACCAACGAGTACCAGATTGACCAGAAAGAACTTTCTGGAAAAAAGTGTGCGCGTAAATGACATGGTTACAACCTCCAAAAGACTGTAGCGCTACTCACTGTATAAGAGCCAATGCTCTCTATTCGTGAATATAATGAATTTGGTCGGCTTCTGGTTACTCGGGGCAGCGGCAATCATCACCAGGAGGTAAGAACTTCGACTCCGGTATCGGTCACAACGACGGTATGCTCAAAATGCGCCGACAGCGTACGATCAAGTGTAACGACAGTCCATCCGTCATCCAGTTCGGTCACGCCGTCACCACCGGCATTGATCATCGGCTCGATAGCTATGACCATGCCGGGCACGAGGCGTGGATTCGGGCCAGAGCCTACATAGTTGGGTACCTGCGGGTCTTCATGTTGCGAAAAGCCGACGCCGTGCCCGCAGTATTGGCGCACGACACCAAATCCATTGGCCCGCGCGTGTGAAAAGACGGCCCGCGAAATATCATGTATCCTTGCTCCTGGCTTGACGACCGAAATGGCGCGTTCCAGGCACTCCTTCGTAACCCGCAGCAACCGTTCGGCCTCCGGAGCGACTGGCGGTACAGCGACACTGAACGCGGCGTCGCTGAAATACCCACCAAGATCGATGCCGCTGTCTATGCTGACAACATCACCTGGACGGATGATCCTCTTTCCGGGAATGCCGTGGATCACTTCCTCATTAATCGATATGCATAGCGTTGCCGGAAACGGATTCGAGGCATCACCGTAATTGAGGAACGCAGGAGTGCCGCCATGATCGACAATGAAACGCTTGGCAAAGTCATCAAGGTCGATTGTAGCCGTTCCAGCGACAATCATGGGCCTGAGTTGCGCATAGAGTTCCGAAAGCAACACGCATGAAGCCTTTATGGCAGCGATTTGACTCTTGTTCTTAAGGCGTATCACATGAAGCCTTTCCGGGCCCCAGGCCCTTGGTTCCTTGTCACGGTTTCTTGATCCGTTCCAGTCTCGACCTGGCCGCCCTCGATGCAGGATCGATGTCCAGGACCTTCCGGTAGGCAGCGGCAGCACTGTCGTTCATTCCGCTGGCCACACAAGCGTCTCCGAGCAGCAGATATGCCCTGGTCATCTCCTCATCGGATCTGGCCATACCCGCCGCGATCATCGATGCGTCGATCGCGGCGGTAGGCCTCGAAGCTGCCAACTCCATGATACCCAGATCGAGGGCGCCAGCATAGCCTGAGGATGCGGGGCCGCCCGCCCTGATTGCGGCGGCAGCTCCTTCCAGGTCGCCGTCAAGTGTCATCGCCAGAACAGACCAGAACCAGGATCGCGGCGTCTCGATTCCGGCCTTTGCGGTCCTGTCCAGAATCTCCTTGAAACGGTCCCAGGTGCCTGTGCTCGCGAGCGTTGACAGCACGGCGTCAAGGGCAGCCGGTGATGAGCTGTAGGTAGCCGCCAGGTTTAATGCCAAGGGTACCGATCGATACTGGTCGCCATACTGCAGACGCGCAATCGCTCCTGCCTCACCAGGTATACTCGACAGAATCTTCGACGCCTCTGCCGCCCGTCCCTGCGAAAAGAGTCGCCGTGCCTGTTCTATTCGTGCCGCATCCGAATCAGGAAAACGCCCGGCCATCAAGCCATACAGCCGGTCTTCAACGGCAACTGGCGATGACAGGGCCGCATACGAATCAGGGCGCGGGGTATGGGGCCAAACCAACGCGGAATTGGCAGAACCTGCGGCGGCGATGCGGGCCAAGGCCTCGTAAGGTTTCCATGACCACGATGGATGCGTATCAAGGAGTGTTGTGTATAGCTGCGTTGCTACCGCATCGAGGCCAGCGATATGGGCCGCATCAGCGCAAACAGCCGTCTCGAGTGGATCGGCAGTCGATGGAGAACGTTCAGCCAGCGATGAGGTGTCGCCGGCATCCCAGAGCAACCGGTATGGAACGTGAGCCACATTCTGCAACACCGAAAACGCGGTTGCGCGGTCACCAGACAACATGGCATCGATCGCGGCCAGAATCATGAACGAACTGTCCCCGGTCGCGTCGAAACACGTGACCAGCCTGTCTGCCGGCTGAGTGGGGGTGACACCAGCACGATATGAGCGTACAACTGCTTCTGCCAATTCCGCACCATGCGTATGCGCGTCAAGAGAACCATCGAACAGACTCAGCGCATCGTCAAAGCGGCCGGCATCCAGAAACACATCGAGCGCCGAGAGCGCGACGGGCTCTGATATAGTGGCCGATGTGACAATAGTCCGTGCTATGTCTCCTGCCAGTTCGGGGCCGCGTCGTATCGCGCGCTTGAGGAGGCGCAGGCGATCCTCCGTGGAGGCCGCAAGCGTCGCGGCTTTGCGATACACCTCGGGCGCGGCGCTATCTTTTGATGCATCTATCCTGGCCAGCAGGCCAGAGAATGATTGCCGAGGGCTTGGACATCCGGCCAAGGCGACGCATACCAGTGCCGTTAGAAACACCTTGCCCGTCAGACGCACACGTGCGTCGACGGGGCATGCCCCGATCAAGCGATGGCGTCTCGCTCTTTCCATACAGCGTCAAGAACACCATTGATGAACCGGTACGAATCTTCGGACCCATACTCCTTGGCAATCTCGATCGCTTCATCAATCGTTATCTGAGCCGGAATGTCGGCTTGGTACAGCAACGAATACACCGACACACGCAGTATGGCCAGGTCGACCTTCTTGAGCCGCTCTATCGACCAGTGCTCGAGGTGTTTGGTTATGGCGGCATCAACCGCGGATATATTCTCTATCGTGCCGGAAATGATAAGACGCGCGAAAGTTCTCAGCTCCTCGTCGGTACTCGCGGTGGTGTCTTCGCCAAGCCACGCAAACGACAGCAACTCATCAAATCCCATCGAGGAAGCATCCCAGGCATAGAGCGCCTGGAATGCTATTATCCTGGATTTTCTCCTAGATGCCATATCAGGGTTTTCCGATGATCTTGATTTCAGCCTGGCCGCGCAACTTGGCGAACAGCTCGGCAAAGGTTTTCTGCAGGAATTCTGACTCTCGCTGTTTGGCCAGCAGCTGCCCTATGTAGTCCTGAACGGTTCCAGCCTGTCCAAGGCGATATGGATCGGATAGCTCCAGTTGCTTCTGCGGCATGAACTCGATCCGCCTGATGATCCACCAACCAGCCTCGTTTTCAAAAGCCATTGAGTTGGTGCCATCCTTCATCGAGAACACCATGTCGTAGAACACCTTGCCGAATTGCGACATGAATACATCGGTTCGTTCAAAGTAGATCGCTTCCTTGCTCGCTGCGTAGCCTGATTCCTGGGCCTTGAGCCGCAATACATCAAACGATTCGCCTTTTGCCAGCCTGTCGGAAAGCCCCTTCATGACGTCGGCACCCTTGGTCCGTTCCGCTGCCGACTTGTCCTTGTATTGATACAGTAGAAAAGCAAGCTTGACAGTGTCGGGTCGCACAAGCCTCGACTTGTACAGATCATAGGTGGAAAGGATTTCATCGGTGCTGACAGGCGGGATCTTCGATATTTCGGCCGATTTGTTGGCCATCAGCCATCGTTGTATCAGTACCTGTTTCTTATAATAATTTCGTAAATCCTCAAACGGAATACCCTGAGTCTGCAGGAATGCTGCAAACTGCTGGTCGGTCTCCCCGGCCGGGCGTTGTGACCGCAACTTTGCGATGTATGAGTCTATCTCGCCATCACTGACCTTGACGCCATCGCGGTCGCACATCTGAAAGAACAGAATGTCATTGATAACGTCATCGAGGTAGGCTTTGCGCTCGTCAGGCGTGAGCGCGCTGCCTCGAGCTGCCTCGAGCTTGGCGACATCGTCCCTGAATTTCTTGTCTGAAACCACTTCGGTCTTTACGAGCTTGACCGTGGCCAACGGCGCACCAAGGGTCGTAGCGGCCATCGGCTGAGCCCAGATTGGCAGGCATACCAGAACAAATGCGACAAAACCCAAAAGACGCTTATACATACGACGCTCCAGTTGTCCACGATTTTGGCGCTACGAACGAAGAGAACGAACGACCGCCATGAGAGATAACAATCGACAATGGCTTAGGTTAAACGAAAACAAGGCACCAGTTCAAGGAGCGCCAAAGCGTTGCATCCCGCTGGCAATCTTCTGGGCCAGCACTCGCAACCCCGGCATCCGAGGAGCAAGCGCAGCGGCTCTGGTAACAGCGGCTCTAGCCTCAGGTACGCGACCAAGCCGATAGAGGATCTCAGCCCGCTTTCTAAGGAACTGCGCATCATTTTCGGCTGAGCTGCGAGCGTCGATGGCATCGGACAGCGTATCGAGCAAGGCTTCTGGCTCAAGAACTCGTGGCAGATCCTCGAGCACCAGCCTCCTGAAACGCTGCAACACAACGTCATAGAAATAGCCAAACCCGGAGGAACGCTGTTCCATAGCTATGAGCTTCCTCAGGACGGCATAGGCATCGACGTACCGGCCCCTGGCGACATATTCCTCTGCTATGCAGAATTCCGCATCCATCGCCTCGGGCCTCTCGAAGAAACGCTCGAGCCGGCCTTCGTCAGTGTCGCGAATACGCTCGTACAGCTCGAGCGCCTCATCCTCAAGTTTATGCAACAGATCGTAGAAGACCAGTTTGGCGACATATTCCGGCTCATCGAGCCGTTCCTTAAGCCAGACACGGTAATCGAAAATATCCCGCTCGTTGTTTGGAATGAGCCGCAACCTGCCGCGGTCGTATTCTCTCCTGGCTTGCGGGTCTGAAAGAACGCGATATGCCTCAAGCAGAAGACGCATATCCTGGTCATCGGCGGCGCCCGTATCAGGATGCTTGGCTTTTGCCCGCTTCCGGAAGGCGCTCTTTATCTCTTTTGTGGGCGCCTCAGGATTGACGCCAAGAATTGTATAGAAATCTTTCACTGTATTGTCTTTAGGAGACTTCCGGCTGAACGTCGAGGCCATCCAGGATTGAATGCAGATGGTCGATATCCGATGCAGCCACAACCTGGTCCACAAGCCCAGGTACATCAAGTATGGAAGCAAGTCGCTTGAGGATCCTGAGGTGTTCTTCAGGATGATTGCGCGGTGAAAGGATCATGAAGGCAACTCGAACTGGAACACCATCGATGGCATCATAGTCTATCCCTGCGCTGGAAATACCGATGGCTCCGTAAATTCTGTCGATGCCATCGACCTTGCCATGCGGAATGGCTATACCCTTTCCGATGCCTGTGGTCATCATGGATTCTCGTTCCATGAGACTTGCCAGCGCCTCCTGCCGCGGGAACGGGCTCGACGCGGTGGAAGCGAGCAGATCAATCATCTCCTCGAATAACGATTCCTTGTCTGCGCTCGCGACATTGAGACGTATCCTCTGTCGGGGGAATATCTCCCCCAACGCGAGCGGACTTGGATCCATCAGGAACCTATTTTGAGGAAGGTGTGGTTTCTGTCGCCGGAGCGGCAGGAGCGCTCTCCGGAGCAGGAGCGGTCTGCGGCGCCGGTGTCCCGGTCTTTGCTTCCGGATTCCACCACTCGGTTGCCGTGCCACCCTGAGAGCGGACGGCCTTCTCCACATTTCCAACCGTGCTGCGGTTGAGTATGGCAAGACTAAGCGCTATCACGAAAAACAGGCCGCCCAGCACATACGTAAACTTGACAACGACGCTGGAAGAACGCGATCCGAATGCGGCATTGCCTGCACCTGAGAACAGTCCTCCCAGGCCTTCGCTGTCCTGATCCTGGATCACGACCATGAAGACAAGAAGGAAGCATACGATAGCAAAGAGAACCAGAAGCACTATACCGAAAACACCCATTTGTATGACTCCGAATGATGGTGAATCTGCGTCGCTGACGCCGCTTTTGGCGATACTAACCTGAAATGAAAGCCCCGCGCAAGTAGCGCGGGGCTCGAAACTCATGACCTGAATCGGGCTATTGGCACGAACGTCTCGGCCTTGAGAGCCGCTCCACCAACGAGAGCCCCATCGATATTGGGCTTAGCCATCAACTCTGCCACGTTGTCAGGCTTTACCGATCCGCCATACTGAATGATCATGGCCTTTGCGGCGGTTTCGCCATACAAGCCGGCTACCACGCGCCTGATGTACGCATGCACCGTGTCGGCATCCTCTGGAGTGGCTGTCTTCCCCGTGCCTATCGCCCAGACCGGCTCGTAGGCTATCGTGACCATAGCCAGAGCGGCAGCAGTAACGCCCTTGAGCCCTTCGCGAACCTGGGCACCAACAACCGCTTCAAGTTTTCCGGCTTCCCGCTCTTCCAGTGTCTCACCGACGCATAGGATAGGCTCCAGACCCTGAGCCAACGCGAGCAGGACCTTCTTGTTTATGAGGGCATCATCCTCATGATAGGAATGGCGCCTCTCGGAGTGACCCAGGATGACGGCCTTGACACCAAGGTCCTTAAGCATCAGCGGAGAAACCTCTCCGGTATGCGCGCCCTGCAGGTCTGGCCCCATGTTCTGCGCACCCAACTGTATTGAAGTTCCCTTGACAACGGCGGCGACCGCCGAGAGTGCTGTAAATGCCGGGGCTATCATGACTCGTTCGCCGCACGATCCCAGATCCTTGACCAAGGTCTTCGCGAGTTCTACCGATTCGGAAACCGTCTTGTGCATCTTCCAGTTGCCAGCGATGTAATATGATCTCATGCAATACTCCTCCATCCGCTCTTATCTGCAGACTTCTATGCCTGGCAGCTTCTTGCCTTCGAGCAATTCCAGTGATGCGCCGCCGCCTGTCGATACGTGGCTCATCCTTGCGGCAAGGCCAAACTTGTTGACTGCCGCCACGGAGTCGCCGCCACCAACCACGGTTATCGCGCCGCGGTCCGTAGCCTCCGCCACCAGTCGGGCAACCTCGCCCGTACCCTTGGCGAATTTTTCGAACTCGAAGACACCAACAGGCCCATTCCAGATGATGCTTTTGGCGGTCGCGATGACGGCCTTGTATGCCTCTATCGTCTTGGGACCGACGTCCAGGCCCATGAGTCCCGACGGAACATCGATTCCATCTACGGCGACAGGCGTGGCAGCCGCATCGAACGTGTCGGCGCATACATGATCCAATGGCAACACCAGTTGGACTCCGGCTTTCTTGGCAGCCTCGATTATCCGGCGGGCGGTATCGAGCTGGTCATCCTCGACAAGCGACATCCCAACTGTCCGCCCCTGAGCCTTGAGAAAGGTGTATGCCATGCCGCCACCAATGACCAGAGCGGATGCATTGCGGAGCAGGCTTTCCAGCACCGCAATCTTGGAGCTGACCTTTGCGCCTCCGATAATGGCGACCATGGGCTTGGGTGGGTTGGTGACCATGGGCTCGAGGTAGGTCACTTCCTTCTCCATCAGGAATCCACCAACCGATACAGGCATGAACTTGGCTATCGATGCGGTCGAGGCATGATCACGGTGCGCGGTGCCAAACGCGTCGTTGACAAACACGTCCCCGTAGGTGGCAAGCTCCTTGGCAAGCTTGTCGCGCGCCAAAGGATCGTCACTCGTCTCTTCCTTGTGGAACCGTGTGTTCTCAAGCATCACGATGGTGCCCGGGGCCTGCGAATCGATGAAGACCTTCTTGCCAAAGCAACCATCCTCGCCGGCAAATACTACGGGACGACCAAGTTTGCCGGCCAGGTATTCCGCTATCGGCCGCATCCGGTGCTTGCCCGCTATGTACTTCGCTTCATCCCAGGCCTTGCCATCGCGCTCGGCCTTTTCCTTGGCCTTCTTCGCGTCCTTTGACGGATCGCCCAGATGGCTCATGAGTACCAGGGTCCTGGCGCCATGCGACATGATATATTCTATCGATGGGATGGCCGCGACTATGCGTGTGTCATCCTGAACGTGCCCATCTTTCATTGGCACATTGAAATCGACGCGCATGATGACGCGCTTTCCCTCAAGCTTGATATCCTTTATTGTCCTGATCATACAAAAACCTCCGACAACGCCATGCAATCAGCGGCACGGGCAGAAAAAAGCCCGCCCTTGCCAGGCGGGCCGTGCAGTTCACATTATTTCTTGAGGCCAGACATGTGGCAGAGCAGATCGACTACCCGGTTGGAGTAGCCCCACTCATTGTCATACCAGGAGACCAGCTTGAAGAAGCGCTTCTCGCCAGGCAGGTTGTTCTGCTTTGTAGCGAGGCTATCATAGATGGATGATCGCGGATCGTGGATGAAGTCGGTCGAGACAACTTCCTCGTCGGCATACCCAAGGATACCCTTCAGGTATGACTGGCTTGCCTTCTTGAGCAACGCATCGATCTCATCGATGGAGGTGTCGCGCTTGGCGGTAAAGGTCAGGTCGACCACCGATACATCGATGGTCGGCACGCGGAACGACATGCCCCACAGGATGCCCTTGACCTCCGGCAGAACCTCTCCGACGGCCTTTGCGGCACCGGTGGTCGAAGGAATGATGTTGGTAGAGGCAGCCCGGCCACCACGCCAGTCCTTCTTGGAAACGCCATCGACCGTCTTCTGGGTAGCCGTGGTCGAGTGGATGGTCGTCATCAGCCCTCGCTCGATACCAATGCCTTCCTTCAGCGCGACATAGACAAGAGGCGCCAGGCAGTTGGTCGTGCAGCTGGCGTTTGACACGACATCATGCTGTTTGGGATCATACTTGTCCTCATTGACGCCCATCACGAAGGTCGGGATCTTCTTTGTCGGATCGCCGCTCTTGCCCGGCGCGGTTATGATCACCTTCCTGGCTCCAGCCTCAAGGTGTCCCCATGACTTCTCGCTGGCGAACAGTCCGGTCGACTCGATGACGTACTCGATGCCTAGTTTGCCCCAGGGCAGATTCTTCAATTCCTTCTCGGCCGCGACGCACTTGATCTCCGAACCATTGACGATAAGCACATCGTCCTCGGCAAGCGACGGGTCGCTCTTGCGGGACTTGATCTCTGCCTTCATATGGCCATGCACTGAATCATAGCGCAACTGATATGCGAAGTACGCCGCGTCGGTGACAACATCGACTACGGCAACCACATCGATCTTGCCCTTGCCAAGCAAGTTCTGATCGACGATTGACTGGAACACCAGTCGACCGATACGGCCGAATCCGTTGATTGCTACTTTCATTGAAAATTCCTCCTGGACATCTCATGACGTAGAAAAACAGTAAATTTATAGCTATAGCATAGCGACAAGGAGAATCACTCGTCAATATTTGAAACACTGCAAGCGAAATAATTGTGGCCATTCATCATATATGCCGATACTATCATTGTCTGGCGCTTTCACGGTTCCCCTCCCAGTTTGCCGTGATTGATGCTGACAGCCTGTCAGGGCGGGCCGGTCGCGAAGACCGGCCTTTTTTTATGCCGAGCCCGATACATGGCGCGCTTGACCTAGGCAAGGCGTTTCGCGTAGGCTTCCTGCCGTCATGGCATCCGGCAGATTGGCTCCCACACTCTTCAAGACGCTGGTCGTCGTCTCGATACTATCCGCAATCGCCTTTGGCGTGGCGTTTGGCTTTGCCATTGCCTCGGTGCGTAACGTCGCCTCCATAGAGAATTTCACCAACTTTGAACCAGCCCTACCATCCCGGCTGCTCGACAGCGAGGGGCGCCTCATAACCGAACTCGCTTCAAGCGAGAAACGCGAGATTATTTCGATAAAGGACATGCCGCAATACCTGATCGACGCGCTTATCACCCGTGAGGATCAGTTTTTTTGGACACATCATGGCTTTACATTCCGCGGCTATGTGCGGGCGCTTCTGGGCATCATAACCGGCAAGAGCCTCGGCGGCGGATCGACCATAACCCTGCAGCTTGCTGGAACGCTCTATGCCGACAGGCGCGACATCAGCTTCAAGCGAAAATTTGTCGAGCTCTGGTGGGCGCTGCAACTGGAACGCCGTTTTTCCAAGCAAGAAATACTCGAGATGTACATGAACCGGATGATAATGGGTCCGGGCGTCTATGGTGTTGAGGCGGCAAGCAAGTATTTCTTTGGCCATTCAGCCAAGGATGTCACCATCGCCGAGGCGGCCATCCTGGTCATACAGCTCTCGAGCCCGACCCGATACAATCCCATCCGCAACCCCAACATAGCCCGCGATCGATCACGCGAGGTAATCGATCAGATGATATCCCTCGGGTATGTTACCAAAGAAGCTGCCAACGATTCGTTCTCCCGCTACTGGGATAATTACGACTATACCCGTGTGGCCACCGCATCCTACATGGCCCGTGATGACAAGGCTCCCTGGTTCAGTGAGTATGTCCGCAGACAGCTTGAGGACATGCTGTACGGATCGATCGATCTGTACAAGGATGGGCTGACTGTCCACACGACCCTGAATCTTGACTATCAGACCGTCGCTGACAAATATATGAGCCGCTATATTGACCAAGTGAACAAGGATTACGCTGCCTCGAGCTCCCAGCGTCTGCGCGGGGCCGAGCAGATATATGCGCCTATGGCGGAATTGCTCGGCCTGGGATTCAATCTGGAGGGCATGTTCTTCCAGGAGACCAAGGTACGTGGCAAGTCGATGGACTACTATCGCACCAATCTCAATACCACCGTGGACGCACTCGCCCTGATGTTCGGCATCGATTCATTGAAGGCGGCGACAAACGCCAGCTATGGCGCAACCAAGACCAAGCTCGAAAAGAACACCGTTGAAGGTGCGCTTATTACAATAGAAAACGAGACAGGACACATCAAGGCGCTCGTAGGCGGCTCCAAGTTCGACGAGTCGAATCAGCTAATCCGGGCAACGCAGTCACAATTGATGCCAGGATCGTGTTTCAAGCCGCTGTACTACTCCGCGGCAATAGACTCCCGGCGCTTCACCCCGGGAACACTCATATACGACGCGCCCGTAGTCTTCTACAATGAGGATGGGACTCCTTATATACCGCTCAACTACAAGGGTGAATGGAAGGGTCAGGTGCTCTTGTGGTACGCCCTGGCACACTCGATGAATGTGCCTTCCATCAAGGTACTCGATGGCGTAGGCTTCGATGCGGCCATCAACAGGGCTGCAACGCTCCTGGACATTACCGATCCCGAACAGATCAGGCGCACCTTCCCCCGGGTTTACCCACTGGCTCTTGGTGTGATAGGCGTCTCGCCGCTGCGGATGGCCCGTGCGTTCGCGGTGTTCGCCAATCAGGGCCGCGAAGTGACACCCATAGCCATACAATCAATCGAGGATCGCTCGGGCCGTCCCATTCTAGAACCGGAAAAGGATCTGAGGGCGGCGCAGAAGAAGAAGGGCGCCGCTATTCAGGTTATTTCACCCCAGAATGCCTATGTGATGACCGACCTCTTGAGGCGAGTCATCAAGGAGGGCACCTTGGCCTATCCGTCATCATCGGGAGCGGTCTTCACCTATCGCGACCAGGATGGCAAGCGCTATACCATACCGGCTGCGGGCAAGACGGGCACGACACAGAACTGGGCGGACGCGTGGACCGTCGGCTTTACCCCGTACATGACAACAGCGATATGGTTTGGATTCGACCGGCCCGGCAACTCACTTGGCATCAGCCAGTCTGGTGCCGCAGTAGCCGGTCTGGCCTGGGCCGGCTACATGTCAGAAATACATCAGGGCTTGCCATTCAAGGATTTCGTGCGCCCGCAGAGCGGACTGATAGATGTCAAGGTGTGTGCGGTATCGGGACTCCTGCCAACCGAGTATTGTGACGAGGGTACGGTCACGCTGACATACTACGAAGGCACCGAGCCAAAACAATATTGTGATCTTCATCAATTTAAATCCGAACAGACCGAATCGACCATACGAGCCCTCACCAATCAGCAGAATGTGCTCGGCGGTGGCAAGGTCGATTCCAGCCTCGGCTTCGATGCGAGCAGCATCGACGCGCTGCTGAAGAGCCTGGAAACACAAAAGCAGTCTGCTACGCCGCAGAGTGCGCCGCTACCCGGCGCCGCTCCTGTGATCACTCCCCCGCCTACCCCCCCGGCGACCGCCCCAACCGATTCCGTTACGGTACCTTCGACCATCCTTGATTAGACTACCGATCGGCGATACCATTGCCAATGGACCCGGGAGGAATGGTTGCAGATCAGCATAGCTTCCATCAGGATACGAAAACGCGTACGCAAGGAAGTCTTCAATGTCGAAGACCTCGCTGAAAGCATGCAGCGTCATGGCCAGCTCCATCCCATCGCCATTACCAGCAAGAACGTACTGGTTTCCGGCCAGCGCAGGCTGGAAGCCGCTAAATTGCTGGGTTGGAAGACCATAGACGCAATCGTGCTCAGAACAGACGATAGAGCCGCGCAGCTGGAGATGGAACTTGACGAGAATATCCAGAGGTCGCCGCTTACTCGTGAAGAGATAGAATCAGCGCTATCCAGCATTGACAAAATGAGAAACCCCGGCCTGTTCACGCGAATACTGCGCGCCATTGTCGCGTTCTTCAAGAGAATATTCCATGGCGATGACTAACAGAGCCAATCCGGGCGGGAGGCATCGATGAGAAGAGCCACTCTGGCAGTTGCGTTGCTATGCATGACCCTGAGCCAGATCTTCGGACAGACCCGTCAGCCAGTCTTGCGGGTGTCTCCATTTGGCGGGGCCGGAGTAGGCGCCAGTGAGGCTTCAACGATGGAGCGTCTGGTCGCTTCGTATATAGTCGAAATCAAGGCCTTCAGGGTGATAGACGCCCAGGGGCAAGAGCTTGCACTGAACGAGACGGAGACCGCGCTCAACCTCGGCATGTCCACACCAGCAGTGGCGCCACTGTCCGCAGACTACATAGTCAGCGGCACGCTGGGCAAAATTGGTGAAATATACGTATTCACTCTGGACGCTACGAAGGTATCAAGCGGAGAAAAATTATCGGTATCCGATACAGCGTTGGCTCTCAGCGATATTGTGCTCAGATCACGGGATCTAACACGGTCGCTGTTTGGCAGAAAGGACGGCGCTGCAGGGCCTTACAGCATGCCCGCGCTCGATTCCAGCCAGCAAACGACTGCAACGGCACAATCCGCTTCACCACCGCCAAACTGGAAATCCACTCCACGCATGGCCGATATTTCTGGATCATGGCGCGGGGACAAGGGACTGGAAACGGTCAGGGTGTTCCAGAATGGCACCGGCCTCGCGGTGTTGACCGGCGGCGGCACGCTCAAGATCAGGATAACGATCAAGGACGACCTCATAGAGGTGTTGCAGGACCAGCCTAACGACCCGACATTGTATCGATCGCCTTCTGTCGGCTTTGAGATGGCGCGACGAATAGCAGCAGAGGCCAGGCCCATGCGATGGCTCTTCAGACTCGAGGCCGCGGGTCAGACACTCTCCGGGGCCAAGGAGTCCATAGCCATCAGTGGGAGCGGATCGGATATAAAGGTCGACAACAGCTATGTGCGCGACGCATCATGGACCAGAATCTCACGCTGATGCCGGGTACCACGAGCCGTCATAAGCCTAGCTCCAAGTGATATGATCATCGTTGCCATTGCTGCCATTGCTGAAAGTTCCTGTATTCTTGACACCGAAACGGACACATGCGGTTCAAATGAAATACGATCGCCAGGAGACGGCGGATTGGGCGGCGTGGCGGCAAAAGGCATCCTTACTACGACTTCGTTGTCCGCTATATAACCAAGCGAGCGGGCTTCGAGCGCTGTCATTTCGGGAACCGATTCCAGGGCCGTCCACTCTGTCGCAAATGACTCATGCAGAGCCTCCAGGGACTTGAGGTTGTTACGCATGCTGAGTTCTGTCAGCTGCGCCTGACGTAACGCCAGAATTCCCGATGGGCCAACAATAGAGGTCAGAGCGCAGTATGCCGCCATACCGACCCATATGGAGATTACTACTATACGTTTCATCATAGTTATTAACGGAGCGCAAGCCAAAAGCCTTTACCCCTCGTCTGTTGAATTCTCTTGCTGTTGACAACCGCAAGAAGCACCATTAGAGTAAAACATGCCGGTTCTAGTTTGTTTTCCGGCGATTTCTGCCGATACATGGATGAGATCAATCCAGTAGACGGAGTGCGTAGGCCATGCAGAACAAAGCCCCGCAAGGGAACCACGATTCCAGTCCGACGCCCGAGCGGGAGCTCGAACGTTACGGCGTATGGGTCAAGGCAGAACCGCAGGACGTAATCGAAGAACCCACCATCGGCCGCAAGACGCTCGATTCTGCGTCTGTAGACGATAGCGATGCCATGCTTCTTTCCGAAGAGGAAGAAGACATTCTGGATTCATTCGACCTGCCAGATGAGCTTGTAGAAGAGAAGGACTCGACCAGTACGGAAACAAGCTCTGAAGCCTTTGACGATCTGTCTCTTGACGAGCCATTCGAGCTCACAGAGGAACTACCTGAAGAGGAGTCCCAAGCCAAAGAGCCATCAATGGATTCGGACCTCGGCGACGAATCGATTGTCGATATGTCTCTGGACGATTTCGACTTCGAGCCAACTGCAGAACCTGCACATGCCGGGCACGGCTCCAAGGCACAGCAGGCTGAGCCGATGTCATCCGCTGATTCTTTTGCTACGACCGATATAAGCATCGAAGAATTCGGCCTCGGGGATGAGCTTGAAGACGCGACCGGCCCATCGCTTGAATCTCTTGGTATTATGCATGAGGAGTCATCCGGGCAGCCCGCAAAGGTATCCGCGCCTCTCGAAGCCCCTGGCGAAGAATTCGAATCACTTGATATAGATCTGCAGTTTGACGATACGATACCCACCTCGGAAACCAACGAGACTGTTGATGCTCTGGGCTTCGATACATCGGAACATGACCTCTCTGCGGATTTTGAGTCGGTGGATATTGACTCGATCGGCGCAGAGACTCCTGCCTCATCCGCGCAGCCCTCTGTACAACCTGAACCTCCCAAGCCGCAGTCCTATGACATGGGGACAGAGTCATCCATATCGATGGATTCCTTTATCGATATGGAAGATGGTTCCATGGCAAATGTCATGCCGGATCTGGGCCTGGACAATGCAACCGAAAACCCTGTACCGGGCAGCGGGTCGGCACAGCACATAGAGCCATCATCCGACCTGCTCAAGCAGATTGCCCTCGAGCTTTCATCCATAAAGGAAGAGCTTGTCAGCCTCAGGAGCCAGCTTGGCAACCTCAAGGCCGAAGGCATGGTCCATCCAGCCTCCGGGACAGAGCCCGAGGTATCAGATGAAGCCGCTACAGGCGGTTTCTTTGACGATGAGGACGATGATACAATCGCTCTGACGGGCGACGAACTTGACAACATACTGAATACTGCCGACTTTACCGAGGAAGCGGCATTGGCTGACGAACTGAATGAGGCCGAGATTCCTCAGGTTGAGTTGCCCGAAGAGATTGACCTCCTTCCAGAGGATGGCGACTACGCATCTCATGCGAAGCCAGGCATAGAGCCTATCGAGCTGGCTATGGTTGAACCGACTTCAGAGGAAGCGGAGACCCTGGAATCCCTGACCGCGCTCGACGATGCCGAGGGCATAGCTCCGCTGACTGCTGTACCTGAAGACACAAGCTTCCTCGATGAGGACTCGTCCGAGAGCCTTGCAGAACTCGATGGTATGCCGCTGGAAGATGTTCCGTTGGTAGAGCCCAACCCTTCCGACCTCGATGTTATAATGGATTCAACCTTTGGCACCGAAGACGAAGAGCTGCCAATGGCAGAGGCCGCTGTCGAGGAAATAGAGGAGATAGAGCCTTTCGAATTGCCGACGGAGGCCGATCAAACTGAATTGGTACTCAATATGGACGGTGAGGATCGCCCGGTCGTATCGACCGTTGATTCTTTCCCCGAGAAGCTCGATGAAATAGATGACGTGCTGGCACTGGATGACGAGCCATTCGCGGCCGATGCCCACGGCGTCGATCTGCATACCGAGGAGTCAGCACCGCTAGCCGAGACCGACGATGACATCGAGTTGCTCGAGTCGATAGATGATGACGACACGTATATCAACTCGACGGAACCGGTTGAGTTCCATCCGGACGACATCCCGACGAGCCTCGATGACTCCTTGTTTGTCGAAGCCGCGGTACCAGAAGACCTGGTTGCCGAGCCAGGGCCCGCACCAGAACCTATGGTGACCATGGAGAAGCCCGTGCCTCCGGCCAGACCGCAGCCTCAGACCATCATGGAGCCGCCGCAACCCGCCGATGTTCCAGAGGCCCAACCCGCTAGTCTTGCCGCTCCGGAGGTTCCAGACAAGCTCAAGCACGATGTAAAGTCGGTCCTGCTCTACCTGGATCAATTGCTAGCTTCGTTGCCTGAGGAAAAGATAGAGGAATTTGCCTCGAGCGAATACTACGATACATACAAACGATTGTTTGACGATCTGGGGTTGCTCTGATGGGATTACTGGACAAAGCATCGAGCCTCACGTCGGCGAAACCACGGCGTGAGGGCTTGTTGGCAATAAGCGAAAAAAAAAAGTCCCGCTTGTCCATCCGATAGCAGACCCTTTTGACGCCACCATAGCGCGAATCGAGTCGATGGCCGATTCGTGCATGGCACCCCGGCTCATAATCGAGATTCTTTCCGAAAGCCCATGCACCGCCGCGATATATTGCCGTAGTTATGGTGCGTGCCTCGAGCCTCATGCGTGGTTTGGCATCGTCGGCCAACCGCCTCAGTTTGACGAACAGCTATTGCTCAGTGCCGCGGAGAGCGATAGCACAGTGGTGCTTGATATCGCTGTGAAATCACATCCCGCAGGCGCACCAGCGTGGCGCGTGGTATCGCTAGGCAACAAGCGCTACATAGCGCTGATCACGGACACTTCACTACCGCCATGGCTACTGACTACAATGCAACGCCACGCGGCACCCAAAGCCTCATTGATGGCCAAAGAACCGTTGCCGTTGCTGGCACGCGACAGACACAGCGCGGCAGCCGTGGTACAGGGCTGCAAGGCGCGGTTGTTCCGCTATGCATCGCTCTTCGTACTCGATTGCTCGGAATTGTCCGCGCATGTTGCCAGGCGATGCCCTCATTCGTTGCCATCATCAGTGCTGGACGAGGTTGGCTCGACGACACTCGCTATCGTCGCCGATTTTGGCACGTGCCTGAGAATCGATGCCACGCGATTGCTATGCGGGTTCTACAGCCATACAGCGGCCGATCCAGAATTGATAGCCGCTCAGATGTTGCTGACATTGCGCAAGGCTACCTGTACCGCCGAAATCATGAGCATACATGCCAACTCCTTCCGGCTGCTTGACGTCTCATCAGACAATGCAGAAAGTGAATGTGCCGCCTTCATCGATGGCCTCTGAAGCACGTTCGCGCTTGTTTCATTCAAAGTACGCTCCCGAGGACGAAGCACGACGCCATGTTGACGCCTCGCTTGATGACAAACATCCGTCCCTTGTCTTTATTATTGGCGGGGGCCGCAATTACATTGGCGACTATCTATGCAGATGCCTGCCGGAAACCGTCAGTGTTCTGTTGCAACCCTCGGCTGAATTCGACGGCGACGAAGTTCATACGCCTCGGCTGCGATGGTCGCCCTCGAATGCCGAACCGCTGGTCTCGGTGATTCGCGCCGCTCTGGCGGACGAAAGACTTGCCGGCGGGGTAGCTTTGATCGAGTGGCCGCCGGTGGTTGCCCAATTTCAGGAAACAAGCGAAATGATCCGGACAACGCTGCTGGAAGAGCTGCACAGGGCCAGCGCAGACGCGGCGACAAGCGCCTACTGGTCCGGCCGCTGGCTGCGCAACAGCCTGAAATTTGCCACAGCCTCCATACACGCGGCCACTATTGCCATGGGCGACGCACCGATTGTCATAGCGTGCGCCGGACCTGGCCTGACACAAAGCATTGATGGCATACGCCGATATCGCGACAAGCTGTCGCTCTGGGCGCTTGCCTCGGCACACTCGGCCTTGATCAAGGCGGAGCTTGAACCTGACCTCGTCATATCTACCGATCCGGGGTACTGGAACGGACACCACCTCTACGAAGCGATGCGCCACGGCGCTCCTGTTGCGATGCCACCGAGCGCCTTCGCGCCTGGCAGGCTTTTTGAGAACTCATCCATAGTTCCGCTTGATACCGGGCTTTCTTTCGAACGAGCGGCGCTGCAAACAATCGGCCTGCCAGGGAATCAGGCTCTGGCATCAGGCAGCTCGGCTGGCACCGCTCTCGCGCTCGCCCTTGCCAGCACGACAGGCATGGTCGGGATTGTTGGCCTTGATCTGGCCGCGCGCTCGCTGTCGGATCATGCCGCGCCGTATGCCTTTGATTTGATGGAAGCGGCTCATGCTGCAAGGCTGAAGCCATCATTTTCACTGAGAAGCGCGCACATCCTTGATGCATATCCTCAGCATCACGAGGGCTGGCGACTGTCGCGCTCATTTACCACCTACGCGGCTACCATAACGGTTCCGACTGCTGATTATTACCGCGTCTTTAGATGCAGCGATTCACCGATTGAACTGCCAATGCGTCGAGCCATTCTTGATCAGTTGCTGGCAGAGTCATGTGCCCAACAGCGCAAGCCAACCCAGGTCCATGATGATGGACGCATCAGGAGACCGGCGCCATCCAACCCGTCCGCGCGCGGCATGCTGGAGGATATGGTCGCCGATGCACAGAAGCAGGCTGCGGTTGCGATCGATCGCGGCCTGCCAATACCATACGAATCGGCATTGCTCTTCAAGGCTCTTGATCCTGGTCATTCAGCCAGGCTTCTAGCCCAGGCGGCGCGAGCGGAGGCAGATACGGGCACGCTGTCCGAGGTGGTTGCGGCCACGCGTTCGGCTGCAGAGCGGCTCTCCGACACGTACGACTCGCGGAGTCATGCATGAACGATCCCCAGGTTTTCGAGCGCAACATGCTGGCAATAGCATCCCGTCATGGCCAGCTGTGCACAGAACGCCTACGCTACGCGCAGGCCAGCACACTGGTTGGATTCGAGTCATCCCGCAACAACACATTGGTACCATACCTCAGGCAAGGCGACAGGAGTCTCTTCATGCACTCGCGGGTGGATCCGGAACGCGAAGCCCTCCGAGTCGCAGCCCAGTACCCGCGCACTGGTTTCTACGCGTTTCTGGGCCTCGGTGGAGGATATGTCGTCACGTCGTTTTTGCACACCGAAAGGGTCACCAGGGCCGTAATAATAGAATATGACGCGGGCATCCTCAGAGCCGTACTCGAAGCTATTGACCTGACCCACATTCTTGGAGACCGCCGCGTGCGTCTGCTTATCGATCCTCTCGACGAGGAACTTGAAGAAGCGATTGTCTCAAGCTATGTTCCCTCAATTACAGGCGACTTTGTCTCGGTGCCGCTCCGTGGCAGGATAGATGCCGACTCGGCACGGTATCAACGAGCGACTGACCTGATACGTGGCACGATCATGTCCATATCCGATGACTATTCAGTGCAGTCGTTCTTTGGCAAGCGTTGGTTCACCAACATCGTCCGCAATCTTGAAACCTCCGACAGACCTACTCCACCGGTCGGCCCCATCCATGCCGCCATGGTCACCGCGGCCGGTCCATCCCTGGAGCTGGCGTACGAGGAGATTGTTGCCAAGCCGCGGGGAACATTCCTGATAGCCACCGATACAAGCCTGCGCGCCCTGCTTTCGCGGGGCATCGAGCCCGACGCGGTCATCAGCATCGATTGCCAGCATATAAGTTACTACCATTTTTCCCTTGGCATGCCAGAGCACATCCCGTTGTTCCTCGATCTGGCGTCGCCCCCAACGGTGGCTCGATTGGCGTCCCGGCCGTATTTCTTCTCCTCGGGCCACCCTCTGGCACGGTATATCGCCGGCCGATATCGCGCCTTCCCGGAAATAGACACATCGGGCGGGAACGTGACGCACGCCGCTGTATCACTGGCAACATTCCTTGGAGCCCGGACCATTCGCCTCTTCGGTGCCGATTTTTCCTATCCTTTTGGCAAGAGCTATGCCCGCGGCACCTATATTTACCCGTACTTCGATATCCGACAATCGAGACTCAAGCCATTTGAATCGCTGTTTGCCGAGTTCCTGCTAAGAAACCAGACTCTTGTCAGGGAAGACGACGATCAAGGCTTCCGGTATGTTACAAAACCACTGGTTGCCTACCGCGAAAGGCTTGAACGGCTCGCTTCGAACATACCCGCCAGACTCGAACGCGTGCGGGGATACGGCGTTGTCGCCGCCACGGAAGCGGCGACCGCCATGCGCGCAAGCCATGCTGGCAGGGTTTTCGCCGCTGGCAGACCATTCCAGAAACCATCGGAGTTCCTGCTTGGCTATGCCGAGGACATAGCGCGGCTCCCGGAGCCACACGAACATGCCGCCAGCTACCTGGACACCCTGGGCGCCCATGAACAGGACGTCTGGACAACCATGCTGCCATCCGCTGCCGCGTTCCGGCGCGAAGCCGGAGATGCGCCTCCACAGCCAGCAGACTTGCTGGCGCTGACACGGGCCTGGTGCGAATCGGTTGTTCGTGGTGAACTGGCGAGGGTGCCATAGCAATACAGGGCGCGGTTGATCTATCGAGAGCCAAGGCGGCGGGTCCTTCCGAACCTGCCAGCGGAGATTCCCCAGTGTTCACGAAGATAGCCATCGAGTCGGGCCGCGTTCTGCTCGGCCAACGCTATGGCGACAGGGGCATCGGCCTGGAGCTGGGCTGTCGCGCCAGGCCTGGGTTGGTCGAGCTTGGCCGCCACGAGCTGGGTCAGGACCGATTCGTAATAAGCCTTGACCGATGAGACCGGCTGCTGCACCAGATAAGCCTGCATCTCGTTGTACATAAGATACCTATCGGTGGTGTCGTAACGCCGCCAACCAAAATGTGTCTTCCAGAAACGGCTCGACGCGGGATCGAGCGATGACCATAGCGCCTCGGCGAGCGACCTATATTCGGCATCCTGGAAAAAGAGCGCATGAGACGATTCGTGATCGATGAACACACGCCTGAGCGCAGGGCTCGACTCACGTGATACCGATACCATGGCCCCGCGTCCTGCGCCAAGGGTGCCATCGGCGGCCTTGGTCAGCGCGCCGCGCTCGACAAGCACGTCCAGGAATGCCAGCTCATGCTGGTTCAGTTTGAAGTCGGCGTTCCGCGCCAGCTCATAGAATGCCAGCAGCGTCTGAGGCGAATAGTCATGGGCGTTCCAGCCATGGAGCGGCGCTATCTCCGCATCGCTGGCCAGACGGCCGCGGAAACCCGGCTTCTCGGCGAAGAATGCCAAGCGCTTCAGATACAGATCCTGGGTAGCATAGTCCCTGAAATCGAAAACCAGGGTATCCGGCAGTATGTCCCAGCGATACAGCGCATAGTCGTTGGTGGGAGGTGGAGCCGCAAGCATCGCGTACAGATCAGACAGCGGAGCGCCGTGACCAGGCTCAATGATAACAGATTCAATGCCCGCCGCCGATTCGATCCGCGCCCCAATCGCGCCCTGGGAACCGTCTATCGAAACGCGTGGAATGGCCAGTGGAAAGCCAGAACGCAGCGTCGCCTCGAAACCGCTGCCAGCCATTGCGCCCGTGGCGCAACTCTGCCCGGTTACGCGAACCGCACCGTCTTCTGTCAATCGCACGACAACAGAGGCATCGCCTGATACTGGCGCGCCAAGAATGACGGAGATCAGCCTGCCTGAATCGAAGCGTGGCGTTGTCGCCGCATCGACTCGGTATGATCCCTGTGCCAGAGCAATGCCTTTGAAGGCCGCGCCGATACCAAGAGCATCCAATCGTGCGGGCGACATGGCTGAATTATGGAACTCGATTGAGTCAATCGATGAACCGACTGGCACGGCAAGGTGCAACTCTGCCTTGAGCCCGGCTACAAGCGTGAACGACCCCGCGACCAGCGGACCGCCCTTGGAACCGGCACCGAACCCTGTGGCCTCCAATGTGCCTACGCCGCTGGCCACGACAACGATATCATTGGCTGCGGAACCGGTAATGCCATGCTCCATGCCCAGGCGCACCCGGGCGCCTGGCGCGAGCAGGACATGCCCGTCCTCGATTTCCGGAACAGCCCCGCTGATCAGAAAGAGCCGCGACGATGTAGCATCTGGCCCAATGAACGAGAAGCCATCGATATAACGTGGTCCGCATGAAGCGGAGACAACTACCATCGCGGCCAGCGCGCAACACCAGAGCATCCGCTCAGTCAAGCGCAAAGATGCTCCTTGCTATAAGCTGTGCTATCTGGTAGCGCTTTGTCGGCTCCATCGAGCCATCGGTCCGCATCAGCAAGGCCCATCGCCCCTCGAAGTCATCGGGCAAGGACGACAGAGCCATAAGGGCGTCGGTCATGTGCCGCTCAGAGGGCTCCCACTGCTTGTTAAGCGCAAAGAGAGCCGAAGCGCAGGCCCGCAGAAAACCCGAAAGCGATATGAAGTAGAAGAAGCGGTCATCCTTGAGGGCGGCACCGCCAAGGTCGCTCAGGCAGTGCTCAATCTTCTGCTGGTATGTCTCCCGCAATCGTTCCCAGAATTCCTTCGGGCTCTCCGCCAGAGCTGTGCGCTGACGCTCCAGCCAGTCGGACTTGCTGTAGAGCACGGTGCCGTTTACGAGCCTGTAGAGCATGTAGGTACCGGAAGCGCCAAACACAAACATCGTATCAAAGCCACCGGCGACAAGATTCTCGATGTTCCTGGTACGCTTGTATTCTATCCGGATTGGCAGGCTGTCAAGGAAGAACCTGTCCTTCTCTCCGCTGCGCGACACCTCGAAGGCGCCGGGATTGTCGAACAAGGCCTGCCTTTCGTCGGCGGCTGGAATGGCACCATAGCAATAGACATCAAGAACCAATGCGAAGTATGGATCGAGCACATCTGTCTCTGAAGCCTCGCATGAGACGACACACTCGATGCCAGGCCAGGATGAAATTGTTGCGGTAAGCCTGTTGGCCAGCCGTTCGACCCGATGCATCATGATATTACTTTCCTTTACAAGTGATTGGACCAAGTATACTATGTCTTCATGGCTTTGGGAACAACGGAAACCATATCGTCGATAGCTCTGGCGATGGTGCCGCCGGGCAATATAGTCCGGATCATTTCAGAATTGCGCTTGTCATTCTGGACGACCATGGGCGAGTCAAGCGCCCGCGCGTATTTTGACTATCCGGTGCTTGCATGGCTGGCCCAGCCAATGGACGGCTCCGTGCTTGCCGGCCTCGCATCGCGCTTGGATATGCCGTTTGAGCTGACGAATTTTGGCATGACAGGCGCGGATGTGTTCCTGCGGCTTGGCCCCGATACAGCCAGAGCGGTGGCGGGATTGGCCAGCCAGGTCCCTCTGGCGAGCGACACCACGGAGTGGCTGCCAGGCCCATTCCCGGCCGGAATCGGCGTCTATTGCGCTACGGTAGCCCCCACCATCACTCTGCCAGACAGTATCACTGCCGCGCTCGATGGCCAGGCCATCAGGGCCAAGACATACGTGCTGGCTCAGATAGAACTGTGCTGGGGACCTGACCAGAGCCTGCAATCATCATGGGCCACTCTGTCATCAGCCCGCTCAAGACTTCATCGCAGATGATCCGTAACTCCGGACGATCTCGTGCCTTTTCAGTGGCATGGGCCGCGTGCTATAGTCGCGGCGCCTGACAAAAGAGTTCAAACCAGAATCTGGAGGAACGATGCGCTCCTTTCCCCTGCTCATGCTCGCGACCGCGCTGTCCCTGAGCGTGCCCGTCTTTGCCCAGGAAACACCGGCAACCGGCTCCCCATCGGACACCGGCACCGCTACCGCTACCACCGATGCGACCGCCACCGATGCGACCGCCACCGATGCGACCGCCGCCGGTACGACCGCCGCTGACGCGGCCACCGCTGACGCGACCGCTGCCGCGGCGCCGCTCGCCTCGACTCAGTACAAGGCCTTTGAACGCGGAGACGGCATGCTGTCGTTGTCGCTTGGCACCATGATCCCGCTGGGCTTCTATGATCCGTCGGGAGCCACGTTCCTGCCAGCCAACTCAAACCTCGGCTTCGCCTTCTCACTGTCGTATGCCGGCTTCCTCAACGACAAATGGGCACTGGCCGGAGACCTCTCAGGCGGCTTCATCGGCACTGTCAATGACAGGCGGCTGTTCGTGGCCCCGCTGTCGTTGCGCGCGATAAGGGTGTTTCCGCTGGGCATCTTTACCATCGCGCCGACGGCCGGTCTGGGCCTGGCCATCACGGCGCTGGACAACGACAAGCACGTTGACGCTCTGGCGAAATTCGGATCGTCGTTGTTGTGGCGCGCGTCCACCGACATGAGCTACTCCCTGAATATATTTGGCGACGTGGTACCGCAGTTCTACGCCGACTCAACGCAGAACCGCGTCGGCTTCTTCATGGAAGCGACGCTGTCAGTTTCCTACCACCTGTGATGCGAGGAACCATAGCGATGAAAACCATAGTACGCCGCGCCCTGTTCGCGGCCCTTGTCCTGGCGGCGATGGCTCTCAGTTCGTGCGCCGAGGGCCCGACCGGCATATTCGCCAGTGTTGCCGCCGAGACGCCTGTAAACAAGAACATGACCCCGGCAATCGAATATGCCAGCCCGACATTCGTCGCGCGCCTGGGCACAACCTGGTACTCCGGCATGGGCGTCCTGTGGCAGAAGGCCGACGGCGCCACCCAGTGGACCAAGGCCAGCGTATCGCTGCCAGGCATCTCCGCTTCTGATACCCTCTTTGCCGACAGCGGCGCGGTCGTGTCAGGTACACCAGACACACTCTATGTGGCCTTCAGGGACGTAACGCTTGCCAATAGCCCGAGCCTCGGGGTGTATTCCACGGCGGATGGGACAACCTGGACTCAGGTTGAAGCGACTTTCCCTGTGGCAACCGAGTATCTGCGAAGCATCATGGTCGCAAACGGGCAACTGTTTGCCGTGACCACGAATGTCAGGGCGGATTCGGCCACAGCGGCCGCATACTCTATCTATTATCTGTCGGGCACCTTTCAATCCGCTGGCATAGTCGCTGATACCACAATTGGCGTTCCCACATCGGTGGCTTGGGATGGAACCAACTATATCTTCACCGCGGGTGACTCTCTGATAACTGGAACGGCAAGTTTGCTGAGCGTGCTCCCCACAACCACTGGCATTGCATATTCTGGGGTCTGCTCCGATGGCAGCACCGGTATCATAATATCCAGCCGCAATGGCTATCTCTACCGGTCAACAGATAGCGGTGCCACATTGTCCCTCCCTGCCGGCCCCTTCAAGAACTCGCTGGGCAAGACATACTCGTTCTCGGCGCCGACATACATTGGAGCAGCGCCGGATCCTATTCTGGTCGTCGGGACGAACAGGATACCCCGCACAAGCTCTGACATACCTCCGGCCGGTGGTTACCTGGAATTTGACGCTACCAATTTTGCGACGACCTTCGCCAGCAGTACGCCAACGACGGACCATGGCCTGACGGCGAGCGCTGTCAACTTTGACACCAGCCTCGACGCAAGGTCTGTCAGCGGCATGCCGATGTTCGACACCGGTGGCGGCACATTCAAGCTCTTCGCGATGACCGACGGTTATGGGCTGTGGTCAGACACATATTCCGGTACGACCGACCATGCCAATGGCTGGGACTGGTGGGTCAGGGAATAGGCGCATGAGCGACGATCTGTTCGCCGAGGCGAAAACCGGCCAGGCGCCGGGGCCGCTGGCGGACAGGATGCGGCCGCGCGGGCTTGATGAATTCGTAGGCCAGGACCACATCGTCGGCCCTGGCCGTTTGTTGCGCCGAGCCATTCAGCGCGACAGGCTCTCTTCAATAATCCTTTCCGGCCCACCCGGCACCGGCAAGACGACGCTGGCGCGGGTGATAGCCAACACCACCAAATCAAGGTTCCTGTCCATCAACGCGGTGCTGTCAGGCGTGCAGGCCATACGCGACGCGGTGGAGTCGGCCAAGCGCGAGCGGCAGCTGTATGACCGCAAGACCATACTGTTTGTCGACGAGGTACACCGCTGGAACAAGGCCCAGCAGGATGCGCTGCTGCCATACGTCGAAAATGGCACCATCATACTGATAGGCGCCACCACAGAAAACCCCTTCTTTGAGGTGAACAAGGCACTGGTGTCACGATCGCGGGTGTTCCAGCTGCATGCCCTGGGTGACGATGACCTGCGCGCCGCGGCCCTTGCCGCGCTCGCCGACCGCGAGCGCGGGTACGGGCGCTGGCGTGTCACCTTTGAAGAAGGCGCTCTTGAGCACCTCGTAAAGGTCGCTGATGGCGACGCGCGCAGCCTCCTGAACGCGCTGGAGCTGGCGGTCGAGACAAGCGTCGAACCGTGGCCGCCGGTCGAAGGCTCAGCGGTGCTGGTGACCATGGAGGCCGCCGAGGAGAGCATACAGAGGCGAGCGGTGCTCTACGACCAGGATGGTGACTACCACTACGACGCCGCGAGCGCCCTCATAAAGAGCGTGCGCGGCTCCGATCCCGACGCCGCCCTGTACTGGATGGCCCGCATGGTATACGCCGGTGAGGATCCCCGCTTCATATTCAGGCGCCTTCTGATATCTGCCAGCGAGGACATAGGGCTTGCCGACCCCGACGCGATAGGCGTTGTCGAGTCATGCGCGGCCGCGTACGAGCGTATCGGCCTGCCTGAAGGCCAGTTTCACCTGGCCCAGGCCGCACTATATCTAGCCACCGCACCGAAATCAAACTCCAGCCTGGCCTACTTCGACGCCCTGGCTGCCGTCGAGGCGGAGAGCGCGAGCGTGCCAGACCACCTGAAGGACGCCAGCCGCGACGCCGATGGGCTCGGCCATGGTGTGGGATATCTGTACCCGCACGCCTATCGGACCCATTGGACGGCCCAGCAATACCTGCCTGCGTCGCTCAAGGGCGCCCTGTTCTACCAGCCAGGAACCCAGGGCTACGAGGCCCGTGTGCGGGACGAAGTGTTGCGACGCCGCGACACGCAACTGGCGGCATGGCTCTCCGGCGACCTGGACGCCCGCATTGCAGCCGCTGGCGCCGCCGCCCAATCCTGGACCGATAGAGCCGATTCCGGCGCAGCCAGCGGACTTGCTGGCCTCAGGGATGCCGTATTCAAACTGGCCTTCCCGCCACGCCACGCCAATGTGATCGTGCTGGCGGCCGACGATGGCCTCCTCTTGCGCGAGGCTGTCAGACTGTGCCCGGAAGGCTCGGCATGCGGCCTGTGCCGTGATCCGGCCTCCGTGGAGCGCCTTTCCTACACCTTTGGCGACGTAGAGGACATTCACAAACCATCGCTGGGTGTCATGCCGGCTTCCGACAGCGAAACGGTGGCCCAGGCGGCGACGCAGACGGCCGGCCACTCGAACTTTGACCTGATCGTCGCCGCCAGCTATCTGTCCGGTGGTGGCTCATGTTCGGCGCTCCGCGCCTGTACCACCGTTCTGCGTCAGGGCCGACAGCAACCAGTTGCCGTCGTGGTGGCGGAGCGGGCTCCTCTGGCGGGCATACTGCCTGGCCTTGCCAAACCCTACCTCGATACGGCCGTATTCGAGCCATTTCTGGAGGCGGATGCGGCCTTCTATGCATCGGACAAGGCACCCGGACTCGCGGCGGCTACCATGCGCGATGCGCTTCTTTCGGCTGGCTTCAACCTCAAGGACAGCGCCGAGTATCGCTACGACTCGAGGCGCACACTGGGCGAACGGGAAGCGGCTGCCTGGCTTTCGCCTGAATCGACATACGGCGCAGCAATTGCCGCGGGACTCGGAACGGAATCCATGCCGCTCCTGACAGAGGCGCTCCGAGAGGCATTCGCTGCCGGCCCGGTGCTCTGGCCCGCGGCCTGGTCCATACTGCTGCTCGACTGAACGACGGAAGGAATCATTCATTGTAATTGAAATTCGCGCCTTGCCCGAGGCGTCGATCGCCTGTATACTCCGCCGCTATGGGCTTGCGGCTGGTATACGGACTCAAGACAAACGACTCAGGCTACCTTGGCCAGTTCTTTCCTTCGCGGCGTCTGGCTGAAGCCGCCAGTCTGCTCGGCCTGGACTATGCGGCCATGGTGTTTGGCCCTGACGCGACGATAGCGACCATGGTCGACGCGTGCCGCGGTCACACGGCGCTTTTGCGCGGTGAATTGCCGCAGGAGCTGTACGACTCGATGGAGGCGTCCGGCATCGTTACGGTCAATGGAGCGGAGGCGACGCGGCTGGCCCGCGACAAATACCTTTCAGAGCAGTTCTTCGCCTCAATCGCGGTGCCGCATCCAGGAACCGAGCGGCTTGACCATGTCGTATCGAAGGCTCTCGTCCCCTTTTCCCTCCCCTTTGTTGTCAAGCCGCGTTTTGGCAAGATGGGACGCGGTGTCGTGCCGATCGAGTCGGAGGCCGACTGGCAGGCGCTGGTAGACTCCGGAGTATTGGCGGATGGCGAGTATCTGGCACAGGACATGGTGGTCGCGAGCAGGGGCATGGACATACGATTCTTCTTTGCCGGCTTCGATACGGGATTGACGACAGACCGGCCGGCGACACACCCTTCGATGCCTGGTATCGCTTCGATAGCGGTGATGCGGAAGGCTCCCGGTTTTGCCTCGAACGCCCATGCCGGTGGCACCATGGAGCGCTACGATCCGTCGCCCAGCCTGCGAGCCGAGGCGGAGCGCATATTCGAGCTTTCCGGAATGCGCTACGGCACCGTAGATTTCCTCCTTGCCAATGCCCAACGCACGGCTTTCAGGGTCTGCGAGATGAACTCGTGTCCGGGCTTTGAGGAACTTGAACGGGCTACCGATATTGATGTGGCCATGGCGATCCTGAAGGCCGCCATGGCGAACACGACTCGATTATCATGAATTGAGGATGACCAATGACATTCAGCACTTCAGACGATGTGTATGCCTATCTTGACCGATTCCTGAACTTCGAGCGCAAACTCGAGCCAAAGGCGTACCGCCTGGACCGCATGCAGGCCTTGCGCGAGCTGTTCGGCAAACCGGACGCCGCGTACCGCGTGGTACATGTCGCCGGCTCCAAGGGCAAGGGATCGACCGCTACAATGATAGCCTCCATACTGGGCATGGATGAGCCGACGGTCGGGCTATACACCTCTCCGCATCTGTTGCACTTTACCGAGCGCATAGCCATAAATATGGCGCCAGTCTCGGAACAGGCAATCATCAAGGCAGCCGTCGAGCTGTCCAACCGGCTGGAGACAGAAAGCCCCGAGGATTTCCCCGGCGGCGAGACTCCGACGTATTTTGAGCTACTGACGATGCTCGGCTTCCTGTGCTTCAGGAATGCGGGCTGCACCAGCGCCGCCATCGAGGTGGGCCTCGGCGGCAGGCTCGACTCGACCAATATCGTGGAGCCGGTGGCCTGCGCCATCACGCCCATAGAGCTGGAGCATACCGACCTGCTTGGAACGACCATACCGGCGATCGCTTCCGAGAAGGCCGGCATCATCAAGAGCGGCGTGCCATCGTTCACCAGCGCCACGCGGCCGGAAGCGCTCGAGGTGATACGCGCCAAAGCCCAGGAGATGGGTTCCAGGCTGCGCGTGCTCGACGAAGAGGCAACCATTCGCGAGTACAGCATCAGCCCGGCGGGAACGCGGGCAATGATAGACTGGCGTGACGACTCGCTCTTTGCCGAGCCGCTCGAACTGAGCACTCCTCTTATAGGCCTTGTGCAGGCGCGGAACGCCACCCTGGCCGCGATGGTATGCCGGACCCTGGGCTCTTCGGTCGCTTCAATACAGCGGGGTATCGCTGGCGCAAGGCTGCGGGCCCGTTTCGAGATAATAACCGGCGATCCAGTCGTGGTGATAGACGGGGCACACACAGCCGATTCAGTGCGGGCATGCGCCGATGACTTTGGCCGGCTCTTCCCGGCTGGAGGCGTGTTGCTGTTCGGCTGTGCCAAGGGCAAGCCACCGCGGCCTATGGCCGACGCGCTGTCGGGGCTATTCAGGAGCGTCACCGTGACCAGACCTGGCACATTCAAGGAAAGCGACCCCGCCGAAATCGCGGCCGCGTTCAGTGACGCGGGGTATGCCATAACAAGGATCGATGACACGAACGAGGCCGTCACGCTGGCCCTGGAGGATGCGCGCCGCCGTGGCCTGCCCCTCCTCGTCACCGGATCATTCTACCTGTGCGCCGCTGCCGCGGCCATTGTCGACGCGCGCAACGCAACACACTAATACCGGATGCTCATACCTCCACGCGGTTGCGGCCGAGTTGCTTGGCGCGATACATCGCCGCGTCGGCTCGTCCTACCCAGTCGGAGATGGAATCGCCGGGTATGAACAGAGCTGCGCCAATCGAGGCGGTAACCGACACACGCGCCCCAGCCACATTGACGCTGGAGCCTTCTATCGTTGCCCTGATACGCTCGGCTATGGCCATCACCGTTTCCAGCCCGCTGCCAGGCAGGATGACGAAGAATTCCTCACCACCGTAACGACCCGCGAAATCCTCACGGCGCAGGCAGTTCTTCAAATCTTCGCCTACCATCTTCAGTACATCGTCACCGATCAGGTGGCCAAATGAATCGTTGACCGACTTGAATTTGTCTATGTCGATCATCATGCCCGCCAAGTCGAGCTTTTCCTCTTCGGCTCGGCGGATTTCAAGTTCGAGCCTGGCATTGAGGCTGTGCCTGTTGAGCAGACCGGTAAGGACATCGTACCGCGCCAACGCCGCCAGCCGCGTGTTGTCACGCTCAAGCCCTTCCCGCCTGTTCTCAAGGCTTGCGAGTGTCTCCTTGAGGCCCATCTGCCTATCAAGCAACTTGACAGTCAGGTTCTCCTCCTGTCTTACCGCCTGCTTGTAAAATTCCCTCTCGTCCATCAGGTGTTTCTGAGCCTTCAATCGAATCAGCGCGGCCTTGAGCCTGAACTGGAACTCAAGCTCGTCAAACGGCTTGTTCAGGTAGTCATCGGCACCGGCATCAAGCACCTTCTGCAGGCGTTCCAGATCACGCGTGGCAGACATCAGTATTATCTGAATGGGTGAATGGATGAACAATCGCCTGAGCCCCAAACACACATCGTATCCGTCGCCATCGGGCATGACGATGTCCAGAAAGACGATGGACGGGCGGGCATGTTCCGCCAACTCAAGCGCCTCCGCGGCGCCGTATGCCCGAAATACTTCGAACTCGGCCGGATCTACCATCGCGACGACGGTTTCGACGAAGACGGAGTTGTCATCAACAATAAGCAACCGGTTGCCAGGCTCCACAGCTTTTTTCCAATCCGGCCCGACCAGGGCCTATCGCAAGAACATGAACAGACTCTGAAATATGCCGATGATCGCGCCCAGGATGCCGCCAAACGCGGTGATGGCGCCAAGTTCCTTATCTACGACGCGCAATATCATGCGCTCCACCTCTATCATATCCAAGGAATCGATTTTATCAACGACCAGCGCACGTACATCCAGTGAACGCAGTATACCTGAACTCTCGCGGGCGGCTAGTTCTACCAGTCCATCCGAGACCGAAGCGGACAGGGATTCCAGTTCGTCATCGTCTATCGACAGTGTCATGGCCAGGGGTTCTGCTCCGACAGTAGCCATGAACGAACGCACGAATGCCGAGGCGAAGGCGGAGGCGATGCGTCTGGCTGGGGGAACCTCTCCTGGAATGGTCAAAGCCCTGCTCGTGTCAAATCGCGCGGCAAGCCATCCTGTCAGAGCGGGCACGAGCCGCTCGGCCAGGCCGGGATTGGCGTCGATAAGCTCGCCCAGGGTGTGGGCATCCATAAGCGAGCCAGCCAGGTGATCAAACAGCTCCGGGTCGAAAACCGACACGGCCCCACGCAGCACCGCGGCCAGATCATCACGAGCCTTGGCATTCTCCGCCGCATCGGACAAGAAGCCAATTGATGACAAGGGCTTCGTGACCGCGGCCTCCACAATATCGCCGATGCGGGCGACCACGGCGTTCCTGGTCGAGTCTTCGGCCAGCAACTCCTTGACCGCTGCCGTGAAGTCCTGTATGGTCGCGGGCATGTTTTCCATGATCGCCCTATCGTATTGACCGAGCCCTATGAAGAATCGCTGGACGGCATTGAAACGATCCAGGGCCCGGCGAATCAGACGGGCACCCGAGCGCTCCATCGACAGCACAACGGCCTTGTCTTCCAGAACACCTGTTACGGCGGTCTTCAGCGCGGGCCATGCCGACACCATTACCCGCGAAGCCAGATCGCGAAGACGCTCCGCAGGTACAAATGACGCGACCATCTTGCCTGAATCAGCCGCGCGCCCCAGGGCATCCATCACCACATCGGCAATAGTCCTGGCAAGGTGATCCGACATGCCATCACCAGAGAGAGCCGCAGCCATGGAACGAATGCTGCCCGGCGGTACCACGGTCGAAAGTGGAATAGGCCGCGCCACATCGAAGGCCGCGGTGGTGCCGGCGAGCAGCCCCCTGGAGAAGGCTTCCGATGAGCCTATGCCTGTGAGCGCGTGTATCGACGTGGCCCTGATAGCCGCGATCATAGAGGCATCGAGACCCACACCCAGACTGTTTGGACTTGATTCAAAGAGGCTCCTGGCAGCGGTCATCACCGCCTGCCGTACGGCGATCTTGAATGACGGGCTACGCAGCCGCGCTGATATTGTCGACTCATCGAGCAGGTCGGTAGCGACAGTGTCGCCAAGTGACTGCGATATGCGTTGCCGCTCCCTTGGCAGTATTCCTGGCGTAAATGGCACCCGCAGACCCAGAATGCGCCGCTCCTGTAGCGGTCTGAACAACATCTTGATAGCAAGCCAGTTGGTAAACAGGCCAATGCCTGCCCCCACGAGCGGTGGCAGAGCCAGTACCAGCGGCTCGGGCATACTCAATGGATGCCTTCCGCGGCCGACCTGGCCTCCGATTCGTTCTCATACACGGTCAGAGCCGATTCGTGCGCCCAACCAGTCTGATCTGTATATTCTACACGGTACCATATACCCGCATCACTACTGGCGAAGGATCGCGATCGACCGACTATTCTGGCCACGTCTCCGCGGCGCGCCGTGCCGGAGTCAGTCGATTCATACGATGGCTGAGTCTTGAGCCTGACATAAGCGAGCGTAATTACACACCAGCCGAGCCCACCGGAAATCACCGGCGTCTCGTCCAGGCTGACGCGAACGCCTGAATTTTTAGAGCACGCCGCCGCCATTGACACTACCAGTGCCACGACCATGAGTGCCGCCAGGTTCCTCTTGCGCATTGTAGTCCTTTCGGTAAGACCCAATCCGTCGGATTCGGGCCGATGAGTCCATGAGATTGTGAAATTCAAAACACTCTTGAATTTATCCAATTTGCGCGGCATGTCAAAGCCCCGGTGAGCCTATCGAGTCGTCACAGATTGAAGGTCATCCGCATGTTCAGATCGAAGACCGAAAGGCTTGCGCCCGCGCTATTGCTGAACTTATAGGTGGTGCCTGCCGCTGGCCGGTTGGCATCTGGATCGTCAATCGGTGCGCTTGTATAGACCATCGTCGTGTCGCCGATCAATCCTTGAATCAGACGATATGATCCACCTAGCGACAGAATACTGTCTGGACGGACCCGAAATTCCATCGACGCTTCGGCGTGCAACAAATAACCACCGGTCATCCTCTCGTAGTAATCGACTCCGGTAAAGAGGTGGTTATCGATATCGCTGCACAACGCTATGGGCGCGTAGCCTACTCCAAGTGTACCGCTCACGCCCTCGCTCATCTTAAGTCGCGCATCGAGCATCAAACCGAGAGCGAAGTAACCCTGTTCGTATACGATACCGGTTCCCACGACATAGGACTTGGTCGTGCTCTCCGACCATGGATCATAGTTTGGGCTGGCCTGTCCATCTGGCGGATATTGCAGGTACCCATCCCGCGCCGACCACTTGTAGTCGAGCACATCAAGAAACCCGAGCATAGACACGACCAGGCGTGGCGTTGTTATAGCGGGCCAGCCTGCGCGTATGTCAATGGAAACCGCGCGCTCCGTATAGCAGTCGTGTTTAGAGAAATGGGTCTTGACCCCATCACCGTTCAAATAATCTGAATCCGTGATTGAGCCCGACAGGCCGCTGAACCCCGACTTCACATCGATGAAGGCTGCAAACCCGCTCACGCTGTTGAACGCGAGTCGTGATTCATAATAGAGCACAGGACTCAACGACCAATCGAGTTCGCTGAGCTTGTATCCGTCCGAGTATACGAACTCCTTGGCTGTGCCCAGAAACACACCGAGTCCGGTGGATATGTGTGTGGTATAGGATTGAGCAGGTGCATGAAGTTCTATGTGCGGTGCCGTAGTCTGGGCCATCGCGGGTAACACGGATGCCACAAGCACAAGGGCACCGAAGCAAATCCGCCTTATCGTTATCATTTTCACCAGTAACCTTCCTGTTTTGGCGAATATCCGAGAAATGCACTTGAGCACATGTCAAGCGCAGGAAGCATCAGACAACCCCGGAAGAAGCGCCCTCAGGACACTTCTTCTCCCAGATACGAGGCAAGCGCATCGCGGAGATTGATGGCCTCGTCGTGGGTCAGGGCTATGCCCTTGCCCATGTGCTCATGCGCGGGGTCCCAACTGCGAATGTCCAGTTTGGGCTCGCGGCCGTTCCAGCCAACCAGGTTGAGCTCAACCGTCCAGTCCTTGCCTGAAGGCCCCAGCACTGCCAATCTGCGGTGAATCTTGAACTCAATAGGCTCGTTGTGTCTGTCCATCGATGAACCTCCGCGGTCTATGCGTGAACCAGCGTCTTACAGGCCCGGTTCGAATCCTTCATCGCCGCTTCCGGCGAATTCCGGAAATCTAAAAACAATGACGCCACTCGGTCGCACCCGCATTTCGCAAAATCCCTTGGCGGCCAGTTTCTCAAGGGCGGTGCGGGCATCGTCGGCTGTATAGTCGCTCTCTATCGCTATTTCGCCTGGGGTAACCAGACCTGTGTTCTTCTTGGCCGTGCGCAGTATCACCTTCTCTATTGTTTCTTTTTCCCGGCCTGGCGCCTGCTCGCCGCCGCCAAGGCCAAGGCCATAGCGTGCACGTGGATCCATGTTCAAGGCGGCGCGGTAACCGGCCCTCATGTTGGCTTCGCGCACCTGTCCCGGCAACGTGAAGAAATCGTACAAGGCCCCGACATACGCCAGACCTCCGGTAAAGAGCCACAGAAAGCCTGTAGGCACCTTGCCGAGGTAAAAGCGATGAAAACCAAGAGCGCCAAACCCGCCTATGACCCACAGAAAATACGCTATAGCCGTACTGTAATACATGCAGTTCTCCACTTGCAGAATGGATATATAATACCACGAAACTTGACTATCGTTATGGCCGCATGGAGTATTTTTTTGTTGGTTCGTCGAAGCCTGCATCTACCCGGTCTTGGCGTTAGCCTGGAGACGATCGGAATTATTCGTCCTCAAAATATTATGATGTTCGAGGTAATTCCTTTTCTATCTAATACTTGATGCTTGCTAGCCGATGATGGCTTTGTCGGCGCACAGTCTGACAAGCGTTGCCTCAAGTGCGCCGCTTCAAATGCTGGCCTTCTCCGCATGCACGTAATTCCTGAATTGTACCGATTCGAAACGCGCATGCTAGCGCGCAGGGGGTTGATATGCAGCCCGCATGGTGCTCCAGTTCCTTTCGTGGTGGATTGTGCACTCGGGAAGAACAGTGCAGAAGATGCAAGGTTCGACGAACTAATTGCCCTTTGACGCACGAGCCTCTATGATGGTATTACTACCTCATGAAGGATATCAAATCGATACTCGCCGAACGGGCGGTAGGTTCAGCGATCACGGTCAAGGGCTGGGTACGCACCAAGCGTGATACCAAGAACGCCATATTCGTCGAGCTCAACGATGGTTCGTGCTTCAGCGGGTTCCAGTGCGTCTTCGATGTCGCAGCGCTGACAGATTCCAGCAAGGACGCCCTGGCAAGGACGACGACCGGGGCAGCGCTCGCCATCGGCGGCACGCTTGTCGATTCTCCTGCGGCTGGCCAGCCAGTGGAACTGAAGGCGAACGCGATCGAGGTCATTGGTGAATGCCCGGCGGAAGGCTATCCGCTGCAGAAAAAGGCGCACTCGCTGGAATTCCTTCGCGAGATCGCCCACCTCCGACCGCGCACCAATACGATCGGGGCCGCAGCCCGCATGCGCGACGAGATGGCCTACGCGGTGCACACCTTCTTCCATGACCGAGGCTTTCGATACGTGCATACACCGATCATCACTGCGAGCGACTGTGAAGGCGCAGGCGAGATGTTCCAGGCTACCACGCTCGATCTTGATGCCATAGCCAAGCACGGTAGCCCTGTCGACTACACCAAGGACTTTTTCGGCAAGAAGGCATACCTGTCCGTCTCCGGGCAGCTCAATGTCGAGACGTACTGCATGGCCCTTGGCAAGGTCTACACCTTCGGACCGACCTTCCGCGCCGAGAATTCAAACACGACCAGGCACCTGGCCGAATTCTGGATGATAGAACCAGAGATTGCCTTTGCCGAGTTGCCCGATGATATGGAACTGGCCGAGGCCTTTGTAAAGCATCTCCTTTCATGGGCGCTGGACAAGTGTGGTGAAGACATGGCGTTCTTCGAGAAGCGCGTCCAGCCAGGCCTCATCGGCATGCTCGATTCGGTTCGGTCCAAGAGCTTTGCCCACATCACCTATACCGACGCCATAGCAGAGCTGGAGCGCCACGCGAATCAGTTCGAGTTCAAGCCATTCTGGGGCTGCGACCTCCAGACCGAGCATGAACGGTACCTGTCCGAGACCGTCGTCAACGGGCCGGTCATCGTCACCGACTATCCCAAGGACATCAAGGCCTTCTACATGCGCCTCAACGGTGACGGCAAGACTGTCAGGGCCATGGACGTGCTTGTACCCAGGATTGGCGAGATCATAGGCGGATCAGAGCGCGAATATCGCTATGATGTACTGATAGAGAACATGAAGGCCAAAGGTCTCGATCCCGCGACGTACTGGTGGTACCTGGATCTCAGGCGATTCGGCTCGGCGCCGCATGCGGGCTTTGGCCTGGGCTTCGAGCGCCTCTTGCGGTATGTGACCGGCATCGAGAACATTCGGGATGTCATACCATTCCCGCGCGCAGTAAAGCAGGCGGACTTTTGAGACGACAGCACGCGGCGCTGTGCTTGTTTCTGGCGACTACCGCGGCCGCATTTGCATCGGTATCGACAGCAGCCGCCCAGTCCATCCGATTCGATGTCTCTGTACCGCCCTCGGTGGACGCCAGGTCGGTCATAGTCATAGACATGGCGAACGGCGATGTACTCTATGAGCATGCCGCCGATCTGGTCATTCCGCCGGCAAGCCTCACCAAGATCATGACGATGATGCTGGCGCTGGATGCCGTGGATTCCGGCCGAGTCGCGTTGACCGATCGCATCGACATAACCCATGACGACGCGACCCTACCCTACCGATCATCATTGATGTACCTGCAGGAGGGCATGCATGTGCCGTTTGACGACCTGCTGCGCGGCATGGCCGTCGTTTCCGGCAACGACGCGGCGCTGACTGTAGCACGGGTCATCTCCGGTTCTGTATCGGCTTTTGCCGACATCATGAATGCCCAGGCCGCAGCGCTTGGCATGACCTCCACGAGATTCGTCGAGCCATCAGGTCTGTCCGAGCTCAACGTTTCAACGGCTAGAGATATGGCGCTGTTGGCGCGCGCCTACCTGCTGCGTCATCCAGGCGCCCTGGAGGCGTACCATGCGCGGACCAGCATGGAATTCCCTCGGGCCGACGTGATGCCCGATGGCGCACAGCCGCCGGCGACAAAAATTCTTCTGCGGAACAGGAACGATCTGTTGTTCAGATACTCTGGATGTGACGGCCTCAAGACCGGCTATATCGACGAGTCTGGCTATAACCTTATAGCGACAGCGGAGAGGCAAGGCACCCGGTTCATTGTCATTACACTGGGTGGCATCGCCGGACCGGCGGCCCGGGACAGAGCAGGCACGGCCATGCTGGATTGGGCCTTCGGCGCATGGAAGACCATTCGCCCCTCGGTTCCCGAACTACCGGCCGTCCGGGCCTGGGGTGGCGCGCGCGAAGAAGTTCAGCTTGTGCCCGCCACCGATCCAGCCTTCACAGTGCCAAATGAACTGACAGCTGGGGTCTCGGCCCGCCTTGAAGTGGAGCGCGAGACCCAGGCACCGGTGCTGGCAGGCACGCGTCTTGGTCGAATCGTGTTCACCTCTGGCGAGCGCGTACTGCGGCGCATCGACCTGGTCGCGGCAAATGATATACCGCTGGGCAACATATTAATCCGAATGCGTGATGCTGTGCTGCGCTTCTTCCATCAATTATTCGATGGTCGATAGGTACCGGAATCCAGTGGGACAACCGAGATGAGGGTTCGGTTCATTCTGCTCCTTTTGGTTCTGGCGATGGTTACGAAGGCGACCAACGCGGAGGCGCCGGTCCTTGAAGCCGTGTATTTCGGCGAGGTCGGCTGCGATCACTGCGATGTATTTCTGTACTCGCAAAAACAGGCACTTGAGGCTCGGTATGGCGTAACGCTTCGGCTCTCGAATTACGATATACTCAAGGCCGACGACTATGCGCTGTGCGTGCAGATGCTCAAGCCGTTCGCCCAGGCGTTCAGGACGTTCCCGGTACTCTTCATCGGCAACAATGCATATCAGGGCAATGCCGCTATCGATGCCAGCCTCGGCGCCGAAATACAGTACTATCTCGATCATTCAACCTACCGGCCACGGCTACAGGTAGAAGTCCATGCCTCCACGGCTGCGAGCGGATTTACCGCCCGTTTCACACCGGTGTTCCTGGCGGGGCTGCTCGATGGCATCAATCCATGCGCCTTTTCGACACTCCTATTCTTCCTCTCATATCTGACCATGCGACAAACATCACGCTGGGTCACACTGGCTACGGGGATCGTCTTCATTGCAAGCGTTTTCGCTGTCTACGTGATGCTGGGAATGGGGCTATTGAGTGGGTTCAGGGCCATCATGGGATTCAGGCACGCGGGGCTCATCATCAACGTGGTGATTAGCGCGCTCGCCGTTGTCATGGGCATGGCATCGATACGGGACGCGCTGCGAGCCAGGGCCGGAGCCCCGGATGATGCCGTCATGAAGCTGCCCGATTTTCTGGCGCGGAGTACGAGGCTCCTCATCAGGACAACTTCAACATGGTCAGCCATGTTGATGACTTCGGCCATCACCGGCGCCGGAGTATCGATCCTGGAGCTGGCATGTACCGGACAGATATACCTTCCGACGCTTGCGTTCATCAATAGAACGAACCGGACGGGGATCAGCGTACTCTTGCTGCTGACGTACAATACCGCCTTCATCCTGCCGCTCCTTCTGCTCTTCGTCGTGTTCTTCTTTGGCACGACCCACGAGCGCATACGGCGGTGGTACCGTGACAGGATATTCCTGGTGCGGGCGCTGACGGCCTGTTTCTTCTTTGCAATGGCTGCTCTGATCTGGATTTTCTGACATGCGCATCCCGCTGCCAAAAGGTATCAGTCAACAAAACTGAATGTCTGGCCATCCTGCTTGATCAGACCATCACGAAGCAGGCCGGCAGCGGCTTCTGTGGCGAGGCCATACTCGATGCCTGCTTCGGCTGAAACCTGTTCAAGGTTCGCTTGTCCGTTGTTCGCTATCGTTCGCAGTAGAGCTCCGCGCGCCTGACGCACTGATCCTTCGAAGCGAGTTTGCCGTGCATAGGCCGCGGCCTTTCTGGTGGGATTGGGTTCGTGCTTCTTGAGCCAGGCGCCGTAATCCATAAGCGCGTAGTACCAGGTGCGCGGATCGTTACCAACGAGCAAGCTGGCCGCAATCGCCTCCAGCGCTCGATCGGATACACGATCAGCTTTGGGAAAGAAGTGAAAAATCAGGGCGGCGCGGATATTTGTCTCAAGGAAGGCCGTAGGAATGCCATAAGCAAAGGCGAGCACGGCCCGGGCGGTGTATCGGCCTACTCCAGGCAGCTCAAGCAGCAGCCGTTCGTCGACCGGAGGGATTCCACCATACCGCTCGACGCATATTGCAGCGCAAGCCCTGAGCCGTATGCCGCGCGAATTGTACCCGAGGCCGCGCCAGGCATCATAGACGTCAGCGGTACTGGCCGCGGCAAGAGTCGCGGCATCGGGAAACCTCGCCATCCACGCATCAAACTTGGGAACCACGCGAGCCGTCTGCGTCTGCTGCAGCATCACCTCCGATACCAGTATAGCCCATGGGTCAGACGTCGCGCGCCACGCGAAATCGCGCCCCTCACGATCGTAAAAATCGAGGACCGCGCTCCTGAATGCAACCTTGTCTTCATCGCTCGCCCCGGCAACAGTCGCCGCCGGCATGGCTTCCATGGACACCTGGCCTCAGGCGAAAATGTGGATGTACTCGTGAAGCAGTTCTTCGGCCTTCTGCTTGCATCCACCACATACCGTACCTATCTTGGTCCGCTCCTGCAGTGTCTCCCAGTCATGCGCACCTTGCTTGACGGCGTCCTCGATATCGCGGTCGCTTATGTTGAGGCAAGTGCATATTATCTGCGCGCCTTCATTCTTGTATTCACCGGCCCTGCCATTCCTGGCCAGGTAATCATCGATGGCGGCGCGCAGGGCCTTGTCGCCGAGAACGGAGCAATGGATCTTGTTGTCGGGCAAGCCGCCGAGCCGCTGGACTATATCATCGGGCTTGATATTGTATGCCTGCCGTATACCCATGCCCTTGATCACCTCGGACAGCATCGAGGTGCTGGCTATGGCGCTGGCACAACCATACGTTTTCCAGCGCGCATCGACTATCACGTCATCCTCGATGCGCAACAGGAACATCATCTCGTCGCCGCACTTGATATTGCCTGTCACGCCCTGGGCATTGGGTACGAAGCCGTCTTCCGGATTGAAGACATTCTTGGGGTTCGTAAAGTGTTCCTTTACGACGTCCGAATAGAGCCAGGCGAACGCGTCGCTCACGTAATCCTCCAAACTGTTTGGCGCCGCAATGGCGTCAGAATGCTACGGTAGACATCGAGCGCAGACGGGCGATGATCGGCCCAATCTTCCCGATGACATAGTCGACGTCGGCTTCCGTAGAGTCGCGTCCCAGACTGAATCGTATTGAGCCATGCGCCAGTTCCGGCCCCACGCCGGTCGCGAGCAGCACATGGCTTGGTTCGAGGCTCCCGCTCGCACATGCCGAACCAGTGGAAACCCGAATGCCTTCAATATCGAGCGAAAGCAGGATGGCTTCGCCCTCGGCACCCGGGAATGACACGTTGAGGGTGTTTGGCAATACCGACTCAGGGTGTCCGTTTACCCTGGCCTTGGGCACGGCCGCCAGAATGCCATCCCGCAAGCGGGTGCGGAGTGAGCTCATCTTTGACATGTATGACGGCAGATCCTTCTCCGCAAGGTCCGCGGCGATGCCGAAGCCAAGGATGCCCAGATTGTTGTAGGTTCCGGCGCGGTATCCATGCTCCTGGTGACCACCGCGTATCAGTGGTTCTATTGGCGCACCCTTGCGTATGTACAATCCGCCGATGCCCTTGGGGCCGTAGAGTTTGTGACATGACATCGTCATGTAATCAACACCCCAATCGTCCACATCGACCGGTATCTTGCCGACCGCCTGGGTGCCGTCGGTATGCAGCCAGGCGCCGGCGGCCTTCGTTATGGCCGAAATGCCGCGCATGTCCTGTACGGTTCCTATCTCGTTGTTGGCGGCCATCACCGACACCAGAAGCGTGTCTGGCCCAACCGCGCTCTTGAGTTGGTCAAGCCGTATCATGCCATACTGGTCGACCTCCAGAAACGTTACCGGAAAGCCTTCCGACTGCAACCACCTGGCCGCGTTGAGCACGCATGGATGTTCTATGGCAGTGGTAACGATACCGCGGCGCTTGCCGGCACGGCCCACATGGAACATCGTGGCAAAGACCGTATTGTTCGACTCGGAGCCACCGCTCGTGAACACGAGCCTGTCGGGATCATCGGCGCCGATAAGATGCGCGACCGATGCGCGCGCCTGTTCAACCCTTGACCGAGCCCGCCTGCCCGATTCGTGCATGCTTGACGCGTTGGCGTAAATCTCCAGATCAGCGATCATGCTGGCCTTGACCTCTGCGCGCAACGGTGTCGTCGCGTTGTAGTCCATGTATACAGAACGCTTGTCCATACCAATCATCCCTCCGAGACGTCTTTAAGCGTACGCTCGGCGAGGTACGCATCTATCGTTTCCTTCAACCCGGTCCAGAATTTCCTGGGGCGACATGCTTCCCCAAAAACGCACGAATCGGCCGTATCGACGCAGACTACCGGCTTGACCGTTCCATCCATGGCCTCGACTATCGACAGCATCGAAATCGATGCTGGATCCATCGCCATCCGGTAACCGCCATTCTTGCCGCGTTCGCTCTCTATCAATCCGGAGAGGGTGAGTCGCAACAGAATTCCCTCAAGATACTTGGCCGGGATGCCTTCTGCCTGGGCAATCTCGGCCGCGGTGGCGGAGCGTTCGACCATGCGAGCCAGGTGCGTCATGGCGCGTATGGCATATTGTGTCCGGGCAGAGACTGAAAACATACACCATACTCCTGTATTCCTATCGACTTAGTAGGATAATAGCAACAGTGCCCGATATTGTCAATCGATACTTATATGGTCAATGTCTGCGGCGTAGCGCGCCATACGAACCAGCTATGACGACTATGGCGGTGACAAAATATGGCAGCGCCATAAGCAGTTCCGGCGGCGCCACCGATAGTGATTGCGCTCCGCTTGCCACCGAAAGCAGCAAGGCAAAGAATGCGCTGGCGACTACCGTGCCCACGAGGTCCTTGCCACCAAGATAGATGGCCACCAGCGCAATCCAGCCGCGGCCGGCGCTCATATTCGGTACATAAGCGCCCAGTGACGCGGCGAGCGCGGCTCCGCTGGCCCCACAGGCCACGCCGGACACCAGAAAGGCTATGCCGCGAAGCCGGCCCGCATCCAGACCAGCCATACGCAGGGCCTCGGGATTCTGCCCAGCGGCCCTCGCGCGCAGGCCGAACGGCGTGTATGCCAGCGCCACGCCTATGACCATGGCAACCAGTATGGCAAGGTAGTCGGAGAGGCGATGCCCAAAGACAGGCCCCACGAACGAGGTGCTTGATAGTGACTCGAGCACGCGTGACGATTGAAGCCCCGGAACGACAACGACTCCCTTGGTGCCAAAGAAGACCTGGGACAGAATCGAAGCAAGCGCGGGCGCAAGCATGTTGATGCCCAGCCCGACAACAAATGAATCAGCCTTGGCTTTGCGTGAAATCCCGTCCATGCCATAGGAAACGGCGGCGGTCACCGCAAGCGCGATGAATGCGCCGGCGATGGGCCCGGCTACCGAGGCGGCAGCCACGTAGACGAAAGCACCAGTCAGAATCAGGCCTTCGAGCGCGATATTGAGGGTGCCTGCCAGTTCTGTCGCCAGTCCACCCACGGCGGCGGGCAGCATGGGCGCGAGGAAGACAAGGGCGTCAAAGGCAGCGTTTGAGACTGTATACATCACTGCCCCGCCTGTCGGCGTCCGGGCCTGAGTCGCGACATCGCGCGCGCGCAGGCTGAACGGACTCCAGCCATGGTCGGTCTGGCGCTTATGACGATGATGACGATGGCCTTGATCGCCAGCCCTGCATCGGGCGGCAGATCTGAAAGCACGACAGCTTGCCTCGAACCCGAATCCAGCCACGAGAAGAGCAAAGCGGCCAGCGGTACGGCTGAGGGTCGGGAACCCGCAACCAGTGCCGCTCCAATGGCGCTCCAGCCAATGCCGCCGCTCATTCCGCGAATCGCCGTGCCACGGGCGCCAAGAGCCATCGCCGCGCCTGCCAAGCCATGGAGTGATCCAGCTACCACGATGGGCAACCACGACAGGCGTCGTGTATTGAATCCCTGCAGCCCTGCAAATTGATGATTCCTGCCATAAAGATCGTGTGCCGCACCTGACCTGGTGTGCTCAAAATAGAAGGCAGCGATCAGACACAGGACGACCGTTGCGAAGGGGATAATGGTCAACGTCGATGGAGGCGCGAGTCGATGCAACAATGACGCGGCAGGTATCGATCGCATCGCGACAAGGTTGCCTGTCGGATCACGAAGCGGATCGGCTATTGCCCAGTCCACGGCGAATACGACACTCTGCGAGACAAGGATGCTTGTCAGCAACACGTCTGCATTGGCGAAGCGTTTGCCGGCCGCGGGTAGCGCCGCGACCAGGCCGCCGGCCACCAACCCGGCCCCCAAAGAAAGCAGCATGGCCGATGGACCGGCGATACTGGTTGCGGAAGTACCGACCATCGCCGCGGCAAGAGCGCCGGCATAGGCCTGTCCCTCTCCGCCCAGGCTGTAATGTCCGGCCCGGAAGGTGACTACGACACCAAGAGCGCAGAGCGCTAGCGGCCCGGACAGCTCGAGCATCGAAAGGAATGATGATGCTGACAAGAATGGCACCAGAAAGAATGCTCGCAGAGCGATGAGCGGCTGCCTCGAAAGCGCGACGGCAGCAATCGCGGCCAGCATCACGGACGTAACCACCGCAGCCGCCATCCTGATGCCGACACCAGAGTCACCGGTATCCTTGATGGAGCGCATCATGGCGTCGCTCCCGTGATGGCGGCAGCCAGCGATGGAGCGTCTGCTTCAGACCCGTGGAGCGGCTTGAGCGTACCCCTGTATAATGAAAAAGTACGATCAGCCAGATCAAGCGCGTCTTCCGGATCGGAGGTCAACACAAGCACCGCGGATCCCGCATCCCGCATTGCTCTCAGCCGGCCGAACAGCATCGACCGGGCTGACGAGTCCAGACCCTGGGCCGGATTGGCGGCAATCACCAGTGGGGGCTGGCCGCACAGTTCACGGCCGGCGACTACCCGCTGGCGGTTGCCACCCGACAAGGTATCGACACGCCGCCTTTCCCAGTTCGTCACCGCGAACGATTCCAGAATGGAGCTCGCCTCTGCGTGTGGCTTCCGCCCGTCCGCATATTCGGAAAAGGTATAATACGGCAGGCGCTTGGTGATAGCGTTCGCGGCGACGCTCGAGCGACCGCACAGCCCCCGCCCTTCCCTGTCGGTTGGCAGGTAGGCGATGACGCGGGTCCGTAGTTCACGTGGTTCGATTGACTGTATGTCCCGGCCCAGCACCTCCACATTGCCATGATCGGGATGAACAATGCCAGTCGCGGCATCCTCGAGCGAGTCGAGCCCGTTTCCGCCCAGAGCCACGACAACAACGACTTCCCCTGCGCACACATCAATATCGATATCGACCAATGAGGCCGCACCGCGCCGCCTCGTGCTGACACCATGCATGGCAAAGACCGTTGAGCCCGGCTTGCGCGTCAATCGCTTCGCCTGATGGTCAGGCGTACTTCGCACTATCAAGGCCGCCAGACTCACATCGTCAAGGTCACTCGCTGCCATAGTCGTGGCAAGCCTTCCTGAGCGCATTACGCTTACCCGATCGGCGATGTCCAGTATCTCTCTGGTGCGGTGCGATATGTAGACTATGCCGGTGCCTGCGTCTTTGAGCCGGCGCAACAGCGCGAACAGCGCGTTGGTCTCGGTATCGCCGAGAATGCTTGTTGGTTCGTCGAGCACGAGGACATCGCCGCCCCTGGCCAGCGCCCGCATTATCTCGACTTCGCGCCGCTCCGCCAGAGACAGCGTCGAAACCGCTGCGTCCGGGTCCACAGAGAAGCCGAACCGTTCGGCCAGCATGGCAAAATCATAGGACGCGCGCCGTTTGTCCAGGAAGATGCCCATTCGCCTCGGTTCGTGGCCGAGCGCCACATTGTCCGCGGCGCTCAGCGATGAGGCGAGCATAGAATACTGAGGGACGAAACCTATGCCGGCGCGCTCGGCGTCGCGATGCGAGGCGAAGCTCATGTTTCTGCCATGTATGGCGACAGTACCGGTATCGGGTACTTCGAAACCGCACAGTATCCTGGCCAGGGTCGATTTGCCCGCCCCATTCTCGCCCACGAGAGCGTGAATTTCTCCTGCCTCGATGACGAAATCAACACCATCGACTGCCATGGTCGAGGTGGAGGCATAGTACTTGCGTATGGCGGAGAGTGCGGCTCGTGGCATGCTGATGAAGATACCCTTAGAAGGTATCGAACGAGAAGTCCGGTTTTCCGGCCCTGAGTCCTTCTATCGCCGCATCGAGAGCTACCCGGATGCCTTCCGGCAAGGACTGGTATCCAGCACCTTCTGGATCGAAGCCGACATACCCGTCCCTGACCGATACGATATCGGACCTGCCATACCGCGAAGCGTCTCCCGCGAGCGCTGACTTCAGGCGTTCATAGATGAGTCTGTCCTGGGCAATAGTGGCACACCCGATGACTGTATCCGGGCCAAGAGCGTAGCCAGAGCCGTCAAACCAGACCACCGAGCCGCCATGCTCCTTTGCTGCCGAAACCACGCCCTGACCCGCTGATCCGGCAATCGGCAACACTACATCAACGCCAGAGTCGTACAAGGACGCCGCGAGCTCGGCGGCCTTTGCCGAGTCATACCAGTTGCCAATCTCCCTGAATTCAAGCCTGAACGTGGGGTCGACAGCCTTGAGGCCAGCCTCGAAGCCAGGGCGAATAAGCCGGTCCAGCGTCGGGTAGCGCTGTGCCGCTATCAAACCAGCCACCGGGGCGGCCTTGGGATGCCTGAGCCTCGTGACAAGGCCGGCCAGGTATCCAACGATGTAGCCCTGTTCCATCTGGTTGTACAATACGGTGTATATCGATGGATTGCCCTTGAGGTATCCATCAAGAACGATAAACTTGACTGCCGGATAATCAGGGGTAAGTTTGGCGCAGAGCTCGGGCAACGATGGATTCGATGTGACTATTACACCAAACTCACCCGAGGCAACGGTGTCGCGCAGTCGATCGAGCCAGGTCGACTGGTCGTATCCGGCCTCCACTACCTTGATGCTTGCGCCTTTTGTCTCGGCCACAGCCTTCGTCGCTCCGGCGACAAGCATTTCGTATGTGGGGCTGCCCGAGGTGACGCCAGGCACAAAAACGGCTACTGACAACGGGTTTGGCCCGACTGGCTTGCCGGCGCACGATGTCAGCATCAGAAGAATCGCCGTAGTGGCGTATACCATGATTCGCTTCATTGAAGGCTCCTTTGCAGACTGCTGCGACGAAAGGCAGGAATGCCATCGCGCTATGCAGGCTTGATACGGCAGAGTATACTGAAACAGCATGGTCGTAGTGACATGTGTCATATTGTCGCTGAAGCAACTTTACGTTAAAGGTCAATTTGCCATGAGCGCTGAAAAATCATACAGGATAGGCGAACTTGCCCGGATGTTCGGGCTGACGACGCGAACGATCCGCTACTATGAAGAACTCGGTCTACTGGAATCGCGGAACCGCGATGGCGTGGAACATCGCCGTTATTCAGAACGAAACGCTATTCGCATCAAGCGAATTCAGCAACTCAAGGACTATGGCTTGACCCTGCTGGAAATACGGGAACTATTCGAGCTTGCCCAGCGCGACAGGACCGGTGATTCCGTCAGGAAAAGCCTTGCAGCCAAGTATCGTGAACGACTTGATGATGCGATGAATCGCCGCAAGGCCCTCGACGCATATATCGACGACCTGTCCTGGCATCTGGAACAGCTGGACAAGGTGCAGGATTTTTTTGAGTGTCCTGGCGCCTCATGCGCCACCTGCAGCTGGGCCGAGCGCTGCGACGTCAGACTCCTTGTGTCGGGAAAGTACTGATCGTGTACTGCGGCATCGACATTGGCACATCATCGATCAAGTGCCTCATCGTGGACGAGCGCGGAAACAGGCTGGGCCTGGGCAGAGCCGCGGTCGGACTCTACCACACAGGCGGCCGCTATGAAGCGGATCCGCTGGAATGGTTGCAGGCCTGCGCCGCCGCCATATCGGAGGCCCGCGCCTCGGTGAGCGCTTCTTCCAGGCACATCGCAGCAGGGGGCGACGTTCCCATCAGCGCGGTAGCCGTATCGGGCAATGGTCCAACGCTGGTGGCTGTGGGACACGATGGATTGCCCATCGGACGGGCATCCTCATGGATGGACAGGGGCGCCACGTCGCAGGCTGAGCGAGCGTCGATGGCCGCAGGCAGGCCAGTCGATCCATCATTCTATCTACCCAAGGCGATGCGCATTCTTGAAACAACTGATGGCGGCGATGTCGCGTCGTTCTTCTCCGGTCCTGAGTACCTTGCCTTCGCGCTCGGCGCAGCGCCGGTATCGTACCGTGTCAGCGACTACTATGATCGCTTTCTCTGGGACGCCGAAACGGCGCAGTCGCTTGGCATCGATACGGCGCTCTTTCCACCCTATGTCGAACCGGCCACAGTCATAGGTAAGGTCAGCACACATGCCGCGGAGGCTCTTGGCCTGCCGGCCGGCGTGCCGATAGTCTCGGGCTTTCCAGACTTTCTGGCCGCGTTGGTTGGCTCGGGTGTCGTGCACGCAGGCATGGCATGCGATCGCTCTGGCTCCAGCGAGGCTCTCAATGTATGCGCCGCAGCTCCGTTTCCCGATCGAGCAATATTCAGCCTGCCCCATGCCATAGCAGGATTCTGGAACCTGTCGGGAGGACTGTCGACAAGCGGCAAGGCCCTTGAGTGGTTCTCCTCGGTCTCGGGCTATTCAGGCATTGGCTCCGACAGCATATACCAGGACGCCCAGACGATCCCGCCTGGCGCCGATGGCGCCCTTTTCCTGCCATTCCTGGCTGGAGAGCGCGCGCCGATTTGGAACCAGCAACTGCGTGGTGCCTTCATTGGTCTGTCGCTGGCACATTCCCGAAAGCATCTGGCCAGGGCCGTGGTCGAATCGATTGCGTTCGGCCTGCGCCTGACGGCCGAGCGAATCTCCGATGGCGGATTTGCCATCGATGTCGCCAGATGCTCGGGCGGCGCCGCCCGCGACGATACACTCTGTGCCATAAAGGCTGACATACTCAATGTGCCTGTAGAGGTACCAGACAACCCCGAATGCGAGGCCATGGGTGACGCCTGCGCATGCGCGGTCGCCCTTGGTCACCATGCCAACCTGGCAGAGGCATCCTTGGCCATGGTCCGTGTGCATGCGCGGTTCGAGCCAACGGCGGTGCTGCGAGGCGTGTATGACGACCGGTATTCCGCGTGGAAGGCGGCTCTTGAGGCGACCATCGGGCTATCCGGGGCTGTCGGTGCCAAAACATGAACAGCCAGCTCATAGGCGCGATACCGCCTTCGGTTCAACAGAGTTTCATTTTGTTCATTCTGGTTGCGGCAGGCTTCCTTGCCGGCAAGATGGGCGTGCTGCGTGGCGAAACGGTACGCTCGTTATCCCGATTCATAATCGATTTTACCCTCCCGGCAGTGATACTCATTTCGATGCAGCGGCCGTTCAGCCCGGACCTCCGTGACCAGGCACTGCGGATACTGGCTATTTCCGCGATTCTGTATACTATTTCTTTTCCACTCGCGTACGCCGCGGCGAGCCTCTACCGCAATACCAATGAGGCGGAACGTGGCGTCCATCGCTTCGCGATGTGCTTCTCGAATGTGGGCTTCATGGGGTTTCCGGTCGCGGAGGCATTGCTTGGCAGGGAGAGCCTCTTCATCGTCGCTATATACAACATACCCTTCCAGATATTGGCATTCTCCGTTGGAGTATTGATGATAGCCAGACCATCACAGAACGCGGCTTCAGGGCGCTCAAGATTGGTATCGACTGTAATGGCACTTCGTAGCCCTGCCATCGTGTCGGCCGTCCTGGGTTTTGTGCTGTTTCTCGGTTCGATACGAATCCCCGATCCATTCTTTACGGCACTCGACATGCTGGGCGGTACGACGACTCCACTGGCGATGGTCCTTATCGGCGCAATTCTGGCTCAGACCAGGCTCGGTCATGTCCTGGCAAATCCCCGAGTATGGATGACGACACTGTATCGGCTGGTATTGCATCCGCTTGGGCTCCTCGTGCTGGCTCGGGCCATCGGACTTAGCGGGCTTGAGCTGGCGGTACCGGTACTTGTCGCCGCGATGCCTGTCGCGGCCAACACGACTATTCTGGCCGGTGCCTATGGTGGCGATGAGGTGACGGCCTCCGGACTTGTCTTTATCTCCACAACAATATCGCTCGTCACCATACCGCTCTTGGTGCGCCTCTTTATCTGATCTGTCCCTTTACGTCGTTTGCCGGCGCGCGATATAGTCTTTCACAGCATCATGAAAACCACAAAAGCGACGGCCAGGACAGTGCAACGTTTTTTCTCATACCTCAAGCCATACTGGTGGCTATTTTTCGCGGGCTTTGCTGCGATGATGCTCGCGACGGTGTCCCGCCTCGCTGGCCCCCTGATATTGCGGGCGCTGATAGACAAGGCCATACCGGCGGGCAGCATATCCCTGATGGTTCGGTATGCATTGCTATATCTGGGCATAGTCATCCTGATGGGAGGACTCACCTATTTCCAGACGATGACAATAGTAAGGCTCGGGCTGAACGTCGTCACCTCTATAAAGCAGGACCTTTTTGCCCATCTCCTTACCTTGCCGGTCGCTTATTTTGACAAGCATCCGGTTGGCGAGCTTATGGCCCGCGTTGAAAACGATACAGAAAAGGTAAAACAGCTGTTCAGCGAAACAGGCATAACCTTGATTGCCAATATCGTGTATTTTCTGGGCATGTTCGCTGTATTCTTCTCGATGGACGCAAAGGTAGCAGCCCTGATACTGCTGCCGACTCCATTCTTCCTGGCTGGGTTCTTCCTGGTATTCGACAAACTCAGGCCGCTCTATGACAAGTGCCGCAAGAAGTATGCGGAGATTACCGCCATATCAACCGAGTTCATACAGGGCATCGAAGTGATACAAGCTTTCAACAGGACTGATCATGCCGCGGATCGACTTGGTGCCTCCAGCCTGGAAAAGCGCGATGTGGAGATCAAGGCTGGCATGATCGAATACACGACGATGGGATTCATGAGCTTTCTTGGCGGGCCAATGTTCATCGTGCTCATCATCAGACTCGTCGCCCCGAATGTATTCTCCGGCGCCCTGACAGTTGGTACGTTGCTTGTCTTCATAGAATATGGCATGCGCCTGTTCGAGCCACTCTTCTCTATAGGTGAGAATATCAGGGGCATTCAGCAGGCTCGGGTCGCGCTCTCCAGAATATTCGCGATATTCGATCTTGAATCCGAACCAGCAGGTTCCAGCGCTCCCGCGGCCTTCGAGCGCTCGATAGAGTTCAGACATGTTTGCTTCGAGTACAAACCCGGAGAACCGGTGCTCGATGACATATCCTTCACGATACACCGTGGCCAGAAAATAGCCCTCGTCGGAGCATCGGGCTCAGGCAAAACGACAACGGTGAGCCTCCTGTGCCGATTCTATCAGGCGACGAGCGGTTCGATACTGGTGGACGGGGTGCCGCTCGGTTCGATCGAGCTGCTGGCCTGGCGTCGAAAAATCGGATTGGTCCTACAGGACATATATCTGTTTCCTGGCACCATACTCGAAAATGTCCGCGTATACGATGAAGACATACCGTCAGAGACCGCCCAGAGGGCGCTCCTGACTGTCCATGCCAATGATTTTGTGGCCCGGCTTTCCGATGGCATCGACACCGAACTCCACGAGCGAGGTTCCAACCTGTCGACTGGCGAGAAGCAGCTCCTGTCGTTCGCGAGGGCCATAGCCTTCAACGCGGACATCATAATAATGGACGAGGCGACCGCAAGCGTCGATGTCGAAACAGAACGCAAGATCCAGCAAAGCATGGAGGCGCTGCTTGAAGGACGTACCGCGGTCATAGTTGCGCACCGCTTATCCTCCATTCTCAACGCCGATCAGATACTGTTCTTCAAGAACGGTCGAATCATTGCCAGGGGTCGGCATGAGGATCTGGTAGAGACACTGCCGGACTACAGGGAGCTGGTGCGGCTGCAGTTTCCTGACCTTGAAGCCACGGTGGAGGCATCACGATGAGCGACAAGACGCAGCAAGAGTCCACGGCGCCGCGCATCAATCACATCCGGTGGATAGCCAGACTCTGGAACGAGAAGCGCCTGCTCATCGTAGTACTCTTCCTGCTGACCATGCTGTCCAGCGCAGTCGCAGTAACGTATCCGTATCTATCAAAGCGGCTACTCGACATGATGCAGGCCATCATCGAAAAACCAGGCGTTGCCGACCCGATGCGCGCGGTTGATCGATTGCTTATGGTCTTTGTCGCGGTGGGACTGGGCGGGCTGGTCGCGTCTCTGTTCCCTGGCATCAGGGGTGTAACCAATTCGGTCTTTGAGCACGCTCTCAGGATGAAGTACTTCAGGAAGGTGCTTGCCAAGGATCACGAGTTCTTCGCCCATTTCTCGTCCGGCGACATAGTCACGCGATTGACAGACGATCTGTACGATTTTCCCAAGTTGTCATGGTTCCTGTGCTCCGGCATATTCAGGGCGGTGGAATCAATAAGCAAGGTGGCGTTCTGCCTTGGCGCGATGATACTTCTGGACTGGCGACTAACCCTGTTCTCGCTCATACCGATCCCGGTAATGATAGCGCTCTTCTACAGCACCCAGGACCGCATTTACGACACGTTCCAGAAGAACCAGCAAGCCATAAGCGCCATCAATACCAGACTGGAAATGAGTTTCTCCGGCGTACGCATCATCAAGTCTTATGCATGCGAAGCCAAGTACAGTCGCTTTTTCCGCGATGTGCTTTCCCGGCGCTGGCGCACCGAGATGGATGTTGCAAAGCTGGAAGTGATACTGCACCTGATTTACCAATACATCGACTATACGGCCCAGGTCGGCATCGTATTCGCAGGTGGCTATATGGCGGTAACAGGACATATCTCCGTGGGCACCTTCTATGCCTTCTATACATACCTGTCCATGCTGATATACCCCATTCTCGACATTCCGCAGCTATTCGTCTCCGGCAAGCGCGCGTTCGTCAACATCGATAGACTGGAGGAGATGGCTTCCTTTCAGGAACCGCCCAAGCCTGCCACCCCAGCGCCGGTCGAGGCGCTCGACTCGCTCGATCTGCGCGATATATCCTTTACCTATGGGGACAGAACGGCCGCGGCACTGTCCGGCATCACGATGAGCATCATACGAGGCGAGCGCATCGGGGTCATTGGTCCAGTTGGCTCAGGCAAATCAACACTGGTGAAACTGATTCTCGGCGTTCTGTCACCCGATGCTGGTACCATCAGCGTCAACGGAGCTGATCTTCATGGTGTAGACATTGAATCGTATCGCGCCCACATAGGATACGTGCCCCAGGAGGCCCTGCTCTTCTCCGGCACACTGAGAGAAAATGTCGACCTTGGCTCCGATTCGCCGGACGACCGCATATTCGCAACCGCCATAGAGGCGGCGCAACTGACCGATGAGCTCGCGTCGTTCCCGGCGGGACAGAATACCATAGTCGGGCAACGCGGCATCAGCCTGTCTGGAGGTCAGAAGCAGCGTATGGCCATAGCCCGCGCGGTGGCTCGACATCCACAGCTGATGATCTTCGACGACAGTACCGCGAGCCTTGATGCCGCCAATGAAGAACAACTGATGCGACGACTTGACGAGTTGTCAGCTGATCTGACCTTCATCATCGTTTCGCACCGTCTGTCAACTCTGCAGTATGTCGATCGGGTGCTGTTCCTGGACGGAGGCAGACAGCTTGGCTTTGGCACACACGAGGAGCTACTGACCCTGCCATGGTATCGCGCCTTCATCGACACGCACATGAAGAGCGCTGTGGCCGTTAAGCAGTAATTAGTTCGTCGAACCTTGCATCCTCTGCAAGCACCGGTGTTCGTGTGCACGTAGCAGGTGGTGGAGGTATCCATGAACCCACCCTTCTGCCCGAATCCTGCCTGCCCGCACCACCACGACACACCGGAGCTCTACGCCGGC
>DATKVB010000015.1:0-64427 GCA_035530295.1 bacterium | reverse complement strand
CGACAAGGGGAAAGAGGACAAGCATTGGAGGAGCTAAAAGCTCCTTCTGCCTGGGTTTTTCGTCAAATCAACTAATAGCTGAAAAATATGTTATTAATAGATCAGGAGCACTTAGAAACACCGGTTTTTAGAGGTGCCCATTAATAAAACGCAATGTGCGCATGCATTCCTCCGGGACTGGATTCTACCGGAAATCATGGCGATCGTCACCTTGAGCAGACAAGCGTATGCTCGTCTGCGATGGCACACCTGTCGTGTAAACCCAAAAAAGCCGCCCCCGATAAGGAGCGGCCCGATAGCTCGAGGCATGCCGGTTGTTCCGGCCCCCGAATTACTTCTTTATGTTATAAAAAGCCTTCATTCCCGGATATTCGCGAGAGTACTCGCGTGCCCCGTCCGACAGGACGGGGTTGTGCGGCCATCGCGGAATATCCGACTTACTTCTTTATGTTGTAAAAAGCCTTCATTCCCGGATATTCCGCGATGCCCTCCATCGCGTCCTCGATGCGCATAAGCTGGTTGTACTTGGCTATGCGGTCGGTCCGTGACATGGAGCCGGTCTTGATCTGTCCAGTCTCCATCGCGACGGTGAGGTCGGCGATATAGGTATCTTCGGTCTCGCCGGAGCGATGGGACACGACGGCGGTGTAATTGGCCTTCTTGGCCATGTTTATGGCCTCGATGGTCTCGGTGACGGTACCAATCTGGTTGAGCTTGATAAGGATGGAGTTGCAGGCTCCCATCGCTATGCCCTTTTCCAGCCTCTTGGTATTGGTCACAAAGAAGTCGTCACCCATGATCTGGATCTTGCCGCCAAGAGCCTTCGTGAATTTCACATAGCCTTCCCAGTCGTTCTGGTCGAGACCATCTTCAATTGACAGGATCGGGTACTTGGCAACCCATCTGGTGTATATCTCTATCATCTCGTCGGCGCTGAATAGCTTGCCAGGATTTGACTTCCAGAACTTGTAGCCTTTCTTGTCACCTTCCTCGAACAGCTCGCTGGCGGCGGGGTCGAGGGCGATGCCAATCTGCTCGCCGGGCCTGTAGCCGGCCTTCTCGATGGCCTTCATGATGTAGTCAAGCGCGTCGTCATTGCCGATGTTCGGGGCAAATCCACCCTCGTCACCGACTGAGGTATTGTGACCGTCGGCCTTGAGAATGCTCTTCAGGTTGTGGAAGACCTCGGCGTTCATCCTGACTGCCTCGCGGAAGCTTTCGGCTCCGACCGGCATGATCATGAACTCCTGGAAGTCCACCTTGTTGTCCGCGTGCTTGCCGCCGTTGATGATGTTCGACATCGGAACAGGCAACAGCGTGGTGTGGGCTCCGCCAAGGTACTTGTACAGCGGCATGTCAAGATAGTCAGCGGCGGCGCGGGATACTGCCATCGATACGCCCAGCATCGCGTTGGCGCCAAGCTTGCCCTTGTTCTCGGTACCGTCGAGATCGATCATTGTGCGGTCGATGTCGACCTGCTCTGTGCAATCGAGGCCGCATATCTCACCGGCTATGATGTTGTTGACATTCTCCACGGCCTTGAGCACGCCCTTGCCCAGATAGCGCTTCTTGTCGCCATCGCGAAGCTCGACCGCCTCGTACTCGCCTGTGCTGGCGCCGCTCGGAACCGCGGCGCGACCAAGCGTGCCATCTTCCAGGACTACGTCGACCTCGATCGTCGGGTTGCCGCGTGAATCGAGAATCTCGCGCGCCTCTACATATTCGATGATGCTCATAGGGTCTCCTCGGGTGTCAGGGGATAACGATGAACCGCTTGCTACGGCTCGTTGTTCGTCTATGCGTGTATGGCTAAACAGTAGCTTTTTTGTACCCGGACCGTCAAGGATTCACTTGATCATTTATGTTCATTTACAGCTTTTTTTATCGATTCAAGCGGACCAGTTCATCGAGTATGCCATCGGCCACGCGCATGCCCGAGGCCCAGGCGGATGTGATACCGCGGCTGGTTCCGGCTCCGTCTCCGGCGAGGTACAGCCTGGGTGCGGCCCGGAATGAAACGGGATCCCGAAATACGGGCTTGTTGGCGTAGGTCTTGATCTCAGGGTAGTACAGGATGGTGCTCGGATGCAGTACCCCTGGGACAATCGTGTCCAGCGATTTTAGCGCGTTCCACAAGGCGCGCATCACCTTGGCCGGCACCGCAAGGCCCAGGTCACCGGGCGTGCACGAGGCCAGTGTCGGCGCAAAATCGTAGAGGTCGCCGGTAAAGCCCTGGCGTGTCGACCGACGCCCCAGCCTGAAGTCGCCGATGCGTTGCATGATGGGATGTCCGCCGCCGAGCAGCATGGCCTGGGTTCCAAGCGCTCGCGCATAGGCCTGCCCGCTTGCTAGAGGCTCGGTCAGGCTAATGGTCTTGAGCATCGCGAAGTTGGCCAGTCCGTTGGCCGGTCTGTCCGCCGACCACGCATGGCCATTCACGCTGTACCAGACGCCGCTTTCATCCTCATACTTCTCCTGCACAACATGGGCCGCGCGGGAGTTTGTGCAGAAGCTGCGGACTTTTTTGGGAAACAGGAACTTGGGATCATAGTAATCTTTGACGATTGGGTAGCGTTCTTCCAGCAGCTCGACGCGTATTCCCACGTCGACGACATTGTCCACAAAGGGTACGCCATTCGATCGCATCACATCCTGCAGAAATGCAAATCCGGCCCTGCCAGGCGCGACAAGCGCCGCATCGAACGATAGCTCCCGACGGTCTGTCGTCATGATGCCAGTGGAAGCGTCGACAGCCAGCGCCTGCTCGCCCAGCGACAACTCGACACCGCGCTCAGTCAGATCAGCGACCAGACGCTTGATCAGGGCCAGGCCGCCGTCGGTACCCAGGTGCGCCTGCCGTATCTCGAGGAGGCGCGCTCCGAGCCGCTCCGCGCGGTGGGCATACCTGGCCACGCCGTTGCGCTCCAGGATGGTCGGCTTGAGGAAGGCTTCGACGCGCGCCAGATAGCGCTCCGCCTGGGCCTTGTCCCAGTCATCCTGTGGAAAGCCCACGGGCCAGCTGAAGTTCATCTTGCAGTCGTTGCGCAAACCGCCAGACGAGAACTCGTTGCGATCGATGAGCGCTATGGTAGTGTGTGGACGGGATTCAAGGAGCGCGAAAGCCGCGCCGAGGCCGGCAGGGCCGGTGCCGATGATGGCTACGTCGTAGTGTTCCATACCGGTACCGCATACTATACGAGCGCGATGGTTTGTACTACCGGGGAGCGCGTCGTCTGGCCTCGTTCGCGATGGCCGCCACCTGTGCCCTGGATTCGGGCGGAGTGAACAGGTCCAGCACCTGCAGTAGTCCAAAACCAGGTCGCCTGATGCCTGGGCGATTAAAGTACCGCACGAAACACATGGTCTTGCCATTGACCGTTACAGGCGCGAAATAAAATGAGTTGTAGCTTTCATACAGACCGCCGTCGAGGCTCTGCACCTGCCATGCCCGTACGCCTACGGCGCCGTCGTCGAGATGTTCGATTGTCGAATCGAATATGGATCGATAGGCGACTTCAACGCCCAGGAATCGTATGCCTACGTTGTAGCGCACGCGCCAGACAGGGCCATCTCGTCCCTGTACTGTCGCCTCGAGTATGCGTGGAACGAAAGAAGGATACGAGGCAAAATCGCAAGCGACGGCGACAAGGCTCTCCAGCGGCATGTCGTAGACGGCCACCGCTTCGGCATAGCCTGTCAGGCGACGCTCCCCTGTCGTCTCATCCTGAAAAAGCTGGTGTGTAGTGCCCAGCAGTCTGGGCTTGTCGACCAGCGCCGACATATCGAGACCGGCGGGCACGCCGTACAGGTATTCAGCGGTGAGCGTTTCCCGGGTGGTGGCGATGGGAGCGGCCATGACTGGCTGGCCGAACGTGAGCAGTGCTATCGCCGCGGCAGCGATACCAGACAACGCGAAACGCATGGCTACCTACCGTCACCTGCGATTATGCCATAGACACGGTCCAGGTCGTCCATAGAGAAATACTCGATCGTGATGGTGCCGTGAGACGCGTCGCCCTTGATGGCGACCTTGGTGCCGAGTCGGCCAATAAGGCTCTGCTCGATGGTCGCGACGTCGGGATCGAGCCTCGTGGGCTGATGCTGCCGCGCCGGCTTCGGAGCGGCCCTGCCGCCTTTGTTGCACGCTGTGGCAAGCGACTCGGCCTCGCGGACCGAGATGCCTTCGTCCATCGCGCGGCGTAGTATGATCTGACGGTCCGCCGGGTTGACCGCCGACAGGATCGCCCGGGCATGGCCCGCGCTGATGCCCCCGGAGCGGAGTGCCTCCATCGCGTCAATCGGCAGCCCAAGGAGGCGCAACGCGTTTGCGACGGCGGGGCGGCTCTTGCCAACGCGCTCGGCAACCTGATCCTGCGTCAGTCCGGTCGCTTCCATAAGCTGACGATACGCCTCTGCCTCGTCGATCGGGTTAAGGTCCTCGCGCTGGACGTTCTCGACCAGCGCGACCTCCAGCCGTTTCTCGCGGCCGAATTCCTTTACAATCGCCGGCACCTCGGAAAGGCCGGCCAGGGTCGCGGCGCGCCACCTGCGCTCGCCCGCGATGATGCGGTAACCACCCGTGCCATCCTGTTCGACGACCAGCGGCTGGATTATGCCATGGCGCTTTATCGATTCCGCCAGCTCGGATATGGAAGTGTCGTCGAAGCGCTTGCGGGGCTGATCGGCGTTGGGCACAATCCGGGCGACAGGCACCGAAACAAGACCGGCGCCGGCCGGCGGTTCATCGGCGGGCGTACCTGGAAGCAGTGCCTCAAGGCCCTTGCCCAGACCATACTTAGCCACGGGCCAGCACCTCGGCAGCGAGCTTCTCATAGCTCTTCGCGCCTATGCACGAAGGGTCGTACAGGCATATCGGCACGCCATGCGATGGCGCCTCGGAGAGCCTGACGTTGCGGGGTATGATCGTGGCAAACACCTTGTCGCCAAAATAGCCCGAAACCTGCTGGACCACGTCCTGGGCCAGCCTGGTTCTGGAGTCGTACATCGTAAACAGTATGCCGGTGATCTTGAGGCGCGGGTTCATGCCCTTCTGCACCAGCTGTATGGTCTGCAGTATAAGCGACAGCCCTTCCAGCGCGAAGTACTCGCATTGCAGCGGTATCAGCACCTCATCGGCCGCCGACAGCCCGTTCAGCGTCAGCACGCCAAGCGATGGCGGGCAGTCTATCAACACGAAGTCGTACTCGTCCTTGACCGGAGCCAGCGCGTTCTTGAGGTAGTTGTCGCGGCCTGGCTTGTCGACCAGCTCCACCGTGGCCCCGGAAAGGTCTATGGACGACGGAGCCAGAAACAGCCCATCGACAGCGGTTGGCTTTATGATGTCACGCATGCCGACCGCGCCGGATATCACCTCGTAGGCGCCCTTGGCCTTCCGGGGGCCGCCAACGCCGCTGGTCAGGTTGGCCTGCGGGTCAAAATCGATAAGCAGCACGCGTTTGCCGGCGCGCGCGAGGTAGGCTCCGAGGTTGATGACCGACGTCGTCTTGCCAACGCCGCCCTTCTGATTGACAAATACTATTGTTCTGGACATCGCTGGTCCTTGGTGTACATGTGTGTATCATCCTAGCACGGAACGAAACGGAAGGGCTACGGCCGGACAAAATTCCCCTTCCTGAATACCGCCACTTCGGTCCCGTCAGGCTTTGTGCCGGTTATCTCCAGATCGGCGCTGCCCACCATGAAGTCCACATGCACCAGCGAATCATTGGCTCCGGCCGCCAGTAGCCGTTCCTTGCTCATATCCGACCCTCCATCGATGCAGGTCGGGTACGCCTTGCCAAGGGCAAAGTGACAAGAGGCGTTCTCATCGAACAGCGTGTTGTAGAACAGTATGCCCAGATTGGATATCGGCGAATCGTGTGGCACCAGAGCCACCTCACCAAGCCGCCTGGCGCCTTCGTCAGTGTCGAGCAGCTCCTTCAGGGTCTCGGCACCCTTCCTGGCGCCAAAATCGACAACGAGCCCATCCTTGAACTGGAACCAGAACCCATCTATCAGATTGCCGTTGTAGTTGAGCGGCATCGAGCTGACCACTTTGCCGTTGGCTCCTGTCCGGTGTGGCATCGTAAAGACTTCCTCGGTTGGCATGTTGGCCACAAAGGCATAGCCCTGCGGGCACTCGTCACCGCCGCCATACCACTGATGCCCCTGGGGCAAGGCTATGGTCAGGTCGGTTCCCAGGCTGTTGCGGTAGCGCAGACTGGCAAAGGCGTTGCTCCTCAAGAAGGCCAGCCGCTCGTTGAGTGCGGCCTGGTGCGATCGCCAGGCCTTGACCGGATCGGCCTGATCGACGCGCACGGTCTTGTATATGGCGGCCCACAAGGCGGCGATGGCTTCCGCCTCCGGCTTGCCGGGGAACACCTTCCTGGCCCAGGCCGCGGTTGGTACCGAGGCGACGCACCAGACGTTTTTATTGCTCATCTGTCGCGTGCGGTAATGCTCCAGCGCCGTGTTGCGCACCTTGTTCTGCCTGCTTATGCGCTTCGGGTCCACATCCTTCATCAGCTCCGGATCGGAGGCCATGATGCTGAGGAAGGCCGCGTCGACATCGGTGTAATCATTGAAGAAGACCTTGCCCCACGCGGGAAATTCGTCAAAGGTCTCGTCGTTCGCCATCAGATAGCCTATATGGGTCGATTGCTCGTCGATCCAACGCATCACGACTTCACGCGCACCCGCCTTGTACGCCTCGATCTGGGCCACACGGCCAAACTCGGCGCATTCTATAGGGCAACTGATGACGAGCGTCTGATTTCTTTGCAAGTTGATGCCAACCTGGATGAGCAGCCTGGCGTATTGTTCCATCTGGTTCACGAGAGCCTCCTTGTTGCACGCCAAGGCTGGCGTAGCGCAACGATCGTACCATGGTTTTAGCGGCAGGTCAGCAACCGGCCTTGTTACTGCTTGGCCATTCATCGCGGCAGCCACTATACTGCGCGCATGAAACAGACCGCCTTCCAGCGCTTCGTGGGCCTTCGCGATGAGTTCCGGACGCGGGTGTCCGCGTGGAGCACCGCCCTGCCTGGCCTTGCCGATGCCCAGCGGCAACTGGCGCGCGAGCGCGGCGAGGCCGCGTACACACTTGAAACACCTATTGTCTACAACCGGGCTCTTGACGACATAACCGCGGAGAGTGACATCGAGTGGATTGTGGTCGCCGACAACCCAGGCAAGCGCGAGCAGGAAGCCGGCATGAACCGATACCTGGTAGGCCGTTCCGGTCTGGTGGCGGAGCGTTTCTTTGCCCGCGAGCTAGGCGTCGACTTCAGACGGCATGTCGCCATCATAAACAAGACACCGGTGCACACACCCAAGACAGTGCAGCTGCGCAGGCTGGCAATCATATATCCCGAAGCGCGCGCCATCCTGGAAGAGAGCCAGCGCTTCATGGCGTCGATGGTGCCCGCCATGCAGGAGATCTTTGGCGCGCGCGTCTGGGTGATGGGCCTGTCGGAAATACGCCCCGGCGGCATATTCGAACCGTGGCAGCGAGCGCTGACAGAGGCTTATGAGGGTCGCGATAACAGCCAGCGCAACCTGGTGTCGGACCTCTATGGCTTCAACCACTTCTCGATGGGCAGCTTCGCGACCGACCTCAAGCGGCGCAGGCTGGCGGACGAGTCAGTCGTCACCGCGGTGCTCCGCATAGGCGCGGAGAACCGCCCAAGGATAGTGCCGTAAGGGTCAGGCCCTCGATTTCTCATCGGACAACGCGATAGGGGATGCCAGAACCCGCCAGCTCGGCAGGAAGCCAGCCGCTGACCGTGGTAGCAGGCCACAGCTCGACTACACCATCACTGCGCAGCCCACATGCCAGCCAGCTGCCGGACCGCCCGGATCGCTTCGCTCCAGCGGGCCCGTACACCACAAGCCGCACGCCAAGCGTGACGAGTGTCTGCGCCGCTTCTGCATCGGTCAACAAGCCTATGGCATTGAATATGATGGTACGGTGCGGGCTTGATTGCGATTCCTGTGTTTTCATTATGCTATTAGCATACTTTTATATGCCTTTGGCGAATTGTCAATGCGACTCGAGCCGTCTAGCATCGTGTACAGATTGCCATGACGGTGAAACAATTGCACGACCTGCTGTCCAGGAACCTCAAGGCGCTCAGAGCCGAACGAGGCATGACGCAGGATCAGCTTGCCGAGGCGGCGGGCATTTCAAAGGTCTTTCTAGCCGAGATCGAGACGGGCAGGAAGTATCCGGCCGAAGGGAATTTCATCAAGCTGGCCGAGGCGCTTGGCGTCCAGCCCTACTGGCTGATCTATCCGACCGTTGCCACCATTGCTCCAGGAACAACGGAATACGCGGACGATATCGCCGAGCGCATCCAGCGTGACGCTACCGAACTCCTCTCACACTATCGTCATGGCCAGCGGCTCTCCGGCACTGGCAGCAACGAAGGCAACGGCAACAACAAGCCTGGCGATCGATAAGCTCTTAGCCTATCCATGCAGAGCCCTTTCTCGGTAGTATCCAGCCAGGAGAATTCCCCATGCGCCTGTCATTGTCCCGTATCATTGGTATCATTCTAACCATATATGCCACTTCGAGTGTCGCCAACGCCCAGTCGCTTGTAGGCGCTGCCGATGGACTGTACCGCCTCGATGATCCGTCCAGGGTCAGCCGCGTGTTGCCCGATGTCGAAGTGCGCAAGATAGTGCGCCTGCCAGACGCGTTCGCCTTCCTGACCAGCCGGGGTATCCTGTTCAGTCGAGACCTTGTGTCATTCGAGGAACGCAACGCGGGCCTGCCAATCAAGATGATCAAGACCTTCATCGGTGGTGTCAAGGGTTTTACCAGGGAAGTACAGGAACTCAAGGATCTCGAGGTCGACCCGTACGACGCGTCGACACTGGTCACCTGCACCAAAGACCAGGTCTTTCTGACGCGGGATGGGGGGCTAAGCTGGCAGGCGATACCGTCGCCAGCGCCGCAGCCAGGCCTCAAGGCTGTCGCCGTGACAAGCAAGCCCGAGTTGCTGGTTTTTGTCTCGCACGCGATCAAGGGTCCCTTTGTCCGGAACGGCGCGGGCGGCTGGCACGAAATCGGCGGAGACCTTGGCAAGAGCGATCCAGCAGGCAGCGCCGACGAGGTATCCGACATCGTCGTCGAAGCCGGCCCGGATGGCCCGCTCGTGTGGGCGGCGAACTCATTCCTGCCGCGCATCTACCGGTATGATTTTGCCACGCGATCATTTGCCGTAGTATACAAGGAAGCGGCTGAGTTCGCTTCATTCGATTCGCTCGCTCCGCGTGCCGATGGTCTGCTCTACGTGACTGATGGAGCTGTGATGCGTGCCGATGTCAAGCGAGGCACTGCTTCAACGGCGAGCGCCGAGACCGCCCTGGTGCTTAAGGCCGCCGCGCTCGTGCCATCGCAGATAGAAGCCATCTTCATGCCCGGTGCGGCCGGTTCTCCAGCGCTGAACTTGAGTGAGCTGTGGCTGGCGTCGTTCAAGAGCGACAAGCCATACCGTGCCGTGGCGGACGGACGCCATGGCCTGTACCTGCAAACCGGTTTCATGAACGGCGCCCAGAGCCGCGCCAAGTATGACGCGTTGATGACGGACCGTGGCCTCGATACCGTGGTACTCGACCTGAAGGATGACTTTGGAAGGTTGCGTTTTGAGCCCAAGGACCCGCTGATCAAGGCGATCGGCAAGACGGTCAACCCGCTGGACGTAGAAGCCTTCGTCAAGGAAATGAAGGCAAAGGGCCGGTACCTGATCGCCCGGATCGTGGTATTCAAGGATCAGCGGCTGCATGAATATTCCGGGGGCGTGTACGCGGTCTGGGATGGCAAGGAGAATATCCCGTGGCGCGGCTACGAACTGGAGACGAAGGATGTTCCGCTGCCGGTGCCGGATGGCGCGCCACCTTCGACCGCTGCGCCGGCCACAACCAGCGTGACCGAGCGAAAGTACTATGGTGAATACTGGGTGGATCCATATTGCGAAAAGGTCTGGGAATATAACGTGGCCATAGCTCGCGAGATAATATCCCGCGGCTTCGATGAGGTGCAGTTCGACTATATACGCTTCCCGACTGACGGCACCAACCTCGGCGATGCCAGGTTCCGCTGGAAGGATGCCGGCATGGACATGGAAAGCGCCCTTATGTCGTTCCTGTCGTACGCCAGGGCCAACATCGCGGCTCCCATCAGCATAGACATCTATGGCGCCAATGGCTGGTATCGATCAGGGGTGCGCACCGGACAGGACGTGGAAATGCTGTCGCGCTATGTGGACGCGATCTGCCCTATGTTCTATCCATCGCACTTTGAACAGGGCTTCATGGGCTTTGACCCCGCGGTCAGGCGACCGTACCGCATCTACTATATCGGAACGATGCGCAGCTCTTACATCAGCAGGAAGCGCATAGTGGTGCGGCCATACGTGCAGGCGTTCTACCTGAACGTCCGCTATGACAGGGAGTACTACTCGCCCGCATATGTGGCACTCGAGGTCGACGGAGTCCGCGATTCGCTCAATGAGGGATTGCTGTTCTGGAACAACGCGGGGCGGTACGATGACGTGCCGGTGCTCAAGCTCGGCGCCAACAGGCGCCTGGTCACCGATACGACGGCAGGCAGGTTGCTGGATTAATGTTAATCCGGAGCCCGCCGCCAAAGGCAGGCTCCGGCATATTCCTAGAATCCCAGCTCTTCTCCAATGACGATGACCGTAAAGTCTGTGCCGCTCGGGCGCTTGCGCAGGATCTGGTAGACACGGCAGAGTCTCGTGTCGCCATCACAGTCCATGCAGACTCCGGCCTTGACGCACGGATTTGGCTTGTCCAGGCGCTTGTTGTTCATCGGCGCGGCCCAGGACTCGATGTGGGCAAAGGCCTCGTCGAGGTCACGGACTATCTTGTTGATGCCGACAACAACGACGGTCTTGGTCGGTCCGAAGCTCAGAGCCGCGACGCGGTTGCCCGTGCCGTCGACATTGACTATCTCGCCCTCGAGCGTGACGGCGTTGGATCCCGATACAAAGAGGTCGCTGGTAAGCTGGCGCTTCAGGATGGAAGTCTTGACTTCCGGGGTCAATCCAGGGGCGTTATGGTCGAGCAGTTCGCAGCCAGCGGCCTTGGCGCTGTCCTGCACGCCAAGTCCCCTGACGGTCATCGATCCGCCAAAACCGACAGTCATACCCTTCTTGAAGTGCTTTGCGATGAGGGCAAGCGCCTCGGCGCCCGTCTTGACGTAGACAGCGTCGAAACCGTTCTTTTTGAGAGCCCTCGCCGTGGAATCTCCAACGGTGTCGGTTCTCCAGGACATAACAGTATCCATGGGCTCCTCCTTATCCAAGAATAGTGCCGGCAGAGGGGCTCGAACCCTCACGCCCTTGCGAGCAGCAGATTTTGAGTCTGCCGTGTATGCCATTTCACCATGCCGGCGCGTTATGGGGCAGCATTGTTTGTACTACGCGCCGGAATGGCTCGTCAAGGCAAAAAGCCAAGGTGCCGATCACTATCGGCTTGCCGTGCCGTGTTCTGCCGGTTACACTGGTCGCATGCATGGTAGGACCGCCCGCGCCGCGGGCGCGATTCTCCACGGCGCGCGCAGGCTCCTCAAAGGCCGCAAAGCGAATGCCGTCGCCGAATCGCCTAACGATACTGTCAGCCTCGCGGAACTGGTTCCAATGGAGCCCGAAACGCCAAGAGCGCGCGTCGAGCGGGCGGCTGCCAGGCGGTACGAGGCGCTGTTCCGCGGACTCGTCGAACACGCGTCCGATGTGGTGCTGATACTGGAGTCAGACGGACGTGTCAGGTTCTGCGGACCCAGCACCAGGCCACTTCTGGGCTATCCGCCGGAGCAGATCGAGGGAAGCGATTTCTTTTCGTTCCTGAGCGACGGATACGCGAGCGAACAACGGGCGATGTTCTCGTCCAATCTGGTCGCGGAGCATCCGACCTTTGCCGCCAGCTTCTCAATCCGGCGGGCAGACGGAATCGATGTTCCGATAGAGGCCGCCGCCTCAAACTACCTGCGGAATCCGGATATCGGCGGCATCATCATGACGCTGCGGGACATGACCCGCCAGCGAAAGGCCGAGGAACGAGCGCTTTTCTATGAGTATTATGATCCTCTGACCAGCCTGCCCAACCGCGAATCATTCCTGCGCGACGTGGCCAGCAACATCACCATAGCCAACAACCGCGGCAGGGTGTTCGGTGTTATGGCTCTTGGTCTCGACCGGTTCAAGGCTATCAATGACATGTATGGCACCAGAACCGGAGACGAGGTGCTCAAATCGACGGCTGACGCGCTCCGTAACGCGTTCAGAAATGACGATATCATCTCCCGGTATCGCGGTGATAAATTTTTCGCTCTTTTCCCGGAGATAAAGTCGCAGGACCACATAAAGGAAATCATCGCCAAGGCTCGATCAGCCTTCGTCGAGCCATTCCGCATTGGCCTGGGCCAGGAAGTAAGGCTCTCCGTGTCGATGGGAGTAGCCTTCTATCCCAATGACGGCAAGGACTCCGCGGAGATAGTCCGCAATGCGGAAACCGCCCTCTACATGGCCAAGGAAGCGGGCCGTGACCGATACCGGCTGTTTGACGCCAAGCTGAACAGCGAGTTGCTTGAGCGCCAGCGCGTTGAGACCGATCTGGGCATGGCCATAGACGAACAGCGGTTCGAGCCATTCTTCCAGCCCAAGGTCGACCGTGCCGGATTCATAGTCGGAGCCGAGGCTCTGGTGCGTTGGCGCCTGGCCGACGGCAGCATCAAGGATCCATCCGCCTTCATCAACGTTGCCGAGCAGAGCGGCAATATCGACCGCATCGGTTCCATGGTCATTCTCAAGACCTGCCAGGTGGCCGCGTCGTGGAGCGCACTGGGTCTGCCTGAAGTTCCGATATCGATAAACCTGTCGCCACGGCAGTTCGGCCACGAATCCCTGGTCGATGACATCGCATCGATCATACGCTCTACTGGAGTGGACCCACGGCGCCTGGAGTTCGAGATAACCGAGAGCGGCATCATGACCAACGAGCACGAGAGCATACGCAAGCTGCTGCAGATCAGGGAGCTTGGCGCAAGCATATCGATCGATGACTTTGGCACCGGCTACTCATCGTTCTCGAAGCTCAAGGACTACCCGGTAGACACGGTCAAGATGGACAAGTCATTCATAGACCCGCTGCCTTCGGACAGGCGCGCGGCGATCATTGCCTCCGCCATTGTCGACCTGGCACATACGCTCAGCTTTACTGTCGTGGCCGAGGGCATAGAAAAAATCGACCAGATGCGGTTTCTGGATACCATATTCTGCGATCAGTTCCAGGGCTATCTCTTCTCCAGACCGGTGCCCGAACTGGAATTCCGGCAAATGCTGGCTGATGGCAAGCCACTGTTGCCTCAGGTTTCATGCTAGGGGGGTACGATGGAAAGCGTTCTTGGGTGGGGTCTAGAAATCATTCGATCGGTGCAGACCATCGCCAGTCCCGGACTGACGATACTCATGAAGCTACTGAGCCTGATGGGATCAGAATACTTCTACCTCATATTCCTGCCAATCATGTTCTGGTGCGTTGACGAGCGCTACGCGACGCGCTTCGGTCTGGTGTTCATCGCGTCGAGCTTTACCAACTCCTGGCTCAAATTTGCCTTTGCCCAGCCTCGGCCATACCAACTGGATCCATCGGTGGGCATGTCATCGGAAACAAGCTATGGCCTCCCTTCCGGTCACTCCCAGGGCTCATCGACGTTCTGGGGCCTGCTCGCGCCACGGCTGCGCAGACCCTGGGGGCTGGTACTGGCCATCGTGCTGCCGCTGGCCATCGGATTCTCGCGCATCTATCTGGGCGTGCATTTCCCGACCGATGTGATAGCCGGACTGGTGCTCGGCTGGGGATTCGCACTGGCCTGGCTCATACTGGGTACCCGCGCCGAACGCATCGTTGCAGCCTGGAATGTCAGGGTGCGCGTAGTCCTGATCGCCGTGCTGGCCCTGGGCATGAACGCGCTGAACATGCGGGATACCAGCATGTCGGGCGTGTTCTTTGGCACGGCGCTTGGGGCGGTGGTTCTCTTTGAAAGAGTGCACTTCAACGCCTCGTCAGGCTCCCTTGCCCGCAAGGCGGTACGGCTTGCCCTTGGCATCGCGGGGATGGCCCTGATATATATGGGCGGCAAGCTGCTTTCACCGGAGGCCGATGGTCAGAACTACGCGCTGATCCGATTCCTCAGGTATGGCCTCGTGGGCGCATGGGTGTCATTGGGTGCTCCATGGGTCTTTATCAGGCTTAAATTGGCTGAAGCCCGACAGGGCAAGGAGTAGGCTACATGCGATCTGACACCCCCTTCAGGAACGATGCTCGCGCCAAGGTAACAGGCAGGGCCACCTATGCCGACGACGTCTCATTCTCAGGCATGCTCCACGCCGTTCCCGTCTACGCGGATTACGTCTCCGCCAAGGACCTGCGCATCGACCCGCGTGAAGCGCTCGCGTATCCAGGATGCGTGCGTGTCATCACCGCGGCGGACGTACCCGGAGCCGCGATGTTTGGCCAGATCGAAAAGGACTATCCGATCATCGCATCCGATCGCGTGCGGTCGTGGGGTGATGTATGCGCCATCGTTGTCGCCGATACCCGCGAGGCCGCCACGGTTGCCGCTGCGCTTGTCAGGATTACCGCGACACCGCTCAAGCCGGTGCTGAGCATCGATGAGGCGCTCTCCCCCGGCGCGCCTGTCGTGCCGTCCTATGGCGACTCAAACATCGTCACGCACCATCGCCTGCGGCATGGCGATCCCGAGCCACTCTTCGCAGGCTGCGAGCTGGTGCTGGAAGAGGAGTTCCAGACCCAGGCGATAGAGCACGCCTATATGGAGCCAGAGGCCGCGGTCTGTGTGCCCAGGGCCGATGGCGTCGTGGAGATATACGGCAGCATGCAGCATCCGTTCAGCACGCGCCGCTTTGTCGCGGCCCTGCTGGGCGAGCCCCTGTCAAACGTCGAGGTCTACACGATTTCCGTGGGCGGCGGCTTTGGCGGCAAGGATGACAATGCGGCGGCCGTATGTGCCCGGGCGGCGCTCGCCGCCAGGCTGACCGGCAGGCCGGTCAAGCTTCGGTACGACCGGGAGTGGAGTTTCCGCGAGACATACAAGCGTCACCCATACCGGCTCCGGTACAAGGTCGGCGTCACCAGCGAAGGCAAGGTACTGGCGGTCAGGGCGACGATGCATGCCGATTCAGGGCCCTACCTGTCGGTGACGCCCTGGGTAACCTGGCGCTCGACGGCTCAGTGTTTCGGCCCGTACGTTGTCGACAACATCCATGCCGATGTGTATGGCGTTGCCACCAACAACATCTTTTCTGGCGCCATGCGCGGCTTTGGCTCGCCCCAGGTGAATTTCGCTGTGGAGCAGATCATGGACATCGCCGCGCACAAATTGAAGATTCATCCGCTGGGCATGCGACGCATAAACATGGTCAAGCAGGATTCAATTACAGTGACCGGTCAGAAATTATCGGGCCACACCGTCAGCCTCGAAGACGTGATGAACCGCGTCGTCCATGAAATAGGCTTCCGCAAGAAATACGAACTGTGCTCCTTTGGCAAGTCCGATACCGACGAGTTGTACGGCATTGGCCTCGCTGTCAGCTACCGCGGTTCGAGCCTCGGCGCGGAGGGCATGGACTTCTGTTCGTGCATAATCAACGGCCAGTACGACGGCTCGATTCTTCTAGAGACGGGCATTCACGAGAATGGCCAGGGTTCTGAATCCGCGATGACGCTGATCCTGGCCGACGAGCTCGGAACCGACCTCAAGCGCATACGCTACCGCCGTTCCTCGACCAGCGCCATTCCAGACTCGGGCACCACCGTCGCGACCAGGGGCACGGTGATGGGCGGATCAGCGGTGGTCGTGGCGGCCAGGCAGTACCGCACACTGCTGTCCAACCATCTCGCGGAACGCCTGCGCTGCAAACCGCAGGACGTTACGTTCCATGACGACAAGATATGGGGCCTGAACTATGAGTACTCGCTGACATGGGAAGAGGCGATGCGCGAGCTCTTCCTGCAACGGATTACCCCATATTCGTTTGGAACATTCCAGGCTCCGCCGGTCAGTTGGGATGATACGACTGGCCAGGGCGACGCATACTTTACCTATGTCTATTCGTGCCAGGCGGTAGAGCTGGCCGTCGACAAGAAGACCGGCAAGGTGCGCCTCCTCAACATTGTGGCCGGGCATGACATTGGCAAGGCCATCAACCGCGCGCTGCTCCTGGGGCAGATATACGGCGGTATGACCCAGGGTATCGGCATGGCGCTGATGGAGGACTTCATTCGCGACGGCGGCAAGACGCCATGCCTCAACTTCGATACGTACAAGATTCCCCGAACAACCGACCTGCCCCCGATGACCGGCATCATCATAGAGAACCATGACCCCAATTCGCTGACCGGCGCCAAGGGCATCGGGGAACCAGCGCTGGAGCTGATAGCGCCGGCGATAGCCAACGCCATATACAACGCCACTGGCGTCAGATACACAAAGCTTCCCATACAGATTCGCCCGGAGGATCTCGCGTGAACTCAATCACCATAAACGGAACCGTATTCGAGGTCAGGGACGACGAGCTTGAACTGAGCATGCTCACCTACCTCCGCGAGCGCCGCTTTCTGACCGGCACCAAGAACGGCTGCGAGAAGGGGTTGTGCGGATCATGCACCATCGTGATGAACGATACGGCGGTGCGAGCATGCAAGACCCCGGTCAAGAAGGCGATCGGCACATCGATCATCACCATCGAGGGTATGGAAAGTCCCTCAGGCGATATGCACCCCATCCAGAAGGCCTTCATAGACGCCGGCGCCATTCAGTGCGGGTTCTGCACCCCGGGCATGGTGATGAGCTCGTACGCGCTGCTGTTGCGCGAGCCCAAGCCCAGCAGGGATGACATACGCAAGGCCCTGCGTGGCAACCTGTGCCGGTGCACGGGCTACCAGCAGATCATCGACGCCGTAGAGCTGGCCGCCCAGGTGATCAGGGAACAGGAGCTGTCACCCATGGCCGGCAGCATCCAGCCGCGCTGATACTACTGTGGCAATGCGGTCAAGGTGAACGCCTGGTCGTCCAGTCTGAATATCGATGGCACGCCACTGCTCATGTACACATGCTTGTCCTCGTCAATGAAGACAGCCTCGACGTGGGGCATGGTCTCGACCAGCGCCATGCCGGCCTTCAGGCCTAAAGCGAACAGCGTTGTCGACATGCCATCCGCATCAATCGACGAGCTGCTTATGACCGTGACCGATACGAGGCCATTGCGCACCGGCGAGCCTGTGTGCGTATCCAGGATATGGTGGTACCGTGTCCCGTCTGGACCTATGAAGAAGCGCTCGTACACACCGCTCGTCACGACCGTTGATCCACCGGGCAGTGTCGCCACTCCAATGTAGGCGCCACGATCGTCAAACGGATTCTGGATGCCGACGCGCCATTTCGAGCCGTCAGGTTTCTTGCCAAACACCTCGATATTGCCACCGAGATCGATGACCGCGGCCTTGACGCGCTTTTCTTTAAGGATGCGCGCTACTTCGTCGGCGGCATACCCCTTGGCTATGGCGCCCAGATCAAGCCGCATGCCGGCCCGCGGCAGGAATATCGTGCCGGCGGCATCATCAATCTTGACGGCCGTATAATCGACGAGCGGGAGCGCGGCACGGATCTCTTCGGGCGCCGGTATGCGCTCGCCATCCATGCCTATGTTCCACAACTTCACGATAGGGCCGATGGTGGGATCAAAGACTCCATGTGAGAGACTGGCATACTGAAGCGCCTTGCCGGTGACATATCGGACATCGGCTGGCGCGGGGACCGGCTCCTTGCCTGCGCTTGCATTGATGGCCGCGATCACGGTACCAGCGGTATTGGCGCTCATTTCGGCCTCGATCTGCCGTAGCCTGGCAAACGACGCGTCAAGCGCCGCCTGCGAGCCGCCGTCCAGTATCCTGACGGAACACACCGTTCCGAGCACCAGATCAGTACGGTCGGCCGGGCCAGCGGAACAGGCCGCGGCTAATATCGCGATAGCGATCGCGAACATCGCGACCCGTGAAGACTTCATTGTGAGACCTCCGGCATATTACAGGTACAGACGCTTCTCGCGCCCGATGGTGGTCGGTTCACCGTGCCCTGGCCAGACACGGACGGCGTCAGGCAGTGCACAGAGCCGCTCGCGTATGGACCTCATGATGGCCGACTCGTCGGCATCGAATGCGTCGGTCCGGCCGCGTCCACTCTCGAACAGGGTATCACCCGCGATGATCGCGGAACCTCCATCGACTATAAAACATGACGAACCGGGCGTATGCCCCGGAGTATGAATCACCTGGATGCCTGTCCCCGGCAGCAGGAACCCGTCGCCAAAGTACTCGTCGGCCTCGGGCACCGGTATCCAGTGTTTGGCAAAGTATGACTGCGCGTTGATGTCGGCAAAGATGCGCTTGTTGGTGGCCATGGCGCGTGAGCCAAAGTAGCCGCGGTCACCCTCGGGAGCGTATGTACGCACCGCTATCCCGTGGGTGCGAAGACCGTCAACGAGTGCGGACCACGCCGACACATGATCAAGATGCCCGTGTGTCGCCGCTACAAGCACGCCTGGCGCGCCGCTTGTATCCAGAATTGCCAGCGTCTCCGCGAGCACTCGGTCTGGCTCGTCACCGGGATCGAATACGACCAAGGGACCTGAGGATTGCTCGGCAATATAGACGTTTTCCCCGATGGGGCCTACACTCAGTCGATGTATCATGCCTGGCCATAGTACCGGCCAGAGTCGCCGGTGACAAGCGGAGAGCCAAACGATGTTCCTTCCCGTCTATCTCGCACTGGTGTCGGCTCTCATCTTCTACGCGATACTCCCGGTGGTTGGCGCCTTTGCGGTGCGCAAGCAATGGCGGGATTTCCGCACGGCAGTGGCCGTGGCGTCGCAGACGCAGGGCCTGGACGACGTGATGCCGGTCAGCGATGCCGGCGGTCCCCGCTGGCGATGCATTCAGGGCGACATAGAGGCGATGGGTGGCGACCACGAGCTCTGGCTCAGATGCGATAACGCGACCTGCGTCGTCGACATGCGTGGCGCGTGGGTTTATCTGCTGACAGGGCGAGCCGGCGATGACCATATAGAGCGCCGACGCTGGAGCGGCCTGCCCGCGTTGGGCTCGGGTGCGCGCGCCTTCATCGCTGGCGATGTGTCGCTCCGGAACGGCCGCATCGTCATAGCACCGGCGGAAGGCGGATCGCTACTGGTCGTGCTGCATGATGGTGACGACAGCCACGTCGTCAGGCGCGCCATCAGGGCCGGCCGCCACCTGAACGAGTATTGGAATCCCGTAACACAAATATCACTCGCTTTGGGAGTAATGGTGATGAGCGTCATCGTGATGATGGTATTTCCGGGCAGGACACAAGGCACCATGCCTTCGCTGATCACGGCGTTGACCCTGACGCTCGCGTTCGCTCCGATACTCCCCCTGCTGCCACCTGGGGTGACGGGCTTTTTCGCATACCGGCGCTTCTGGCGACAGGCACGCTTCTGCAGGGCAAGGCGGGATCTGGAGACCCTGGACAACCTGCCTGACGCGCGGACCTGGAGCCGGCGAGCCAGGATGGCGACGGCGGCCAGCATCGCCTCATTCGCTGGCGCGCTGGCCGTCAACGCCTGGTTGACCGCGGCGCTGCTCAGACGTCTTCTGTAGATCCGCTTTCATCATCGGAGTCGAGGTCAGCCTCATCCTGAACCCCGGCATCTGCGGCATCGATACCTTCCGGAGCGTCCGAAAGCGGCTCTGCCTCGCCCTTCTTGCGGGCGCGGTTGACAGCCAGTGTGCGGCCCTTGAAGTCATAGCCGTTGAGCGCCGCGATGACCAACTCTTCTACGTCCGGATCGACTACGATGAAGCTGTAGTTGTCCATGGTCCTGATGTCGCCAATGGCTGCATCGGTCACGCCCGGAATCTCCAGCAACACCTTGATGGCTATGCGGGCGTAGAATCGCTGACGTCTGCCGGCGCTGACAAACAGGGTGACACCCTCGCCACGATAGCGGTTCTCGCGAACCTCGCGGACCTCAGGTTGCCGCGCTGCTTGTTCAGTGCGTTGTGATGCGCTTGCTTCGCGGACAGGGACCTCCCGCTTGGCATTCCTGCCGCCGCGGTCCTTGGTCGATTCGTTCTGGTGGTCGCTCTGGCGATCCTTCTGGCGCTCGTTCTGACGGTCGCCCTTGCGAGGCAGAGTTCGCCCTGAACCCGTGTTCTTCAGAACCAGTGCGGCGGCTACATAAGCCCTCAAATTAAGCGGCACCCGCCGGCGAAAAATGGCGCGGCATTCCTGAAGCAGGGCTACATCGCCCGCGGCGCGCACTTCGGCGAGAGCTTCGTCGAACGCGGCCGCAATGGCGGCGCGACGAGCTTCCGGGAGTATCGAATGAGATGGCACATGTGACTCCTTGTCCTGCACTGTAATCGAAAGCGATGGCTTTCCTCAAGCCCGTTTTGGCAGCGAGTACGGCGGTGGTCGCGACGGCTTTCGCGGACTTGCGCGGTACCGCCGCGCTCCAGTACAGTACATGACGATGAAACGCCTTTTTGTCCTTGCCATGACATGCGCGGTACTCGCGACAAGCGCCGTTGCGGGACAACCCTCCACCGGCTCCGCGGCGACCATAGAACAGCTCGTCCCCGATGATCCAGCCACCCTCCTGGGGTTAAGTCCGGCGCAGGTTTTGGCCCGCTTCGGAGCGCCAGCGCGAGTCTTCGCTGTCCGAGGCGCCGAGGCCTGGCAGGATGACGTCGTCTTTGACTACGGTAGCGGATTTTCGGTATTCCTGTTCATGGACCATGTCTGGCAGGTGAGGCTCGCCGAGCCATTCGCCCGGCCGGTATTGGGTTTCAGTATCGGCGCGACAACTGAGCGAATCATGGCAGCGCTAGGGTCACCGGCCTCGACCACCGCGAACGGCTACGAATGGGTGTTGCCCGGCGCGGCCTGGCCGGAACGCCTCCGGGGTATCATCGATGATTCCGGCACAATACGCGAGTTGTATATCTATCGGGCCGATTTTTAGGAAGGGTCATGGCAAAAATCTGTCTGTGCCTGACGGGCTCTACGATAGCCCAGGATCTAGCGGCCCTCGAACTATACCGCGACAAGGTGGACATGGTCGAGCTCCGTGCCGACTATCTGGAGCCGGGCGAACTGTTCCATGTGCGCGCCTTTCCGGAGAAGGCGGGTCTGCCCAGCATCCTGACGGTCAGGCGAAGATCGGATGGCGGCCAGTTCGACCTGGGCGAGGGTGTCAGGCTCGTCATATTCGCGCGCGGCTTGGCATTTGCCGATTCTGATCCGCGCAAGAATTTCTCATACATCGACATAGAGTATGATTTCGATATTCCGTCGATCCAGGAGGCGGCCCGCACCTTCGGCACGCGCATCATCAGATCGAAACACTGCATGCAAGGCATACCAGCCGATATAGACAGCGTCTGGCGGAACCTATCCGCCCGCCCGCACGAGATACCGAAGCTCGCGGTGCGCGCGACGGGGCTGGGCGATGTCGAGTCCATGTTCAGGCTGTTCGAGGGCAGCGACGGCAAGTCACAGCGCGTCGTCGTGGCGATGGGAGAATACGGCTTTTGCACCCGCGTTCTGGCGGAGCGCCTGGGTAGCATGCTCGTCTACGCAAGCGCATCAGGCGAAGGCATAGAACCAGCGGCGCCGGGGCAGCTTGAACCGGAACGCCTGCTCTCCATCTATCGCGCGAGGGACTACAAGGCCGATTGGGATCTGTACGGCATCCTGGGTGGACCCTCGGTCATTCATTCCCTTTCGCCTGAAATCCACAATGCCGGCTTTTCAGCGCTCGGACTCGAGTCGCTGTACCTGCCTTTTCCGGCAGACGATGTGGAAGCGTTCGTGTCCTTGGCCAGGCGCATCGACCTGAGGGCATTCTCGGTTACCGTGCCGTTCAAGGAAGAGATTCTACCGTTCCTGTCACAGCGATCGCCCGAGGTCGATGCCATAGGCGCGTGCAACACAGTCATACGCCGAGGTTCGGAGCTTGTAGGCTACAATACGGACGCCCATGGTTTTTCCGCCGCTCTGCGCGCCTTCCTTGGCATGGAGAGTCTGGCCGGAATCAAGGCAACCATCATCGGAGCGGGAGGCGGAGCAAAGGCTGCCGCCTATGCCCTTAGTTCGCTGGGAGCCCGTGTCTGCATAATAAACCGCTCCATGTCAAAGGCAAAACATCTGGCCGAAGTATACGGCTTTGAGTGGTCAGGCCTGACTGAACGGGCTTCCGAGATGATTGAGCGCTACAACGACCTGATAGTCCAGGCGACGCCGCTCGGGCTCGAAGGCGGCGAGCCTGGTGATCCGCTTGAGTGGTACGAATTCTCCGGAAAAGAAGCTCTGTACGAAATGATATACAATCCGCCCCAGACGCCGGTGATGCGCAGGGCGAAGAACGCGGGCTGCAGAGTCTCCAATGGGATGGGCATGTTGCACGCCCAGGCGGAGGCGCAATTTTCGCTGTTCACCGGTCTGGAATATCCACGATCGATACGCCGCGTGTAATAGCGGCATAAAGGAGGGCCCCATATGCCCGATACTCACAGGTCCGCCTTCGTGGCGGTCGTAGGAAGACCATCAGCGGGTAAATCGACCCTGGTCAACACAATGTGCGGCCAGAAGGTCGCCATAGTCTCACCCGTACCGCAGACCACCAGGAATACCGTGCGCGGCATCAAGACGGGAGAAGACTACCAGCTCGTGTTCCTGGATACGCCGGGTCTGCATGATTCCGAAAAAATGATAAACCGCAGGCTGCGCGACCTCGCGGTCCACGCCCTCTCTGACGCAGATCTTGTGCTCTATGTCATCGATTCCGCCAGGGCTCCCGGAGCGGAAGAAGAAGCGATAGCCGAGAAAGTCCTGCCATTCCTCGGCAAGACCCTGATAGCCATCAACAAGATAGACGCGCACGACTCCGACATAACGAGGACGCGGCTCTTCCTGGCCGAGCGGCTGTCCGGCGCTCGCATCTACGATATTTCGGCATCGCAGGGCACCGGCGTCGAGGCGCTGGCCGCCATGCTCGCCCAGATTGCCCCACCCGGCCCCGCGTATTACCCGGCCGAGTATTACACCGATCAGGAACCGGTATTCCGCATCTCGGAGACAATACGCGAGAAGGTCTTCCTGCATACCCGCAACGAGGTCCCGCACGCGGTCTACGTGGAATACACGGCGCACCACATGCTTGACGACGGAACCCTGGTGTACGAAGGCGACCTGATAGTCGAGCGAGAGACCCAGAAGGGCATCCTGATAGGCAAGGGCGGCGCCATGATTCGCCAGATACGCGAGGAGGCGGAGCATGACCTGGCTCAGATATTCGATTATCCCGTCAGGCTGTCGATAAAGGTCCGCGTCGTGCCTGACTGGAAGAAGGACGACAAGCTGCTCAAAAAATTGATACAGTAGACGACATCAGGCGAGTGCGTTTGACTTGGCATACAGGCCAAGCGCCTCGCCAAAGCCGCGTTGCATACAGAGCTGCAGGGCAGTCTGCGCGCGTGGAAAGACGGAACACGCCAGCTTCTCGCGCTCGTCACCGGAGAAGTCCGAAAGCACGTATCCGGCGATGTCATCATGGTTGGGCCGCCCTATGCCAAAGCGCAGTCGCATGAAATCGGGAGTGCCCAGGCGCTCCTTCATCGACCTGAGGCCGTTGTGTCCGCCAAGCCCGCCGCCCTTCTTGAATCCGAAGAAACCAAAGCCCAGTTCCAGCTCATCATGCACCACCAGGATCTCGGCGGGCTCAACCTTGTAGAAGCGCGCGATCTCGGCGACGCTGTCACCGGACAGATTCATGAAGGTCTCGGGCGCGATGAACCAGACACGGCCGGCGTCTGTATCGAGCTGGGCCCATCGCCCCTTGAATCCGTGCTTCCAGGCCAGCGCAGCAAACTGCGGCAGTGATTCCAGAAAGAGCCAGGCGACATTGTGCCGGTTCCCGGCGTATTCCCGTCCGTGATTGCCAAGAAATGCGTACAGCTTGATCATAATCCGCCAGCATACCGATCCTGCCAGCGCTATCCAACCCCGGTTTGACGATCTGGCGCCGGCAAGGATACACTCAGGACCATGAATGACACTGTCTACGTGATAGGACACAAGAACCCCGATACCGATTCGGTCGTTTCGGCCGCCGCGTACGCCCACCTCAAGCGCGAACTCGGTCTCAAGCGCTGCGTTGCCGCCAGAGCCGGCAAGATGAGCCCCCAGGCCGAGTATGTATTCGAGCGCTTCAACGTGCCATTCCCGACCTTCATACCGGACCTCGTGCCCAAGGTCGAGTACTACATGGGAACCCAGGCCGAGGTCGTCGACCGAGGAACTCCGCTGTGGGACGCGCTGGCTACGATGAACCGGAGCGGGCAGAAGGCTTTGCCCATTGTCGACGGCGACGGCCGCTACCGTGCGATGCTGCACTACAGCTCGTTTGCGCAGAACATCCTGAAGAAGATAAACCCGCACAAGAAGGCGGTGATACCGACAAGCGTCTCCCGCTTGCAGGCTACGATCAAGGCCCAGCCGATATGCATCTTCAAGCCCGAGGAGCAATTCAAGGCCCGCGTTCTGGTCGCGGCCCTGGAAACGGACAGCTTCAAGCGCCATCTCGACGCCGAAGCCAAAGACTCGGTCATCATCATCGTGGGAGATCGGGTGGACGTTCAGCGCTACGCTATAGAGTCGAAGGTCAGGGCCGTCATCATCACCAACGGCGCTCTGCTCGACCGCAGCCTCAAGGAACTGGCAGAGGCAAATGGCGTTACCGTGCTCGCGTCGCCCTATGACACGTCGAGTACCAGCCTCCTCGTCATCTATTCCACTCCGGTGGAGACGATGGGCGACGAGTCGATAACGCCGGTTCGCAAGGACGAGACACTGCGGCGTGCCCGCGAGGCAATTTCGGCATCACCGAGCAGGTCGGTGCCGGTGCTCGACGCTGAAGGCCGCGTCATAGGGCTCTTCGACGAGGGCGACCTGATACGCGAGCCGAACATATCGCTGATACTGGTCGACCACAACGAACTCGGCCAGGCCGTCGAAGGCGCCGAGCACTACCGGATACTCGAGGTCATCGATCACCACAGGCTCGGCGCATTCAGCACCAGGTACCCGATCACCTTCATAAACCGCGTTGTAGGTTCGACCAGCACGATCATCGCGTCGATGTACCGCGACGCCAAGGTGCCGATACCAAAACCGATCGCATCGCTGTTGCTCGCCGGCATCCTGTCGGACACGCTGATACTCAAGTCATCCACCGTCACCGAGGCCGACCGGGAGGCAGCCGAGTACCTGGCCAACATAGCCGACCTGGAGATAGATGAATTTGGCCGGGACATCATGAGTTCCGCCAGCCTCGTTGGCAAGAAGCCGGTTGCGGAGATTGTCCGCCTGGACATGAAGGAATACAGCGCCGCCGGCAAATCCTTCACGGTAAGCCAGGTCGAGGTGCACTCGCCGCAGGAGATACTGGAACGGGCGGCCGAGGTCAGCGCCGAGTTGATGGCGCTCCGGTCGGCGGGCAACCACTACTTCAGCGCGTTGATGGTCACCGACATCACAGAGCTGTCCAGCGTGTTGTTCGTCGAGGGTGACAAGGAGTTTCTATCGTTGGTGCGTTTTCCCAGGCTCGACGAACGGACCTTCGAACTCAAGGATGTGCTGTCACGCAAGAAACAGCTCGTACCGCTGCTGATTGAGCTGACGGAAAAGACACTGGGCGCCTGACAGGAAGCCGCATGCCACTCAGGTGCCCTCGCGCGGAATCCTGTTCATCGAGGCGACGAGAGCGCTCCTGGAAACGTAGTTGGTCTGGGCGACCAGGACTCCGTCGCGGTAATAGCGCAGGTACGGTACGCTCCTGTTGCCCAGCACATCCTCTTTCCAGGCCATGAATGGTTCAAAGAACGACTCCTGGTCGTATTCCAGATAGAATGCCATGGCACCCGCCTCGCGGGCCGCGTCATCGAGCCATGGCAGCATCATTTCCCATTGGGGACACCAGCTCTGCGTAAGTACGACGAGCACCCGCGGGCCGGCCTTGATGACATCATCGCCAAACTCCCCATCGCGCATAGCCTGTTCGCATTGAGTCCTGCCAAGCCTTGTAGCGGCAATCTGTCGCATCTGCGTTCCTTTTCTCAGCCACCGGACATCAGGTGCGCGGCTTCCACCACATCACCATCGAACACGGCAGTCTGCGCCCACGCATCCCTGCGTACCGGAAATCCATTGACCTTTACGATTATCAGCGGAAACGACCAGCGCTTTGCGGCGAGAACACCCGCGACGGTCGCGTCCGTGGTTGGCAACTCTTCGGCAATGCCATTGATAATGAGGTTCATACCAACAATATAGCCAACAAATCAGGCATGATGCAACAAAGTGAATTTAGCTTTGCCCAATTCCGTCATCAGGGCGTATAATCGGCCAATGAAAATTACAGGTAAACATGTACTCCCACCTCATCGCAAACGCTCCCCGACAAGTGGATTCAAGCGCGTCATCATTCTGCCGTTCATGGTCATCATCATGCTTGTCTTCGGGCTGTCGTGGCTGATGTACATCAATGGCTCACGGGCGGCCCTGAGGGACGCGGTGACATCCATACTTGGCTCGTCGACCAAGCGCATCAATGAAGAGATAACCAGACAGTTCGAAGTCGCCGCGCTTGCGGCAGGTGCCGACGCCGCTTTCCTGGGCACCCTGCAGCCTGCGCAGGTGACCTCCGCCAATTTGCAGAGCATGTTCATGGAGCACCTCAAGGCCAACCCGGCCATAGCCATCCTCGCCGTGGGCACCGCGGATGGCGAGTATTTCGAGGCCCAGCGCCAGCCTGGAGGCAAATTTCGTGTCGGTTCATCCGGCGTAGCGACGGGCGGGGCGCTGATATTCAAGCCGGTGCTGGGGGATGGTTCGTTCGGCGCGCCAAGCGGCACGGCGGCCAGTTACGATCCGCGGCAGCGGCCGTGGTACCAGACGGCCATACAAGCCCAGAGCCTGTCATGGAGCGCGCCATATTCACTGTACTCCAATGCGGACCCGGCAATAGCAGCGGCCGCTCCCGTCTATAGTCATGGCGCGCTGGTCGGCGTGACAAGCGCCACGATTACCCTCGGGATGCTTTCAGACTTTCTGGCCGCCACCGACGAGTCCAACATGGGTATCCTGTTTGTTACCGACGGAGATGGTCGGCTGATCGCTACGTCGGCTGGATCAATCGTCGACTCGAGCGGCAACCGCGCCATCGCGTCAAACCATGATGACCAGCTGATCGCCCAGGCATGGCAGTCCGCGTCTTCGGCTTCGACCCTGGCCAGCGGGCTCACCCGGTTCTCGTTCAACCATGACGGCATGCAGTATCTGGGCACCGTGACGCCGTTCTCGCCAGGCTCAAGCCAGGACTGGCGCATCATCACCGCGGTACGGGAACAGGCCTACAACTCCGCGCTGCTATCAGCCGATGTCCGCAACTTCATACTGCTTGCCCTGTCGGTAGTCCTGATGTTCACGGTTGGCTGGTACGTCGTGGACTATGTGACGAGGCCCATGCACGCCCTGGCCGATACTGTCGACAACCTTGAACCGGGACACGCCATTCCAGCGAAGCTCAGCACCTTTGCCCTCAGGAACAACGAACTGGGCCGGCTGTCGCGGTCGTTCCTGGCTATGAAGATCAGGCTGGATGAGAGTTTCGCTTCACTGCAAGCCAGCCTTGACGAAAAGGACGTATTGCTCAAGGAAGTGCACCACCGGGTCAAGAACAACCTGCAGATTGTCTCAAGCATACTCTCCATCCAATCGGGCTCGCTGGAAGACGAGCGCGCGCGGTCGGCGTTCGAGCAATGCCAGAACCGCATCCAGGCCATGGCACTGGTTCATGAGGAAGTATACCAGACAGGTTCATTTATTGAATTGGGCATGGGCACGTACCTGGAAAAGATATGCGACTCGCTCAGGTGGGGATGGGATCGTGGTTCATGCAGAACCAATGTCGTCGTGCATGTGGAAGACGGCTCGACATTGTCAGTCGAAAAGGCCATTCCATGCGGTCTCATAGTCAACGAGCTCGTGACCAACGCGCTCAAGCACGCGTTTGCGGGCAAGGAAAACGGCACCATTACGGTATCGTTCGCGCGCGACATCTTTGGCTGGACGCTGACCGTGACAGACGATGGCGTCGGCATGGAGCAGGCCTCGGAAGCTACCCAGAATGGCGCCGGCATCGGCGGGCAATTGATTGAAGGCCTTGTCGCCCAGTTGCATGGCTCGATTCGTTACCAGCCCGCCAGCGGGGGCGGCACCGGCGTGGCAGTCGGGATTCCCCGCTGACAGGCAAATCTGTAATGCGGCCTTATCGATGTGCATTGCGGACCTGCCCAAAAGACCGTATACTGGGTCATGGGCTCGTGTGATATATCAGTTAGTGCGTCAATGAACCCATAACTCCCTCAGACATTCACGATAAGAGACTTAAAAAGGAGGTCAACTACCGTGATCAAGTATCTCAAGATGGACGACCAGAAATGCGTCGGGTGCATGAGTTGCGCGACAGCATGCTCGCTCGCCTACGCCAAAGAGGACAATCCAGCCAAATCCAGGATTCAGGTTCTGGGCCTTGGCGGTGGACGGTACCATCTGGTAGCCTGCGACCAGGAGTGCCGGTTGTGCGTGGCCGAATGTCCGGTTCAGGCAATAACGGTCAACAAGCAGGGCGTCGTCATGATAGACAAGCGACTGTGCGTCGGCTGCCTGGCCTGCGTCGCCGTCTGCCCGATAGGCGCGATGCGCTATTTCCCTGCCGAGCCTGTGCCGTTCAAGTGCGTCGCCTGCGGCATATGCGTCAAGGCATGCCCCAAGGGCGCACTTGAAATAGCCGAGAAGGAAGACAGCCCGGCATCAAGGTTCCCGTTCGAGGTGGCGGCCGCGGCAAGGCGAGACGAAGAAGGTGCAAAATGAGCAGCGAATTCGACATGAAGGAGTTCAAGCTCCTGTCGGAGACCCGCTTCGAGAAGAAGCCGATACACCGCGGCTACGCGATGCGCACCATGCACGTCGACGTCGGAACGCACACGATGCGCGAAAAGCCGGTATCGGAGGAGATGAAGGCCAAGTTCGTGGGCGGCAAGGGCTTCGGACTCAGGCTACTCTGGGATGGTACCAAGCCTTCAACCCAGTGGAACGACCCGGAGAACGAGATAGTCATCGCCATGGGACCGGTCTGCGGCAATACCAACTACCCCGGTTCGGGCAAGAGCCTCGTGGTCAGCCTCTCGCCGATGACCGGCGTACCGATAGACTCAAACGTCGGCGGCTACTTCGGACCATACCTCAAGTTTGGCGGCTGGGACGCCCTCGAAGTCCAAGGCAAGGCCGAGCGCGAGACAATCGTGTTCATCGACAACATCGAGGGCTACGTGCGCTTCTATGACGCCCCGGACGGCCTCCAGCAGGATACCCACCTCCTCGCGGAGGAGCTGACCCACGCCTTCGCCGGTGGCGGAGCCTCAACCGACCCGGCGGAACTCCAGGCCATCTCGGTGATATCAGCCGGCCGCGGCGCCGACCACTCACCGATGGGCCTCTTGAACTTTAGCCTCTATGACAAGCGCCGGGCCGGCATCCGCGTCAAGCAGGCCGGCCGCGGTGGCATAGGCATGGTGCTCCGCGACAAGAAGATCCGCGCACTGGTCGTCCGCTTCAAGGGCGTAACCCAGAACACCAACGACGCCGCCGATCCCGCGGCAGTCCAGCGCCTCGGCCTGAAACTGCACCGCGAGATAATCGTAAACGACAACAAGCAGTGCAAGATGCGCAAACAGGGCACAGCGCATCTGATGGAGCTGATGAACGACTACGACCTTCTGCCCACAAAGAACCACAAGTACGGCCAGGACCCCCGCGGCCCCGAGATAGCCAGCTGGGTCTGGGAGAAGCTGTTCAGCCAGGGCCTGCCTGATGGCTGCTGGTTTGGTTGCACCATGGCCTGCGCCCATGCGGTTGACCATTTCCAGCTCGAGACCGGCCCGTACAAGGGACAGAAAGTCTGCGTCGACGGCCCCGAATACGAGACCGCCGCTGGCTGCGGCCCCAATCTCTACGTCTATGATCCACACGGCATACTGGAATTGAACTTCTACTGCGATACCTATGGCATCGACACCATCAGCTTCGGCACGATGACCAGCTTCCTGATGGAATGCTGGGAACACGGCGTGCTTGACCTTGAGCGTACCGACGGCATCGACCTCTCCTGGGGCAACTGGCAAGGCGCGGCGCAGATACTCCATGACATGGCCGATGGCAAACGCTTCGGCGTGCTGGCGGGCAAGGGCGTCAAGTTCCTCGCCGGGTACTTCACCAAAGAATACAAGGCGGATGCGCAGTTCATGAAGGACATAGCCCTTCACGGCAAGGGCCTCGAGCAGAGCGAGTACATATCAAAGGAATCGCTGGCACAGCAGGGCGGCTACTACCTGACCAACAAGGGTCCTCAGCACGACGAGGCCTGGTTGATATTCATGGACATGGTCAACAACAAGATCCCGACATTCGAGGACAAAGCCGAGGCGCTCCACTACTTTCCGATGTTCCGCACCTGGTTCGGCCTCCAGGGTCTGTGCAAGTTGCCATGGAACGACGTGGAGCCCGCGGACAACAGCAAGTGGCCTGAATCCAACAAGGTGCCCGAACATGTGCACAACTACCACGAGCTGTACACCGCGATCACCGGCGAGAAACTTGACTGGGATGGACTGATCCGCCAATCCGAGCGCGTGTATAACTTCCAGCGGGTGTTCAACATCAGGCAGGGCAAGGGTCACCGGGTAGACGACTACCCGGCCTACCGCGCCATGGGTCCCGTCCTCGAAGACGAGTATCTTGCCCGCGAGGAACGCTACGACAAACAGATGAAGGAGAAGATCGGTATCGATCCTGCCGGAAAATCTGTGGCGGAGAGGCTGCGCATCACGCGCGAATTCCGCCTGAGGCAGTATGACCAGCTGACCGACGCCGTCTTCAAGCGTCGCGGCTGGACAAAGGACGGCATACCCACCCCGGAGCACCTCAAGGACATCGGCATGGACCTGCCCGAACTGGTCGAAGTGGTAAAAAAACATCTGTAAGAAGCGGCCCGCACTCCATCGCTGGAGAGCGGGCCGTACCACTTCCTGGTCTGATTCAGGAGATCAGAGTTTGAAGAGCAGGCCAAGCCGGCCTGAAGAGCCATATCCGTAGTAGCCGCCCTCGAAGTTGATGGCGATGTTGGGCGTCAGGTAATAGTTGTTGCCTTCCACACTCGCGAAGCCGAACCTGAAGCCGTTGTCAGCGGTGTAGTAGGTATCCGTATAAATATAGGCACCGAGGCCGAGGCCGACATATGACTCAAGCTTTTCAAGCCACGCGACGTCGGGGAATACATGCTTCCAGCTGAAATGGACGGTTCCAAGAGCTGCTATGCCAATGTCGCTATAGGAATAGCTGGAATAGACATCATTGCTCCAACCCCAGTAGCTGATGCGTGCCGCGGCGCCATAGGTGAATGGAAGAGTCTCGCCCAGCAGAAAGCTGCCCAAGCCCAGGTCGGCTCCGCCATAAACGTCGATATAGCCAAAGAAGAACGCAGAACCCAAGCCAGCCTGCACCGAGAAATTGCCCGGCTTGAACAGGTCCTCGCCGCTCGCCGTCGGCTTGGCGATCACCTCTTGAGCAGCCACGCCGGCAACTGACAGCACCAGCAGCGCTGCTACCATCACCAGAAACTTTTTCATGAATCCTCCATGAGTCGATCCAATGGACCACTGCACTATCGTTCTCTGCGAACTGCAAGCGGTTCATTGCACTTTGATTCTTCGGCAACGCCGAACACTGAAGATGCTTGTTGCTGTGGTGGTATTTGTCAAGAGGTTGAGGGCTGCCTAATTCAGCAGCCCCGTATTGTCATACCTTCTTCTTGATGGCGGCCAGAACCTTCTCCTTGTCAAGCTTCCTGGTGCAGAAGAACCAGTCGTGGCATGTCACGCCTTCGACCTTGCCTTCCATGCGCTCCTTTGCGACGCCGCAGGAGCCAGCGGTCGGAACGATGACATCGTCACCGGGTCGCCAATCAGCCGGCGTGGCTATGGAGAACGCATCGGCGGTCTTCAGTGCCTGGACCACGCGCAGCAATTCGTCAAAGTTCCTGCCAAGGCTGAGCGGATAGTAGATGATCGTCCTGATCACTCCCTTGGGATCGATTACAAAGACAGCGCGCACCGCCTTGGTGGCGGACTCTCCAGGCTGGATCATGCCATACTTCCTGGCAACTTCCATCGTGATGTCTTCGATGAGCGGGAACTTTACCTCGACATTCTTCATGCCCTTGTAGTCGATCTTGTCCTTGATTGTCCTGAGCCAGGCAATGTGGCTGTACAGCCCATCGATCGAAAGCCCGACGAGCTTGCAGTCAAGCTCTTCGAACTTCTGCTCCAGCGTCGCGAAGGTCATGAACTCCGATGTGCAGACCGGGGTAAAATCGGCAGGGTGGCTGAACAGTATGACCCAATGGCCTTCAAACAACGTGGGGAATTCGATTTCACCTTGGGTGGTAACGGCCTTGAAGGCAGGCGCCTTGTCGCCGATGCGTGGCATGGGGGTAATCGTAGTTTCGCTGAGTGTGTCCATGTAGTTCTCCTTGTATGTATGTCGTTTGGCACGGATTGACGCGGGCGTTTTTCTTCCCCGATGAATCCGTGCCGTTACTAAACATATTGCAGGAAGCATGCCACGATAAGAATAATCACTATGTATTTATACCATATATAATTAATAAGCCTTATCACAAAAGCTGCTTGTCATTCACCGACATTTCGGCGATACTGTACCCATATGGCGTTGAACAACGATATTTCGGTGTCTGATCGGATGCGCTGGCGGTGGTTGCGTCCAGGCATGGAAGCCATGCTGACGCCCGAGCGGACGATGGAGACCGTTCTCGATTCGCTGCGGGAGCTCATAGACTACGAGCTTGCCGTGGTACTGGGCTTCTCTGCCGACGATCGCCTTATGGTCAGAACCATGAAGGGTCCACTCGCGAGTCCCCGGCTGGCAGGCTATTCCATATCGCTGGCGAAGCGAACCGACCTCGCCGCCCTGCTGGCGACCGGAAAACCCCGCCTCTTTCTGACGGATGACGACTACATCGACACCTATGCCGAGATACTGGAGTTGCCAACAGGGCACTCGTGCCTGGCAGCGCCGCTTGTCATCGATGACACCACCATAGGCCTTCTGACCCTCGACCACCGCCAATGCGGAGTCTTCTCGGAACAGATACTGCGCTTCGTAGGCGTCATATCCCGGCTCGTGGCGGTCGCTCTCGTGCAATCGGAGGCTTCGCGATCCTTGCAGACCACGAATAGCCTGCTGATAGCCGAGCGCAACATGCTGCTGTCGCGTGAATCGGAAATCTTCCATGACCTCGCGGGAACATCACCGGCCTGGCTCTCAGCCCTCGACTCCATCAAGCTGGTAGCAGCCACCGAATCACCGGTATTGCTGCTTGGCGAGACAGGCACCGGAAAAGAGGAAGCCGCCAGGGCGGTTCACCGCCTGTCGCGCCGCGCTTCCGGACCCTTTGTCGCGCTTAACTGCTCGGCCATGCCGGCATCGCTGGCGGAGAGCGAGCTGTTTGGGCACGAAAAGGGTTCGTTTACCGATGCGCGCTCGTTGCGCCGGGGTCGCTTCGAGCTGGCCGACGGCGGAACGCTCTTCCTCGACGAGATAGGAGACCTCCCCCTCGAGATCCAGCCCAAGTTGCTCAGGGTCCTGCAGGAGGGCAGCTTCGAGCGGGTCGGAGGTGAAGCGCCTGTCCAGGTCGACGTCCGCGTCATAGCGGCGACCCATGAAGACCTCGGCGCCGCGGTGGATGCGGGGCGCTTCCGCGAAGACCTGTTCTATCGGGTCGCTGTCTTTCCCATCAGGATGCCGCCGCTCCGCGAACGCCCCGGAGATGCACTGATCCTCGCCGAGCTGTTTGCATCCAAGCTGCGCGCGCGTCCAGGCTGGGACAATCTCGCCTTTGACGCAAGCGCGATACGCATTCTTGAATCGTCCCCATGGCCCGGCAATGTCAGGGAACTGCGCAACGCCATCGAGCGCGCGGCCATCCTCGCGCGCGGTGGCACAATTGGCGCCGCCGAGATCCGCGCTGGCGATTGGGCCAAGGGCAGGCCGGCTCCGTGTCCCAAGGGTCCAGCGTGTCATGAGGGTTGCGGCGACAGCCCCGTCACGCTCGAAGAGATCGAGCGCCAGCACATCATGGCGACGCTCGAGCGAGTACATGGCAAAATATACGGTCACGGTGGCGCCGCAGAGGCGCTTGGGCTCAAGCCAAGCACACTGCAGAGCAGGATGAAGAGGCTCGGTCTGGACAGGAAGACGGCGCTGCGATGAACCTGCTTGCCCATGCCATCCTCGCCTACCATACCCTTCTGGACACTGAAGGTCAGGAGCGCACCGGCGCGGTGATGGCTGACTTCTTTACCGGACAAAGACTGGCAGACTACCCTGCTGGCATACAGATGGGCATTCGGCAACATCGGGACATCGATGCCTTTACCGACAGCCACCCCGCGTTTGTCCGGTGCAGGAAGGCGATAGCCGAAGCCGGCGCTCCACGCTTCACAGCGGGCATCCTTGCCGACATATTCTGGGACCATGCGCTGGCTTCCGAGTGGAAAACATGGGGAGAGCCGTTGTGCGGACTGGATCTGGAAGCGTTCAGCATGACCTACTATGAGTCGCTGGGACAGACCAGGGCGCTGCATAGCCCGAGCCTTGCCCAGGCTTATCCATGGATTGTGCGCATGTCCTGGTTCACGGCATGGGCGCGCAGTGATGGCATCGAGCGGACGCTTGCCGGCCTGTCCCGGTACATGAGCGGGTCGGTCGATCTGGCCTCGAGCATCGTCATCATGGCCGAACTGGACCAGCCCATCAGACATGACTTTTCCGACTTCTGGCCGGACCTGGTTCGATTTGCCGAAACCTGGCAAGACACCGAGTCGTCCGGTGGAGCGGGAGCCGACTGAAGCAGCCGGACAACCCCGCTCGGCCAGAACAGCTCTAATCGCGCTTTTCGAAGGCGCTTCCGTTGGCCACGATGCGGACAGTTCCGTACATGACGAACAGCCAAATGGCCAGCAGAACGAGCGTCAGGCTCCCCTCTGCCCATGCAAAAAACGGCAGGCGATACAGCTTGTTCAGGGCGCCCGTGGCGACCGCGAGAGCGCCGACCGGGAATGACAACGCCCACCAGCTGAGCGCAAAGTCCATGGCCGCCGTCTTGAAGTGTCTGGCGACAAGAATGGTCGCGAGCGCGAACCACCACACGGAGAAGCCCCATCCTACAACCGTAAGGATTCGGGCGGTTGCCGGGAATGCGGGAGCGATCCATGGCGAGCCAGGAGCGATGGCGAGTCCCGCCAGCTTGACCAGGATGATGGTCAGAATAGCGGTCGGGGCCAGGCCAATCATCACCGTCGGGGCCATCTTTGACGTCGGCAGCTCATGGTAGAGGTAGCGGTGGTAGACATTTGGCCCTACAAAGACAAAGAGCATCAAGCCTATGCCGAGGCTCGCCATCGATATGATGAAGAGGGCCGATGACAGGGCAGTGCCGGCGTACACCAGCGACAGATCCAACCCTACGACAGGCACGATGAGCTGCGATACCGGTGGAATGAACCAGCCAAACGTCGCGTGCGCCGGCTTGACGTCGTGGCTGCCAAACATGATGGCGGCGGCGGAAAGTCCCAAGATGTAGATGCCGACTGTTCCCAGGAAGAACAGCACCAGCGCCACCTCGTGCGCCGTACCCGGAGCAAACATCCTGGTGCCGATCTGCATGAAGTCAATCGCCAGTATCATCGCCGCTATGGGAAGCGTCGGGAAGAAGTTGCCCGCTACAGGGTGCCGCATGTCCTGCATGAGATCCTCGCGCGCGAACAACAGCCTGGCTATCGAGAGCACCAGGATGATGGCGAACAGAACCGCAGTAAGGATGAAGAATCCGATGCCAAGCGGCTTGGTGGCGGGCACCAGAGGCTCCATGAACAACAGCGCAATAGGGATTATGCCCGTACCCATCACCACCGATGGCCAACTGGGAGCGAAATTCTTGATGAGCGAACGCATTGAGGAACCTTCCTTGGGCAACAATTGATTTCAATATAGTATTGTTTTAATATAATAGTTTCAAGATGTTTAGTTGGAATGGATGTAGATTGGAATGGCGAGGGGAAGAATCACAAGCGCCATACCGCGGCCGTGTCCAGCCTAATCGTCTATCTTCGTCCAGTCGATGGTGTAGCCTATGCGCGAAGCGACCGATTGTACGCTCTCGTCGTCGTGGTGCAGCAGGCCTGCGGCCTCCACCGAGATGGCGCCGTTCAATGACGAGTAGAGCCGAGCCACATGATGGGCCGAGGCGAGTGTCTCCTCGTTGTTGCCTTTGGCGTCAACCGTGTGAACCACCCCGTTGCAGGCGCAGACATAGGTGGAAGCCGCATCGGCCCAGACGCAGAACGATGTGCCACGGACCCCCAGAACCGCCTGAGCAGTGGATATGTTGAAGGAATCCTGGCCGGCCAGCTTTTCCAGCTTCCTCAACACCGAGGCAAGGCCGCCCCGTTCCAGGCGTATCTGCGGTGATATACTCGTCAGGTCGATCTGCGCAAAGGCGTTCTGGCCGACGCTCAGGGCGTTGCGCTCGTCAAACACAATATCAAGCCGTCCGCCCTGTTCGGTCTGCACGGTAAAGGTGCGTCCTATCTCATCGCCTGGTTCTACCGACGAGCCATTGACAGTGACAACGCCTTGCACGAATGCCACTACGACAGGTCGTGCCTGCCGGTTTGCGGAAGCTTCGGGCGAGGCAGCCCCGCCAGATTGCTTTTCCACGCGAGAACACGAGAACAGGGAAACAGACACGCCTGCGGCCAAAGCCGCGACCATCAGTGTATTGACTCTCATGTCTCAGGTATCGCCTCTTTTGGATAAGCGGTCAAGGGCTCCGGCGCGCTACCGCGACCGTTCTTGTCTATCGAAACAAAGATGTTTTGTTTGTGGCCATTCCGGTGTATCGTATACGAGGTACAACGATGTCATCGGACCTCGCGGAGGAAATGGTAATGAAGCGCTTGTTCCTGGGAAACATTCCTGTATTCTTCAAGTTCCTGGCCTTGACGGTGATTTTTCTGGCGGCGTTCGCGGCTACCTTCGTCACGGCCGACAGAGGCCTCCGATCTCTGGGCAGCGCGCTCGAGTCCATTCAGGTCGTGCAGATGAAGACCTACCGCGCCGTTTCCGACGTACGCTCCAGGATGGCGATGTTCAACGCACGAGTGCTCCTGCTCGCCAACGCGGCCATGTCAGTGGACGGAGCGAGTGAAATCAGCTCCAGGGTCTTCTGGCTGGAGGATTCGCAGACCAAGCTGACCCAGGCCATCAACGCGCTGGCATCGCTCTCCAGCGATGGCGCCATAATCACGGAGTTGCAGGCCTATGTACAATCGGCCGCGCATGTAAAGGACGCCGCGACAGCGGCCGCAGCCGACGTCAAGGCAGCGCTCAACGAGACGGTCAGCCAATATGAAAGCGTCGAACGCAATCTGGACGTCATAGAAACCGCGGAGCGGGCAAAACAGGACGAAAGCTACGCCCTGGCGACAAAGGAGGCATCGGCGAGCAGGCGCATTCTGTTGCTCGTGAACCTGATGGCGGCGCTCATAATCCTGGCCGCCTCATCGGCGCTGTCACTGTCGATGACCACATCGCTGGCGGCACTGATCAAGAGCCTGCGGCGCATGGCACAGGGCGATTGTACTGAACGGATAGAGGCAACGGGCAGGGACGAGATCGGCTCGATTGCCACGGCAGCCAACGACCTCACCGCCTCGCTCAACACGATAGTCGGCACCGTGCGCCAGCGTGTGCTGTCGCTTCGCGAACAGGGCGAGGAACTTGCCGCGCAGATGCACCGCATGTCGAATTCGGTCACCGGCATCGACGCGGCCGTGGACACTTCCCGTGGAGGGCTCTCAAGACAATCGGAGGCCGTGGAGGCAGTGGCCGCCGCGATCGAGCAACTGGCGCGCACCGTCGATTCACTGTTCACTATGATTGGCGACCAGGGCGCAGTGATTGGCGAGTCATCGTCACTCGTCGAGCAGATGATAGCCAACGTCAAGAGCATCGCGGCGAACACTGACTCAGCCGGCAAGGCGACCGACTCGCTGCTCGCTTCTTCCACTGATGGCTCCGCGGTCCTTGGCGACATGGATGGCGCTGTGCTGGAGATAACGCGCTACTCCGAGGGCCTCGCGGCCGCTGCCATGACCATAGCGGACGTGGCCAAACATACGAACCTGCTCGCGATGAATGCCGCGATAGAAGCCGCCCACGCGGGAAGCGCCGGCAGCGGCTTTGCCGTGGTCGCGGACGAGATACGCAAGCTGGCCGAGCGCAGCGCGTCGCAGGCCACCGACATATCAAAGGACCTCTCCAGGGTCGCGGAATCCATAGCCAAGGTAAAGGACGCCGCGGCCGCGGTGAGCGGCTCCTTTGGCACGGTACTTGTGCAGGCGAACGATGTTGGACGGATCGTCGCCGAGATCAGGAGCAGTACGGCGGAACAGAGTTCTGGAGGATCGCGCGTACTCGAAGGCCTGGCTCGACTCGTATCGATCACCAAGCAAGTCAACGACGGCGCCCAGGAGATGACACTGGGCAATGGTCAGATCCTGGAGCAGATAGCAACACTCAAGTCGGTCGCCGAGGCCACCGTGTCGGCAAACGACGATATTGGCAAGGGCACCGCGGAAATAGAGCGGGCCGTCGCCGCCACGTCCGGGCTGGCGGAGCTGAACGAGCGGCAGATTCTGGCGGTGCTACAGGGCGTCGATGCCTTCAAGATAGACTCGTGTAGCGATATTCCTGAAGAGGTGGACCCAGTCTGACCTTCCCGCGCGGATCCGCGATCTGTCTTCAGGGCAGAATGCACCGCACCTTGTGGCCTCCGCCAAGATCGCGAAGTTCTGGCACGGCCTCCTTGCAGACAGGCGTGGCGTATGGGCAGCGCGGGTGGAAACGGCATCCCAATGGCGGATCGATCAGTGACGGTATTTCGCCACTCGCCGCGAGCCTGGCCCTGGAAAGGCCTGCCTCCGGAGCCGGCGATGCCGACTTGAGCAACTGCACATAGGGATGCAAGGCGCCCGATATGACCACATCGGTGGGCCCCGTTTCCATGATCATGCCGGCGTACATCACCGCTATGGTGCCGCACATGTAGCGCGCTCCGGCCAGATCATGAGTTATGTACAGATACGATACGCCCTTCCTGTCTTTGAGGTCGAGCATCATGTTCATCACGCCCATGCGTATCGACACATCGAGCATGCTGGTCGGTTCGTCTGCGAGCACGATGCTCGGCTCGACGGCGAAGGTACGCGCGATGTTGACGCGCTGCCGCTGACCGCCGGACAGCTCATGCGGAAATCGCCGCAGATACTCGTCGGCCGGCGACAGGCCCACTTGTTCCAGGATGTCGTGCAGCCGCGCGTCGAGGTCGGCCTTGCCGTTGGCCAACCCATGAATAAGGAACGGCCGCTCAAGAATGCTCCGTATGGTGTGCGTCGGATTCAGGCTTCCGAATGGATCCTGGAATATCAGCTGTACCTTTTTCTTGTAGCGCAGCGACTCTGCCCGGCCGTGAAAAGGCATGGCCGGCTCGCCATCGACCATCAGTGTTCCGGAGTCGCGCTCGTACAGCCGCGCTATGACGCTTGCCGTGGTTGTCTTACCTGAGCCTGATTCTCCCACGAGCGCCAGCGACTCGCCGGCCTCGAGCGAAAAGCTGACATCGTCCATCGCGTGCACTGACTTGCCGAAGTTTGCCAGCGACCGCAGCGGAAAATGCTTGACGACGCCGTTCAGTTCAAGGGCCTTTGGGCTCATCGCAGACTCCCTTCGAGCACGCACGCGCACGATCGACCCGCGCCGACTTCGCGCAGGGCCGGGCCGTCACCGCTCTTGCACTGGTCGGTAGCGTAGGGGCAGCGCGGCCAGAATCTGCAACCGGGGGGCGGCGACAGCAGGTCGGGAGCGCGCCCCTCGATTCCGCCCATGCGTACAATCGGTCCCGACAGCGACGGGAACGAGTTCATCAGCCCTTTTGTGTATGGATGCCGTGGATCGGAGAACAGGTCGCCCGCGGCGCCGTACTCGACAATCCTGCCGGCGTACATGATCGCCAGCGCGTCTGAAATCTCGACAAGCAGTGACAGATCATGGGTTATGAATATTACGGAAAATCCGAGCTGCCGGCGCAGGTCCTCTATCTTCTCGATGATAGAACGCTGGACGACGACATCGAGCGCCGTCGTCGGCTCGTCCATGATGAGCAATTCAGGTTTCAGGATTAGCGCCATCGCTATCATCACGCGCTGCTTCATGCCGCCAGACAGCTGGTGCGGATAGCTTCCGAGCCTGTCGGCGTTGATGTCGACCAGCCTGAGCATGTCGACGGCCATCGCCTCCGCGTCGGCCTGGCTTACGTTCCGATGCGCGTGTACGGCGTCGGTCAGCTGCTCGCCGATTGAAAGCACCGGATTGAGGGCGTTCATGGCCGACTGAAACACCATCGCCATGTCTGCCCATCGATGCGGCTCGACTTCGGCCATGGCCATAGACGCGAAGTCCTTGTCCTTGAACCGTATCGACCCCGACTCGATCCTGGCATTGTCGCGCAACAGCCGCATTATCGCGTAGGCTAGCGTGGACTTTCCGCACCCCGATTCGCCTGCAATGCCCAGGAAATCTCCCCGGCCCAGCGTAAACGAGACGCCATCAACCGCGCGAACGAATCCCTTGACGGTGCCGTAGCCCGCCCGCAGATCCTTCACCTCAAGCATCGTTTCGCTCATCGACCTACCTCTTCCGCAATCGCGGGTTCGATATTTCGTCGATCGCGAAATTAATGAGCACGAACGACGTCCCGACGAGCGCAATGCAAATTCCCGGTGGCAGGAACCACCACCATGAGCCAGCGAGCAATGCGCCGTTGGCCTGGGCCCAGAACAGTATGGTGCCCCAGCTGACCACGGTCACATTTCCAAGGCCTATGAATTCAAGCGTCGCCTCTCCGAGGATGGCCGCCATGCTCGCCGCGAAGAATTCAGCCATCGCTATCGATATCATATTTGGCAGTATCTCGCGGAACACCACGAACAATGTCCGCTCGCCAAGCGATCTGGACACGCGCACAAAGTCGCGGCTCTTGAGGGTCAGCACCTGGGACCGCAGGAGGCGGGTCGGCCAGGGCCAGCCCGTGAGCCCGAGTATCAGCACGATAGGCATGACGCCTTTCATCGTGACATACGCGGCTATCACTATCATCAGCGGCAATCCAGGTATCACCAGCATCACATTGGTCAGGAAGGTAATCACGTCGTCGACGACACCGCCCAGGTAGCCGGACAGCAGCGCAAGGGTCAGTGACAATATTGTTACGAACAGGCCGGTGGCCAGTCCGATGGTCAGCGATATTCGGGTGCCCCATATCACCTGGCTCAACAGGTCGTTGCCGGCGTGATTGGTGCCAAGCGGATGAGCGGAACTGGGCCTTGCCCGGAGCGGAAAATAGTCAATCGTCTTGACGTACTCGCGCGTTACGGTCGAGCGGTATGTCAGTACATCCTGGCTGTCACTGGGATATTCCTCTGAGATCAACTCCTCGTCAAGCGCCGGATCCACGGTGTTGACTATTGTCTCCAGCCTGTCGATCTTGGGCGGATACGGAGCCAGCAGCGGCGCGAATATCGCGACCAGGATGAATGCGCCCAGTATGCACAGACCGACCAGCGACTTCCTGTTTGAGATGAGCGTCTTGAAGAAGTCCTTTATCATTTGGCACCGTCCCGGACACGCGGATCAAGCAACATCACCGCGATATCCGCCAGGAAGTTGGCAATAAGCACAGCCACGGCTATGAACAGGAATATCGCCTGCATCAACGGGTAGTCCTTGCCATTGACAGCTTGGTACAGCATGAAGCCTATGCCCGGGTAGCCAAACACCATCTCGGTGACGAGCCCGCCGCCAATGACGAAACCCAGCGACATCGCGAATCCGGTCACCGATGGCAGTATGGCGTTCTTGGCCGCATAGAGTGATTTGATGCGCTGGATGGGCAGACCCTTGGCCAAGGCTACTGTTATATAATCTTCCGCCAGCACGTTGATCATGTTGTTGCGCATCGTCAGTATCCATGCGCCAAGCGAGCTTATTATGATTGTCAGGGCAGGCAGGGTTCCATAGCGCACCACCGACAGCCACCACGCGAGCGTGCCGCGCGGCGTGCCAACGGCATAGGCTCCCCCGATCGGAAACAGGCGCAGCTTGAACGCGAAGAAATATATGAAGACCAGTCCCAGCCAGAAATACGGAAAGCTCCTGACAAACGAAAAGAATCCTACAGTCAGCGATGCCAGTTTGGTCTCGCGCCTCCAGGCGGCCGCTATGCCTATGATCGTGCCCAGCATGAAACTGATGATAGTGCAGAGTCCCATCAGACCGACCGACCAAGGCACCGCCACGCGCATCACCTCGCTGACCGGCGTCGGGAAGCGGGAGAACGATATGCCCAGATTGCCGCTTATCGTATTGCGCAGGTAGTGGCCATATTGGACCAAGACTGAATCACTGGTGTCCAGCCCGAAGGCCGCCCTGATGGTGTCCAGCTGCTCCGGCTGCAGGTTTTCCATCTTGTCCAGCAGCGCCCTCGCCGGGTCGCCTGGCATGAGCCGCGGCAAGAAGAAATTCAGGGACACGGATATGAACAGGGTAAAGACAAGCATCCCCAGTTTTCTCAGGAAGTATTTCAAGGCAGTCGGTCTCCATGCCGCCCTTCCCGTTACAGGAAGGGCGGCTCCAGTTTGATTGCTGTTTTCGCTAGCGCTTCTGCAGTCGAAGCAGTATCGGGGTCTTCTGCATGCCGGTCACGATTGGCCAGGCGTACGGATCTTCGGGGCTGGGCCAGCCGACGAAATTCCTGGTGTTGTATATGAACCAGGTCGGATTGAAGAACAGAGGCACGCACGGTGTGTCTTTCATGAACTGCTCGACGACCGCCGCCATGTACTGCTTCTGCTTGGCAGGATTGGGCTCGGAGCGGTATGCGTCCAGGTTCTTGTCGATGACCGCATTCTTGTAACGCATGTTGCTGAACGTCAACGCCTTCTCGCCCAGCGGCGCGAACCGGCTCGAGTGCACCCATCGGGTAAACTCGGTGTGCGGCGTCGAACCCACCGTGATAAAGCTGATGGCCATGTCCCAGTCACCCTTCTCGAGGGCAAACTGATACGGATCTGGCCAGGCGGCCTGGGTGATTATCGCCTCGATGCCGATGTCCTTGAGCTGCGCGGCAACCGTCTCCGCCGCGCCGACCCAGTCGGTCCAGCCGGTCGGAACATACAGGTTGAACGAGAGGGCCTTGCCGGCCTTCTCGTACAGACCCTTGGCGTTCAGCTTGTACCCTTGGGACGCCAGGACCTTCTTCGCCTTGTTCACATCGCGCTTGATGTCGTACTTGGCCATCGCCGTCTTGGCAATGTCGGAGAATGTCGACTTGACGCCGCTCATCGTTGCCGGCACCGGGCTCGGCGACATCTTGCGGGTTATGTCACGCTGTGAAATAGCGGCGGCTATGGCCTTGCGGACTTCTACATTGTCAAACGGCGCCTTGAGATTGTTCATGTACAGGAATACGAGGTTGCCCTCGGGGAACCAGTATTTGTTGTGCTGGGGATCAGCCTTCACATAGTCTTCTATGCTGGGCAGCGAATAGGCGGCCCAGTCATACTCGCCGGCCATCAGCTTGAATCCGACCTGCTCGTTCGTGGTGGTCACGAACTGGATACCATCGATGTAGGGCAGCGGCTTGCCGTCCTTGCCCTTCTGCCAGTAGTAGGGGTTCCGCACGAGCTTGTACGACTGCTCGTTGAACGAGCCGGCTTCGAGCATGAACGGGCCGGTCGACACCGGGTTCAGGTTTCCTGTCCACGTCAGGGGATCATCAACCTTTGACCATATTGATTTGGGTACGACGATGAGCGACCCGAATTTTTCCAGCGTCGTCACATTGACGTCGGCGAAGGTGAAGCTGACCTTGTTGCCAGTCGCGGTGACAGTCTGCAATCCCTCGGACCAGAGGCCGGACAGGTCCAGCGCCTTGTTGTCCTTTCCAAGCAATGCTGAATAGACAACATCGTCGACGGTCATCGGGGAACCATCGTTGTACTTGACGCCCGACCTTATGGTGAAGGTGATGGTCTTCAGATCCTTCGACCACGCCCAGCTCTCGGCCAGCCATGGATCGGCGGAACCGTTGACCATGTTGAAGTATATGAGCGTCTCATAGAAGCAGCCCACCGATGTCTCAAGCGACGCCGGGCTGAACGGATTGAAATTCTGGACCAGGGCACCCTGCTTGGCGGGCGTCATGTTCAGTATGCCGCCCCTCTTGGGAGCCTGCCCGAACGTAAGCGTTGCGGCCAGTGCCAGGAGCACCGCGATCACCAGAAAGCGTTTCTTCATACATTCCTCCTCATTGCCATATAACGTGCGGGGCGGATCCGCGTCGGACCATGCTCCGGAAATGCCATCATCCAATTCTGTCAGCGCAACGCCGAGAGTTCCGCGGCGAGGCCGGTCCTCCACGCGGCTATACCATCGACGACATGTGGATGCACACGGTTTGTCAGCGTCACCGTCGCGATGCCGGTCCGGGGATGGTAACGCAGCGATGTACCGGTGAAACCCGTATGGGTAGCGCTGCCATCGTCCGACAGTATCCAGCCTAGTCCTCGCGACACCGAGCCGTGCGGTGTCTGCTGGGTAAACGCGGCCGCTCTGATATGTGGCGCGAGCGGGCCGTCGTCATCCCAGAAAGACAAGTACCTGATCAAGTCGCCTATCGTGGAAAACAGACCAGCGTGCCCGCTTATGCCTCCAAGACCGTACCAAGCGTTGGAATCGTGCACCGCACCCCTGATCGTGTCGGTGCGCCACTCGAATCGATCGATCTCATCCACAGTAATCGTGTAGGATGAGCCATGGCCGCCCACGACAGGCCGACCTTCGGCATACGCGAGCGCCATGCCGCGTTCATGCATGTTGCCCATCTCCGTCGGAGCTACCAGGCTCGATGGCGCCGTAGCCCCATAAGCGGTAGCGCTCATCCCCAGCGGCAAGAACACCAGACGCCGCGCCAGGGCATCGAGCGCCTCATCCCAGACCCGCTCTACAATCCAGCCCAGCATCATGAAGCCAAGGTCGCTGTATTCCACCGCCGTTCCGGGCGCGTATGAAGGCGTCTCATCGGCTATGGCCGACAGATATTCGGCCTTGCCTCGCAGACGTACGAAATATGGCCTCCACGCAGGCAGCCCCGAGCGGTGCGCGAGCAGCGTGCGTATCGATAGCGAGCCGTTCCAGTGCCGACCGGCGCCACCGGACAGTTCAGGCAGAAAACGGTCAGCGCGGTCATCAAGCCCGAGCCTGCCTTCCTGTATCGAGAGCAGCACGAGCGGCAGGGTGCCGATGATCTTGGTCAGCGATGCCAGATCGTATACCGTTTCCGCGGTAACCTTGCCTGTCGAGGCATCCAGGTGCGGCCATGACAGGTGGCCGCGCGCGGCGACGACAGAACCCGCATCCGAGCGGCAGGCGGCCGTTCCTCCGGGAAATACGCCATCGGCGATGCCGCGATCGAGCGATGTTCCCAGAATGGCCCGGGCTGTATCCAGTGTAGTTTGGCTCGTTTGAATCACGTGGCGATTATACGACACAATATTTCATCAGGCAACAACATTTTATAAAAGTTATTTTCGTGCAATTAGGTATCATACAGAACAATCCAATCACGCAATGGCCTCGAATTCGCGCGCATAACGCGTTACACTGCTTCGTAAGGAGCTCTGCAATGAAAAAGCCCATGCTTGCACTCTGCATGATATTCGCGGTGATCCAGGCATTTGCTCTGGCGCCTATCCCCTTTGGCTCGATTGATTATGTCGAGGGCAATTCAGTCATCGTCCGCTCGGGGAAACAACTGGGGCAGGCCAATATAGGCGACTCGATCCTGCCCGACGACATGATCAAGACGGCCTCAGATGGACTGGTCGTAATTGCTCTGGACAAGAGCACCGGCATGCGCGGGACGTTGACCATCAAGGCCAAGTCAGTCGCATACATCAGGCTCAAGCCAGACACCGCCGGCCCCAGGAGCACGATCGATCTGATAGCCGGGCAGATCGGCTCCAAACTGGCCAAGATGTCGGGCAACCCGACGCTCCAGGTTACGACAGACTCGGTTGTCATGGGTGTCCGTGGCACTGAGTTTACCATAGCATCTTCGGTCAATGGCTCGATCCTGGTGGTCTGCACCAACGGCGAGGTCGCCTGTTCCGATGGTGGTGACCCGATAGGCGTTCCAGCTGGCAGCGCCGCCGAGAAGAAAGGCTCTGCTCGTCTGAACCTGATACCCGTCGCCATTTCATCCGCGGAACAATTCGAGAAGCGCTGGCTGACCGACGAAATCGAGGCCTTCCGGGGCAACGCGGTGCGGGCGCTTGCCGACTACGAGAAGCGCTATACCGCCCTGTATGCCCAGTTTGCGACGGCATTCGACCCGCTGCAGCGCAGCGAAGTCCTGTCCAAGTGGATCAAGGAAGACTCGATGGGCCTTCAGCCGTCGTCAAACGACCCGACCACGCTCAAGGAAAAGAAGGCGATATCGGGCGACATCCTGGCAACACGCAAGGTGCTCTTCATATTCGAGCGGATCTACTATAGAATAAACCAGCTTGACTCCCTGGTGATGGGCACGACGCTTGAACGCTCGGAGCTCCGCCCTGGCTATACCGCGGGTGATTTCATCCGCAAGGTACGGTCCGACGCGCCGTTGCTCGAGAAGCGCATGTTCCTGTTCCGCTACGCCGAAAAACTGTATGAACTCAGGAACGCCGGGGGAGCCGGGTTGCCGGGCATGGGCTCGGGTGATGATTTCTTTGGCTCGTCCGGAGACTGGGACTTCTAGCCTGGGTCGCGACAGACCTCGCTGAACTCCCGGCCGACGGAAGCCCAGCGAGGTACCGATGAGTAATACGATAGCCCCCTTCAAGTTCTATTGCCCGACCAGGGTAGCCTTTGGCGTCGGGTTGACCAAGACCGCCGGCCAGCAGATCGCCGACATGGGCATCAAGAGCGTCTTGCTGGTCAGCGGTTCTGGCTCCACCCGCAAATCTGCCGGATTCTCGGCGCTCTCCACGAGCCTTTCAGCGGCCGGCGTCGCCTACACCATATACGATTCGGTCACACCCGACCCCAGCGCAGAGCAGGTGGCCGATGCCGCCAAGGCCATACGGACGGCTGGCCACGGAGCGGTCGTAGCCTACGGCGGCGGCAGCCCCATAGACTGCGCCAAGAGCGCCGCGCTGTCTGCCGCGAACAATGTACCCATGCTGGAGTTCTCCTATGGCCGCGCCATGCCGACCATTCCGGCGCTCCCGATCATAGCAGTCCCGACAACCGCAGGCACCGGCACCGAGATGAGTTCGGCCGCCGTCACCACCGACCGGGCGACCGGACGCAAGCTGGGCTACACCACAGAGTCGTTCTTCCCACGGCTGGCCATCATCGATCCGGAGAACCATGTGTCGATGCCGCAGCGCGTTACGGCAGCCACCGGCATGGACGCGCTGACCCACGCGGTTGAATCGTATCTGTCGCTTGCGGCTAACCCGCTGGCCGACGCGATCAACCTCCGCGTCGTCGAGCTTATTGGCAAGAACCTGCGCTCGGCGTACCTGAACGGCAACGACATCGGCGCCCGGTCGGCCATGGCCATGGCCAGCTCGACCGCTGGAATGGCATTCTCGCAGACAGGACTCGGGATGGTCCATGGATTCGCCCACCCTGTCGGCGCAAAGCATGGCGTGGCGCACGGCGATGCCAACGCCATCATCCTGCCATACGTGCTTACCGCCCTGGCCCGCGACACCGCCGCCAGAATGTGCGATCTGGCTGTCGCCTTTGGCGCCTGCCCGGCGGGCAGCTCAGCTGAAAAGGGAGCCAGGGCACTCGTCGAGGCTGTCGTCGCCATCAAGAAGGATCTCGGCATAGCGACCAGCCTATCCGGCGTCGGCATCGGCCCCAAGGATGCCCCCGGGCTCCTTGCCGACGCGCTGACCTACCGTATGCGTGCCAGGAGCCCGCGCGCCTTCACCGACGCGGAACTAGGCACCTTGCTCGACGCGACCATAACGGGCGACATGACCGCTGCGGCACTATGAGACGACCCTGAGTGTAGAGCCCCTGGTCGACTTGGCCACCTCGATGCGGGCGGGTACGCGGTCGCGCAATTCGGCAACGTGAGAAACGATGCCTATGACGCGCTCGCCGCGGACCCTGTCCAGGGCAATCATCGCGCGGTCAAGCGTTTCCTCGTCGAGCGAGCCAAAGCCTTCATCGATGAATATCGAGTCGAGCGATATGCCCCCGGCCCGGGACACAATCACCTCTGACAGACCCAGGGCCAGGGATATCGACGCCAGGAACTTTTCGCCACCTGAGAGGCTCGAGGCTGGGCGCGCCACACCGGTGTACGCGTCCAGCACCGACAGGTCGAGGCCCACATGCCCCCTGCCTGCCGCGCGCCCCTCCGCGACACGCATGTCGTACCGCCCATCGGACATCTCGCGCAGGCGTACCGAGGCGCGCTCCACGACAAGGGCAAAGTATGAAGCCAGCACATAGTTCTTGAACGACAGGTGCCGGCCATCGGTTTCACCATTCAGGAGGCGTGCCATGGCGACCAGCCTATCGCCCCGGACGCGCAGGTTCTGGCGTTCCAAACGCAAGCGCGCCAGCTCGTCCAGGCCGGCGCGAACTTCCCGCTCCGCGCGAACCGCCTCGTCGACCCCGGTTCTGGCAGCGGCATAGGCGGCCTGAGCGGCGGCAAGCGCCGACTCCGTGCCCGCCGCATCGGGTCTGGCAAGTCCATCGACGGCACGGAGCGCGGCGGCCCACCGAGCCCCGGACGCCGCCTCGAGCGCGGCCCGCTCCCTGACCGATTCCCGGGCCGATTCCAGATCCGCTGGAGCCATCCGTGCGGCCTCCCAGGCATCCTCATCATCGAAACCGGCGGAGAGCAAGGCAGCTCTGCACTGAAGCGCCGCTTCTTCATTGGCATCATGGGCCGGCGCGAGGCGCGACTGGGCCTCTGCGAGCCGAGTCAGCGCCTCGGCTCGCTCGCGCTGCCATGCGAGCCCCAGAGCCTCAAGCCTGGCCCTCTCGCTCGACTGCTCCGCCCGCCTGGCCTGTAGTTCGGCCAGGCGGGCGCGCGGGTCAGCGTCACCGCATCCATTTCGGGCCTCTGCCGCTGCGGCAGTAGCCGCGGAGGCTTCCACCCGCACGGCCCCAAGCTCGCTGACCGCGATCGCGACAGCGGACTGCAGTCCATCGAGCTCGTTTCTGGCGATATCAACCGCCCTGCCCCGTGCAGCCTCGCGGCGCAGCGCCTCCTCGGCTTCTGCCAGCAACGACTGTGCGGATCCAAGCCGTTCAGCCGCCACGGCGACGGCAAGCCCGTCTTGTCGCGATGGCGCGGCCGCGACACGTGCCGACAAGGCGTGTTCGACTTCGCCATGGCGGGCCTGTCCAGCGGCCTCATCGCGTTCCGCTGCGCGGACAGCGTCCCGTGACCGGGATAGCGCGGCGTCCAGGGCCGTACCGGTATCGGATAGGTCGCCGGGCTCATCGCTCATTGCTGCCCTTGCATTCATCCCCGGATGATCCACCGATCCGCAAACCGGGCATGGCTGGCCCGGCACAAGCCGATGGGACAGGCGAATGGCTGCGCGCTCGTCGCGAAGCGCCTCGACGGCCGCCTCGGCTTCCGCCAGTTCCGCGAGCGCGCGGATCCGGGTCGCACGCGCGGTCTCAAGCCCAACACGCTCCAGTTCCAGGCGCTGCCGAAGAGCCCCGACTTCCAGCTCGTAGCGCTCATGCTCCTGTCCGAGCCGCAACGACTCTCTGGCTTCCCGGACCGATCCATCGGCCGCGGCTCTGGCCGCTTCAAGCTGTTCCTGATCGGCGGCGGCAGCCTGCAGTCCGGCCAGCCTTCCAGAGGCTACGGTCACATTGTCCATAGCTGCGGCGCGGGTCGCCTCAAGCTCGGTCAGGCGCGCATTCGCGACGGCCGCACGATGCTCCGCCGCGGCCAGCCTGTCCCAGAAGATAGCCTGCCCACCCAGAAGCCCGGCCTCGCGATCCATGGCCTCGAGTTGCGTGCCCATGTCAGCCAGCCGGCTCGTGGTGTCGGCGATCTCTGCCGCCTTCCGGTCGCACGCGGCCAGGCGTTCACTGGCCGCGGCAAGGGCGCGCTCCGACTCGGCCAGCGCTGACCGGGCGGCGCGCGCGGCCTCAAGCGGCGCCTGTGCGCCGACGGCCGCCTCCGCGCGCGCCGTGCGGAGCGCCTCCGAGGTAGCCTGCGCGGCAGTCCGTGCCAATGCATCGCGCTCGTTTGCGGCCGCGTCATATTCGGCCCATGCGCGCTCCGCCTGTCTGGCGGCATTGGCGAGTGCCTTTGCCGCGTCAAGCGCCGCGAGTGCCGACGCCTCTTCGTTTCGTGCAGCCATGCACCGTGTGCACGCATCCTCGAGCAGGCGCTCGGGCGCCTCGCCAAGCGCGCCTTCGCTGGTTCCTATCCGCGCGTCCAGATCCCTGGCCAGTGCCTCCGCCTCTCGGGCATGGTCCCTGGCCAGTTGCATGACGGCTGCATGAGATGCGACCGGGAACAATTTCTCAAGTATGGTCGTGCGCTCGCCGGTGTTCATCTCCAGAAACTGCTGGAATTCTCCCTGAGGCAGAAGCACTATCTTCGTGAACTCGGTGGCCGACAGTCCGATCACCCGCGTTATCGATGCCTCGACCTCGCCGGCCTTGTCCGTCATTGACGACCAGCCATGTGCACCGTACTTCGACAACGACACCTCGGAAGGCCGCTCGGTGGTTCCGGGTCCCCGTTTTTTGGGCACGGTTCTCGCAGGCTTCCTGACGATGCGCCAGCGCTGTCTGCCAACCAGGAACTCCAGATCGACCATCACCTCGTCGTCTGATCCGGCATACTGGGAGACCACGTCCCGCGCCGAGCGCGCCGATCCATACAGCGCATAGGTGATCGCATCGAATATGGTTGTCTTGCCCGACCCAGTCTTGCCACATATCAGGAAGACATCGCCCAGCGATGAAAAATCGATGACGGTATCGCCGACGTACGGCCCGATATTCCTCATGGCAAGTCTAACGAGCCTCACTGTCGGCCTCCGTGTACAGCTCGGCAAACAGGGCCGCCTCTTCGGAGTCGGGGTCGGCGCCGCGCAGCTCGCGGTAGAAGGCGGCAAAGTCCTCCACCGCGGAGGTCGTCGTGCGCGCGATGGTATTCGCTCCGGGTACGCTGGTATCGTCGCGCTCGAAGGCGGCCTGACGGAGCGACAGGAGCCAGGGGAAGCGCTTCCTGATGGCATCGACAGGATTCAGGACCGCGTTCGCGTCGGCGAGGACGGCCTCCACGTAGTCATCCGCATAGCGCGAGAAGTCCGGGTTGTTCAGTACTTCATCGTAACTGCCTTCTATCCTGATCATGCGATGGAGAGGAACAATGGGGCGGAACTCGGGCAACATCGATCCGCGCCTGACCTCGACAGACAGGAAGCCTCGCTCTCCGCCGGCCTCGGAGAAGCTGTAGGCCAACGGTGAACCTGGGTACCGCCCCATCTGGCCCACCGACTGCGGTCGATGGAGGTGGCCAAGCGCCGCGTAATCGAAGCAATTGAATGCACTGCCGTCGACGAGTTCAGCGGTGCCAAGAAACGCGCGCTCTGACTCGCTGGGCAAGCCACCGGCGGCAAAGGCGTGACAGAGGAGGATATCCGCGGTGTCATCGGAGGTCCGCATCGGTCCTTTCGAGGCCTCGATGCGGCGCATCGCCTCCGCGAACATGTCCGCCTGCGAGCGCAACAAGGCGGGCTGTTCATCGAACAGCGAACCTTGTGCGACGGCCGCTCGTGGTGCCGGTTCAGTCTCGAACGATCCGGGGTTCAGAAAAGGCAACAGCCACAGCCGCGCGCGCTCACCCCCGTGCTCGATGATCACCGGCACGTCGCAGGTTGCTGGATCCGACGCGACATGAACGCCCACGCCGGTCAGTATCGGTGCCAGAAACGCCAGCCGTGCGGCCGAATCGTGGTTGCCTGGGATGATCGCCACGGTCATCGCTGGATCGATTTCCTTGAGTCTGGAGACGAATGTGCCCAGCAGCGTCACCGCGTCGGCTGGCGGCACGGCCCTGTCAAAGACGTCGCCCGCTATCAGGCAACAGGCCGGCCGTTCTGTCCGGGCCGCGTCGACTATGGCATTCAGGGCATGGCGCTGATCTTCCATCAAATCGTGTTCATGGAGGGTCTTGCCCAGATGCAGATCTGCAAGATGAAATATTCTCATTTGCCTGCGATCCTAGGCGCGACGGCCCGGGCGGTCAAGGTGTTCCGGCGTGCGACGCCATTGCGACGCCTATCTTCTTCATTGACAAACCGGTCCGATCGCACGCAGACTGCAACCAGCTACATGCAAGGATCGACATCTGACACCACAGCCTGGATCACGAGCATTGATACTCCGGCACGGAAGCCTTTCGCTTGGGACCGTCGAGTCCTCTGTGGATCGTCCTGTCCTGTGCATCGTCGAGTATTCCGGTCCATCATCGGGCGGCCCGACGGGGAGGGTCACTGCCTCGATACCGCTCGCGGATCTGGCCCCGGACGGCATGTCCGGACACGCCCGGCTCGATCTGTCTGGTGATACCGCGTTGGCCGTCTTTGATGAAACGCTCAAGCCCTACGCCTTTGGTCACCAACGGTACGACCCGTTCGAATCGCTGGGTGATTCGCTTGACCGGGCAACCTCGACCGGCTCGTCACTTGTGACGGCACTATGGGCCGCCATGGAGAGCGACCTATTCCGTTTTGCCTATGACGGTGGCTTTACCTCCGACCTGGAGCTGGTCCGCGGTGGACCCGAATGGTACCGTTTCGCGAGACTCAACGACCTGTACCGGGCAATCATCAAGGCCATCGTGCCGTTCGGCATCGTGCCGCCATCGTGGAGCTCGTGGCTCCGTGATCCATCGGGGCCAGCTCTGCGCCACAATCGAATCGCGGCTCTGGGTACGCGCATCCTGACCAGGGACATCGGCGCAATCCATAGAGTTGTCCTGGCAAGAGCCGAGCCTGGCTCGCTATTCATTCACAAATGACGCTGCCCGGTTGCAAGCAGGCCGTGATGCGCCGATACTCGAAGCAAGGTACCGCTCAATGATCGCAGAGATAGGTCGCTCCGCCAAACTCAAATTCGCCTCGCTGCTCTACGGGTTGGGGTTTTTCTTCAACGTGCTCAAGGAAACGGGGCGATTCTTCCGCAAGAGCCAGGTCGGGTACGATGTGCTGATAAAGCAGATCCTGTTTACCGGATACGAGGCGCTCGCCGTCAACGCGGTGATGGCGATAGCGATTGGCGGCGCGATCAACGTCATAGGCTCCAGCCTGCTGCCGCAATTCGGACAGAGCCAGTTGATGTACACGATTCTGATCATCGTGATAACGAGGGAACTCGGCCCACTGCTGACGGCCTTCGTCATCACGGCGCGCTCCGGTACCGCTATCGCCACCGAGCTTGGCACCATGGTTGTCAACCACGAGATTGAAGCATACCTGTCAGTCGGGCTCAACCCGATATCATACCTGGTCGTACCGCGATTCATCGGTGTCGTTGTTTCGATGCTGGTGCTTACCATATACTTCAACATATTTGGCTTGCTTGGATCGTTCATCGTGGTGCAGGTCATCAAACCCACGCCTGTCGCCGAATATCTCGGAACGCTGCTATCCACCCTGACCGTCGGCGATGTGGCGTCGGGTCTGTCCAAGGCGCTGGTGTTCGGCGTCATCGTATCGGTCGTCGCCACATACCAGGGCTTTTCCGTCAACCGCGCCAGCACAGAAATCCCGGTCGCCGGCATCAGGGCGGTGGGTCAGAGCTTCATCATGATAATCATAGCCGACGTCCTCGTCACCCTGATGCAATATGCCTGATACAGCAATGCCGGCGATCGAACTCAGGGACGTGGCCGCCTCTTCCGGCGGCTACGAGATACTATCGGGAGCCAGCGTGTCGTTCCCTGAAAAGGCCTTCAGCGTCATCATGGGGGTGGCGGGATCGGGCAAGAGTACCATGCTCAAGGTGGCCGCTGGTCTGGCTGTACCAGACTCAGGCTCGGTTCTGTTCCGCGGCGCCGACATGGCCCAGTTCAGCCGCAAGGACGAGTCGGCGATGCGGGCCACGACCGGCTTCGTGTTCCAGGACGCCGCGTTGTGGGCCAACACAAGCATACTGAACAACGTTTCGATGCCCCTGCGCGTCCACAAGCCGTGGATGGGAGAGAGTGACGTGGCGGAGGCGGTCAGGTTGCTCCTCAAGAGGCTCGGCTACGATGAAGGCATGGCAATGCGTCCGGCCGAGCTGTCTTCAGGAGAACAGAAACTGGTGTCGATAGCCAGGGCGGTGATTCACGAACCGTCGCTTATATTCATGGATGATCCTACGTCGAACCTGGACGAGGATGCCGTGGAGCGCGTGTTTGCCCTGTTCGACGACCTGAGAAAGCAGGGCCGCACCGTTATCGTCGTCGCCAACAACTCTGAACTGGCGTACCGTTTTGCCGATATGATAGGCGTGATCAAAGGCGGAGTGATGTCGATATTCGGGCCATACGAAGAAACCGTGGCCAGGGCGGAGTCGGCGCTCAGCGCCTCGCTGTCCAGGCTCAAGGCCCGGGGCAGCCGGACCAAGTCAGTGCCTGAGGATATGGGTTCTGAAATGTCGCAACGGGGTGATGTATGAAATTCAAGATCAAGTTCGCGGACCAGATCGTTGGCGCGTTCATACTGGTGGCGCTTGCCTTCTTCGTGGTCATAGTCGTGCTCATCGGCGCGAACCAGCGCTGGTTCGCCAAGGACTATCGATTCGTCACCACGTTTTCATCCGCGGCGGGCGTTCCGCCGGGCACGGCCATAATCATGAAGGGCTTTACCATAGGCAAGATCGACAAGCTGACGTTGAATGCGTCGAACGCCGTCGACGCAAAGTTCCACATCTACGACACGTTCTACGACAAGGTCAAGGAATACTCCATCCTGGAACTCACCGTATCGCCAATCGGGCTGGGCTCGCAGTTGCTGTTCCATCCTGGCCGTGGCGAGGCCCAGATCGCCGAGGGCTCACTGATACCCACCGCCGATTCTGAAGAAGGCAAGGCGCTGATCGACCAGGGACTCGTCGACATTCCACCGAAGGACGATACGATCACGCGCCTCCTGGCCAACGTCAACCCGCTGATCGAGAACATCAACAAGACCGTGGTAACGGTCAACAGGACGCTGACAGAAGTGAACAGGGCGCTTGCCGGGCAGAGTACCGGGCCGCTTGGCAATATAGTCACCGATGCCAGCAGCGCGGCCGCGGCCCTGCCCGAGACGATGAAGAACGTCGACGCGATCGTGGCCGACGTCAAGGCCAGAACGGCAGGCCTCCTGGACCAGGTGTCGGCTCTGCTGACGCAGGTCGACACGATCAGCGGAAACCTTGTCGCCACCACCGATTCGATACGTGATCCGACCGGTCTCATACCGAAATTGCTCGACGCCAAGGGCTCCATCAAGACGTTCCTGGACGACAACAACGAATTGTACAAGCGGACGATGAGCATCGTCTCGGAGATCGATACCAGCATCAAGAGCCTGCAATCCATAGTAACCGGGCTGAACGGCGAAATGCCCAAGATAGCCGCCGTGCTCAACGAGACCAGAACGGCGATCCAGCAAGCCCAGGATGTGCTCCAGGGAGTCAAGAACAATCCGCTGATACGCGGTGGCATACCCGAGCGCATCCAGCAGGAGACGCAGTACCAGAGCATGCGGGAAGGAACCTTTCAATGATCGGGATCTTGTTTGGCACGCGCGCCGGCCGGGGCCGCTCAGCCTTCACCATCCGGCGTCTCATGCGGTGGTGCTTCGTCTTTGTCGCGATCGCCATGGTGTCGGCGTGCTCGAGCATGCCAAAGCGCCCGGGCGAGGTCGTCGCCACCAAGAACGAAGCCGCCGAATACTCGAGGCTTGCCGACGGTTTCCTGGCGGCCGGGCAATACGCCTCGGCGCTGCAGTACTATGGCGAGGCTCTGACATCGAATCTGTCGGTCGACAATATCGAGGGCTCTATTGTGGCCAGGAGCTCACTTGGGCGCGTGTACCTGGCGCTGCGGCAGTTCAACGACGCGGAGCGGGAGCTGGGCGACGCGCTGGAAGACGCGCGCGCATTCGGCAAAACCGCACTGATAGCGCTCTGCCTTTCCAACCTCGGAGAACTGCGGTACGCCGGTAGCGACAAGGAGTCGGCCGACACGCTGTTCGCGGAGGCGGAGGCACTCGCTGTGGGCAATGAGGCAGTGGTCGCCCTCGTCGCCCACAATCGCGGCGTCGTCGCGATGGCGCGGGGAGACTATGCGGCCGCTGAAGCTTTCCTGGGCAAGTCGGCCTCGCTGAACGAACGGGCGCGGCGCCAGAGGGAGCTGGCTTCGGATCGATATGTACTGGCATCGGTGGCGAACGCGCGCGGAGACCTTGCCGGCGCGCTGGTCTGGGCAGGAAAGGCGCTGGCGTCGGACAAGGCGGCGGAAAACGCCCCTGGTATAGGCGCCGACCTCGAGGCGCTGGCACAGCTGAACCACAAGGCCGGGCACGACGAGCTGGCGTTCAACCTGTACCGCCGCGCGTTCGGCGTCTGGCTGTCGCTCAACCGCGAACCCGACGGCGAGCGGTGCCTGGCCGTACTGGTCGACCTTGCGACCAGCCTCGGCAAGGAATCGTACATTGCTCGATACCGGGCGCTTCTGGACAAGATACAGGCCCGCTGATGCGGCCGGTCAGCCGCCTATCGTCGTTCCGACGAAGGTCTGTCCGTCGAGCACCAACCTGAGGTTTGCCAGGTCCTTGCCGGCTGCGCACACGACACGCAGGCCCAGCTCTTCCGCCCGTTTCGACGCTATAGGATCGAATGGCACGTTCTTGCCAGGTGTCCACTCGTCACCTACCATGGCCCGGAAATCCTTCCACGACATCGCGTCTATGGGCCTGGCGCTGGCGTCGACGCGGGGGTCGGCCGTATAGACCTTGGCTATGTTCGACAGGTTGACGACAACATCGGCCTGGAACCGCTCGGCCAGGACAACCGCGTCAAAGTCGGTAGAAAATCCTGGCTTCCAGCCCGAGGCAACCAGAACCCTGCCGCCGAATACCGATACGCCGGTTGGATCGGTCACCACGTCGTGCGGGCATAGATCCAGAAACAGGCTCCTGACCAGCTGGGCGTTCAGCCTGGTGGCCATGATGCCTATCCAGTCCTGCGCGTCGGCATCCGGCGCATCGACGGCATCACGATAGGCCTTCTGCCAGGCTCGAGCTGGCCCGCCGCCGCCGACGACCAGTATCAATCGCCGGTTCTGGTCCATGGCGAGCCACGACCGCGCGACCGCCGCGAATTCCTTGATGTAGGCGGCGTCGGGAGCATCAGGAGCTACAATAGAACCGCCCAGGGACAGCACCTTCGTCATGGCATCCTCCGTTCATGATTCCCATTGTACGAGCGTGTAGCCGGATATGTAAAGCGCAAGGCCCGCAAGCGGGTACACAGACTTGTGGCACTTGCCCGGATCAGGGTAAGCTCACGCGCCCCGGCAGGAAACGGCACAGTGCCGCTCGATGCCGGGTACCATGGAAAGGAGTATACTGATGCCCAATCCCATAGCATCATTCAAGACAACGCTCGGCGATTTTGCCATTGAGCTGTACGAGGACAAGAGCCCCGCCACCGTTGCTAACTTCGTAGCGTATGCGAAGGACGGCTTCTATGACGACACGATATTCCACCGTGTCATTCCCGGCTTCATGGTGCAGGGTGGCGGAATGCTTCCCGGACTCAAGGAGAAGGATACCAAGGCAGCTATCAAGAACGAGGCGGACACCGGCGTGAAGAACGATCGCGGCACCATATCGATGGCCAGAACCTCCGACCCGCACAGCGCAACCTGTCAGTTCTTCATCAACCTGGTAGACAACAAATCCCTGAACTTCAAGTCAAAGGATACGTCGGGCTGGGGTTATTGCGCCTTTGGCAAGGTTACGACCGGCATGGATACCATAGACGCGATAGCGAAGGTTGAGACTGGAAGCCGGTACCCGCATCAGAACGTGCCAACAGCCGATGTCGTGATCACGAGTGTGACAATCGAGAGCTGATCCCGCATCCTTGTAACAGAGGCACCTGGGCGCGCAGGCTACCGGGTGCCTTTGCGCTTCTTCTCCACAAATTCGTAGCCCGCGATAGCAAGCATGCGCTTGAAAGCCGAGCCCTCTTTCTTGAGTTCGCGCGAGCCACGGGTGATCTTGCACAGTGAAAGGCCAAGCTCCGCCGCGATAGCCCGCTGGGGCATACCTTCACCGATCCGCTTGACCAGAGCCCAGCGCTTGGCGATTTCATCCGCCTCGGCCTTGGTGAACAGACTGTACAGAAACTCCTGTATGAGTTCCGGATCATCGGTAGCCGCGAGCGCCCTGGACATCTCGCCAAGGTTGCTGACTACCAAACCTGCTTCATCATTCATACGTTGTACTTCTCCACAGATGCACTATACCATCAAGACACCCAGAAAGTCACCACATAAAATGTCATTTTAGAAGAAACATCAAATTCAACAAGACTGAACTTCATTTATTGAAACGACAACCTCGATTCATCACCTCGTATTTGAGTACGGAGGTCATATTCCTCCTTGACGCCCACGCAATGCTCGTGTATTGTGACCCTGTCGGTTACTACTCGTAGAAACATTTGGCACCAATGGAGGATCACTCATGAACCGTTCATCGCACGTCGCGCGCGCCACACTCGCCGTTCTCGCCACCGCCTCGCTCGCATTAGGAATCGGCGTACTGACAGTCTCGGCGGTCAAGGACATACCAATCGGCATAGCCAAGTTCGTATCGCACCCGGCCCTCGATGACATAGAACGCGGCATAGTCGACGAGCTCACCGCGACTGTGCCAGGCGTACGCTTTGACCTGCAGAACGCCAACGCCGACATGGCGACAGCGGCACAGATAGCGCGCAAGTTCAAGTCGGACAAGGTTAGCGTCGCCGTCGGCATCGCGACACCGACGGCGCAGGCGCTGGCAAGCGCCATCAAGGACATCCCTGTGGTATTCAGCGCCGTCACCGATCCTGTCGCCGCCGGCCTTGTGTCGTCATACCAGGGCGGAGGCAAGAATGTCACCGGAACATCGGACATGACGCCGGTCGCGGCCCAGCTCGACCTGCTCGTCGCCCTGAAGCCGATCAAACGGCTGGGCCATGTCTACAACGCCGGCGAAGCCAACTCGGTCAAACTGGCCGAGCTCGTCAGGTCATACTGCTCAGGGCACGGCATAACGCTTGTAGAATCGACGGTGGCCAACTCTTCCGAGGTACGGCAGGCGATTCAGTCGATAGCCGACAGGATAGACGGGCTGTACCTCGGCAACGACAACACCGTTTTCTCCGCCGTCAACGCGGTCGCCGAGGTCTGCCTGCAGAAACACCTGCCACTCGTCACCGCCGATCCCACAAGCGCCGAGACGGTGCCCGTGCTGGCGGCTCTTGGCTTTGACTACTACCAGATGGGTCGAGCGACCGGGCGCATGGTGGCCCGCATTCTGAAGGGCGAGAAACCGGGTTCGATGCCAACATACTTTCCCAACGCGCCCGCCGAGAAGAGTCTTGTACTCAACCTCGACATAGCCGCCAGACTCGGACTGACGCCGTCGGCTGACCTCATAGCCAAGGCTACGGTCGTCATACGCAATGGAGCAATCGAGCGGAGAGCCAAGTGATCGAGGCCATACTCGTCGAAGGCTTCGTCTATGGCATCCTGGCGCTTGGCATATTCATATCATTCAGGATCCTGGACTTTCCGGATCTGACAGCCGAAGGCTCGTTCCCGCTGGGGGCAGCGACTGCGGCCGCGCTGATATCGGCCGGAGCCAACCCATTGGTCGCCATGCTCGGCGGCTTTGCGGCCGGCGGGCTGGCCGGAGCGGCGACCGGCGGCATCTATGCCGCGCTTCGGGTGCCATCACTGCTCGCCGGCATCGTCGTGATGACCGGCATGTGGTCGGTCAACCTGCGCGTCATGGGTGGCAAGGCGAACATGCCGCTGATAGCCAGCAATCCGGTCATGGACGCCGCGTACGGCCTCATGCCCGCGGCCGGCGAGTGGTCAACGGCGCTGTTCTTTGGCATCGTGGCGGCCATCGTCATCGGGTTCCTGGCGCTCTTTTTCTCCACCGAGGCCGGCATAGCGATGGGCGCCTTGGGAGACAACGAGGCGGTCGTCGTCGCGTCGGGCACCAACCCCAGGACGCTGCGGACGGCCGGAGTCGCGCTGTCGGGAGCCCTCTGCGGTCTGTCAGGCGGGCTGGCCGCATCGTATCAGGGCTTTGCCGACGTCAACTTCGGCTCGGGCGTCGTCGCGGCGGGACTGGCCAGCGTGATGATCGGCGAGTTCCTGTTCCGCAGCAACCGCATAGGAATCCAGCTGATACGCGTCGTCATCGGATCAATTGGCTTCAGGACCATCATGTTCCTCGGACGCCGCTACGGCTACGTCATAGGCATGGGCCCTAACGACCTGCGGATGGTGACGGCGTTGCTTGTCGTCGGCGCGGTAGCGGCAGGACGACTCAGGACAACAGGATCGGCCCGACGCGGACTCGCGGCGGCAATTCATAACGGCGCCTCGGCACGGCACGGAGACGAGCGATGATCGACATACAGGATCTGACCGTCATCTTCAACGCGGGTACTTCCGACGAGCGGGCCGCTCTGTCGAACCTGTCCCTGTCCGTGCCCAAGGGACAGTGGATATCGGTGATTGGCTCCAACGGCGCGGGCAAGACAACGTTGCTCAACGCGATTGCCGGTACCGTACCCGTGGCGACCGGCAGCATCGTGCTCGATGGCAGGGATTGCTCGCGTGACCCCGAGTATCGCCGCGCCAGAACGGTTGGCCGCGTCAGGCAGGACCCGACCGCGGGCACCGCGCCGGAGATGACCGTGCTTGACAATCTGGCGCTTGCCAGCCGCAAGGGGCCGCGCCGCCTGCTGCCGGCCAAGCCTGCGTCACTCAGGCGCCTCCTCGCCGAGCGCCTGGCTGAGCTTGGCATGGGGCTCGAAAGTCGCACCGACGAGAATGTGTCGCGCCTTTCCGGCGGGCAGCGCCAGGCGCTCGCCCTGCTTATGGCCGCCATGACCAGACCGGCAGTCCTCCTTCTGGACGAGCACACCGCGGCGCTCGACCCGCGCAATGCTGACATAGTTATGGAACTGACGCGGCGCTTCATCAGGGAGTTCGGGCTGACGGCCCTGATGGTCACCCATGACATGCGCAGGGCGCTTGCCGATGGTGACCGCCTGATCATGATGCATGACGGCGGCATCGTCGCCGACCTCTGTGGCGAACGGAAGTCGGCCTCGAGCGTAGGCGCACTGGTCAGGCTATTCCGGGAGGTGCGTGGCGAGGAATATGCCGAGGACCGGGACCTGCTCAACTGATCGCAGGCTTGACGAGCGGGTCTGGGGGACTAGACTCAGTGTCTGATATGCCCCGGTGCAGAAGGAACAGCAATCATGAGGTCGATTCGGGCAAAGATAGTCCTCCTGGCAGCCGCGTCGACGCTGATAGTGGCGCTGGCGCTTTCCGGTGTCTTCATAGCAATCCTCAGAACGTCCATCAACGATCAGGTGGTCGCGCTCGAAACCACCCTGCGCGACGATTATGACCAACAAATAAAGAGCGAGGTCGAGACAGCGGTCTCGATGCTGGAGCGTCTGGCCAGGCTCAGGGATTCAGGCGCGCTTTCAAAGAAGGATGCGCTCGACCTGGCCAGGAACCTGCTGCGCGACCTACGCTACCATGGTGACAACTACTTCTGGGCGGACACGCCCAAAGGCGACAACATACTCGCAGGGTCGTCCGAATTGTCCGAGGCTTCGAAGCAGATGGCCACAGGCATTTCGGGCATTGCGGACTCCAGCCAGCAGCTGTCGCAGGGCGCCACCGAGCAGGCCGCCAGCGCCGAGGAAGTCTCCGCCAGCGTGGAAGAGATGAGCGCGAACATCAGGCAGAACGCCGACAACTCATTCCAGACCGAGAAGATTTCAGCCAAAGCCGCAGGCGACGCCAAGGAAGGCCTGGCCGCCGTCCGCGAGACGGTCGTAGCGATGCGGCAGATTGCCGAGAAGATAGCGATCATCGAGGATGATTGCTCGATCGACAAACATGCTGTCACTGAACGCGAGCATCGAGGCGGCGCGGGCCGGCGAACACGGCAAGGGCTTTGCGGTGGTCGCCAGCGAGGTGGGCAAGCTCGCGGAACGCAGCAAGATAGCGGCCGGCGAGATATCGACATTGTCCAGGCAAAGCGTCGACGTGGCGGAGAAGGCCGGAGCGATGCTGCAGAGCATGGTGCCTGACATCCAGAAGACGGCGGAGCTGGTGCAGGAGATAAGCCTGGCCAGCCGCGAGCAGGACACCGGGGCGCAGCAGATAAACAAGGCCATTGCGCAGCTGGATACGGTGATACAGCAGAACGCGTCGATATCCGAGGAGTTCAGCGCGACCAGCGAGGAGATGGCCGGACAGGCCGCCATGGTCGCCGACACCTCGGCCCGACTCGCCGAGCAGGCGGAACAGCTGCGTGATCGCATCGCGTTCTTCAAGCTGGAAAGCGCTGAATCGAATGGAGATGCGCGACCCATCGCCTTGCCGCCCGCCTAGGAGGATCCCTGCCGAGATGGCGTGACGGTCCAAAATGCCTGGTTTCCATTGCGTACTGGATCTATAAACAATAGACTTTGGTATGGAGGCCTATATGAAGATTGGCATGCGTCTGGCGCTGGGATTTATCGCAATCGTGATTCTCCTGTTGGCCATTACTGTTTTCAGCATCATGCTCCTGGGCTCGACGACAAAGAATCTTACAACCGTGGTCCAGACGATCTTGCCCGCCATGGATTTTCTTGAACAGGCGGATCGTGACTACTATCAGCTCATAGAAGCTGAACGCACACAATTGCTGATAGGCCCTGCCGCAAGCCTGAACAAGACCTGGAATGATATATGGCAGGAAAACCTCGGACAGGCTGAGAAGCGCATGGCAGGGTTTGCCGCGCTTGCTTCGACAGCCGACGAGAAGCGTCTGTACGATGAATATCTCGCAGCCAGACAGACATGGCTGGAACTCGCAAAGCGGGTGATGGAAGGAGCCGTCGACAAGAACCCGGCAGTATCGGCCAGTGCCAGGGCACTGGCGCTCGGTTCAGCGGGTGGCGCCTTCGATGCCATGCGCGAAAAGATAAACCAGCTTGAAGAGCTGGTGATGAACAACGCGGGAACACTCAAGACTACAACCGAAAAATTCACGGCGCTCGCCACGATCAGCCTCATCGCTCTTGCAGGGCTGGCCATCGCTTTGACCGTGATCGCATCGGTGCTGCTGACCAAGGGAATAACGCGGCCGTTGCGTGAGTGCGTCAACATTTCCAACGCACTGGCTCAAGGCGATACAACCATCACCGTCGCGGAGCGATGGACCCGTTCACGAGATGAGTCCGGTGATCTTGCTCGTGCCATGTCGGTGACTGTAGCCAATCTGGCCCATGTGATGCGGGAAGTGCAGGAAACGAGCGTGCTCGTTCTTGATGGTGCCACCGAGCTGTCATCGGCGGCCCAACAGATGGCCACAGGCATTTCAGGTATAGCGGCTTCCAGCCAGCAGCTGTCGCAGGGCGCCACCGAGCAGGCCGCCAGCGCCGAGGAAGTCTCGGCCAGCGTCGAACAGATGAGCGCCAACATCAAGCAGAACGCCGACAACTCATACCAGACCGAGAAGATTTCGGCCAAGGCCGCAGGCGATGCCAAGGAAGGCCTTGCCGCCGTCCGCGAGACCGTTGTCGCGATGCGCCAGATCGCTGAGAAGATAGCCATCATCGAGGAGAT